>NZ_JACJUU010000016.1 GCF_014237865.1 Pusillimonas minor
CGGGGGCTCTGCGAGGAACTCACTACACAAAGAGAATCGCTCATGAAAATACGTGTACATCTCAAAAAATACATGGACACGTATCTTGATGAGATTTAACCGAGACTTCTAGACGGTACAGAGCGGGCCTTTACGTTCGTCGGACATATCAAGGTCATCCCTACATTGCTGACTGCGAGCCACTATTAGATGCTGCGCGCATACGAGAGATAGCACTTCTCCCGTCTTCCAAGGCTAGAGGTGGGACATCAAGCAAGGGGCATGCCTATGCCGTCCGCTCTTCGCCCGAGAGTCTCCCCCCACAATCCGACCTCAGGCGTACACCTCCTTTACGAGGGCGCCTCCTTGGCAGCTGCTTCGCTTAAACGAAATGCGAAGCGGCCCATGATCCGGGCATCTCAACTGTCGGGCCAGCGCTGGATTTATCGCCAGGATAGGCACTACCTCGAGAGAGCGTTGGCAGGCTTAACTTCGCACCGCGCCTTCGCTGTTTCCCCTGATTGAAACTCAAAATCGGCTTCGACTTCGGTACCAACAGTAAGCGCTTGAGTAGGCTTTTCAAGCATCGCATGATAGCTGCCCGGCTTAAATTGCAGTTCGCCACCAGCAGGGATCGAAACAGCGTCAGCCACGGCCATCCTGATTTTCCCGTCCTGATCGATCGTTTGATGTAAGGACACCTGGTCGAAAGCGGCAATAGACATGGAGGCGAGCTTTGCTTCGCTATTGCCAGCGTTCTTTATCACAAAGTAGCCCGCAGAAGGAGTCGGCCTTGGCAACGACCGAATCCAGCAATCCGAAACCGTCAATGTTGTAGACAGTTCGGCGCTACCATCGGCGTCTTTGCTGACGTGTTGTGCGGTTTGCGCATGAGCTGCTACGGCTACGTGTGTATCGTGTGGGCCTGCAGCATAGACAATGGAACCCGTACACAGGACAATAGCGCCAACAATCACTCTTTTCATATGGTTACCTCAGAAAAACGAAAACTTTCATAAACGCTCGGATGTCATTCCTGTCCGGGCAGGATCAATATGAACCAAAACATCAGCTTCATGTTTGTTCACAGCACGCTTGCCGGTTGCATGCGCGGCTGATGGTGCTTTGTCGCCGCCGCTCCCTTGAAACGCAGCAGACGTAACGCATTAAGCGTGACAATTGCCGTCGCGCCCGTATCGGCCATGACGGCAACCCACAAACCGGTGACGCCCAGCACAGTGGTAATCAAGAATACGGCCTTCAAACCGAGCGCGAAAATCACGTTCTGATGGATATTTGCCATCGTTGCTCGTGAGAGAGCAACCAAGTGAGCCACGTCCGTGACGCGGCTTTTGAGCAGTGCCGCGTCGGCCGTTTCGATTGCCACATCGGTGCCACCGCCCATCGCGATGCCCACATCGGCCGTTGCCAGCGCTGGTGCATCGTTAATGCCATCACCCACCATAGCCACCTTGGCGCTGCGCTTCATTTCATCGATCAGGCGCAGCTTATCCTGGGGCAGCAGTTCCGCTTCCCATTCCATGCCCAAATGGCCTGCGATGGCTTGGGCGGTAAGGCGATTATCGCCTGTGAGCATGACTGAGCGCACACCCATCGCTTTGAGTTCGGCCACGCCTTCTTGTGCGTCCTGCCTTGGTTCGTCGCGTAGCGCCACCAGCCCAAGCGCTTCACGGGTCTGTTCGTCTAGCAGAACGGACACGGTTTTTCCGTCATGTTGCAGCGCTTCGATGCGTGCGCGTTGCCCTTGTGTAAGGGTCGCTGCTTGGGCGGCGTAAATCGGCGACCCAATGGCCAATTGGCGTCCAGCCACGCTTGCATGCACGGCTTTACCCGCGGTGGCGGAGCCGTGCGAAGCAGCGGGGATGACGCTGTTGGCGGCTTCGGCATGGCTCACAATGGCTTTGGCAAGCGGGTGATTCGAGCCAGATTCTACGCTTGCGGCGAGCGCCAAGATCTCGTCCTCGCGCCCTGGTGTAAAGGCAACCACGTCAGTGACGCGCGGCTTGCCTTCGGTCAGGGTGCCGGTCTTGTCGAACGCGATCGCACTCACCCGGCCGATGGTTTCCAAAGCATTGCCGCCCTTGATGAGTAGCCCGCGGCGCGTCCCGACGGCCAAGCCTGAAGCAATAGCCGCCGGCGTAGACAGCACGAGTGCGCAGGGGCAGGCGATCAGCAACAGCGCCAGACCACGATAAAGCCACGTTTCCCAGTCAGCCCCCATTGCCAGCGGCGGAACAAGCACGATCAGCGCCGCAATAGCCATCACGGCCGGCGTGTAATAACGGCTGAACTGCTCAATGAAACGGGCGGTGGGTGCCTTAGAGGCCTGTGCCTGTTCAACCAGATGGATAATGCGCGAAATCGTGTTGTCGGCCGTGGCCTTTTCCACTCGAATCTGGAGCACCCCATCGACGTTGATCGAACCCGCGAATACATTATCGCCTGCCGTCTTCGCAAGAGGTATGGACTCGCCTGTGATGGGCGACTCGTCAAGGCTGGACGTGCCTTGGATAATCACGCCATCGGCGGACACCCGGTCCCCAGGACGGACGAGCACACGGTCGTTCACGTCCAACGAGGCTGCGGGGACCTCGCGTTGCCCACCTTGTGGATCGATTAAAACCGCCGTTTTCGGAACCAGTGACGCCAAGGCCCTGATGCCTGCGCGGGCGTGGCCGGCAGCGACGCTCTCCAGCAACTCACCGACCGAGAACAAGAATACGACAGCCGCCGCTTCTTCGGCTTCACCGATGAAGAGGGCGCCAAGCGCGGCCACGGACATGAGTGTCTCGATCGAAAAGGGCGAGCCAGACTTGGCCAGCGCAAGCGCTTTGCGTGCAAAGGGAAAGACGCCGACAACCACGGCTGCACCAAACACCCAGGTCCCGTAATTCGGGAAAAACAGCGCGATAGCGTAGGCGGTGGCCATCAGAATGCCAAGGCCCACGACCTGCTTGCCCTTTCTAGTTTGCCACCAACGCAGCTGGGGTGCGGCGGCTTGATCGTCCGTGCCGATGCCTGGCGTAGCGCTTTGGTCGGTACTGGCAGATACGCCAAAGCCCAAGCTCTTAATGGTTTTTTTGATGTCACCAAGCTGGGTGGGCGATTCGGGCGCCAGCGTCAGTTCGAGCCTCTCTGTGGCGAAGTTCAGCCGGATATCAGAAACGCCGGGCATGCGTGCCAGCGCCGTTTCAATCTTGCCGACGCAACTTGCGCAGTCCATGCCCTGTACCTGCATGGAGAGGCCCGGAGGCATTTCTTGTGCGGGGATGGGAGCCACGCTTTTGGCGATCGGAGCATCGCTGCCACGCGGTGGGTAACCCGCCTGACACAAGGCCGATTCAAGCTGTGCCCTTGTCGCTGACGAGGTGACTTGCACGCTGCGCGTTGGCGGATCGGTGATGACTTCAGCGTTCGGGTCGACTGACTGAATGGCTTTGACGACATTGCCGGCGCAACCGCCGCATGTCATATCTTCAATATGAAACCGCATAAGAATTTCTCCTTTGAATGCAGGTATTAGAAAGCCTATAGTGGCTTCAGAGTCAAGCGCTTTGATTTCACCCCGCAACAGGCCAGATCTTGATTTTTTGACTGCAAAAGTCTATAGTAACTTTAGTGTTTCAAACAAAGGAGACCATCATGCCAATTAGAATCGGCGAGCTTGCCAAACGTACGGAGTCAACGGTGGAAACCATTCGGTATTACGAAAAGGAGGGTCTGCTGCCGGAGCCTTCTCGCAGCGATGGCAATTATCGTCTGTATGGCGAGCAGCATATTGAACGCCTGCAATTTATCCGGCACTGCCGTACGCTCGACATGGCGTTGGACGAAGTACGAACCT
Source organism: Pusillimonas minor (assembly GCF_014237865.1). GTDB lineage: Bacteria > Pseudomonadota > Gammaproteobacteria > Burkholderiales > Burkholderiaceae_B > Neopusillimonas > Neopusillimonas minor. The sequence continues at coordinate 3,845 of NZ_JACJUU010000016.1, forward strand.
TGCTTCAGTACCGTGATACGCCTACGGAGGATTGCGCCGACGTGAATGACTTGCTTGATGAGCATATCCGCGCGGTGGAAGTGCGCGTCGACGAGTTAATGCAATTAAAAGAACATCTGGTGTTATTGCGCCAAAAATGTGCGGTCACTGCGCCTACCAATTCATGCGGGATTTTGCGCGCCCTTTCCGATCAATCTTGCCACGTTTAGAGGTGCAGGTCGATGATACAACTCGCAATTGGAATCGACTTTCAGTAACACAATAGTCAGGATGCCGCATTTCATCGTAGTGGCATTCGGACCGCTCGGTAAAAACAACCCGTAACCAAATTGCCGTCGAGCTTTCCCACACCCAGCACACTCATCGGCATGCCAGGCGTAGCTTAGTTCTGCCGTTGCGAAGTAACTTCCTTCTGTGGGGGTAATCTGCATTGGGCATGCGCTCACGCCAGTTCGGCTGCCCTTGCAGGGATTCATCATGGCACGCCGCGCAATTGTTTGCATAAATCACCCTACCCTGCATCACAAGGGTCTGATCTGCAGGATCGATGAATGCCTGACCAGATGGCCGCAGCGTGCTGTAGAGAATGACGGCGACACCTATTATGGCAACGCCGATCAGCCCAAAGGTTCACTTTTTCTGCGACATGTGTTTACTCAACTGGCCTTTATCTTGTCGGCCATCTTGGCCTCCAGTTATTGTTCCTCGCGTTCCCGCGCGGCGGCACGCCGATGGCTCAACTCGTACAGTATGGGTAGCACCAGCAAGGTCAGCAGAGTCGACGATATGATGCCGCCTATAACCACGGTGGCCAATGGCCGCTGTACCTCAGCGCCAGTCCCGGTATTCAGAGCCATAGGCACAAAGCCTAAAGAGGCCACTAAAGCGGTCATCAATACGGGCCTCAGCCGAGTCATCGCGCCTTCAAGAATGGCTGCGTTGAGCGATAACCCGCCCTCGCGCAAACTTCGGATGAAGGACAGCATCACCAGACCGTTGAGCACTGCCACCCCGGACAGGGCGATGAAGCCCACCGCTGCTGAAATAGACAACGGAATACCTCGCAGCCAAAGCGCCACGATGCCGCCGGTCAATGCAAAAGGAATGCCGGTAAATACCAGCAAGCCGTCCTTGATGTTGTTGAACATCATGAAAAGCAGGATGAACACAAGCAACAAGGCCACAGGCACCACGATTTGCAGCCGCGATGTGGCCGATTGAAGCTGCTCGAACGTTCCACCCCACTCCACCCAGTACCCAGCGGGCACCTGCACCTCACCCTGCATTCGTTCTTGCGCCTGAGCGACGAATGAGCCTATGTCGCGGCCCAGCACGTTAGACGTAACGACCACCCGACGCTTACCGTTCTCACGACTGAACTGATTCGGGCCGACGGTCGTCTCCAACGTGGCGATCGAGCCTAGCGGAATCTGGTTGACCACCTCGCCATCACGGGCTGGCAGCGCAATAGGCAGTTGTTTGATGGCGTCTATGTCGCCCCGTAGTGTTTCGGGCAGCCGCACTACAATCGAAAAGCGCCGGTCTCCTTGAAACAGCGTTCCCGCGTCGCGTCCTCCGACGGCTACCGCCACAGCATCCTGGACCTCTTGCATCGATAGACCAAAACGTGCCGCCTGGGCGCGGTCAATAGCAATGGTGAGTACCGGCAGCCCCGTCGTCTGCTCAACGTTGACAGCCGATGCGCCGGGCACTTGCCCCAGTACCTGCGCGATTTGCGCAGCCGTTGAGTTCAGCACCTCCATATCGTCACCAAAGACCTTGATTGCTATGTCTGATCGCACACCCGAAATCAGCTCGTTGAATCGCAGCTCAATCGGTTGGGAGAATTCGTAGTTGCTGCCGGGCAGTTGCGCCGCAGACTCTTGCACTTGACGTATCAGCTCGTCTCGGGACAAATCTGGATCGGGCCATTGGTCCTTCGGTTTAAGCATGACGTAAGCATCCGAGATATTGGGCGGCATTGCATCGGAAGCCACTTCAGCGGTGCCAGTACGGGCGAAAATGCGCTCAATTTGCGGAAACTCCTTGATCAACTTGCGTTCCAGCTGCTGCTGCATCTCTACGGACTGGGTCAGACTGGTGGCTGGCACCCTCAACGCTTGAATGGCGAAGTCGCCCTCGTTCAAGCTTGGAATAAATTCGCTTCCCATGCGTGCACCGATGAGGCCTGAGAGGATGATGGCAACAATTGCAACGGTCAGGACGACCGCTTTGTTGGCCAAGGCGGTATCCAGAGCGGGACGATAGGCCCTTTTTGCGGCACGAATGAAGATACTTTCTTTTTCTGTAACGCGCTTACCGATGAACAGTGCAACGGCAGCTGGCACGAACGTGACCGAAAGAATCATCGCTCCCAGTAGCGCCGTCACCACGGTAAAGGCCATCGGAGTGAACATCTTGCCTTCAACGCCCGTCAGGGCGAAGACGGGTAGATAGACAATCATGATGATGAGTTGTCCGAATATCAATGGACGGCGTACTTCTTTCGAAGCAGCAAATACCTCATGGAGTCGTTCCGAAAGCGTCAAAGACCGTCCGTGGTGAGCTTGTGCATGCGTCAGGCGCCTTATGCAGTTCTCCACAATCACCACGGCCCCATCGATGATGATGCCGAAATCAAGCGCGCCCAAGCTCATCAGGTTCGCGCTGACCTTGCCTGTCACCATGCCCGTAAAAGTAAATAGCATGGCTAAAGGAATGACCAGGGCTGTCAGCACGGCCGCTCGTATATTTCCTAAAAACAGGAAGAGCACCACGATGACAAGAATCGCGCCTTCAAGCAGGTTTTTCTGTACTGTGGCAATCGCTTTGTCTACAAGCACGGTGCGGTCGTAGACCGTTATTGCTTTGATGCCCTTGGGCAAACTGCGGTTCACTTCCTGCATTTTTTTGTCGACTGCATGTGAAACCGCTCGACTATTTTCACCCATCAGCATGAATGCCGTACCCAGCACGACTTCGCGACCGTTTTCGGTAGCCGCGCCGGTGCGCAGCTCTTTGCCTACACCCACCGTCGCGACATCCTGGATGCGAATCGGGGAGCCGTCCACGTTGGCGATGAAAATCTGGCCGATTTGCTCCACGGACTGCACCTGGCCGGGCACCCGAACGAGCGATTGTTCGCCACGCCGCTCGATATAGCCGGCCCCAAAATTGCTGTTATTCCGATCGACGGCGTCCAGCAGGTTTTGCAAGGTAAACCCGTAAGAACGCAGCTTGACCGGGTCGGGCGCGATCAAGTATTCCTTGGCGTATCCGCCAATGGTGTTGATTTCGGTGACGCCTGGCACATTACGCAACTGAGGCTTAATGATCCAGTCCTGGATTTCGCGCAAGTCTGTTGGCGTATAAGGCGTGCCGTCTGGTTTCAGCGCCCCTTCATCCGCCTCTACAGTCCAGAAATAGATTTCGCCTAACCCCGACGAAATAGGCCCGAGCTTCGGTGCAATGCCATCTGGAAGCTGGTCCTTGACTCCCTGCAGCCGTTCGCTCACCAACTGGCGCGCGAAATAGATGTCCGTACCTTCTTCAAAGATCACGGTGATCTGAGACAGCCCATAGCGAGACAGAGAACGGGTCTGCTCCAACTTCGGGATTCCCGCCATGACCGTTTCAAGCGGATAGGTGATGCGCTGCTCCACTTCTAGCGGCGAATACCCGGGTGCGGGCGTATTGATCTGTACTTGTACGTTGGTGATATCGGGCACAGCGTCGATGGGGAGGCGCTGGTAGTTATAGATACCCAGGGCGGCCATTCCAAGTACGGCCAGGATAATCAGCCAGCGTTGCTCGATTGAAAAGCGGATGATGCGTTCAAACACGGCGTCTCCCCTGCTCAGTGGCTGTGCGAGGCGCTAGCCTTGCCCAACTCGGATTTGATGACAAAGCTGTTTTTCACGGCGTAGGACGTACCCGCTTCCAACCCTTCGACAATTTCCACCGAGTTGGCATCGCGGCGGCCGGTCGTCACAGCTTGTGCAACAAACTCGTTATCGTGGCGCACAAATACCACTGACTCTTCCTCCAGGGTGTGGATCGCCTCAGGCTCTATCGCGACAGGCACTTGTGCCTCACCTGAGAGCACTTGGACATTCACGAACAGGCCGGGCCTCCACGCCCCATTGGGATTGGGCAAACTGATCCGAGCCGTAGCAGCCCGGCTTTGCTGGCCCAACAGCGAACCGACATACGAAACGGTGCCTTGAGCCTGTGAGTCAAAGGCGGTAGCCTGTACGATTGCTTTGCTGCCAACACGCACGGTGCCCAGTGCTTCAGCCGGCACAATCATGTCAGCCCATACCGTCGACAAATCTGAAATCTTGAAGATCGGCGCATCAGCACTGACCGTCTCCCCAAGGGCGATGTCTTTTTCTACGATCATTCCATCGAAAGGTGCTCGCACTTCGAGGCGGTTGAAGCGGCCAGGTTCACCGGCATCAGTCCCCAGAGCCTGGAGCTGCTCAAGGGCGTCGTCCACAGCAATCTGCGCTTCTTGCAGTTGCTGGCGAGCTTGCAGATAGTCCTGCTCGGCCGACACCTTCTCCTTCCATAACAGCCGTTCGCGCTCATAGGTGGTTCGCGCCAGCGTCAGGCGCTTTTGCGCGGCGCTCAACGTGCTGCGTCGCTCGGACAGCTCCGGGCTGGCTATCTCGGCGAGTACATCGCCTTCTTTGACCTCTTGCCCGAGGTTGGCTTTAACCGCCTGTATGACGCCGGCAAGGCGCGGAACGAGCTGCGCAGTGCGATCGGCGTTAAAGACGATTTCGCCCGGCAACTGGATGGTGCTTTGAATGGACGCCGGCCCAGCAGTCGCCAAGGTGATTCCGGCCGCCTCAATCTGCCCCTGCGTAAAGGTCACCTCGCGCCCATGCTGTTCTTCATCTGCATGCGTCTCGCCACCCTCATCCGCATGTTCAGCCTCCTTGCTGTCGTGCTGCTTTTCTGTATCTTCCGACGCATGCGCATGTTCCTCTTGCTCGGACCCACCCTCCTGCGTGTTGGTCCCGGCCAACAACAAGGTACTAAGTAAAACGCCAATGAGGACAATCAGGGCAATTAAGACGGTCTGCCGGCTGCGGTTGCCCAAACCTGGCTTATTTTGTGTGCTTTTCATAGTCAATCTGATCCCAGAATACGGTCTATTTGCGCGAGGGCTTGATATGCATCCGATAGTGCTGAAAGGTGGCGAACGCGCGCTTGAAATAACGTTCGCTGCGCATCCAACACTTCGGTAAACCCGAACTTGCCAGCTTCAAAACCTTTCTTGGCGCGTTCAAACGCCGTTTCGGCCTTAGGCAAAATGTCGGATGCAAGCCTTGCCGAGGTACTTTTGGCCATGTCGAACTGGCTGGCGCTCTGTTGTAACTGCGTCTGCAAACGAATCTTTAAAGCCCGGTAATCGTCTCGGCTCTTGTATGCCAGCATCGATGCTTCATAGACGTTGCCTTGATTTCGGTCGAAAAAGGGCAAGGGAATCGATACGCCCACCATCATCTGATTTCGATCTAGTTCGTTATTACGAATGACGCCGGCGCTTACCGTCAGATCCGGATATCGCTTGCTGCGTTCCACATCGATCTGAGCTCGAGATCGGTCCTGCTCAAGCCGTGCGGCCTGTATATAAGGAGAACGCTCCAGTGCAGCGGCCAAGTCGTCTAACCCGGGGCGTGCCGGCAAGACAGCGACCTCCCCTTGCGCTTGGGTGAATTGCGGTGACGGATTGCCCCACAACGCCGAAAGGGTGCGCCGCGCCAGTTCCAAGGAGCTGGCCGCCTGGGACTTTTCCAACTCGGCGTTTGCCAGTTCGACCTGCGCCCGATCAGCCTCAAGCGGCGGAACTTTTCCCGCCTCCACGCGCCGATCTGCAATGCGGTATGCATCGCCAGCAATCTCAACCGTTTTAGTTGACAGCGCTACTTGCTCTTGCGCGATCAAGACATCGAAAAATGCGGCCACCGTTTGTGATCGCACATCGGCTCGAGCCTGCAGCAGCTGCTGGCCCGCAATATCGCGGGTAAGCTCGGCCGAGGCAATGCGCGCATCGCGCTTGCCCCCAAGCTCGATAGGTAGACTGAGTTTGGTCGTTGTCGTACGCGAGGCCTTGCGGGATGTGTCCTCTACTTCGATGTCCAGTATCGGGTTTGGCCTGACGCCGGCCTGCAAGACGACGCCTTGCGACGAATCGGCCGCGTAACGGGCCGACGAAAGGGTGTAATTGGCATCCAGGGCCAGTGTCAAAGCCTGATTGAGTGTCAGCGACGTGGCTGGCTCAGTGGGCGGGGCAGTGGGCGCGGCGGAATATGAAGGCAGCGGCTGGGCCGAGGCGGCGCTCCAAAGGATCGCGGCGGCCGCAAATAGAACTAATGCACTGCGCATGGAATTGCTCCAAGATAGTCTTTAGAGATACTTGACTCTTGAGCAGCGCCGGGGGGTGCGGTCATAGTCGCCCAGGGGCGAACGCGACGGGAGCGATTCTGTTAAATCAGACGAAAGTGGTACCCGTCCTGCCGTTCCCAGCTACTGCAAGGATAGACGTCACGACGCGGTGAGTGCTGCGTCGCGCCGTTTCAGGCTGACGCGTTCCATTTAGGCCGCTCTGGCCGTTCGATGAAGATCTGTAACGCAAGCCGCGACTCTTGGACTCGAGGGGCTGCGTCAGATGAGAAGGAGATGCCTTGATGAGGGCCGGTGTCGACAATACCGAGAGCATGCAAACCACAAAAACGGTCTTCGTGATGAGCACTCGGTGTGGTGGAACTGTCTTGGTCGCCATCCTTTGCTTGAACCATTTGAGCTTCGGAGCAAGTAGGAGAACAGCTATCATGCTCTTGTGTCGCGTACACACTGACCACTCCCCAGGAAGCCTGGAGGGGCAGAAGCACCAGCAGAAAGATGAATATAAACTTTTTCATTCAAGCTGGATTATATCAAATTTAGCTGGTAATTCTCATGGCCGTAGGCCCATCCCGCATTCTGACGCTGATGCTGATGCTGATGCCCTCAGGCTATAGGTGGTTGAGAGTTTATTTAACTAAATACAAATCGATGCCAGTGTCGTTTAGCTGCCCGTCGTTTCGATTTCCTGCTCCATGGCGCGCTCGGCCAAGCGGGCGACCTCGGCGGCCAAGCGCGTCAGGATGCGCGCCGCTTCTTCGGTAAGGAGGCGGCTGTATGAGCGCTCACGTAGCGAACCGTACAGTAGAAGAATATGGGGCGGATGCGTTGCCCCAACCGACAAGGAAAGTTTGTCATGAGTGGGTCTGTCCAATAGGGTCTCGTCGACTATTGGCAAGGTCAAATCGGCGGGTGAAGAATAGCTGGTCATCGATGGTCTCAAACTAACAGAAAAAAACGGCTGAGCGGCGTTGGAAGGTGAGTATCGCTAACGCACGCGTTGACCCCGCTCATCCAGGTCCTGGCACGCAAGGGGATGACCATTACGTGGGGCTATTACTTCCGAGTGGGTATCGTGCTGACTTTGCCCGTATTGCTCATTACTCTCGCGGCGCTCACGCTGCGATTAGGTGTTACATGACAAAAATGTAATGCGCCAAGCCCCGAATTAACGTCTGGTCACGTGTCGGTATGTGGCATGATGGAATTTGACCCCAATTTCCCTGGCGCTAAAAGCATCTGGCCGTACACGGGCTGAACTTGCGCTCACACTCTTGGAAGGTTTTTATCGCCATGGCGCACAACAAGTCTGAACCTCACAACCACAACGTGACGCAGCCCGCCTCCAGCTTGCAACTCACCGATCCTGTGTGCGGTATGCCAGTGACGAAAGACTCCGTAAATCAGGTTCAGCATGAAGGCAAGCGTTTCTATTTTTGTAGCACCAAGTGCTCGGAAACGTTCAAGCGTGATCCCAAAAAATTCACCGGTCAGAAAAACAAGAACGAAGCAGCTTTCGAGCAGGTAGCTCCTGGCACAATTTATACCTGTCCGATGCACCCCGAGATTCGACAGGATCATCCGGGAAGCTGCCCAAAGTGCGGCATGGCGCTTGAGCCGCTCATGCCCAGCCTGGAGGACGATAATCCTGAGCTGAAAGACTTCTCTCGGCGATTCTGGTGGACACTGCCCCTTACGGTCATTGTCACCGTGCTGGCCATGTTCGGTCCGCAGCTTGGCTGGTTCAACATGAGCGCGCAAACGTGGATCGAACTCGTGTTGTCAATACCCGTGGTGCTATGGGCTGGGCAGCCCTTCTTCGTGCGCGGCTGGCAATCCGTTGTCAACCGCAGCCCCAACATGTGGACGCTCATCGGTCTTGGCACAGGCGCTGCGTTCGTCTATAGCGTCGTGGCGACAGTCGCACCGGGCGTTTTCCCCGAAACGTTCATATCCATGGGGCGTGTGGCTGTTTACTTTGAAGCCGCAGTGGTCATCATTTCCTTGACTCTGTTTGGCCAGATCCTGGAGCTGCGGGCGCGTTCGCAGACGTCAGCTGCCATCAAATCACTGCTGGGACTCGCACCCAAAACAGCCCGCCGGATCAACGCGGATGGATCAGAAGAGGATGTACCCCTGACGCACGTGCATGAAGGCGATCGCTTGCGTGTGCGCCCTGGGGAGAAAGTCCCCGTAGACGGCCTGGTGGAAGACGGCGCCAGTTCCCTAGATGAATCCATGCTCACAGGCGAACCGCTGCCAGTAAGCAAGCGCCCTGGCGACAAAGTGATCGGCGCAACGATGAACACGTCGGGCTCGCTAGTGATTAGAGCTGAAAAGGTCGGCTCAGCCACAGTGCTATCGCAGATCGTCCAGCTCGTCGCGCAAGCGCAGCGCTCCCGCGCACCGATGCAACGCATGGCAGATCAAGTGGCTGGTTATTTTGTGATGGCAGTCGTCGTCATCGCCATCATCACGTTTTTTGTTTGGGGTACTTTTGGGCCGCAACCGAGCTGGGTATATGGCTTGATTAACGCCGTAGCTGTACTGATCATCGCCTGCCCATGTGCCCTGGGCTTGGCCACGCCCATGTCCATTATGGTGGCAACCGGCCGTGGCGCCACCCAGGGCGTGCTGTTTCGCGATGCAGCAGCCATCGAGAACCTACGTAAAGTCGATGTCCTTATCGTCGATAAGACCGGCACCTTGACGGAAGGCCGCCCTGCGTTCGAGCAGGCCATTCCGGCAGGCGACACAGAGGCTGCCGAAGTGCTGCGTCTGGCGGCTAGCCTTGATCAGGGCAGTGAACATCCGCTAGCAGACGCCATTGTTAGCGCAGCGCGTGAGCAAGGCTTAAGCCTCAGTGCCGTCAACGAGTTCGAATCGGGTAGCGGTATTGGGGTGCGGGGCCAGGTCGACGGTAAGCACCTCGCCCTCGGCAACACCGCTCTCATGGACCAAGAAAACGTTAACGTTACGATCATGGCCAGTACCGCCGAATCGTTGCGCACCAAGGGTGCAAGCGTCATGTATTTGTCAACAGACGGTCAATTAATAGGCTTGCTGGCCGTCTCTGATCCAATCAAGAAAAGCACACCGGAAGCCGTGAAGGGTCTCAAGGCGGCTGGGATCCGCGTCATCATGGCAACCGGCGACGGCGTTTCGACGGCTAAAGCGGTGGCAGAGCAACTAGGAATTGACGAGGTTCACGGTGAGGTGAAGCCGGCCGACAAGCTCGATCTTGTCAGCAAACTTCAAGCAGAAGGCCGAGTTGTTGCGATGGCCGGCGACGGCATTAATGACGCACCTGCTCTAGCCAAAGCCGATGTCGGGATTGCGATGGGTACCGGAACCGACGTGGCGATGAACAGCGCGCAAGTCACGCTGGTCAAGGGAGACTTGCGCGGCATCTCGATTGCGCGCCACCTCTCGGACAAAACAATCGCCAATATGAAGCAGAATCTGGGCTTCGCATTTATTTACAACGCTCTTGGGGTGCCCTTGGCCGCTGGGGTCTTGTACCCGTTTGTCGGGCTGTTGCTTTCACCCATGTTCGCGGCATTGGCAATGAGTCTGAGTTCAGCATCGGTCGTTTTCAATGCCCTTAGGCTTCGAAAGTCTACCTGAAGTGCAACGCGTCGCGTGAGTCGGTGGCACTTGAACTTAGCAAGTAGCCAAAGCTGACGTATTTGGAGAAATAGCAAATCTTTACGTAAAACAGGAGATCAGCCATGCGCCAATACCTTCGGTTTGCCGCCATGATCGCTACTTCAACGATCGTGATGTTCGGCCTTATGTATCTAAATACGTATGAGCTGGCCGACGTCTTTTTCAGTGAAACGCGCGTGTATATGGCATTCATGATGGGCACCGCGATGGCAATCATCATGTTGGCCTTCATGCTCCATATGCACCGAAGTCGTCGCGTGAACAGTGCGATTTTTGTCGCCAGTGCGATAGTATTTGCGCTTGCTCTCTGGCTTGTGCGAAGTCAGTCAACCATTGAGGATGTTTCCTGGATGAAGGCGATGATTCCGCATCACTCCATCGCGATCTTGACCAGCGAACGGGCGACCCTCTCTGATCCTCGCGTTCGTGAACTGGCCGGTCAAATCATCGAGTCACAGCGCAGGGAAATCGAAGAAATGAAAGCGCTTATCAAGGATCTCGAGAAATAAATCCGCATCTGAGCCGCAAGTGAGCCTGAACGAAGTCACAGGAAAGGTTCTAAGCAACAATACTCATTGACTGCCTGGGTAACTGCACAGGGTTGAATGCCGGAAACTCTGCATCAGCCGACGATGCGCTGACCCAGGTCTCCAGCGTCGTGCTGGCCTCAAGCGCTCTGGCAATCGCATTGGCGACTGTGATCACCCACTGCTCATCAATGCAAAGCGAAGTACGCAGGGTGCCGAAGGTAAATGGCTTGCTCAAGCGATCGCTCCATCGTTTCCAAGGACGATGCGGGAGGCGGTCTTCGGTTAGCGCCGGCATTTGGTAGCCGACGCCCCATGAACGGCTCGCAGCGCATCCAAAGCCATCGAAATAGCTTTCTTGACAGCTCTTTGGTTCGAACTCAGATCTCGTTATTGAGGCGAGGATGGCACTTCAAGTTTATCGGCATACTTAATCATGATGTCACCCATGGCACGCATCATCTCGCCATGCATCTGCATCATCACTTTGCTATTGGCGCCGCTGGCGGCACCCATCATAGGGCAACTGCCCATCATCCCCATCATGCCGCCGCCCATCATGCCGTCGCCCATCATGCCGTGATCTTTCATCCTACCTGGCTTCATCTGGCCCATCTGGCTCGCGTCACCATTATGCATCATGCCTGGTTCAGCTTTCATGCCCGTGGATGTGCCATCGCCGCTGGGAGTCGCTGCTACTCCTGCACCGCTCACGCCCAACAAGAGCGCCGTAACGGGCGCAATAAATAGTGCTTTCATATTCATTTTGATCTCCTAAATTCAGAAAATTGACTTTTCACGAACCGGCTTGAACTTGTGGCGCAAGAGAGATGTAGGTGTGGAGGTGTAGTGTCTTCCAGCGTCAGAGCAGCAAATGCGTACCAATCGTGGCGTACCCGGCTATATCGTTGCTCGTCTGTAGATTTTAGTCCTTAGAAAATGGTTTACCGTTAAAGTCGACAGTAACTAAATTGCCGTCCAGCTCCCCCATGCCCGGCGCATTCAACGGCATGCCAGGCGCCGACACGCCCTTCACCGACGAGTCAGCGAGCAACTTGTTGACTGCATTGGCGGGCACATGCCCTTCTATGATCTGGCCGGTGGCGTTTACCACGCCTGTATGGCACGATCCAAGCTTTGGTGGCACACCGAGTTTTTGCTTGACTGAAGCCATGTCGGCTGTTTTGATCGCCGTAACATCAAAGCCAGCATCCCGCATATGCTCGACCCATCCGGTGCAGCAGCCGCAATTGGGGTCCTGATATACGGTAATGGCCGTGCCGGCAGCCTGTGCAAAGGATGACGCGACAGATAAGGCAGCCGCTGTTAGCCATAGTTTCATGAAACCTGCTCCAGCAAAAATGTAGATCTTGAATGATTCATAGTATAGATAAAGACCACAACCAAGCAGCTTAGTTCTGTCGTTGCAATGTGACGTCCTTCTGTGCCTCCAGGACCTTGGGCGGCCAGTTGCTCTTGATGTAAGCCAGTACCGCAATGATCTCTTGATCGCTGAGGATGGTCCGATACGCGGGCATGTCGCTAACGTAGCCTGGAGGCGCCGTCTTCCCAGGAACCAGGCCGTTTTTCACCATATCGAGCAACATCGCATCAGGATGATGCCAAGTATGGCCGGTTTTGTCGTGCGGCGGTGCGGGCAGCCTGCCATTGGGCATGCGGTCACGCCAGTTCGGCTGCCCTTGCAGGGACTCACCATGGCAAGCTGCGCAATTGTTCGCATAGATCGCCTTGCCCTGCATCACAAGGGATTGGTCCGCAGGGTCGATGAATGCCGGGCCAGATGGCCGAATCGTGCTGTAAAGGACGGCGGCGGCGCCGATTATGACGACGCCAACCATTCCAAAGACCAATTTTTTTCTCCGTGTCATTTGAATGCGCTAGATCAGCTGACTTTTACCTTGCCGACCATTCCAGCTTCCATGTGACCCGGAATCAGGCAAGCGAAATCGACAGTGCCCGCCTGGTCGAACTGCCACACCAAGCCGCCAATCTTACCCGGGCCCAATGTAATCATATTCGGTTCCGAATGCTGCATCCCCGGCATCTTCTGCATCTCGGCCGCATGGGCCTTCATATCGGCAATGGACCCGATCACCATTTCATGAGGGATTTTCCCCGTATTCTTGATAAAGAAACGAATGGTCTCGCCAGCGCGGACCTGGATGTCACCAGGCGTAAACCGCATGGTGTCGTCCATCGTCAGTTCAATCGTGCGCGTAACTTTAGCCGGATCGCCCGGCTGACCAGTTGGCGAAGGTGCATTCGACATGGTAGACATATCGTGACCGGGCATGCCATGCGCCGGTGCGCCATGCCCCCCGCCATGGTTGCCGGCAGCCAATGCGAGGGTCGGAAGGACACTTAAAGCCAAAATAGAAAGGGTCTTTTTCATCATGGGTATACTCCTAGAGTTTGTTTAAGTAGGCAGCCATTTCAAACCGCCCCAAGAAAAGGCAATATCGAAACCGAAAACCCAAACCATCCAAGAAACGGGCTTCCTGCTTCATCGCCCGAGTTAGTCACTTTAATGGCAACAGCATTGAGCAATCAATTGCACTTTAACGAAGTACAACTGCCGATCTACTGACGTGCAAATTACAATTTTGTAATATAGGCACGGCCGTTCTAACCGAGGGCTTATTTGAGTTACTACGAGCACCTCCATGGCGTCTGCCATCTCTGCCACAGGCAACTGTTCCATAACATATTTGTGCCATGCGCACGGTTTAGGCCGTCGGAGCTCAGTCAGGGCGTACAATCCATGTGCTGCTCTTGGGCGAAACTTTGCCACGTTGGTACACCTCCTGAGTAGACGAGACGAATGAACCAATCGAAAACTCCTGAACAGCCTTCTGACGCGCGCGCTGACCCATGGAAACTAGATCTGTAGGGCTTTCCAACACCTTCGTTAGAACGGAAGCTATCGCCTGCGGATCTCGGATTGGCACAATCCAGCCATCATGTCCATTTTCGACGTTCTCTGGTAAACCACCCGCATCACTTACGATTACAGGTATACCCATAGCCATCATTTCTCGGCATGCAAACGAAATAGTCTCTATCTCAGATGACACAACAAACCCGACGTCCAATGCTGCCAAGCATGAACGGACATCATCCAAAAGCCCGGTAAAAACCACACTATTGCGTAGGTTTAATGCCTCGACTCTGGCGCGCTGAGCATCTGATGGAAGAACGCCGGCAATCAAGATGACGATTTGGCTTCGTAGCACAGAAGGAAGAAGAGAGACGGCTTCAACCATATCCAGCCAATTCTTGTACGCCGCGGTTCCCGCATTGCTACCCACAACTAACCGCCCCGCCAAGTGAGTCGGAATCCAGCAGCGTTTCGCAGCCAATCGCTCCTCTCGCGAAGGGGGAACAAACCTGTCTAAGTCAACACCATTACGGATTACGTGCAGACGGCACCCGCTGAAGTATGAATCGACCAACTTTTTCCGCGAATGGTCGCAGACGCAAATGACATGATCCGTAGCAAGCTTTGCACGAGCTAGCGCTCCGACGCTTCGAGATAGGCGGTCACTATGTTGGGAATACACGAGCACTGGACGCCAAGTGCCAGATCCAATCAATGCGAACATACAGGCACGATGATCTGCCGCGCCGTTAACATGAATAATGTCAAATTGCTCACGCCGCAAGAATGCTCTCAGGCACCGAATGCCCAGCAGCGTTTTGAGCAATCCTCCTTTGAATTCGTGCTGCATAGTCCGAACGCCTGGCAGAACCGCAGCTGATTCGAAAAGGCGGCTCCCTCTGGGCGCCGCAATGACGATCTCGTGCTCACTGCCGAGCTCCCGCGCAAGCGAGAGAATGTAAGTAGTGTGTCCTCCGCCGTCACCTCGATGAAAGTTGGTATAGAGAATCTTCATAATGACAGCGGTGCGGTGAAACGAGATATCTTTTTCATATTCGAAATGGTCGCTATCGTTTAGAAATGGCTCAGGACAACACGAGATGTCTACTAGAGTTTGAAATGCTTCTGACCCGGGCTTTGGGATATCCACCTAGCCTTCTTTTGCAGCCACCTGTTTACTTCGACACCTTCGCGCATTCCCGTAGAACTGCAGACTCGTTGTTTATCAACGCCAGAAGACAACCTAAGCTTTGACCGAGCTACGGGTACTTAAGCGAAGCGGCAATCCAGCGTGCTGAGGAGATCAAAGCTTGTTTTCTTTGCGAAGCCACCGCTATGAGGATGGTGGGTTCTTCGCCTACAAGACGCGAATGATAAGCGTACAGACGTGACAAACGTCGAACTCGAGGATTACTTTTTTGCAATGCACATTAGAAGCGCGTCGACCCAGATAGGCAGCTTTGAAGACTGCGAACTTCCGATAGCGCAATAGCCTCCGCTCGCATGAGCATGGACCAATAGCGCCTCAGTTCGTATGCCTTCTTCGTAGGTTCAACGATGTGCAAACCACCCTGCTCTTTGAACGACATAGCAGAACAATCTACATGATCAAGCAAGACCAAAGGAAACGGCGCGGACCAATTTCAATGAACTATGTAGACCCGAACTCCAGCGTTATTTTTACTACCTGAATCTACGCTTGAAGTTGCTATCAACCGTCAACTCAGCTCTGAACGGCGACGTAATCGAGATGATCACGGCCACTGAATTTCAGCGAATTCCGTTCCCTGCCAACTATCATTACCGGAAGATGATTACGAGATTACATCTCCGTCAGGAAGCTCGAAATTCACTGCGCGTTAACGAAACACTGCTGTAATGCCGGCGACTTCCATTCGGAAGTTTGATCAGTTGACCCACAAAAGGTCTTGCAACTGATCAAGGCTAATTTCTGGAGTTTTCATGAAAAAGAGTTTGCTGGTAGCCGCCTTGTTATCCGGTTTTTCAGGTGCGGCGCAAGCCAATACATCCGTAACGCTATATGGTCTTTTGGATGGTGGTGTGGGCTATACAAAATTCAAAAGCGACACAGCCAGCGCATCCAAAACGGGTGGTTGGGATGGCGCTCAGTCGAGCAATCGCTGGGGCTTGCGGGGCAGCGAAGATCTGGGTGATGGCCTGAAGGCCATCTTCACGCTGGAAAACGGTTACAGCCTGATGAACGGTACCCAAGCCCAAGGCGGTCGTCTGTATGGCCGAGAAGCGGTGCTTGGTCTGAAATCCGATGCTTGGGGCACGATCACGCTGGGCCGCCAGGGCAACATCGCCTACCGCTGGCTGGCTGGTGTCGCCACGCCCTTCGGCAACAACTTCAATCAAGCTCGTACCGCCGGCACGTTCAGCGTGGCTGAGGTACGTTACGATAACCAGATTCAGTACCTGACTCCCAGCATTTCTGGCTTCCAGGCTGGTATCGGGTATTCGTTCAATGCGGATGGCGAGCAAGAGTTCAAGCAAGGGGACCATAACGAGCCGAATGTCCGCGCCGTGACTGCGGGTCTACGCTATTTGAATGGTCCCGTGGCTGCGGTTCTGACCTATGACCAGATAAACGACGCTAAGACCGCCACCGGCATCAAGGCCAAATCCTGGAACCTTGCAGGCAGTTATGACTTCGAGGTGGCCGAGGTACATCTGGGCTTCGGCATCACTGATGACGGCTGGTTCGGCACTCCTTCTCAACTGCGCGATTCGGAACTCGGTTTCGGCAGTATCCGCGCTTACAACAACGGCTTCCGTGCTAACTCTTACGGCGTAGGCCTAAGCGCCCCTGTCGGCGCGCGCGGTAAGCTGCTCGCCGGTTGGGGCATGGTCGACCCCCGCAACAGCGGTGCGGCCTACGCTGGCCGAGACCTCAAATCGCAGCACATTTTTGGTCTAGCCTACACCTATAAGCTCTCCGCGCGCACCAATCTTTATGCGCAAGGCGCCTATGGAAAAAATGTCGCCTTCGTTTCGGGTAACAAGACTCAGTCGATTGGCGTCGGCCTGCGTCACAGCTTCTAAGTTGGCATGATGTCCATCAGCGGTGCAGAAACTCCATGCACGCTGATGGGCGATTGTGCTTGCCTCGATAGCCGCTATGGTGTGCTGCTTTTCTTTCCGAAACGACGGCATGGCGGGGAAGAAGCCAGGCGTGATTGAAGTGGGGCTCAGACTGACCGAACGGTTTGGTAGGCTCCCAGCCGCTTTCCTAGTGGCGCTCACATCGACTGTTCCGACACTGCCCATCGGTGAGGTGAACCGCCCCGAGCGTAGTGGGAGACACCGTCAAGGCGAGACTTGCTGCAACAGCGTTCGAAAGGTTCAACTTACCCGAAGAATCGAGCATGATCAATCGTATACATCTAACGAAACCACTTAGACAAAGATCATGGTGCCTCAAGTTGGGTAACAAAAAAGTAATGCACGTGTTCGCAAACTGACCAGGCTGATTTCTTACAATTCAATCAGCGGCTTAACCTTCTTCACGCGCCATTGCACGGCCGCATGCGTTCGTAAATTTTAGGAGTAAACATATGACCAACTTGAAAAAGAACCTTTTCGCAGCAGTGCTGCTGGCGACATCGACGATGGCAGTCAGCGCACAGCCGCATACGTCCGCTGTCAGTGCAAGCGCGGCGGCGTCCTCAAGCATAGATAAGACGCGCGCGGAAGTGCGTGCAGATCTAGCATTGTGGAAGAAAGCGGGGCTCGATCAATTCCGGGTAGACTACGAGCCCTCCATTACCTTTAGCCGCGAATACAGATCTGCCTACGCTGAGTATGTTCGTATGCGTAATGGCCCAGAATATAACGCAGAGGTACAACGGGAGGTACAACGGCAATCGAAACGGTAATTCGATTTGACGAGGCTCTTCTCCATGAAGGAGTAGCAATAGTCACCGCGCATAGCTACACTTGTGCGCGGTATTCTTATCTAACACCTAGGCGGTCATTCCCATGTATGGCGCGGTTAATATCCGAACACGAATACCAAAACTAATGTAGTGGTCGAGCCACTGTAAACCCCATAGTAACCAATCGATCGACCGTCCTACAAAACGTTTTTCCGCCATGCATTCGAGCTATCGCGGCAACGATCGCTAACCCCAGACCAAAATGATCTTGATCACTAGACACCCGCTCTGCCGGTAACCTGACGAACCGCTCAAAGCACCTTACCAGGTGCTCTTGTGCGACAGGCGTGCCAAGATTACAAACTGCGATCCGCACTTCTTCGCCTGCTGATTCCACGACAATCAGCACGTCGCTGAACGCGTCGGCGTGCCGGATCGCATTTGATAGTAGATTCGACACGGCGCGTTGAAAAAGCGTACGGCTAATCATTGCTGAGGCGTCGCCCACAAGCAGTAATTTCACATCAGCCTCTTCGGCCTGAGCCTCGTGATAATCCATAACCTCCTGGATTGTAATGGCAATACTGTTGGTCTGTTCTGTCTTAATTCTCGTGCCGCCATCGGCCCGTGCGAGGAGCAATATGTCGCTTATGACTCTTTCCATTCTGTGTAGATCTTCTAGATTAGAAGCGAGCATTTCGTTAAGCGAGTGCTCATAGCGTTTCGAACTTAATGCCAGCTCGGTTTCACCAATCAGCGTTGCCAACGGCGTCCTTAGCTCATGGGCCAGATTGGCATTAAATTCCTCCATCTGAGCATAGGCACCTTCGATACGTTCAAGCAACGCGTTGAACTGGACCATCAACGGTAGAATTTCTGCCGGAGGGGCCTTCGTCTCCAGTCGCTCGCCAAGCCGTTCCGGAGACAGTTTCGCGACCTGGCGACTCAATACATCGATCGGAGTCAGCGCCCTGCGAACCAACCACGCGGCACCTAACGATGCGAGTACTGCGCCTAAAATTGCGCCGATAAACAGAGCCAGTGCCAAGCGCTTGAGAAAACGGACGTCGGAAGTGATGTCCATGCTCAGTTGCGCTTGGAGCGGTCCCGTCGATAGTCCATACTCGGGTAGCATAAACGTAAGCTGCCGAAACATGCTTTCCTTGGCGTTTAATGGTCTTTTGCCAAACGTCTGGGTCACACTGCTACTTTGCAGAACCAGCGAGAGCTCTGGATGGCCATGGAAGAAATCCAAGAGCTGATGTTGCAACGATTCGAAGCTATCTTTAGATACATTTTCCGTAGTTAAATGCAGAATCGCCCTCTGCTTTTCCGCCAAAAGCTCGGTCTGACGGGTCGCGAAATTCGAACTAATAACAAGATAGACAGCTGTACAGATCAGTCCTACACTTACCAAGGTCTGTATCGCGAGCCAGCGCGAAAGTCGGCCTCGAATTGAGTTTGAGCAACTCAACATTCGGCATCCCGAGCCTCAATTACATAGCCCATGCCGCGCACGGTGTGTATGAGTTTGTTCTCGAACGGGCCATCCACCTTTGCGCGTAATCGCCGCACGGCCGCTTCAACTACGTTAGTATTATTGTTGAAATTAATATCCCATACCTGTTCCGCTAAAGTCTGCCGAGACAAGACTTGGCCACGCTTTCGCATGAACAACTGGAGCAAAGCGAACTCCTTCACAGTCAAGTTGATCGGCTGCTCGTTCCGATAGACGCGTCGGCGCAGAAGATCCAACTCTAGATCAGCTACGCGAACGATATTCGTGTGGGAGTCAGTCAAGTTTGCAGGATCGTTCCTACGAACCAACGCGAAGATCCGAGCCATGAGCTCGGTCAGCGAGAAGGGCTTGGGAAGGTAATCGTCAGCGCCATCCTCCAGCCCTCTTACCCGGTCTTCAACCCGGTCTCTTGCGCTAAGCATGAGCACTGGCACACGACTCTGCTTGCGCAGCTCGCGTAATAGTTGAAATCCATCCATACCCGGCAACATTACATCCAGAAGGATAAGATCGTATGGGGTTTCCCGTGCGAAATATAGACCTTCCCTGCCATCGCCAGCCACATCAACCACATAGCCATGTTCCGTCAATGCTCGACGTAAGTAGTCCGCAAGCTTTCTTTCATCTTCGACCACAAGAACTTTCATTGCGGGTGTGATTCCTCCATGGGATAAGGGCTGAGCGCACAGTGGCGCGTGAGGCGACACCGCATCTGCTGTCGTAACTAGCAGCTCGTTCCTAACGCACGGTATTCTCGCAACTGTATACGTTACGTTATTCAGCCTGTCATTAGACGAACACAATCATTACAAATTCGTAATCTCGGCCGCATATGTAGTTTGGCGTGTGAACTGCCACTAACAATGGGATGGTCGCTACCATCACATTTTTGACATATTTAGGCCTCGTCGCAATGCGTCACCGTTCAAGTGGTCTATATGAGACTATTTTATGCATGTGAGCGCTCGGAACTGGCAGTCATTTGGTCCACTACTCTTCCTCGCTTCAGCACCTCATGCACCAAATACACGGGACGTTGCTTAGTTTCGTAATAAGTCTTGCCGATGTACTCGCCAAGCAGCCCAATTGACAGCAATTGGGCACCACCAAGAAATGTAATCATGGCAATGAGGGAAGGGTAACCTTGCACTGGGTCGCCGAAGACAAGCGTCTTGGCAACAATCCACAGGGCGAAAATAATGCCAAGAAATGCCGTCAGCAGGCCTCCAGCGACGACAAGGCGCAGCGGAGCGGTGGAGAAAGAAGTAATGCCCTGAAAGGCGAGGTTAAACAGGCTGGCGTAGTTCCATTTGGTAGTGCCCGCCACACGCGGCATCCGATCATACTCAATGACTGTCGTGGGCAAGCCTATCCAGGCAAACAAGCCTTTCATGTAGCGATTCCGCTCGTTCAACTGTTGCAGGGCATAGATAGCCTTGCGGCTTAACAAGCGAAAATCGCCGGTATCGGGTGGGATCTCCACATCGCTGACAGCATTGAGCACGCGGTAGAAGTGATGCGCGCTGCGGCGCTTGAACCAGGTTTCGCCTGCTCTTGAGCTGCGGCGCATACAAACGACGTCCGCGCCTTCGTTCCAGGCTTGCATCATTTTGGGGATTAATTCTGGAGGATCCTGCAAGTCGGCATCCATGATGACGACCGCGGCGCCGACGGCATGCGCTAGGCCCGCTGTCAGAGCCGCTTCCTTTCCAAAGTTTCTGCTTAGAAATACAGCCGTGACAGCCGAGTCATCATTGGCCAACCGTCTCATCACAGCGGGCGTACCGTCGCCACTACCATCGTCCACTAAGACCAGTTCATAAGTAACCCGTAGGCCGGTGAGCACAGCGGTCAACCGTTCGTACATAACCGTGATGACCTCCTGCTCGTTGTACAACGGAATCACTACCGACAACTCCGTCATGTCACCCTTATCTAACTCGGGGCTCATTATCTCGACCAACGCGCTCATGGAACACAACCCTTATGTAACGAATGACATTCATCACCGCAATTGCGGCGTTGATGTAGGAAACGAGCCTTGCATGGTTCTCGCCATATAGTTTCAATTCTAATTAAGCAAAACCGTCAGTTCAGTGACGGCTCAATTACTTTTTTGTAATCCATCTGGAACGTAAGCTTGCCGGTCCATTGGCAATGCCTTTGGAGTCTCGGATCGCCAACCCCATGATTCCCTATTCGAGCTGGAATTTACCGTTCTTACTCTAACGCTTTGCACACCACGGTTCAGTTCAAATCGTCCGGCATCCCTGGACTTTGCTGCCAAGTGATAGAATTAGCCGTCCTCTTTGGGGAGTAGCCTACTTTCGACTTGGCGCGAAAGAGTTGCGTCAACATTCTTGGCTCCAAAGCCATGGCGCAAGCGGCCGAAAGGCATGGTGAGACCATAGACTTTTCTAGTGCGCTGCCGAGCCGTACCGGAAAGTCCATGTGTCGCTCGGCTGGAACCACTCCCTCATGAATTTTGTTTCTATGATGATCCTGGCGTTGGCCATGTCTACCGACGCGTTTGCGGCCGCCGTGGGCAAAGGTACTGCCCTTCGCAATCCTCGCCTATCAGAAGCGCTAAGAACCGGAATTATTTTTGGTGTAATCGAGGCCATCACGCCGTTAGTCGGATGGGCTCTAGGTTCCATCGCAGCCGAGTTCGTTGCAGACTGGGATCACTGGATCGCTTTCACCCTCCTATCGATTTTGGGCGTGTTGATGATTCGCACCGGCCTTCGGGCTAAAGAAGCCGAATCCACTCCTGCGATCCGTCACTCGTTTTGGTTACTTGCCGCCACGGGGTTCGCCACCAGCATTGATGCGATGGCCGTGGGCGTCAGCCTGGCCTTTATCGATAACAATATCCTGATAACCGCTGCGGCCATTGGCTTGGCGTCGTTCGTAATGGTGACGCTCGGTGTCATGGTCGGCCGGTTGATCGGCAATGTGGCCGGCAAGTGGGCGGAGATTCTTGGCGGGTTGGCATTAATGGGCGTTGGTACGGTCATTCTGTATGAACACCTCACCATGTAAGAAGCAAATGAACTTGGGCGACGCTAAAGAGGGATACCCCAGCAGATTGCAGCGATCCGCGGCACGATACATGGCCTAATGATTAAGGTGCTGGAAGGCCAGATTCGGGAGCACATCGCTGCGGCGGGTTTGTCAGCGGCAGAACGCGAACAGGGGGTCAACCAGCTGGCTAAGGTGCTGCGATCCTACCTAAAGTAAAGCTCCAGGGTGACTTAACTGAGCGTCTGGCCCTCGACCTCACTGACCCGGCATGACCGAGTCTAAAGAGCGCAAGAACTTCTGGGGCGCCTGAAACCCGATAACCTGAAAGTCGATCTCCGCCCCTTGTCTGTCGAAAAAGATAATGCCTGGCGGGCCAAAGAGCCCAAAACGTTTAAGCAGTGCTTGATCCTCGGCATCGTTCGCGGTCACATCGGCTTTAAGCAACACGACGTCTTTCAGGCGCTTTCTCACCTGGGCATCGGTAAACGTGAAGCGCTCCATCTCCTTGCACGAGATGCACCAGTCTGCCCAGAAATCGAGCATGACATAGCGGCCTTCAGCCCCCTGCAATTGCGACTCAAGGTCGGCAAGGCTCGTGACTTTCTTGAACTGCAGCTCGGTCGAGCCGATATCCTGCATGGCTGCAGCACCTGGACCGCTTAAACTGCGTAGGGGCTGCAGCACATCGCGGCCTCCTGACAGCACGCCGATAAGCAGCGCCAAACCTGAACTGAGCGCAATAACCCCTACCCCTTTGCCCAAACGTACAAAGCCAGCCGAACCGTCTGGTAGCGGGTCCAATGCCTTCAAGTACATCGCAGAAATAATGAGCAAAGCGGCCCATAAGCTCATGTGGACGACAGAAGGTATCACCGGGGAAATCAGGTAGATGGCCACCGCCAGCATCGTGACACCAAAAAAGTGCTGCACTGATTTCATCCACGAGCCGGCCTTAGGCAGAAGCGCACCCGCTGTGGTGCCAAAGATCAGAAGCGGAACACCCATCCCTATGGCCAGCGAGAAAAGCGCCAAGCCACCCAGCACGACATCTCCTGTCTGCCCGATGTAAAGCAGTGCTCCGGCCAGAGGTGCCGCTACGCACGGCCCGACAATGACGGCGGATAGCACACCCATAACGGATACGCTCAAGACCTTGCCGCCGGCAGACCGGTTTGCGGCGCCCGCTAGGCGACTTTGGATGGAAGCGGGTATCTGAAGCTGATAAAAGCCGAACATGGACAGCGCAAGCAACACGAAGATGAGGGCAAAACTGCCCAACACCCACGGGTTTTGCAGGTACGCCGAGAGCATCGTCCCTGCTAATCCCGCGGCCACACCGGCGAGCGCATAAGTTATGGCCATGGCCATCACATAGACCAAAGAAAGTCCGAACGCTTGGCGGCGGCTTAACGAGCGCCCCTGCCCAATAATCATTCCCGACAGGATCGGAATCATGGGCAGCATGCAGGGGGTAAACGCGAGAACCAAGCCAAAACCAAAGAAGGTGGCTATAAGCGCCCACGCATTGTCCTGAGCGAACAGATCTCGTACGAGGCTTTTTTCCGAGACTTGGACCTTGGCAGTGCTTCGCGGGATGCCGCTACTCGCTTGAGCTTGCGCGACGTTAGCACCTTCTGAGGCGGCGCTGGTTTGGGCTGCCTCGACAAGCACTACCGACAGCGTTTTATTTATTGGTGGATAGCAGACTCCGGTCGGATCGTTACAACCCTGATAGGAGGCTTGCAGAATCAGCGGATCGGAAATGGATCCAGACAGCCGATTTAACGTAATTGGGATCTGGACAGATCCGTAATACACCTCGACATGCCCAAAAGTGGGGTCATCCTTAAGCTTACCTTGGGGTAGCGCGACGTTCTTGATCGCTGCGCTGGATGACGCCTGAAGAGCGAACGCAATCCTATCCCGATAAAGATAATAGCCGTCTGCTGCAGTGAGCGTAGCGACCAGCGTATCGGCGTCGCGTGCCCTCACCGAGACTTTGAACGCTTCGTCTGGTGGCAACAGCTCTTGGTCAGAGTTCTCGCCACCAAACCAACTTCGCATGGGGCCTAGAATCCCACTGTCCGAGGAAGCAGAAACCGACTCTGTAATACCGGTGGACTCGGCTGGCATTTCAGAAAATTGTGCGGAGCTAACGCCAGGTAACCACGCCAGTGCCAACACCAGCATGGCTATCAGAAAACGCATAGAGTTCACTTCAATTACTCATCATTCAGAACATTATGATGCCCATGAAAACGAAGGCGAAAATAGCGACCAACCCAATTACAGCTAGCGCCAGGAGAACTATTCGTGTGAGTCTGGTTCCCATGGCCTGCTCCAGTATCAAGGTGCTTTCTTGTGCTCTAGTGCACGTGGGTAGTCCCCAACATTAGCGACTTCCGGCATTGGCGCTTGGGCGGGTTCACTCGTCTTTGATTCGTTATCGCTGTGGCCCGACTGCATGCCTTTCATCATGAAAAACATCATCAACGGACAGATCAAGAAGAATAAGAACGGGCTTGCCGCAGTAATCCACTCACGAGCATCCGGCAACGCTGCATAGGCGACAGCAATCAACACGGCTAGCCCAAGACCGGCCTTGAGCATCGTCTTCATATCACATTTCATTGTTGGCTCCTTATACTTGCGTGGCGGATGAGTTATGCAGAAATCCAGCGACGAGCCTACTGTAATACTTCGCTGCTGTCAGGCAGATTGCGCGGACATTACATCTTCGTCATCTTTGAAAAGGAGCTCGAGGGAGGAAAAAATTTGTTGCTATATGTACAAAGCGGTCGCCCCGTTTCAGCAGCACTAGTGAACAAAAGACAAAGCGTTCCATATATACAGTGGGCGAAAAATCTGCCGGTTGACATTGTCTCTGTGGGAACGTCTACTCTGCTGATAAACGTGATGAGGACCAAGTTAAGCGGACAGCGCTACAGCGTTTGAGCGCCGTCCGGCCATTCTGGCCAGACTAGGCGCTGATCAAAAAGCACATCGTGCATCGGGCGTACTGTACGCCCAGTAGTTCATCTATGCCATCCGCCTACACGCTTCGGCACATTTGCGGCAAGCCTCGGCGCAGCGCTGGCAGTGATCCATTTGGTGCTTGGCGCACTCATCCGCGCAAGCTTGGCAAACATCGGCGCACAGGCGACAAAGGGCTTGGGCAAACTCACTGTCCCTGGCCATATAACTGGCCGCTAGGCGGCAAATTTGCGCGCAGTCCATGTCTAGCTTTATGCAGCGTGCCATCGCTTTGACGTCTTGTTCCCCCAGGCATGAAACAGCGCAGTGGTCGCATTCGGTAGCGCAAGCATAACAAGCGTCGATGCATGATTGAAACCTTTCATGAGGCATATTAATCTCCAAAGAACTTACGGTGTGATTATCAAGTGGCTCCGCTATGCGATGCCACTTGCCTAATCCAGCAACTTCAATGCCTTAAGCGCAATACTCTGCTCTATAATCTCGTTTTCTTCACGCAATCTGTGTTCTACATTCACCTCATATTACAAATTTTTAATGCTTGCGTTATGTTGACGTCAGTAGTACCACTGTAGTTCCGTAACACAATCAATACCCCATGGTTGGAGCCTGTGCAGGCATTGCGCGTGCCGAATGGTCCTACACCTTTCTGGAGCACGACCATGCACACATCCCTGAAGATGAGGAACATGAAATGAGCACTGTTGTCCTAGAATCGACGCTGACCTGCCCTGAATGTGGGTATGTCAAAACGGAAACTATGCCAACTAACGCCTGCCAATGGTTCTACGAGTGCGAGCAATGCCGGGCTGTTTTGAAGCCGCAACCCGGCGACTGCTGTGTTTATTGTTCGTACGGTTCCGTACCCTGTCCGCCAGTTCAAGAACACAGCAGACAGAAAGGCTGTTGTAGCTGATCGGAACCTCAAGAGGCGAAACACGGAAGACCACGCAACTACCCAATCGCCCCAAGCGCCGGAAACGTCCTCAGTAACCAAATAGCAAAACGCACCAACTGTCCACTTGCTACCGCAATGCCCATCAGTACCAGAATCGCGCCGGTGGTTATCTGAAGGTAGCGCCCCGTCCGGCGCAGCGAACCTAGCCGACGCATAAACGGCGTCATGAAGTACGCGGAAAGAAGGAACGGTACACCTAGCCCCAGTGCATAGACCCCCAAAAGCAGTACCCCCTGTCCCAAACTCTCGGAAGTGGCACCGAGTATCAAAATACCGCCGAGCACGGGACCAATACACGGCGTCCAACCGAAACCGAACGCCATGCCAAGCACGGTCGCCGACCAAGGCTTACCGCTACCTCTACGCGGCTCGAAGCGGTAGTAACGCTGCATCCATAGCGGGGCACGTATGACGCCCATAATCATCAGGCCGGCGATGACAATAACGCCTCCCGCGGCAATATTCAGTTCATAGCGATACGATAGAAACAAACGCCCAATTGCGGTGATGCTGGCCCCTAAGATCAGAAACACCATGGAGAAGCCAGCAACGAAACACGCACTAAGGCCCAATGCTCGCCAGCGAGCCACACGTGCTTCAGTATGAGAGGTACTGGACTGAACCGAATCGCCCGCAATATAGGAGAGGTAACCTGGCACGAGCGGTAAAACACAGGGCGATAGGAAGGAAGCAATACCGGCGAAAAACGCCGTTAATAGCCCAATGACAGTTAATTCAAGCATCGCATCATCCCCAGTTGGTAGTCTGCTTTATTCTTATCTCGCATCACTTTGAGTCCCGAATAGAGGCGTGCAGCAGTGCGCCATCAATTAATGCTTCAACTTGCGGGCCATCCCAGGCAGCGGGCCCCATCGCCCTGCCGATTTCGCGCCCTTCTCGATCAATCAATAGCGTTGTTGGCACGCCCGGCGCACGCAGCGTGTCTGAAACCCTTGTCGTCGGGTCAACGTAATGCTTTAACGTTCGAATACCAAAATCCTGATAGAACGGTTTGATCAAATCAGGATCCCGATCAATCGACAGGGCAACGACTTCAAAGTCTGGACCGCCACGCTTGGCATTTAACCGGTCCAACGATGGCATCTCCTCCCGACACGGGGGGCACCAGGTCGCCCAGACATTAAGCAATATGACACGGCCTTCAAAATCGGCCAAAGTCACGGTCTTGCCCGTCGCATCCCGGAAGGAGAGCAAAGGCAGTTCACGTGGCGTATGCCAGCGCATGAATCGCTGCCCCCCTATGTCCACCGCAACATTAAGTACTCCACCTAGGAGATTTTTCGAGGCATTGTTACGTTGGTACAAAAACAAAACGGTCGCGATGGCGATCACGCTGATTAACGCCACTGCTGCCCAAGCAATTATCTTAAAAGAGTTCTTCATTGTTAACGTTCAGCATCCATCAGTTCTTGGGGGTTACCGTTTCGGCTTGTGCTCGACGAGCTCGCTCTATGCTGTCTGCGACAGCCCGCGCGGCGTCCGAGTCAGGCGGAAGCAGGTCGAATAACTGTTGCCAATAGTCAATCGCTGCCGGATAGTCTTGGCGCTCAAGCGCTGCGGCGCCCGCCAAAGTCAGGGCGAATGGTTCCCGGGGATTGAGCGATAGTGCGCGCTCCAGCAATTGCGTCGGCTCCCCTTTAAAGCCAGCTTGATTGCTTCTGGCGAGTGTTTCGGCAAATTCGGACAACGCCAAAGGATCCGACTGGATGACGGTCGCCGCTTTGGCAAAGGCGGCAGCCGCGTCTTCATATTTTTCAAAATAGCGATATGAGCGCGCCAGCATGAGCCAACCAGGCGCGTCATTAGGATTGCGCGCCAGCCTCGCAGCGAGCGAGTCCACCATCGCCTGCACATCGGCTTGTGTCATAGCGGGAGCACTTTGCGCCGGCGGTGGCGTAATCGCAGCGGGGTTCCCTATCGCCAGATAGGTAAGCGTTGCTGCCACGGGTAAGACGATGGCCAGCGCTATCGCGGCTGACTTGCTGCTCTGGCGCCGTTGCCCGGTATCCTGAGCGGGTGTTGCCTCATCAAGCACACGTCGTTGCAGTTCTTGTTGGGCCGCAGCGTGATCGTGCAAAGACAATATACCGTTAGCGCGATCTTGCTCCAGCTCAGCCAATTGGTCGCGCAGCACCGTCGCATTGACGGCGTGATGCTCGATGCTGCTATTCAGCTTGGGTCCACGCCACAGAGCAAGCCCGAGCCACAAGGTGACACCAGAAGCAAGTAATGAAGCAATCAGGATAAAAATCAAATTCATGGTTATGTTCCGTTGTCCGTGGTTTGCGCTAGCAGCGCCTGCGCCCTCTTGCGCTCATCGTCGCTTAACAATGCGTCAGCCACACTGCTTTTTCGGCGGCGCAATGTTGTCGCCAGAACGAGGAGCCCAAAGGCCAGCAGCAACATGGGGCCAAACCATAGCAACAGCGTGGTGGCTTTTAATGGCGTGCGATAGAGTACGAAATCACCATAACGATCAACCATATAGGCTCTGATCTCGGCATCGCTTTTGCCCACTTGAATCTGTTCGCGTATCTGCTGACGCAAATCCACGGCCAGGTCGGCGCGCGAGGCCGCGATTGATTCGTTCTGGCACACCAGGCAGCGCAGCTCGCCAGCAATATCCAACATGCGCTTTTCCGCCGCGCCGTTATCCGCCCACGATGGCAAGGCGATGACCGCGCACAATAATGTCAGCCACCAACGTTTCATTGCTCAAGCTCCCGTATCAGCGGTAGTATCGTGTCGCGTACAGCACTATCGGTTACTGCACCGATGTGCTTGTAACGAATGAAGCCGTCCTTATCGATAACAAAGGTCTCGGGCACGCCATAAACGCCATAGTCGATGCCCACACGCCCTTGCGTATCGGATACGGACAACACATATCCATTGCCATGGCGTTCCAACCACGAAATGGCTTCCCCGCGTATATCCTTGTAGTTAAGGCCGACAATGGGTACCCCATGTGTTTTAGCCAAAGCCGTAATCACGGGATGCTCTTCAAGGCAGGCATAACACCAGGAGGCCCACACATTCAGCAGCCATACTTTGCCTTTCATGGCTTCTGGTGAAAACGTATCTTCTGGCGACGCCAACTGGGGCAAGGTGAAGCTTGGCGCCGGCTTGTTAATAAAAGGCGAAGGGACTTCGCTGGGCTTCAGGGTCAAACCGAACGCCAGGAAGCCCACCAGTACAATAAAGCCGACCAACGGCCATACAAAGCGGCTCATGCTGTGGTCCCTCCTGCGGCAACCAAGACGGCCTTACGTTCGCGACGCTTCTTAAGTCGATAGCGACGATCACTGATAGCTAACAGCCCACCCAGCGCCATCAAGATGCAACCAATCCAGATCCAATCAACGAATGGTTTGTAGTAAACACGCACGCTCCAGGCGCCGTCGGCGAGGGGCTCACCCAGGGCAACGTACACGTGACGCAATCCGTTGGCGTCAATGGCTGCTTCTGTCATGGGCATTTCCGAGGAGATATAGCTACGTTTTTCGGGATGAAGTAAACGCAAGATCTGACCATCTCGGGACAGCTCGATGTCACCTATTTCTGCAATATAATTAGGTCCCTGTGCTTTATTGACGCCTAGAAACTTCAAGTCATAACCCCCTGTGCTCACCGTGCTGCCAGGCGTCATACGAACGTCCTGTTCAGTTTCATAGCCCATGACGAGCGTCACTCCCGCCACAAACACGGCAATACCTAAATGGGCCAGATGCATGCCTAGCCAGCTACGCGGTTGGGCTCGCAGCCCAGTGCGCGTAGCCCAGTGCGCGTAGCCCGCATACGGTCAACGATGCCCTTAACCACCGCAGTGGCAATCCACGTGGCCAGTGCCAAGCCCAAAGCCACCAGCGCCGACCAACGCCCCAGCATGAACGGTGCGCCAACACCGACCACAAGCGCCACTACAGCCGGGACATGCAGGTGTTTCATCAGAGCGCTTATCTTGGCCGACTTCCAGTTAGCCACCGGACCTACCGCCATGAGAAGCAGCGCCGGCACCATCAGCGGTATGAAAACGGCATTAAAGTATGGCGGCCCCACGGAAAGTTTGCCTAACCCGAGCGCATCAATGAAAAGCGGATAGAGCGTTCCGAGAATCACGGCACCCGCTGCTACGGCCAACAATACGTTGTTCACCAGCAAGAGGGATTCACGCGATATCAGCTCAAATCGCCCGCCCATGCCCACTTTGGGCGCGCGCAGTGCAAATAAAAACAAGGACGAGCCCACCACCACGGTAAAGAGCATCAAGATGAACACACCTCGGCGCGGATCGGTGGCGAAGGCGTGTACTGACGTCAGCACGCCAGACCGTACAAGAAAAGCCCCCAGTAATGAAAGCGAGAACGTACTGATGGCAAGCAGCACCGTCCAGTTCTTGAAGCTGGCACGCTTTTCAGTCACCGCCAGGGAGTGGATCAACGCTGTACCTACCAGCCAAGGAATAAACGAAGAGTTCTCTACCGGATCCCAGAACCACCAGCCGCCCCAACCCAGTTCGTAATAGGCCCACCAACTGCCCAAGGCGATACCCAGGGTCAGGAACAACCACGCTGCCGTCGCCCAGGGCCGGGACCAACGGGCCCACGTCGAGTCAAGCTGCCCCGCCAGCAGTGCGGCAATGGCAAATGCGAACGCTACAGAAAATCCGACATACCCCATGTACAGCAGGGGCGGATGAAATATCAATCCAATGTCTTGCAGTAGCGGATTCAAGTCCATACCCTCTATGGGCGCAGGTACCAGGCGCTCGAACGGGTTAGAGGTAAGCAGCACAAAGAGCAGGAATCCAGCGGTGACCAGGCCCAACACCCCCAATACACGTGCCACCATGACATCGGGCAGCTGCTTTGAGAACACACTTACTGCATACGCCCAGCCTGTTTGCATCAGTAGCCACAGCAAGAGCGATCCCTCGTGACCACCCCAGACGGCGGCTATACGGTAAAGCAATGGCAGTTGCGAGTTGGAGTTCTGGGCGACGTAAGCCACCGAAAAATCCTTAACAATGAAGGACCAACCCAGCGTCGCGAAGCTGACAATAATTAAAAGAAACTGCACGCGCGCGGCGGGTCGAGCAAAGGCGATCCAGACAGCATTGCCACGCGCCGCGCCAGCGAGGGCTAAACACCCTTGCGCAAGCGCCACGAATAGCGTCAGAATCAGAGAAAAATGACCGAGTTCAGCAATCATGAGCGTTATGGCCTCGCAGTAATCGTGTTCTTGGCGGCCTCATCCAGCGCATGCTGCGCCTCAGGGGGCATATAGTTCTCATCGTGTTTGGCAAGCACCTCTTCCGCCCGGAACAACCCATCGACCCCGAGCTTGCCTTGGGCCACCACCCCTTTGCCTTCACTAAACAGGTCGGGCAATATTCCCGTATAAGTGACCGGTACCATTTTGGCCGTATCGGTCACCACGAATTTGACGGTAAGCCCATCGCTTAGTCGTTGCACGCTGCCGGTTTGCACCATGCCCCCGACGCGAAAGGTCCGCTCCTGCGGGGCTTCACCCGCGCTCACCTGCGTAGGCGTAAAGAAAAACACAAGATTGCTTTGAAAAGCATTCAGCACTAGCGCGGTGGCAATACCCAATGCGGCCAGGCCACCACCTATGAGCGCAAGGCGCTTATGACGTTTTTTCATAGTGATTCCTCTTTCTTCAGGATTAACTGGCGCTTTAGGTGCAATAAAGCCGCCCGGCGACGCTGGCGTAGCAACAGCCATTCGGCGCACAGCACGACCATGGCCACGCCCACTGACCCCCAGACATATTGCCCATAGCCGCCCATGGCAAAAAATTCAGCAGGACTCGTCCAATTCATTGCTTTACCTCCTTCAATTCGTCTAACCATCCGGCATGGTGTTCGCGCTCCAAAATGATGCAGCGCACGCGCATCAGAGCCACCGCCACCGTATACATCCATGACGCCAAGGCCATAATCAGCATGCCGACAAGCATGATCATTGCCATTGAGGGCGCTTGCGTCAGCGAAACAGATGCACCTTGATGCAGTGTGTTCCACCACTGCACCGAGAAATAAATAATGGGGATATTCACCACGCCGACGAGAGCAAGCACGGCACCGGCCTTATCGGCGCGGCGCGGCTCATCCACCGCTGACTGCAGCGCGATAAACGCTATGTACAAAAACAAAAGTATCAATTCGGAAGTCAGGCGCGCATCCCAAACCCACCAGGTTCCCCACATGGGTTTGCCCCACAACGCGCCCGTCCAAAGCGAAAGAAAAGTGAACATGGCGCCGGTAGGAGCCAAGGCCGTAGCCATCATGGCCGCTAAACGACTGTTAAATGCCAGCCCTATCGCGGCCCAGAACGCCATGACCAGATAAATGAACATCGACATCCAGGAGACCGGCACGTGCAGGAAAATAATGCGATAGCCCTCGCCTTGCTGAGCATCGGTGGGCGCCATGAAAAACCCCACATACATGCCTAGGACCGCCAGAATCGCGGCGGCTGACGCAAACCAGGGAATCAGCTTGCCCGCAAGCGGGTAAAACGTTTTGGGCGAGGAATACTTAAACCAATTAATCATGTACTTACTCATTATTCCAAGGCTATCCGTAAGGCCGCAGTGGTGGCCCACGGGGCAAAAAAACCAGTTAAAACCAGCACAGCACCCAGCAACGATAGATGCGCCGTGGCCCCCAGCCCGGCAGTCGCAGCGTCTACCGAACCCGCGCCAAAGATCAGCACCGGCACATACAACGGAAGCACCAATAAGGCGACCAGAGCGCTGCTGCCACGCAGGCCCAGGGTCAAACTCGCCCCAATAGCGCCAATAAAGCTAAGCACAGGCGTACCCAGAGCCAGCGATGCAGCCAGCACCAGTAACGAAGGGGTTGATAAATCGAATTGCAATGCCAGCAGCGGAGCCAGCAACGTCAAGGGGAAACCCGTCAACAACCAATACGCGACCACCTTGCCGAGCACCAGCGTTCCCAACGGAGCGGGCGAAAGAGCCATTTGCTCTAGTGTGCCGTCGGCGTAATCCTGTTCAAACAGCCGGTCAAGCGACAACATGGTCGCCAGCAGTGCTGCCACCCAAAGAATGCCTGGGGCGATCTGCCGCAACATGTCGCGCTCAGAACCAATGCCCAACGGAAACAGGCTGACCACGATGACAAAGAAAAAAAGCGGTGTCAGCACATCGGACTTGCGCCGCATGGCGAGCCTTAAATCTCGATGTATTACCCCTCGAAATACGGATAAGCCAATGGAGTCGCTCATACGCCTACCCGTATAACGTGCGTCGTGCCTGCCAAGGTCAAGTCCTGATGCGTCGTCAAGACTGCAATCCCGCCATTGCTCAGATGCTGGTCAATCACCCGTACAACCCATAGGCTGGCTTGGGTATCCAATGCAGTCAGAGGTTCATCCAACACCCACAAAGCACACCTTTGCAGCAGTAGCCTAGCCAGATTGACACGGCGCTTTTGCCCTTGCGACAAGGCTCGCACCGACAGATGCTCCCTACCCTGCAATCCAGCCTGGCGTAAGGCTTCGTGCACGCCGTCCTGGGTAACCGATTCGTCAGCCAACGCCACACTGGAAATTAGGTTTTCCGTGGCACTTAGAGCATCTTTAAGGCCCAAAGGATGGCCACAATAAAGTAGCTCGCGACGGTACTCATCGCCCAGCTGTTTTATCGGACTACCCTGCCAATGAACGGCCCCAGCAGCCGCAGGCGTAAGCCCCACCAGCATGCGCAAAAGACTGGTTTTGCCGCTACCGTTCTCGCCTCGCACCAACAGGCACTCGCCTGCCTTGAGCTGAAAGCTTAGATTATGAAATAGGCGGCGCTCACCGCGCACGCAGTCCAGATTGATGGCTTCAAGCACCGTCGACCTTTGCTCGCAAAAACGTTAATCACCAGGTGATATCGGTATTCTGGCTATGCGCCGATATGCAACGGACCATCCGTTACATGCGGGGCTAAGCGCTACCGTCGCAAGTAGCTGGGCGCACGCTCAAAGTCAATTGAACGCGACGACGCTGAGGACGTAGGTGTGGGGCAGGAGGAAAGTCGAATCAGCGGCGTGCCAGCTTAGGCAACGAAAAGCCACTGGGGCCGCTCAGGCCGCTCAGACAAGGTCGGCAAGCTCAAAGGCACCTCTTGAAACTGAAGGGCCAAACTAGCCGATAAGGAAGGAATGGTTTGATTTGAAGATGAAAGAATCGACGCCGCTGGGGCTTGGCAAGAATGCTCGTATTGGTCCAAAAAACCCGAGGTTGAACCAGTTTGCTCGGACCCGTCGTTTAAATAGACACGCTGCTCTTGAGCTTCGCTATAACAGGGCTCGATGCAAATCTCCCTTTCTGGCTGGCAATATACACTCACAACGCCCCAGGAGGCCTGGAGCGGCAGCATGACCAGCATAAAAATAAGGAGAAATTTCTTCATCGCATGGACGATTGTAGCAAGTGAAAAGCGTGTCTTACAAACGAGGGTATGAAAAGTAGAGGCCGGGGGTCGGTTACTTTGCAATCGCGATGTTTGTCTCCATAGAAAACGCAAGAGAATCCCCATCCCGAAAGCCTTGGATGATAGCGTGCGTCTCCGCCCTTACTTCGTCCACCAAAGCGAGGCGCTCTGCGACATCCATAGATGGTAAGCGCCCGGCGAACACCGTCTTGACTTGGGCGTGAGGCTGCTCAATGAGTAAAATCCACTCCTCAGTGTTTTTCGTTGAATAGTCATGCCCGAAGTTGATCACGCCACCATCAATCGCAACTTGATTCTCATCGTGCCCAAGCAAGCGGCGCTGGACTGGATCAGGAGTGTTGATTCACAACCGATTGAGGGGCTTACCTTGGACGAGCTGCGCCAAGAACAAGAGGTCTACCTTATATCGCCGGACATCATTAACACGCCTGAGCAGGCCGAGCAATGGGCGCTCCAGCGCTTTAGCGTATTGTTTGCGTCTTTTTTGAACAGCTGGTTCACTGACCAGGCACTTTGGCCCAAGCGTCGCACTCGCAAGATGTTCCTAGAGTGGTTTGAAGTGCAATACCACTCGACCATCTGGGATCTTTCAACAGCCCCTCTTGAGCACGAAGAGTGGAATTGAGCAACCGCTGTCCGGTACTTAAAGCGCGACGTTCCAGGGCAGCAGATCGTCAACCCGGTTCACCGGATGGTCGGCGATCACGCTCAAGACGTGGCGCAGGTACGCTTGGGGATTGATATCGTTCAATTTGGCTGTGCCAAGTAGGCTGTACATCGTGGCCGCGCGTTCACCGCCCGCGTCGGATCCCAGAAACAGGTAGTTTTTCCTGCCCAGGGCTACCCCGCGCAACGCTCGCTCGGCGGTATTGTTGTCGA
>NZ_JACJUU010000006.1 GCF_014237865.1 Pusillimonas minor
CACAGATGGCAACTACACCTTCACCCCGGCACAGGACTGGAACGGCACAGTGCCGACGATCACCTATACGGTGAGCGACGGCGAAGGCGGCACCGACACGGCCGATCTGGTCATCACCGTCACCCCGGTCAATGACGCGCCAGTGCCGGTGGGTACGATCCCCGGTCAAGTCAACGAAGATGCCGACACAGGCGTCAGCGTAGACGTGACCGGCGCGTTCAGCGACGTGGACGGCGACACGCTGACCTACAGCGCCACCGGACTGCCCGCCGGGCTGAGCATCGACCCGAATACCGGCGTGATCAGCGGCACGATCGACCCTTCGGCCAGCCAGGATGGGAGCGGCGGCGTGCATAGCGTGACGGTGACCGCCACCGACGCCGAGGGCTTGACGGCCACGCAGACCTTTGATTGGACAGTGAGCAACCCGGCCCCGACTGCCGGCGACGATGCCGCGACCACCGACGAGGACACTCCTGTCAGCGGCAATGTGCTAGGCAACGACAATGACCCGGACGGCGACAGCCTGAGTGTGACCACCTTTACCGTGGCGGGCGATCCCACCGAGCATACGGCGGGTGCCGGCCCTGTGGTCATCGCGGGCGTGGGCACGATCACGCTCGGCACAGATGGCAACTACACCTTCACCCCGGCACAGGACTGGAACGGCACAGTGCCGACGATCACCTATACGGTGAGCGACGGCGAAGGCGGCACCGACACGGCCGATCTGGTCATCACCGTCGATCCGGTCAACGATGACCCAGTTATCGCCGAAGGTAATCAGACCGGCAGCGTAATCGAGGCGGGCCATCTTGACGACGGCACGGTGGTCCCGGGGTCTCCCAGCGCCACGGGCAGCTTCACCGCAACCGACGTGGATGGCCCCACATTGACATGGAGCGTGGCCGGTACGCCGGACGCCACCTACGGTACGTTCGGCATTGATCCTTCTACGGGTGTTTGGACCTACACGCTCGACAACGATCTGCCGGCGACGCAGGCGTTGAACGAGGGCGATACGGTCGAACTGACCTATACCGTCCAGGTAAGCGACGGCGCGGGCGGCACGGCGACGCGCGAAGTCAGCATCACCATCACCGGCACCAATGATGCACCGGTGGCCATGGCCGATAGCGAGGCAGTGACGGAAGCGGGCGTGTCCGGCGGCGGAAACACTCCCGCGCCGGGCGATGCCACCGCCAGCGGCAATGTACTCACCAACGACACCGATGTCGATGCCGGCGAGAAAGCTACGCTGCAGGTCAGCGAAGTGGGTTTTGGCGGCTCGGCGGGCACGGTCGGTTCGGCGCTGACGGGCGTCTATGGCTCACTGACGCTTAACGCAAATGGCGAGTACACCTACGAGCTCGACAATACGCTATCCGCCACGCAGGCGCTTAAGCAGGGTGAAATCGTCACTGAAGAGTTCTCCTACACGGTGGTGGACGCCAACGGTGCGACCAGCACCAGCACGCTGACCATCACGGTCACGGGCACCAACGACCGGCCAGTTATCACATCGGATGCAGCCGCTGCAGCCGGTGAAGTCACCGAGCAGGGAACTGCCAACCCTGCCGAGTTGACTACGACTGCCGGCACGCTGACCGCCTCCGATGTGGATACTGATGCCACGCAGACATGGAGCATTGCGACAACGGACGGCATCTATGGCACGATCGAGATCGATCCGGCCACCGGACAATGGACCTACACGCTCGACAACTCGCGGGATGCGACACAGGCGCTGAATAACGGCGACACCAGAACGGAAACCTTCACGGCGCGGGTAACCGATGAGTTCGGCGCGTACAGCGAGCAGGTCATCACGGTCACCGTCAACGGTTCCAACGACGAGGTTACGGGGATCACGCCCAATGCCACTGTGCCCCTGACGGAAGACGGCAGCGCGGCCGGCACCTTGCAGGATTTTGTTTCCGACGTCGACGACGTCATCGTCGTGACGGGCTTTCAGGTCGATGCAGATGGCGACGGAACGCCCGAAGACTATGCTCCCGGCGATGTTGTCACTCTCAGGGATAGTGACGGCAACGAGTTGGGATCGCTGACCATAGCGGAAAATGGCGATTACAGCTTCACCCCGGTCGATAACTACGCTGGCGAGGTGCCGACCGTCACCTATACGATGAAGGAATCCAACGGCGGCGGAACGGTGACGCAAACGCTCACCTTCGAGATCACCAAGGTTTCCGATGCGCCGATCCTTGAAGCGAACAAGACCGTCAACACCACCGAAGACAATTCGGTGGCGCTGGGCCTGACCGCGCCGGCCATCACCGACACCGGCACGGGTACGGGCAATGACGACCATTCCGAACGGCTTGGCGAGATCACGCTGACGATCGGCGGTGCGGGCGCGGACGGCGTTATCCTCTCCACCGGCAGCACAGTGCTGACACCCGTCGGTGGCACCTTGACCATCGTTCTCACCGATGCGCCGAACTACCACATCGCAAATGTTCCAGCCGTGAACCCGGCCACGGGCGTTTATCACCTGACCACCGCCGAATACCAGGCATTGGTGGCCAATCCGCTTGCTGAAAGCGGCGAAAACTTCACCGTCACCGTCAGCGCGACCAGTTACGAAGTGGACGGCAGCGGCGCGATTATCCCCGGCGTAGACGGTGCGACCAATACTCAAGTCATTGACGTCGATGTGCAGGCCGTGACCGACGGCGCGACGCTGGCCATCGATACGACTGCGCTGACCTTCGCCGAAGACAATGCCATCGATCTGACCGGCCACCTGACGGCCACGTTGAACGACACGGATGGAAACGCGGGCAACGACACGGACGGCAGCGAGACTTATTGGTACACCGTTACGGGTCTGCCTGACGGAACGATCGTCACCATCAATGGCGCCAACACGACCATCAGTGCGTCCAACCCGACCGCGACCTCGCCGGTGGGCACATCGGCGACCCCGCCGAGCATAAGCATCACCCCGCCCCCCAACTACAGCGGCGACATCAATGACGTGACGATCACGCTCCATTCGCGGGACACCGACGACGATTCGAGCGGCGCCATCGACACGATCACCAGCTCGGTCACGCTGGACCTGCACGTCAGCCCGGTGGCGGGCGACGTAACGGCCGGCAGCGTGACCACGGCGGAAGACACGGCGGTCGCCTTCCTTGCTGGCGTGGCTGTTACCGACACGGGTACGGCTACGGGCAGCGAAGTAATCGATTCGGTGTCGTTCACGGTGCCGACGGACTGGACGGTCACAGCACCGACCGGCATGACCGGGTGGAGCAATACGGGATCCGGCAGCACCTACACGATCACCTTCGACAGCGCACTGACCGAAGCCCAGCGTGAAGCCATCCTCGACGCCTTCACCATTACGCCGCCGGCGCACAGCAGCGCGGACGAGACAATCACGCTGTCGATCACGACCACCGACACCAATACGGTGAATGGTGCGCCCGTCAGCGACACCAAGACAGAGGATCGCGACGTGACGATCACCGTCACCCCGGTGGCCGAAACGACGGATACCGACAGCGACGGCGAAAACGGCAACGACGTGACGATGATCGACGATCACGCCTATACCGTGCCCGGTAAGGAAGACACCTGGTTCGCCTTGGGCGAGAACTATACGGACGCCTCCAACACCGGCGGTGGTCATGACCTGATGACGGGTTGGTCCAATGAAGACACGGACGAGTTCGTCTACGCCGTGCTCACGGCGACGCTGGAATCCGATAGTGCCGGCGCTGACGCGGGCGACACGGTCTTCGGCACGCAGTTCCGCTATTCGACGGATAACGGCAGCACCTGGGTGACGCAGACCTATGCTGGCGAACCCATCTGGGTGCCGCAGCAGTATCTCGACACACTGCAAGTGATGCTGCCCCCCGATGTTTCGGGCACGCTGACTATCAAGGTGCAAACCGGGACGGTGGATTACGACGACGATAGTGAGGTCACGGGAATTCCCCTCGACCCGCCCACTGTCAGCGGTCCGGGAGTGAACGTCGCCGTCAGCGGTGAAGCCATGCTGTCGCTGATCAAGTTCGATCCGGTCGCCGACGCGGTGACGATGGCGCTCAATGGCCGGGCCTCGGGTCTGGAGGATACGGACATTCCGCTGGCGATCAGGACCACCAGCTCCGACGCCTCGGAGACGTTCAACGTGACCATCTCGGGCATTCCCGTGGGTGCGACGATCACCTATGGCACGGGTGCGGGTACTTTGACCTTTACGGCGACCGAGGGCAACACCAGCTTCGAGATCTCGAATTTCAGTAACGACGCCCCGATAATGTTCACCCCGCCGCTTCATAGCAGCGGAGATTTCCCATTGACGGTCAGCGCGGTGTCGGTCGATGGCACCGATACCTCGGATCCCGTGTCTCGAACGATCAATGTGTCCGTGATCGGCGTTGCCGATGTCCCCGAAGTGAAGGTGGTTTCCGACTACAGCACGACCGAGGCCGCGCTGGATGGCGCCGGCAATCATAGTGTGACGCTGTCCAACCTCGTGAGCGGCATTGCGTCTCCCGATGCGGACGGTTCGGAAACCGCCACCTTGCGCATCACCGGGCTGCAGGAAGGGTTCTCCGTCTCCGGCGCGACCATGGTCGTATCGGGAAGCGGCGCCGAACGCGTCTGGATGGTGGCGGCCGACAAGCTGGGGGACGTTTCCATCGTCGTACCGGAAAACTACAGCGGTACGGTGAATTTCCAGGTGGCGGGCGTCACCACCGAGAGGGACGGCCACTCGTACACTGAAAACGAGCTGACCCCCGTGAGCTTCACGGTCACGCCCTCGCCCGAAGCGACGATCACCGACAGCGCCACGCTGGCGGAGGATGTGATCACGCTGCTTAACCTGGCTATCGTGCCGCAGAACGGCGATACCGATGAGACGCTGGGCCAGCTCTATATCCCGACCGATTACGCCACCGGCGCGGATTACACGCTGTACCTCAATGGCGTGGCGCTGGAATCGGCGGGTGTTGGCCCTACTTCCATCAGCGGCGTGGCTGGCTTGCCGGACGGCGGCTACTATGTCATCCCGGCCGGTCAGGTCGGGCAACTGGGCGCAATGGGCGCCTCCGATCTGGACGGCAGCCTGGGTTCGCTTGATTTCTACTATGAAGTCATCGACGCGTCCAGCGACGGCACGCTGACTCCCGTGACCGAAATCAAGCAGGGGACGCTGGGTCTGGATGCCACGCCGGTGACGGATACGGTGGACGCTTCGATCACCGGCATCGTCATGGGCACCGCCACGGGCACGACAGAGGACGCCAGCACCGGCGATGATGCCGCACCCGATACTGCCACCGTGACCGAAGGCGGGGCGTTCACCGTCAACCTGCACGTAAGTTCGGACGACACGGACGGCAGCGAACATCTGATCCGCGTGCTGATCGAAGGCGTGCCCGATGGCGTGACCGTGACCGGCGCATCGCAGGTGGGCGCGGGAAGCTGGCTGCTGGTCTATGACGGAACGAATGCGCAATCCATCGGCGCGGACGGCCTCGATGTACCGGTGGAGTTCATCGTCGGCCAGGGCACAATCAACGGCATGTCGACCATCACAATGACGGTGCAGGCGCAGGACCGGGGCGATTCCGCAACGCCCGCGCCGAGCATCGAAGAGGATTCGGTCAGTTGGAACCTGAATCTCGATCTGGGCGACGGCGACCCGTATACGCCGCCGGTCATCGACGAGTGGAGCTACAACGGCGCGGAAGGCACGGAGGACACGGCCTTCAGGCTGGCCGACATGATGAATGCCGAGGTTTCCACCAGCGACGACGGCCAAGCCTACAGTTACACCGTCACCATCACCGATCTGCCGGCGGGCACCACGGTCGAGGGCATGACGCTGACCACCATTGACGGGGTCCACACCTGGACCGCCACGGTGACGGTGCCAGCGGGCGGCAACAGCCAGACGGCACTTGATGGGCTGCTGGCCGGCATCAGCATCACCCCGCCGGAGAACGGCAACGACAACAATGCCGCCTTTGGCTTTGACGCCAGGCTCACCGCGTCGGTCATGGGCGGCGCCAGCGTGGAGGCGGACGCCGCCGCCGCCATGCCGGTGGTTCCGGTGACGGACCCGGCCGCCATCACGGTAACAACGAACGACGTGGACGAGGGCACGGACAGCGTGACCGCGTCCATCGACGTTGGGACCTCGGTGGACGGCATCCACGGCCAGATCGTGGGCGGCCTGCTCTACGTGCAGGTCATGACCGCCAACAATGACGGCGGCACGGTGACGGACGCCAGCGGCGATCCGCTTGCGCTCACCGCCGTCAGCGGCGTTGACGGCGTGCCTGACGGCGATTACTACGTCATCGATGTCGGCGCCGCGGGCGGTTCGACCGAACTTAGCTATACGGCGGCG
This sequence comes from Pusillimonas minor, assembly GCF_014237865.1. Classification (GTDB taxonomy): domain Bacteria; phylum Pseudomonadota; class Gammaproteobacteria; order Burkholderiales; family Burkholderiaceae_B; genus Neopusillimonas; species Neopusillimonas minor. Next base: position 6,401 of record NZ_JACJUU010000006.1, read on the forward strand.
GACAGCACCCTCGAACCGGGTTCCGTGACCTTCACCGCTTACGCGCAGACGCAGGAGACCGGTGCGGGCAACGTGGCGTCGGCCAGCGCTTCGGAAACCGCCCAGGTCGTCCTCGCCAATAATGGCGTCACGGTGGACAGTAACCCCGTGACAGGCAGCGAGGCGGCCACGTCCCACAAGAGCAATGCCATCGAGCTGAGCGGCTTGTCGGTGGCGCTGAACGACAATAACGGTTCAGAGTCGATCCATTCCATTCTGCTGTCGGGCGTCCCGGTGGGTTTCCTGCTCTATGTCGGCGACAACGCAGGTAACGCGACCGAGGCCAGCCAAGCCTCCAATGCGGGCGGGGACGGCAACACCAACACCTGGGTTCTGTCGGCCGACGGCACGATACCGGCCTATGTGGCGATCCTGCCGGCCGCCCACTGGAGCGGCACGCTGGACGATCTGGCGCTGATAGTCGAATCGGGCGAGACCAGCCTGCCCGCGACCCTAGTCGAGACCGTCCCGCTGAATCCGGTGACGGTCGAAGCCGCCGCCGATGGCGTGAGCATCGAGCCAACCTTGTCCTTCGGCACGGAAGGCCAGATCATCGCCCTGAACCTGAACGCGTCGATGGCCGACTCACAGCCGGCAATTGCGGCAGTGACGGACGAAAGCACAGAAACCGCGACGCTGCAGATTACCGGCCTGGGCGAGCATGCGGCCTTGTACGTGGGCGACACCCTCGTCACTTCCGGAGTCAGCTATGATGCGGCGACCGATACGTACACCATAACCGGCCTGTCGCAGAGCGATCTGGACGGTCTGGGCTTCGTGCAGGCGGCGTCGGCGCTGACCGATCAGGATGGAGCGAGCGGAACGCAGGTAAAAGTGACGGCGTGGACGGTGGAAAGCGCCAATGGCGCGGAATCCGCCCGTAAAACCGACACCATCACGCTGAACGTGTCGAGCCAGCTTGCCACAACCGGCGACGATACGCTGATCTGGACAGGCTCTGCCATCAACGGCAGGGCGGGCACTGACACGGTGCAGCTGCGCTATGGCGAAGATCTCACCGGCGCTGACTTGGCTTCGCGTTTGAGCAATATCGAGATCATCGACATGGGCATTGGCGGCGTCAACCAGATCACGGGTCTTACCCCTGACCAGCTCAAGGCCATCGCCGGCACGGGATCCAGCTTGACGATAAGTGGTACAGCCGACGACTCCCTGAGTCTTTCTGGCGAGTGGGTCGATAACGGCGACGGTACTTATACGGGAACGCGAGACGACGGATCGGCAGTCACCTTGACGGTTACCGGCGATGTGGGTGTCGACACCGGCGCGGTCGCGGCGTCCGCGGAAACCTTCTCCGCGCCTTTCACTCTCCCGCAGGGCGATGGCGACGATCTTGGCGATGTTGCTGCTGCAAGCATGGCTGCCTTCATGTTCGAGCAGCCGGACACCCCGCCCTCGTTCGAAGGCCTGCTGGCCGACACCGAGGAACCGGGCGAATCCGTTTCGGATTGGCTGCCTGAAGAAACGGATGCCGAAACGCCAGCCATATCCGGTCCGGCCGATGGCCCGGGTGACAGTTTGACGGCGGAACCGTATGCCTACGTGAATGATCCGCTGAGTCAGTACGAGTTGGAGCAAGGTCTGCATGACGCGCATGTACTGGCTTGATCCGGAGAGGGGGGGCGGGCCCCGCCACCGCCGGCTGACTCGTGCGCGTGTGTGCCTGCTCGCGCTTGCCCTGTCGAGCGCCAGCGGCACCGCCGCTCAGATCCATGACCTCGCTGTCCGCCAGGCCGAAAGGCCGGCGGCGCGTTCTCCCGTGTCGGACGAACGCTCCGTCGACATGCAGGCGGCGATTGACCAGGCGTTGAGCTGGCATCCGCTGGTGCGCGGCGCCCGCAGCCAGGTGCTGCAGGCGAACGAAGGCGTCGATGCCGCTCGCTCGGGCTACTATCCCCGCATCAGCGGCGGCGTAAATACGCGGTCCAGCAATTCACCGATTACGGGCTACGACAGCCGCCACATCCAGCGGGCCGAGATCTCGGCCTCGCAGATGCTGTACGACTTCGGGAAGGTTTCCAGCCGGGTCGACCAAGCCCGCAGCGCCTCGGAAGTGGCGCGGGCGCGCGTTCTGTTGTCAGTAGACGAAGTGGTGCGCAACACCGCGTATGCTTGGATCGAGGTGCGGCGCCAGGAGGCGTTGGCCGTGGCCGCGCAAGAGCTGGTAGATGCGGTCGAAGACGTCGCCCGGCTTGCCGCCGAGCGGGAAGAGAAGGGCGCCAGTACGCGGTCTGACACTGTGCAGGCGCGCGCCCGCGTGGACTCGGCTCAGATTGAGCTGCTGTCGGCGCGCGCGCAGACGCAGCGCTGGCGCACCACGCTGATGCACTGGATGGGCGCTTCAGGCCTGCCCGAGGCCGCCGGAGACGTGCCCGCCGCGCTGGAAGGAGCCTGCACCGAGCCGGCCGCCGCCTCAGCAGTCGGCGGCTCCGCGGGGCAGGACGCCTCTGCGATAAGGGTCGCCCTGGCGCAACTTGAGGTGGCGCGAGCCGGCGCCGAGGTCGCGCGCACCCAGCAGTTGCCCACGCTTTCCCTGGAGGCCTCCACCGGAAGGGGATTGAACGCGCATTCGCGCGCCATCGGCGAGCGTTCCATCGACACCACCGTAATGCTGAATTTGTCCATGCCTCTGTACGAGGGCGGGCGCCTGCAGGCCGACCGCAGGGCGGCTGAGCACGCGGTGAATGCGGCTCGCGCCGCATTGGACGAGGCGCGTCTGAGCGTGGAGCAAGGCGGCGAAGATGCCGCACTGGAGTGGCGCAAATTTGCGTCGCGACGCCCGGTGCAGCAAGCGCGTGAAGAAAGCATGCGTCTGACGCGCGCCCTGTATCGCGATCAGTACCTGCAGCTCGGAACGCGTTCCTTGCTGGATCTTCTCAATGCCGAGCAAGAATACTACGGCGCAAGGCGTGACCAGATCGACACGGCTCACGAGATGGCCCGCCTGGGCATCGACTGCTTGTTTTATGCGGGACGCCTGCGTACGGTTTTCTCAGTGCAATCCGACCCGGGCGCCGTCGCGGCGACGGAGGCGTACGTGCGAGAAATGCAATGAGCGCCATACCAGAACAGGAGCTCGTGCCGATTCTCGAAGGCTGGCTGGAGGCCATTCTGGCTGTGGCGGCCCACTATCATCTCGCCGTTTCGCGCGAGCGTCTGCGCGTCAGCGCCAGTTGGAGCGGTTCCGGACAGTTGCGGGCCGCGCTGCGCGAAACGGCGAGACAGGCCGGACTGCAGTTGCGCTGGGTGCGGCCGCGGCTGAGCGGTCTCACGTCCTGGCGTCTGCCCATTGCGGTGGAGCTGCGTGACGGCCAGGTCGGCGTCATTACGGCAATGTCCCAGCAGGAGCTGCAGATCGTCTTCAGCGGCGACGAGGGGCTGGCCACCACGGTGGCGACCGAAGCGCTGCAGGCTTCGCTGGCCGCCGTAGCCGTGATGCGGCCGATCCGCTCCGCACCCGACGATCGCGTGGACCAGTACATCCGGCCGGTCGAGCGCCACTGGCTGCGCGGCATTGTATTTGCCGATCTTCGGCCGTACGCTCATATTCTCGTCGCCTCCTTCGTTGCGAATCTGATGGCGCTGGCCAGCATCGCCTTCTCGATGCAGGTGTACGACCGGGTCGTGCCCGCGCAGTCGGAGTCGACCTTGTACGTGCTGTTCGGCGGCGTCGTCTTGGCCATTCTCCTTGCCTGGGTCATGCGTAATGCGCGTGTGACCATCATCGACGTGCTGGGCAAGAGGGCCGATCTGCGCATCTCCGACCGCGTGTTCGGCCATGCGCTCCGGTTGCGCAACACCGTACGGCCCAAGTCGACGGGCACTTTCGTATCGCAGGTGCGAGAGGTGGAGTCCGTACGCGACATGCTTACCTCCACGACGGTGACCGTGATTGCGGACCTGCCCTTTTTCTTATTGTTCTGCTTCATCTTCTGGCATATTGCCGGCCCCCTGGTGTGGGTGCCCCTGGCTGCTTTTGCGATGCTGGTCGTGCCGAGCCTGCTGGCGCAGCGTCGTCTTCGCGCGCTGGCTCAGGCAAGCATGCGCGAATCCGCGCTGCGCAGCGCGATGCTCGTCGAGGCGATTCAGAGCATCGAGGACATCAAGCTGCTGCAGGCCGAGCCTCGTTTCCAGAACCAGTGGAATCATTACAACGCCGGCGAAGCCGAGGCCGGGCTCAAGCTGCGCAAGTTGATTCACGACCTGAACAACTGGTCGCAAACGGTGCAGGGCGCGGCCTTTGCGGTAGTCGTGTTTTTCGGTGCGCCCATGGTCATGACCGGAGAGATGAGCACGGGCGTGCTGGTGGCCGCGTCCATTCTGTCCACGCGCATGCTGGCGCCGCTGTCGGGCCTGACGCAGGTGCTGAATCGCTGGCAGCAGGCGCGCCTTGCTTCCGAGGGCCTGGACCAGCTGATGAAACTGCCCGTTGATCATGCCTCGACGGAAACCCGGGTGTATCGCCCCGCGTTACTGGGCCATTATGAACTGAAGCATACCCTGTTCAGCTACGACGGGCAGACCGCCGCGCTGCGGATTAAACAATTGGAAATCCGTCCCGGCGAACGCGTGGGCGTATTGGGGCGCAACGGCTCCGGGAAGTCGACGCTGCTGCAGGCATTATCGGGCCTGCTCGAGCCGCAGATGGGCAGCGTACTGCTTGACGGCGTGACGCTGGCCCAGATCGACCCGGCGGACGTGCGCCGCGACGTGGGCCTTCTGTCTCAGAACGCGCGGCTGTTCTTGGGCACTCTGCGCGAGAACATGCGATTGGGCGCCCCGCACGCGACTGACGAGGAACTCATCTCCGCCCTGAAAGCGGCCGGGGCTTGGCAATTCGTGCAGCGCCTTCCCAAGGGGCTGGATTATCCCGTCACCGAGGGCGGCCTGGGCCTATCGGGTGGCCAGCGCCATAGCCTCCTACTTGCACGTCTGCTCCTGCGCCGCCCCGCCGTGCTCTTGCTGGACGAGCCGACCGCCATGCTGGACGAGGCGGCCGAGCGGAACGTCATTGCACAGCTCAAAGAACTGGCTTCCGACCGCAGCCTGATCGTGGCCACGCATCGTCCCGCCGTATTAGAGGCCGTTGACCGGATCCTCGTGCTGGACGCCGGCGCCGTCGTGCTGGACGGGCCGCGAGACGATATCCTGGCGAAGCTGCGGCAAGGCGGCCTCAGGGCGCGCGGGCCGGCGGTGAAAGCTTCGCTTCAGGCGCGGGCCGAGCCTGAGTTCCGCGCCGCGCATGCTTCAGACAGCGGGGTGGCGCCATGAGCACCAAGCCGCTCGCCGATCTTGACGATCTTGACGAAGTGCGCTACAGCGCGGCCGGGCGCGTGGCATGGTGGCTGACCGCTTTTGTAATCGCGTTCTTTGCCTGGGCATGGTTTTTCGAGATCGAAGAGGTTTCGACCGGCGTGGGCAAGGTCATTCCCAGCTCGCGCGAGCAGCGCATTCAGTCGCTAGAAGGCGGCATCCTGGCACGCCTGGACGTACGCGAAGGGCAGATCGTGGAGAAAAACCAGGTTCTGGCGCAGCTCGACCCCACCCGCGGAGAGTCCAGCGTAGAAGAGACGGCGGCACGCTACCGCGCGGCTCTGGCAAGCAGCGCCCGGCTTCGTGCCGAAGTCGACGGGGATGAAGAACCCGTTTTTCCGTCTGAGCTGGATGATTATCCCGAGCTGCGCAAGGCGGAGCTGGCCCTATTCAAATCCCGCCGCGGCAGCCTGAAGCAGTCCATGGCGAACCTGAATGAAGCGCTTGGCCTGGTGCGCAAAGAGCTGAACATCACTCAATCGCTTGTAAAGAGCGGTGCTGCCAGTAACGTGGAATTGATCCGCCTGCAGCGGCAGCGCGCCGAACTGGAGCTCAAGATCTCTGAAACCGAGACGAGCTACATGGTGCGAAGTCGCGAAGAGCTGGCAAAGTCGAACGCTGAAGTGCAGTCGCTGTCATCGGTCGTGCGGGGGCGAGCCGACACGCTGGAACGCATGACGCTTTATTCTCCCGTACGGGGCATTGTCAAGCACATCGAAGTCACGACCATGGGCGGAGTCGTACCGCCCAACGGCTCTGTGATGACTATCGTGCCGCTGGACGATCAATTGCTGGTAGAGGCTAGGATTTCACCCCGCGATATCGCCTTCATTCACCCCGGCCAGGAGGCGCTCGTCAAGGTCACGGCCTACGATTACGCGATTTATGGCGGCTTGAAGGGCACGGTTGCAACCATTGCGCCCGACACCCTGCGCGACGAGATCAAACCCGAAATCGTCTACTACCCTGTTTATGTCCGGACGGAGTCGGACGTACTGGTCAATAAGGCCGGGAAGCAGTTTCCCATTGTCCCCGGCATGGTAACGACCGTCGATATCCGCACGGGAAGCAAGACGGTCTGGAATTATTTGACAAAGCCATTCAACAAGGCCGGCGAGGCGCTTCGAGAACGTTGACGGCGGACATGCTTGATTCATGATTAGAGGATACTTATTTATGAACATTGAGACGCGTATCGCCCGAGCGGCGAAGAATGTGATCCTGGCATCGGGCCTGCTGGTCGCTGGTGCTTCCTGGGCAGCCAATCCCGTCGATCCGATCAGCAACCCCGAGAGCCTGGCCTATCCCGAAGTTCATATGGACCTGCCTGATTATGATGAGCCCTTCCAGAGAGCGGGGATCATGTTGGAACCACAACGCTTGAGTCAAATTGCGCCGGGCATGGCGGCCGAACAAGTTGTGACGCTGCTCGGATGGCCGCTGAACGAGGAAGGCGCGGCGCAAAGCCGACATTGGGACTACAACTTCACTTTCAAGATGCCCGGGTCGGGGCATTACCTCGTATGCCAGTACAAGGTGGTTCTAGACCAAGACCGTAAGCTCGAAAAAGCGTTCTGGCGGCGGCATCAATGCCTAGATATTGCCAATAGCGCGGTGCAATGACTCTGATGTCAATAGTCGGACTGCGTTGTTTTGGTCCGGCCGCAGCGGATGGCCGTCGGTCATTCCGCCGCGCCTGGCGGAATGCGGGTCTCGCACAAGGCGCCTCGTTCTTTAGCCAATCCCGAAAGGCGACCAAGCCCCGCAAGCCGACGAACTCTGGTCGATCGACGAAGGAATATGGCAAAGCAAGTAGGAAGCGAATTTCGAAAAAAGGCGAGTTGGCCGCCCGCACAACCACTCGTCCGGGTCGACAGAACTGAGTCCGGCCGATATGAATCTGACCCAGCATCTCAAGAAGGCGCTGGCGCCGATTGATGTGCGGTTTCCAGACCATATCATTATGATGGCGACGGAGACGGTTTCGCTGGCTGAGCGGGGAAGATGCGACGGCCTGAAAATCTGGCAGGGTGTTCCGACCTGCCTTCCCATTCAATGCTTCCCCTCCCCGACATTCTTAGACTTGATTCTCTGTAATTCGGCGATAAATAGGGCGCCAAGGTTAGGATCCTGCAGCCGCCGTGACATGTAGGAGAAAAGAATGAGGAAGTGCGACGTTTGCTGGATAGCCGTGTTATGCGGGTTTGTAGTGGCATTCTTTGGGTTGGCAGTGCTCCTCCACGGCTGGCCGTGGGCTACTGGCGAAGAAACGAACGCCCCAGCGATCACAGATTGGTTGACATCCATCGGTACGATTGGAGCGATTGCTATTTCTTTAGGAAGTCTTGCACGAATATAGAAACACCAGCGTCAAGAGAGGCTTACAACTCTAAAGGGCATGGCCTGGATTATTGACAACGCAATTAGTAATCTCGAATTTTCTACTCGTCAGATTTGCGATGAGCGCCTGTCTCACGACCAATACAACCCGGACGTTTTGAGAGGCTGCAGAAGCTCAGTCAACCAAGCACTTTCTAATCCGTACCATCAGCCACCATTCAGCGATTGCCTGCGAGACCTGAATATCACGTTGGACAAGCTACGATCAGGTTTAGCTACCCTCGACAGGGCCATCGCAGGCGACGCTGTCAGCAGTGCTAAGTTTCAAGCAGAAGTGAAAATGGCGGGAGAAGCCTTCAACAATGCCTTGTCTGCGCCGGTGTTTCACGGTGTACCTAGGCCAATCACGGCTTATTGGGAATGGGGCGCCCTATCGGATTAACGGTTGACTCTGTCATCATAGTAGGGCCTTGTCAGGAATAAACCCTCCTCCTTGTGTCAAGATTGACAGACATCACACCGCTTCATCACAGCTTCCACTGATTCAGTAGCATGTGTCCCTCCGCCTATCGGCTGCGGGCCGGGCTGTCGTGCTTCGTATCAAGCCGCCTGCGGCGTCTTGCCCCTGCGCGCTTCCATCCCTCAAATTTCCACGCCTGCCGGCGCTGCGCGCTGCACCTGCCCTGGGCCGCTGGCCCAAGTAAGAGCCGCGCCGGGCGCGGCTGGGGGCGCTCGCCGCGCGGCTGCCGTGCGGGGTCATCGCTCGGGCGGGCCGCTGTTCCGTCTTCTGTGAGTTCCGTCGCCAAAACCGCCGACTGTATCACTGCGCTTCTCCCTCCAAGGGGTTCGCTTCGCCGGGTACTCACCCGGTCCCTGCGCTTCGCTTCGGGCTGCGGCTTCCGTTCCCGCCCCTTTCCGGTCGGCGCTACATGATCCAGATCGGCACGGCGACGGAACTCACGGAAGACGGCGGCAAGACCGGAGAGCCAGCGTAAACCCCACACGGCGGACTCACGTTCCGGCTCAAGAATCTTCGGATCCGGTCAGCTGAAAACCCGAAACCTCATTTGGAGATCAGATCATGAACACCTATGAAGCGAAGCAGGCAGCACGGAAAGCAGCGTATCAGGCCAAGGCCGCACAGGCCGAACAACAGGCCGACGCAGCACACGCGCAGGCGCATGACATGGCACAGGCCATCCCCTTTGGTCAGCCAATTCTGGTGGGCCATCACTCTGAACGTGGCGACCGCCGCTATCGGGGGCGCATCCAGCAGGGCTATGAAAAATCCTTCGAACTGCAGAAAAAGGCCGAACACTACGCAGACAAGGCCGCAGCAGTAGGCAAGGGCGGCATTTCCAGCGATGACCCGCAGGCCATCGAAAAGCTGAAGGCAAAGCTGGCATCGTTGCAGGCATGGCAGGATGCCATGAAGAAATTGAATGGGGTTCTTCGCCGCCATGCCAAGGCCGAGCCGGAAACCCGCATCAGCGCCCTGGTAGCCACTGGCCTGGTGGACGGTGCCCGCGCCCGCGAACTCATCAAACCCGACTTTATGGGCCGTATCGGTTTTGCCCCGTACCAACTGCAGAACAATAACGCCAACATTCGCCGCATTGCCCAACGCATCAAAGACCTGGAGAAAGTGGCTGACCGGCCCGAGTTTGAACGCAGCGGCCCCGGCTACACCTACCGCGAGGATCCGCAGGAAAACCGCGCCATGTTCTTGTTTGACGGCAAACCCGCCAAGGAAACGCGCGACTTGCTCAAGCGCCACGGATTCCGCTGGAGTCCCACACGCAGCGCCTGGGTGCGGCAACTGACCGGCAACGCCCAATGGGCCGCCATGGATTTCATGCGCGCCCTGGAACTCGCCCAGCGACAGCAATAAGCCTTTCCTGTCTGGGCGGAGGGTCGCCCAGACATTCCCCCCGACTGACACAAAGGAGAAGTCACCATGGCATCGTTGAACCGCGCCACTCTGATCGGCAACCTTGGCAAAGACCCCGAAGTCCGCTACACCGCAGAAGGTGCAGCCGTGTGCTCAGTGTCGATTGCTACGACTCACCAATGGAAGGACAAGGCCACAGGCGAGCGCCGCGAAGAAACCGAATGGCACCGCGTCGTTTTCTATGGCCGACTGGCTGAAATTGCCGGTGAATATCTGCGCAAAGGCCGCACGGTATTCGTGGAAGGCCGCCTGAAAACCCGCAAGTGGCATGACGCAGACACGGGCACAGACCGCTACACCACGGAAATCATTGCAGACCAAATGCAGATGTTGGGCGGCAGGGAAACGGCCCAGGCTGACACCGCCCAGCCTGGGCCGGCAGCCCGCCCGAAAGGCCGCAGCAGCAAGGCGAAGGCACCCACTGCAACGCCTGACGAAATCGATACATCAGATATTCCATTCTAATCGACAGCCCACCACAGGCCGGGTAACATCGGCCTGGCGAAAACCGCGACTGGCCCGGCTTTGCCGGGCCTTGTTGCGTGTGTCGCCGCAATCCTCGCGCTGACCGACACAGATCATTAAATCAGGCTGGACTGTCGCGGCGGTTCCAGCGGGATGGCATCGAATGCCGCAGCGGGCGGCAGAGTAAACAGCGCCTGCGCGTCGTCCTGGCTGCCGTTCAGCCATTGATCGACATCGGCCAGCTCAATCGGAATCACCGAGCGCTTATCCTGCGCGCCGACAGGTTTGGAGGGATCCGGCTTGTGCATCCTGTTCATCAGGGGATGAGCGTCCGCGTTCAGTGTGAGCATGGTATAGCTTTCCACCACTTCGCCGGTTTCCCGGCTGACCCAGGTATTCCACAAATCGGCCAGCCCCCAGGGCGCACCATCGGCGCGCCGGAACCGCCACCACACATTGCTGCCGCTTTCCCAACAGGGTTCATCGAAGGATTCCGCCGGAATGATGCAGCGCTGCCCCCGCGCCCAGGCTTGCCGGAAGGTAGGCTTTTGCGCCAATTCTTCCGCGCGTGCGTTGTTGGTGGAATAGGGCAGTTTGGCATCCTTGGCGAATGGCGGAATCAGCGCCCACTGGCCCACGACAAGTTCCCGCACCTGCTCGCCTGCACGAATAAACGGCCCCATACCCCGGGGATGCACCTGTGGCCCCCAGAGCTTTGGCGGGTTCTGACGTCCTATATGCCAGTAGCGTTCAACAGCCGCCTGATCGGGTGTTACGTAGCGATTGCACATAGAGAAATTCTCGCGTGTTTGCTGCGGGTGTGCAATGTCGGGTTTGCTCGTGCTGGGGCTGTTGGGGAGCATGTCAGAGCAGCTTTTGCTGCTAGTGCCGTGCAGTTCCCAGGCTGCGCCTGGGACCCTGTCCGGTGACGATGCCAGCCCGGTTCCTGGTCTGGCTGGGACCTTTAAGGCCTCAAATTCGCCTTCGCTCATTTGTGGCCTTAAAGGTCCCACACATGACGCACCCCTAGCGGGGTGGGGAGAAGGTTGTCTTTTCAGGCGCTTAGCGGTAATCCGTTATGAACTGCCATGCAGGACAGAAAGTGCTACAGAATTGCATAAGGCATTGATTGGAAGGAGGAAGGGAAGGCCACGGGTGTGGCCTTCCGGGGCGTAGACGGTGGAATAAATTCTTTCCGCAGTTGTGGCGCTACATCTAGACGGCTGGCTTTATACACCTTCAGGACTTGCTGAGGGCATGCCAGCTGCAGCATGGCTGAAACTGGACTACCCACCAATTACACATTGCCTGCAACCGGCCTGCACAATTGTGTCAATCTACCTCAAGGTCAGATTCGACAGGTAGAGTCGATGCGGCCAGCTCCTTTTCATCCTGGCTAAAGACCTTTGCGGCCGCAGGCTGTAGGTCGTGCGCCAGTCCCTTGTAAGTCTGCCTGTCCACTCTTTCCGGCAGCTTCTCTGCATCGTCGGTGAACACCGTCACATCATGCCGTTCCCGCGAGATGCTGACATAGTAGGTGTCCTGGGCGGTGGAGCGGCTGAAGCTCTCAGCGTTGTAAAGCACCCGGTCGCAAGTCAGCCCCTGCGCGCTGTGCGCTGTAGTGGCGTAGGCGTAGTCCATGTTCAGTGGCCGTTCTGTGGGTAGCTGGACATGGCGGCCCTGGGTTTCAAGCGTTACGCTGGCCGAGTCGATGGCCACAACTTTCGCCAGCTGCCCGTTGACCAAGTCATTCTGGGCGTCGTTGCGCGTGATGCGAACATGGTCGCCGACAGAAATCTCTGCAGTGTTCAGGTGGTAGACCGATAGCTTGCTCATGGTCTTGGGAATGATTTCTATCGGCTGTACGTTAGCCGAGTCCGCCTGGACAGGCATGACGCTGATACGGTCATGGCTGTTGCTGCCTGTCACGCCGTAGAGTTCGCCGCGTTTCAAGCCGCACTTGTAATCACGTTCTGGAATCACGATGTCACCCACGGTGTAGTAGCGGGCAACACTGCGTTCGGCACGAGTGGTGTCATGCCGGGCCAGCAGTTGGCACGGGCGGCCTTTGCCTTCCAGGCCCAGCAAGGCGTGGATGCGTTGGTTGATTTCATTCCTTGATGCGTTGGTGCCGGTCACGACAATGGTGTTGGCCTGTTCGGCGGCAGTCAGCCCGGTGTAGGTCTTGGAGATGGCCTCATAACGGGCTGAACTGTCGCGGGTCTTTCTGCCATGTTCGTCGGTGGTGAACTGATCTGGAATGACGCGGATCCCATTCAGCAGCGGCAAGGAGTGACTGGCCCGGCCTGTGGCGGCGAGTTCTACCGCCTGGCGCAGCCGCGCCGTGCGTTGGCGTTGGATGTCGCCCATCAATACGGTCTTCATTCCGTGTTCCTGCAGCATGGCAAAGGCGCGGCCCGCCTCGATGGCCTTGGTCTGGGCAGTGTCTCCCAGCAGTACCACCTTCGCGCCTGTGGGTTGAATAAGCGCCAGCAGCTTGTCCATCTGCCGCACCGGCACTACTCCAGCTTCGTCGATGACGACCACGGACTTCGGTCCCAGGGAATTCAGGAAGGGGCGCTTGTCGGCAGCGCCCAGGATGGAGGCAATGGTGTTGGCCGGAATGCCGTCGTCGCGCAGGTTGCGGACCATGTTGCCGTAGGGCGCGAGTGCCGTCATGGTGTGACCCTGTTCACGCAGGATGGCCTGGGCGTTTTGCAGAGCGAAGGACTTCCCGGTGCCGGCCAGGCCCTGGATACCGGCCACTTTGTCGGTGCCGGTGGTAATCAGCATGACTGCTTCGCGCTGGCCGGGAGTCAAAAGAGCGTCCAGGGCGTTTTCAGCGTCGGCGGCGTTGATAGAGGGCTGCCAGGCACCCCGGCCAGCCTGTTCAGCAGCCAGTATCCTGGATTCGGCTTCATGGGCCTTGCGGGTGGCGTAGCGTGGGCTTTCCATCAACAGGCGGCCCTGGGCAATGGCGTCATCAACCAGCTGCAGGGCAGTGTCCGGGTTTAATCCAGCCAGTCGAGTGACTTCTGCCGCCCATCCTTCGCGGGTCATGGGCTTTGCTTTTTTGTCCTGTGTGCTGCTGTAGTGCGGCGCTTCCTGGATCAGCGCACCGGATGCGACACGGCCCTGGATAGCTGCCTGAATGGCTGTGATGTTGGTATGGCCCCCGGCATGGCGTATGGCGCTGTGCAGGAGATCGGCCAGGGGCATAACAGACTCCCGTTCAGCCAGATGCTGGATGGCCCAATCCAGCGAAGCCTGTGCGACAAGATCGGCAGACGCTTCCTCTGCTTCGGGCGCCTGTCGTTCAGCGTCGTGGGGAGCCTGGTCAAACTGCATTCCGATAGCAACAGCGGCTTCCCGCCACTGCTGGTGCAGTTCCGTGCGGCTGAAAGCCTGGGATTTCTCTTGGCGGTGCGCCAGATTGATGCCCTGACGCAGTGCATGATGCGCATTGTCGCGGGTTGTGCCGCGTGCAGTCAGTTCAGACGTGATGCCGGCGCTGCGCTTACTGAAGAACTCGATCTGTTCACGAGTGATATGGGCTAGCTCGATATGGTTCTTTTCATGGCGGACGGCATACCCCAGAGTGCGGACATTACGTTCCAGTTCAGCTTGATAGATGGCATCGGTCACCCGCAGCAGCTTGAAGATGGCCTCGTTCGAGAGCGACACCCAGTTACCGTCAGCGCGCTGGGTTAGGTTCATCAGCAAGGCGTGGACGTGCAGGTGAGGGTCAGGGGCTGCGTCTTCCGTAGGGCGTGCGGTTTCGTGGCGGAACTTTGCAATGATGAGATTGCCTGTCTGTTCTACCCGAGACTTGCCGTTTTCCTTGCGGCGACCCATAGTCAGATGCTGTTCAACATAGGCCAGGGCAGCAGCCACCGCCTGATCGTTGGCATAAATCAAGCGTTCATCGCCACCGATCAGCGCCTGCAGCGTAATGCTCTTGGGCGCACCAAAGGTCAGATCGAGCGCAGCACGGGCCTTTGCATCCTTGCGGATCGACCGGCCAGCTGTCACGTTCCGGCCAAAGTCGCCCTGCAGCATGGCTTTGAAGCGGGCAGGGTCAATCTCACCGACGGCTCCCAGGCGCCGGGCGCCGACGCCTTGCCAGGTCGCGGCTCCACCGTCGCGGCTGTAGTAATCGTCGGCTTGGTCGGCGTAGTAGTGGGTGGCAAGAGACGCGCGGGCGCGGTAGCTCTGGCTGTGGGAGATCATCGTGGCTCCAGAAAGGAAACTGATAGCGTGGACCGATTGATTAAGTGAAAGCCTACATATTGAAAAACTTAGTAATATCCTTCTTGCGCACGGGTGATTCGAAGCTGATCAGCCTGTCGCGGCTGGCCCCTAACATGGCGGTCATTCTCTAGCTTTTTGTCTCATAGATTTGGCGCATATTCGCCCGAATGGCTAGAGACCGGTTTAGCTTCATTATTTTTCGGTTAGGGGGAACCTGTGGGATATCACGATGTTCAGCAAGTCTGTATGAATGGTCATCAGATCACCGATTCGTACCATCGGTCGCCTGAATTTCGGAGGAAACATTGTTCTAAATGCGGGGCGGAAACAATCCATCAATGCCAAGCTTGCGGGTTTGACATACGTGGCGACTATCACGTAGAGGGAGTGTTCGCAGTGGGATTCAGGACTCCTGTTCCGACACACTGCGAAAATTGTGGGAAACCATTTCCATGGTTAGAGAAGAAGAAGCAACTTGCTGAAGCTGTCGATACTACTGTGGACGGCTTCAAGCTCCTGGAACACATTTGCAGCCGGTTTCATTTAGTCGCGAAACAACTACGGACAAGGTATAGTGACCGGCCTTCGTTATTGGTGAATGATGAATATGATGTCCAGGATCTGTTGCACGCGCTATTGAGAGTCCATTTCGAGGATATTCGACCTGAAGAATGGACACCCAGCTATGCTGGTGCTAGTTCAAGAGTCGACTTCCTTTTGAAGGACGAGCAGATTATTGTCGAAGTTAAAAAAACACGGGCGACATTAAAGGCGAAGGATGTTGGAGAGCAACTGATCGTCGATATACAACGCTATCGCGCGCACCCTGACTGCAAAAAGCTAATCTGTTTTGTTTACGATCCGGAAGGATGGGTTGCGAATCCGCGTGGTTTAGAAAACGATCTGACGCGCAGCGAGGGTGATCTTGAGGTAAAGGTTCTTATTGTCCCGAAGGGGCACTAGGCCGAACTGATATCTTGACGGGTCTGGTCGTGGCAATGCTTGACGGCCGGTTGGCGTTACTCCAATCCTCAAAAGTCTTCGTTGCTGTTGTATACGCACTGAACGGCAAATTGACCTTTGTAATCGGGTAATTGCCTGCCAAGGCAATATATCCAGTTAATGCCGGCAGCGCTTGTATCTGCGCTGCCGTCACCACGTCTTCCGTCACCCGTTCCATGTTGTCCGATGTATTGCGATTGTCCGCACTGCGACTGATGCTGAACTTGGGGCGTTCCACTTCATGCTTGCCGAGGCTTTCGCTCATGTCCTTGGCCGTTTGCGGGTCGGTGCGGGAGCCGCCGAGCACGGCCAGGTTGCGGAAGCTGGCTCGGATGGTGGTTGCCATGGTGCGCCCGTATATGTGCTCCAGCTGTGATGTGCTTTGCAGGCCCGCCACGATACGCAGACCGTTCTTGCGGCCTTTGGTCAGGCCGGCTTCCAGTGAAGGCAGCGCTTCCAGGCTGGCCAGTTCATCAATGAACAGCCACCAGCGTCGGTAGGCGCTTTCAGGCATGGACAGAATGGAGGTGATGAACACGTCGGCCCAGGATGACACCAGGGGTTTCATGGAACTCATCATGTCTTCGCGCCAGTTGATATACAGGTTGCCGCCGTCTGGCTTTGCCAGCCAGTCACGGATGGAGAATCTGCCGGGTTTCATGCCGGTATGTTCCGAGAGCTTGTTCGACAACACGAATCGGGCTGAGGACAGCGCCTTGCTGGCTTCGCTGGAACCGACAAACAGGGATTCGGCCAGGGTGCCTTCCAGAAACTGCTTCAGCACCTTGGGATCTTCGATGGTGCAAAGCCGAAACAAGTCCATGATGCTGGCTTCTTCGCCCTGCAGCTCATAAAGTTTCTTTGCCGTTTCACGTAGCAGCAGGCGACCGAAATCGTTCCATTCCTCCGCATTGCGGTCCTGGCTCATGGGGACCATGGAACGGGCCAGCCGCTTCCAGTCGTAATCGGCTCGCACTTCGTTGAAGAAAGACCAGCCCTGGCTGCGGGCATCGTAGGGGTTCAGGATGACATCGTTGGGATGCCAGAATTTGCTCAGCAGATCGCCATTGGGGTCAATGACGATCATGCGGTCATTACGTGCAGGCGTTTTGCTGGGTAGATGCCTGGCCATATCATGCTGTGAGCGTTTGAGCACTGATGCCGCCATGTTCCGCAGCAGCACGGATTTACCCGAACCCGTTGCGCCGCTGATAAGCAGGTGCAGGTTTTCATTTGCAGTCGGCATAGGAATGCCGCCCACATTTATCTGCATCTTGCCGCGCTCTTCACACTGTCGTGCCAGGTTTTTGGCGCTGGTGGTGCGCGTCCCGCGCACAAAGCGTTTGTAGGCTGCGCCTTCAAAGCCTTCGGTCCTGGCAGTACGTCCTATGAAAAGTATCAGCACCAGGGAAAGCGCCAGGCCGACACCCAGCGCACCGTAGAGCAGGGGGTACTGCGGTGTGAGCATCAAAAAATGCCGAAAAGTATGGGCGTTCCAGTCGCGCCAGTGCATCTGGCTGGCCCAGGTGGCTGCAGTCATCCACGCTACAGTGGGGAAAATTGCCAAGGAAAAGGCGGCAATGCGCCGCCGGGTGATGGGTGAGATCAGGGTGGACATGGGGGATGAACCTCAAGAGATCAGAAACTTGCCGAGGGCAAGCCCGGCCAGTAGCCCACCCAGCACGCCGGCAGCGCCGCCCACAGCCAGGGCGATGGTGGCCATGCGGCGCGCAGATTGGTGGGCAATGTGGGCGTATTGCGCGGATTCCCGGCTCAGCTGGTCCAGCCGGGAGCCGGTGTCGTTGAGCATGGCTTGTATGGCCTGCTGAAGCTGCTGGTTTACCGGCTTGGCAGCCGTTTCCAGCGTGGCGCTCAGGTGGCGGCTGAGTTGCTGGGGCAGCATCTGCTGGGTTTCGCTCATGGTTTGCATCTGCTGCTGGGCGACATCCAGAGTACGGGTGACGGCTTCCAGCCTGTCCACCAGGCCGGCCACTTCACCCAGGACTTCGTGATACAGCAAATCCAGTTTTGAACGGGGGCCGCTGGGCGGCGTGTGGGCATCCATGACGGATCACGAGAACAGGGCAGCGAAGGCCGCGTTCATCTGCCTGTCCACCGGCTTGGCCAGGGCGCGCAGGGCATGGCGGTTACTCAGCTGCGAGATGCGGGCATGATCGTCAGAGTCGGCGCTACGCAGCAGGGCGCGGTAGTCGGTCTGGTCAGCCAGAACCTCTGCGATGGTGGTGCGCTGGTCGGCCAGCAGCTCGAAGACTTCGTTTTCGTAGACGGCAGCCTGGGGGTTGGCCTGCACTTCGCCCGACTTGGCGGCATAGGCCAGGATGGAGGGAAACTCTTCTTCTACGCTGCTATCGACACGATTGAACAGAATCCGTACCCGTTCCGGGTCCACACCCAGCGCAGCCAGCGCGGCCACGGTTTTAATGGTTTCGCGCTGGGCTTTGCCGGTGTTGATGACCGGCAGCACGAAGTAGCTCATTTCTTCGTGCGCGCCTTCGTAGCGCATCATGTGGGTCAGGAAATCCTCGATGTTGCTGGCACCGACATCGACAATCGCGTCATCCCGGGTGAGCAGTTCGCGGAACAGGCGGCCAAAGTGTTCACCGCGCAGCTGATCGACATTCAGGCCCAGGTCGGCCCCGGTTTCGTTGGTGGATTCCACCGCAAAAATCTGCGCCCCGTTCATGCGGGGTGCGAGCAGATGGGAAGCAACAACCGTCTTGCCAACGGAGCCGGTGTAATTGAGAACGGCGACTTTCATGGTCTATTCCTTGTGGGGTTTGTCAGTGGAAGAGGGGGTTACTTGCCTTCACGGCGCAGGGCTTCCAGGTCGATACGCATGTCGCGAATCTTGCGCAGGTCGCCGGGCGTCTCAATGTTGCGGGGCCGGCCCTGGATGGCATCGAGGGCTGGGACGGTTGCGGGTGGCGCTTTAGGGGCTGTGGTGGGCGCAGCGTGCGGCTTGGGCAGCGCGGCAGGTTTGGCTGCAGCACACCGCTGTGCCTTGCGCCAGCGGTACAGCGTGATGGCGTAGGTGCTGTACTGGACCGACAGGCCCGCTGCGGCCAGATCATCCAGCACGGCTGCATGGGGAACGCCGGCGGCGAGCTCAGCTTCGATCAGAGGAAAGAGCGCGCGCAGCTGGGCTGCGATGCTGATGCGAGGGTCCAGCTCAGCGAGCGCGGCCCGGTAGCGTGCGACGGGAGCGGATTCAGTCATAGGATTCCAGGGGGGATTGATGCCGCTTATCGCGACAATTCAGGAAAGACGGCAGCCTGCCTAGCGACCAGCCAGGAGCGGCCCGTGGCCAGCGCTTCGTCGTAGGCGGATTGTTCGTCTGTAAACGGGGCAGTCTTGCCGTGGGTGGAGAATTGACCGCCGCCGACTTCCTGGCCGTTCTCCAACAGGCGCAGGGTGAAGCAGCCCGTGTCGGCTGGGTGAGGAAGAATCTCGAAATTGAAGCGCAGCCGGGTCTGGGTGACTTCGTCGTAGAACTGTCTTTCGACTTCGCGCAGGCGGGCGGTCCACTCCGGGCCGATGCGCTCCAGGGCTTCAGCGATGCTGTAGCCGCGTTCGCGCAGCCAGTCGCAGCGGTTCAGGATGAGCGCCGCAGTGAGCGCTTCGCCCAGGCTCATGGTGCCGACGCCATGGAGGGCGGCTTCCTGTGCAATGTTGAGCATGCGGGTGTCGATGGTCGAGTGCATGGAATCTCCTTTGCCCTGTGACTTTACGGGCAGTGCTTGGGGTGAAAAGAAGGGGTAGCCCGGGTGGGCGGGTGCTGGCTTCGTTGCTGACCGACAGCCGCTATGCGGCTGTGCAGCGTGGAATGCAAGATGGCCTGACGTGAACAGGCAAAGTGCGGCGTGTCAGGCTGCTGACGGCGTGACTTGTTCACAGGCCGGTTTGGTAGAAGAAAGGTAGAAATAAGGTAGAAGGCGCTGCGATGGCTGGAAAGCCAGTATTCATGCGGGTTTCAAAAAATCTTGCGCGATGCTGTGACGATAAAACGCGATGCTCTGACGAAAGGCCGCGATCTTATGACGTGCCTGCCGCGATGCTATGACGACGCCAAAATCACTTATCCACAGGCTGAAAATCGGGCCTGGAATGGCTGTTTGCAGGCATGAGGCGCGATGCTATGACGATGAAAAACTACCGTTCAAGGCGCGTCCAGACCGCCTGTTCATGGCCCCGAGTCGCGGTTTCAATCCGGGGTTCCGAGATCACTTTCAGAGCTTCCAATTCTTCCAGGCTGCGCTCCAACGTGACCCGGAAATCCCGCATGCGCCCGGTGTATTGGGCGCGTTGCTTGAGGATGTCCAGGCTGTATTTCTGCTGGATGTCGGCAGAGGTGCCAATCAGCCGCTGCAGGCTCTTTGACAGGTCGTGACGCATCTGCAGGCGCTTGGCCCAATCCACCAGGGCATATTCCCGGTTGCCGAAAATCTGCGCCCAGCGCGGGTCGGCATACAGGGTGTAGCTGCCCGTGGGCTCGTGGTAGTCAAAGCCCCCGATCATGGCGATCACACGGGTGGAGGGGTGGCGACCATAGCTGTATTTCACGGAGCCGTCTTTTCTACGCGCCTCGATGCACAGGGTAAAGCGGGCCAGGTCTTTCATGCCTTCATGCAGCCATTCGTAGGCGCTGCCGCCTGTGGGCCGGCCCATGCCGCGCAGGAAGTCGGCACGGTTGATAACCGGCGCTTCGCCCAGCAGGGCGGTGGTCTGCAGATACATGGCGTGCATCCAGATGTCGGCATGGTCTTCACTCAGTTGCTTGCCCGACCCTTTCAGCAGGATGTGGCTGCCCTCCAGGAATACGGTTTCATCGTGGAGAGGACGCCAACCCCGGCGTACCGGGGCAAAGATGGCGCTACGGGCAATGTAGTTGGGAATGGCCCGGACGGTCTCGTTCATGCCGGGCAGCATGAACGGGGTCGGGATGGTGGCTTGTTTCTCTGCAGCGTCAGCCATGGCCTGAGAGGCTTTCTGCATGGCGCGCTGCATGGCAGCCGACAGCCGCTGCAGGTTGGCATCCTTGTGAAAAGGCGTGCGGGTGGGGGTGGTCATTGATGATGCTCCGGGCGAACCCATGCAAGGGCCGCCCGGAGTGTGTGCAGCGCCTCACACGGGTTCGGGGTAGGTGGACCCGGCAACCTGCCGGGTCGAATGGATTGGGTGTGGCTGCTGCGCGAACTCAGGCGACGACGTGGCGCCGGGGTTCAAACCAGATTTCTTGCACACGGAATTTCTCGACATGCACAACAATGTCCACGGTCTGCTGCAGAAAGGTCTGAATCGTGGGCAAGTCCAGATTGCCGCCGGTGGGGGACTGCTTGGTGAGGATGGCCAGCCGGTCGAAGGCGTCGATTGCGCTGTTGGCATGCGTGGTTGTCACAGAACCTGGGTGGCCGGTGTTCAGGGCCGCTAGGTAATCCCAGGTTTCCGGGCCGCGCAACTCTGCCAGGAAAATCCGGTCGGGTGACAGGCGCATGCAGGCCGCCAGGCAGTCGGTGGCCGATACGCGGCCCCGTGTGCCGCCGTACATCAGGTGGATACGGTTTTCATGCCAGGGCAGGATCAGTTCATGCACGTCTTCAATGGTGATAAGGCGTTCATGGACGGGTATTTCATTCATGAGGGATCGGGCGAAAGTGGTTTTTCCTGACCCTGTTGCTCCCGAAATCACGATGTTCTTGCGCGCGCGGACGGCGTCCACCAGAAACTCGAAATAGTCTCCTCTGTTCTTCAGTATCAGCAGCCGCTGATCGAGTTTCGACAAGCCGTCAGCACCATATTTGGCGGTGGCGTCCATGGTGGACTTGAAAGCCCCGCCGGACGCCAGCTGCTTCAGGTAGAAAGTTTCCGTGGCGTGTTTGCGGATGTTGATGGCGATGGTGTCGTCTATGCAGGCCGGTGGCAGAATGATCTGGCCGCGCTCCCCATCAGGCAGGACCACCGACATGATGGGGCTGCGCGCCATGTGGTTGTAGGCCGCCAGTGCCGTCGCGAGCGCTTCCAGGTGCGGGTAGCTCAGTTCCTCGCAGTCGTGCGACACCCAGTGTCCGTCCGTGCGGGCGTACAGATGGCCCTCGCGCACGATGGCAATTTCTGTGACTTTCGGGTCCTGCAGATGCTGAACCAGGGGCCGCAGAAAGGTGCGTACCGAAATGGCGCGATCAAAAGGGACCACTTCAAGGGGTAAGTTCAAGGTCGTAGACATGGCTGAAATCCAGATCACGGGCGACCATGATGCCGATGCGTTCGCCCTGGTTTTTATAGAGGGTGGGAGGTATGTCCAGAGATCGTTCCAGAATCTTGGCGATAGCTTCCTGCCCGCCTTGGGCGGTGTTGTCGAAGCGGATGTTGTTGTCGCCGGACTGTCCCTGATTCGATGCCCAGTTGCCGAAGTCGCCCACCAGGGACAGCAGGATGGCGTTGCCGAAGCGTTCCCAGAAATGGTTATCGACATGACCATCCAGCCCGGCTTCGCCCAGGGGGCCGGTGCCAGGTGAGGCCAGTTCCACGATGACGCCGGCAGGCGTTTCCAGCCGGTTCCAGGTGACAAAGGCGCGGGCCTGGCCCTGCTGGATACCGCCGGACTGATAGCCGGTGAACTTGGTGCCGGCGTCGATCAGCTTGACCTTGCCGTTGGCGCTCATGACATCGTGGGTGGCCAGACAGGTGAGCAGCCCCGGCTGAGTGCTGACCAGTTTGGTTTGTAGGGTGCAGTCGATCATGGTGCCTTGGGTGAGCAGAAAGTTGCGATCGCCCAGCAGCCCGGCCACGGAGGGCGCAAGTTCCAGGGGCCGCAGCTTGTCGGCCAGGGGGCCGGCATCACTGTAGGGGCCGCCTGGCGCGTTGGCTTGGCTGCTGCCTGTGCTGCCTCCGTCTGCGCCGCCCGCCTGCAGCGGGCTGGCCAGCCGCCGCTGAGCCACTTCATCGACACGCGGCGGTGCTGCGGGCGTCGGTGGTGGAAGGACATAGGCGGGCGCAGGGACCGGCTCAGATGCCGGGGGAGGCAAAGGCTTAGGTGGCGCGGGTCGCTCCACCCTGGGCGGTTTCAGCCGGTTGGTGATTCCGCTTTGATCGGCTTCCAGGCTGCTGTCGCTGGCTGACGCCGGTTCCCGGCTCCAGGCTTTCAGCAGTACACCGATGGCCACGGCAATGGCCACCAGGATGGTGAGCCACAGAAAGGCGCGTGCGCCACGTGGGGCGCTGCGCCCGGCGGTTTCCAGGTTCAGCGCTTCACGCTCCAGGCTGGCCGGGGTGGTCTGCTCCTGGTGCGGGTCGGTGTCGTTCATGGGCTGTTCCTTCATGGCGTAATCTCCCGAATCCTCAACGTTGGTACAGGCGCTGCCGCGCCTTTCACCGTGCGCCGGACGGCGGGAGAGGCTGTGCCGGTGTGGGCGGGTACCGGGGTCAGGCCGAAGGCTTCGTTATGGATGGCCAGCACCTGGTTACCCAGACGCAGATGCCAGCGTGGTGAGGTGCGGTGCAGCACCATCGTCCGTTCATCGGCCATGTGATAGTTGGTGATGACTTCCTGGCCGTCAGGGGTCACGCGGTACACCGTGGGCATGTCGGTTTCCGGGGGGAACTGCAGCCAGGTATGACGGCCATCATCCCAGGCGTGAACGGGGGCAATGCTGGCGTTGCCACTTCGGGTGTACGCCTGCCAGTTCATCGTGTCGGCAGATGCCTGCAATGAACGCTCAACCGCTGCCTTTTGTGCCGCCTGAGCCTTCATGCGAGCCTCTACTTCGGGGTAGCGCATCACCAGCTTGTAAAGGGCTGGGGCGCTGCGGTCAGGGCTGTAGGACAGCCGGAAGCTGTATTCCCGCCGGTCGGTGATAACGATCAGGTTGGTGTCAGCGTCTTCGGCGGTGGGTTTGAAGAACAGGTGGTGGTTCTTGTACGTGAAGGCGTAAGCCTGACTGTCGCCAAAGACGTGATACTGATAGCTTTCGCCGGGTTCCAGCTGGATGTGGGTGGCAACACCGATCACCGCATCCAGTTGGATCACGTTGGCCGCGTCATAGTTGACATAGCGCACCCGATGGTCGAGGCGTGAGGAGCGGGGCGTCTCCAGCGCCCAGGCGCTGGTTGGCAGGGCCAGGCACAGCAGCAGCGCCACCGCCCGCCTGCGTGGTAAGAGTTCAAACATGGGGATTCCTTCTGATCCGGGGCGGGTCAGCGCGACAGGTCGGCAGCCAGGTCGTAGCGCACAACCTGAAAGCCCAGCGGATTGCGCCGGGCGACGGCTTCTGTGAGAGGTACGTCGGCGTACTGGTAGGCCATGGTGGCGATCAGATGCCGCGTCCTGGTGACGTTGCCGGTGGAGACTTCACGCTCCGTTCTGGTGAAGCGCACAATGGCGGCCTGATTGGTGCCCAGGGTGATGGAATGAATCTGAACATCGACCGTACCCAGGGTGCCAAGCCGCGTGGTCACGGCATCCGGCCCTTCGAAGCGCTTGCCGTACTGCACCTGAATGGGCGGCGATGACAGCAGGGCGCAGGTGTCGAATTGCTCCTGAATGGTCTGCCAGCTGTAGCCTTCGCAATTCAGCACATAGGTGTTCAGAAAATACTTGGCGATGCGCTGGCCATAGTCTTCCATCGGTTCGCCCAAGGTGCTGACATGCTCGATGCTGCCGGTGGCGTTATCCACGCGCACCACATACATTTCAGGCGGTTGCTTTAGGGGCGTCAGACCCGCCACGGCGGCGACAGCGGCAAAGGCGATCAGCCCCGCGCCTATGGCAACCTGCCAGGCGCGCTTGCGGCTGGTGACCAGTTCGCCCAGGTGGTCGCGCTCCAGGCCACGCGATTGCTCCAGCCAGGCTGCAACGTCTTCAGACTTGAGAGGTTCTGCCACGGTTCAGGCTCCTTTGAAAATCGGTGCGCTTGCATTCACCGGCACACGCGGCCCGTCAGCAGGCTGTGGGGGTTGGGGCGCATGAAAGGCGCAGCCGGCCAGCAGCCCGGCCAGCGCCAGGGCGGCAATGAGTTTGTGCATGGGAAGGGCTCCTGTCCTGCCGCGCGGGCAGAAGGAAGGGGGTGATGGCCCCGCTGGGCAGCGGGTAGGGAGGGGTTTACTTGGCGCGCAGGCGCAACATGCTACGCAGACGCAGAACAGAGAACGCGCCCCGGGCGGCGGAACCGACACCGAGCTGAGCACCGAAGCCGTTGGAGAGGCCGGCGGCAAGGCCGGGAATCAGAATCATGATGACGAGACTGGCAGCACCGACAAGCACCTGAGCGCCGAACAGTGAAAGCACGTCGGCCATCCCTGTTTCTATCTGGTCAGCGATCATGCGGATCAGCTGAATGTTGAGTTGCAGGATAAGGCCGAAGACCAGGCCTGCAAGCAAGGCCAGGAAGACAAAGTTCAATGCCTGCGAAACCCAGTTATTGAAGAGAGGTTTTGTTGGCTCGAACAATGTCGCGGAGATAAAGAGTGGCCCTGCAGCAACCACAAGTGCCATGCCGACTTTGCAGACCACCACAATGACCATGATGATGCTGCCTACGACGGCCGCATTGATTCGCAACAGCGTCGCCAGGATGCTGACCAGCACTTCCCTGGTGGAAGGCATGAAGTTGTACCAGGGCCGGTCGCTGGAACCCAGCATGGCATTGGATGCCTCACTGGTCTCGTTCTGCAGCTTATCGACTTCTGCCGCCACGTTGCCCGTGCCGAGCGCGAGCTGTGTGACATCGTCAGGCAGTGCGATCATGGTTTTGGCAATGTCGTTCTGATACAGGCCGCCTGCTCCAAAAATCATGGACACAATCGCTACGAGAATGGCCTTGCGAAAGAACTCGGTGACGGTCATATTGCTCTGACCGTGCATGAGCGCAAACGCGTACACGACAAATTGCAGAGTCAGGCCCACCACGATGACCGGCATGAGTGCTTCGAACAGTGCCTGCATCGGCCCGTTGATGGCATCGCTGAGGATACTTTCGGTTTGCGTCATGACCCACTCAGCTATGTTGCTTGGCGTAGTGGGTGCCGCGACGGATGGAGTGAGGCTGGCCATGGCGTGCTGGCCTATTCAGCCGCGCCGGGGGATGAGTCTGACGCTGGCTTGTTCCCAAACCATCCGCCATAGACACGTTCAGCCCGAGCCTGCAGCAGTTGTCGTTCCGCATCCAGTTGCTGTGCAGCAAGCTGAATGCGGGTCTGTTCGGCTGAGATATTCGCTTGCTCAATCTGAATCCGCGCCTGCAGTTCAGCAATTTCCTTGGGGTTGGTCGTTTGATTGATCTGATCCTGCAGGGCATCAACATTGGCCAGCCGCTGAGTCATCGAATCGTAGGCCCGCTCACTCATGGCTTTTGCGGTTGCCTCAATGTTCAGTGACCGTTTTGACAGCTCCTGTCTGTCTTCGGCGAAATTCACAGGAGCCATGACATTGTCTGTGATGCGGGAGACATCCCCGTTCAAGCCTGAGCTACCAGACCGGTTCAGCAGGTCCTGGGCGCTGGAGGGTAGCGCTGCGCGAAGCTGATCGCGGATGGCGTAATCGTTGGGAATGACACCGTAGCCGCTGGACTGCGTGAAGGCGGCAAGCTGCTCCCTGGCTGTTGCCAGTTGATCCGTCAGGTTCTTCAGCTGGTCGCGGGCGGTCAGCAGCTGTTCTTGCAACTGGGCTATGGTTGCAGCATCGACCGTAGGGATGCCGCTGGCGCGGGCAGGGTTTATGAAAACAGCGGCCAGGGCAATGCCCGCCGCAAGATGCTTGTAGCGTGTCATGGGAGAACTCCGGGGGTAATAGTGGTGGCGAGCTAAGTCGCCGTGCGTTGTGTAGGTCTCTGTCGAGAACGGGCGTGGATGGCGTGTGCTGCCTTAGATTGTCTGTGACGATCCTTCTTTCGTTACTATGCATGCCACGAGGAGAATTACCGAATGGCACTTACATCCACCCAAATTGGAGCAATTGGCGAAAACTTGCTTATCAACGCCGTGATGAAAGCAAGTGACGGAAGGCTATCACCATTCCAGCCACTGGCTGACGATGATGGCCTCGACGTGCTTTTCTACGATAAGCAGACCGGCAACTCCGCCGCCGTCCAACTGAAGTGCCGAACGAACACATTGCGAAGAGTCGGCTCAGAAGAACGCGGACACACAGTTCACTTCGAAGTGCGGCACACCACTTTCAATGAAGCGCGGCGTGCCTATCTCATTGGCGCCCTGTGCAACGACGATTTGACAGACTTCGTCGCCACATGGCTCATACCGATGTTTGAACTGCCACAGATCGCGCGCAACATCTCCGGCAAATGGGTCATAAGACCCAGCATGGCCAACGACAGTAAAGATCGCTTTACCTCATATCGGTGTGACACGGCCATCCAGCTAGCAGCTCGAATAATTGCTATTTGCGAGGCTGACGGGCCGAACGGGCCGCCTGGGATGGGGCCGCCGGTTAGGGAGTTTTAACGGAACTCAGCGGCACCATCATCATATAACCATGCTCAACCAGCTTAACAGTCCGCTTCTGGAAGTCGAAGCAAGTACAAATCACTGCTTGGAAATGGCTGCTTGGTATTCGGCTTCCGTGATACGGCGAGCCTTTAGGTTGTCAGAGACAATTTTATCGTCAGCCTCTTTGTAGGCAATGTGTGTTCTGTCGCCCACGACCAGGATATTGTCTGCGCCGTTGAGTGTTGCTGGCACGGTATTGGACCGGTATCCAACTTTGCCGAGGTTGTTCCATGCGGTTTCTGTGAACAGGAACGTGTCGTCGTTCCGTTCAATGTGGACCAGGGTCGGCGGGTAGCGACCGTTATCCGAGAACCAATGTCCGATGAATTTCTCGCCTTTCGGTTCAGTCTTGCATCCCGCCAGGATGCTCAGCAGGGCAGTGGCTCCGGCGGCGACGATGAAATGTCTTCGATTCATTGGGTGCGTTCCTATGGTGGTCGGTTTTCGATAAGCCCCTGGCTGCGTTTGTACGCTGCCCAGGCGTCGGCCACGCTGCAAGCGTGTCCGGCAGTTGTAAGCCAGCAGGCACGTTCGTCTTGTTTCAGATTGTTCCACCAAACCATGCCTGCAATCTCATCGGCAGTGGGGTGGCATTGACGGTCTGGAAGGTTTACAGGCACAGCTCTGGTCCATCCTGTTCATGCTGTGGCGACAGCCTTAGCGCATGGTCGAAGCGGGCGCCGATGAGGTCGGCCACCCGCTGATAATCCTCAGGTGTGGGGCGCTGCCCATTCACTTCATGGACGTGCAGGCTGTAATACTTTTGCACACCTTGCTCAAAATAGGCACGATTCTGGCGCGGGTGGGTGGACGAAAACCAGATGTCAGGACTTATGCGTGGGTCGCTGCATGACGGATCGGATACGCCGAAATCCTGGCTGTGTCGTTCGAGGTCGTCAGCGTCCACCGTCACCCGGTCAAGCTCGATGTCACGGGTATTGGTTTCACCAGCCTCCAGGTCTTCATGCGTCCAGTGTTCGCTATAGACCGAGATCAGGAAAGTGTCTTCTGGGCGGTCGGCGTCCGGGTCGTGCAGACCCAGCCGCGTATAGAAATCCTGATCTTTCGTTGCCTGCAGATCATCACGAGCCTGTGTCTGGCGTCGATCTTCATCCAGCGCCTGCTGCTTCTCACGCTCGTTGGCATTGTGTTTCATGGGTTATTCCTATGAAGAGGCCGGGACAATACGGCCTTGGCGAACTGCATCCAGGTACAACGGCAACCAGTGTGCTGGGTCAGGCCCGGCCTGGGCGACTGCTTGTTCTGCAATCTCTGCCATATCGGGGCTGCCGGAGAACACCAGCAGTTCGTCTTCGCAGTCGGAGAGGTCCAGTTGGGCTACCGTGACGCTGGAGCCTTGCTTGACGAGAAACTTCCGGCTGGCTTCGCCCAGCGTTTTCAGCAACTCAAACTCGGCGGGGGTCAGGCCGAATCCTTCGATGTAATCGCGGGCTTTGGCCCTGGGGTTGGGCAGCAGAATCAGGGTGGCCGTCTGCTGAACCAGTGAAGGGCCGACCGGGTTTTGGGTGATGGCGCCCGGTTCCTGTGTAGCGAAGGCGAGCACACCGTTTTTCTTGCGGATGGTGCGGCTGGCGTCCTGCATGTCATCCTGGAAATGCTTGTCTTTTAGCGGGTGCTGGCATTCGTCGTATAGGTTGATGATGCGCCGTCCGTCATGCAGGGCGTCGATGCGGTGCTTCAAATACATGGTGGCCGCGCCGCGTACCGCGTCATCGTCCAGCAGTTCGGTAAGGTCAAAGCCAAAGATAGCGGGTGTGCCGTCATCCGTTGCCAGGCTCAGCTGATCTGACGGATTGTCGAACACCCAGCCGTATTCACCGCCCCGGCACCACGGTGCCAGGCGTGCGTGAATGGTACTGGTGCTGTCATCCTCGCTATAAGGGTTGGGCAGTAGGGTGTTCAGGGTGGACAGCGTGCGGGCTTCGCGGTCGATGAGCGTGGTCAGCTGCTGTACGGCCCGGGTAATGTCGGCATGTTGTCGGGTGGTGACTGTTTCACCCCTGCGTTCCGCCAGGAATACAACCAGTCGCACCATGAAGGCGACGTTCCCCTTGGTGGGTTCCATCTGAAATGGGTTCCAACCGGTCGCTTCGCCAAGGCGGATATTGAAGTACCGCCCTCCCAGCGCCATGATGAGTACCTGCATACCCTGGTCTTTGTCCCACACTACACACGTTGCCCCAAACTTCTGTGCCTGGGTGAGCAGCATGCCCTGCAGCACGGTTTTGCCGGTGCCGGTCATGCCAATAATCATGGTGTTGCCCGGGCGTCGCTTGCCGGTTTCGTCCAGGTCTTCCACTGAAGCGTGGAAGTTGAAGAAGAATGGACTGCCGGTTTGCGTCTTGAGCATGGTGACGGCTGGCCCCCAGGGGTTGCCAGCGGGCTTGCCGGTCAGTTGGTTATGCAGACTGGAGAAGCACAGGAAATTGAGCGACGTGACGGGCACCGGGCGCGGACGCCAGTGCCAGTTGCCGGGCAACTGCGCCCAGAAGCCAGCCTCCAGGGCTTTTTCCAATGGCCTGAAGCCGATGGCTTCTTCGGCCAAGGCGGTGGCTGTATGCGCCAGCGCCTGGCGCACGCCTTCCGCCGTGTCGCCATAGATAAGCAAGGTAGCGTGGTGGTCGCCCAGGCCAAGACGACCAGAAGTGAGGTCATCCATGGCCTGGGTCAGTTGGGCCACCTGGCTGCCGGCGTCGTCGCCGGAATCTACCAGCAGCTTCTGATGGCGCTTCACCAGTTTCTTTGCAGCGGCCCCGGTGTGGCTGCCCCAGGATTGGGTCAGTACAAACTCATGCGGCAGGCCCAGCAACCGGTCCAGATGGCCGGGCTTGCTGGCTTCCGGGTAGTCGCGCAGCTCCATCATGCCGAAGATGCGTGAGTCTGCCACGGTACGCAGTTCGCCAAGCTCGCCATGTTTGCCGAAGATGGGCCGGGCATAGGGCAGGGTGTCGCGTAGCCGTTCCCGCGAAACCGGTACGGGCCGTAGCCGCCCCGAAAGCAGAAAGCCCAGGAACTCAGCGGTTTCACTGAAGGCAAAGCCATTGCGATCCACAATCCCCAGCGTCTGCGGATCGTAGCGGTACAGACCGGCCTTGAATGTGCGCAGAATGTCGTTCAGGCGGGCGATGGATTCCGTCTGCCAGTGCGCGATGCGCTGGCTGTCGGCCTTTTCCAAGCTGGCGAAGGTGCCAAGTATCGGATCCTCGACCGGGTGAACCAGCACCGACAGGTACAGATCATTCACCATCAGGCCGCTTGCGTCGAAAGTGGAGCGATAGGCCGCGTCGAACCGGGAGGCGAAGGGCTGGCTGAAAGTGCTTTCCGGGTATTCGGTGACGCGACGGCGGATGATGTGGGAATAGAAGCCGACCGATCCCATGGGCAGGCCGCGCAGCACGTTATGCAAGGCTTCAATCCATTCCTTCAGTTCTTCCTGTGCGTAGGCATCCGGTGCGCGCCCCGCCACCTTGATGACGGCCAGGTACTCATGGTTATCGCAGGCGATGATCTGATCTGTGACGTGGTGGGAATAGGGCAGATAGCGCGAAACCCGCCGTTCATCCACGGCGAGAGTGGCTGCAGCAGTCATACTGGCGTCCTTTATCGGATAAGCGTGCGCCAGGAGCGGCGCCGGTGGTAGCCGTGCAAGGCGTAGCTGGAACCTTTCCAGAAACGCTGGTTACGGTTGCGTTTACGGGTCTTGAGTTCCAGCCAGAGGACATCCAGCGCTTTGTCGTCGTCGCGAGTGAGGATGGCCAGGGTAGGCATGACCACGAACAAGAGTCCCCACCAGGCCAGGCCCGCTGTCATGGCAATCATCGCGACAACGGCGAAGGCACCCAGAAGCAGCCGCGTGGGAATGCCCATGAAGGTGGCCTTGCGGCCCAGCCCCTTGAAAACAGGGTAGCTGTGATCGTTCATGGCTTACTTCCAGAGCAGTACTACCAGTTCAGCGGCTGACCCGGCCAGCAGCACACCGATGCCCCAACGGATGGCGTCATCCTTGCGCATGACCTCTGCGGAATACAGCACAAAGATGATGATGCCGATGATGATGGCGGCAATCGGCAGGATGACATCCAGGTTGTCGCGTAGGGTCTGCAGCGTCGTCTGCGCCCTGGTAAGTCCACCGATGGATTGGGCCGATGCAGTCTGAGTGATGCTGAACAGCAGCAGGGCTGTCGTCCATCTGTTGAAGATATGCAGGCGTTTTGTAGCGTTTCTGATGCGGATCAGTAGTGACATGGAAAGACTCCTGCCCCAGACGCCACGCGGCGCAGGGGTGACGGTGACAAGGGAAAGTAGGGCCGGCCCGGTGGGCCGTGGTCAGGTGTCGGAACGCTGGCCGGGTTCAGAATCGGGCGTCTGGGCAAAGCCGTCAGTCGCCGGGTTGGAGGTGAAACCGTCGGGTGAGCCGGGTGACGCTTCGGATTGCGGTTTCTGCTTAGGCTTCGATGAGGGCCGGGTCGGTGTTCCGTTCGCTGCCGGGGGTGTCGTGGCGTCGGCAAGCGGCACCAGGGCAGGCACCTTGATGCCTGCCTGAGTCAGTACCTTTCCAACATACCCGTTGGTAAAGCCACGGCGGAAATTGCTGGTGTTGTAGCAGGACAGCGCGGCGCGTAGTGCCTGCTGCGGGTTTTGGTGGGTGGGTAAGGCCCGGGCATAGCAGTCAGCCAGCACGGTCTGGGCGGCAGTGAGGTTCTTGCAGGGGTCAAACACTGTAGTCGTATCCAGCCTCAGCCAGGCCCAGTTACGCACATTGATCTGCCCCAGCCCGGCATCGAAGTCGATACCCTGGTCAATCAGTTTCTGCGCTGCTGCCGTAGCTTCCTCCAGGCTGCGGGGCTGACGCTGCAGTTGGTGGCCCTTGCGATTGACGCCGATGGCGTACTGTTGCGCCCTGGATTCATGCTTGACCACGGCATGTAATGTGACCGGGTGAATATCGGGAGCGCAGGCCAGGGCCAGGGCGGCGAGTTCTGTAAGCATGGCGGCGTCCTCAGTTGTCGCTGCGGTGCCTGGGGTCGGTCAGAGAGAAGTTCCAGCCGTTGGCCCACTGCCCAGTGTGTTCCGCTTCCCACTTGGCCTGAGCCGCTTCGTAATCTTCGGACTTGATCCAGTAGCCGCCCATGGCCGGCCTTCCCACGTACCGGACAGACAGTTCATAGGTCCAGGCGTGATCGTTGTAGACCACACAATAGGCGGGGAGCTGTGTGAGCGTGACCGTGCGAAGCGGATGCACTTCGTAGACGGGTTCGGAGCTGTCGCCGCCGTAGCGGTAGCCGCGTTCGCGCCATTTGTAGGCCGTACCGGCGTAGCTGCTGTTCAGAAAGTCCGCATCACATTTGCCTGCCCCTCGAGAAATGGCGTCGATACGCTGCGCCATACCATTTTCGCCGGAAGCGGGGCATTCAGATAGGAAAGCCCGTCTGGCTGCGACCGTCGCAGACCAGTCCAGGCCGCGTTTGTTGTATTTTTTGATATCGAAATAATGATCCAGCGAAGGGCTGCACTCACCAGGACGCAGGCTGGAAGACAGGCATAGCGTCGCTTCGCAGGCCAGTCGGGGGATGCCGGTCAGTAGCTCAATGGTGCCGTTTGCATGGGCAGCAGGAGTCAGGGCGCAGGCAAGGGCCAGCGCCCCAGCCCGCAGGGCGGGAAGAGTGTGCATGAGGAAGTCTCCGGGAGAGGGGTAGAGCGTGCGGCCTGTCGGCCTGGAGAATCAGCGCTGCTGCAGCGTCTGTTGTGCGATGGCGAGATGTTCGGGCTTGGCCATGGCCCGCAGCAGATGGGCGCTTTCGATGGCGGCCAGGCGGGTATCGCGCAGTTGGCCCAGATCAGCCACGACTTTGCGCAGCAGCGTCAGTTCTTCCTGCAGCGTATCGTCGGCGGAAAGCCGCCGCCTTACATAGTTAGAGAGGGACAGCCCAGACAAGGCGGCTGCTTCGCCCAGGCGTGCAGCATGAGACGGGGTCACCCGAATACGGATGACCTCGGAAAGAGGTTCGTTCATGGAGATATCCTGTTTGAGGTGAGCTACCGCCAAAAGTCCGCCGCTGCTTCTATTCGCGTTCAGGTGCCAAATCGCAGCTTTGATTTGGGCCGTTCGCGTATGAACTGCAGGACTTTGCTCTCCGGCTGGGGCAGCTTGCCAGCTTCCAGTTCATCCAGAAAGTTGGCCCATTGCTGGACCATGGTTTTCCGCTGGGCGATGAATTCTGCGCGGTCATAGCTGCTGCCGAGTTCTTCATCGGATGTATGCGCCAAGTGGCGCTCGATGACATCCGGGTCCCAGCCCAGATGTTCCCGAATCATGGTGCGAGCCGTGGCGCGGAAACCATGACCAGTGATCTGTTCCTTGGTGTCGTAACCCATGGTACGCAGGGCGACGTTGATGGTGTTTTCGCTGATATACCGGCTGGTTTCCGAGCGGCGTGACATGCTGCGGAAGACTGGGCCGGTTGGACCAGTGAGCGAATGCAGTTCCTCAAGAATCTCCAATGCCTGGCGTGGCAGGGGGACGATGTGTGCCGGTGTGCGGCTATCGCGTTTCTGCCATTCGCGCATCTTCATCTTTTCAGGTGGGCAGCGCCAGAGTTCAACCTCTAAATTGATGTCTTCCCAATCT
Source organism: Pusillimonas minor (assembly GCF_014237865.1). Taxonomy (GTDB): domain Bacteria; phylum Pseudomonadota; class Gammaproteobacteria; order Burkholderiales; family Burkholderiaceae_B; genus Neopusillimonas; species Neopusillimonas minor. The sequence continues at coordinate 39,949 of NZ_JACJUU010000006.1, forward strand.
GCAAAGCGGATTTGACCAGGCCGCTGAAACAGCATGGGTGCCAGCCGTAGCGCGCAGCATGTGATGAAGTTGCCATGGTAGTTGCGGATATCTCGCATGAGTTGACCGAGCTGAGCTGGATCAGTGATGGCCGCGTAATGTCGGCCACGGGGCGAAGGCAGCCCGCCTGTGTACCTGTTTACGAAGTTCTTTGCCGGTTCCAATGTGCCAAGGTCTACGGCGTACTGATAAATGTGCTGAATGACCTCACGTATCCGTTGCGCAGTTTCAAGGTTGCCGCGATCTTTAGGACGGTGCAGGCATGACACAATCTCCGTAGGCAGAATGGCGTCGATGGGCTTGTCTCCCACCCAAGGAAATACATGAAGCTCCAGGTGCCGGATGATCCTGTGCGAGTACGCATCGGACCAATGCCTGTCTTTGCTAGCGCTCTTGTGCCACGCACGGGCCATGAGTTCAAAAGTCTGAAGGCGGGCGGTCCGGGCCAGTTCTTCCTCGCGGTCACGAACGTCCTTGGGGTCCTGACCGTTGGCACGTAGGCTGTTTGCCTCGTTTGCCTTGATCCGAGCCTGGGCCAGCGTGACGCCCGGATACGGCCCCATGCCCAGCTTCACCGGCTTGCCGTGTCTCATGTACCGATAGATCCATGCCTTGCCTGTCGCTCGAACGCGCAGGTAAAGGTTGTCGCCGTCGTTCAGCAGATATTCTTTTGGGCCGGGCTTGGCCGCTCTGATCTGAGTCTCGCTCAGTAAGCCCATGACTTGTACCCCCAGAGGCCGTTAATGACGAAACCATTGTGGGGTACAAACTGGGGTACAGACAAACTCGGGATGTAGCGGCGCGCAGTGAGACGTCCTGGGCAGCGAATTGCGCCTAAGACATTGATTTTTTGAAGATTTGGGAGGTTTTGAACCGTGCTGGAACAGCAGAATGGTGGCCTGGGGCGGAATCGAACCACCGACACGCGGATTTTCAATCCGCTGCTCTACCAACTGAGCTACCAGGCCATCTGGTGAAGGCAGAATAATACACCAAAAAAAAAATGTGTGCTTTGGGCAACGCTTTTTATTTTAAATAAACTGTCTTTATCCTTAAACGTAACTCGGTTCTCAGGGTTTTCCCCTTGCCCGGGTATAATGAGCGGTTGTGTCGGTTAGCTGTTTTTTACAGCCCAATTATGTCAGTAGACGTCATTACCTTCGGTCTGAACCACGTCTCGGCGCCCGTATCGGTGCGCGAGCGTGTCTCTATGCCGCTTGAGGTTCTCAAGCCGGCTATCGATGGTTTGCGCTCGGCGTTTGGCGCGTCGGTCAAAGAAGCCGCCATTTTGTCTACCTGTAACCGCACCGAAATCTACTGTGCTGCCGAACCGCATGTGTCGGCGGGCCTGGCCGACTGGCTGGCCGAATTCAACAAGCTTGAATCGCGCAGCTTGCAGCCGCACCTATACCAGTACCAGCAAAACGAAGCTGTGCGCCACGCGTTTCGTGTGGCCAGCGGGCTCGATTCCATGGTGCTGGGCGAACCTCAAATTTTGGGCCAGATGAAAGATGCCGTTCGCGCCGCCGAACAGGCCGGCTCGTTGGGCACCTTGTTGCATCAGCTATTCCAGCGCACCTTTTCGGTTGCCAAAGAAGTTCGCTCGCAAACCGCCATTGGTGCGCACTCAGTGTCTATGGCCGCTGCGGCCGTTCGCCTGGCCGAACGCGTGTTTGGCGACCTGTCGCAAACCCGCGTGCTGTTTATCGGTGCCGGCGAAATGATCGAACTGTGCGCCACCCACTTTGCCGCGCTCGAACCGGCACAAATGACGGTCGCCAACCGTACGGCCGAGCGCGCCGAAGCCTTGGCATCGCGCTTCATGGCCAAAACCATGAAGCTGTCCGACTTGCCCGCGTCCCTGGCCGACTTCGACATCGTTGTGTCCTGTACGGCAAGCTCCTTGCCCATTTTGGGCTTGGGCATGGTCGAGCGCGCCACGCGTATTCGCCGTCATAAGCCCATGGTCATGGTCGACCTGGCCGTGCCCCGCGACATCGAAACCGAAGTCGGGCGCCTCGACGATGTTTACCTTTATTCGGTCGACGACCTGGGGCGCATGGTGCAAAGCGGCACCGATGCCCGTCGCGCTGCGGTCGTGCAGGCCGAGGCCATCATCGAAACCCGTGTGCAAAATTTCATGCACTGGCTGCACAACCGAGAAATTGTGCCCACCATTGTCGACATTCATCAAAAGGCCGAGCAGCTCAAAGACGTCGAGCTGCAGCGTGCCCGCCGTCTGCTGGCCAAAGGCCAATCTCCCGAAGCCGTGCTCGAGCAGCTCGCGCACAGCCTCACTCAAAAATACATCCACGGGTCGCTTGCAGCCCTGAACCGCAGCGAAGACACCGAGCGTCAGCAATTGCTCGACTTGCTTCCCCGTTTGCTGCCCGACGCAGAACGCCGCCGTTAGCGACCCTACGGGTCCTTTGCTGCGCCGCGCCTTCCAACTTTCCTTTTTCTTTTCCCTATGAAAGACTCCATGCGCGATCGACTCGAGCAGTTCGCTCGTCGACTCAAAGAAATTGATGCCATGCTTGCCGAGCCCGAAATTGCCGGCAATATGGACAAGTTCCGCCGCTTGTCGCGCGAACGCGCAGAGCTCGAGCCCGTGGTGCGCGAATTCGAAACCTATGTCTCTGTCGAAGGCGACATGCAGTCCGCCACCGACATGCTTGCCGACCCCGACATGCGTGACATGGCCGAAGAAGAACTGAAGTTGGGTAAAGCGCGTATTGCGGCCCTGGAAGACAGCCTGCAGGTCTTGTTGCTGCCCAAAGACCCCGACGACGGCCGTAGCGTGTTTCTGGAGATTCGCGCGGGTACCGGCGGTGACGAAAGTGCGCTGTTTGCCGGCGACCTGTTGCGCATGTACACCCGTTACGCCGAGACCAAAGGCTGGAAGGTCGAGTTCATGTCTGAAAGCCCGTCAGAAGTGGGGGGCTACAAAGAAGTCATTGTGCGCCTGGATGGCGACGGCGTTTATGGTCAGCTGAAATTTGAGTCCGGCGCGCATCGTGTGCAGCGCGTACCGGCAACCGAAACCCAGGGCCGTATTCACACCTCGGCGTGTACCGTGGCCGTGTTGCCCGAAGCCGACGAGGTCACCGATATTGTGATTAACCCGTCTGATTTGCGTATTGACACCTTCCGGGCCAGCGGCGCGGGTGGGCAGCACATTAATAAAACCGATTCGGCCGTGCGTATTACCCACTTGCCCACCGGGCTGGTCGTTGAGTGTCAAGACGATCGCTCCCAGCATCGTAATAAAGACAAGGCCATGCAGGTACTTGCAGCGCGCCTGAAAGACCAGCAGGTGCAGGCGCAGCAAAGCAAAGAGGCGGCCGAGCGCAAAAGCCTGGTGGGCTCGGGTGACCGCTCCGAACGCATTCGTACCTACAACTACCCGCAAGGGCGGGTGACCGATCACCGTATCAACCTGACACTCTACAAACTGGGCGCCATTATGGAAGGCGACCTGGACGAGTTGACCAATACCCTGTTGGCCGAGCATCAGGCCAATTTGCTGGCCGCCATGAGCGAGGCCTGATCGGCATGAGCTGTGTGCGCGACTTGCTTCGCGACTCACCCTTGCCGCGTCTTGAAATGCAGATGCTGTTGCAGCAGGTGCTGGGGGTGTCGCGCGCCTGGCTGGTGGCCCACGATACCGACCCGCTGCCAGAAGACGCCGTAGCCAACATTCAGGCACTGATGGCACGTCGACAAGCCGGCGAGCCCATGGCCTATATTTTGGGCACGCGCGAATTTATGGGGCACGACTTTCAGGTAACGCCGGCGGTGCTTATACCGCGTCCCGACACCGAGGTGCTGGTTGAAACCGCACTCGACATTTTGCAGGGCAAGTCTGTCGCCCAGCCGCGTGTGCTCGACCTCGGGACGGGTAGCGGCGCTATTGCGATTTCTGTTGCTTTGGCGTACCCGCGGGCCAGCGTTACGGCAACAGATTCAAGCCCCCAGGCGCTGCAGGTTGCGCATGCCAATGCAAAGCAGTTGGGGGCCGCAGTACAGTTTTTCGAGGGTGACTGGTACCAGGCGCTGCCGGCCGAGACCAGCCCTTTCGATTTAATTGTTTCAAATCCGCCGTATATTCGGGCCGACGACACGCACCTGGCCCAAGGCGACTTGCGCTTCGAACCGCGCAGCGCCCTGACAGACGACGCCAACGGTTTGCAGGCTCTGGTCCGCATCGTCGAAGGCGCGCTTGCCTGGCTGGCCGAGGGTGGGGCACTGTGGCTTGAACATGGCTGGGATCAGGGTGCCGACGTCAGGCAGTTGCTGGCTCAGGCCGGTTTCCAGCGGGTCGAAAGCCGCCGTGACCTGGCCGGTATCGAGCGGATTTCCGGCGGCTATTTATAATAGACACAATTCCACTGTTTAGAGGGCACCATGAGCGAAGTTCAAGATTTCATCCGGGAAACCGTTACCAGCAACCCCGTCGTGTTGTTCATGAAGGGTACGGCGCAATTTCCGCAGTGCGGGTTCTCGGGTCGTGCCATTCAAATTCTGAAGGCATCCGGCGTGACTAAACTGGTGACCGTCAATGTTCTTGAAGACGAAGAAGTCCGTCAGGGCATTAAAGAGTATTCGAACTGGCCAACCATCCCCCAGTTGTACGTTGCCGGCGAGTTCATCGGCGGCTCCGACATTCTGGCCGAAATGCACGAGTCCGGCGAACTGGTAACGGCACTGAAAGAAGCAGGCGCACTTGGCTAACAAGCGTCGCCTGGTTGTCGGCATTACCGGGGCGACAGGCTCTATTTATGCCGTGCGCATGCTGCAAACGCTGCGCGAAAAGGCGCCCGATATCGAAACCCATTTAGTGGTTTCGCCATCGGGCGTGCTAAATATCAAGTACGAGCTCGATCTCGATCGCAAGGCCGTGCACGATATGGCCGATCGCGTGTACAGCTTTCGCGATGTTGGCGCGACGCTGGCCAGTGGCGGGTTCGACACAGCCGGCATGGTTGTGGTGCCGTGTTCCATGCGTACGCTAGCCGCTGTGGCGCACGGGTTCTCCGACAACCTCATTACCCGCGCCGCCGACGTCACCCTTAAAGAGCGCCGGCGTCTGGTGCTTATGGTCCGCGAAACGCCGCTGAATCTGGCGCACTTGCGCAACATGACGTCTGTCACCGAAATGGGGGGCGTCATTTTCCCGCCATTGCCGGCGTTTTATCATCACCCCAAAACCATCGAAGAGATGGTCGACCACACGGTGGCCCGTGTGCTTGAACTGGTGGGTATCGACGTGCAGGGCCCCCGCTGGGAAGGCACCTGACGCCGTGGGCCTTAGCCCAGTTTTTGCAGGTCGCCTACTACGTTTAGCGGGATAACCTTGGGGCTGCTGCGGCTTGTCTGCGTTTTGGTGTCCGTCTCGTCGTCATCATCGCTGAAGGCGGCCAGCGCGTCGCTGAAATCCTCGGTATCAAACGCCTTGTCGCCGTCTTCGTCTGCAGCGCCATCGGCTTTCAGGCCGGCAAAATCAAAGATACGGCTATCCATCAGGTGTGACGGTACCGCATGCGCCAGCGCGGCAAATACATTCCACGACCGGCCCGGCAGCTTGCGATCCCATTCGGCGATCATGCGGTTGATTTCCTGGCGCTTCAGGTTCTCTTGTGAACCGCACAAGGTGCAAGGGATGATCGGGAATTCTTTCAGTTTGGCGTAGGCAATCAGGTCTTTCTCGGGCACGTAAGCCAAAGGCCGGATCACGATGTGTTCGCCATTATCTGACTTGAGCTTGGCTGGCATGCCCTTCATGCGCCCGCCGTAAAACAGATTCAAAAAGAACGTGGCCAGAATGTCGTCGCGGTGGTGGCCCAATGCAATTTTTGTCGCGCCCAGCTCTTTGGCCACGCGGTACAAAATGCCCCGGCGCATGCGCGAGCACAACGAGCACATGGTTTTACCCTCGGGGATCACACGCGTCACGACCGAATAGGTGTCCTGGTTTTCGATGTGGAACGGCACGCCGACGCGTGTCAGGTATTCGGGCAGAACGTGCTCGGGGAAGCCGGGCTGTTTCTGGTCGAGGTTGACCGCCACAATGTCGAACTTGAACGGTGCGCGCGACTGATGGATGAGCAGCAGGTCGAGCAGGCCGTAAGAGTCTTTTCCGCCCGAGAGACACACCATGACTTTGTCGCCGGCTTCGATCATATTGAAATCGATAATGGCGCGGCCTGTTTCGCGGATCAGGCGTTTGGTCAGTTTGTTTTCGCTGACACTCATTTTGCGCGGCTCGCGCGGGGTGTCGACGGAGGCGGTGTCCGGGGTTGCTGTAGTGTTCATGGTGTTCAGTTTTGGCGGCTTCGTTCGATGGCGATGCCTACGGCTGCACAGTCGGAAAACGCATTGGGTTTGCTGATGCGCAGCTTGATGTGCTTGATCTCCGGGAAATCGCGCAGCAGCCGCTCGGTCACCTGCTCGACCAGGGTTTCAATAAGATGTACATGGGCCTGGGTGCACTCTTGCACAATGGCGGCACGCACCAGGCGGTAATCAAGCACCGTCTGGATATTCATGTCGTCGACAGGCTGATGAATGTCGACGTCCAGCTCTACGTCGATGTGAAGGGGCTGGGTGGCACGCAGTTCGTGTTCCAGAATGCCAATGTGGGCATCAAGGGCGAGCTGCGAAAAGTAGATCCGGCGGGTAAGCATGAGTAGTGGCGTAAGGGTTGGCGGCGGTACGGGGCCGCAGCCAACGCAGGTTGGCGTAAGAAAACAGATTATAAGCAGCTAAAGTCGCGCTGCAGGCCAAGCAAGTGCTGACCGCCGTCGACCACAATAGACGTGCCCGTCATGCTGGGCGTTTCGGCCGCAAATAAAATGGCGCGGGCAATGTCTTCCGGGCTGCTGGCTTTGCCCAGTGGCGACAGCGCGTGTGTGCGTTCGAAATCGGCTTCGGTTTGCAGGTGACTGGGTAGTGTCAGGCCCGGCGCGACGCCCACCACACGTAAGCGGGGGGCGAACGCCTGGGCAAGCATCGTGGTTGCGGCCTGGAGCGCGGCCTTGGTCAGCGTATACGAAAAAAAGTCGGGGTTGTAGCTCCAGAGCTTTTGATCGAGCAGGTTGACGATGACGCCCTGGGCGTTGGGGCGGGTTTCGATATGCGCGGCAAGTTGTTGTGCCAGCAACAGCGGGGCGGCCAGATTGGGCATGATGTGCGCCTGTAGCGACGCCACCGAGAATGTTTTTGGGTCGTCAAACTCGAACAACGATGCGTTGTTGACAACGGCGTCGACCTGACCCAGGGCATCGAGGGTTTGCTTGAACACGGCAAGCGGGGCTTCCGGGTTGGCCAGATCGCCGCCAACCGCCGTGCAGCGCACGCCCATTTGTTGAAGTTCGGCCAGGGTGCGTTCGGCATCTGCGCCAGACCGGTTGTAGTGGATGGCAACGCCCCAGCCCGACCGGGCGAACTTGAGCGCGACTTCTCGGCCCAGGCGCTTTGCGGCGCCGGTAATCAGGACGATTTTTTGAGCTTCAGAGCGATCAGTCATGGCTAGAAAATTCTTTATTTGCGCTTTATTGCCCAACCTGCGGGTGCTGGGTTAAGGCATACATTAAAAGTGCGAAGTTCATCGCGGCGGAACACATGCACGCTAACGGTGTCATTGGCTTTGTAGGCGCGTAAAAGCCGGTCGATGTCGCCGGTGTCGGCAACGCGTAACCCCCCAATGGCCACCAGTTGGTCGCCGGCCGACAGCCCGCCCTGATGGGCGGCGCCGCCATTGATCACGCTGGCCAGCTCAATACGCCCCTGGCTTGCACGCGTGCGTACGTCAAGCGATGGCGTCTCGGGGGCGGTTGTGCGCTCGAGCAAAATACCGGCGTTGGCCAGCAGTGTTTGCAGCGGCACATCTTCGCAGCCATCGACATGGCGCGCCAGAAAGTCGGCAACATCGACGCCGCAGGCCTCGTGTATTAATGACACCATGGCGTTTTCATCAATACCGCTTTGTGTGCCGGTGTAAAAGTGTCTTCCGTAACGGCCCCACAACAAGCGCATGACATCGTCAAGCGACGCGTGCCCGCTTGAGGCGTGTCGAATAAAAAGGTCGAGGCCCAGGGCAATGAGTGAACCTTTGCTGTAGTAGCTGACCAATGCGTTGGTGGCGTTTTCGTCTTGCTTGTAAAAACGTGTCCAGGCGTCGAAGGAGCTGTCGGCCACCGACTGCATCAGACGGCCGGGGGCCTTGGTGACGGTGTCGATGGTTTTGGCGAGCAGGCCGAAATACTTGGCTTCGTCGATAAGGCCCGCGCGCAGCAGCATCAGGTCGTCGTAGTACGACGTAAAGCCTTCGGATACCCAAAGCAGGCGACTGTGGTTTTCGCGGTCGAGCTGGTAGGGCACGAAGGCCGCGGGTTTGATGCGCTTGACGTTCCAGGTGTGGAAATATTCGTGGCTGACCAAGCCCAAGAAGTTAGTGTAGCCATCGGGAGGGTTGGTTTGCCCGGCAACGGGGAGGTCGTTGCGCGAAGTCATCAGCGCAGTCGAAGCGCGATGTTCGAGGCCGCCATACCCATCGCCAGTGACCATGGTCATGAATACATAACGGTTGCTGCTGTCCAGAAAAGGCGCCGCATGAGTCTCGGGCTCAAAAAAGCTGATCTGGGTCTCACATATTTTCTGGACATCTGCGGTGATGCGATCCAAGTCCAGGTTTGGGGCGATGCCGGTGAATACGAGTTCGTGTTCGGCGCCATGGGCTTTGAATTGGGCGACTTTCGGCGTACCCATTTCAACGGGGTGGTCAATTAGGGCGTCGTAGTCGGGGGCGCAATACAACCCAAAGCCGTGCAGTTTGGCCGCCCCGGGGTATTGCGATGCATCGGCTTCGGGCAAACTGGTGTACACCTTCCAGTCGGCCCGGTGCGCGGGCGCCTTAAGGTCGACCAGGCATTCAAGGTGCGTGTGCCCTTCGGGCGCCAGGAAAACGCTGGTGCCATTAAAAAAGGCATGGGTTTCGTCGAAGTGTGCGCCGCGCACAGACAAGTCCCAGGCGTAAACGGTGTACTGCACGGTTAACGGGCCCTTGCAGGGGGCACAGCGCCAGCTGTGGTTGGATATTTTTTGTATGTCGACACGGCGGCCATTAACATTGGCGGCGATATTCACAATGTGTCGGGCAAAATCGCGAATCAGGTAGCTGCCCGGAATCCACGCGGGCAGACTGAGCACTTGCCCCTCGGGGTTTGGGTTTTGCAGGGTCAGCTCGACCGAAAAATAATGGCCGGCCGGGTCGGCAGGAATTAAGCGGTAAAGTAATGGTTTTGCATTCATAACGCATATATTACTTTGCAAGGAGTCAGCATGAGTGAGCCATTGGTCAAGGTCGAGACACGCGGCCGGGTCGGTCTTTTGACACTGAATCGCCCCAAAGTCCTTAACGCTCTGAGCAACGAGGTGATTGACGAAGTGGCCAATGCCATGAAGGCGTTTGATGCCGATGACAATATCGGCGCTATTGTCATCACAGGCAGCGAAAAGGCCTTTGCTGCAGGCGCCGACATTGCGGCGATGAAAGACTGGTCGTATACCGACGTTTATAAACAAGACTACCTGGGCCACCAGTGGGAATATCTGCGTCGCGTACGCAAGCCGATTATTGCGGCGGTGTCGGGTTTTGCTTTAGGCGGCGGGTGCGAGCTGGCCATGCAGTGCGACTTCATCATTGCCGGTGAAAATGCAAAATTTGGCCAGCCCGAAATCAAGCTTGGCATTATTCCGGGCTTTGGCGGCACCCAACGCTTGCCACGTGCAGTGGGTAAAGCCAAGGCTATGGACATGATCCTGACGGCCCGCATGATGGACGCCGCCGAAGCAGAGCGCGCAGGCTTGGTGTCGCGTGTTGTGCCTTCCGATCGCGTGCTCGACGAAGCGCTCGAAGCCGCCACCGTCATTGCCGCTATGTCATTGCCCTCGGTCATGATGGCCAAAGAGGCGATAAACCGTGCCTACGAGGCGCCGCTCAACGAAGGCCTGCTCTTCGAGCGTCGCAATTTTCATGCGTTGTTTTCAACCCACGACCAAAAAGAGGGTATGAACGCCTTCATCGAAAAGCGTCAGCCCCAGTTCAAGCACGAATAGCAGCCAAAGGCCCGCCAGTCGTCATAGGCGGGCTACCTTACGATTTGCTTACGCTTAAAAAATAAAGTTATACTCTGCGGGTTTGACGCTTAACAAACAACAGCGGGAATGCGCAGGCAGGTTTGCGGTTACCCCAATAAGGTTTACCCCAACGTGTCATCCGCTAATCAGGTAAAATCCCCGGGCTCTGGTGCTGCAGTGCAGCTAACCGAAGCACAAAAAGCCAGCTTGCAGGCCAAGGCCAAAAAAGGTCTCTTGCGGGCGTTGGTTGCCCAGGCAGTCATGGCGGCTGTTGCCGTTGTGGTGTGCTGGCTGGTAGCGGGCGTGTATGCCGGTGCCTCGGCTTTGCTGGGTGCTGCGGCTTACCTGGTGCCCAATGCGTTGTTTGCGTTGCGCTTGCTGGTCGGCCTGGTTATGGGTCGTCCTGCCAACCCGGCAGGGTTTCTGCTCGGCGAGCTCATCAAGCTGGGTGGTGCAGTTGCGTTGCTGGTGCTGGGTGTTTATCTGGCGCAGGCGTGGCTGGTTTGGCCGGCGCTTATTTTTGGGCTGGTCATGGTACTTAAGGGCTACGTGCTTTTGCTAATGTTCAGCAAGCTGCCGTAGTGTGGTGCAAAAATTCATGTGCGGTGTCGTGCCAAGCGGCATCGTGCTCGTTATATAGTCAACAGGGTAAGGGTTCAAATGGCTGCTGCTAGTGATATTTCGCCACAGTCCTATTATATTCAGCACCACTTAGTGCATTTGAATGGCCTCGGCGAGAAGCAATCGACTATCGCCGATTTCTCGGTCATCAACTACGACTCGTTGTTCTGGTCCATTCTTATGGGTCTTATTGTCGTGTTGGCCATGTGGTCGGCCGCGCGTCGCGCCAGTGCCGGCGTTCCGGGTCGCTTTCAAACCGCTGTCGAAATGCTTGTCGACATGGTCGCACAAGAATCCAAAAGCATTATCCCCAGCGAAGCTACACGCCGTTTTGTGGCACCGCTGGCACTTACCGTTTTCTTGTGGGTCATTCTCATGAATGCCCTCGATCTGGTGCCCGTCGACTTGCTGGCCTGGATCTTCAAAATGACAGGCGTTGGCGCCGAGCATGGCGACCCGCTGTATTACCACCGCATTCTGCCAACAGCCGACCTCAACGTGCCTATGGGTATGTCCCTGGGTGTGTTGCTGCTCACTATCTATTACGGCATCAAAATCAAGAGCGGTGGCGGCTTCGTAAAAAGTCTGTTCACAGCTCCCTTCCACGCCCATGGCTTTGTTGGTCTGCTCCTCGTTCCGTTCAACGTTCTGTTGAACCTGATGGAATATGCCGCCAAAACCGTGTCGCTGGGAATGCGGTTGTTCGGTAACATGTTTGCCGGCGAATTGCTCTTCATGCTTATCGCTCTGCTGGGTGGTGCGTGGACAGGCTTTAATGGTGCAAGTATCGGTTTGGGTATTGGTCATGTTCTGGCCGGTTCCGTGTGGGCAATCTTCCACATCCTTATCGTCGTATTGCAGGCTTACATTTTCATGATGTTGGCGCTTGTATATGTCGGTTTGGCTCACGAAGACCATTAATAAATTTCCGGCGCAGTTGCTCTCATCCGGGGGCAGCTGTTCGGGGCGCAAGGTTTTCTTGCAAAGCAGTTTTCTTTTTGGCTTTTTGATTACACAAGGTTTTTTAACCAAGGAGTTGTTATGACCAACGTTGCTTTCGTTGCTCTGGCTTGCGGTCTTATTGTTGGCCTGGGTGCTTTTGGCGCCTCGATCGGTATCGCTTTGATGGGTGGTAAATATCTCGAAGCTTCGGCTCGTCAACCCGAGCTCATGAACGCTTTGCAAACCAAAATGTTCCTGTTGGCTGGTCTTATCGACGCTGCGTTCCTGATCGGTGTTGGTATCGCCATGTTGTTCGCTTTCGCCAACCCCTTCGTCGGCTAAGCAACAATACGCCCGCCAGTACGGGTGGGCTAAGTAGTCGTAGGCAGTGCCGCAGGGCGCTGCTCGCGACTTGGACATTGGGTGTTTTGCAGCATCGCTGCGGGCACTTGTGGTATTAAAGGGACACGACCGTGAATTTAAACGCGACTCTCTTTTTTCAGATGATCGTGTTTTTTGTTTTGGGTTGGTTTACGATGAAATTCGTATGGCCACCTTTGACAAAAGCAATCGAAGATCGCCGTCAGAAAATTGCCGATGGTCTTGCAGCTGCCGACAAGGGTAAGGCCGATTTGGCCCAGGCCCAGGCACGTATCAGTCTGATCGAGGCCTCTGCCAAATCCGAGAATCACGCCCGCATGCTCGAAGCTGAAAAGCAAGCCGCGGCCATCATCGACGAAGCTCGTCGTGAAGCCGAAGCTGAAAAGGCTCGAATCATTGCGCAGGCCAAGCAAGACGCCGAACAAGAAGTTCAGCGTGCGCGCGACGGGCTTCGTGCCGACGTTGCAAACTTGGCTGTTAAGGGTGCAGAACAGATTCTCAAACGAGAAGTCAATGCACAGGCACACGCCGAGCTGTTAAATCAGCTCAAGGCACAACTCTAATATTAGGGCAAGGCCATGGCTGAATTATCGACTATTGCCCGACCCTACGCCGAAGCGCTTTTCGCTACGGCCAAGGGCAACCAGGACGCCTTGGCTTCCTGGTCGGGTTTGGTTAACGAGCTTGCCGAAGTGGCAAGCCTTGACGACGTGCGCGAAGCACTGACTGATCCGCGTCTTAGCAACGATCAGCGCATCGAACTGTTTACAGGGCTGATCAAATCACCCCTGTCAGATGCGGCACGTAATTTCATCGAACTGCTGGTCAAAAACGGGCGCATTTTGCTGTTGCCCCAAATTGCACAGCAATTCGATCTGTTGAAAAACCAGTTCGAGGGCACCGCACTTGCCGAAATCACCAGCGCATTCGAGCTGAGCGATTCGCAGGTTCAAGAGCTTTTAACCGGTCTCGAGAAAAAGTTTGGCCTCAAGCTCAAGCCATCTGTCACCGTCGACTCCGCCCTTATCGGTGGTGTCCGCGTGATCGTTGGCGACCAGGTACTCGATACTTCTGTGCAGGCCCAGTTGGCCCGCATGCGCGACACGCTGGCCGCCTAAGCGAGCCATATAACAGGATTCAGGAGTCTGAACATGCAACTTAACCCGTCAGAGATCAGCGAGCTGTTGAAAAGCCGCATCGAAGGCTTGGGCGCGTCTACCGACGTACGTACACAAGGCACGGTCGTATCCGTGACCGACGGTATCACCCGCATTCACGGCTTGTCCGACGTAATGCAGGGCGAAATGCTCGAATTCCCCAATAACGTCTTCGGCCTGGCGCTCAACCTCGAGCGCGATTCCGTGGGTGCCGTTATTCTGGGCGACTACACCGGTGTTTCCGAAGGTGATCCGGTTAAAACAACCGGCCGCATTCTCGAAGTACCCGTTGGCCCCGAACTGCGCGGTCGCGTGGTAGACGCCCTGGGCGCTCCCATCGACGGCAAAGGCCCCATCAATGCCAAGCACACCGACATCATCGAAAAGGTTGCGCCCGGCGTTATTGCACGTCAATCAGTCGATCAGCCGCTTCAAACCGGTATCAAGGCGATTGACTCCATGGTGCCAATCGGTCGTGGCCAGCGCGAGCTGATTATTGGCGACCGTCAAACCGGTAAAACTGCTGTCGCCATCGACACGATCATCAGCCAGAAAGGCAAGAACGTTACTTGCGTATATGTGGCTATTGGTCAAAAGGCTTCAACCATCAATAACGTGGTTCGCAAGCTCGAAGAGCACGGCGCAATGGAATACACCATTGTTGTTGCTGCCTCGGCTTCCGACTCCGCCGCGATGCAGTACCTGGCTGCTTACTCGGGCTGCACCATGGGCGAATTCTTCCGCGATCGCGGCGAAGATGCCCTTATCGTATACGACGACCTGACCAAACAAGCCTGGGCCTACCGTCAGGTTTCGCTGTTGCTGCGTCGTCCTCCCGGCCGCGAAGCTTACCCCGGCGACGTCTTCTACCTGCACTCCCGTCTGCTCGAGCGCGCTGCTCGCGTTAACGCCGACTACGTCGAAGCGTTCACCAAAGGCGAAGTCAAGGGTAAAACAGGTTCGCTCACCGCGCTGCCTATCATCGAAACCCAGGCAGGCGACGTGTCCGCGTTCGTTCCTACCAACGTAATTTCGATTACCGACGGTCAGATCTTCCTTGAAACCGACTTGTTCAACGCCGGTATCCGTCCTGCTATTAACGCAGGTATTTCGGTATCGCGTGTGGGTGGTGCGGCTCAAACCAAGGTCGTTAAAAAGCTGGCTGGTGGTATTCGTACCGACTTGGCCCAGTACCGCGAACTGGCTGCGTTTGCGCAGTTTGCGTCCGACCTCGACGACGCAACCCGTCGCCAGCTCGAGCGCGGCAAGCGCGTTGTTGAACTGCTCAAGCAGCCTCAATATCAGCCGCTGCAAGTCTGGGAACTGGCCGTTTCGTTGTTCACCGTTACCAAAGGCTACCTCGACGATCTCGAAGTCGATCAGATTCTGCCTTTCGAAAAAGCACTCAAAGAGTCGCTCAAGTCCAAGAACGCTGCCCTGGTTCAGCGCATCGAAGACAAGAAAGAACTGTCCAAAGAAGACGAAGCAGAGCTGGTTGCCGCAATTGAAGAGTTCAAAAAGCACGGTGCTTTTTAATTTGACTGGCGAGGGTGGCAGGGCGGTTAGCCCCGCTGCCCGTAGGACTACAGGAGCAGGCCACGCCTGCTCCGCCATAACGCCCTGACAGGAATTGCGATGGCCGGAATTAAGGAAATTCGAACCAAGATCAAAAGCGTGCAAAACACGCGGAAGATCACCAAAGCCATGGAGATGGTGGCTGCATCCAAAATGCGCAAGGCGCAAGACCGGATGCGTGCTGGTCGTCCCTATGCAACCAAGGTGCGCGACATTGCCGCTCACCTGATGCAAGCGCATCCCGACTACACACATCCTTTCATGGTCGAACGTTCGAACGTGAAAGGCGTCGGCATTGTGCTTGTCTCTACCGACAAAGGTCTGTGTGGTGGCCTGAATACCAACATTACCCGTCTGGTCCTGAACCGCATCAAAGAGTTCGACCAAAAAGGTATCAAGGTTCAGGCAACTGCGTTGGGTAACAAGGGTCTTGGCTTCTTGACGCGCATCGGCACCAATCTGGTGTCCCAAGAAGTTCAGTTGGGCGACAAACCCAACCTCGAGCGTCTTATCGGTGCCCTCAAGGTACAAATCGACGATTTCGTCGATGGCAAAATCGACGCCGTATATCTGGCCACCAACCGCTTCGTCAACACCATGAAGCAAGAGCCGGTATTTGTGCGTTTGTTGCCCCTGCCCAGCGGCTTGTCCGATCCGTTCCAAACCGAGGGCACGTTCCAGGAGAAATCCGAAGACGCCGTCCTGAACACGAAGTACGGCTGGGACTACATCTACGAGCCCGACTCGAAGTCGGTCATCGACGACCTGCTGCAGCGTTACGTTGAAGGCCTGGTGTATCAGGCTGTTGCCGAAAACATGGCATCCGAGCAGTCCGCTCGTATGGTGGCCATGAAGGCAGCGTCTGATAACGCCAAGAAAATCATCGGCGATCTTGAACTGGTTTACAACAAAACCCGTCAGGCTGCCATTACCAAAGAAATTTCAGAAATCGTCGGGGGCGCTGCCGCTGTTTAACCAAACAGAAGGGCATCCCGTCAAAGATATTTAGCAAGGACTAAACATGAGCAACGGTACCATCGTTCAGTGCATCGGCGCCGTGGTGGATATTCAGTTCCCCCGCGACAGCATTCCAAAAATTTACGACGCGCTTAAACTCGCAGACGACAGCTCCAAGTTTGCCGAAGCTGGTCTGACATTCGAAGTCCAGCAGCAGCTGGGCGACGGCGTCGTCCGCACCATCGCCATGGGTTCATCCGACGGCCTGCGCCGCGGCATGGCTGTGGCCAACACCGGCGCACCTATTTCGGTGCCCGTCGGTCAGGGCACGCTGGGTCGCATTATGGACGTTCTCGGTCGTCCCATCGACGAGCGCGGCCCCATTCTGTCTGAAGAAACACGCGCCATTCACCAAGATGCCCCCAAGTTCGACGAACTCTCGCCTTCGGTCGAGTTGCTCGAAACCGGTATCAAGGTTATTGACCTGGTTTGCCCCTTCGCAAAAGGCGGTAAGGTCGGTCTGTTCGGGGGTGCCGGTGTAGGTAAAACTGTTAACATGCTCGAGCTCATCAACAACATCGCCAAGGCACACAGTGGTCTGTCGGTGTTTGCCGGTGTGGGCGAGCGTACCCGCGAAGGTAACGACTTCTACCACGAGATGGCTGAAGCCGGCGTTATCAAGATGGACAACCTGTCCGAGTCGAAGGTAGCGATGGTGTTCGGTCAGATGAACGAGCCTCCAGGCAACCGTCTGCGCGTTGCGTTGTCGGGTCTGACCATGGCCGAAAAATTCCGTGACGAAGGCCGTGACATCCTCTTCTTCGTTGACAACATCTACCGTTACACCCTGGCCGGTACCGAAGTGTCCGCGCTGCTGGGTCGTATGCCTTCGGCGGTGGGTTACCAGCCTACGCTGGCCGAAGAAATGGGTAAGCTGCAAGAGCGTATTACCTCGACCAAAACCGGTTCTATTACGTCGATCCAGGCCGTTTACGTTCCTGCCGACGACTTGACCGACCCGTCGCCTGCAACAACCTTCTTGCACCTTGACTCTACCGTGGTTCTGTCGCGTGACATCGCCGCGCTGGGTATTTACCCCGCCGTCGATCCCCTCGACTCCACCAGCCGTCAGCTCGACCCGCAAGTGGTTGGTGAAGAGCACTACGCGATTGCCCGTGGCGTTCAGCAAACACTGCAGCGCTACAAAGAACTGCGCGACATTATCGCCATTCTGGGTATGGACGAACTCTCGCCCGAAGACAAGCAGGCTGTTGCTCGTGCACGTAAAATCCAGCGCTTCCTGTCGCAGCCGTTCCACGTTGCCGAAGTCTTTACCGGTTCGCCCGGCAAATACGTTCCGCTGTCCGAAACGCTGCGCGGCTTCAAGATGATTGTTGAAGGCGAGTGCGACGCGATCCCCGAGCAGGCCTTCTACATGGTTGGTTCCATCGACGAAGCGCTCGAGAAAGCCAAAGCACTGTAAAAGGGACTCTTATGGCCACATTACACGTAGACGTCGTCAGTGCAGAAGAATCGATTTTCTCCGGTGAGGCGAAATTCGTGGTTCTGCCCGGCGAGTCCGGCGAACTGGGCATCATGCCTGGTCACACGCCGCTCATCTCGCGCATTCGCCCGGGTACGGTAAAGATTGTTCTCGCCGATGGTAGTGGTGAAACCAATGTTTTCGTGGCCGGCGGCATCCTCGAAGTTCAACCCGGTGGTGTAACGGTGCTTTCCGATACCGCTATCCGTGCCGAAGACCTCGACGAAGCCAAGGCACTCGAAGCACGCAAGCGTGCGGAAGAGGCCCTTCGCAATGCCAAAGACAAGGCCGACATTGCTGTCGTCGAAGCCGAGCTGGCCATGCTGGCCGCACAGGCTGCAGCAGCACAAAAGCTTCGTAACGCACGCTCTTCGCGTCACTAAGCGTTTGCCCGTCTTAAAAAACGGCCTTCGGGCCGTTTTTTTTCGTCTGTCAACTATTTGCGCCCGTAGTATCCGA
Organism: Pusillimonas minor; assembly: GCF_014237865.1. Classification (GTDB taxonomy): domain Bacteria; phylum Pseudomonadota; class Gammaproteobacteria; order Burkholderiales; family Burkholderiaceae_B; genus Neopusillimonas; species Neopusillimonas minor. Next base: position 57,763 of record NZ_JACJUU010000006.1, read on the forward strand.
GTGCTGATATTTCCGAATAGTCCTGCGTGACTGACGTCCCTAAGATACGTTCAGGGCCTGAGCACAGGCTCTTCATATCAAGGGGGATACATGAGAGAACGTATAGATTGCGCTGTCTTGCTGGAACCGCATGACGGCTTTTGGTCGGCACTTGATGCTGGTGAGTACCTGGGGGGCAGGCTGGTCATGCACCCGGTGGGCTGCGACGTGTTGTCAGCCGACGTTGACGAAGGCTCGTACCTGCGCGACAACGAAGTCATGCTGCGACGATACGATGTTTGTATTGTCGGCGTTACCGCTTCCAATTTGTCGTGGGCGCGGCGCCTGCTGTCGGCGCGAGCGGGCGCCAAAGGCGAGACCCCTGCACTGGCGGTCGTCAGCGGGCTAAAAGCCGCTGCAATCGACGATCTCTTGTCGCTGGGGCTCGCCGACTTTATCCGCCTCCCGCTGTGCTACGACGAATTGCGGGCGCGTATTCAGCAATTGCTGGTCAGCCGGGGTGGGTTGCGTTATGGGCTGCAACCCGCGCCGTCAAGGGTCGCTTTGCAGCTTAACGACGTGGTACAGCCGTTGGCTGCAAGCGGCGTTGCATCGTCGGGCACAAGCCGTGGGTTTGCCGCGCCCGCTGCTTTGCCGGTGGCCGGTGCCAACCAGCCGACATCCGCGTCACATGCGCCGCCCATGCTGTCTGAAGACGAGCTGTGCGATACCATACTGCAGCGTACCGGGCTCGAGCTCGATGCGTATGCAGTAGCTGCGGCCACGCGTACGGCCACCAGTAAAGACTCGTTCAGGGCGGCAAAGGGGCGGGTCATCGAGCGCTTTGAACGGGCCTACATTGCGGCCGCGCTCGGTTCGTGCTCGGGCAACATTGCCTTGGCCGCCCGCGGCGCGCAAAAGCACCGTCGTGCCTTCTGGGCCCTCATGCGAAAGTACCAAATCGATGCCAGTGTGTATCGGCCCGACCCGTCAAACAATTTTTCCCCAGACGGTTAAAATCGTCTTGCTTAACTTTCAAGGATTGCCGTGTCTTTTCCAAGCTTAAAAAACGACGTTTTCCTGCGCGCTTTGCTGCGTCAGCCTGTTCCCTATACGCCGCTTTGGCTTATGCGCCAGGCCGGCCGCTATTTGCCCGAATACAACCAAACGCGCGCAAAAGCAGGGTCGTTTCTTGGTCTGGCTCAAAATCCCGAATACGCCTGTGAAGTAACCTTGCAGCCGCTCGAGCGCTTCGACCTTGATGCGGCCATTCTCTTTTCCGACATTCTTACTATTCCCCATGCCATGGGCCTGGGGTTAGACTTTGTCGCCGGCGAAGGCCCGCAGTTTGCGCACCCCGTCCGTACCGAAGCCGATGTTGCCAAACTGCAGGCCCCCGATCTGTCCAACTTGCAGTACGTGTTTGACGCGGTATCGCTTATTCGCAAAGAGCTCGACGGTAAAGTGCCGCTTATTGGCTTTGCCGGCAGCCCCTGGACGGTCGCCTGTTATATGGTTGAAGGGCAAGGGTCTAGCGATTACCGCCTGATCAAAACCATGCTGTACAGCCGTCCCGATCTGCTGCATCGCATCCTCGAGGTCAACGTACAGGCCACTACGGCGTACCTTAACGCACAAATTCAGGCCGGCGCACAGGCCGTCATGGTTTTCGACAGTTGGGGCGGCGTGTTGGCCGACGGCCTGTTTCAGCAGTTCTCGCTGGCCTACACGCGCAAGGTCGTCGACGGCCTGATTCGCGAACAAGACGGGCGGCAGGTTCCCGTGATTGTCTTTACCAAGGGTGGCGGCCTATGGCTCGAAGAAATCGCCGCGTGCGGCTGCGATGCCATGGGCGTCGACTGGACAGTCAACCTGACGCAGGCACGCCGCCGCATTAGCGACAAGGTCGCGTTGCAGGGCAATCTCGACCCCATGACCTTGTTCGGCACCGAGGCCGCTATTCGCACCGAGGCGCGTCGCGTCATCGACGATTTCGGCCCGGTGGGTACGGGTGGGCACGTGTTTAACTTTGGGCATGGCATCAATCGTTTCACCCCGCCCGAAGCGGTGGGTATTCTGGTTGACGAAGTCCATAGCCATAGTCGCGCAAAGCACTGATTCAACGCACATTTAGTTGCAGTGCAATGTGCTGGTTTGCGCCTTCAAATCTAACCTTCAAGCCCGATTCATCGGGCTTTTTATCTAAGTTGTGCACAAATATTTTCGCGCCGCACAATGAGCGCGGCTATGTTAGATACAATTTAATTAAATTAAATAACCTTCTGATTTAATTACTATTTTTTCGAATTATAAAAATATTTCTGTAAATTAAGTACTAACTTTAATTGACTTTCCCCAGGGTTATTAATTGCATTTTCCCCAAAGTTATCCACAGGCTTGTTGAAAACATCAGAAGGGCTTGTATTGTCAAGCCTGGCTGCAAATATCCTAGAAATTGCTTTAACTTCAAACAAGGCCGGATGTGATCAATGCTGACGTTGTGCCGACACAAGAATCGACCGAAGCCACGCGTTACTGGCTTGGGGTAGCCCTCGACGTCCCTCTGCCTGGGCTGTTCGACTACTACGCGCCTACCCCTGTCGATGCAGGTACGCGCGTTATTGTTTCTTTTGGTCGCCGCCAAATGATTGGCATGGTGGCGCAGGTTAAGGCGGCCCCCGACATCCCCCCCGAAGGTGTCAAGGCGGTCGATGCCGTGCTTGATGATCTGCCCCCCATGCCCGACGACTGGATGCGCCTGGTGGTGTTTGCCGCACGGTATTACCAGCGTCCGTTGGGCGAAGTCATGTTGCCGGCACTGCCGGTGTCGCTGCGCAAAGTAACGGGGTATACCGGTAAAGGTGCGCGTGGGGGGCCGGTTGCGCGTGTCGACAAATCGAAACGCAAGGTTGCCGTGGTCGACGCGGCCAGCGCCGCGCCGGTTCAGCTGAATCCCGAGCAAGCGCATGCCGTACAAGCCATAACCGGGGCGCAGGGGCATCAAACTTTTTTGCTGCATGGGGTGACGGGCAGCGGCAAAACCGAAGTGTATATGCATGCCGCGCAACATGTTCTGGCTCAGGGGCGCCAGGTGCTGTTCATGGTGCCCGAAATCAATCTGACTCCACAGTTCGAGCAATCGCTGCGTGCGCGTCTGGGCAACGCCGATCAACCTGGCCTGCTGGCGGTACTTCACAGTGGTCTGGCCGATGGCGAACGCTTGCGTGCCTGGTTACGCATCTCGCGGGGGCAAGCCCGGGTGTTGCTGGGTACGCGCCTGTCCATCATGACACCCATGCCCGATCTGGGCCTTATTATTGTTGACGAAGAGCACGACACGTCTTACAAGCAACAAGACGGCCTGCGCTACTCGGCGCGCGATCTGGCCGTCTGGCGCGGCCACGACCTGCAGGTGCCGGTGGTGCTGGGGTCGGCGACCCCGTCACTTGAAACCTGGCATAACGCCCAGCGTGATCATTATCAATTGTTAAGCCTTACCCAGCGCGCCCGGGCGGTTCAGCTGCCGCAGGTGCGTCTGGTCGATACCCGGCGTCTCGCGCTCGAACATGGGTTTTCGCCGCAATTGCTCGACGCCGTCAAAGCGCGCCTGGCACAGCAAGAACAGGTCCTTATCTTTCTGAATCGTAGGGGTTATGCGCCGGTGGTCAGTTGCAATTCTTGCGGCTGGGTCAGCCAGTGTCCGCGCTGCACGGCCTACACCATTTTGCATCGCACCCAGGGCGGGCGTGCACACAACCATTTGCAATGCCATCATTGCGGCTACCATGCCGCCGTTCCCCGGCGTTGTCCCGACTGCGGCGACCAGGATTTGCGCCCCATGGGTCGTGGCACACAGCGCCTCGAAGAGCATTTGGCCGAATGGTTCCCTCAAGCCCGTATTTCACGCATTGATGCCGACAGTACGCGCCTGAAAGGCAGCGCCGAAGCCTTGTTTGCGCAAGTGCACGCCGGTGAGGTCGATATTCTGGTCGGCACACAAATGGTGGCGAAAGGTCACGATTTTGCCAAGTTGGGGCTGGTGGGGGTACTGAATGCCGATGCCATGTTGTTTGCGCAAGATTTTCGTGCACCCGAACGTTTGTTTGCCCAACTGATGCAAGTTGCGGGCCGTGCAGGGCGTCATGCCGGCGCGGGCGAGGTCATTATCCAAACCGACTACCCCGAACAGCCGGTGTACCAGGCATTGCTTAAACACGATTACCAGGGCTTTGCGCGGTACAGCCTCGAAGAGCGCAAGGCCGTTGGCTTGCCGCCGTTTGCCTATCAGGCCTTGCTAACCGCCGAGGCCCGCGCGCTCAAGACGGCCGTTGCCTTCTTGTCCGAGGCGGCAGCGCTGCCGGATACCGCGCCCGAGCTTTATCCTACCTCCGACGCGGTTACGCGTTACGACCCTGTGCCATTGCGGGTGGTCAGGGTGGCAAACACCGAAAGGGCGCAACTTCTGGTCGAGAGCGATAGTCGTCCGGCGTTGCAGGCTTTCTTGACCACTTGGTCAGCCGATGTTGCAGCGCTCGCTACGCGTCATCGTGTGCGCTGCCATCTTGAAGTCGACCCCCTGGAGATCTGATGACAACGTTTACGCACAATGCGTCAATGCCAGTGGGCTACACGTTGCCTGTCGATCTGAACCCGGCGCAGCGCGAGGCCGTGTTGTATTTAAATGGGCCGTGTCTGGTGCTGGCGGGCGCAGGCAGTGGCAAGACCCGCGTCATTACCCAGAAAATTGCTTATTTGCTGCGAGAGTGCGGCTACGCGGGCAGGCAAGTTGTTGCGCTGACGTTTACCAACAAGGCTGCGCGCGAAATGAGCGAACGCATCAAGAATCTTGTTGATCGCAAGGTTTCCAAGGGCCTGACTGTCAGTACGTTTCACTCGCTGGGCGTCAGGTTTTTGCGTGAAGAGGCCGCGTATGTGGGCCTGAAATCGCAGTTCTCGATTTTCGATTCTACCGATGCACTGGCGATTATCCAGGAGCTGTTGGCAACCACCGACAAGGCGCGCCTCAAGGCCGTGCAGCAAACGATCTCGTTATGGAAAAACGCTTTGGTCGAGCCTGATCAGGCTGAAAAAATTGCGCTAACACCCAGCGACATCGAGGCCGTGCGTGTGTATCGCAGCTATAACGCGACCCTCGAGGCCTACCAGGCGGTTGATTTTGACGACCTGATACGCCTGCCGGCCCGGTTGCTAGAGTCAAATGCCGAGGTGCGGCAGCGTTGGCAAGCCCGTGTACAGTACTTGCTGGTCGACGAATACCAGGACACCAACGAATGCCAGTATCGTCTGGTGCGCATGCTAACCGGCGACCGCGCCATGTTTACGGCCGTCGGTGATGACGACCAGGCCATCTACGCCTGGCGCGGGGCCACTGTACAAAACCTGGCCAAGCTGACCACCGACTACCCAGGCTTGAAGCTGATCAAGCTTGAACAAAATTACAGGTCGGTGCAGCGCGTACTGGCGGCGGCCAATCAGGTTATCAGCCATAACCCGAATTTGTTCGATAAAAAACTCTGGTCCGATCTGGGCGTTGGCGACCCCATACAAGTCAAAGCGATGGACTCTGAAGAAATCGAAGCCGAGTCCGTCGCTTTTCGGATTTCCTCCGAGCGGGTCGAGCGTCAGGCCAATTGGCGCGACTTTGCTATTTTGTACCGTAGCAATCAGCAGGCGCGGGTGCTTGAGCAGGCCCTGCGCAATTTGCGCATACCGTACTCGGTGTCGGGCGGCCAGAGCTTTTTCGACAAGGCAGAAATTCGCGACATCTTGTCGTACCTGCGCCTGATTGCCAACGATGCCGATGATCCGTCATTTATTCGCGCGGTGACCACGCCGCGTCGCGGCATCGGTCAGGCCACCCTGCAGGCGCTGGGCGAGTATGCATCGGCACAGCAGCTGTCCTTGTTCGAAGCGATTTTTTCCATCGGCACCACCGATCGCCTGTCGGCACGTCAGCTCGAACCGTTGCAAACGTTTGGCGAATTCATTCAGCGGATTCAAACGCGTGCCGCTAAAGAAAGTGCCCAAGCGGCTGGCGATATCCTTGACGAATTGCTGGCGGCCATTCAGTACGAGCGCTTCTTGTACGATACCCTCGACGAAAAACCGGCCCAGAACCGCTGGCAAAACGTGCTTGAGCTTGTGGGCTGGTTAAAGCGCAAAGCCATCGAAGACGACTTGAACGTGATGGCGCTGGTGCAGCATATTGCCTTGGTCACCATGCTCGAGCGCAGCGATGACGACGCGCCCGATGCCGTTAAACTGTCGACGTTGCATGCGTCCAAAGGTTTAGAATACCCCCACGTGTTCTTGGTGGGGGTCGAAGAGGGCTTGCTGCCGCATTTGGGTCGTGATGACGACGACACGGCTTCAGCGGCCGGCGAAGACGCGTTGGCCCAGCGGATCCAGGAAGAGCGCCGTCTGATGTACGTGGGCATTACGCGTGCGCAACGCACCCTCAATCTAAGCTGGTGCAAGCGTCGTCGCCGTGCGCGCGAAGACGTCGTGCGTGAACCTTCCCGCTTTATTGCCGAAATGGGTTTTCAGGCCGGGAATGCTGCAGGTGTCGATACTGCCGCCGGGCTAAGCCCCAAAGAGCGCCTGGGCATGCTTAAACAGTTACTGAACAAATCGTAGTTTTTATTTTCGACGACCGTGGCCACGGCTGCGTGTCAGGAGACGGAGTGATATGAAAGAAATCAACACCATTGGTATTGTCGGCGCGGGCGCCATGGGCCGCGGTATTGCCCAAATTGCGGCACAGGCGGGTATTGTCGTCAAATTGTTCGACCTGAACGCAGCAGCGGTTTCTGCCGCGCGCGAGGCGCTGCAACAAACCTGGGACAAACTCTCGGCCAAAGGCAAGTTGTCGGCCGACGACGCCGCTGCAGCGCTGGGCCGCATTCAGGCGTGTGCCGACTTGTCCGATATGGCGTCGGCCGATCTGGTCATCGAGGCCGTTATCGAGCGTCTCGATGTCAAACGCGACCTGTTCAAGCAGCTCGAAGCGATTGTTTCGGCTGATTGCATTCTGGCGTCCAACACGTCGTCACTGGCCATTACGGCCATTGCTGCAGCTTGCGACAAGCCGGGTCGTGTTGCTGGTTTCCATTTCTTCAACCCTGTGCCGCTCATGAAAGTGGTCGAGATCATCGACGGCTTGCGCTCCGATCGGGAAACAGGCGACGCCCTGATGGCGCTGGCGCGCAAAATGGGCCACAAGCCGGTGCGCGCCAAAGACATGCCGGGTTTCATCGTTAATCATGCCGGCCGTGGCCTGAACATCGAAGGTCTTCGCACGGCGCAAGAATCGGTCGCGCCGTTTTACCAGATCGACGCCATCATGCGCGAACAGGCCGGCTTTCGCATGGGGCCTTTCGAACTGCTTGACTTGACCGCCCTCGATGTATCCCACCCGGTCATGGAGTCAATCTATCAGCAGTTTTACGACGAGCCGCGTTTCCGCCCCTCGCCAATTACCGCCGTGCGTTTTGCCGGCGGCTTGTTGGGGCGTAAAACGGGTGAAGGTTTTTACAAATACACCGATGGCCAAAAGCAAGTGCCTGCCGAACCCGCCGTACCGGCGCTGCCAGCCGGCCTGAAAGTGTGGGTGGCACCTTACCATTCGGTGGGCCACAAGCGGGCGTTGGGTTTGCTTAAAACATTGGGTGCCACGGTAGTGTCGTCCGAGCAACCGCCCGTCGATGCACTGTTGGTGGTCACTCCCTATGGCGAAGACTCGGCATCGGTCGTCAGCGCCCATCAGCTCGATGGCGAACGCACTGTTGCACTGGACACCTTCTTTGGTCTTGAGCAGGGCAAACGCCGTGTTGTCATGTGCTCGTTGGCCACCTCGCCCCAATGGCGCGATGCGGCTCATGCACTGTTTGCATCCGACAACACGCCGGTATCTATTATTGATGACTCGGCCGGGTTTGTGGGCCAGCGCCTTGTGGCGGCCATCGTCAATGTGGCTTGCGACATTGCCCAGCAAACCATCGCTTCGCCCGAAGACATTGATCTGGCCGTGTCGTTAGGCCTGGGCTACCCCATGGGCGGCCCGCTAAGCATGGGCGACACCCTGGGTGCTGCACACATTCTTGAAATTTTGCGGGCCATGCACCGCACCACTGGCGACATGCGTTACCGCGCCAGCCTGTGGTTGCAGCGGCGCGTTCAACTGGGTGTGTCGCTTCGCACCGAACCCGCGTGCGTGTCGGTTTAAGTCGGGGTGTGGGTTAAGTCTTTAACCAGACGCAAAAAAAGCAGCCTTCGGGCTGCTTTTTTTATGAAGAACGGCTTGCTGGTTTGGGGCTGCGTTGGCATTATGCGAACGCTTTATGCCCCGGCCGTGCTGGATTACTGCGACTTTGAAACCATGTACTGAACGGCTGCGCGGATTTCGTCGTCGGAGGCTTGTGTGCCGCCCCGAGGAGGCATGGCGCCTTTGCCCTTGATGGCAATGGCAACCATTGTGTCCATGCCAGTGGCAATAAGGGGTGCCCATGCGGCCTTGTCGCCCAGTTTGGGGGCGCCGGCCAAGCCCATGTCGTGGCACGAGAAGCACATGGATTTGTAGAGCTTTTCGCCGGCGGGATCGACCGAGGCGGGGGCTGCGGCAGCGGTTTGGGCGGCTGCAGGGGCTTCGGCTTTAGGCGCTTCGGCCGGGGCAGCCGCAGGGGCAGCAGCTACAGGGGCCGCCGGTGCTGCTGCGGCAGCGGGTGCGGCCTCAGCGGCCTTGTCTTCGGCGGCGGGCTCTTTGGGTTCTTCGAACGAAGCGCCCGACTGATTGGCCATGTAGACCACAGCGCGGTGAATTTCGAAGTCGTCGAGGGTGGGGTTGCCGCCCTTGGCAGGCATGGCGTTTTTACCCTTGATGGCGTTGGTAACCAGTGTGTCTTCGCCCGAAGCGACCAGTGGCGCCCATGCGGCTTTGTCGCCCATTTTTGGCGCGCCGGCAACACCGGCGTTATGGCACGAAGCACAGGTGGTTTCGTAGACTTGCTGGCCGGTTTTGAAGACTTTGGGTGCGTTGGCGTCGACCAGTGCGAAGCCCGCAACCGGTTTGATGCGCTGGGCAATGGCCTCGGGGGTTTGGGCGTCGGAGCCCGCGCCAACCAGATCGCTGGATACGACCAGGCGAATCAGCAGGAAAATGATGATGACGGGAACGATAAACGACAGGACAACCGTGACAATAAGTTGTTTGGGTGTCTTGATGGGGCCTTCATGCCCTTCGTGGTTTTCTTCGTTGTGGTGTTCTGTGTTGTTCATACTCGAGTCCTGCGTATACGGGAACAAAGGCGCTTGCCTGGATCGGTAAATCAAACTAAGTTAGCGATTATAACGGGTGTGTCGCCCGATTGCAGGGCGTGGGTCAGGGTATTGAAAAAACTTTGCCGTAAACGCGCTACAATAGCCGGCTGACGCGCCCGTAGTTCAATGGATAGAATTAGAGTTTCCGAAGCTCTCGATACAGGTTCGATTCCTGTCGGGCGCGCCAACTGCAGCATCCCCTTCTATACGCCCACGCTTGCATGCACCCGTCACAATCCCTTTTCGGGTTGTCAGGGTCGCAACAGTTTCTCCGAATCCCGCACCAACTGAAACCCCGGCAGTATCTTTGCAGCCCGTTCTGGGTCTTCCATGGCAAAGTCCAGGTTCTGGCGTGCAATTTCTACGTGCTCTTCGCCTAATGCCTGGGCACGGCTTCCCTGATGCTTTTCAATGGCTTGCACAATGGCGTGGTGGGTACGGTGAGCCTGCTTCATCCATTCGTGGCCTTCTTCCATTGACGACTGCATGGGCAACGTTGCGCTGGCTGCAGCAAAAGCCTGGCTGTTCAAGGTTTCAATAGTGCGTGCCAGCGTCTTGTTGGCGCAGCCGTCGATAATGGCCTGGTGAAAGCGGTCGTTCATTTGGGCGTAACGCGCATAGTCGTCAAGGTCCATGTTGGCCTTGAATACGACGGCATCCCCTTCATCCAGGCAGTCTTTCAGAATTTTCATGGTGCGACGCGACGCGCCGTTTTCGGCCAGCAGGCGGGCGGCAAAGCCCTCGATGACCCCGCGCATCCGGATCGCGTCGGACACATCTTGCATAGTGAAACTGCGCATGTGGTAACCGCCGCCCGGCGAGGCCTCGATGAGCCCTTCGTGCTCGAGCGAGACCAGGGCCTGACGAACGGGTGTGCGCGATGTGTTCAAACGTTCTGACAGCGGAATTTCGGCCAGCCGCTCGCCCGGCGCAAAAGTACCGTTAAGGATCAGGCCGCGCAGTTGCACGAGAACTCGGGATTGTTGGGAGGTCATGTTGTCTGGCTTTTGATGGACATTGTTATTGTATACAGGCCAATGGCGTTGCGTAGCCGCGCGCGCTTAACCGGGGCTTTATAGGGCGAGTGCTGGCATTAATCGTCTTGAATCATTGTATGCAATTGGCTTGTTTTTGGCCTGATGGCATCCGGTTTGTTAGGGGTTTATACCAATAAAAAATACCTTGTTAATCGCTATTTAATCAACCAAGTAATTGATAATAAACAGCATTTTAATTGGTTTGCTTTGCTTTATGGTGGCGCGCTGAAATTGCGATGAAAATGGCTTGTTGTATACAATTGTATTCATCATTTATTGCCATTGTTTCAGGGGGCTATATGCTTAGTGCTCAACAAAACGATTTCATCACCCGTGTCGGGCCTGGCGCACCTGCCGGTCAGCTGCTGCGCCGCTATTGGCAGCCGGTTGCCCTGGTCGACGAGCTCGAAGGGCCGCGCCCCGTGCGCCCGGTGCGGCTTATGGGCCAAGCGTTTGTTTTGTTCCGCGACGAAGCGGGCGAACTGGGCTTCATCGATCGCGACTGTCCGCACCGTGGCGCCGACCTGGCGTATGGCCGTATCGAAAACGGCGGTTTGCGTTGCCCGTTTCATGGCTGGTTGTTCAATGTGAAGGGCGACTGCCTGGAGACACCTGCCGAACCTGAAGGCAGCAAGCTGCATACCCGTATCAAGCAGCGCGCGTATCCGGTGGTTCAGCGTAGCGGCATTATTTTTGCCTACATCGGCGAGGGCGAGCCGCCCGCATTTCCCGAGTTTGACTGCTTTGTCGCACCCGACACGCATACCTTTGCCTTTAAGGGCCTGATCGAGTGCAACTGGCTGCAGGCGCTTGAGGTTGGCATGGACCCGGCGCACGCGTCTTATTTGCATCGTTTCTTCGAAGACGAAGATACGTCGGAAAGCTATGGCAAACAGTTTCGCGGGGCTTCTGCCGATTCAGATATGCCCATCACCCGTGTGCTGCGCGAGTACGACCGCCCCGATATTTCGGTCGACCCGACAGCTTATGGCTTTCGGTTAACCGCTTTACGCAAGCTGCCTCAGGCCCAAACCCATGTGCGCGTCACCAACGTTGTCTTCCCGCAGGCGTTTGTCATCCCCATGAGCGCCGAAATGACCATTTCGCAATGGCATGTGCCGATCGACGACACCCATTGCTACTGGTATGCCATCTTTACCAGCTTTACCGGCCCTGTCGATAAAAAACGCATGCGCGAACAGCGCCTTGAACTTTACGAGCTGCCCGATTACGTATCGCGCAAGAACAAGCGTAACAACTACGGCTACAACATCGACGAACAGAACACCCAAACCTATACGGGGATGGGCTTTGACATCAACGTACACGACCAGTGGGCGATTGAGTCGCAGGGGCCCATTCAAGACCGCACCCGTGAGCACCTGGGCACCACCGACAAGGGCATCGTGGCGTTTCGCCGTCAGTTGGTGCGCGCCATCGAAAGCACGCTGGAAGGGGGCGATGCACCCATGCTTATCTCTGTCGATCAGGCCTCTGGCTTTAGTGGGCCGCCTTCTATCGACGGTATTGAAAAGGCAGGCGTTGACCCCGTGCAATATTGGCAAGAGGCCGACCTGGCACGCCGCAAGGCTTGTGACTGGGCAGCTGCGCGCCTGACCGAGCCCGCCGGAGAATAACCATGGCCTCTTTTGTCGAGCGCCACGGCCTGTGGGGCGATGACCAGCGCGCAAGTGCGGCCGAACTTGTCGCCCGCATCGATGCCGGCGAGATCGAAACCTTGCGTTTTGCGTTTCCCGATCAGCACGGTATTTTGCGCGGCAAGACACTGGTCGCCGCTGAAGCGAAAGGAGCGTTGTCTGACGGCGTCAACCTGACGACGACGCTCTTGCTTAAAGATACGTCGCATAAAACGGTGTTTCCGGTGTTCAACAGCGGGGGTTACCAAATTCCCGGTATGCAGGGTGCGTCTGATTTCACTATTGTGGCCGACCCGGCAACGTTTCGAGTTTTGCCCTGGACCAACAAAGCTGGCTGGGTGCTGTGCGATGCTTACAGCACCGATGGCCAGCCGTCGCCGGTGTCGTCGCGCCAGATCATGACGCGGGCCGTCAACGAGCTTGATGCGCTGGGCTACGAATTTGTAGCGGGGCTTGAAGTCGAATTCCACGTATTCCGGCTGGATGACCCCAATATGGCCCTGACCGATTCCGGTCAGCCCGGCACACCGCCGACGGTATCGCTGCTGTCGCATGGCGCGCAATATCTGACTGAAATGCGATATGACCGCGTGGACGACGTCATGGAGTTGCTTCGTGTGCAGTTGCAGGCGTTGGGGTTGCCGCTACGTTCGCTCGAGGTCGAGTTTGGCCCCAGTCAGTTCGAGCTGACTTTCAGCCCCACGGTGGGGCTGGCGCCGGCTGATCTGATGATTCTGGTGCGTAGCGCCATCAAGCAAATCTGTTACCGGGCGGGCTATCACGCGACGTTCATGTGTCGCCCGCGTATCCCCAACGTGATGTCCAGCGGATGGCATTTGCATCAGTCATTGCGCAGCAAAGCCACAGGCCAGAATGCGTTTGTGCCGCAAGTCGAGGGCGCCGATTTAAGCCCGCTGGGCCTGCAGTACCTGGCCGGCCTGAAGACACATGCCTGTGGTGCGGCCGCCCTGGCCAGCCCGACCATTAACGGGTACCGCCGTTATCGGCCGTTTTCGCTGGCTCCCGATCGTGCCGTGTGGGCGCGTGATAACCGCGCTGCCATGTTGCGTGTGCTGGGCGGTGTGGGCCAGTCGGCAACACGCATTGAAAATCGCGTGGGCGAGCCGACCGCAAATCCTTATCTGTATATGGCGTCACAGTTATACGCCGGCCTTGACGGTATTGCGCGTCAACTCGACCCCGGGCCGTCGGCCGACGTGCCTTACGAAACCCAGGCCGAACTGTTGCCACGGTCGTTGGGCGAGGCGCTGCAGTGCCTGCGTAACGACGCCTGTCTGGTTGAGAAACTGGGTCCCGGCTTTGTTGACTATTTTTGCCACATCAAAGAAGCGGAAATTGCGCGCTTCAATCTTGACGTATCCGAGTGGGAACACCGCGAGTACTTTGATTTGTTTTAGGACGATTTATGACGGTTATTCATTACATTCTTCGCGATGGCACCGACCGTGCTGTTGATGCCAAAGACGGTGCCAGCCTGATGGAAAACGCCATCATGAACAACGTGCGCGGCATCGAGGCTGAGTGCGGCGGCTGCTGCTCCTGTGCGACTTGTCACGTGTACGTCGACGAGAAGTTTGCGGCGTTGCTGCCGGCCCCAGACGAAATGGAAAATGAGTTGCTTGACGGTGTTGCCGCCGAGCGCAAGCCCACCAGCCGCTTAAGTTGCCAGATCAGCGTAGGGCCGGAGCTGGACGGCTTGATTGTGCATATCCCCGAGGCGCAGTATTAGTCAACGCGCTTTGCCTGAACATTAGTAATGGGTTGCGAAACAGAACGGATCAGGCATATCCGAAAATCATAAAGGAGCAATTGTGGGTTTGTGGAAGAAAGCAGGGGCTTTGGGTGTTGTTGTTTCGGGGGGGTTATTGGTCGCGGGCCAGGCCACGGCACAAGATGTGATCAAGGTTGGCATGATTGCCGAAATGACAGGGCCGTTCGCCGAATTTGGTCGCCAGATGAAGGCTGGTATCGAGGCCTATCAGAAGCAGCACGGCACGACTGTCGACGGTCAACGCATCGAGGTGATCTACAAAGATGTGGGCGGGCCGCAGCCGGAAGTGGCCAAACGTCTGGCGCAAGAGCTTATTGTGCAAGACAAGGTCGATATTTTGGCGGGCTTCGGGTTTACGCCCAATGCGCTGGCGGTTGCGCCGGTAGCGACACAAGCCAAGGTGCCCATGGTGGTCATGAATGCGGCATCGGCAAAGCTGACCTCGCGTTCGCCTTACATGGTGCGCACGTCGTTTGGCTACGACACCATGGTACCGCCCATTGCCCAGTGGGCGCTTGAGCAGGGCCAGAAAAAGGCTTACATGATCGTGGCCGACTATGCCCCAGGGCATGATGCGGAAAAAGCGTTCCGGCAGGCCTACGAGCAAGGCGGCGGCGAGATTATCGGCAGCGTCCGTGTGCCGCTCATGACGGTTGATTTCGCGCCGTATTTGCAGCGTGTCAAAGATTCGAAGCCCGACGTTCTGTTCGCCTTTGTGAATGCCGGCAACGTGGCACCTGCGTTGTTCAAAGACTTTAAAACCAAAGGCCTGGCCGACGACGGTATCAAGCTGATTGGCACTGGCGATATTGTTTACGAGTCAATTCTTGATGTCATTGGCGATAACGGATTGGGCGCGACGACAGTGTATCCCTACTCCATGCAGCATCCATCCGAACTGAACCGTACGTATGTGCAACAGTTCCAGGCGGCGCTGGGCGCCAAAGAGCGGCCCACCATCATGAGCGTTTCAGCTTACGATGGTATGGCCCTGATTTATGGCGGTCTGAAAAAGGCCGGTGCCAATGCCGGCGGCCAGGCCCTGCTTGAAGCGTTCAAGGGGCTGGCATTCGAAAGCCCGCGTGGTCCCATTGCTATCGACCCAGAAACCCGGGATGTTGTCCAGAACCAGTATATTCGTCGTCTTGAGCGTGTTGACGGCGAACTGATGAATGTGGAATTCAAGACTTATGAAGCCGGCCGCTGAGGGCATGGATACGGTAGGTCATCGCGCGGCTGCAACGGTATCCGGCGCGGCTGCCGGCAGCGTTTCGGGCGCCGACACCGTTTCGCCTGCGAAAACGCCAACCGCGTTTGCCCCCGGCCTTGCCACAATGGTCGGGCAGTTCCGTCGGGGTGAGCTTTCCCCGGTGACGGTAACGCAGCAGTTGCTGGACGATATCCAGGCCGACACGGCGGGCATTAACGCATTTTGCTTGCTCGACCCTGACCAGGCACTGGCCCAGGCACAAGCCGCCCAGGCCCGCTACCGTGCGGGCGCACCGTTAGGCCCGCTCGACGGGGTGCCGGTGTCGGTTAAAGACCTCGTCGCCGTCAAGGGTTGGCCCACACGACGAGGCTCATTGTCGTCACTGACCGACCCGGCGGCCATGCAAGATGCGCCTGCCGTAACGCTGCTGCGCAACGCGGGCAGTGTCATCTTCGGAAAAACAACCACTACCGAGTTCGGCTGGACGATCGGTTCAACCAACCCGCATGCCGGCATTACCCGCAACCCTCGGTCGCTTGCGCATTCGGCCGGTGGTTCCAGCAGTGGCGCGGCCGCGCAGGTGGCGGCAGGTTGGGGCCCTGTTGCTTTGGGTAGCGACGCCGGCGGGTCGGTGCGTATACCTGCTTCCTGGTGCGGTGTGGTGGGCTTCAAGCCCACGTTTGGCGCTATGCCGCTGGCACCGCAAAGCGCATTTGCCGAGTTTGCGCATTTGGGGGTGTTGACGCGCAGCGTGGCCGATTGTGCCTGGGCGTACTCGGCCATGGCGGGGGCGCATCCGCTCGACCCGTCCTCGCTCTATCCCCGGGCGCGTAATTCGTTGCCGGGGCGCTGTTTGCGCATCGGGTGGGCAACGCAAGTCGACGCCGACGAAGCGCTTGATCCAACCATTGACGCTGCTTTCAGACAATTTGTCGCCCACCTGGGCACGGCGGGTTACGACCTGCAGCCGGCAGACCTTCGCACTGAAGGCCTGGCAGAAGACATGTGGCGTGTCTGGCAGTCGCGTATTTACGAATCGTTTATTGACTGGGCGCCCGAGAAACTTGCGTTACTCGACCCGCGTTTGAGTGGGGTGTATGAAGCCGGGGCAAGGCTGAACCAGGCCACGCTGACCCGCAGCCGCGCGCGTTTACGCGCGTTTGCAACACGCGTAGCGACCTTGTTCAGCAACATCGATGTATTGCTGACACCTGCAACGTCGCAGGTCGCGCCAAGCCTTAATGCCCCTGTCGCGGCGTCTGCAGACGCCGAGAACTGGTTTGCAGGTAACGGCTTTGCATTCCCGTTCAATATTACGCAAATGCCGGCCGTGGCCATGCCACTGGGGGTTAACGCTGCAGGTTTGCCGTTTGGCCTGCAGGTGGTCGGTCGTCGCTACGAAGACGAACAAGTGTTAAGGTTTGCTGCAGAACTTGAACTTCTTCGTCAACCCACTGCATGAAACCTGTCGCCATATTCCAGCACTCCGACATCGGCCGACCCGGATCGGTCATCGACATTATCAACACCTTGGGCCTCTCGTATTCGATCATTGAAACGTATCGGGGTGAGCCGGTGCCCAGGCACCCCGACGATTTCAGCGGGCTGATCTTTATGGGCGGGCCTATGGGGGTCAATGATGATGACGAGTGGCTGACGCACGAGCGGGACTTGATACGTCTGGCCGATGCGCAAGACATCCCGGTGGCTGGCCATTGCCTGGGGGCGCAGCAACTGGCCAAGGCCCTGGGTGCAACGGTGCGGCGCAATGTGCGGCCCGAAATCGGCTGGCAACCTATTGCCGTCGAGCCCGACCCGGTGGCGTTAAGCTGGTGGGGCGTGTCGCAGCCGACCAGTTTGCTGACGTTTCAGTGGCACAGCGACACCTTCGAGCTTCCCGACCGTGCGCACCGTATTGCTACCGGCACCCATTGTGCCAATCAGGCCTTTGTGGTGCGCGATTTGCACATTGGCATGCAATCACATTTCGAGATGACCCCCGAACTGGTTCACGACTACTACCAGCGTAACGGGGCCTTTTTACGACGTGAGCACATGGCGGGCAACCCGGCCGTGACGTCGGTGGACGACACCCTGAGCCAATTGGACGAGCGCACCGGTGACATGAAAACAGTGCTCCAGCGGGTGTATACCCGCTGGGCCCTGGGCCTTAAAAAATAAGGCTTTACTTCAGAAGGTTGCGCAGCACGTACTGCATGATGCCGCCGTGGCGGTAGTAGTCGGCCTCGCTGGGGGTGTCGATACGAACGATGGCATCAAAGCTGACGCTACCAGCGTTGACCTTGACCGTTGCCGGCACTTTGCCCTGGTTCAGGGCCTCGATGCCGGTAATCGAAAACACTTCGTCGCCGGTCAGACCCAGCGATTGCACCGACTGGCCGTCAGGGAACTGCAGGGGCAGCACACCCATGCCAAGCAGGTTCGAGCGGTGAATCCGTTCGTATGACTCGGCAATGACGGCGCGCACACCCAGCAACACCGTTCCTTTGGCCGCCCAGTCGCGCGACGACCCGGAACCGTACTCTTTGCCGGCCAGAATCACCAGCGGCGTCCCTGCGTTGATGTAGTGGGTGGAGGCCTCGTAAATGCTGGTTACCGGCGCATCGGGTTGTGTAAAGTCGCGCGTATAGCCGCCTTCGGTGCCCGGGGCCAGCTGGTTACGTAGCCGTACATTGGCAAACGTGCCCCGAATCATGACTTCGTGGTTGCCACGTCGCGACCCATAAGAGTTGAAGTCTGCAGGGGCGATGTTGTGACTGGTAAGGTAGGCAGCCGCGGGCGAACTTTTGGCGATGGATCCGGCGGGGCTGATGTGGTCGGTGGTGACCGAGTCGCCCAGCTTGGCCAGTACCCGCGCGTTGTGGATATCGCTGACGGGCTGGGGTTGGCGCGGCATGTTGGCAAAATAGGGCGGTTTGCGCACATAGGTAGAGTGGTCATCCCACTGGAACAGCTGCCCTTTGGGTGTGGGCAGTTCTTGCCAGCGTGCATCGCCCGCGAACACATTGGCGTAACCGCCGGCAAACATGTCTGCGGCAATTGTGCTGTCTATCACCGCCTGGACCTCGGCCGTCGTCGGCCAGATGTCTTTCAGGTATACGTCTTGCCCGTCGGCACCTTTGCCCAGTGGCTCGGCGTACATGTCGATATCCATGGTGCCGGCCAGCGCGTAGGCGACGACCAGCGGCGGCGACATCAGATAGTTCATTTTGACTTCGGGGTGGATGCGCCCTTCGAAGTTGCGGTTGCCTGACAAAACCGACGCGACCGACAGATCGTGTTCGTTAATGGCGTTGCTGACTTCCGGGATGAGCGGCCCGGAGTTGCCGATGCAGGTCGTGCATCCGTAACCCACCAGGTTAAAGCCTAGTTTATCCATGTAGGGTGTCAGCCCGGCACGCTCGTAGTAGTCGGTGACCACACGCGACCCCGGTGCCAGGCTGGTTTTGACCCAGGGCTTGCGTGCCAACCCCTTTTCGACGGCTTTTTTGGCCAGCAAGGCGGCGGCCAGCATGACGGCCGGGTTGGAGGTGTTGGTACACGACGTAATAGCCGCAATAACCACCGAGCCGTGGTCTAGCCGGCCCGTGCTGCCGTCTGCCAGCTTGATGGGGACAGCGGCATGTCGGCGTGTGCCGGTGGCTGCGTTGGTGTGATCGGTGGGTTCGGGTGCTGTGGCGGCTTTCTCGTCGTGCGATGGTGGGTCGGAGGCCGGGAAAGACTCGGCCACGGCTTTGTCGTAACCTTTGGGCTTTTGATCTGGCGCGTTGATGTACGACGAGAGCGCGCCCTGAAACGCGGTTTTGGCATCGGTCAGGGCGATGCGGTCTTGCGGGCGTTTCGGGCCGGCAATAGAGGGTACGACCGTCGACAGGTCGAGCTCGAGCCGCTCGGAATAGCGGGGCTCTGCCGTCGGGTTGTGCCACAAGCCTTGCGCCTTGGCGTAGGCCTCGACCAGGTCGATTTGCGCCTGTGAGCGGCCTGTAAGGGCCATATAGCGCAGGGTTTCGTCGTCAATAGGAAAGATAGCAACCGTTGAACCGTATTCGGGGCTCATGTTGCCGATAGTGGCGCGGTTGGCCAGCGGTACGGCCGACACCCCTGGCCCGTAAAACTCAACAAACTTGCCAACAACGCCGTGCTTGCGCAGCATTTCGGTGATGGTCAGCACCAGGTCGGTGGCTGTAGTGCCTTCGGGCAACGAGCCGGTAAGTTTGAACCCGACGACACGTGGGATGAGCATGGAAATGGGTTGGCCCAGCATGGCAGCTTCGGCCTCGATGCCGCCCACACCCCAGGCCACAATGCCCAGGCCGTTGACCATGGGCGTATGCGAATCGGTGCCGACGCAGGTGTCGGGGTAAGCCTGTTTGTTGCCGCCATTGTCTTTGGTGAAAACGACCCGTGACAAATGCTCCAGATTCACCTGGTGCACAATGCCGGTGCCCGGGGGGACGACTTTGAAGTTTTCGAAGGCTTCTTGCCCCCAGCGCAAGAACTGGTAGCGTTCGAGGTTGCGCTGGTACTCGATATCGACGTTTTGTTCGAAGGCGGTTTTCTGGCCGAACACATCGACAATGACCGAGTGGTCGATGACAAGTTCGACAGGGGCCAGCGGGTTGATTTTTGCCGGGTCACCGCCCAGTTCTTTTACCGCTTCGCGCATGGTGGCCAGATCGACAACGGCGGGTACGCCGGTAAAGTCTTGCAAGACGACCCGTGCGGGTGTAAAGGCAATTTCTTTGTCGGGTTCTGCTGAAGGGTCCCAGCCAGCGAGCGCGCGGATGTCTTCCGCGGTCACGTCTGACCCGTTTTCGGTGCGCAGCAGGTTCTCGAGCAGGATTTTCAGGCTATAGGGCAGGCTTGCCACATCGAGCCCGCTGCCTTTGACGGCATCGAGTCGGTAGATTTCGTAGGATTCGCCGCCGACATCAAGGTGTTGTCGGGCGCCAAAACTGTTGGTGTTGCTCATGACGCATCTCCCGGTTGGTAAAAGGGCGTGCCGCAGGGCGGCTACCCTCTTATCTTAACCCCCGGGGCGCGACCTTGCTATTGGGCGGTCGCCCATGACGGCACGGGCGCGTGAAGTGCGGCGTGGTATTTGGCGGCGTAGGTGTCGAAGGACTCGGTGTCGCTGTTTTCGATGGCAAGCTGTTCGGCCAGCGATTCGGTGGCCGTGCGCTCGAGGCTGGCAACAGTTTCTGGCGGCAGTGGCGTGGCGGTTAGTGTTTGATGATGGGCCAGGCTTTGCGAAAGCGTGTAGTCGTGGAATGTGCGGCCGCTGGCGCGCAGTTCTGCCAGCAGGCGTGCCGAAGGCGTTTCTTCGACGTGATTGACCTTTTGCGCCTGCACGCCCAGCGCCCGGGTATGCAAGGTGGTGTTGTTTACCGTGTCGAGCAGCTCGGCATAGGGCGCAATACGTTCGATCAGCTCGCGCCCCCAGTCTTGCAAACCAATGGGCTGGTTTTGGCGAACCAGCTTCAGCCCGGGTTCGCGGCCGCGTTTGGAAACAATACCGAAGTTGTCGTTACTGTCGCGGCAAAACCCGTTGTTCGGGAAAAACGGGCTGTCTTCGACTGCGCAAAACAGCAGGAAGGCGTCCATGAACGCGCTGGTAGTGTCTGGAATGCCCACCGGGCAGAACGGGTCGATGTCGAGGCAGCGGACTTCGATGTACTGCACGCCGCGTGCAGCCAGGGCCGTTGAAGGGCGCTCGCCCCGTTCTACTGAACGCTTGGGCCGGATGCTGGAGTAGTACTCGTTTTCGATTTGCAGCAAATTGGTATTCAGCTGGATCCATTCGCCGTTGCGATGGGTGCCGATGGCTTCGTAGGCAGGCCAGGGCGTGGTGACGGCATCGTGCAAACGCTTCAGAAAGGTTTCGATGTCGTTGTAGCACAGCTGAAGTTCGGACTGTGCCTTGTTGTTGTAGCCCAGATCGCTCATGCGCAGGCTGGTGGCGTAGGGCAGGTACAGTGTGTCGTCGTCGAAGCGTTCGAGCTGATGCGGCTGACCTTTGACAAAACTGGTTGAAATGGCGGGCGACGCACCGAACAGGTACATGAGCAACCAAGAATACCGCGTGAAATTGCGAATGAGCGCCAGATAGCCTTTGGAACGTTGCTCTTCGATGCTGTTGCCTTCGGTGCCTAACAGGGCCCAGACCTCGTCTGGTAATGAGAAGTTGTAATGAACGCCCGCAATACACTGCATGGCTTTGCCATAGCGTTCGGCCAGCCCACGGCGATACACATGCTTGAGCATGCCTGTGTTTGACGTACCGTACCAGCCGATCGGGATATCGGCTTCTCCGGGCAGCAGGGCGGGCATGGACTGGTTCCATATCAGTTCGCCTTGCAGTTTGCCCGCCACGAACCGGTGAATGTCTTCAAGCTCGCCCAGCAGCGATTCGACCGACCCGTGCACCCCCGTGATCAGCTCAAGCAGGGCTTCGGAGTAGTCGGTGGTGATTTTAGGGTTGGTCAGTGCGCTGCCCAGTTGCTGCGGATGCGGTGTGCGGGCCAGGGCGCCGTTCAGGTCGACGCGCAGCCCTTCTTTTTCGATACCCCGCATAATGCCTTGCAAGACGGCGGCCTTGGGGTGCAGCAACATGTGTCGTTCTGGGCGTTGGTTCATTCGGTGTGTCTTCTTGTATATGGGCGTATGGCAGCGGATTTTACCCGAGCCCCTACAATGTACGCCTGTGAATGTTTTTTTGCTTTATTTCCAGCAAATTCCAAAGGGGTTTTGTGGTGTTTGGTTCGGGCTTGATGGCGCTGCGCGCCTTGGTTGTTGTGGCGTTTGCAGGGCTTCTGGCGGGGTGCTCCCCCGACTACAACTGGCGCGAGGTTACGCTGGCCGATGGCCTGGTCATGGCCGCTTTCCCCGACAAGCCCCGGGTGCAAAAAAAGACCCTGCCCTTCGAGGGGCATGCGCTTGAATTTTCACTGACCGGCACGGTGCTGAACGACGCCGTGTTTGCGGTTGGGCATGCGCCCCTGCCACCGGCCATCGGGCAAGACGCCGACCTGCGCGAACGCCTGTATCAGCAGACGTTGCTGTCGTTTTACGGGAATTTTGGCGTACAACCGCCCAATCCGTTGCCTCGCCCGGGTCAGCAATTTGACATTGCGGGGCAAGGCCCTGGCGGGCCGTTGCGGCTGCAAGGGGTGGTATGGGTACACGCATCGTCGATCACCGAAGCATTGGTCACGGCCCCTGCCGATCGCTTTCCCACCGAGCCGGCCATGCAGTTCTTGAGCGCGGTCAAGGCGCCAGGTCGCTGACAAGGTCGCTAAGCGCGCCGGGCGGCGTCAGGCGGCAACCAGGTCAAGTGCCCCCAGATACCCGGCGCGCAAAGCAAACGTAATGGCGGCCTGCCGGTTGCAAACGTCGAGCTTGGTGCAGGCGTTTTTAATATGGAAGTTGGCTGTGCGCTCGGCCAGCCCTAATATGGCGCCGATTTCGGCGCTGGTTTTGCCAATGGCCGCCCATTGCAGGCACTCGACTTCTCGGGGGGTAAGGTGGGTGCCCTGAAAGGGCGTTGCAGGGTGGGCTGCATGAGGCATTTTTGTTATCCTTTTTGTTAGCCGCGGTGATGCGGTGGCCTTTTTTTGTGGCATATTGAAAGAATTTGTTGTTAATGTATCAATATTTCAAGCGATCGCCAAATCATTATGGCTAAAAACGTCGCGGGCAAGGTGTTAGAATTTCGACTCATTCAATGTACGGCGCCGATTTGCTTGATCTGCTTGCGGGCGCCTCATAAATCCAGCTAAAGAGGTCCGCCTATGACCCAATCACCGCACACTGCCGCCAATTTGCCCGCCGACACCACTATCCCTTCAGGTTCTGTCGGCATTGTTTCCCCCGAATTCATCAGCTTCGACGAACCCCTGCATCTGGTCAGCGGGAAGGTGTTGCCGCGTTACGAGCTTGCCGTTGAAACCTACGGTACGCTCAATGCCGATCGCAGCAATGCCGTACTGGTTTGTCATGCGTTAAACGCCTCGCACCATGTGGCAGGCATGTCAGCCGACAACCCTAAAGACGTCGGCTGGTGGGACAACATGGTAGGGCCTGGCAAGGCACTGGATACCGACCGTTTTTTTGTCATTGGCGTCAACAATATCGGTTCGTGTTTTGGGTCTACGGGCCCGGCCAGTATTAACCCCGACACGGGCAAGCCATGGGGGGCTGCGTTCCCCATGCTGACCGTGCAAGACTGGGTGCATGCGCAAGCTCGCCTGGCCGATTACCTGGGCATTAAAAAATTTGCTGCTGTCATGGGCGGGTCGTTGGGGGGCATGCAGGCCCTGGGGTGGTCCATAATCTGCCCCGACCGCGTCGGCCATTGCATTGTCATTGCCAGTACCCCGCGCCTGTCGGCGCAAAATATCGGCTTCAACGAAGTGGCGCGTCGCGCCATTATTACCGACCCCGACTTTCATGGGGGCGATTACTACGCCCATAACAAGGTGCCGCGTCGTGGTTTGTCGCTGGCGCGTATGGTGGGTCACATTACCTATTTGTCAGACGACGATATGGCCACCAAGTTTGGTCGCACCCAGCGTGCCCCGGCCGAGGGCGGCGATTTCCACTACGGTTACGATGTCGAATTCGAGGTCGAGTCATACCTGCGTTACCAGGGCGAGAAGTTTTCTACCTATTTCGACGCGAACACCTATCTGCTGATTACACGGGCGCTCGACTACTTCGACCCGGCGCGCCATCACGATGGCAATCTGGCCCGGGCGCTCAGTCATGTCAACGCCGGCTTTCTGCTGGTGTCGTTCACGACCGACTGGCGGTTTCCGCCCGAGCGCTCCCGCGAAATAGTCGAGGCTTTGCTCGAAAACAAGCTGCCGGTCACCTATGCCGAAATCGATGCGCCGCACGGCCACGACGCGTTCTTGCTTGATGATCGTCGCTATCACGCCGTCGTTCAGGGCTACTACGACCAGATCGCCCGCGAACTAGGTTTGCCCGAGCGCGCTAAAACGACGGGAGTACTGGCGGCATGACGACCACTACAACACACGACACGGCCGCCATTCGTCCCGACCTGGCCCGCATTGCCGGCTGGATCGAACCGGGCAGCCGTGTGCTTGATCTGGGCTGTGGCGATGGCACGTTGCTTGCCTATTTGCGCGACCATAAAAAGGTCGATGGTGCGGGGGTCGAGTTCGATGACGAGCGCGTCATCGCGTCGGTCCGACGCGGGGTCAGGGTCATCCAGCAAAACCTCGAAGATGGTTTGGCTTTGTTTGGCGACCAGCAGTTCGATTCGGTTGTATTGTCGCAAACCCTGCAGTCTATGCACCACACCGAACACATTTTGCGTGAAATGGCCCGGGTCGCGCGGTTCGGTATTGTCTCGTTCCCCAATTTTGGCTACTGGCCGCATGGTTTGTCGATTTTAAAAGGACGCATGCCGGTCACCGGTCAGATGCCTTACGAGTGGTACAACACGCCCAATATTCATTTGTGCACCATGAAAGACTTTGAAGACCTGGCGCGGCAATTGGGGCTTAAAGTGACGCATGTTGCGGCTTTCAACCGCGATAAAGAAGTCAACTTCTTGCGTGGCTGGCGCAGCACCCTGGCCGTGTACCGGTTCGAATCCCCCAACGCCGCATCCTGAGGGAGGCCGTCATTTCTCCGTTTAGCAGCGTTTATGCCAGCCCGCGCGTTTACCCCCTGCTGGTGCTGGGTTTTGCCAGCGGCTTGCCGCTGGCCCTGGTCACCGGCACGTTGCAGGCCTGGGCCACCGTATCTGGTGTTTCGTTGCAAAATATCGGCTTTCTCACACTAGTTGGTACGGCCTACACCCTGAAATTTTTATGGGCGCCGCTGGTTGACCGCTATGCGCCCAATTTTTTGGGGCGTCGTCGCAGCTGGATGTTCTTCAGTCAGGTACTGCTGGGTATATTCATTATGGCTATGGGCATGTTGTCGCCCTCGTCGCATCTGGGTTTGTTGGCGGCGGTCGCCGTTATTGTGGCGTTTCTGTCGGCCACGCAAGACATCGCTTTCGACGCCTATAGTACCGACGTCTTGCGCGACAACGAACGTGCCGCCGGCGCTGCCCTGAAAGTGCTGGGGTACCGGTTGGCCATGATTGTCTCCGGTGGGTTGGCCCTGGTGTTGGCCGGGTCTTGGCTGGGCTGGCAGTACACCTATGCACTAATGGGCGTGTTCATGATGTTGTGCGCCTTGGCCACGGTGTTGGCGCCCGAACCCGAAGTCATTGCGGCGGCGCCTCGTACGTTGGGTGTGGCCGTTGTTGCGCCCTTGTCCGAGTTTTTTAGTCGGCGCGGCGCAGTACTGATTTTGTTGCTGATTGTGCTGTACAAGCTGGGCGACGCCTTTGCTGGGGCCTTGTCGACCACTTTTCTTATTCGTGGCGCCGGTTTCAGTACCGAAGAAGTGGGGGCGGTAAACAAGATCTTTGGGCTAGTGGCTACTATTGTCGGTGCGCTGGCCGGTGGCAGCATTATGGCCCGTATGGGGCTTTATCGCTCGTTATTGCTGTTTGGCATTTTGCAGGCCGTGTCCAATTTCGGGTATTGGGTGTTGGCGGTAACGCCGCCACATCTTTACACCATGGGCATGGTGGTCGCTATCGAAAACGTGTGCGGCGGGCTGGGTACGGCCGCATTCGTGGCCCTGCTTATGGCGCTGTGCAACCAGCAGTTTTCGGCGACCCAGTTTGCATTGTTGTCTGCCTTGTCGGCCGTTGGCCGCACTTATCTGGCCGGGCCGTTTACGCCGCCTTTGGTGGAAACCTTTGGCTGGCCACAGTTTTTTGTATTTACGGTATTGATTGCCTTGCCGGGTTTGGCGCTGCTTTGGTTCAAGCGCGACGACATCCGGCTGCTCGACAGCACCGACCGACATTAAAAGATTCCGCTTATGCTCCGTGTTATTTCTGCCAACCTTAACGGTATACGCTCGGCGGCAAACAAAGGTTTTTTTACCTGGTTGCCCGAGCAAAACGCCGACTTTATCTGCCTGCAAGAATTAAAAGCCCAGGCCGATAATCTGACCGACGAAATGCGCAGCCCGTCGGGCTACATGGGCTATTTTCATTACGCCGAAAAAAAAGGCTACAGCGGTGTGGGTATTTACGCCCGTAAGGTGCCCGATCAGGTTATTGAAGGCCTGGGCGTACCTGAAATCGACGCTGAAGGCCGCTATATCGAGCTGGTTTACGACGGGTTTTCGGTTATCTCTGTTTACTTGCCTTCGGGCTCAAGCGGAGACCACCGTCAGGCGGCAAAGTACAGTTTTATGGATGTCTTTTACGGCCATTTGCAGCAGTTGGCGCAAGCCGGCCGCAGGGTTATCTTGTGTGGCGACTGGAACATCGCCCATAAAGAAATCGACCTGAAAAACTGGAAAGGCAACCTGAAGAACAGCGGTTTTCTGCCCGAAGAGCGGGCCTGGCTGACCCGCGTGTTTGACGAGCTGTCGTGGGTCGATGTCTACCGCCGCTTGTACCCCGAGGCCACGGGCGACGCCTACACCTGGTGGAGCAACCGGGGTCAGGCACGCGCCAACAATGTTGGCTGGCGTATCGACTATCAAATTGCAACGCCCGATATCGCTGCGACCGCAACGCAGGCGTCCATCTACAAAGCGCAATGGTTCAGCGACCATGCCCCGCTGATCATCGACTACGATACCCAAGTGTAATCTTCGGGTTGTTTGGCTAAAGGAAGTGTCATGCAAGGGATCAAACGTAAAGTGGTGTATGTGTCGTTCTACGAGGCCATCGCTATTGCACTGACCACGACCGTGTTTTATTTGCTGGGCTACAGCATGACGGACGCGGGCGTCGCGTCTGTTGTGGCGTCAGTCATTGCGGTGCTCTGGAATCTGGTCTGGAACACCGGGTTCGAGTTCTGGGAGTC
Organism: Pusillimonas minor; assembly: GCF_014237865.1. Taxonomy (GTDB): domain Bacteria; phylum Pseudomonadota; class Gammaproteobacteria; order Burkholderiales; family Burkholderiaceae_B; genus Neopusillimonas; species Neopusillimonas minor. The sequence continues at coordinate 84,711 of NZ_JACJUU010000006.1, forward strand.
GCGTCAAATTCGAAAAGGGCGCAGCATTGCGCGCCGTATTGCCCACGCCATTGGTTTCGAGGGCGGGCTGGTGGTGTTTCTGGTGCCGTTTTTTGCCTGGTGGCTGCAGGTATCGTGGTGGGAGGCACTGGTGCTGGACGCCGGCCTGATCGTTTTCTTTCTGGTGTATACCTTTGTATTTAGTTGGGTGTTTGACCGTGTTTTTGGCCTGCCGGCGTCGGCCATGCCCCAGCCCGTTACCCAGGGGCAGTCGGCGCGGTAACCTCGCCCGCGCGGCGCCGCTGTTGCGGTGTGGCCAGCCGCATTTGTTTCCGGGCTTGTTGGGCCAAGGTTAAAGGCGTTTTAATAGGCGCCTACCTTGCCGGTTGGCAGAAACCTGTTCCAGGAGCCCCCATATGTCCATGCCTCAGCGCCGAAACCGTCTGGCAATTGCCGGCCTTGCTGTTGCTTTAGCCATGCCTTTTGGCGCACATAGTGCGTCGCCCCTTGTCAATGTAGGGCCCTTTCCCGGCCTTGATCAGGTTGCTCTGGCGCCCGACGGCCTGAAGCAAGCCTTGGCCGAACTGCCCGCCATTGTTCAAGATATTATTGAACGTAGCCAGGTGCCGGGCGTGGCCGTGGCGGTGGTGCACAACGGCAATACCGTATTTGCGCAGGGTTTTGGTGTGCGTCAGCTGGGTAAGCCGGCGCCTGTCATCCCCGAAACCGTTTTTCTCATTGCGTCCTTGTCCAAGTCGTTGACCGGTTCGCTTATTGCCACGCAAATCAGTGCGGGCAAAGTGCAGTGGCACGACCCGGTCGTCAAGTATTTGCCAGGTTTCAGGCTGGCCAACAATTACGTCAGTCAAGCAGCAACTATTGGCGACTTCATGGCCCATCGCTCGGGCTTGCCCGGTGCCGCCGGAGACGACCTCGAAGACCTCGGGTACTCGCGCAATGAAATTCTTTCGCGCTTGCACCTGCTGCCGCTCGACGACTTTCGTACGTCATACCACTACGCCAACTTTGGCACGACGACGGCTGCCGAGGCGGTCGCCGCTGCTGCAGGCATGCCATGGGAGTCGTTGATTCAGACCGCCTTGTTTCAGCCGCTGGGCATGACCTCATCCAGCGCACGTCATCGCGACTTTATCGGGCGTTCAAACCGGGCTGTGCAACATGCGTTTGAAGACGGCCGGTTTCAGGCGCTTTACGACCGCAATGCCGATGCCCAGTCGCCGGCTGGCGGCGTATCGTCCAATGTGCTCGATATGGCCAACTGGATGAAATTCATGCTGGCGTCGGGTCGGTACAACGGGCAGCAATTGGCCACTGCCGAAGCGCTTTTACAAGCGACGCAACCCCAGGCGTTCAGCGGGCCGATGGCTGCACCCGACGCCCGCCCGGGTTTTTACGGCTATGGTTTTAATGTCGGTATCGAACCTAACGGCCGTGTTCTTGTCAGTCATTCCGGGGCGTTCTTGCTGGGCACGGGTACGCATTACCGTCTGCTGCCCTCTGCCAATGTTGGCATAGTGGTGCTGACCAACGGCAGCCCGGTGGGCGTCGCCGAAAGTATTGCCGCCGAGTTTACCGACCGTGTTCAGTACGGCAAGCCGCTGCGTGACTGGTTCAGCGCTTATCAGCCATTGTTCCGGGGGTTGCTTGCGCCTGTTGGCGATCTGGTGGGGCAGCAGCCCCCGGCAACGGCCCGGTCGGCGGGCGACCTGGCTGTGTATGCGGGCACCTACCATAACGATTATTACGGGCCGGCCACCATTACAGCGCAGGAGCAATCGCTTTATCTTGCGTTGGGGCCAGGGGGGCTGAAAGTGCCGCTCAAGCCTTGGGATGGCGACACGTTCGCTATCGCTCCGGTGTCCGAGAATGAGGCCAAGGGTTCGTTGTCGTCGGTCAAGTTCGCCCGGGAACCCGGCGGCGTCGCGCACGGGTTTGTGGTTGAGTACCTGAACGGAAACGGTCTGGGGCAGTGGCGCCGGGCCGGCGCCCCCGATTAGCCAAACCGAAAGCTGGACGCCGTAATGTTTGCGAAGGCGGTGACCTCGTGGTGCACACAGGTCGCGGCTTCGTTTTCGGCTGCGCCTACTGCGACCATCAGGGGCAGCAGGTGGTCTTCGCGCGGGTGTGCCCGCCGCGCAGCGGGCGCCGTTTCCCATTGCTTAAGGGCATTGCTGCGCTCTGCCACCGGGCCTTCGACCACGACCTGCTGCAGCCAGGCATCGAATTGAGCCGAGGGTTCAGACCCAATCGTGCGGATTTCACGCAGATTGTGATAGCTCAGACCACTACCAATGATCAAAATGTCTTCGTTACGCAGCGGGGCAAGGGCACGCCCCAACGCCAGGTGCAGCTCTGGGTCGAAATGCGTTTCTAGTGAAACCTGCACCACCGGAATGTCGGCGTCGGGGTACATGATGGCCAGCGGTACAAAAGTACCGTGGTCAAAACCGCGTTCGGTATCGACAGCGCAGGTTAAATCGGCCTTTTCGAGTAAGCCGACGACTTGTCGGGCCAGTTCTGGCGAACCTGATGCGGGGTACTGCACTTCGTAGGTATGCGGCGGGAAGTTGTAATAGTCGTAATACATGGGCGGCTTCGGATTGCCCATAATTAAGAAGCCGCCGTCGGCTTCCCAGTGTGCTGAGACCATGACAATGGCTTTGGGCTTGCGCGGCAACTGGTTCGGGATGTCTTGCAGCGCAGCTGTCAGAATAGCGTAGCGTTCTGCAGCTTCAGGCATCCAGGGCCAGGGGCCGCCGCCGTGCGAAATATAGTAAACGGGCATTGTCATGGTGATTCTCGTGCAGTGTGCGGGTGGGCCCGCCGTGTCAGTTTGCTTTTCTTAAGCCGTCGACACTCCAGGCGCCTGGCCCCGCAAAAATAATATAAAAGAAAATAAAGCAGAACAGCGTGGCTGCTTCGCCGCCGTTAAGTATAGGCAATAGCAAGTCGCCCTTAGGTGCGACGTGGCCGATGAAGTAAGCCGCTGCGGCAAAGCCCGAGGCAATGAATGCGGAAAATCGCGTAAACAGGCCGATAAACAGCAAAATGCCAAATACAATTTCAATAATGCCGGCCAGGCCGTAAATTGAAAAAAGCTGCAGGTTATCGAACATGGCGATATGGGGTATGCCCAACAGCTTGGCCGAGCCGTGCCAGAACAGCAGGTAGCCGCTGACGATACGTAAGATGCCCAGAACGCGGGGCGCCCAGAGTGTGCAGGTGTTATCCATGGTTTTCCTTTAGAAGAGAAAAAGCAACTGCGAACAGCAAACCGTGAAGCAAAGACAAGTATTGTGCTACCCGTGATGCCGGCCTGTGCAGGTCGATACCACCTGCCCAGTTTATAAGAAGCCAATGGGTTCGTGGGGCATGGTTGGCCACTTATGCACGATAATGTTGCTTTTCCAGTCCATTTTCCAGGTCCATCATGTCAGTAAACACCACACGTACCGACTTTGTGCGGTTCTCGCTCGAGCAAGGCGTTTTGCGCTTTGGCGAGTTCAAGGTCAAGTCCGGCCGCCTCAGCCCTTATTTTTTTAATGCCGGCTTGTTCAACTCCGGGTTGTCGGTAGGGCGTCTGGCGCAGTTTTACGCACAGGCCTTGGTCGACTCGGGTATTGAATTCGATATGTTGTTCGGGCCGGCTTATAAGGGGATCCCGCTGGCCACCGCAACGTCGGTGGCCCTGGCGCAGCACCCGGCCATGCAAGGGCGTGATATCCCGTTTGCGTTTAACCGCAAAGAAGCCAAAGACCATGGTGAAGGTGGCGTGCTGGTGGGAGCGCCGCTAAAAGGCAAGGTTGTCATCATCGACGACGTGATCACGGCGGGTACGTCGGTGGGCGAGTCGGTGCAAATTATTAAGGCGGCAGGCGCCGAACCGGCTGCGGTGCTTATTGCACTTGACCGCATGGAGCGTGCCGGCCCCGACGACGCTTTGTCGCCGCATTCGGCCGTGCAAGAGGTCGCGAACCGCTATGGCATGCCGGTGGTCAGCATTGCGTCGCTCGCCGATATCATGGCGCTTATCGAGCACAGTAACGATCTTGCGGTCCACCGCGACGCCGTCGCGGCCTACCGCAAGAAATACGGCGTTTAACCCAGCTTTTCTTTCAGCAGGTCATTAACCTGCTGCGGGTTGGCCTTGCCCTTAGCCGCCTTCATGACCTGGCCAACCAGCGAATTGAAGGCTTTTTGCTTGCCCGCCCGGTACTCTTCGACGATGGCGGGGTGAGCGGCCAGAACCTCGTCGACCATTTTGCCGATGGCGCCGGTATCGCTGATTTGCTTAAGGCCTTTAGCTTCGATGATGGCATCGGCATTGCCGTTGTGCTCGCCGGCCCACATTGCGGTAAACACATCACGAGCAATTTTGTTAGACACCGTGCCATCGATGATGCGTTTGATCAGGCCGGCCAGGGCATCGGCTGAAACCGGGATAGCGTCAATGCTGATCTCGTCGCGGTTGAGTGCGGCCGAGACCTCGCCCAGTACCCAGTTGGCGGCCAGCTTGGCCTGGCCTTCGGGCAACTGTTTTGCCGTCGCCTCGAAGTAGTCGGCAAACGCGCGGTCGAGCGTTAGCTGAGCCGCGTCGTAGCCTGTCAGGCCTAAGTCAGACTCGAACCGCTTGCGCTTGGCGCTCGGCAGCTCGGGCATACCGGCCTTGACGCGCTCAATCCATTCGGGCGCAATAACCAGCGGTGGCAAGTCGGGATCGGGGAAGTAACGATAGTCGTCAGAGTCTTCCTTGCTTCGCATGCTGCGGGTTTCGTCTTTGTCGGCATCGTACAGACGGGTTTCCTGACGTACCTTGCCGCCATCTTCGATCAGGTCGATTTGGCGTTGGGCTTCGTGCAAGATGGCGCGCTCGAGGAAACGGAATGAGTTCAGGTTTTTGATCTCGCAGCGGGTGCCGAATTCGGCCTGGCCTTTTGGGCGTACCGAAACGTTGGCGTCGCAACGAAACGAGCCCTCTTGCATATTGCCATCGCAGATACCCAGCCAGACCACCAGGCCATGCAGGGTGCGGGCATAGGCAACGGCCTCAGCCGCCGAGCGCATTTCGGGTTCGGAGACGATCTCGAGCAACGGGGTGCCGGCGCGATTCAGGTCGATACCGGTTGATGACTCGCCGTGCGGGCCCGTGAAATTTTCGTGTAGCGATTTGCCGGCGTCTTCTTCAAGGTGGGCGCGGGTCAGACGCACGGTTTTTTCTGTGTCGCCTACAAAAAACCGGATTTCGCCGCCTTGAACAACCGGGATCTCGAATTGGCTGATTTGGTAGTTTTTGGGCAGGTCGGGGTAGAAGTAGTTTTTGCGCGCAAATACCGATCGTGGCGCCACATGTGCGCCTACTGCAAGACCGAAAGCAATGGCCCGCTCGACGGCACCACGGTTAAGCACCGGCAGGCTGCCCGGCAAGGCCATGTCGATCTCGTTGGCCTGGGTGTTGGGCAGCGCACCGTACTTGGTGCTGCTGCTTGAAAATATCTTGGATGCCGTCGATAGCTGGGCGTGTGTTTCAAGCCCGATGACAATTTCCCATTCCATTATTTCTGTTCCGGTTTACGTTGGTGCCAGTCGGTGACCTGCTGGAAGCGGTCGGCAATGGCCAGAATCTGGCCTTCGCGGAAGTAGTTGCCGATAATTTGCAAGCCGACGGGCAGCTTGCCTTCGGCGCCGCCAAAACCGCAAGGGATAGACATTGCCGGCAAGCCCGCCAGGCTCACGCCCAGGGTGTAGACATCGGCCAGCCAGTCGGCGGTTGGGTCGTCGCGGTTGTCGCCGATGCGTTTGGCGACAGAAGGTGTAACGGGGCCCATGATGACGTCGCACTGGTCGGCAAAGGCTTGCTGGAAGTCGTTGGTGATCATGCGACGTACCCGTTGGGCCTGCAGGTAGTAGGCGTCGTAGTAGCCGTGGCACAGTACGTAAGTACCCACCATAATGCGCCGGATTACTTCGGGCCCGAAGCCTTCGGCACGGCTGCGGCTGGTCATGTCGGCCAGGTCGCCGTATTGGTTGGCCCGGTGGCCGTACCGGACACCGTCGTAGCGCGAGAGGTTGCTGGATGCTTCGGCCGGCGCAATGACGTAATACGCGGGGATGGACAGTTTGGTGCGTGGCAACGAGATATTGACGCGCGTGGCGCCCAGGGCCTCGTAGTGTTGCAGGGCGGCCTCGATGGCAGCGGCTACGTCGGCACTTAAGCCGTCGCCGAAAAATTCGGTGGGTACGCCAATGCGCAAGCCTTGCAGTGGCTTGGCCCCGTTGGCATCGAACTGGGCAGCGTGTTGCGCAAATTCGTTGCGCATGCGGCCGGGTGCGTTGGCAACACCATCGCAAAACTCAAGGCTGGTCGAGTCGCGTTCGTCGAAGCCGCTCATGGTGTCGAGCAGCTCGAGGAGGTCTTTGGCGTGACGGGCAACCGGGCCGGCCTGGTCGAGGCTGGACCCGAAGGCAATCATGCCAAAACGCGATACCGTGCCGTAGGTGGGCTTGATGCCGCTGACGCCGCAAAGGGCCGCCGGTTGCCGGACCGAGCCGCCGGTGTCGGTGCCCGTGGTGGCGGGCACAATGCCCGCGGCAACCGCTGCGGCCGACCCGCCCGACGAGCCGCCGGGCACCCGCTGGGTATCCCAGGGGTTGCGCGTAGGGCCGAACGCCGAATTTTCGTTGCCCGAACCCATGGCGAATTCGTCGCAATTTAGTTTGCCAACCGACACCGCCCCGGCCAGCGCCAGTTTGCTGACAACTGTGGCGTCGAAGGGGCTGGTGTAATTGGCCAGCATTTTGCTGGCAGCGGTTGTGCGCCACCCCTGTGTGACGAAGACATCTTTGTGGGCAATGGGGACACCGGTAAGCGGGTGCGCCTGGCCATTGGCCAGCATCTGGTCGGCTGCGCGCGCCTGGGCCAGCGTAAGTTCCGGGTCGACGTGCAAAAAAGCGTTAAGCCCTGACTGGGCCTGCGCAGCCTGAAGCGCGGCATTGGCCAGCTCGGAGGCACTGACCTTGCGCGCTGTTAAAGCGCCGCGCAAGGCTTCGATGCTGTCGAATTCTTGAAGTGTGGACATGGGTAATATTTAGTAAGAGTTTATTCGATGACCGTGGGCACCAGGAACAGGCCTTCTGTTTGGGCCGGCGCGTTCGACATAAGCGCATCGCGGCCTTCGGGGGGCTGTGCCGGCGCGGCGGCGTCTTCGCGCAGCCGAAGGGCGATGTCTTGGTGCGCCGAAAGCGGATGTGCCATGGGGTCAATGCCCGAGGTATCGACGGCCTGCAGTTGTTCGATCAGGCCCAAAATGCCATTGAGCTCGGTTTGCATGGTTTGGCTGTCAGCGTCTGACAGTGCAATGCGCGCAAGACGCGCGACGCGGGTAACGTCGTCTTGGGTGATGGCCATGGAAATTGTCCGGTAGAGGGATCGGTTACTAAAAATTAATGGGCCAGGAATCTGGCCCTATCTAAAATGAATTATAAGTTATCATTTACGGCTAATTCTGTTAATTGGGCCCGTGGTGCGCGTGCTAAGCTTCAAAACCGCGATGGCTGATTAATTCGCTTTAATAAACTATCTACGACTAAGCGCACATGTTCGGATTTCTCCGCAGTTATTTCTCCAGCGATATGGCCATCGATCTCGGTACGGCCAACACGCTTATCTACGTTCGCGGCAAGGGTATTGTGCTCGACGAGCCCTCGGTCGTCGCCATCCGCCACGACGGCAGCCCTAACGGTAAAAAAATCATCCAGGCCGTAGGGCGCGAAGCCAAGCAGATGCTGGGTCGGGTGCCGGGCAACATCGAGGCCATTCGGCCCATGAAAGACGGCGTGATCGCCGACTTTACCGTGACCGAGCAAATGCTCAAGCAGTTTATTCGTATGGTGCACCCGGGCAGCATGTTCGCGCCCAGCCCCCGAATCATTGTTTGTGTGCCTTGCGGTTCCACTCAGGTCGAGCGCCGCGCCATCCGCGAATCTGCCCTGGGTGCGGGTGCCAGCCAGGTCTACCTTATCGAAGAGCCCATGGCTGCCGCCATTGGTGCCGGGTTGGGCGTCTCCGACGCCAGCGGCTCCATGGTTGTCGACATCGGTGGCGGTACCACCGAAGTGGCCGTTATCTCGCTGGGCGGCATGGTGTACAAAGGCTCGGTACGTGTCGGCGGCGATAAATTCGACGAAGCCATCATCAATTACATCCGTCGCAACTACGGCATGCTTATCGGCGAACCCACCGCCGAATACATCAAAAAAGAAATCGGTTCCGCTTTCCCGGGTGCCGAAATCCGCGAAATCGAAGTCAAGGGTCGTAATCTCTCCGAGGGTGTGCCGCGCAGCTTTACGGTGTCGTCCAACGAAATCCTCGAGTCCCTCACCGATCCGCTTAACCAGATCGTATCTGCGGTAAAAACAGCGCTCGAGCAAACCCCGCCAGAACTGGGCTCCGACATCACGGAAAAGGGTATTGCCCTGACCGGTGGCGGCGCACTTCTGCGCGACCTCGACCGTCTGCTGCAAGAAGAAACTGGGCTGCCCGTTATTGTCGCCGAAGACCCACTCACCTGCGTTGTGCGCGGCTGTGGCGAAGCGCTCGAGCATCTTGAACGTCTGGGCACGGTGTTCATCTACGATTAACACCGACGGTGCGGCCTTGACCAATGCAGCGAAATGCAACTCTCCGGTTATTCAAGCGTGGGCCAACGCCTGAATTTCGTCTGCTGGTTGTTGTTCTGCTCAGTCTGGTTTTGTTGTTTGTCGATGCGCGTTGGTCGGTGCTCGATCCTTTCCGGCGCGTGGTATCGGTGGCCATTTATCCTTTTCAGCGGGTCGCCATGGCGCCGCGCGATGTCATCGAGCTGGTCGATAACTGGATGAACGCGGCAACGCTGGCGCGTACCGAAAAAGAAGCCCTCCAGCGTCAGCGCATCGAACTTGCGCAATTGGCCAGTCATTCGGCACAGTTGGCCACCGAAAACCAGCAGCTACGTCGTTTGCTCAGCGTAACCGAACTGGGCCAGCAGCGGTCTATTGCTGTCGAAGTCCTTTACGAGCCGGCCAACGCGTTTAATCATCACCTTATTTTTAATAAAGGCAGTACCAGCGGCATTGCGCCGGGCATGCCGGTCATCGACGAGGGTGGTGTGGTTGGCCAGGTTATCCGGGTAACACCATTTACTTCCGAAGCGGCGCTGCTGACCGACGACAAGGTGTCGGTGCCTGTTCAGGTCGTACGCAACGGGCTGCGGCTTATCGCCTTTGGCGGCAATCCCGAAGGCAAGGTTGAAGTACGTTATTTAATGGCCAATGCCGATATTCAACCTGGCGATACGCTGGTGACCAGCGGCATTGGCGGGCTGTTTCCGGCAGGTTTGGCGGTCGGCCGCATCGACGAAGTCAAGCACGATACCGTCAGTGGTTTTGCTGTCGCGCTTGTCACGCCGTCGTCGCACCCCGAGCGCTACCGGCATTTTCTTGTTTTAAGTACCGAGGCTGCCCGTGCTGCGGTCAACGCCGAGGGTGACGATGCCCCCAAGTAATACAACGCCTCGTTCGTTAAGCTCGTTGCAGCCGCTCGATACCCGCTCGTTCGGCGGGCCGGCCAGTTTGTGGTTGGTGTGGGGCTCAATTTTGCTGGTCTGGGTGGTTTCGCTATTGTCGTGGCGCCTTTGGTTGCCCGCGCCCGATCTGCTTTTGCTGGTTATTGCGTTCTGGTGTCTCAACGAGCCTCGGCGTGTTGGTCTGTTTACCGCATTTGTATTTGGCCTGCTGCTGGATGTCCACGATGCGGGCCCATTGGGCGGGCAGGCGCTTGTGTATGGGTTGGTGGCGTACGGTACTGTGGTGTTAAGCCGCCGGTTGGCCCGTTTTAATGTTGTTGTGCAGGCTTTGCATTTGCTACCCGTTTTTGTGGTGTCTAAAGCGGTTTACGCCCTGATCAGCGCGTGGCTGTTGGGGCAATGGGTGGGCTGGACATGGTTGTGGTCGGCCCTGTTTACCGTTGCGCTTTGGCCCATCGCCTATATTTTGCTGCACTACCTGCCCAATCGGTTGCACGATGAAGTCGAGTCGGGGGCGGCCTAAGGCCGTTTTCGCACGCATCACATGTTCGAATTCAAGAAAACCTCGCAAGCCCAAAAGCGCCGTTTGTTGCTGCGTCTTTGTATTGCCGCAGCGCTGGTGCTGGTGTGTTTCGGGTTGCTGATTGCCCGCCTGTGGCATTTGCAAGTCGAACGCTACGAAGGGTTGGCGGCCCGCGCCGATGCAAACCGTATCGCTGTCGTACCTATACCACCCCGCCGCGGCGAAATCCTCGACCGAAACGGTGTTGTGCTTGCTCGCAATTATCGCGATTACACGCTGGTGGTAACGCCCGCCCAGGTTAAAGATCTTGACCAGCTACTCGATAACCTCTCTGCATTGGTGTATATCAGCCCCACGCAGCGTAAACGGTTTTTCCAGTTGGCTCAGCAAAGCAGCCGGTATGCGCAAATTCCCGTACGCAATAATCTCAACGAAACTGAAGCCTCCTGGTTTGCCGCCCATGCCTACAAGTTTGACGGCGTCGAACTTAGCGCGCGCTGGGTGCGCGAGTATCCGCACGGCGAAACCGCCGCCCATGTGCTGGGGTATGTGGGGCGCATTTCCGAGGCCGACCTCGAGCGTCTTGAAGAGGCCGACCAGTTGGGCAACTATCGAGGCAGCCAGACCATCGGTAAAAAGGGTATAGAAAAAACCTGGGAATCGGTGCTGCATGGCCAGACGGGGCTTGAAGAGGTTGAGGTTACGGCAACCGGTCGGCCGGTACGAACCCTGCGCCGCGTCGACCCTGTTCCGGGGGCTGATCTGGTGTTGTCGCTGGACATTGGCCTGCAGCAGCTGATTGAAAATGAGTACAAAGGGAAACGCGGCGCGTTTGTGGCCATCGAGCCCCAGACCGGCGAGGTTTTGGCCTTTGTGTCGGCGCCTTCGTTCAATCCCAATCTGTTCATTGATGGTATCGACGTCGACAACTGGCGCGAACTCAACGAGTCGCCCGATCACCCGCTTATCAATCGCCCGCTGTACAGTACTTACCCCATTGGCTCTACTTATAAGCCGTTTGTTGCGCTCGCGGCGCTCGAGATGGGGTTACGCACGCCGACGCAGCGTATTTCAGACCCGGGTTACTTCGAGTTTGGCGGTCAGCGCTTCCGTAATGCGGGGTCGGTCGCCTATGGGCCAACCGATATTCATCGCGCGTTGGTGGTGTCCTCCGATACCTATTTCTATTCGCTGGGCCCCGAAATGGGGGTCAACGCCTTGCACGATTTCAGTCGGCAATTCGGGTTTGGGCAAATTACGGGCATCGACCTGGATGGCGAGAAAAAGGGGATCTTGCCGTCAACCGACTGGAAGCGACAGGCATTTCGCAAACCCGAGCAACAGCGCTGGTATGCCGGCGAAACGGTGTCTGTAGCGGTTGGGCAGGGGTACAACTCGTTTACCTTGTTGCAGCTGGCGCAGGCAACGGCGGTGCTGGCCAATGGCGGGGTTTACATGACGCCCCACCTGGTTAACCTGGTGCGTAACGCGCAAACCGGGTTGCTTGAAAAGACTGTGACCGAACCGTCGCACAAAGTACCGCTTAAGCCTGAAAACCTCGCGGTGATTACCAAGGCGTTGGCCGGCGTTGTCAACGAAGGTACGGCCCGCCGCGCGTTCGCCGGGGCGCCCTATCAGGCGGCCGGGAAGACCGGTACGGCCCAGGTTTACAGTTTGCGCGGGGCCAAGTACAACGCCGAGGCCATCGACGAGCGACTGCGCGACCATGCCTTGTTCATGGCCTATGCGCCGGCCGAAAATCCAAAGATTGCCATCGGGCTCATCGTCGAGAACGGCGGATGGGGGTCAACTGTGGCCGCACCCATCGCACGCAAGGCCTTCGATTACTGGTTGCGCGATTACGTCAAGCCCGAACCACCCGAGGAAAACGCGCGGGCCGACCGCCACAATGCGACGGCGAGGGCGGGGCAATGAAACGTTTGGGGCAATGGCTGTTGCGTGTGGTTCTGGCCTTCGACTGGCCTTTGCTGTGCATTCTGGTGCTCATGGGCGTGCTTGGGCTGGTGATCATGCAGTCGGCCGTTGGCGGCACCGATTGGCGTTTTGCCGATCAGGCCCGAAACTTTGCCTTGGCTTTTTTTGCCATGTGGGTCGTGGCGTTGACGCCGCCCAAGTTCCTGATGCGCCTGACACCGCTGCTTTATTTGTTTGGCGTGGTGTTATTGCTGGGCGTTGAATTTTTTGGTGAAACCAGCAAGGGGGCAACCCGTTGGCTCGACCTGGGTATTGTGCGGATTCAACCCTCCGAAATGCTGAAAATTACCGTGCCCATGATGCTGGCCTGGTACTTTCATCGCAAAGAGGGCAAGTTCGGTTTTCTCGACTTCATCGTGGCCGGCATTTTGCTGGCAATTCCTTTCGTGCTTATCGTCAAGCAACCCGACCTGGGCACGGCGCTGCTGGTGTTAATGTCGGGCTTTTTCGTCATGTACTTTGCAGGCTTGTCATTCAAGCTGCTGGTGCCGGCAGGTATTGCGTTGGTTGTGGGGCTGTCGGCGCTAATTTACTTCGAGCACGATATTTGTCAGCCGGGCCTTGATTGGGTGGTGCTGCACGAATACCAGAAGAACCGGGTATGCACCTTGCTCGACCCCAGCTCCGACCCCCTGGGCAAGGGCTTTCATACCATCCAGTCCATGATCGCTATCGGGTCGGGTGGTGTGTATGGCAAAGGGTATATGGAAGGCACCCAGACACATCTGGACTTCATCCCTGAACGTACAACCGACTTTATTTTTGCTGTGTATGCCGAAGAGTTTGGCCTGTATGGCGGCATTTTGATGCTGGTGCTGTATTTCTTGTTGATCGGGCGCGGCTTGTTTATCTCGGCCTGGGCCACCACGCAGTATGGCCGGTTGCTGGCGGGTGCCATGGCCATGATGTTCTTTGTTTATGTTTTTGTGAACATTGGCATGGTGACCGGCATCTTGCCGGTGGTAGGTGTGCCGTTGCCTTTCATGAGTTATGGGGGGACGGCGCTGCTGACACTTGGGGTCGCCAGTGGTTTGCTAATGAGTATCAGCCGGCATCGGGCTCAGCTGGCGCGCTAATCAAAGACGGCTGCGCCAGCCCCGCAATTATTTTTTTGACCGGGGCAGGCAGGGCCAGGGTTGGCCACTGTTGCAGGGCAAACCATTGTTTTTGTGGTTCGGCTTCGCGGGTTGTAGCACCTGGGGCATTGACTTGCCAGGGCGTGATGTCAAGCTTGAAATGCGTAAATACATGCTGCAGCCCACCCATGCGCTGCGGGGCCGTGGTAACGCCACGCTGCACGCAGTACGACGCAAGTGCCTCCGGGTCGTCAAATTCCGGCAGGCTCCATAAGCCGCCCCAAATCCCTGAATCCGGCCGTTGTTCCAGGAAAACATGGTCATCGTGCAGCAAGATCAGCATATGACACGACCGGAGGGGGACTTCGGCGCGGGGCTTTGGCGTTGGTAACTGGTTTTGTAGCCCGTGCTTGCGGGCGTGGCAACTGTGCGAAAGCGGGCATTGTTCGCAGGCCGGGTTGCGGCGGGCGCACGGGCCCGAGCCCAGGTCCATCAGGCCTTGGGTATAGGCGGCGATATCTACCGTGGCGGGCGCGGCGTCGAGCACGTCATGGGCCAGGGCCCATAGTGTCTTTTCGACGACGCTGTTGCCCGGGTAGCCCGTTACGCCAAAGTAGCGGGTAAACACGCGCTTGACGTTGCCATCCATGATGGGCGTGCGTACGCCATAGGCAAACGCGGCAATGGCGCCTGCGGTAGACCGGCCAATACCGGGCAAGGCGGCAATCAGCTCGGGGTCCTCGGGAAAGCGCCCGCCATGGGTAGCCTGCACCGCCTGGGCGCATTTATGCAGGTTGCGTGCGCGCGCATAGTAGCCCAGCCCCGCCCAATAGGGCATGACATCCGCCTGATCGGCCTGGGCAAGAGCCTGCAATGTCGGGAAGCGCACGAGAAAACGGTGGTAATAGTCAATGACCGTCGAAACCTGCGTTTGTTGCAGCATGATTTCGGACAGCCAGATCCGGTAGGCGTCGCCCGTTTTCTGCCAGGGCAGATGGTGACGCCCGTGCTGCTTTTGCCACTGGATGATGGTGGTTACGAATGCCGACGGGTTCTGTGCGGGGTAAGGCCGGGGGTAAGACGACATTCAGAACCGTGTGTTTCGGGTCACAGACCAGCGTGCCGACAGCGCCGCCAAAACGGCCACACCGACAATTGCCGTTAATAGCCAAAGGCCATCGGGCAACTGCAGCCGGATTTGCGTACCGTAACTGTTGGCCAGGTTGGCGATGGCCTGGTTAAGCGGGTGCAGCGCAAGCCAGGCAATGCCAATGGCGCAAACGCCGGCCAAGGCACCGGTGAGCGCACCCAAATACAAAAACGGGCGCCGCACGAACGACTCGGTGGCGCCCACCAGGCGGGCCACGGCGATTTCTTCGCGCTGGGTAAGCGCCTGCATGCGGACGGTATTAAAGACGGTAGCCAGTACAACCAAGGCGACACCGGCGGCCAGCATGCCTAAGCCAATGCGAACGAAGTCAAGAATGGCGGCCAGGCGCTGTACCCAGTTGGCGTCGTGCTGTACGCTGTGCACATCGGGCAGGGCCTTCCAGGCGGCGGTTAGTGTGGCGGTTTTTGCGGCTAGGTCGTCGGTGTTTTTCAGGGTGACGATAATGGCGTCGGGCAAGGGGTTGCCCGGCAACACGGCCAACGCGTCGGCCCAGTTCGGGTTGCGTTTCAGGGTGGCCAACGCTTGTTCGCGCGGCACCACGCGTGTGGCCTCGATGTGATCTTGGTAGTTGTCGGCCAGCGTTTTGGCGACGGACTCGGTGGCCCCGCGCGGGGCATCGGTAGCCATGAACAAGGTGATTTCGGGCGAAATGGACACTTGTTTGACGACGGGCTGTGCCGCGGCCAGAAAGCTTGCGCCCAATAGGGGTAACGCCAGTGTCAGCGCAATAACCAGCAAGTTGGCGACCGACGAGAACGGATGCAGCCAGAGCCTTCTGAGGGCGACAGCCAATGCGTAACGATGTTGTCTTAACCAGCGCCTCATGCCATGACCCCTTTAAAGTCGGCAAAACGGCCGGCGGTAATTTGCAGGGTGCGGTTGGCGTAAGCCGCCATCAAACCGGTGTCGTGGGAAGCGATCAGGGTGGTGACGCCCACCCGGTTGAAGTCGCGGAAAACGTCCATAATGCGCGTAGCGCTGTCGTGGTCGAGGTTGGCGGTAGGTTCGTCGGCAATAAGGATGGCGGGGCGGTTGACGATGGCCCGGGCGATGGCCAGACGCTGCTGTTCGCCACCCGACATTTCAATGGGGTTCAGGTCTTCTTTGCCCGACAGCCCGACCTTTTCGAGGGCGGCGCGGGCGCGCGCAACCGCCTGGGACTGTTCCAGCCCGACTACGGTAAGGGGCAGGAGCACATTGGCCATGACGGAGCGGTCGAATAGCAGGTGGGTGTCTTGCAAAATAACGCCAACTGCCCGCCGCAGGTAAGGCCGGGCCCGGTTGGGCATTTTGTCGATACGGTGGTTATTGACGATGATGCTGCCGCGGCTGGGGGGTTCGAGCCCGCCAATGAGTTTGAGCAGGGTAGATTTACCTGCACCCGATGGCCCCGAGACGAATACAAACTCGCCTGCATCAACGCGAAAATTGATGTCGGCCAGGATGTTCCGGCTGCGACCGTAAGACTTGAAAACGTGCTGAAACTCGATCATGGTGAACAGCGATGGGTAACCTGTTGATCCGACCCGTTGGGTAATCCGGGTATTCTAAGTGAATATGATATTGTGCCCATCGGCAATTTCCTAATCGGTGCTGATTTTTAATGGCTGTGTCGTCTTTTCGGTTCAATACGCTCAAAGGCTTTGTGTCCTGGCACAACGCACGGTTTCGCGCGTTGGTCTATCAGGTGCTGCTGGTGGCCGGCCTGGTGTCGGCCTGTGCCTATCTTGTTGTCACCACATTAAACAACCTCGAAGCCCGTAATGTGGCAACGGGGTTTGGTTTTTTGCACCGCGAAGCGGGCTTTGCCATTAGCGAGTCGCTACTGGCTTATCGCCCGGCCGATACCTATGCGCGGGCTATTTTGGTGGGGTTGGTGAACACGCTGAAGGTTGCGGCGGTGGGCGCCGTGTTGGCGACAGTACTTGGCTTGCTTGTCGGCCTGGCGCGCCTTGCGGTCAACCCGTTGCTGTCTTGGCTGGCGCGCACCTACATCGAGGCCATGCGCAATGTGCCGCTATTGCTGCAGTTGTTCTTCTGGTATGCCCTGATTACCGAAGCGGCGCCTGGCCCGCGCCAGGCCATTGCCGTTTTGCCCGGCGTGTTCTTGTCGAACCGGGGGTTGGTGTTGCCCGCCTTCGACTTCGATACCCTTAGTCTTGGTATGCCGGTGCTGCAAGGGTTTAATTTTGCAGGCGGCATCACCGTTAGCCCCGAGTTTCTGGCGTTGTTGCTGGGCCTGGTGTTGTATACCTCGGCCTTCGTCGCCGAAATCGTGCGCTCGGGCATACAGGCGGTGGGCAAGGGGCAGTGGGCGGCCGGCCGGGCTTTGGGGTTGTCGGATCGCCAGGTGTTAAGGCTGGTGGTGTTGCCCCAGGCCTTGCGCATTATGGTTCCCCCCATGACCAGCCAGTACCTTAACCTGACCAAAAACAGTTCGCTGGCGGTGGCGATTGGCTACCCGGACATCGTCTCGATAGTCAACACCACCATCAACCAGACGGGGCAGGCTATCGAGGGGGTGTTGATCATCATGGCGGCGTATCTTAGCGTCAGTTTGTCCATCTCTGTTCTGATGAACATGTATAACCGCCGCCTGGCGCGGGTGGCGGGCCGATGAGCCGGTTGCGCCTGCTTGTCGCCAGTCCGTTCAATACCGTACTGACGGTGTTGTGTGCGGGGCTTTTGCTGGCGCTGGTGCCTCCCGCGCTCGATTGGCTGTGGTTAAGCGCCAGTTTTGGCGCAACCGATGCGCAGGGGTGCCGCGAGGCTGGCGGGGCGTGCTGGTCGTTTATTGCGCATAAATATCGCCTTATCCTTTTTGGCGTGTATCCGTACGACGAGCAATGGCGGCCATTGCTGGCCAGTGTTCTGCTGGTTGGCTTGGTGGCTTTCAGCTGTGTGCGCGCATTCTGGCGCAAATGGCTGGCGCTGGTATGGCTGGTTGCCCTGGCGCTTGTTGGCGTGTTGATGTGGGGCGGGGTGTTTGGCCTGAGCTGGGTCGAGAACCGGTTGTGGGGCGGTTTGCCGTTAACGCTTGTTTTGGCGGTTTTTGGTGTCGGTCTTGCGTTTCCGTTAGGTGTATTGCTGGCCCTGGGGCGCGCGAGCGACATGCCCGCGGTACGCGTGTTGTGCGTGACCTATATCGAACTGATTCGCGGTGTGCCGCTGATTAGCCTTTTGTTCATGGCATCTGTGATGTTGCCCTTGTTCTTGCCCGAAGGTATCACCATCGACAAACTGTTGCGCGCGCAATTAGCCATTGTATTGTTTGTGGCGGCCTACATTGCCGAGACGGTGCGGGGCGGCTTGCAGGCGGTGCCACCCGGCCAATATGCCGCGGCCGATTCGTTGGGGCTGGGGTATTGGCAAAAAATGAACACGATTATTTTGCCGCAGGCGCTTGGCACCGTTGTCGGGCCGTTGGTGGGCATTTTCATTTCTTTGTTTAAAGATACCTCGCTGGTGGTTGTTATTGGCGTGTTCGACCTGACCCAGGCCGCTAAAACGGCGTTGGCCGATGCCCAGTGGCAAGGTTTCAGCACCGAGGCCTACCTGTTTATCGCGGCCATTTATTTCGTGTTCTGCTATGCCATGTCGCGCTACAGCCGAACGCTGGAACGGCGCTGGCAGCCCTGAGAATAAAATTGTAACAACGCGATTGCTTCAGCCTTGGTAGTATAAAAAGCGATCAGGGCGTGTTCGTCCTGTCAAAAAGGAGAACAATATGAACGTGTCTATGCGATTGAATCGTGTGATTGCAGGGGTGGGGATTGCAGCGCTGCTTACGGGTTGCGCCGCAGTCAACGACACCATGGGTGGCATGAGCCAGGGTGGCCGCACGGCGGCCGGCGCGGGCGCGGGCGCTGCCGTGGGCGCCGGGTTGGGCGCTATTATCGGTGACAGCAGTAAAGCGGCCCTCATTGGCGCCGGTATTGGCGCTGTGGCCGGTGCTGTTGCCGGCTACAACTGGGCAGGCATCAAAAACGACGTCCAGCAGTCGGGCGCCACCAGCCTTGGGGTTGATGTTGTCGAAATGCCCGATGGCACACTTAAGGTCCTGATCCCCAGCCATGTGTCATTCGACACAGGCAAGTATGCGCTCAAGCCCGAATTGCTGCCGGTACTCGACAGCGTTGCACGTGCCCTGACGCAGCATCCCGAATTGCGGGCCAAAGCTATCGGCTACACCGACAGCACAGGTACCGCGCAGGTAAACCAGACGCTGTCTGTAAATCGGGCGCGTGCGGTAACCGACTACATTGCCGCACGGGGCATTTCGGGCACACGCCTGATGTCTGAAGGCCGCGGCCCCAGCAACCCTATTGCTGACAACACTACGGTTGAAGGTCGTGCCATGAACCGGCGCGTCGAGCTTTTCTTGTACGCAGTACGCTAGCCGGGTCGGTAGCGCCTTTACAAAACAAACCGCCCCGCGTAATTGCGGGGCGGTTTGTTTTTGCGCCGCCCGTTAAGGCTTAGAACGGGTAGTGGCGCGGGGTGGTTTGCATCGATACCCAACGCAACTCGGTGAAGGCATCGATGCCTGCTTTGCCGCCGAAGCGGCCGATGCCGCTGTCTTTGACGCCGCCAAACGGCATTTGGGCTTCGTCGTGAACGGTGGGGCCGTTAATGTGGCAAATACCCGACTGAATGCGCGTGGCCACTTGCCAGGCGCGGGCGACGTCTTTGCCAAATACAGCCGACGACAACCCGTATTCGCTGTCGTTGGCCACGCGGATGGCCTCTTCAACACCGTCGACCCGGACGATGCCCTTTACCGGACCGAAAGACTCTTCGCTGTAGATTTTCATGTCGGGCGTGACATTGTCGATGAGCGTAGCGGGGATGAGGGTGTCGGTGGCTTTGCCGCCGCACAGCAGCTTGCCACCCTTGGCCAGCGCATCGTCAATCATGGCGTTACAACGTTCGACCGTCGACATGTCGACAACCGAGCCCAAGACGACGGGGCCTTTGCGCGGGTCGCCCAGGGGCAGGTTGCGGGCTTTTTCGGTAAGTTTGGCCACAAACTCGTCGGCGATTTTTTGGTCGACAATAATGCGCTCGGTCGACATGCAGATTTGCCCTGAGTTGGCGAACGCACCAAATGCAGCGCCATTGACGGCATCTTCGATGTCGGCATCGTCGAGGATAACCAGCGGCGCTTTACCGCCCAGCTCGAGGACGACGGGTTTAAGGTACTTGGCGCAGGCCATCGCAATGATGCGGCCCACACGTGTCGAGCCGGTAAAGTTGACACGGCGAACGGCCGGATGCGCGATCATGGCCTCGACGATGGGGCCGGCGTCGGCGGGTGCGTTGGTGACAAAGTTGACGACGCCTTCGGGCAGACCCGCTTCTTGAAGGGCTTCGATGATGAGGCCGTGCGTGGCCGGGCAAAGTTCAGAGCCTTTCATGACAACGGTGTTGCCGCAGGCCAATGGCACGGCAATGGCCCGGGTACCTAAAATGACGGGTGCGTTCCAGGGCGCCATGCCCAACACAACGCCTGCAGGCTGACGCACGGCCATGGCCAGGTTGCCGGGTACATCGGAGGGGATGACCTCGCCACTGATTTGAGTGGTGAGCGAGGCTGCTTCGATGAGCATGTTGGCGGCTAAATGAACATTGAAGCCGGCCCACATGGCAGACGCGCCGGTTTCTTCGGCGACCGCTTTGATGAAGTCGTCGGTACGGGCCTCGAGGGCCTTTGCGGCCTTGAGCAACAGACCGCGACGCTCGCCGGGGCCCATGGCGGCCCATGCCGGAAACGCGCGCGATGCGGCTTCGACGGCGGCAATGGCATCGTCGACGGTGGCGGCGGGGGCAGTGGTTGCCACGCTGCCATCAAGCGGGTTTTTACGTTCGAAGGTTGCGCCGTTGCTTGCCGCCTGCTTCTTGCCATTGATTAACAGTGAGATGGTGGTCATAAGGGGACTCCGTAATGGGTGGTATGGGCGTGAAGCCAAGGGCCGCACTCTGCCGGGCAGGCCTCTGATGCTTCGCGACCTTTCAAGTGTAACTCTTCAATCTCAATTGTTGGCTTGGCAATTGGCTCGGGGTCTCTATAATCGGTACAGCCTATTTTCGGATGTACACATGCACTTTCTGACATTGTTGCTGAATCGTTGGGGCGGGTTTGCCGGGGTGACTGCAACGGTTGCCTTGTGCTTTGCAACCAGCTCCCTGCCTACGCCGCTGTACCCGTTGTACGAGCAAGCCTGGGATATCCCGCCCAGCCAATTAAGCTATGTGTTTAGCGCGTATATGGCATGTGTACTCGCTAGTTTGCTGTGTTTCGGTCGGGTTTCCGATACATTTGGACGCTTTCCTGTTGTTGTGACGGCACTGGTGACGCTCATTGTGGGCTTGGTCATGTCGATGCTGGCGCCCGGAGTGCCCATGCTGTTGGCCGCCCGGGTGCTGATTGGCATAGGCAACGGCATGCTGATGACCACTGCTGCGCTGGCCATGGGCGAGTCGCACCCCGATCGCGACAAACGCAAAGCCGCTGTTGTTAACTCAACGGCAGTGACGGTCAGTTTCGGGTTGGGGCCGGTGCTGGGCGGTGTGATTGGTCAGTTCAATGTGTATCCGCTGGTGCTGCCCTACGTATTTGTGCTGGTGCTTGCTGTGCTAACGCTTTTTGTTGTGTTGCGCTCGCGTCATCAGTTGGCGGGGCCGGTGGGGGCACGTGCGCCGCTGTCGGTGTTACCCAAAGTGGCACTTCCCGGGGCCGGTCGGCGTGTTCCTTTTTTGCAAGGGTGTATTGGCGGGTTTTTTACGTTTGCGGTGGGTTGCATGTTTGCGTCGCTGGTGCCGTCTTTATTGCCCGCCCTCGAGCTCGACTGGCAAGGGCCTTTGGTGGTTGGGGTGGCCTTTTTGTTTATGTCCGTGGCCTCGCTGGCGGTTCAAATGACGCAAACCCGGCATGCGCCCTTTGTGGGCCAGGCTTTGGGCATGTTTGCGTTTGCCCTAAGCGTGCTGGCCCTTATTGCAGGCATGATCTCGCATAATGTGTGGGTGCTGATTTTCAGCATGGTCACGTTTGGTGTCGGGCAGGGCTTTGGCTTTATGTATTCGGCCATGATTGTCGGGCAGTACGCCGACGAGCATCGGCGTTCGGCCAATATATCGACGTTTTTCTTGTTTACCTACACTGGCGCATCGGTGCCTGTTGTGGCGCTGGGCTTGCTGGCCGACCGCATTGGTCTGGCATCGGCCATTTTTTCGTATAGCGCCATAACGGCAGTATTGCTGGCGCTACTGACGGTATCGGCGTTGGTGTTGCACCAACGCGCTTAACCGCGGCCGACTTTCCGCCGTTCGTGAAACTTTCTTTTGTCTTCGTACATAATGCGGTCGGCTTCGCGCAGGGCGGCTTCGATACGTTCGCCTTTTTGGCATAGCGCCCAGCCAATTGCCATTTGCAGCGGCGGCCCGGAATAAAACTGGTTGTTCAGTTCAATCAGTTGTTCAATACTTTCAAGCAACAGTTCGCGCTCTTCTTCGGTGGCGCCCGGCATGATGATGGCAAACTCGTCGCCGCCAATGCGCATGGCATGAAAACTCTTGCCGGCGGCCTGGGCCAATACCTCGCCTGCCCGGCGCAGCAGCGCGTCGCCGGCCGCGTGCCCGTGGGTATCGTTAGCGTCTTTCAGGTTGTTCAGGTCTATCATGACCACAGTCGCGGGGAAAGGCCCTTTACGTTCGACCCGGTTAAGTTCGTCGACAAAGAACGCCCGGTTCTTGAGCTTGGTGAGTACGTCGTGTTTGCCCAGGTATTCAAGATAAGCTTCTGCTTTCTTGCGCGCGGTAATGTCTGTCAATGCCAGTAAGACCAGGTCCCATGAGGCTTCGTGCCCGGCAAACACCGAAAACTGCAGGTGGATATTCAGGGGGGTGCCGTCGAGCGCGTAATTAAGCACTTCGCGCTGTATAAACAGCTTGCCTTCCCACAGGTCGATGAGCTGTTCGCGAAAGTGAGGCAGCATCTCGTCGCGGAAGATGTCGGGCAAATGAACGAGCAAGTCTGGCTTGCTGTCGGCTTTGAACATATCCAGGGTGTACTGGTTGACGTCCAGTACCCGGATCTCGGCCATGCATTGCTCAACGAAGTCGGGATGGACATCGGTAAAGGTACGAAAGTCGGTAATGCCGCGTTCGCGGACTTCGTCGAGCAGCGCCTTGATGCGCGAAAAATCTTCGACCCATAGCGATACCGGCGCGTACTCGAAAATGCCGGTGGCATAACGCTCTTGTTTGGCGACTTGCTCGTGGGCGACTTCGAGTGCGGTAATGTTGTCCAGCGATACCAGAACGCGGTCCCAGCGCTTTTCGTGGTCGGGCAGTACAACGGCCTTGATCAGTACGTCAAGGCGTTCGCCTTCAAGGGTGTAGTTAACGCTTTTGCTCTCGAATTGCTCGTTGCCCGCCCAAAGTTGTTCGAGTTCGTCGATATGGGCTTCAAGCATGTCGTCGCGCAGTACCTCGCCCAGCCTGCCGGCCAGCTCGTCGAACGATGACGCCTTGAACATGTTTAGTGTTTTTTGGTTGACCAGCAAAACCTTGATGCAGGCTGAGCAGGCCGCGACGCGACTGACGTCGGCCTCGAGGTATGCGCGCAGGTCGGACACGCCGTTTGCCCGCCATTGGGCGAAAAGCTCGAATAGCTGGCTGTAATCTTCGAGCCATAGCGAGTTGGGCATGATCTCGAAAAAGGCGGGCAAGGTGGTGCCCCAGGTATCGGCGTGGCTGTTTTGTGTATTGCCTGGCTGCATGAAAAATTCCGGAATTGTGCTGGACAAGCATGGTAACCAAAAAAAACAGGCCCCGTGAAGGGCCTGTTGTCAAAGATTTAGATCATGGGGTGCTTAGATGCCAGGATCTTTGAACTCTTTGATGACGTCGAATTCGACGTTGTAGATTTGGCCGTCGGCCAGACGCTCGGAGCGACGGATGTAAATGTCTTGCACAACATCACGTGTTTCGGGGTCGATTTGCATTGGGCCACGTGGGCTGACCCACTTCATGCCCTTCATGGCTGCCAGGAGCTGGTCGCCATTGGCGTTGGGGCCGGCTTTTTTCAGGGCTTCGTAGATGAGGTGCATGCCATCGTAGCCACCCACCGACATAAAGTTGGGGCGCATGCTGTTGTTCGTCATTTTACGGAAGGCTTCGACATAAGCTTTGTTTTCTGGGGAATCGTGCGCAGTGGAGTAGTGCTGCGAAGTGATGATGCCCAAAGCTTCGTCGCCCATGGCAGGCAGGAGATCGTCGTCGAGGACGTCGCCGGTACCGATAAGCTTGATGCCCTGACCAGCCAGGTTACGCTCGGTGAACTGCTTCATGAGGGTGGAACCCTGGCCCGACGGCACGAAAATGAAGAGGGCGTCGGGTTTCAGGTCGCGGACGCGCTGCAGGAAGGGAGAGAAGTCGGGGTTTTGCATGGGCACGCGAAGCGAGTCGAGAACCTTGCCACCGGCTTCGCTGAAGTTCTTGACGAAGGCCTTTTCGGCGTCGTGACCTGGACCGTAGTCGGCAATGAGGGTAACGGCCGATTTAATGCCGCCTTCCTTGGCTGCCCATTGGCCCATGGGTGCAGTGACCTGAGGCAGCGTCATGGACGTACGCACAATGTAGGGCGACTTCTGGACGATGGACGACGTACCGGCGGCCATGACGACCATAGGTGTTTTGGACTGTGTTGCGATGGGGGCGGTTGCAAAGGCCAGAGGTGTCAGGCCAAAACCGGCCAGAACGCCAACCTTGTCTTGTACGACCAGCTCTTGGGCAATACGCTTGGTGGCTTCAGGCTGAACGCCGCCGTCGTCTTTGACGATAAGTTCGATTTTGCGGCCGGCAACTTCGTCGCCGTTTTGCTGCATGTAAAGACGGGCTGCAGCTTCGATTTGTTTGCCAGTAGAGGCAAATGGGCCGGTCATGGGGATGATAAGGCCAATTTTGAACGGTTCAGCCGCCTGGCTGACCGCAGCGGTCATCAGGCAGGTGGCGGCCAGCGCCACCTTGACGAATTTTTTCATTGTCTGCTCCTGGAAAGGATGGTTATAGCTTTAAAAACCAAGTATTGCTAAAGTATGTAACCACAAAACGTGCGGGGATACTACTAGCGTAATTCCGTACAATAGCCAACACTTGGTTGAGTGTACTGAATGTCCGCACCACGGGATTGTTACTTATTTGGGCAGAGTCTGCAAGCGGTTCAGCCATGTGCCGAACCGCTTCAGGGCTGTTAGTTGGCGACCGATACGCCGCTTTGCCGCTTGATTTGAAGCCAATGCACCGCGACCAGTACGATCATGAGCACCAGACCTGCAATGTCTGTCCAGCCGGCGCCCTTAAAGGCGTCGGCCGGAATAAGCATGAGCAGCCCTGCAGCCATGTAAAGTACACGCTGTAACGCGCTGACGGCCACCCAGAAATACCCCACCACCGCAATAGAACCGGCAAGCACGCCCAGCGACGCGGTAATGACGGCCCAGATGATGGTGCCTGCCGAGCCTTCCATGAGCAACGCCGGAGAGAACGCAAACAAGAAGGGCACAACATAAGAGCACCAGCCCACACGTGTTGCCGTCCAGCCAACCTTGGAGCCGTCGCAGCCTGCAATATTGGCGGCGGCAAAGGCGGCAATAGCCACAGGCGGGGTGATCATGGACATCATGCCAAAATACATGACGAACATGTGTGACGCCATGGGCGAGAGGCCGGCCTGAATAAGCGCAGGGGCAATAAGCGTGGCCAGCAAAATATAGACACCGACGGTGGGCATGCCCATACCCAGAATAATGGCGACGACCGAGGTCATGAGCAGCAGAACAATGGTGCTGTCACCACTAAGCGCAAGCAGTTGCAGCGTCAGGCCAAATGCCAGACCCGTCAGGTTAAGTGTGCCGATAACCAGGCCGGCTGCGGCGGCAATGACCAGCAGGTCGATAGACGCCTTGGCTGTGCTGATGGTGGCCAACAGTAATTCGCGCAGTGGTGTGCGCTCGCCTTTGTAGCCAAAAATCAGGTTGAAAATGACCAGCAGCGCTGCAGCTTGTAATGCCGCGTATTCGGCGGCCACATTGAAAAACACCAGTCCGACAACCAGCACTACAAAGGGGATGGGAAAGTACCAGCCATGACGCATGACTTCTTTGATGGCGGGCAGGCGGTCCATCGGTTCGCCTTTAATGCCGTGCTTGGCGGCGTCGAGGTCGACCTGGATGAACAGGGCCAGGTAATACAAAAAGGCGGGAATAAACGCGGCAATAAGTACGGCGGCATACGAGGTTTCAAGCAGTTCGGCCATCAGGAACGCGGCTGCGCCCATGACCGGGGGGGCCAATTGGCCGCCTGTTGAACCCACGGCCTCGATGGCCGCGGCGACGTGCTTGGGAAAGCCGGAGCGTTTCATCATGGGGATGGTGATTACGCCCACAGCAGCTACGTTAGAGACCGCACTGCCGGAAATCATGCCGAAAAGGGCCGAGCCGGCGACCGAAATTTTGGCAGAACCGCCGCGATACTTGCCCATGACAGCCATGGCCAGATCGCCAAAAAACTGTGAGCCGCCTGTACGGCCCAGAATTTGACCCATCAGGGTAAATGGCACTACCACAATAATGGCAATGGCCAGGGTTTGGCCCAGCACCGCATTGGTGTCCATACCCAGGTAAACCAGCAGCCGGGTGAAATCGATGGGGCGGCTGACGAATTCGTCGGGCAACAGGTGGCCCAGCATGGCGTAGGCCACGAGTACCAGCACTACAATGACCAGGGTCATGCCGGCCGTGCGCCTGACGGCCTCGAGAATGAGCGCCACAATAATGGCACTGATAATAATGGCGTCGAGCGGCCGGTAAATGACCTCGTTAACCAGAACAGGGTAACGGATGGCGATGTAAAAACAGGCCACCATGCCGGCCAGGCCGGCTATGGCGTCAACCCAGGGCGTTGGCGTGTCTTCGGGTGAAGGGCGCGCCCGAATAAGCAAAAAGGCCAGGCCAAGGGCCATGCCTAGAATGGCTGCTAAAAATTGTTCGTTGTACAGACTAAGCTGCAAATACAGCGGCAGCTTCAGTACCCAGGCGATGACCGTGACTGTCATCAGGGTTTGCAGGGTTAAAGAAAGCGTGTTGCGAAGCTTTGGGGGAAGGCCCCCCGCCTGCAGCCCGGATGCGATCTGATTCATGGTCACCAGCCTTGGGTAATGATTACATGCTTAAGTGTTACTTGACGAGGCCGGCTTCTTTGTAGAAGCGCAGTGCGCCGGGGTGGAATTCGCCAGGCATGTCGGGTTTGTACATCAGCTTGACGTCAAAGCCGCGGAACGGTGCGAACGAGGCGGCCAGCTCAGGCTGGTTCTCGTAGACTGTTTTCATGGCCTTGTAAACCACGTCGTCTTTGGTGTTGGTGCTGGTCAGCAACAGGTTGTCGTACGCCAGTGCAGCGGTGGGTTCGCTGACGCCGGCCAGACCTGGGCGTGGCTTCTCGACGAAGGGATAGCCATACGGGAATACTTTGCGCATGGCTTCAAGCGCAGCGGGTTCGGTGTTAATAGGCAGCATGCGCAGGCCACCGACCGAGGCGTCGATTTCGGTGACTTTAGCAGCGCCCACGGCAAAGAAGAAGCCGTCGACGTTGCCGGCCGCCAGTTCGTCGGCGCCACGGCCTACGTTGGGGACCAGAACCTGACGGACGTCTTGGGGTGTCAGGCCGCCGGTAGCCAGAAGGGCATCGACAATGGTGTTGATGGTGCCCATGGCGGTAAAGCCGTAGGTAAGGCGCTTGCCTTTCAGGTCGGCCACGGTTTTGATGTCGGAGTCGGCACGAACGAATATTGCTGTTTTAAGCGGGAACAGGACCGAGGCGACGCGCAGGTTTTTGGCCGGACGATCTTTGAAAACGCGCTCGCCGTGTACGGCTTCTGCGCTTTCAATGACGTTGGCAATACCAAAGTCCAGTTCGCCGGTGTCGAGCAACGGGATCAAAACGCTTTCGCCGCTGTTGGGCTGAACGCGGGCTTGCATGCTGCCTTTTTCGGTTAGGACTTTGGCCAATGCCGAGCCACTTGAGTAGCTCATGGTGCCCTGGCTCATGGTGCCGACACCAACGTTTTGTGCAACGGCTGTTGCGCTGCAGGCAGCGGCGACAACAAGCCCGGCTAGAAATTTAAACTTCATGGTTTGTCTCCTCGGGGTTGGGGGTAAAGCAGTATTGTTTTGTGTAAATGTTAGTCGATTTGGGCGGCGCGACGTACGCTGTTGATCATCGACGAATTCATCAGGAACGCGCGGTGTTTTTCCGGGTCAGCTGCCGTATCGCGCATTTCTTGCAGGCGTTCGGCCCTGATCTGCGGGTCACGCTCTTCGAGCATTTTCTTATTGCGAATCGTGATGGCCTGTACATACTCAATATTGGTCAGGCGGCGTTGGCGATCGTACTGGTCGAGCAGGGCTTCGGGTGCACCGTCGAGCACGATACGGGCGAGCTTGTCGGCCAGATTGATGGCATCGTGGATGCCGCTGTTCAGGCCCATGCCGCCCAATGGGTTATTGACGTGTGCTGCGTCGCCGGCCAGTGCAATGCGGCCTTTTCTAAACGACTGGGCAACGCGCTGATGGACACGATAAACACTGCGGTAAGGGATTTCGTAGGTTTGGTCGGGTGACAAAAACCCCTGGATACGACTTTGTACATAGTCGTCTGACAGTACTTCGGCTTCGTCTTGTTCCGGCTTGATGGGGAAGGCAATACGGTAGATGCCCGGAGGGCCATCGTGCGGTTGAACAAAAATGGCTGCCCATTCGTCCGGGTCGGCAATATACGCGTTGCCGGTAAAGCCGTGTTTTTTCAGGTCAAATGTGGTCGCAAACACCAGAAAGCGTTCGGGCCATGTAAAGCCTTCAAATTCAATGTCGGCGGTTTTTCGCACAATGCTGCGAACGCCGTCGCAACCCAGCAGGTAGCTACCGCGCAGTTCTACCGTATCGCCATTGGCGCTTTCGGCCTGCACGGTGACACCGTCTTCGTCTTGGGTATAGCTGCTGCAGGTGTGGCCAAACATGACGCGCGCGTTGGGGTATTTTTGCAGTGCCTTGAAAGCCAGATGCGACAGTTTATGTTGTTCGCAATGCAGGCGGAACGGGTAAGGGGTTTCGTCTGCAATCAGGTTCAGGTCAAATTGGGCCACCAGGCCTTGCTTGCGGTCCCTGATCTGCCACTCGGGCACTTTAATGCCCATGTTCAGCAGTTCTTGTCCAATAGACAATGTATCCAGCATCTCAACTGTCGGCGGGTGAAATGTCCCGGCGCGCAAATCGGTGGGGATCTCCGGGCTGCTCTCCAGGATAACGACGTCAAGTCCTTTTTCGGCCAGCGACAGCGCTGCGACCAGTCCGACCGGCCCGCCGCCGGAAATAATGATGGGGTGATTGCTCATGTGTGTTACCTGGTTTATTCTCGACCCGGAGTCGTGTAATTTTGAACATGCTCATTTTTGAGCGTGTTCCATTCTATGGGTGTAGTTTGTCGTTGGTCAACTCAGGTAAAACGCGAAGTTCACCGTTTAGCCCGGGTTAATCAAGAAGAC
This sequence comes from Pusillimonas minor, assembly GCF_014237865.1. GTDB lineage: Bacteria > Pseudomonadota > Gammaproteobacteria > Burkholderiales > Burkholderiaceae_B > Neopusillimonas > Neopusillimonas minor. Next base: position 113,635 of record NZ_JACJUU010000006.1, read on the forward strand.
GTATAAAAAATCAGAGAGCAACGACGTATGGTCAAAAGAAACCAGGCGGCAGCGGCCCGTGCCGATGACGCCGCGACATTGGGCTTGCGCGAGCGTGGCAAGCTCGAAAAAAGACGCCGTATCAAAGCAGCGGCGCGCCAGGCATTTACCGAAAGTGGCTACGACGCGGCCACGACGCGTGATATTGCGGCGTTGGCCGAAATTGGTATCGGGACGTTATTTACGTACGCCAAAGACAAACGCGAACTGCTGCTCATGATTATTAACGACGATCTGGATGCGTTGGCGGGCACAGCGGTTCAGTCGGTTGACCCGCATGCACCTTTGGTCGATCAGTTGGCCGCTTTTTTCGAATCGCGTTACCGATACTGGGCCGGCCAGCCCGCCCTGGGCAGGCCCGCCGTACGCGAGACGCTTGACTTTCTGGGCGGGGTAGCACCGCAAGGGCCGGAAGCCATCCGGTTTTATGCCCGACGACCTCGCATGCTGGCCGCCTTGACCGACATCGTACGAAGCTGGCGACAGCGCGAACGGGTCGCTGCCGATGTGCCCGTCGACCTGGCCGCCTCGTTGTTCATTACCATTTACCTTACCGAGGTGCGTCGCTGGTTGATGGAGCCCGCGCCAAATGCCGACGAGGGCTTGCGTCGCTTTCGCGAACTTGCTTCCCTGGCGATTCGGGGCGTGGCCCCGGCCAGCGGCCCAAGCGCGGCCCCCGAAGGCGGGTCAAACAAGTTATCCGGGGTGTAATTTCACTGAGGTTGGGGTAAATCGGTATCGAATAATGGTTGAAATCTAAACCAAGTCGTGCAAAATAGTGGGTGCAAGATAATTTAGGTTTCAACTAAGGAGATATCATGAGCACTGCCGCCAATCACCTGGAACAGCTGGCCGCCGGCAATTTCAAGGTCGTAGATCTGACCCATACATTGTCGCCCGACTTCCCCCCCCTGCAGTTACCGCCGCAGTTCGGTCAGGTGGCTGCATTCAAGATGGAAACCATCTCCGAGTACAACGACGCCGGCCCCGCCTGGTACTGGAACAACTTCACCTGTGGCGAGCACACCGGCACGCACTTCGACGCGCCAGCACACTGGGTTACCGGTAAAGATCACCCGCAAAATACCGTCGATACCATCGACCCCAAAAACTTCATTGCCCCTGCTGTTGTGGTAGACGCCACGGCCGAAGTCGCCGCCAACGAAGACTGGGTCATGAATGTCGATTTCCTGCAAAAATGGGAAGAGAAGCACGGCCGTATTCCTAAAGGCAGCTGGGTGTTGCTGCGTACAGGCTGGGCTGCCCGCCTGTTCAAAGACCCGGCTTCGTATGTCAACGTTCGCGAAGATGGCGCGCACACCCCCGGTCCTTCACAAGAAGCTGTCGAGTGGCTCATCAAAGAGCGCGACGTTCATGGCTTTGGTGTTGAAACCATTAATACCGATGCCGGTCAGTCGTATGCATGGCCCATGCCTTACCCTTGCCACACCCTGATGCACGGTGCCAACAAGTATGGTCTGCAGTGCCTTAACAATCTCGACCAGTTGCCCGCAACCGGCGCGATCATTGTTGCCGCACCGCTGAAAATCCAGCGTGGTTCGGGCAGCCCGCTGCGCGTTCTGGCACTGGTTCCCTAAGGAGGCATCATGACCCACCAGGCCCAGGTCATTATTATCGGTAGTGGCATGAACTCGCTGGCTTGTGCCGCGTTGTTGGCCAAGCGAGGCAAGTCTGTTCTGGTACTCGAGCGTAACGACCGGGCCGGTGGTTGCATCCGTACCGAAACGCTGTTTCCCGGTTTCACCCACGAAGTCTTGTCGTCGTGGTACCCGTTGTTCATGGGGGGCGGCGCCTACGCCGAACTCAAAGACGACCTTGCCACCGTTGGTGTCGAGTTCGTCGCCAATGACTACACCACGGGTATTGCTACTCCCGACGGTCAGCTGTTGGCCCTCAAGCAAGACATCGAAGACAGCGTCAAGCGCATCAATGCCATCGCCCCGGGCGATGGCGATGCCTTCGGTGCCATGGCCGGGCAATTGTTCGGCCAAGACGCAGCGCTTACTTTTGGCCTGTTGGGCAACTCGCCCTACAGCGGCAAGGTGCTGCGTTTGTTGTTCTCCGAGTGGCGCAAGCGCGGCCTCAATGGCTTGTTGCAGTTTGGCGCCGACTCCATCGAATCTTTCCGGCGCTGGTCCGAACGCGAGCTCAAGTCTGACCTGACCCGCGCCATGATCAGCCCTTGGGTATTGCACACGGGTCTTGGGCCTGACGAAGCGTGCTCGGCCCTGATCGGCAAGTTAACGTTTGCGGCTGTTGTGGCCGGCGGCATGCCGGTTGTTAAAGGCGGTGGCCAGCGTCTGGTCGAAGGCCTGCAAACCTTTATCGAGCAGCGCGGCGGTAAAGTGCTCACCGGCGTCGACGTCGAGTCCATCACATTAAGCGGTTCGCGCGCGACGGGTGTTGTGGCCAATGGTCAGGCCTATCAGGCTTCCGAGGCTGTGGTGTGCAACGTAACGCCGCCGCAACTGTATGGTCGTTTGTTGCCCCGTGCGCCCGAACCTGTTCGCAAACAGGCGCAGGGCTATCGCTTTGGTCGCGGCTGCATGCAAATTCATTTTGCGCTCAATGGTCCGGCGCCCTGGGCCGACCCCGAAATGCTTAAAGTGCCGTTGGTCCACCTGACCGAAAGCATGGAAAACGTGGCTTTGGCGGTTTGCGAAGCCAACAACGGGCTTATTCCGCGTCGTCCTACCGTGGCTATCGGCCAACCGGTTGCGGTCGACCCAACCCGTGCGCCCGAAGGCAAATGGATCCTCTGGCTGCAATTGCAAGAAATGCCTTCGCAGTTACGGGGCGATGCGGCCGGCGAGATCGACGTTCCTGCCGATGGCCGCTGGAATGAAACCGTTCGCGAGGCCGTGGCCGACCGTGTGCAAAAGCGCATCGAAACGGTCTTGCCCGGTTTGTCCGACCTGATTATTGGCCGCAAAGCTTATTCGCCTGGCGACCTCGAAGCCATGAACTGCAACTTGGTGGGCGGCGACCCTTATTCCGGGGTGTGTTCGCCAGACCAGTTCTTCTGGTTCCGTCCGTTTGCCAGCAACTCGGGGGCGAAGGCGCATCGTACGCCTTACAAAAATGTGTATCAAATCGGCGCGTCAACGCACCCTGGCCCCGGTCTGGGTGGCGGTTCGGGGCAAATTGTGGCCGATATGCTCACCAAACGCTAAATCAGCCGTTCAGGTCTTTTAGCAGTCGGCGGTGCTGTCGTACTTCAGACAGCACCGCGCCAAATGTCTCCAGCCCGCGCGCCTTCAGTGCGGGGATCACCTTAAGTAATGCATCTGCCGTCGCAATGGCGTCGCCAATGGCCGTGTGGCGCGCCTCTTCGGGTATGGTGATACCCAGCCGATGTGCCAGGGCGTCGAGGCTATGGCTTTCGGCTTCGCCGTACACCACTGCCGAGAGCAATACCGTGTCGAGGATGGGGTGGTCGAAACGGCAGCCCGCAGCGCTTTCGTGCCGGCGTATAAACGCCATATCGAAGGGTGCATTGTGCGCGACCAGCACGGCGCCTTCGGCAAACTTATGAAAACGTTGTACCGCTGTGACTGTGTCGGGGGCCTCGGCGACCATGTCGTTGGTAATGCCGTGTACCTGGGTGCTGGCGCCCGGGATATTTCGGCCCGGGTTGACCAAGGTGTCGAAGGCCTCGGTTTTAACCCGTTTGCCGTTAATGATGCGAACGGCGGCAATTTGTACAATTTCGTCGCCCTGGTCGGGGTACAGGCCGGTGGTTTCGGTGTCAAATACCACATAGGTCAGTTCATCCAGCGGCGTGCACGATACCTCGGCGTTACCGGCCTTCGAGAGCAATTTGAAGTCGTAGACCACGGCCCGGGGTATGGCGGGTGGTCGTCTTTGCGCCAGCCTGGCCTCGCGGATATGCAGACACAGCTTGGGGTGTAGCCGGCTGCTGTTGTCGGGGACCAGTGTGGCGCCATGAATGGACAGCACACCTTGCACGGTCATGTCGGCCAACCCCACATCCAGCGGCGCCGTCAGCAGTTGTGACAGTGCCTCGTCAGACAAACCCAGGCCTTCCCACGATAATTCGGCCATTGCGCCCGCGCCGTCGCTGCGGATGTTCAGGTGAAGCGCGCCGTGCGGCAAGGGCAGCCGGTTGATCAGGGCGGTAATTAAGGCTACCAGCTGAAACCCGTCGCATCGAAGAATAAGATCTGTGGTTTCGGTGGTTAGCGCCACACCTTTGCTGCGTAATGTGGCTTGCAGGGTCGAGGCCAGGTCGCTGGCGCGTATCATTGACAAAGGCCAGTCGCCGGGGCGGTCGGTATCGGGCCGAATGCTGTGCGTGGCCAGGTCGCCAGTAATGTCGCGCAAGGTAAGGACATAACCGCTATGCGACGGGTCGTCGGTAGCCCCCGAAGGGCTGCCCAGCAGGCGCATGCGTGCGGCCAATACCCGGCCTTCGTTCTGGGTAGAGCACAAAATATCCGACGCGGCATCGGGGTCGTCGGTTTCTAGCAGCCGTGCATAGGCGTGCTGGATGGGGGCAGGATGCAGATAGTCGAATACCCGCCGGTTTAACCCGGGAGCGACACCTGCATCGACCCCGCCCAGCAGGCTGACGACTTGCCCGTTGTAAAAAACCAGTTGATGTTCAGCAGAACACAGCATCAGGCCCACGGGTACGTCGGACAGCAGTCGCTCAAGGCGGTCTTTTTCCAGGGCCAGTGTTTCGGTTTCGCGGGCAACGGCCTGGTCAAGCGCCGTGCGGGTATCAAGCAGTTGTTGCGCCAGTTCGCGTGCGGCGGGGATAAGGTCGGACAAATAGGCCGTGCGTTCGGGGGCGGGGATAGCCGTAGCCTTGCCATGGGTGAGCGTGCGTAGATTGCCCGCAAGGCGCTGCACGGGTCGGGCGATGTGTTCGTCGATGACCAGCCAGGCCCAGGCGGTAAGCCCAAAAATAACAAACCCCGCAATGACGCCGCCAATGACCAGCGCACGGACAATGTCTGGGTCGTTGGCCCGGTGATAGCCGAAATACAGCCCCCCGGCCAACGCCAGCAGGCAGCCCGCGCACAGGGCAGCAAAAACCCTGAAGATCTTCAGGCGGGTGCGGCTGTGTGCGGCCATGGTGTGCGGGTTATGGCCGGCACACGGCGCGAAGTAAGGCCGTGTCGTCGTTTGCCGGTTGCCATTGGGCGCCGGTCAGGGTGCCGTCGGGGCTTAAATTGGCTGCGCCGCCCAGGTCGGCGCGCAGCTGTTGCTTGCAATCTAAGGCCACTGCAACGGTGCGTGTCGGTTGCCAGCGTTCGATCAGGTAGAGTTCGGTGCGGGCCAGCTCGGGCCGGGATTCAGACCGGGCAATGGCCTGGGTGTCGACGGCGACAAACCTTACCGTTACCGGCGCCAGGTAAGTCCAGGGGGCCCATGGGGCGCTGCGTTCGCCGGTGCCCACCACCACAATATGGTTGGGTAATGCCGATTCGAGCCTTGAAAACCAGGTGTATTCGTTCCAGACAGCGTAAGCAATGACCGAAGCGCCAATGGCTGCCGGCATGACCCAGCGTTGCAACTGGCGACCCGAGCGGCGCATGAACCGCCCGATAATGAATACGATGCACGCCGCCAAGGCGGCAATAGCCAGCATTGCAATGAAGTCAGCCCACATGAATTGTTGTCCCTTGTTGTTGTAATTTAAGTAGCTTAAACCGGAACGCGCCGGCCGTGGCCGATGGCCGACTGCATTGTACGCACGACGACAAAGGCGTCGCGCAGGTGGTTACGCTCGAATTCGGGCAGGTCGGCAGGTGTCAGGAAGTTGTCGGGCTTTTCTCCGGCCCGAATAAGCTTGACCTGGTTTTCGAGGCGCAAGGTGGCAATGAGGTCGTACGCTGCAATAAGTTCGTCAGCGCCGCTGCTCGAAATAATGCCGGCATGGCCTGCCGCCTGCAGCCGGGCCCGCGTGTTGATGTCGGTCAGTTGCCCCATCAGGGCGTAAGCCCGGCCCAGGTCGGTTACGGGTATTACGCCGTTGTGTTTCAGGTCGATCTGGTGGCGGTTACGGGCGGTGCGTACGGTAGAAAACCCCCGTATCAGGCCAAGCGGCGGGGTATGTTTCAGGCTGTTGGCCACCATGTGTGCCATAAAAATCGTATTTTTCGATGCCGCCAGTAAGGTTTCGGCCTGCAGGTCGTGGTACAGCGGCAAGTGGCCGCCAATGGGGCGAAGGTCGAACATGACCGAGGCCAACATGTGCGACTCGGGAGCGTGGCGCGTCATCCAGGTACGAAAGTACTCGCGCCACACACTGACAGGCTGGCACCAACGTGGGTTGACGGCCATCATGTCGCCGGGGCAATACACGTAGCCGCAGGCGTTCAGGCCGTCGCACACAAAGCGCGCCAGCTGGGCAAAGTAGGGCATGTCGTCGGGGCGTACGTTGTCGTCAATAAATACGCAGTTGTCCTGGTCGGAGACCCCGGTTTGCTCTTGTCGCCCCTGGCTTCCGCAGGCCAGCCATAAGTAAGGCACCGGGGGCGGCCCAAGCCGGGCTTCGGCCATGGCCAGCAGCCGTTGGGTGACGGCATCGGTAATGTCGGTGATATGGCGGGTAACGACTTCGTGCCGTTGTTGCCCGGCCACCAGCTGGATCAGCAAACGCGGTAATGTTTGCGTAAGTTTGACAAGCTGGTCGACGTCTTTGGCCTGGCTAATGTCGTGGATAAGCAGGGCGCTGCTAACCGCCTGAAACCGTGTAATGTCGGTTTGGGTGATGATGCCGTAAAAATGACCATAATGAACAATGGGCAGGTGGCCGATATTGTTGTCCATCATGGTGCGCAGCACATCGGCGCCCAGGGCATTAGGCGGCAGCGTGGGTGGGTTGGGTGTCATGACCAGCCCGACGGCGGTGCGCGGGTCAAGGCCTTCGGCCAGCACGCGGTTGGTCAGGTCGCGCACCGTAATAATGCCCACCAGTTGCTGGGTGTCGGCCTGTAATACGCCCAGACACGAAATGCCTTCGTCACGCATGATTTGCGCGGCGCGCACCACGGGGGTGTCGGGTGAACAAGCAATAGCCTTGCGGGTAATCAGGTCTTCGACCTTTAGCGAATTGATATCGGTAGGCCGGTTTTTCGTGCGGCTCCCGTAATAAAAGTAGTGGTCGAACGCAGGTGAGTGGCGAATCAGTCGACGGAATTCAGGAGCGGGGATGAGCAGTGTTTCGGTGTCGGACCGGGCCTGTGCTGTGGTCGAGGCCAGGCCGTTGCCGCTGCGCATAAGACCGCGTTCGCCAAAGCTTTGCCGCCGCGACAGTTGCGACACCGTAGCTCCGTTGCGATCGGTAATGTCAACATCGCCCGAGACAATAACGTGCACGCCGTCCAGGGGCTCGTCGATATGGTAAATGTAGTCGTCGCTGCGATACCGACGCGGGCTGATTGTTCGGGCCAGCTGGGCAAGTTGTTCGCCCGGCAAGCTGTTGTAAGGGGCCAGGGTTTCAAGAAAGTCGCCGATATCAAGCGGTGCAGTTGCCATGACCAGGCCCTTAAGCGGTCAGGGTGCCGTGCGGCACCCTGAGTGTTAATAAATGAGGTGCCGGGCGGGGCTGAGCCGCCCGGGTCAATGGGTTAGTGGTGGGTGGCGGAGCCTGCACCCTTAGGGATGCGGATGGACTCGACCAGGTCTTGAACGTGCTGTGGCGGTGCTGCGGTGACCGAAGACACCAGGTAAGCCACGATGAAGTTCAGCAATGCGCCGACGGCACCGATAGACAGCGGCGAGATGCCGAATACGTAGTTGGCTGCAGTGTCGGGCAGGTTATTGGTGCCCGGGATAAAGAACCAGCCCTTGTAGACGAAGATATAAACCGCGGTAAAGACCAGACCAACCAGCATGCCGGCAATGGCGCCTTCTTTGTTGATGCGTTTCCAGAAGATACCCATCATGAGTGCCGGGAAGATGGTTGCCGCCGCCAGACCGAAGGCCAGCGCCACAACCTGTGCTGCAAAGCCGGGAGGGTTAAGCCCCAGCCACGTGGCCAACACGATGGCGAATGTCATGGAAATTCGTGCCGCTGTCAATTCGCCCTTTTCGGAGATGTTAGGGTTAATTGACCCTTTGATAAGGTCGTGCGAAATGGCAGACGAAATGGCCAGCAACAAACCCGCCGCAGTAGACAACGCTGCAGCCAGCGCACCGGCGGCAACCAGCGCGATTACCCAGCCTGGCAAAGCAGCGATTTCGGGGTTGGCCAGCACCATGATGTCGTTGTCGACTTTGGTCAGCTCGTTACCCTTCCAGCCTTTTTCTTCGGCCATTTTCATGATGGGCGAATCGGCAGGCGCCTTGTCGTTGTAGTACTGGATCAGGCCGTCACCGTTCTTGTCTTCGATGGCCAGCAAGCCGGTTTTTTCCCAGGTGCGGATCCAGGAGAGCTCGGGTTTGCTGTCGATGTCGGCACGCGAAATGGCAGGGCCGCTGGTGGCGGTGCTGGTAATGGCGGCCGGCCACATGGTGGTGGTCAGGTTAAGGCGTGCCATAGAGCCAACGGCAGGCGCTACGGTGTACAACAAGGCAATAAACACCAGGGCCCAACCCGCCGAAGAACGGGCGTCGGCTACTTTAGGTACCGTAAAGAAGCGGATGATGACGTGGGGCAAGCCGGCGGTACCGATCATGAGCGACATGGTGAACAAGAACATGTTCAACCGATTTGGAGTGTCGGCCGTGTAGGCAGTAAAGCCCAGTTCGGTAACGACCTGGTTAAGCTTGGCCAGCAGGCTGATTTCGCCGCCCGACGGGGCATAGCTGCCAATTAACCCCAGTTGCGGCAGAATGTCGCCGGTAAGGTTGAGCGAGATGAACAGCGCCGGTACGGTATAGGCGATGATAAGCACCACGTATTGCGCGACCTGGGTGTAGGTAATGCCTTTCATGCCGCCAAACACGGCGTACACAAACACAATGGCTGCGCCAATGTACAAGCCCATGTCGGTGGACACTTCGAGGAAGCGGCTAAAAGTAACGCCTACGCCGCGCATCTGGCCAATAACGTAGGTAATGGAGATGATGATAAGGCAGACAACGGCCAGCAGGCGTGCCCCCCCCGAATAGAAGCGGTCGCCGATGAATTCGGGCACCGTGAATTTGCCGAACTTGCGAAGATACGGCGCAAGCAGCAGTGCCAGAAGGACATAACCGCCTGTCCAGCCCATTAAGAAGGCCGATTGCGTATAGCCGCCTGCCGGCGCCAGCGCAATAATGCCGGCCATGGAAATGAACGAGGCGGCGGACATCCAGTCGGCGCCGGTGGCCATGCCGTTAAGCACGGGGTGAACCCCCTGCCCAGCGGCATAGAATTCGGAGGTAGTGCCGGCGCGGGCCCAGAACGCAATGCCAATGTATATGGCAAACGTAAAGCCTACAAAAATAAGATTAAGTACGAATTGATCCATGAATGTGCCCCTTTATTCTTCTACGCCGTGTTCGCGGTCGAGCTTGTTCATCATTTTTGCGTACACAAAAATAAGAACAATGAACACATAAATGGAACCGTTCTGTGCCATCCAGAAGCCCAGATCGGCGCCGCCCACTGAAATACCCATAAGGGCAGGACGCAGAATAATGCCCATGCCGAACGAGCATACAAACCAGATGACCAGCGATATCAGGATGATGCGGACGTTTGCCTTCCAGTAGGCGTCCGATGACGATTTGTCTACCATGCAAAGTACTCCTTGTCGTTATTGTCTTAAGCCGGGCAAACCTACGCGCCCGGCCCCTCCTGCCAGGTTCGCCCGGGGGCGACGCCAAGCCGGCAAGGTAAAGGCTGGTAAACAGGCTTTACCTTGTCGTATCGGCGGTGCTGCAAGCAGCCTGTGGCTTTGACCACACGCTGACGCATACAAAACAACCCCGTGGTTAGGCGGGGTTGAATAGGTATGAATGCTGTAGGGTTTTGGGCGCCGAAGCCGGCGCGCGCAACGAATGGGAAGACCAGGCCGCCGATGGGCCCGAACGATGCAATGGACGGATGGAACAGCCGAAATACGGAATGCTTCCTGCCTGCCATATAGGCACCCCCTTTTGGTGGTAACCCGCTTTTTGCGGGTTGCTTCGGTGTAGCCCGAAGTGTTTGTCTCGTGCTTGCCAGTAATTATTGGTCTGGCTTTTTTTCCGATTCTATACTCATCGGTTTTGTTTGTGTAAGGTTTATTGATATGAATTCGGGAAACCCATGAGGGCCTCAAACAACAGTCGTGAGGGCTGCATGCAACAGGTTTCCCGGGTTATGCTTTCGGTCTTGAGCGGCCTGTGGTCAGGCCATACAGGTGTCCCATGATTTCTCTTTCTGCCATAGAAACGCTGCTGGCGTGTTGTTTTGTGCTGGTGGCCGGTCGTGTCCTTACCAGTCGTGTCGGGGTGTTGGCCCGCTACAGTATCCCCGACCCGGTTGTCGGCGGCATGCTGTTTGCGGTACTGGTGTTTTTGCTAACTGATTTTTCCGGGGTCACGGTGTCGCTCGAGGCCAATATCCGGCCCACCCTGATGCTGATTTTCTTTGGCTGCGTGGGCTTGACGGCCAATCTTAAATTGCTTGCTGCCGGCGGGCCGCGACTGATTGCGTTTTTGCTGGTGCTGGTTCCGTTCGTCATTTTGCAGAACGCGATTGGCCTGGGTATGGCCTGGCTGCTCGATTTGCATCCGCTCATGGGGCTTGTGGCGGGTTCAATTGCTTTGGTTGGGGGGCATGGTACCGGGGCGGCCTATGCCAGCAGCTTTGCCGACGTCAATAACATCCAGAACATCATGGCCTTGGCCATGACGGCTGCAACCATCGGCTTAGTGCTGGGGGGGCTTATCGGCGGCCCGGTGGCCGAACGCTTGCTGAAACGGCACAAATTAAAGGGCAGCTTAGATCCTGCCGATACGGGTGTCGGGGCCAGTAATGCTGCCGCCGGCATCACCGACAGTACCAGTCAGATGCCGCCTGACTCGGGCAGTTATATCGTGTCGCTGACAGCAGCGTTTGTGTGCTTGGCCGGGGGCATTGCGTTGGCCGAACTGGCCCAAGGCTGGCCTGTCAATATCCCCAATTTTTTGTGGTGCATGCTTATTGGTATTGTCATCCGTAACCTGGGCGGCCGGTTGGGGCTAAAACTCGACGACCAGGCGACAGAAATGATCGGCACGCTTTCCTTGTCCATCTTTCTTGGGTTGACCATGATGACGCTGGACGTGGACAGCGTACTGGCCTTGGCCGGCCCGTTGGCCATTATCTTGCTTGTGCAGGCAATTTTTGCCGCCATCTACGCCAGCCTGGTCGTGTTCAGGGCGCTTAAGAAAGACTATGAAGCGGCCGTTATTTCGGCCGCGTTCTGCGGGTTTTCTATGGGTGCGACGGCTACTGCCATCGCCAACATGCAGGCCCTGGTCCGGCGGCATGGCCCGGCGCCCGAATCGTTTATTGTGGTGCCGGTTACCGGGGCCTTCCTGGTCGACATCATCAACGTCACCGTCTTAACGACGTTCTTGTCGTTGCCCTTTGTCGGGGGGCTATAACATGTTCAAGCGACTGCTTCTGGTTGTGGGTTGTCTTTTGCTGGCCGCGTGTGGCCGACAACCCGACGTCAGCACCTTGCGTACTGATATCGGGCAACGACTCGATGCGACTTATGGTGAAGGTGTTTTTAAAATCGTCGAACTCGACCGCAAGGGTTCTGCCACCGACAGTACGGCGCCTGAAGGCGAAGATCGCCGCGTGGTGTATTACGACATTGCGCTCGAATTTGAAAAAGACGTCACCCTCGATGCCTGGGATCGGCCCGGTGTGGCCTCGTTGGTGACGTTGCTGGGTGCCGGCCCACGCAGTATTTCTGGCGTTAAGTCTGGCGGTAACCTGGCCGGTGACCAGATCATTGCGCACGCCAGCGCTATCTATGCCAAAAATGCCGGCGGCCAGTGGGTTTTGGCAACGCCGCCCGGGGTCAGCAATGCGCAAGCGCCTGCTATCGATACCGGTGCGCCACCGCCGGTTTCCCGGCGTCTGCTCGACACGCTCGACGAAATATCCCGTTCGGTGACCCGCAGTAACTCGGGCGCCGGCGAGCGCATTGTGCAGCAAGAGCTGCAGCGCTCTGTTGCGCGCATTAATGGCCGCCTTAGCCGCATGCAGCAAGGCTACCCCTTGGCGGGTGGCCCCGACCGCGGTGAGTACGTGGCCTTTGCCAGTGCGTTGGCTGCATTGGCGCACGACGGTCAGGCAAAAATTACGCCGTTAATCACCGGTGGCAGCGTCGATAACATCGAAATGCTGCGTACCGGTGACGCCGTCATAGCGCTGGCCCAGGCCGATGCTGCCGATATGGCCTACGAGGGTGAAGGTCCGTTCTATTCAAAGGGGCCGTTTACCAACTTGCGTGCCTTGGGCGGGTTGTATCCCGAACTGGTTCATATCGTGGTTCGTGACGACCCGGCCTACCGGGGCGTACGCAGCCTGAAGGGCAAAAAGGTGGCGCTGGGCCCAGCGGGGTCTGCGGTGCGTACAACGCTCGAACATGTGCTCGACGCGCACGGCCTTCAGGCCGGTAAAGATTACACGGCAGTCGATATGCCGTTTACGGCGTCGTTGCCGGCGCTCACCGCCGGGGTTATTGACGCAACCGTGCATGTCATTGGTATCCCGGCTACGCCCCTGCGCGATGCCTTGGCCAAAGCGCCATTAAAACTGTTGCCGCTTGATGCGGCGGCCATCGAGGCATTAGTCGAAGACGAGCCTTCGCTTATGCCGTTGAATATCGCCCAGGGCGTTTACCCCAATCAGACAAAGCCCGTGGCTACGGTGGGTATGGCGGCGTTGTTGCTGACAACCACGGCATTAACCCGCGATGAGGCCATTGAATTGACCCAGCGCGTATTTCAGGCAGGCTACGATCTGTTGGCTTATGGGTCGGCCCAGGGGGCGCAAGTGTCTGCGGCCAGTGCACGCATGGGGGTTACTGTACCGCTGCACGACGGGGCCGACGAGGCCTTGTCGGCGCTGGGTAACCGCCCCTGAGTATAATTTTTACTAATCAAAATTATTAAATTCATTATATTGATTTAGTTTTTTGCCTGGCCGAGAATCTCTTCACTAAAAGTGTTGATCAATTTTTGAAGAGATTTTCGATATGAAGTTATGCCGGTTCTTTCCTGATCGTCTGGGTTTGGTCGAAGGCCAGACGGTTTACGATGTGACGCCCGCACTGGCCTGCGTGCCTCAGGCGACTTACCCGTACCCCTTGGGCGACCAACTGATTGCCCACTTGCCGGCGGTTATGGCCGAAGTACAACGCCTGAAGGCAACCGCGCCGGCACTGAACTTGAACGACCTGGCACTGCTGTTGCCTTTTGCCAATCCGGGCAAAATTATCGCGGCGCCGGTCAATTACAAAAAGCACTTGCAAGAAGTGCTCGACGACCCGAACCTGCATCACAACAACCAGATCAATCATATTGAGCGGGCCGGCCTGTTCTTGAAGGCGCAAAGTTCGTTGGTTGACCCCAGTGTAGGCATTACCCAGGCCTTGCCCGATCGTCGCACCGACCACGAGGTTGAGTTGGTGGTGGTAATTGGCAAAACTGCGCGCAATGTGTCGCGCAAAGAAGCGCTTGATTATGTGGCCGGTTATTGCGTGGGCCTGGATATTACGATTCGCGGCCCTGAAGAGCGCAGTATGCGTAAATCGCCCGACACCTACACGACCCTGGGCCCTTGGCTGACAACAGCCGACGAGTTACCGGATGCCGGTCATCTTGACCTGACACTGTCTGTTGACGACGAACCGCGTCAATCGTCGAATACCTCGGAGTTGATCCTGGGTGTTGCTGCCCTGATCGAGTTTGGTTCGAAGTTTTACACGCTGCACCCCGGCGATGTGATTTTTACAGGGACTCCAGAGGGCGTTGGCCCCGTACGCAGTGGTCAAACCATTCGGGCCAGCGTGCAGCATTTAGGCGAACTGATCGTAAACGTACATTGATTTTTACCGTGTGTTGTCGGGCACAGCGCGCGCCAGACTGGCCGCGCTGTTTATTGGACGCCTACCACTTGATGCCCAGGCCCGTACTGTAAATAGACTGGTTGAGGCCGCTGCGCGAGCCGCTAACTTGATGGCGCGCGTATTTCAGGTATAGCGACAAGGTGCTGTTGACGTTGTATCGGGTGCCAACTTCGCCATTAATTGCAAAGTCGGTTTCGCCGTTAAACGATCGCAGCACTTCGCCGCGCGTGTACAGCTCGATTTCCTGGCCCATAAAGTAGCGTACGTAGTCCCAGCGCAGGCTGGCGGCGTAATCGTCTTCGCTATAGCCGTCTTTATACTTGTAGTGAACCCGGTTCAACAGGGCCGACACAGAAAACGACCCGAGCTCGTCATCCCAGAACTGGTAGCCGGGGCCGGTACCGTATGACACCTGGCGTGTCAGGTCTTCGACCTGGTCGCGTCGGTACGACACCCGGCCTTGCCAGAACGCTTTGCGGCTGATGAAGTGGTCAAGCGAGTATCCTGCACCGTAGTTATAGGTGCTGTCGGTGTCGTTTTCGCGGCTGCGAGTGTAGTCGGCCCCAAGACGATGTCGCCACATGCCATGGCGCAATTGGGCATGAGAATCCAGGGTGTAGTCTTTCGTGTCGGTCGAGGCAAATTTCTGGCTGGCAGCCAAGTCTATGCGACCGCTAAAGCTGGCCTCGTTCAGGAACGGGCGGGGGCGAACGACGCGTTTGATGCTGTCCAGAGCCACGGCCTGACTGACGGGCTCGGCGGCGTCGCCTTGTCGTGCCACACCGTTCAGGGTTACGGTGCCTGCCTCTGCCGCCACCAGCTTGGCCCGGTAGTCCCGTTGTAACGAGGTATCCCGAACGACCAGCGCTGTATCGCTGGACAGGGTTTTGACGTCATTGAAGTTGATGCGTACATTGCCGCTGTAGGCGGTTTCGATGACCAGATAACCGGCATCGAGTGATTTGATTGTGCCTGTAAGGCGGTCGCCGTTATTAAGCCAGACGGTGTCGGCGAAGGCGCTGGATGCAGAGAGCAGGGCGGTGAGTAAAAGTGATTTGGCGTAGTTGTGCTTTTGAAATGACATTAGGGCGTGTGCGTTTTGCCTAAAAATAATAAGCAGTGAAATTATTAGTAAGCAAAACATTGTAGGCGCAACACAATATCATCGCAAATGCGGTCAGTTACTTGACCAGGGCAACAGATTTAACCTGTGCCCAGACAGGCTGACCAGGCTGCAGGCCCAGCATGGCTTGAGCGCGCTGCGTAATACGGGCGGTAAGGGTGATGTCGTTGCAACGTAGTTGCACCAATAGTTGTGACGGTTGGGTGTCGGGCGATACCGAAACCACTTCGCATGGCAGGTGGTTCTGGATGCTGGTGTGCTCGGGCTTGCCTTGTGTAATGCTGACGTCGCGCGCCAGCACAAGCAGTCGCACCTCTTGCCCTACCGTAAGACTGCTTTGCGATACCCAGAAATCTGCCGGCCCAAGGGTGATCCGGGCCATTTGCCATTCGGTATGCAGGCTGGCTACGTGCCCGATCAGTACGCTTCCTGCGTCGTTACCCGCAATAAGGGCGGGCTCGGCATTGCCAAGTACGTCGTGTATAGGCCCCGAGGCAATAACACGACCGTGTTCAAGCGCGACTACATGGTCGGCGAGCCGTTGCAGTTCGTTGGCCGAATGGGTCACGTAAAGCATGGGCAGCTTCAATTGGTCGCGCAGCTTTTCAAGCCAGGGCATGACCTCGTCCCGGCGGGCCTGGTCAAGGGCCGACATGGGTTCGTCGAGCAGCAGAATACGTGGGCCGCACGCCAGCGCCCTTGCAATGGCAACGCGCTGGCGCTCGCCGCCCGACAGCCCCGCCGGGTGCCGTTGCAGCAGGTGGCCTATACCCAAAAGCGTTATGGCGGTGTCCAGCAGGCTGGACGATTGGGGCGTCTGACGTCGCTTTAGCCCAAACTGCAGGTTGTCGTGAACGTTCAGGTGCTCAAACAGGCTGGCTTCCTGGAAGACATAACCCAGCAAACGTTTATGGGTTGGCACAAAAAGCTGCTTGCCGCTGTCTTGCCAGACTTCGTCGCCAATGACTATTTTGGCGTGATCTGGATGCTCAAGGCCCGCGACGCATCGCAACAGACTGGTTTTACCCGAACCCGATACCCCATAAATAACCGTAATGCCTTGCCCCGGCAGCGTCAGGTCGACCTGTAACCTGAACCCTTTTCTGGATAGTTCGATATTGACAAGCAGCGATGAGGTGTCGTGTGGCGTCATGGGTGATGGGCCGGGTCAGGGCAGCACGCGGGCATTGTTTTTGCGCAGGGCGGCCAGCGCAAGCAGCACAATAAAAGAGAACACCAGCATGCCGCCTGCCAGCCAATGCGCCTGGGTGTATTCCATGGCCTCGACATGACCGTAAATTTGGGTGGATACAACGCGTGTCTGCCCGGGGATATTGCCCCCGATCATGAGCACTACGCCGAATTCGCCCACGGTATGGGCAAAGCTGAGTATGGCGGCCGTTAGCATGCCGCTACGTGCTTGCGGAAGCGCAACCGTGAAGAACGCGTTAAGCGGGCTGGCGCCCAGGGTGGCGGCCACTTCCATGGGGCGACGGCCCATGGCCTCGAAGGCATTTTGGATGGGCTGAACCGCAAAAGGCAGGGAAAAGATAATAGAGCCAATGAGCAAGCCGGTGAAGGTAAACGACAAGACACCCCACCCCATGGCCTGCGTGAACTGGCCCAACGGTCCGTTGGGCCCCATGGCAACCAGCAGGTAAAAGCCCAATACGGAAGGCGGCAATACCAGGGGCAAGGTGACCAGCGCATGGATGGGGGCACGCAACCCCGATGCCGTGCGCGTTAGCCACCAGGCCAGCGGCGTAGCAATCACCAGCAGCACCAGGGTGGTTAATGCCGAGAGTTCGAGGGTCAGCCAAATGGCTTGCCGGGCTGCGTCATCAAACATCATGCCGTCAAAGAAACACCATGTCAGGGGGTGGTGCCTAAACCATAACCATAACTGCGAATGACGTCATGGGCGGCTTGGCTTTGCAGAAACTTTAGTAACGCCAGCGCGGCAGGGTTGTTTTTGCCCCGCGCCAGTACGACAGCGTCCTGGCGGATTGGGTCGTAGAGGGCTTGGGGAACAACCCAGCTTGAGCCAGGCTGTGTTTGGCCCGGTGCGCTGACTTGCGATAGGGCAACAAAACCCATGAGCGCGTTCTCGGTGGCGACAAACTGGTATGCCTGACCAATGCTTTCGCCCATAACCAGCCTGGGCTCTAGCTGTTCGTATACGCCGAGGGCTTGAAGCGTTTGCTGCGCGGCAAGGCCGTAGGGCGCCAGTTTTGGGTCTGCCATGGCAATTTTGCCGGTTTGCACTTGTTTCAAGACATCGCCTTTGTCGTCAACGACGGACGGGCGCCGGCTGTACAACACCAGTTTGCCCACAGCGTACGTGGTTCGGGTCGGGGCCAGCGCCAGACCGTCTTCAACAAGTTTTGCAGGCGTCTTTTCGTCGGCGGCCAGCAGAACATCGAAGGGTGCGCCGTTCTTGATCTGGGCGTAAAACCGCCCGGTAGACCCAAATGCCAGTGCCGCCGTGTAACCGGTTTCGGCTTCGAAAAGCGCCGCGATTTTTTGCATGGGCGCGGTAAAGTTGGCCGCAACGGCGACGGCAACCGACTGCGCGGTTGCGGCTTGGGTGCCCGCCAGGGCCAGAAGGGTTGCCGACGCGAGCCGACGAAAGAGTTTCATGGGTATACTCAAAACGCTGAAAATCAGTAGCGCAATCCTATCATTTGCACGCCGCAACACGCTATTTGTGCGTGGCAGCTTATATAAAACAGGGGGAAGTCCATGACATTTGGCAAATTGATACGCTCTATCGCCGCCGTGCTGGCACTTGGCTTTGTGCTGGCTGGTTGCCAAGAAAAAGAAGGCCCCGCCGAGCGCGCGGGTAAAGAGCTTGACAAGGCCGCGGCGTCGGTGGGTTCGGCCATTGAAAACGCCGGGCAAAAAATGCAAGACGCGGCAAAGTAATGTTGCCGGCGTCTGGCGTGGCGCAAGCCACGTAAAAAAGCCTGCCGGGTTCATCAGCCCGGCAGGCTTTTTTTGGGATATCCAGGGGTAGATATCCCTTCATCAACGTGGGGTACGCGCCGGTTACTTGGGCATAATCACTGCGTCAATGACATGAATCACGCCGTTGTCGGTGTTGATGTCGGTCTGGACAACATTGGCGCCGTCAACCATGACTTTGCCGTCTTTAACCGACACGGTCAGCGGGCTGCCTTGTACTGTGGGCACCTGGCCGGGCTTGACGTCAGCCGCCATGACCTTGCCGGCCACAACGTGATACGTCAATACCTTGGTCAAACCGGCTTTGTCTTTAAGCAGGGCGTCAAGCTGGTCTTTGGGGATTTTGGCAAAAGCCTCATCGGTTGGGGCAAAAACCGTGAAGGGGCCCGGCCCCTTCAGGGTGTCGACCAGGTCGGCGGCCTGAACGGCGGTGACCAGGGTGTTGAAAGAACCAGCGGACTTGGCGGTGTCGACAATGTCTGCGGCATGTGCGGAACCCAGGGCAAGGGCCAGTGAGGCACCCATCAGAAAGCGTTTCATCGTTCACTCCTTGTTCGTTGCGAGACGGCGGGGCGGTGTGTGGCTGCCTGTTGCCGTCGCGTCAGGTTGAGTCCGTTTCATATGAACTGGACGAGCCCTTAATTTAAGGTCCCTTTCAGCTAGTGTCCATAGTTTGTGCTAGACAAGGCTAAACAAAACGGTTCAATAGCTGTTCAATATCTCTTAAAAATCAAGCAAGTGAAACAAGATGAATACATCTGTGCTGATGCCGCTTTGTGCCGGTTAACCAAGGCTTGCGCTAACATTCGCGCAAGCCACTGAAATTTTTCTACATGCAGACACTAAAACTTTCCGATCTGATTGCCCTGGGCTTTATGACCTTTGCGCTCTTTCTGGGGGCCGGCAATATTATCTTTCCGCCATTGGTGGGTTTGCTGGCGGGTGACGACATGGGGCCGGCCGCGCTGGGTTTTTTGCTGACGGGCGTCGGGCTGCCGTTATTAACGATTGTGGCGCTGGCGCGGGTGGGCGGCGGTATTGCTGCGCTGACAGCGCCGGTGGGGCGCGTGGCGGGCACCACGTTTGGTGTGCTGGTGTATTTGGCGATCGGGCCTTTTTTTGCCTCGCCACGCACAGCAACCGTGTCTTTCGAAATCGGGTTCTCGCGGTTTTTTGACGTGGGCACCGGACCGTTACTGGTGTATTCGGTTATTTACTTCGCCGTTGTGATGTTGATTGCCTTGTACCCAAGCCGGCTTATCGACAACGTGGGCAAGTTCATTACCCCCGTGCTTATTGCCGCGCTGGTCTTGCTGGGCGCCGCTGCGCTGCTTGAGCCCGCCGGCGACATCGGCGACAGCCGGGGTGCTTATCAAAGCGCGCCTTTGGTTCAGGGCTTTCTACATGGGTATCAAACCATGGATGCGCTGGGTGCGCTGGTTTTTGGCATTGTGATTGTCAATGCCATACGGGGGCGCAACGTTACCGACATACGCTTGCAAACCTATTACGCCATATGGGCTGCAGTCATCGCTGCCGTTGGTTTGGCACTGGTTTATGTGTCGCTTATTTACCTGGGGGCAACCAGTGCCGGGCTGCATCCCGATGCCACGACCGGTGTTCCTGTTTTGGCCGGCTTCACGCAACAAACCTTTGGCCATTTCGGCAGTGTCGTGCTGGCGGCTGTCATTGTGTGCGCCTGCCTGACGACGGCGGTGGGGCTTATTACGGCTTGTGGTGAATACTTCAGCGCGCTGTTGGGTGTTTCGTATCGCAAGGTTGTGGTTCTGTTTTGCGTGTGCAGCATGGTTGTTGCCAATCTGGGCCTCACGCAGTTGATCGCGGTTTCGGTTCCGGTTCTGGTCGGTATGTACCCTGTGGCCATCACGTTGGTGTTGTTAAGCCTGATGGGACGTTTCTGGCGATCGGCGCCTCGCGTCTTTGTGCCTGCCCTGGCCGTTGCGACTGTATTTGGCGTGGCCGATGGCCTGAACGCTGCCGGCTTGGGGGCATGGGTGCCCGCATGGGTTAATGCGTTGCCTGCCGCCTCGTTGGGGCTGGCCTGGTTGGTGCCTGTTTTTGTAGCAGTAGTGGCGGGTGTGTTGTTCGACCGCCTGGCGCCGGCACCCTAAGTGTTTTCCATAGGTTCGACCCGTTTTATACCCTGACAGCATTGCCGTTTGCTATGATTTGTTCGACTTTTGTAACAAATTAACAGGACTCGGGCGTCTGGTATTTGCGCCCTCTCGAGGGATGTATGCGGCAAGGTATTTCGGTAGTTGATTCAGGCATTGTGGCCTCGGCACGAACGGGTGCACCTGCAGAATACGTGTTAAGGCCCAACGAAACCATCATTTCGAAAACCGACTTAAAAGGCAATATTACTTACGCGAACGACAACTTTGTTCGCATTAGCGGGTACACCCGCGACGAGCTTATTGGTGCGCCGCAAAGCATCGAGCGCCACCCCTACATGCCCAAACAGGTGTTTGCCGACTTGTGGGCTACCTTGCAAGAGGGTAAGGCCTGGGGCGGCATGATTAAAAACCGCTGCAAAAACGGTGACGAGTACTGGGTGCTTGCCTTTGTTGCGCCTATTGTCAAAAACGGCGAAGTCACCGGCTATACCTCGATTCGGGTCAAACCGGCCGAGCAAGCGTTGGCCGCCACCAAGGGGCTGTACGACCGGCTTAATCAGGGCGATAACTCGACGGTATTGCACAATGGTGTGCCAACATCCATGTCGTTCTGGGCGCGAGCACGGCGTCTGTTCCAGTTTTCGCTAAATACCAAATTTAATTTAATGGCCTTGCTGGTCACGCTGGTTTTGGGGGGCAGCGGGGTCAACGCGGTGCTTAACGGGCGCACCAACGAGCTCTATCTTCTTGTCCCGGAGCTGGTCATTATTTTGGCGGGCCTATATGCGCTGCGTCGTTCGCTTATTTCGCCGTTAACCGACGCGACCAAACTGCTGGTGTCCATGAGCAGCGGTAACCTGTACGACCGCATCCCCGCGCGCGGCGACGACGAACTGGGCCAAATCAGCCAATGGCTGCGTATCTTGCAGGTCAATATCAAGCTGCTGGTTGGGCAAATTCAAGAAACCACCCATCTGGTCAACCAAAGCTCTGCAGGTATTGCCAGCGGCAACGCCGAACTTGCCGAGCGTACCGAGGCGCAGTCATCCAGCCTGCAAGAAACCGCAGCCGCTATGGAAGAGATCACCTCGACGGTCAAGAGCAACGCCGACAACGCGAATTCGGCCAGCGATCTGGTTCACAAAACCTCCGAGGTCGCGCGCGATGGGCGAACCTCGGTGGGGCAGGTGACGGCGGTCATGGATGACATCTACGACGGCTCGCGCAAAATCAACGACATCATTACCGTTATCGACGGCATTGCATTCCAGACCAATATTCTGGCGCTGAATGCCTCGGTCGAGGCGGCTCGTGCAGGCGAGCAGGGCAGGGGGTTTGCGGTGGTGGCGGGCGAAGTACGCGCGCTGGCCCAGCGCAGCGCAACGGCCGCCAAAGAAATCCGCGAACTTATCGTGGCGTCGTCCGGCAATGTCGAGCGCGCCCATGCGTCGGTGCGCGAAGCCGAAAAAACCATGGGCGAAATTCTGTCATCGGCCGACAAGGCTGCGCAGCTCATGATCGATATTGCCAATGCCAGCCGCGAGCAAAGCGTGGGGGTGTCGCAGGTCAGCGAAGCCATTGCCCATCTCGATCAGCTTAATGTCCAGAATGAAGCGCAAGTTGATGCGGTTGCCGGGGCGTCGCAACAGATGCGGCGACAGGCTCAGTCGTTGTCTGACTTGGTCAGCGAATTCAAGATCGTTGCGCCCAGCCGCTAAGCGGTAGGTGCTTTAGTTTTAATGCGGGCGCGTGCGGCGCCCGCTGATCTTTTGGCGTCGTACATTGCCGCGTCGGCCGCCGCAATGACTTCGTCGGCCGACGCATAACCACGCAAGCTGGCTAGCCCGATACTGGCCGATACCCGGCCGGGTAGTTTAGAGCGGGCATCCTTTTTTTCAAGTGCTTGCAACACCCGCCCGGCAACCTCGCGCGCTTGTTCCAGTTGCGTTGCCGGCAGCAGCACCAGAAACTCGTCACCCCCCCAACGCGCCAGAATATCGCTGGTGCGTATGGCTTTGCGCAGTGCCTGGGAAACGTGTTTGAGCACCTTGTCGCCCGTCAGGTGCCCATGCTGGTCGTTGACGTCTTTGAACTTGTCCAGGTCGATCATCATGAGCGCGCCCGGGTTCTCGGGGTCAAGAATCGATTCAAGCTCGAAGCGCAAACGTACTTCGAACGCACGTCGGTTCAACAGGCCGGTAAGCGGGTCAAGGTGGGCCTGACGCTGTAGTGCATGGCGGGATTCGTCAAGTTCTTTGACCAGCAGACGCTGGGTCAGGTGCAGGCGCCTAAAGTCGAGCAGATGCATGACCTGATCGCGCAGCAGTTTCAGGGCCTCGATTTGGGCCTCGGTAATCGTGCGAGGTTCGTGGTCGAGCACGCACAACGTCCCCAGAGCATTGGTACCCGATTTAAGTAGCGCACCCGCATAGAACCGCAGGTTCTTTTCGCTGGCAAACACCAGCGGGTTGCTTTTTGTGCGGGCATCGGTCTGGGTGTCGTTGATCACCATGATGTCGTCTTCCAGCACGGCGTGTCGGCAAATAGATATGTCTAGCGGCGTTTCGCGAATCCCCAAACCGATTTCGGCCTTGAACCATTGACGTTCATCGTCGATGAAGTTGATGACAGCGATAGGTGCATTGCAGATATTGGCCGCCAGTTTGACGATGCCGTCGAACGCCGCTTCGTAGTCGGTATCGAGCACCTGATAGTCGGCCAGTGCCTTCAGGCGGGCCTGACTGGAAATGATGCCGTCGGGGGTTGGGGGTGAAGATGGGGACGTGCTCAACGCTACCTCGTTTGGTGGGCCGGGGAAATGGTACTGATCCATTCAAGGCATCAATTCATTTTAGAGCAAAGTCGTAACAAAGCGTTCCCCAGGTGTTGCGGTCGCCCAAAAACCGAAGTTGCATTTTGTTGCGATTTTAGGGGTTAAAACGGGGGGGATGCTCGGGAGAACCCACATTGCGCATGGCCGTTATTTCACTTAGTATTTTTTATGTCTTTAGTACTCACTACAATTTTTTTCGGTGTTTGCTACATTTTGAAGACAGGTTCCAGCTTGTGGCCTTATGTCAGGTGTTAGCAACAGGCCATTGGTAATTGCTGTATTACGTGCCTAACCGGCTCACCAGAGTTTTCGGGAGAAAATTAATGAAGTTGTTAAAACAAATCACTGTTGCTGCAGCAATGGCAATGGGGCTCAGTGCCTTTTCGGGGTCGACATTTGCAGCCGGCGACAAGATCCTGATCGGCGAGATCAATAGTTACAAAACGTTGCCGGCCAACCTTGAGCCCTACAAAAAGGGGTGGTTGTTGGCCCAAGAGCAGGTCAATGCCAAGGGTGGCGTGCTGGGCAAGCAGCTTGAAACCATCTTTCGTGATGACAACGCCAACGCGGGCGATGCCGTTCGTATTGCCGAAGAACTGATTTCACGCGAGCAAGTTGATATTTTGACGGGTGTGACGCTGTCGCACGTCGGATTGGCTGTCACAGACTTTGCCAAGCAGCGTAAGCGTTTCTTCCTGGCGTCCGGCCCGTTAAGCGACAAGGTGGTCTGGGATAACGGCAACCGGTATACCTATCGCTTGCGCGCGGGTACGCATGCTCTGTCCGCATCGGTGGCACCGGCCGCAGCTGCACTGAAGAAAAAGCGCTGGGCACTGATCTACCCCAACTACGAGTATGGTCAGGCCGCCGTAGCCTCGTTCAAGTCCGAACTGAAACGCCTGCAGCCTGACGTAGAGTTTGTGGCCGAGCAAGCCCCGCCGTTTGGCCGCCTGGATGCCGGTCCTGCCGTGCAAGCGCTTGAAGACGCCAAGCCCGACGCTATTTTCAACGTACTGTTCGGGCCCGACCTGACAAAGTTTGCGCGTGAAGGTAAAACCCGTGGTCTTTTCGAAGGCCGTGAAGTCGTCAGCTTGCTGACCGGCGAGCCCGAGTACCTGGACCCGTTGCGTGGCGATGCCCCCGAAAACTGGATTGTGACGGGCTACCCCTATAAAACCATCGATACGCCTGAGCATCGTGCGTTCATTGAAGCCTATCAGAAGAAATACGACGACTACCCTCGTCTGAACTCCGTCATTGGTTACTCGACGGTCATGGCTTTGGCTGCGGGCATCGAAAAAGCCGGCTCGACCGATACCGAGGCGTTGATCAAGGCATTCAAAGGGCTTGAGTTCAACACGCCGTTTGGACCCACTTATTTTCGCGAGCTCGACAACCAGTCGATGATGGGGATTTACGTCGGTCGTCTTGCCGTTGAAAACCGCAAGGGTGCGATGCCCACCGGTGAATACATCCCCGGCGAGAAGCTTCAACCTTCGGACGATTACGTGAAGTCACTGCGCAAGGCTGATTGAAGTCCTTCAAAAGAGCCGCCGTATGCACGTGCTGAACAGCTACGTGCACAAGGCAAAAGGCGGCCTTATCGGGTAACACGTCGTCTACGGGCGTGTTACCCGCCACTAAAACTATCTGCTGCGAGTTGTTATGGATTTCTCAGGGTTTATTGTGCAGTTGCTGAACGGCCTGGCCGGCGCATCGTCGCTGTTCCTGGTGGCCGCAGGGCTGTCGCTCATATTCGGCGTCACGCGCATCGTCAACTTTGCGCATGGCTCGTTTTATATGGTGGGCATTTACGTTGCCTATTCTTTGGTCATGACCTTCGAAAGCGCGCTGGGCTTTTGGGTGTCTGTTGTCGTCGCGGCGCTTTTGGTGGGGGTGTTTGGCGCTCTGATCGAAATATTTCTGTTACGTCGTATTTATCACGCGCCTGAGTTGTTTCAGTTGCTGGCTACCTTTGCGGTGGCCCTGATGGTGCGAGACGCTGTGCTTTGGTACTGGGGGCCCGAAGAGCTATTGGGACCACGTGCACCAGGGCTGGAAGGGTCCATTGAAATTCTGGGCCGGAACTTCCCGCAGTACGATATTTTCTTGATTCTTATTGGCCCGATTGTGCTGGGCTTGCTGTGGTTGTTGCTGACTAAAACCCACTGGGGGACGCTGGTGCGCGCCGCCACACAAGACCGTGGCATGGTCAGCGCCCTGGGTATCAATCAGGCCTGGCTGTTTACGGCGGTATTTGCCCTGGGGGCGGCGCTTGCCGCGTTGGGGGGTGCGTTGCAGTTACCCCGTGAACCTGCCAATCTTGAAATGGACATCCACATTATTGGTGCGGCGTTCGTGATTGTTGTGGTGGGCGGTATGGGGTCTATTACCGGCGCCTACGTGGCCGCGTTGCTTATCGCCGAACTGAAAGCGATCTGTATGTGGCTTGGCTTGGTCGAAATATTTGGTTTGACGATTTCGTTCTCGAAGCTGACGCTGGTGGTTGAATTTGTGGTCATGGCCGTGGTGCTTGTTTTGCGGCCCTGGGGTTTGTTTGGTCGGCCGCAGGCGGCGGGTCACAAAAACAACGATGGCGAAATGCCTTTGTTGCCGGCGTCCAAAATATTCAAGATCGGCATCGGCATTGTCCTGCTGTTCCTGGTCGCTACCCCCGGCATTTTCTCAAGCGCGCCTTACATCACCGTTTTGATGATCGACATTCTCATCGCAGCGTTGTTTGCCACCAGTTTGCACTTCATCATGGGCCCTGGCGGTATGCACTCATTCGGTCATGCCGCTTACTTTGGTCTTGGGGCTTACGGTGCGGCGTTGCTGGTGCAGGCCGCAGGTCTGCCCATGGAGATGGCCCTGATTGTCGGTCCGGTTATTGCTGGTCTAGGGGCATTCTTCTACGGCTGGTTCTGTGTGCGGTTGTCTGGCGTGTATTTGGCCATGTTGACGTTGGCCGTGGCGCAAATTACCTGGGCTATTTGTTTCCAGTGGGACGACTTCACCGGCGGCAGTAACGGTTTGACCGGTATCTGGCCTTCCGAGTGGTTGTCGAATAAAACGGTCTACTACTACCTCGTCCTGACGCTGGTTGTGCTGGGCATTATGTGGTTGCGCCGCGTATTGTTTTCACCCTTCGGGTATGCCATGCGGGCAGGACGCGACTCATTCCTTCGAGCCGACGCCATTGGTATCGACGTCAAGAAAATCCATTGGTATGGCTTTGTCCTGGCAGGTGTCGTTGCAGGTTTGGCCGGTGCATTGTTTGCGTTCTCGAAGGGTAGTATTGCCCCCGAAACCCTGCACGTGAACCGGTCTATTGACGGCCTGGTCATGGTGTTGCTGGGCGGCATGCAAAACCTGATGGGGCCGGTCGTGGGTGCGGTGTCCTTTACCTGGTTGCACGACACCGTCGCGCGTAATACAGAATTCTGGCGCGCCATGTTGGGGGGCATCATCCTGATTCTTGTGTTGCTGTTCCCGCAGGGTATTGCCGGTACGCTCAAGCAACTGGTGTCAAATTTTCAAAACCGTGGTGTCAAGCCTGCGGTAGGTCTTGAAGGAGCGCGGTCATGAGTTTGCTTACAGTAAACGGCCTGGGTAAGTCGTTCGGCGGCGTCAAAGCAGTCGATGGCATTAACTTTAATTTGCACGCTGGCGAGCTGCTGGCGCTTATTGGCCCGAATGGGGCGGGCAAGTCTACCACGTTCAATATGGTCAATGGTCAGCTGCACGCCGATCGTGGCTCCATCAAGCTTGACGGCCACGAACTCATCGGCAAGCCGCCGCGCGAGATCTGGCGGCTGGGTGTGGGCCGCACCTTCCAGATTGCCGAGACGTTTTCGTCTTTTACCGTGGTGGAGAACGTGCAAATGGCCTTGCTGTCGGCCGACAACCGACTGTTGTCCACCTGGCGTCGAGCGGCGGGGCACAAGCGCACCGAGGCGCTCGAATTGCTTGACCAGGTGGGCATGGCAGCCCAGGCCGACAGAGCCTGCAGCGAACTGGCTTACGGTGACGTCAAGCGTGTAGAACTGGCAGTGGCCATTGCCAATAGCCCCAAGTTACTGCTGATGGACGAGCCCACAGCGGGCATGGCGCCCAAAGAACGTAACGACCTGATGGCGCTGACCAAGCGCTTGGTGGTTGAGCGTGGCATGGCCGTGCTGTTTACCGAACACAGTATGGACGTTGTCTTCGCGTATGCCGATCGCATGATCGTTCTGGCGCGCGGGCGGCTGATTGCCGAAGGTAAACCATTGGAAATCAGGAACCACCCCAAGGTACAAGAAGTGTATTTCGGGACGGGTAAAACCTTTGAAAAAGAAGTGCAAGCGCAGGAGCCGGCATGAGTAAGTCTGAAGTTCTTCTTGAAGCACGCGGGCTGGTGGCCTGGTATGGGGCAGCACAAATTTTGTATGACCTTGACCTTGACGTCAGGCGGGGTGAGGTCGTTGCGCTAATGGGGCGTAATGGCGCGGGCAAATCCACGACCCTTAAAGCCATTATGGGCATGCTCGAAAAGCGTCGCGGCCAGATTTCGTTCATGGGTAGCGATATTTCGCGTACCGAACCCTATCATGCCGCACGCATGGGCCTGGCCTTTGTACCCGAAGACCGCCGCGTCTTTACCGATTTAACGGTCATGGAGAACCTTGCGGTGGGCCGCCAGGCGCCGCGTGCATGGCCCGATGGGGTCGCTGCGCCTGAATGGACGCCGGAGCGGTTGTTCAAATTGTTTCCTAACCTGGGTGAAATGCCGCAACGCCCGGGGGGGCGCATGAGTGGGGGCGAGCAGCAAATGCTGACGGTGTCTCGTGCGCTCATGGGTAATCCGTTTCTGGTTTTGCTCGACGAGCCCTCAGAAGGGGTGGCGCCGGTGATTGTCGAGCAGATGGCCCACATGATCCTCGAGCTTAAAAAGCAAGGCGTCAGTATTTTGCTGTCAGAACAAAACATGCACTTTGCTGAACTGGTGTCTGACCGGGCCTACGTGCTTGAAAAAGGCCAGATTGTTTATCAAGACACTATCGAGGCGCTCGCCGCAAACGAAGATGTGCGCCGTACCTATCTGACAGTGTGATCCTCCTGGTGGCTGTGTTGAGCCGGGGCGCCGCAAGGTGCTCCGGTTTTTTTCATGCCAAACCGTTACTATCGGGGCGACCGCGTTGCTGTCACCTGTGCGTTCGGCTGGTGCGTCGCAGTGTGTGTCAATCTACTGCCCATTTTGTTTTTTGTTAGCCAGTCTATGCCTTATCCGCTTTCATTTGATGTTGCCATTATTGGTGCCGGCCCGTCCGGGCTTATGGCAGCCGAAGTTATTTCGGCTGCGGGGTTGTCGGTGGCGGTATTCGAGGCCAAGCCATCGTTGGGACGCAAGTTTTTACGCGCCGGGGTGGGGGGGCTGAACCTCACGCATGCCGAGGCTTATGAACAGTTCTGCTCGCGTTACGGCGATCGGCAGCGTTGGCTGCAACCCATGCTCGACGCCTTTACGCCAACAGATGTTCGGCATTGGGCGCAAGGCCTGGGTATCGAGACCTTTGAGGGTTCTTCCGGCAAGGTGTTTCCGGTTCAGATGAAAGCCGCGCCGTTGTTGCGTGCGTGGTCGCAGCGCTTGCACGAGGGCGGTGTCAAGTTTATGTTGCGTCACCGTTGGCAAGGCTGGGTTGACGACGCGCTGCGTTTTACCACGCCATCGGGAGAGGTGTATGTAAAACCCCGGGCAACGGTTCTGGCGCTTGGGGGTGGCAGTTGGCCGCAACTGGGGGCCGATGCGGCCTGGGTCCCCTGGTTGCAAGAAAAGGAAGTGGTCATTGCCCCGTTGCAAAGCGCTAATTGCGGTTTTAACGTGAGCTGGACGCCGCACTTGCGTACCAAATTTGCCGGCGCACAGCTGAAAGCCGTCGCATTGACCTTTACCGATGCGTTGGGGACAACGCATACCCGGCGCGGGGAATTCGTGGTGAGTGAAACCGGTGTCGAGGGCAATCTGATTTATGCGTTGTCCGCATCTTTGCGCGACATGATCGTGCAAGAAGGCGCAGTGACGGTTTACGCCGATTTGGCGCCCGATCGGTCAACTGAAGCACTGTTCAACGAGCTGGCGCGCCCGCGAGGGTCCAGGTCGTTATCCAGCCACCTGCAAAGTCGGGTTGGCATTACCGGTATCAAGTCGGCCCTGCTTTACGAGGTGCTCGACAAATCATCGCTGGCCGACCCGATGCAACTCGCCCAGGCCGTAAAGGCGTTGCCCATCAGGCTGTTGTCGCCCAGGCCCATCGCCGAGGCCATCAGCACGGCCGGCGGGGTTGTGGCTGACGCGGTAGACGACACCTTGATGCTGAAAGCCATGCCGGGTGTTTTTGCTGCCGGGGAAATGCTCGATTGGGAGGCGCCGACAGGCGGCTATTTATTGACGGCCTGCCTGGCCCAGGGGGTATGGGCCGGCAATGGCGTGTGCGCCTGGCTGAAAGCGGAGCGGCCGGCTTAAGACGCCTGGAGGGCGCCGTCGTTGCGGCCCTTTCTGCGCATAGCAGCCTTTAATGGCAATTTAAGCGGTTCTGAATATCGCGCTGATTATGCGCCGCAGCCACGAATGTGCCGGGTCGCGTTGCATGCGTTCGTGCCAGTGTTGCCGTACATTGTAAGAGGGCAGGCTGACCGGGGGTGGCATGACCTGCACGCCATAGGCCTTACCCAGTTCGGCCGCCGCGCGGCGGGGCAGTGTGGCGATCATGTCACTGTTACCCACCACCGTGCCCAACCCCAAAAAATTGGGGATCCGCACACCGACTTTGCGATCGATACCCAGACGTTTCAGGCTGCGTTCGATAATCAGGTGGCCGGTGCCCGATGTCGTCACTATGACGTGATCTTCTCGCGCGTAGTCGTCCGGAGTCATCGTTTGGGTGATGCGAGGATGCCCTTCGCGCACCAGGCAGGCAAAGCCTTCTTCGAACAGGCTTTCCTGAACAAAGCGCCCGTCCATATCGGGGATAAAGCCAAGCGCGATATCAATTTCGCCATGCTGCAGTTGCTCGGGCAAGGCGTGGGTAATCGTTTGCACTTCCAGCTGGATATTAGGTGCGACATCGCGCAGCGTATTCAAAATGGCCGGCAGTACGACAATCTGGCCGATGTCCGTCATGGCAATCCGAAATTCGCGGTGATCGTGCTGCGGGTTGAAGTGTGGTTGGTAACTCAGGGTGGCCTCGAGTAGCGCAATGGCGTTGGCAACCATGTCTTGCAACTGGTCGGCAGTGGGTGTGGGCGTCATGCTGCCGCCTACGCGTACGAACAGCGGGTCGTCAAAGTGCTTGCGTAAACGCCCCAGTGCCAGGCTAACGGCGGGCTGGGTCAAGTCCAGCATTTCTGCCGCTCTCGACAAATTCTTGGTCTGATAAACGGCGTCGAACAGCTGCAGCAGACGCAGGTCAATGTTGGCCAGTTTTTCCATAATTAGAATTAATTGAAATTATTAAAATCATTATATTGAGTAAGAGTTTGGTCTGAAAGACAATGCATCAGAAAGGAGATGCATTCATGAGTTCTGCAGTTCGACAAGGTCACGAAACAGTGTTGGTGGTAGGCGGCGGTATCGGGGGCTGTGCAGTCGCCCTGATGCTGGCCCGTCAAGGGCGGCGCGTTCTTTTGCTTGAGCAGGCCGACGCCCTGCGCGAGATCGGCGCGGGCATTCAGCTTGGGCCGAACGCGTTTCGCATGTTCGACAAACTGGGTATTACGGCAGATGTTGAAAAGACGGTCGTGTACCCGGACCATCTGGTCATGATGGACGGGTTGACCGGCGAGCAGGTGACCAGCATGCGCATGGGTCAACCCTTTGTCGATCGCTTTGGCAAACCGTACGGGGTAATTTACCGGGCCGATCTTCACATGGCGCTGGTCAAGGCCTGCGAGGCACAGGCAGGCATTGAAATGCATACGGGCTGCAAGGTCGACCGCTACGAGGCGCACGGCGATCAGGTCACTGTCTATACCGAATCGGGCGCGTCTTACACCGGCGACGCATTGATCGGATGCGATGGCTTGTGGTCACGGATTCGGGCACAAATGCTGCAAGACGGCCCGCCCCGCGTGTCGGGACACATTGCTTACCGTGCCGTGCTGCCCACCGAAGACGTTCCTGCCCATTTGCGTCGCAACGACATGGTGTTGTGGGCCGGGCCAAAAAATCATCTGGTGCAGTACCCGCTGCGTTGTGGCGAACTGTACAACCTGGTGGCCGTCTTTCATAGCGACCGCTATGTCGAAGGTTGGGACGCATCCGCCGACCCCGAAGAGTTGCACCGCCGGTTTGCTGCCAATTGCGAGCCCGTGCGCCAGATGCTTTCAAAAATCGAAACCTGGCGTATGTGGGTGTTGTGTGACCGTGAGCCGGTTAAAAACTGGACGCAAGGGCGGGTGGCATTGTTGGGCGATGCCGCCCATCCCATGCTGCAGTATCTGGCGCAGGGCGCCGCAATGGCCATGGAAGATGCCGTGTGTTTGGCCGATGCGTTGGACAGCGGCGACGATATCCCCACCGCATTGCTGCGTTACCAAAATAAACGTTATCTGCGCACAGGGCGTGTTCAGCTGACGGCACGGCTTTATGGCGAGGTTTATCACGCTGATGGTGTAAAGCGCGAATTGCGCAATCTGATGCTTCAGTCCAGAAACGATGAGCAGGGCTATGAAAGCTTGTCCTGGTTGTATGACGCCGCCGGCGTGCCCTGACAGGGGATGGTAGACAAAGCAGTATCTATATAAAAACCAAAGGAGACAAAAATGCAATTAAAAAAATGGCTGGTCGCTACGGCGCTGGCAGGCGTACCTTTCGCGCAGGCACAGTCGGCCGAAGAGTTGCGTATAGGGGTTGTCACGTCAATGACCGGCGTGTATGCCGTGGGTGGTCAGCAGCTGCAGGCGGGTATTAACGCCTACATGAAGGTACACGGCGATGAAGTGGCAGGTAAAAAAATCAAGGTGATTTACCGCGATACGACGGGGCCTAACCCCGAGGTGGCCAAACGTGCAGCGCAAGAGCTGATTACTGCCGACAAGGTAAATGTTCTGGCCGGTTTCGACTTTACGCCTGGTGCGTTGGCCGTGGCGCCATTGGCGACACAGGCTAAAGTCCCTATGGTTGTGATGAATGCCGCCACGTCAATTATTACAGCGCGCTCGCCGTACATTGTGCGTACTTCGTTCACAACAGCTCAAACGTCGTACCCGATGGGTGAATGGGCCGCCAAGCAAGGCTTGAAGAACGTCTATATTAGCGTGGCCGATTTTGCGCCGGGCCACGAGGCGGCAAAGTGGTTCAAGAAAGCGTTTACCGAAGCCGGTGGCAATATCGTTGGCGAAGTCGCACTGCCTATCACCAGCTTCGATTATGGCCCGTTCATGCAGCGCATTAAAGACCAAAAGCCCGATGCGGTCTTTTCGTTTCTTCCGGTGGGTGAGCCCGTTATCTTGTACTACAAGTCTTGGGCGGAAAAGGGTCTGAGCGATGCGGGCATCAAGCTGATTTCTCCCGAAGGGTGGGTTGATCCTGACGTTCTTCGCGCGGCAGGCAATGCCTCGGTGGGTGCCATCTCGGGCGGCTTTTACACACCGTCGAATCAGACGCCTCAGAATCAGGCCTTTTTGAAGGCTTACAAAGAGGTCGCAGGTGATAAAACATTGCCTAATTATCTGGCTGTCGGCGCCTACGATGGCATGGCGGTTATTTACGAAGCGCTCAAGAAAACCGGCGGCGATGTCGACGGCACGCGTCTGGTTGACGCCATGAAGGGATTGGAGCTGCCAAGCCCTCGAGGCACAATTGCCATCGACCCAGACACACGCGACGTGATCAATACCGTTTATGTACGCAAGGTTGAAATGGTCGATGGCCAGCCCGTCGCGATTGATTTCGACAAGTTCGACGCCGTCAAAGACATGGGTAAGGAGTAACCATGAATTGGTTGAAGAATGTTTGGTACGTGGCGGGTTTTACGCACGAGCTCGATCAGGCGCCTTTTGTTGCCCGTACCTTTCTGGGTCAGCCGGTGGTGATGTTTCGTACGTCAGATGGGCAGGTCAGCGCGTTGCGGGATCTTTGCCCGCACCGGCTGATGCCCCTGTCCAAAGGGCGCCGAGTGGGAGACGAGCTGCAGTGTGGCTATCATGGCATGCGGTTTAATGCTCAGGGGGCGTGCACCGATATTCCCGGGCAGACACAAATTCCGGCCAAGGCGTGCGCGCAAACACATCCGCTGCGAGTCAGGCACGGTTTGTTATGGATCTGGATGGGTGATGCCGCGTTGGCCAGCGACGACCTGATCCCCGATGTGCACTGGAATGATGACCCCATGTGGACTCCTTCGATCGGCTATCACCGTCTTGCTTGTGACTTCAGGTTGGTAAACGACAACTTACTTGATTTAAGCCATGAAAGTTATGTGCACTTGCGTACGATAGGCAACGACGAAGAGGAGTCAATTGCCAATTACCCGCTAAAAGTCACCATCGAGGGGGAGCGATTGGTGCGCGCGCATCGCGACATGCCAAATATTGATCCACCACCATTCTTTGCCATGGTGCTTAAACACAATGGGCCTATTCATCGTTGGCAAACCGCCATCAATATGCTGCCGGGCATCAATATGACCGATGTGGGTGTCTACCCGGTTGAAAAGACCAAAGACGAGGCCCATATGATGCACGTCATGCATTTGCTGACACCAGAAACAGAAACCAGCACGCATTATTTCTGGACGGTGGCGCGTAATTTCGATCTGGACGATGAGGTATTGACTGGCAAGATTCAGGCGGCGATTTCGGCAACGTTTGACGAAGACCAGGTCGTGCTCGAGATACAGCAAAAGCAGCTTGAAACGTATGGCAGCGCAGTACCCAATGTGGCGATTCGACTGGACGAAGCTGCTGTCCGGGCAAGGCGCTTGCTTGAGCAGCACGTGCAACGCGAGCAGCAGGTGCCGCAAACGGTACTGGCACCATTGCCTTTGTTATAAAAACTATGGGCCCCGAAGGGCCCGTAATTTTTGGCATGCCTTTGACCTGGCGTCAACAAGGTTCAGTCGTTGCGCTCGGTGACTTCGAGCAGGTGGTAGCCAAATTGTGTTTTAACGGGGCCTTGTACAACGCCAACCGGTGCACTGAAGACGACGGCGTCGAATTCGGGGACCATGGCGCCACGGCCAAAGCTGCCCAGCTCGCCGCCTTGAGCCGACGACGGGCACAAAGAGTTTTCTTTGGCGACTTGTGCGAAATCGGCGCCATTTTCGATAGCGGCTTTCAGTTGGTTGGCGGCGTCTTCAGACTGCACCAAAATGTGACGTGCGGATGCGGTTTGCATGAGTAATCCTTAAAGCGATTTAATGGGTTGGCCTGACAGGATAACGCAAAAGTTGGGTGTTACGCCCAAAGCACCGAGGCATCAATTGCGTCGATACGGGGCCGACCGCTCAGCAGCATGGCCATTTCAAGTTCGGTGCGCAGTATGTGTAAAACGTGGGCCACCCCTGCGGCGCCAGCGGCCGCCAGGCCGTATATCTGGGGCCGTCCTATCAGCACGGCACGCGCGCCCAGGGCCAAGGCTTTCAAAATGTCGGTGCCGCGGCGTATGCCACCGTCCATCAGTACGGGTACTTGGGGGCCTACGGCTTGTACAACACCAGGTAGCAGGTCGATGGCGGCGGGCAGGGTGTCGAGCACACGGCCACCATGGTTCGACACAATAATGCCGGCACACCCGGCGTCTATGGCTCGGCGCGCATCTGCGCCATGCGCAATGCCCTTGGCCACTACAGGTAGGCGGGTGTGCGCCACCAGGCGGGCGAGGTCGTCAAAAGTAGACGTTGGGGAGCATAGCGGCCCCGCCAAGGCCTGACCAGCAACCGCCTGTGCGGTACCCGCCCGCGCGGTCGGTGGTAGATTAACGGCCGCAATATGGGGCGGCAATACAAAGGCTGCCCTTTGCTCTTCGTTACGCAGCCCGCTAATGGGTGCGTCGACGGTGACCACAATTGCGCGATAGCCCGCCGATTCGGCCCGGCGCACTAGCGTCAGCGTGTCTTCGAATACGGGTTGCATGTATAGCTGAAACCACAAGGGGGTTTGGGCACGTGCAGCAATGTCTTCCAGGCTGACATTGGCCTGGGTGCTGACCACCATGCCGGCCTGCACGGCTGAGGCGCCCAGTACTGTAGCCAGCTCGCCGTCGGGGTGGGCCAGCTTTTGGTAGGCGACGGGCGCCAGCAGTATCGGGTAGGGGAAAACGGTGCCGAAAAGCTCGATGGCGGTCGATGCGTTGGCGCTTGACTGCAGGGCGTTGGGCAAGAGCTTGAGTCGTTGCAAGGCATCGATATTGTCTTGTGCCGTTAGGCCGTCGCCGGCGGCGGCTGTCAGGTACGCCCAGGCTGCAGGCATGACCCGTTTGCGTGCGTATTCAATATAGTCGGTAACCGAGGCGATGGTTGGCGGTATTGTGGTTAGCGTTGGCGGCAGGGCAGGTGATGTCATGGCGTCGACCACTCGCGAATGAGGTTGTGATACACCCCTGTCAATCGCGCAATTTCTGCGGGCTTTGCGTTTTGCAGTGTCAGACCCTGAATGGACTGATCCAGGTCCCATAGCAGGCGCCGACGATGGTCTTCGCGCACAAGGCTTTGCACCCAGAAGAAGGCGGCTAGCCGAGCACCTTGCGTGACAGCGTTGACGCGGTGCAGGCTGCTGCTGGGGTACACCACCATGTGTCCTGCGGGCAGTTTCAGGTGCTGCGTGCCAAAGGTGTCCTCAATGACCAGTTCACCGCCTTCGTAGTCGGTTGGGTCGCTGAAGAACAGTGTGGCGGAGATATCGCTGCGCAAGCGTTGGCTGGTACCCGGCACCGCAAAAATGGCGTTGTCGATATGGTTGCCGTAGTTACCGCCACCGGCATAGCGGTTGAATCGCGGGGGCAAAATACGAGCGGGCAACGTGGCCGCAACAAACATGGGGTGAGCAGACAGTGCCTGCAAAATCAGTTCGCCCACTTGTCGCGCAACCGGGTGGTCTAACGGCAACTGCTCGTTGCTTTTTACGGTGGCCGCCAGGTGGCCGGCCGTGGTCAAGCCGCTTTCCCAGGGGGCGGCCGAAAGCGCCTGGCGACAGGCAGCAAGCTGGTCTTGGGTTAGAACGTTGGGGATGGTGATGATCATAATGACAAGCCGGGCCGCCTGTTTAGCAAGCGACCCGGTCCAGGGCGTGTAAGACGGTCAGTTTATGACAAGTCAGTATCGCAAGGCGCTTAGTAACGCATGTTGGCGCTCAAGATGAACTGACGGCCAGGGCCGAAGTCGGCATGATGAACACCGTTGGTGCGCACGTAGTATTCCTTGTCGGCCAGGTTAAGTGCATTCAGCTGCACATTCAGGTGCTTGTTGACCTGGTAAGAGGCCATTGCATCGAATCGCCAGTAGGCGGGCATATAAACTTTGTTGGTGCCGCCACCAGCGCCGTTCTGGTTGCCACCAAAAGTTTTGCCGACGTAATACGCACCGCCGCCCAGGGTAAAGTCGGGTGTGACGGCGTAGGTCGACCACAGGCTCAAGCTGTGTTTGGGCGTATTTGCCAGCGGGTCGCCTTCGTTTACGCTGTTGTAGCTGCCTTTAAGCAATTCGCTGTCCATGTAGGTGTAGCCGCCAAAGACACTCCATTCCCGGGTAATTTGACCCGAGATTCCCAGTTCCAGCCCGCGAACCCGGGTTTTGCCGGCCTGAGCTGTGGTGTTGGCGTCGATACTAATTTGGGCATCTTTACGCTCGTTCTGGAAGATCGCTGCCGTCAGGCTCAGTTTGTTGTCGAGTACGTCCCACTTTGTACCCAGCTCGATGGTGTTGCTACGTTCAGGTTTCAGGCTCGATGTGTCTGCTCCAAGGCTTTCCTGGTCGCCGCCAGAAATGGTGGGCGGCGTTGATGCTGTGGCATACGAAACATAAACACTGCCGTTTGATGCCGGCTTGTAAACCAGGCCGACCTGGTAGTTGAACATAGTCCACTCACCGTCTGCGGAGCCCGTCACGGCGGGGCGGCCCGCCGTGTAATCGCCCGAGATACGATAGTTATCTACGCGTACACCTGTATTTAACTGAAAGCGCTCGCTTAAGTCGATGGTGTCGAGCAGATAGGCCGAGCGTGTGGTGGATGTCAGGTCTTGGCTTAGCGGATTGCGGGTGATGGTGCCGGTCCATGGGTCGTTGGGGTTAGGGGACAACAACGGCGTGCAATCTCGGTCGCCAACGCCGAACCCTGCAGTCACCGGGCATGTGGTGCCCGATAGTGTGGCGACGTTATAGGTGGCGTTTTCATTGGTTTCTCGGGTGAGTTCAACGCCGGCATTAAAGCGGTGCTTCAGGCTGCCGGTTTCAAATTCGCCGTACAGTTCGCTGATGTTTGTCAGCATGGTGGATTCTTGCCAACGCGATTTTGTGCCGCGTTTCATCCAGTAGGTATTGGTGGTTGGGTCAAGCTTTACTGTGCCGTCGCCGGGGTTGGTTACCACGTAGTCATTCAGGGTTTTGCCGTAGCGCGTTGCGTTGCGAAAGGTGAGTTTGTCTGAAAGGTCGTGTTCGATTTCCACCGTACCGATGTCGGCTTTGGTTTTTTGATAGTCACGCGCATACAGGCCATAGAAAGCGTCTCGGCTTACGTCCAGAATGCCACTGCCGTTGTCCAGGGCAGGTGCTTTGCTGGCCAGTGGTACCCCGTAGTCGGGCATGCCGTTGGTTTCCAGGTGGTAATAACTTAGGGTAACGCGGGTTGGCGTACCCAGCCCGAACGACAGTGATGGCGCGATGCCTTTCTTTTTGTAGTCAACGGCTTCGCGCCCGGCAACGTCGCCTTTAGCACCCAGTACGCTCAGGCGAAATGCCGAGGTTTCATTGAACTGCCAGTTGCCGTCGGCGGTGCCGCGCAGGTAGTGGTCGGTACCAAAGCCCAAAGACCCTTCTGCAAAATTACCCAGGCGAGCGCGTTTGCTGGCCAGATTGATACTGCCGCCACCTGAGCCACGTCCGCCATACGCCGAATCTGCGCCTTTAATGACTTCGACCGATTCCAGATTGAAAATTTCGCGGGTTTGGCCGCCCGGGTCGCGGATGCCATCAACATAGACGTTGTTACCCGAAGACATGCCGCGAATAAAAGGGCGGTCTGCCAGGGGTTGACCGCCTTCGCCGGCGCCGAAGGTGATGCCAGGGACGTTGCGCAATACATCTTCCAGCGATGAGGCGGCGCTGTCCTGAATGACCGCCTGGGGAATGACTTGCACGGTTTTGGGCGTGTCGAGCAGCGGCGCGGTGAACTTGGGCTGCGACGCCACGGGGGTTTGGTAGCTGCTTTGTTCGC
The DNA here is from genome assembly GCF_014237865.1 of Pusillimonas minor. Taxonomy (GTDB): domain Bacteria; phylum Pseudomonadota; class Gammaproteobacteria; order Burkholderiales; family Burkholderiaceae_B; genus Neopusillimonas; species Neopusillimonas minor. Next base: position 152,176 of record NZ_JACJUU010000006.1, read on the forward strand.
GTTCGCCCGTCACTTTAACGGGGGCCAGTACCGGGGTGTTGTCGGCGGCTTGGCCGAACACATGTGTCGGAACGAACACGGCGGACGACGCGAGCGCCAGCGCTAGCGATGGCACCGCGCGTAAAGACGTTTTGGATGGTTTCGCAACGGATGACTGCATTGATTTTCCCTACCCTTATTAATTGATAATGCGAATGATTCTCAGGCGCAGGAATTCTAAACCAAAACCATCATTTTTCATGAGACTTTTACAATATTGAAATCTGACTGAATAAAACTTGAAATACAGCTTAAATATTGTTTAAAAACAGCTGAATGGTGGTCGGGTAGAACGCGGATATTCAGGGTGCGACAACTGAAATCTGATACGCTTTGATCGACTGCAAAGCACAGTCGTGTGTCGTGCGTATCTTTCGTTTCATATCAACTGGGGGGTGCTTATGGCTGGGAATTTTGAAATCTACAAAGACAAGGCCGGCGAGTTTCGCTTTCGTCTTAAAGCCGGTAATGGCCAGATTATCTTGGTCAGCGAAGGCTATAAGACAATGGCTTCGTGCAAGAACGGGGTGGATTCTGTAAAAAGCAATGCCTCTGTCGACGCGCGTTACGAGCGCAAGGCAGGGAACACCGGCAAATTCAGTTTCAACCTTAAGGCGACCAATGGGCAGGTTATTGCAACCAGCGAAAGCTACGCTTCCGAGGCCGCACGCGACAGTGGTGTTGACTCAGTCAAGGCAACCGCGCCCGATGCTTCCGTGTCCGATCTGACAGCCTGATTTTTACGCCATTCGGTTTAATTTCAATTTCACGTTATTCAAGACAGGCCTCATGGTGTTTCGTTGGTTGGGTGGCCGCGGGGCCCGTCAAAAAGAAATTGATTTTCAAATGGCACGGCTCACGCCGGCGTGCTGGCAAGGTGCGCTGGCGGCGCATTCTTTTTTGCGTGGCTTATCGGCTCAAGAAGAGGCAGCGCTTAAGCAAAGAACCGCGTGGGTGCTGGCCAGCAAGTCGTTCAGCGGCGCGCACGGGTTAGCGCTTTCGTTCGAGATGCAGCTATCAATTGCATTGCAGGCGGCTTTGCCAGTCATGCAGCTTGATCCTCGCCTGTACGAGGGCTGGACAGAAATCATTGTGTATCCGGCCGGCTTTCTGGTGCCTCGCACCGAGGTCGATGATGCCGGTGTCGTACATGAATACATTGAAGAGGCCTCTGGCGAGGCGTGGGAGGGCGGCCCCCTGGTGCTGTCTTGGCACGATGCTCAGCCGGGTCGCAGCGACGACGTCAATGTTGTTATTCATGAGTTCGTGCACAAGCTTGACCTGCAGTGCGGCGACGCCGACGGCGTGCCCAGCCTTGCTTCGCATAGCGAAATTTCGCCGGCCCGTTGGGCCGATGTGCTGCACGATACCTGGGCGCATTTCGAGCTGGCCTTGACGGAAGCCGAAGACAGTATCCCGCATGACGTTGACCCCGAGTCGGAAGCGGCCATGATTTATTTCAGCCATTTGCCGCTTGACCCTTACGCGGCTACTGACCCGGCCGAGTTCTTTGCGGTAAGCGCCGAAGCGTTTTTTCTGGGCCCGCACGGTTTGGTGCAATGGTACCCAGACTGGTATGCATTACTGTCGACGTACTTTCGGCAAGACCCGTTGCAGCGGTTAGGCTGAACTTGGGTAAAGTACAGGGTGTGATTCACACTCTCTGTAGCGGTGTCCGGCAGGCCGGAATACAATCACTTTTGGCCGCCAACGGGTTTTCTGGAGCGTCGTCGTGCTTGCGTCTTTAATGCCTTATTTTCCCGCCTGGAGCCACGAGTGGCTGGGCTCGTTGTTTTTGACCTTTCAGGTGCTGGTGATTTTGCTGGGCGCCTGGTTTTTGCAACGCGGCCTGAGACGGATTTTGCTGCGCGCCAGCGAACGCTACGATTTACCCATGCACCTGATCCAACCCACTGCAACTATTGTGCGTTGGGTCATCATGATTGCGGCGGGTTTGTTGGTGCTGGGCCGTCTGGGCGTTTCGGGTACGGTGCTCTGGACAGCGTTTACAGGCTTTGCGGCAGTTGCCGCCGTGGCGTTTTTCGCGGCCTGGAGCGTGCTGTCCAACATTTTCTGCGCCATTCTTATTTTTACTGCGCGTCCATTTCGCCTGGGTGATTATGTCGAAATTCTTGATACTGCCGAGAAGCCCGGCGCCAAGGGCGAGGTCGTTGACATCAGCCTGCTTTACGTGACTTTGCGCGACAGCACCGAAGAAAACGCCGGGGCCTTGTTGCAGATTCCTAATGCGCTGGTGTTTCAGCGAGTGGTTCGCCGCTGGAAGGGCGGGCCGCCGGTAGTGTCAAGTGATAATGCCCGGCTGCCTTAAGCCGGGGCATGACATGCCGCGTCCAGTTGCCGCAACATGTCATGCCCCTTAATTAGCGCTTGCTGCTGGCTGTCCGAGCCTTGTTTTTTGTTCTGTTCGGGGCGGCGGGCTCGAAGCGCTCCGCCGGTGTCTGGGCCAAAAACTTTGCAAAATCGCGGCCGCCGCCGTCGATATGGTTGCGCATTTCTTGTGCCGCGGTCTCGGCGTCGCCGGCTTCAATGGCCGCCACGACGCGCTCGTGCTCTTCATGTTAGCCTCTGATACGGCAACGGGAGCTCGACAATGCTCAATGAAGGCGTTCTGGCACGAGGCAAGCCGGCAAGTATCTCCGGGTTTTGCGCACCGGGGTTCAGGCATGTGTTGTCGCACCAGTGCGGGATGTGTTTTAACGATAGCGCCCAGACCGACGATGTGTTCGATTTCGAGGCCATGCGCAACGCCCTGACCGAACAAAAGCTGCCTTGGCCTCCCGGTACACAGCCCGCCTATAACACCACCAATATCGGCTATTTGCTGGCAACCATCATTCTTAACGTCACCGGGCAGTCGGTGGTCGAGTTTTTAAAAGCCGAGGTTTGCGGGCCTTTGGATGTCGCGTTTTATCTGGGTGTGCCCCCCAAGCTGCTGGATAAGGTGGCCACGCTGTATCCGGCCGATACGGTCAACGAGCAATACCAACGCGGTCAGACGCCGGGGTCTAATATTTACAGGGCCTGGAACGCAATGCCCAAGCCTTGGGACGTCGACGTGATTAACTCTGCAAAAGTGCGCACTGCATTTTTGCCCTCGTTTGGCGGCCATGGCACAGCGCGCGGGCAAGCCACGGTGTATGCCTTGTTGGCCAATCATGGCGAGCTCAATGGTGTGCGGCTGCTGTCCAGTGCTGCAGTGACCCAGGCCCAGACGCTTCAATGGGAAGCCGAAGACGCCATCCTCAATCGCCCATTGCGTATGGCTTTGGGCTTTTTCAAAAACAAGCCGGGTTGGGTTCCGATGGGCCCCAACCCCGATGCCTTCGGCCATTTCGGCTCGGGCGGCACCCTTGCATTTGCCGACCCGGATGCTTGCTTGTCGTTTGCCTGTCAGTCCAACTTTCAGTGTGGTGGCCAAAGTGTGGGCGATCGTACCGAGGCGCTGGTAGAGGCCGTCTACAAAAGCCCACCGGCAATGGGTTGACCCGGTAGCCTTTAACCCGTATGGCCCGGGTGGGTTGTGGGGCCAGCGTCAGGTAACATGCCCAAAAGATCAAGTATTTGTCATGGCGCGAATTGCTTCCGCACGCCCCGGTAGTGAGGCCGGTAATTGAGCTTCAAGGCGGGGTTGCACCGTTTTTTTTAAGTGCGGCCGTTAATGGTATACCCCGATACCGGCACTTTCGGGAATACTTAAAAATGAAAAGCCGTTTAACCCGAGCATTTCTATGTCTGTTGCTATTCGAGCGTTTCAGGGAAAATTTGGGCGGATCGCTCTGCTGGATATGGATCGCCCGCTGGTTACGCACGCCCATTCTCAGTGTCACGTTTTAATTAAGGCCGGTGGCGAGGACACTTTCTTCTCCGTTCAGGACAAAACGGTCCCGTTAACTGACGACAACATAGTACTTATCAATTCTTGGGAGCCTCACGCATATACGCACCGGCTAAATGCACCGCGCACCATAATTTTGGGCTTATACATCGAGCCAGCATGGTTGATCGACATTGAGAAGGCGTTTATCAGCAGTGGCACCTCTGGTTTCTTTCCCATGCCATATGTCGAAACGTCGCCCAACGTGCGTCGCTTGGCGGGCGAGTTGGCATTTGAAATGTTTTACGGCGCCGAGTTGGCGGGACCAGAATTAGAGGAGCGGCTCTTCAATTTAATGATATCGGTCATCGAGTCTTTCACTCGTTGGCGCGCCTTGAACGTTCTTGGGCAGGCCAAGTTGCCTGCCGTGCCCGATCATCGCATACGGCGCGCGATTGCCTATATGAAGGCAAATATCGGTGCAGAATTGGATATTAGTACTTTGGCTGAGCAAGCCTGCCTCTCCAGGGCTCACTTCTTTAAGCTGTTTCAACAGTCGACCAACGTAACGCCGATTGTTTATGCCAACGTACTGCGTATGGAGGCGGCGATCCAGAGAGTGGCGCAAATGGAAGACTCTCTCGCGCATGTTTCTGAAACTCTGGGGTTTAGCGCTCCCAGTCACTTCACCCGTTTCTTTCATCAGCATCTTGGCGCAACGCCTAGTCAATACCGTAAAGTAGTCGATGTGCTTGCGCAATCGCACAATAAGTAAAAAATCAGACTCATCGGTAAATAGCCAGACTCCTTGATAACGTGTTTTTGGCCACCCAAACTTAAACTTTTTCCAACGATTACCCCATTAGGGGGAACAGATTGGAAGGAGCAAGACAAGTGGCTGAAGCTGCAAACAAGGCTGAGATGCCAACTGCTGCGCATGCGCATATTGGGCGTTCAGTGCTGCGAGTGGAAGACGAGGCGTTGCTCACTGGTCGTGGCGCTTTTGTCGATGATATTGGCGTCAAACCGGGGACCTTGCACGCGGCCATTGTCAGGTCTCCGCTAGCTCACGCTGATATTCTGTCCATTGATGTATCAGCTGCATTGAAATCCCCTGGAGTGCGTGCGGTCCTGGTTGGTAGCGATGTAAAGGCTTGGGCGACGCCCTTTGCTGTGGGTGTTCGACAACCAATGGAACATTGGTGCATGGCGATTGACCGGGTCAGGTACGTAGGAGAACCTGTCGCAGTTGTTATCGCCGAATCCCGCTATCTCGCAGAGGATGCATTGGATCTGGTGCAGGTTGAGTACCGTCGGCACGACGCTGTAGTGGATCCGGAACAAGCGTTGTCGGATCGCGCGCCGGTGCTCCACGAGGCGGTAGGTTCTAACTTGGTCAATGATCGTCACTTTTCCTATGGCGAGCCAGATACGGCGTTCGCTGCGGCGGAGCGGGTGATCAGCGTCAAAATTCGGTATCCCCGCAACTCATGCACACCCATCGAATGCTTCGCCGTTGTCGCTGAGTTTTTGTCGACTGACGGTGGGTATGACGTCTTGTCAAATTTTCAAGGGCCTTTCGCTCTACACCCTGTAATGGCAAGGGCACTAAAAGTACCGGGTACTCGACTGCGTATGCGCTCTCCACGTGATTCCGGAGGGAGTTTCGGTACAAAGCAGGCCGTGTCGACTTATGTCGTTTTGTTATGTCTAGCTGCACGTAAGGCAGGCGCGCCAGTAAAGTGGATCGAAGATCGTCTTGAACACCTGCAGGCGTCTGTGTCAGCAACAAACAGGGTGACTACGTTGGAAGCCGCCGTGCGCAATGACGGCGAAATTGTTGCCCTTCGATACGATCAGATCGACGACTGTGGCGCTTACTTGCGTGCGCCAGAGCCCGCGACTTTCTATCGCATGCATGGAATGCTGACGGGTGCATACAAAGTCAAGCACGTTGCAGCGCGTAACAGAGTGGTGTTGACGAATAAAACACCATCGGGGTTGGTGCGGGGTTTCGGCGGCCCGCAAATGTACTTTGCGCTCGAGCGCCTGGTGCAGCGCATTGCTGTCGAACTTGATTTGGATCCGCTTGAAGTAATACGACGTAATTTGATTGATGCCGATGCCTTTCCTTATCGGACGCCAGCTGGGGCTCTATACGACTCTGGGAACTATCAAGGCGCCTTGCGGCAGGCCGAACTGGAAGGTGGGGTGAGTGAGCTCTATACGCGCCGTGACCAGGCGCGTCGTGAGGGACGTTTGTATGGTATTGGCTATGCGGCGATTGTGGAGCCTTCGATTTCAAATATGGGCTATATCACCACTGCAATGACGCCCGAGGAACGGGCGAAAGCGGGCCCCAAGAATGGTGCAACAACCAGTGCGACGATCAATATCGATGGGCTGGGAAGCGTGAGTGTCATGATTGATTCGGTGCCACAGGGTCAAGGGCATCGTACGGTGGTGTCCCAAGTAGTAGCCGACGTACTGGGGCTGGAGCCTGAGGACATCACCGTTAATGTTGAGCATGACACCCAAAAAGATAGTTGGTCTATAGCAGCAGGAAATTACTCCAGTCGCTTTGCCGGTGCTGTTGCTGGGACAGTCCATCTCGCTGCTAGGCAGATTAGAGAGAAGTTGGCGAAAATTGCGGCCGGTATGTTGGGCGTTGATGCGGATGACGTGGTGTTTTCCGGTCGGAAAATCTACGCTCATTCCCGTCCGGAAGATAAGTTAGCCTTTCATCGTGTCGCCGGTGCGCCGCATTGGGCCCCAGGTACTTTGCCACAAGGTGTGTCGCCAGGCTTACGCGAAACCGTATTCTGGACACCTCCGCAGTTAACGGCGCCGGATGAGCGTGATGTAGTGAATAGCTCGGCCGTATACGGTTTTGTGTTTGATGTTTGCGGCTTGGAAGTAGACCCCGTGACGGGCAAAATCCATATTGATCGTTACGTTAGCTTGCATGATGCGGGTACGATTTTGAATCCCGCTTTGGCCGATGGCCAGTCGCGCGGAGGATTCGCACAGGGGGTGGGGGCCGCCCTACTCGAAGAGTTTAGTTATGGCGAAGACGGTAGTTTTTTGGCGGGAACGTTCGCCGATTATCTCGTGCCTACCTGCTGTGAAGTGCCCGATCTGCGTATATTGCACATGCAGACGCCCTCACCGTTTACGCCGTTAGGCAGTAAGGGAATTGGCGAAGGCAACAATATGAGCACGCCAGTCTGCATCGCAAACGCCGTTGCTGATGCCTTGGGTGTTGCCGATGTCACCTTGCCGTTGACGCCTTCACGGGTTCATGCGCTATTGGGTACGAGCGATCCCCCGCCTCAAGCGCACATTAATGTTGCCAATGATCAGCCTGTCGCTAACGCAAAGCGTGGTGGCTTGGCCCTGAACATGTCTGGTTCAGTTGATCTGCTAGCCAAACCCCAGCAGGTATATGACGTTCTTCTTGACCCGAAAGCCCTGGCTAGTGTTGTGCCGGGATGCCATAGCTTAGTTCAAGTTGCCGAGAATCATTATCGTGCGGAAGTCACTATGGGAGTGGGGCTTGTCCGTGCACGATATGTTGCGGAAATACGTTTAAGTGACTTGACTCCTCCCAACGCTTTGACGCTCGACGGTAGTGGTCTGAGTGCCCTCGGTTCCGTGGAGGGTAAGGGCCGCGTGCGGCTTGAGCCCTTCGAGGCGGGGACCCGGCTGCATTACGACTACGGCGTTTCGATCAACGGAAAGGTTGCAGCAGTAGGGTCGCGCATGCTCGAAGGGGCAGCGCGCATAGTTCTGCGTCAATTTTTTGAACATCTGGGGCGCAAGGCAATTGGCGAGGATGTGTCCCTATCGTGCCGGCCGTCTTTATGGCGGCGACTGATGGACTGGTTAGGAGGAAGAAAATGAAGCCAGCCGGTTTTGATTATCTTTGTGTTGAAACACTAGATGAGGCGCTCGAAAGTCTCCAGTTATATGGTGAGCGCGCCCGTATCTTGGCTGGTGGGCAGTCATTAATGCCAATGCTCAATATTCGCTTGGCTCAACCCAGTTTTTTAATCGATATCTCACGGTGCTCTGAGTTGGACTATATCCGTGTCGAGGGAGATCAACTGGTTGTTGGTGCAGCGGTAACGCAAGCCAAGCTCCAGCATTGGCCTAACCTGGCGCAAAAAGTGCCGTTACTGCACCAAGCATTTCCATTTATATCTCATTTCCAAATTCGTAATCACGGCACTGTCTGTGGCTCTATTGCGCATGCCGATCCAAGTGCCGAGCTGCCTTTATGCCTTACTGCTTTGAATGGGTCAGTGGTGGTCCGTTCTGCAACCAATCGGCGCGTTGTCGCGGCCGAAACATTTTTTCAGGGCATGTTGACGACTACATTGGCGCCGGACGAGCTCATTCAAGAAGTGAGGTTCCCAATGGCTTTGCCAGGCGCTCGTTACTACTTCGATGAAGTCTCGATGCGGCATGGTGACTTTGCTTTGGTGGCCGTGGCTGCGGTGGCTGCAGGGGAGTATGTCGACTTGACCGTTGGTGGAGTCGCTGATCGCCCGCGAACCGCTAAGTTGGGCCGGTTATCTGGTGAACAGCTGGAGTTGGCGATCAACGACTTTGCGTGGAGTTTGGAGGCGCAGTCCGATACGCACGCTACCGCTCACTATCGACGCCATCTTGTACGTCAGTTGGGATTGCGTGTGATTCAAGGAGTAGTTGTATGAAACATTACAAAAAAGATGAGCTTGCTCCCATATCTTTGACGCTGAATGGTGTCGCGCGTAGCGCTTACGCCTCGCCGAGGACGCTATTGTCCGATTTTTTGCGCCATGACCTAGGTGTAACAGGCACCCATGTGGGCTGCGAGCACGGTGTTTGCGGGGCATGTACGGTCCAAGTTAATGGCGTAGCGACTCGATCATGTCTTTTGTTGGCGGTGCAAGCTCAGGGATGTACGGTCAATACAGTGGAAGGTCTTGCTGCGGATTCTGATGGAGGGCTTTCCGACCTTCAAGCAGCATTTCAACGTCATCACGCGTTGCAGTGTGGTTACTGTACAGCCGGAATTCTGATGTCGTGTGATCACTATTTGAGAGAAGTTCCGCAGCCCACCGAACTCGAGGTCAAGGAAATGCTCTCTGGCCATCTCTGTCGTTGCACCGGATATCGCAACATTATTGATGCCGTACTAGAGGTAGCTAACGCCCGTCAAAAATCGAAAGGGATGGTGGAAAAAAATGCTTGATTTGGGTCGTAGTTTCTTGGCTTCAGTGGAGCGTAGTCCAAACGAGACCGCGATTGTCGATGGCGTGGTTCGACTAAGTTACGCGGAATGGTTCGAACGTATTCGCAATGTGACGGGTGCTTTGCATGATATTGGGTTGAGGCGTGGCGATCATTTGGTCACGCTTTTGCAGAATCGTTGGGAGTTGGCCACGTTGCATTGGGCTTGTCAGTTTCTAGGTGTCATTGTGACGCCATTGAATTGGCGTGCCAAGTCCGATGAAATTGACTATTGCCTTCAAGACTCCAAGGCAACCGTGCTGGTATTTCAAGATGTATCGTCGCAGGCTGTGGCTGAGTCTGCAATGGCCAATCGAGTAAAACGTGCATCAGTCGGCATGTCAGCCGCCGGGGCCGTCAGTTTTGACGATTGGCTGGTCGCGGAGCCAGCATCGCGTTTGCTTAATGCTGACGCCGATGATTGGTCCCTTATGTTGTACACGTCCGGGACAACAGGCAAGCCTAAGGGGGTGCCACGACGACACCGGCATGAGCGCGCTGCCGCACTGGCGCACGTGGCGCAGAATCTTTACGGCCGAGGTGAGCGAACACTGGGCGTGATGCCGCTTTACCACACGATGGGCGTAAGGTCGTTGCTGTCTATGTCGCTGATCGACGGGTGCTTTGTGTGTGTTCCGAAATTCGATCCCGCTGCCGTGTTGACTTCGATAGAGGCCGAACGCATTTCCAATTTGTATCTCGTGCCAACGCTATATCACGATATCTTGGCGCACCCTAATTGTTCTAAGACCGATCTGTCGTCAGTACGAAAGCTGGGGTTTGCCGGGGCGCCCATGAATGCCGACCTGGTGCAGCGACTCGTTGCGGTGTTTTTGCCTGAGTTGTTCGTTAACCATTATGGATCTTCTGAGGTTTATACCTTCACCGTTGATCAGAATGCGGCCCGTAAGCCCGGTAGCGCAGGGAAAGGAGGCATCAATCAGCGTATTCGTGTGGTGCGATTGAACTCAAAATGTCCCGATGCTTTGACCGAACCCTATGAGGAGGGGGAAATCATTGCGGATCTAACAGGCGACGAGTCTTTTGAAGGCTATTGGAATAGGCCCGATGCTGACGCGAAGTCACTTGTTGAAGGGTGGTACTTCAGCGGCGATACGGGTTACTTCGACAGCGATGGTGATTTGTTCGTCTCAGGACGTACCGATGACATGATTATCAGCGGCGGTGAGAACATTTCGCCAGTTGAAATCGAAAGTCTACTTTCCTTGCATCCAGCAGTCGATGAGGTGGCTGTGGTGGGTCTGCCAGATCCCCGCTGGGGGCAGCAGGTTACTGCATTTGTCAAACGCGTTGGTGAGGTCACGGAGGCCGCTTTGGACGAGCATTGTCGTGCCTCGGGGCTAGCCAACTTCAAGCGTCCCCGTGCTTACATTTTTGTAAAAGAAGTTCCACGTTCGCCAGTAGGCAAGCTTTTGCGCCGCAAACTTGTCGCTAGTGAGTATGACCCCGAGTAGTAAAGGTCTTAACTAGGCACACATAGGCCGTCAGACCTTCAAGATAATTAAATAATCAGGAGACATCATGCATAAAAATACATTTTCCAGAAGCGCTATAGCCTTCACACTTGTGACAGGCGTTACCGGCTTCAGCCCTGCCATAGCTGCGGACCCGATCAAGATCGGAGTCGTGACCCCATTATCAGGAACTTATGCCAGCCTGGGTCAGCAGGTGCGTTGGGGCATCGAGTTGGCGACTAAAGAAATCAACGCCGCCGGAGGGATCATGGGGCGTCAGGTTGAGTTGTTATTTGAGGATGAAGAGGCCAATCCGGCAGTTGCAACTCCCAAGGCAGAGAAATTATTTCAAGTAGAGAAGGTCGATTTCTTGACTGGGACTGTCAACTCGGCTTCGACACTGGCAGTTGGTCAGGTTGCTGAACGCAATGATCGATTAATAGCCACGACGGTTTCGTTCTCCGATGCTATTACCGGAGAGAGGTGTTCGCCCAATGTTTTTCGTGTCAACGCTAAAGCGGGTCAACAGTCTGTTGCTTTGGCCTCTTGGATGAGTCAGTCGATACCTGATGCTAAGGTCTTTTATTTAGGGCCCGATTATGAAATGGGTCGTAGCACGGTACAGGCATTTAAGACCGCAGCCGAGAATAAAGGTGCCAAGACAGTAGGCGAGGTTTTCGCTCCATTGGGAAACAAAGATTATTCCCCTTTCTTTGGTCAAATTCGTGCGGCGCGTCCTAATGTTATGTACACGTCGGTGGCGGGTAACGATACCGTTCGTTTGTTCAATCAACTGTTTGAATATGGCTTGAATCGCAATCTGACGATAGTTGGAGCGTCAGGAACAGTGACCTCGCAGAATATGGATGCGATGGGGAAAAACTCCGAGGGATTTACGACTGGCGTGGGGTACTCCGTTGATCTAGACATCCCTGCAAATAAGACTTTTGTTAAATCATTTCAGGAGGCCTATAAAGCCTTGCCTGACTTGTATGGGGCTGACTCTTACGGCGTGATGTATTTTTATAAGGCTGCAGTAGAAAAGGCTCAAAGTACCGAGACCGCAAAGGTGCGCACGGCAATGGAAGGTCTTGAGTGGGAAACGCCACAGGGGACGAAGACAATGCGTGCGGGCGATCATCAGGCTATGCAGGACATGTATGTAACGCGTGTTCAAGACGGTAAGTTCAATGTGCTGAGCAAAGTAGACGCTAAAGACGCACTTGGTCCGGATACCTGCACTCGTTTCTGAATAGCCTTTTCTCTAAGACCAGGCCCGGGCCATGAGTATCCGGGCCTCGGTCCCTACAAGGAATAATGTGTATGGGTAGCGTGATCGATGCCTTTCAGTTTGTGTATGCGCCTCAAATTATCAATGGTTTGTCTATTGGCGTAGCGGTTGTGCTAATGGCGCTGGGGCTAACAATTATCTTCGGTTTGCTTGACGTAATTAACATGGCTCACGGCGAGTTCTATGCGCTTGGGGCATATGTGGGTATTACCTTGTTGGCTTTGGGTGTAGGGTTCTGGGTCGCCTTGGTTTTGGTGCCGCTTATTATGGCGCCGCTCGGATACATGACTGAGCGCTTGTTTATTCAGCGTGTTTTCCATCAACGTGACCGACATATGTTGACCCTGCTTTTGACGTTCGGTCTGGCAATCGTTTTGGAAGACGTCTACAAACTGATTTTTGGGCCCCAGCCCTATTCTGTCGATATGCCGATTGGCGGCGGCAGTGAAATTATGGGGGTGTTTTTTCCAAATTATCGTCTTTTCATGATGGCTATCGGTGTACTGATCATCGCGTTAGTCTGGTTGGTGGTTTACAAAACCCGGCTTGGAGCTATGGTGCGTGCGGCCGCTTTTGACAAAAACATGGCGTCTTCGCTAGGCGTCCCGGTGTCTGTGGTGTATGCGGGAACTTTTGCGTTTGGAGTGGCTTTGGCTGGGCTGGCAGGAATAATGCTTGCGCCAATATATTCCGTTTTCCCCACTATGGGAAAAGACTTTATCCTGATGGCATTCAGTGTGGTCATCGTGGGCGGCCTGGGTAGCATAAAAGGGGCCCTGATTGCTGGGTTGTTTCTGACCCAAATTCAGGCGCTTTCAAGTTTATATATTTCGCCATCTTGGAGTGACCCACTGGTTTTCGCCATTATGGTGCTTGTGCTAATGGTGAGGCCGCAAGGTTTGTTCGGGAGGTTAGGACATGCTTGAGCACACCACTTCAGCCCCATCGCGGCGTGTCTTGTCTCAACAGCCCGAGGACATTGCACGCAATATTCTCAGACGCTTTGCCTATCTTTTTATCGCATTGGCACTACTGTTCACAGTGGTCGCCTATGTAGCTAATGACGTTTTTTTCTTCCGGCTGGCTACTGAAGCTTTGCTTTATGGCGGTTTGGCTATGGGCGTGGACTTGCTCCTAGGCTATGCCGGTCTTTTGTCGCTGGGACACGCATTATTTTTTGGCTTGGGCGCGTATGTCTCAGCGCTGGTTCTTAAGAGTATGGCACCGTCTTTTTGGCTCGCGATGGTCATCACTATTTTGATTACCACTGCGGTTGGCCTAGTTGCTGGTCTTATAGCGATAAGGGCTAGGGGCGTTTACTTCGCCTTGATTACCTTTGGATTAGCTGAGGTTGTTGCGAAGGCCGTATACAACACGTACGAATTGGGCGGTTCAGACGGCATTATGGGCGTTCCGATTATTGAAATAAGTTTTGGATTTTTCGCAATTAACAGCAATGATCCCGGCGCGTTCTTTTTGTTTGTTCTCGCGTTCATTATGGGGCTTTACTTTATTCTGGAGGCGTTATCGCGAAGCCCTTTTGGTCGTGTCGTGGTTGCCATTAAAGCCAACGAAGATCGCGTGCCATTTCTGGGCTTCAGCGCTCAAACTTACAAGCTTCTTATTTTTGTCATCGCCGCTAATGTGGCCGCGCTTTCGGGGGCTTTGTATCCCGTCTTGCGGGGTTTTGTTTCTCCGGAGCTATTGTTCTTCCACACGTCAGGGAACGCCGTCATTACAGTTGTTTTGGGGGGGATAGGCACACTTATCGGGCCACTGTACGGCAGTGTCATTCTGACTGCGCTTAAGTCAATTGTGGGCTCGTACACAGAGCATCACTTAATTGTCATCGGAGTGCTGTTCATGATTTCGGTCATTTTCTTTCCCACCGGGTTAATTGGGTATCTGAAGACACGTATTCAGCTTCGCATTGAACGTCCAGGGAGGGCTGTATGAGTGCACGTTTTAACTCTTCCACCTCTGATGGGGATGCCATCCTGGATGTGCAAGGCTTGTCTGTATCGTTTGGTGCACTTAAAGCCGTAGATCAGGTGAGTTTTCGCGCGCCACGCGGAAAAATCGTTTCTTTGATCGGGCCTAATGGCGCTGGAAAAAGTACGTTGTTTAATCTTGTCAGCGGTGCGATCCGTCCCACCCAAGGCGAGGTACTTCTTAATGGCGAGCGTGTTACAGCCTTGACGCCTAATCAGTTACTGCACAAGGGCTTGTCACGTTCTTTTCAGATCACCAAGCTGTTTTTCGATTTATCTGTCATTGAAAACTTGCGCCTGGCGGCTCAGGCGCTCGAGTCGGGGGGGCGGGCCTTTCAGCCTTTGTCTCGAAGTGTCCATGCCAGGCAACGAGTTGATGAGCTAATTATCCAGTTTGGCCTTGAGGAAAAGGTTTACGAGCTCGCAGGTTATTTGTCGCACGGCGAACAGCGACGTCTCGAGATTGCGTTGGCTATGGCCTCGAGGCCTAAATTGTTATTGCTTGATGAACCAACTCAAGGTATGTCGCATGCCGACACGCTCGAAACGGCCGGGCTTATTAAGTCATTGGCTGGGGATGTAACTGTATTGTTGGTTGAACATGATGTTGGATTGGTTATGACGCTTTCTGATCATGTGGTCGTGATGACACAAGGCAAAAAACTAACAGAAGGTTCCCCGCAAGATGTAAGGGCAAATCCGGCCGTTCAGTCAGCCTATTTTGGGGAGCGGCAAGATGCTTGAGTTGCGCGATGTAAATACTCACTATGGTTTGAGCCATGTATTGCAGGGGGTGTCTTTGTCGGTTGAGCCCGGCGAGGTTGTTTTGCTATGTGGCCGTAATGGTGTGGGCAAGACAACGACAATCAAAACAATTGCAGGGTGGGTTAAACCGTCAGCCGGGGTAGTGCAGTTTAACGGGGCATCTCTAAATGAAATGGAGTCCGATCGAATATGCAGGCTAGGTATAGGTCTGGTACCCGAAGACCGGAGGGTGTTCCCCGGTCTGACCGTTGAAGAAAATTTGCAGCTTGGCGTTTTGCAATGTCCTCGCAGATCAAGAGCTGAAAGTCGTCAGATTCTAAGTCAGGTGTATGACCAATTCCCCCGGCTACGTGAGCGTCGCTTGCAGATGGGAACTTCTTTATCGGGTGGTGAACAGCAGATGTTAGCAATTGCTCGGGTCTTGGTCGGTGCGCCTAAGTTGTTGCTTATTGACGAGCCTACCGAGGGGTTGGCCCCAATCATTGTCGAAGAGATCTTTGCCATCATTGAGCGATTGAAGTCTGAGGGCATGCCCATTTTGCTGGTCGAACAGAACGTTCACCGTGCTCTTACGGTTGCAACCCGTTTTTATGCACTGGAGCGGGGTCAGGTCGTCTTGCAGGGTAATGCTAAATCGACAGACGACCGAGAGGCATTGAATAAAGTGATTGCTGTTTGATTTTGATTTATATGCTGCTGCGTACGTTTGATTTTTGTAACGCAACCCCAGATTTATTTTTGATGTTAAAGGAACGAAGATGTCACAGTTGACACATGTAGCTCAGACGATGTTATCCGAACTTGATGGGTTTTCCGTAGAGGTCGATGCTGCACGCGAACGCGCCGATATTATTTTGGACAGGCCGCCGTTCAATATTATTTCTATGGCCCAGCGAGATCAGTTGCGCTTGGTATTCGAGTCCCTAGATCAGGATCCGGCCGTTCGTATCATTGTTCTACGTGCGCGTGGGGAGCATTTTTCTAGCGGCGGTGATATTAAGGGTTTTCTTGAGGCCACCCCAGAGCATGTTTCTCAATTAGCTTGGAACATTGCGGCGCCTGCGCGTTGTTCCAAGCCCGTCATTGCCGTAAATCGGGGCTATTGTTTTGGTGTTGGTTTCGAAATTTCTCTAGCCTGCGATTTTCGACTTGTTTCAAACACCACGTTGTACGCTTTACCAGAACAAAAGCTAGGCCAAATCCCAGGCTCTGGTGGGTCGGCACGTTTGCAGAAGATGGTTGGAATCACCCGTACGAAAGATGTTGTAATGAGGTCGCGGCGTATTTCTGGGAAACAGGCTTACGATTGGGGGGTAGCGACAGAGTGTGTGGCAGACGATCAGCTGGAGAGTGCGACTGATGCTCTGGTTGAAGAGCTGCGTAAGTTCTCTCCTTTGGCGCAACGTACAGCGAAGAAGTTACTTAATGAAACGGAGGATGCGACCCTAACGACTGCAATAGACCTTGAGGGGCATTGTTATAGTCGCTTGCGTTCGTCCAACGATTTTCGCGAAGGGGTTGAGGCTTTCCACAGCAAGCGTGCAGCCAAATTTAATGGAACCTGATTCGGATCGCGATGCCCTCACTTATATCCATAAACATCCAGCTTGTCGAAAAGAAATTTGACAAACCCATTGGGGGGTCCGGAGTAACGGGCGTTGACATTATTGTCGCGACCTTGCGCGATACCGATGGCGCAACGGGGCTGGGGTTGTCGTATGTGATTGGGGGTGGCGGGGCCGTCGTTGCGCAGCTTGCACAAGTGCTGGCCAACCGGTTTTTGCAGGGTGGTGCGCTAAAGGCGCCGCCCGAGCACTGGGCCGACATTAAAAAAAGCTTCAACAGAACCGGCGATGGCCCCAACATGCTGGCCCTTGCCGCACTAGACGTTGCCTTGTGGGACCTGACCGCGCGTCGCCAGAACAAACCGTTGGCGCTGGCGCTGGGCGGCAGCATGGCCCCTGTGCCTGTATATGCCAGCGGCGGCTTTGGCCCCAAAGACGACCCGCAAGCCGTTGCCGCGCTGGCGGCGCAGTACATGTCTGCCGGTTATGCGGGCGTAAAGCCACGCGTCAATGCCAATGTGGGTGACGAGGCCGTCTTGCGCGCCGTGCGTGACGCCATTGGTCCGGAAGCCCGGCTGATGGCGGACGCCAACGAAAAAGGTAATGCGCACAGCGCAACAAGGCTCTTGGCATTGGCCGCCGAATATGGGCTAAGTTTTATCGAAGAGCCGCTGCCTTCTGATGATGTTTTGGGGTATCGCCGTCTGGCTGCGCAAAATGCCGGGGCGGTCATTGCCATGGGTGAGCATTTTCAGGGGTTGGATCGTTTTTCGGTGTGTATAGAAGATGGCATTGCCGGTGTCATTCAGCCCGATCTGGCCATGGCGGGCGGCCTGACGCCCTGTCTGGAAGTTGCCCGTATGGCCGCCCTGAAAGGCATACAAGTGGCCCCACACTTTTTGCCTGGGCTGTTCGTGCATTTTTCCGGCGCATTCCAGGGGCAGTTGTTACTCGAGGCGTTTCCTATTGTCGAAGACGCCTTCGAGGGGTGGCCTGAGCGCGGTGCCGACGGCCGGCTGCAGCCCCGCGATACGCCGGGCCATGGTTTGTTCTTAAAGGCCTAGGGCAGCAACAGATTAAAAGGCATAGCTTGCCGTCAGTCCGGCGCTCCAGTTCCGACCCGGCGCGGGCTCGTAATAGCGGGCGTTGCCCTCGTTCACAATCACCGAGCCGGCATATTGTCGGTCAAACATGTTGTCGATGCGCGCGTAGCTGGTCAGGCGCCACGGCCCGGTTTCCCAGACATAACCGGTGCTCATCGACGCGGCAAAGTAGCCTGGCGCACTTTGTGTGTTGCCGTCATTGACATAAATTTTGCTTAGATAGCGGCCTTCCAGGCCCAACTGCCAGCCGGTTTCCGGTGCCCAGCCGATGCCGACAAACCCCATGTGTTCGGGTATGCCGGGTATGCGGTTATTGGCGGCCAGGCGGCGTTCGGGCGAAGCGCCGGGGCCGCAGGTGGCTGTCTGGCACTCATCTTGGTAGCGGGCGTTGATCCAGCTGTAGGCCAGGTCGATGCGTCCGTGGCTGCCAAAGTACAGCGTGCCGCCCAGTTCCAGTCCGGTTCGCCTGGTGCGCCCGGCATTTTGAAACGTGCCACGCCCCTGACTGCTGCCGGCAGACACAATTTCATTCTTGCTGCGTGTTTGGTAAAGCGCAGCTGTTAGTTCGTGCCGGCCCACGCGCGCTTTCAGGCCGGCTTCTACCGTGGTGTTGGTGGATGGCTGCAAACCAAAATTAAGGCCTGGTGAGCCGTCGGGTCGGTAAGACAGTTCGTTGATTGTCGGGGTTTCAAAGCCGCGCCCCGCCGACACATAACCCAGCACGTCGGGCGTGAATTGATAGCCCAGCGACGCAAAAGGCAAGGCTTCTTTATAGCGCGCCGATCCGCTGTCGTCGGTGTTAACGGCGTTAATGTACCGATCATCAGATTGCACGCTCACGGTGCTGTAGCGCACGCCGGTGTCCAGCGTCCAGCGGGGCGCGAACCGCCAGGACATCTGTACATATGGGTCGAACGTGTCGGCGGTGTTGACTTCGTTTCGGCGCAGTTCGCCTTGTACTCCGCGTTGTTGGCCCGGCCCTGTTCCAACGAAGTTGAAATAGCCTTTGCGGCGTTCGCGCAGTGTGTCATATGCCACGCCCGCAATCAGCGATGTCCGGGGGCTGGCTTCCCATGTCCAGCGTAAGTCGGCGCCCATGTACGCCCGGTTCAGGTCAATGACCCCGCCCGGATGTTGTGGGTTGGCCGGGCTGGTTTGTACCGCTACGGGTATTGATTGGTACTGCACGGTACGACGTTGGCCGTCAGGGTCAGTTCGCTATCGTTCTCGAACAGCATGCCAAGTTTCACATTACCCAATGTCTTTGCCGCAGCGCTGTGGTCGCGGTAGCCTTCGCTTTGAAAGCGGTTCAGGCTGGCGCTGTAGTCAATGAGGGTGCCGCCTGCGTCCGTTTCGCCAAGCGCCTTCACGCCGTAGCGTTGCGTGTCGTAGCTTCCGGCGGCGAATCCGCCTTCAAGACGCGGCGGGTTAGCGCCGCGCTGGGTGGTGATGTCTATAACGCCGCCAGACGCGTTGCCGTACAGGGCCGAGAACGGGCCGCGTAAAACTTCAACGCGATCAATCGAGGCAATGTCGATATTTGAGGTCTGGCCTTGCCCGTCTGGCATGGTGGCGGGGATGCCGTCAACATAAATACGCACGCCCCTGACGCCAAACGTTGCCCGTGCGCCATAGCCTCGAATCGACACCTGAAGGTCTTGTGCGTAGTTTTGGCGGTTTTGTATCAGCAGCCCCGGCACACTGCCTAAGCTTTCCGACAAATTGACCTGCAGATGGTTGTGTCGCATTGTCTGGCCATCGACCAGCGAAACCGACGCCGGTGTGTCCAGTATGTTTGTGCCTGTCCGGGTCGACTGCACGATAATCGGGTCAAGCGTGACCGGATCAGTTTGTGCGGCGGCGTTTGTTGCCGTTGCACAAACGACCGCAGTTGCAATGTCCCTTATGGGCTTGAAGACAAATCGCTTTGCTTGCTGGACGGTTCGACAGCGGGATGCGGGTTGAGTCAAGGGCATTCAGTTGCAATCCGGGGTGGGAAAGTCAATAGCAGAATGCTAACCTAGAATCCTTTCAGCCAAAATTCAGCTTGGAGCGATTAATGACAAAACTGTCTCTAACCCGGCGCCTTCTGGCGGGTGTTGCGCTGACCGCAGCCGTATGGGGGGCGCCCGCTACCTTGGCTAACGCACAAGACAAGGCCGTGCAGGTTTTGCCCAGCCAACTGGGCCAACTGAGCGTGACCGAAGTGGCCCGCAAGCTTGACCGCCCGTGGGCGATGGCGTTCTTGCCCAACAGCGAAGGCATCCTTATTACCGAAAAGCCGGGTAACTTGCGCTTGTGGCGCGCCGAAGGCGGGTTGTCCGAACCCATCAAAGGTGTGCCGGCCGTTTACGAGCGCGGTCAAGGAGGCTTGCTTGACGTTGCACTGGCGCCCGACTTCGAGCAGTCGCGCCGTGTTTATCTGACCTACGCTGAAGAGGGCGACGGCAGCGGCAGTACGGCAGCGGGGTATGGCGTGTTGTCGGCCGACGGTACAACGTTGTCTGATTTCAAGGTCATCTTCAGGCAGATGCCGCGTTTATCGAACGGCGTGCACTTTGGTTCGCGAATGGTGTTTGACCAACAGGGCTACCTTTACATTGCCCTGGGCGACAACAATCAGCGGCCAACGGCGCAAGACCTGGACAAACTACAAGGCAAAGTGGTTCGTTTGTATCCAGACGGCCGTATCCCCGACGACAACCCCTTTGTAAATCAGGCGGGTGCCCGGCCCGAAATCTGGTCTTACGGGCATCGAAACCAGCAAGGTGCGGCGCTTAACCCCTGGACGGGCGAATTATGGACGCATGAGCACGGACCGCGGGGCGGTGATGAAATCAATATCCCCAAAGCGGGCAAGAACTACGGTTGGCCGTTGGCAACCTACGGTATCAACTATTCCGGGTTCGACATCCCCGAAGCGCAAGGTACGCATGCAGACGGTACCGAGCAACCCCTTCATTACTGGAAGGTATCGCCGGCTATTTCGGGCATGGCGTTTTACGATGCTGACCAGTTTCCCGCCTGGAAGGGCTCGCTATTTATAGGCGCGCTGCGCGGGCAAGCGCTGCTTCGCCTGACACTCGACGGCAACAAGGTCACTGGCGAAGAGCGCTTGCTCGAATCACTGAACGAGCGGATTCGCGACGTGCGTGTCGGCCCGGACGGTTACGTGTATGTGCTGACTGATGGTGGCAATGGTCGATTATTGAAACTGGGCTTCTAGGGTTTTCAACTAGAATGTGCGCTGCCGCCCTGTCGCTGACAGGGCGCGTCACACGGACCCTTCATGAAAAAAACTGATCTCGAAAAAAATAAAGCCCTGAAAATCATGGGCAAACTTAATGCCAGCCTGCCCCCCGGGCGCTTTGCCGGTGCCGCCGCCGCACCCGACCGGCGCGAACAGCGGCGGCTGGACCAGGCCGCTGGCCTGGTCTCGTTTCCTGTCAAACTTCAACAGCCAATCATTACGGCGTTAAATGCCAAGGCGCAAGCCGATGGCGTTACGGTCAACGACCTGATCAACAGCCTGCTGGCAGACGCCCTGAAGGCCTAGCTCATGCGAATATGGGTTGACGCCGATGCCTGCCCGGTCGTCGTCAAAGACATCCTTTATCGGGCGGCGCAGCGTTGGCAGCGGTCGACAACGCTTGTGGCGAATCAAATGTTGCGCACGCCGCCGTCACCGTTTATTCGGGCGGTGCAGGTGCCACTCGGTTTCGACGTGGCAGACGACTACATTGTTCAAAACGCTTGTGCGGGCGATTTAGTGATTACCGGAGATATCCCTTTGGCCAGCCTTGTATTGGCCAAAGGCGCTTTTGCGCTTAACCCGCGAGGCGAACATTACACGATTGAGACGATAGGTGAACGGTTGGCTATGCGTGACATGATGGACGAGTTGCGCAGCCAGGGCGTTGATACCGGCGGGCCGGCGGCGTTCAGCCAGTCAGACAGACGTGCATTTGGTAATGCGTTAGATAAGTTGATGATGGCGCGGTCCCAGAGGAAGGCGTGAACGTCGAAGGCTTGGTTTATGTTTGCTCGCTGACGACGAATAATCCCGGTTCAAAATGACAACTTCCCGATTCCCTGTTTTGCAAGACGAAATGGTGTTTAGCGCTATCCGTGCGCAGGGTGCGGGTGGGCAAAACGTCAACAAAGTATCCAGCGCAATACATTTGCGCTATTCAATATCGCAGTCGTCGTTGCCAGACGATGTGAAAGAACGCTTGCTTGCTTTGCGCGATTCGCGCATAACCGACGAAGGTGTGGTGGTTATTAAGGCACAAGGTAGTCGCAGTCAGGACAAGAACAAACTGGAAGCCATCGCGCGCTTGCAAGCCTTGGTCGATAGCGTGTCCAAGCCGCCTTTGGCGCGTAAAGCGACCCGGCCAACGCTGGCCTCAAAGCGGCGACGGCTAGAGGGAAAACTTGTTCGAGGACAGGTGAAGCGCGGGCGAGGACGAGTGCTTGTGGAGGGTTAGCGATATGAGCAGTATCAGTGCCCTAGCCATATCGCCGCCAGCGATGCCCGACTATTAATACCCAGCTTGCGGTAAATTTCGCGTACATAGCTGTGGGTGGTTGTCGGCGAATGATTCAACTCGTCGGCAATTTGCTTTTCAGATTTGTCGGTCAGCAGCAGGCTCATGACCTTGCGCTCCATGACGGACAACGGTGTTTCGCTGATCATCAGACCAAAGCTTAAAAATACGCGTCGCTGAAACCAGCCCAGGCCACGTAAAAGCGTGGCCGCCTGGTTCAATTCTTCGTGGGTAAAAAGGTCGTTTGGCTCGCCTTTGCGTTGAAGGCCGATGTAGGCTTCGCAATGTTCATTGACAGGCGTGGTCACGAACATCGTGTCGGTTATGCCCCATTGCACGTATACCTTGTGATTGAAGTCCGACGCCATCCAGCCGTCGGGCACCAGGTCGCGGTTCAGGGCAGCCCGAAAAGTGCCGGCGCGCCGGGCTTGCTCAATGATGGCAGGGTCGGGCGCGCGGTCTGCCTCTTTGGCCAGTTTTGCCATTTGCTTCATGCGTTCCGGGTCTTGGTGCAAATAGTGCAGAACACGGGGGCGCCAGCCGTTCAGCGGGTCGGCAGGAGAGTGGTCAGAAACACGGATGGCACCCAGCCAGTACGCGTTTTGGGCATTGACGTGCTCACACAGCGTTTGCAACAGATGGTTTAGCGCGTCGTGTGTGGCCGAGGCCGGCACACCTGCCAGATGGTCCCACAGTGCCTGTAATTGATCGATTGGGTTGGTGTTGGATGGTTTTACAGCAGTCATGCGCTTAGTTTATAGGCATACCAACGTTCGCACAGCCCGGGCCAACCTTGATTTTTGGGTCAAAAATATCCTTTGTTTGTAAAGGCTTGCGCGCGCCCCCTCTGATTAGGGGAGTTTCAGACGACGCATGCGTTGCTAGCATGGCCCGTCTTCACAGGAGGTTCAATGAGACGGGTGAAACGCTCAGGTACTGCATTTCCCGCGAAGCACGTTGTCACGCCCGTGGCTAAAGTTCTTGCCTTGATGCTGGCGGGCGTGTGGGGTGCAAGCGACCCGGTGCGGGCGCAGGGGGCACCGCAAACATACTGGAACGGAAACAAGGCGGCGCCTGATGGGGTAATTGCGGGCGGGGCTGGAACCTGGAATGCCACCGGCATGAACTGGACAGACGCTGCGGGTAACGCGAGTGGTACGTACGACCCGGATGGTGTGCTGTACTTCACGGGCGACGGCGCAGATGTGACTGTAGACAACAGCGCGGGCCAGGTCTCCATTTCGGGAGGTCTCTGGTTCGATTCCGATAACTACGCCATTGTTGGCGACGCGTTGCAACTGACGGGCGATGTTTCAGTCGGTTTAAGGCTTGACGATCTGGCAAGCGCCTCGTTCGCAGTCTCTATCAGAAGCGACCTGACCGGTGGTGGGGCGTTGACGTTGATTGGCGGTAGAGAAATTGCGCTTACCGATAACAACACTTATGCCGGCGGTACAACAATTGAACGCGGGAATCTTTATTTGGACAGGGGAAGCATCTATCACCCGGATGCCGATCTTGTCCTTGTTGGCGAAGAGTTCGGTAGATTAAGCATTACAAATGGCGGCAAGGTTACCACTGGCAATGGGTACATTGGTGACGCAGGTATTGGCAGTGAGGTGGTCGTGACCGGCTCTGGCTCGCAATGGGTCAACAACGAGAACGTATATGTTGATGGCTTCTTGAATATCGCGTCGCAAGGCACTGTTGAAACCGGGGGAGATGTATTTATTGCCCATTCGTCAGAAGACGGTGCGCTATCTGGCGACAGCTTTTCGCCGAGCGGGTCGCAGGAGCGATTGGCCCAAAAAGGCACACAAGGCGGCGCCAACGTCTGGGTGCAAGGAGGTACCTCGCGCCTGAAAGAAGATGTTGAGCGTGCGGTCGGGAACGCCCAATACGTAATGCAGGGCAACGCCATCGCGGCGGGAGTCGAAGCCGGCAACGATGGCTGGCTGATGGGCGTTGCGGGGTCTGCAGTTAGCGCAGACCTTGGCTTTAGCAACCGCCAGGCAAGTGGCGATATGAATGCCTACTTTTTGGGTGGTTACGGCCGTTGGCAAAGCGAAAACGGCAGGTACGTTCGGGGCGGCCTAAGTTACGGCCGTGTTAATACCAAGGCACAGCGCACATTCAACCAGCGCGCAATCAAGTCAGATTTTGGAATGCACGGTTTGCGGGCAGATGTAGAAGCCGGGGTGCAGATCCCTTGGCAGCAACTTAACGTGACGCCCTACGTGCAGGTATCAAGCACCTGGCTTAGACGCGAAGGCTTCCAGGAGCGCGGCAGTAGCGGGGCCGAATAAAGCGTGGACGCCACAAAACTGGCAACCCGCGAATTAACGTTGGGTGTGGATGTGTCTGCGCCTTTCCAGGCCGGCGGCCTCGACGGCGTTGCGTGGGGCGGCGTCGCCGCCGTGAAGCGGTTCGATGACACCCAGGCCGTGCAGTCAGCCGCCTTTCGCGCAGGCAGTGAACGCTTCAAGGTGTACAGCGCCGACATGGGAGACACCCGCGCGCAGTACGCGATGTAATTAGTCTTACCAACACCAATGTTTCTAAATGTTTTGATTATTTCCTGAAAGTTTCGTACTATCGTGCGCTGGAAAGCGGGCGGCAGGGGCTGTCGGTTTATGGTCCAAGGTAGCCGAGCGGGGCGCAGGTAGATGGTTAGATGAGACGGTTTTGGGTTTACGTGCTGTTGATTATGGGGTTCGCGCATTTGACGCTGAACTTTTCTCCGCTGGGGCTGAGCGATCGGGCCGACAAATACCTTCAAGACCTTTTCAACACGTATGCCGGCGATCTAGTTTATGGGTCACCGCAGGACGATATCACCGTCCTTTTGCTAACCGACGAGACACTTGAGGCACATCAGCGCGGGCACTGGCCAGCCAGCTACGATTTTCATGGCAAAGTGCTGAACTCCCTGCTGCATGAAAAACCCCGAGCTGTCTTCATCGACTTTCTTTGGTTGAGCCAGCGCCTGGATGCAAGCCTTGGCATGCCTCGCGATGGCGATTATCTAATCAAGGTTTTGCGGCGTTATAACCTCGCCGGGATTCCCGTGTTTTTGGCCTCGACGCCTGCCGTAGAGCAAAACTGGCCCGAACTGGCAGGTTTGGTTGTACCGGTGCCGGCCGAGTTGAGCATTGACGTTATGGATTTTGTGTCCAGAACGTATCCGGTTGTCGTTGGCAACGCCCAGCAGACACCTGCGTTTCGCATAGCACAAGAAGTTCGGCCTGATCTGTTTGCCACTGACCCAACTGAGCCGATGGATGTCTTTTGGGGCACCTTGCCCAACAAGAAGAACGATTGGATGAAGGTCGAAAAGCACGACGCCGACATCGCAACAGTGGCTTTATACGGCTTTTCAGGTGTGAAGACTCCCGTCCCATTCGTCACTACGTTGTATGTTCGAGACTTGTTGAAGCAAACGGGCGAAAACCACGAGGATGTGCGAAAACAAGCGGCCGCGCTCATGAAAGACAAAATCATTTTGTATGGCGCCAACTTGACTGGTGTCAACGATCTGATTTTTACGCCTACGCGTGACATTCTGCCAGGGGTTTATTTGCATGCCATGGCATTGGATAACTTGTTGCGTTGGGGTGGGGAGTACAAGTCGGCTATGGGTACAGGTTTGCACGCAAATCGTATATGGCACGGCGTTTGGAGTTTATTGATTGTTTTGCCCGTGGCTATGTTGCTGGCTTTTTTCCATCGACGTCCAGGTTCGGGTACGCCCGGCAATCAAGGGGTTCGTACGCTCAATTTACCTTCGTCGATGGCGCCTCAGCCTCAAACGAGCCAAGTATTTGGATTGAACGCATTGCGCTCGTGGCGAATGCGGATGCTTGCGTTATTCGACCAGCATCGGGTGTTAGGCAGACTGTGCGTCATGTTGGCATTGGTTTGCTGGTTTGCTGCATGGGGTGTTGTTGAGTTTGTTTATTTCAACATCTCGGCGGGCACAGTGGCCGGCTACCTCGCCTTTTTAACCTTGGGCTTTTTCCTGGACAAGATCGGTCTGGTCGACTGGATGATCGACCACGTATACCTTTGGATCAGAAAGGCCTGCAGCCGACTTGCACAGACGCTAGGTCGTTATAAATCCCGAGTATAGGAAAAAGTTTATGAAACTGAATATAAAGCAGTTCGCGCTGGCGGTGGCCTTAGGGGTCTCGTGTTATTCAACGGCAGCAGCTGATTTAAAGATTTCAGCACTGGCCGCAGATGCCACCGAACTAGACCTGTTTAGCCCAGCGGCAGATGGCGCCTATATTAAAAGCGTGGAACTGTCGGCGTTGAAATTTCCCATTGCGATTCTGGAAGATCGAAATGGTGGCTTCATCATTCGGTTTGAAGGCAAAAAGTACTATGTGAATGCCCCGGATGTGGTTGCGAATAATGTCTATAAGGTAACTGCCGAGTGCGACAACACATTTTCCACCGAGCTTGTCGGCGCCACGCGCGGCATAGCGGGCAAGGGGTGTTGAATATGTATCGATTGTTAGCCCTATGCACAGCAGCCATTTTCCTTACGGGTTGCGAGACACTAGGTACTACGCCACGTTGGATGCCTGCGGCATTGAATAGTGAATCCCCGTATTTGCAGCAGTTGTCGCCCGAGAAGATCAATGTGGCTTCCGACGCGGAAGACGTGCAGGAAGATGTTCGAAAAATGCAAAGTATGGGCTTGGGGTTGGTGTACTACCCCGAGCTTGAGCAGCTTTTGAATGACGAGTTGCAGCGGATCAAAAGCGCCTCTGACTTTACCGATGTTCCCGGCCGAGTTTACATTCTGGCGTCGCCCACGATGAACGCTTTGACTACAGATCAAGGCAATATCTACATACCTATTGGTATGTTGATGGATATCCAGAGCGTGGATGAAATCGATGCGTTGCTTGCGCACGAGTTCGCCCATACCGTTTTGTCACATACCGACATCGACATACTGAAGGAAATCCAGAAGAAGGGTACCGCTGCGTATGCTCTAGTCAATCGGTTGGGTGTGGATGCCGGAAATGCCGAAAGCGTCGCCAGACGCATACGCAACAGCTTTGCGCTTTACATGGCTACCGAGAAGGTTCTTAGTCCTACCTGGAGTCGCACCCAAGAAACCGATGCTGACAAGCTTGCCGTGGATTTCCTGATACGAGCGGGGCGTAACGTAAACGGCATGACCGCCTTGCTGGGTCGTCTAGACCAGTGGGACAAGATTAACGCCAGCTTACGTGAAGACGATAAACCCAAACAAAGCATGTTAGTGGCGGTTGCTAGCAGTCAGTTTGCTCAAAACGAATGGCAGGCCCTGTTTATCCAGGCGCTGGAGCCCTTGGGGCAGAAGATAGAAGATGGCATTGCCCAGGCTAGCCACACGCATCTAAGTCCCGAAGAGCGTTTGAGCGATGTCAACGACTACATTCGTGCGCATTATCGCAAGGCTGCGCGCCCTGCTATGGATAGCAAGACGTGGCGCAGAGTGGCCCACAACCAGAAAGGCAAACGCTTGGCAAAAAGCGTGGTGCAATCGCACGTTGCTTTTCGTTCGGTCAGCCAGGGTAAAACTAATGTCGCTAGAGCAGTGCTTGCGAAATCTCGACATCGAGACGTAAATGGTCAGACCTTTTACCAGCTTGCCCTGGCTTCGGTGGCGGAAGACCGGGGGCGTAGTCAAGAAGTGCTTGCCATGGCTGAGGCCTCGGCTACCAATGTATACGACTCGTATCGTCTGCATGTAATGGCGCAACAAGCCAAGGCGCGCCAAGCCGGGGGTAAGGCCGACAGTGACGAGCTGGCCGCTTTGTACAAACAGTTCGACGCTTATGGTCGCCCGGCCGAGTTCTACTACGACCTGATTCAACTTGCAGACACAACGGATAACTTGGGTATACAGGTCGAGCTAGGCCTGCGTTGCCAGGCCGCGTATTTTGGTGATGCGAATGCTTGTTCGTCCGGTAAAAAGCAGGCTGAAGTAAAGCAAGAAGCAGGGTTGGTAGGTGGCTTGCTTGGGATTTTTGGCAACTAGCGATTGGGGGACGTCGAACCGATGCAGTTTATGTGCCCGTTAACCTTTGCTCTGAATTTCTATTTGCAAATGTCTGCTTGACGGGGTGGTTACGGTTGGAGCGGTAACCATGCCAACGTAGCACTGCAAGACAAAACGCATGCGCAGCGTTGTAGGCCAGATCGAAGCGACTCTCGATAGACAGCGACTCGTTTAGTGCATCACGCAAACGAGCATGCCCTGAATGGATTAAGCCTTCAAACTCTCGTTTGTCAGGCGGTTCGGCCCGCAACGGCTTGTTGGGGCCGCTTAGGTTTTCAAATGCCGAGGTCACTGTCTTTCCCTAGTATCCAGATCTTGGGTTGTTCCAAGACACGGGTCAGGAATGATTCCTGATTGGCAAGGCGTTTCTGGAACTCGTCTTGAGACAGTATGGTTGGGTTGACCGGGCGTCCGAGGGTCGCACTGGCCGCTTCAACGGCGGTGAAAAGCTCACCGTAGCTGATGCCATCGCTGATCACCATCAGATCTATGTCGCTGCTGGCCGTGTCCGTCTTCTTGGCGACGGAGCCATAGACAAAAGCTGCGGTAATCTGGGCCGACATGGGCTGAAGTGCTGTGCGCAACGGTTCAGCCAGGCCTACCGTCTTCTGGATAATGGAACGTAGCTCATTAAAGATGGGCGATTCTGCGTTCGCTTGGTAGTGCTTCTGATTGCCAACTGCCATCACGGTCACCAAGCCACTATTTGTGAGCGTAGCCAGTTCACGTTGCACGGCGCCGGAGCCACTGGCCGCGAGGCTGATCAATTCATTGGCATAAAAGCTGCGATCGGGCTGACCATACAGTATCCCTAGCACCCGCTGTTTGGTACTGGGAAAGAGAGCGTCGGACAGGCTCCAACAGGGCGCTGTAGTGCTTGAAATACCCATATTGGGCTTCATGATACCCAATTTGGGTTTTTTTGGCTACTGGATTCAGGAACTTTGAAAATTACCGCATGCGGGTCTTGGCCCAGTGCGGTTGGAACGGTGTGATTAACCGTGTCTAGTGAATGCGTATCCCCCGATAATGGGGAAGAGCCAAGTAAAATCAGGGGTTTATCAGAGTGGTGCCCGGGGCCGGAATCAAAAGCCGCATGAATAAAGGGTTTGCGGGTGTTTGGGGAAATTTTTGCGTATCCCCATAAAAACAACAGTCTGGTGTTAGACGGGTTTGGAAGGGGCGGTCGGGAAAGGTGGGTTGTCTTGTGGCGCCGATGCATCGCCAGAGGCGATGGGATGAATTCGCTGTTTCGGCCTCTGGCTACGAGAATAGTTCTGAATGGGTGCGCTTACTTGCGGCTGGCTTTTTCGAGGTCATCAATCAAGGATTCTGGGTTATTGAAGCGGGCACGACGGTTCTTGATGATTTCCCCTGCTTCGGCCATTGCCGCACGGCTACGGGCATTTGGGGCCTTGACCGCGAACGGTAGCTCTTTGTCGGCAACAACCCGTGTCAGGAAGAGGCGAACAGCATCAGACACGGTCAAGCCCATTGAAGCCAGCGTTTTCGTGGCCTGTGCTTTGATCTTTTCGTCTACATGCACATGCACCATGGTGGTTGCCATAAGAGTCTCCAGCTGAGTGTGATTGAGATACATTGCATCGCAAATTGGTGGTGCGCCGGAAGCTCACCCGACACCCCAGCGAGGTGATTGCATCAAGGTGGTAATTCTTGATGCATCGTCGAACTGGGCGCTGACCTTCCTGTCGAACCACTAAGAAATCCTCAGTAGTTGCCTCTTCAGTCAGAGGGTGGCAACATCCGATCGCTGGCGGCAGCCTGATGCCGTAGCCGTTGGCCGTTTCTCGGGCTTCAGGCTATCATGACCAGAGTTGGTTTGTAATATCCTGGCGGAAAAAGTCAGGGTGGCAGTTTGCTAGTCGTTTGGAGAAAATGATGCAAGCAGGAACGAAAAAAATAGCCATTCAGGAAGGCGACATCCCAAGCCTTGCCAAGGATGCTGTTCGAAAGGCTTATGATCGGGCACTGAAGTCGGGCAGCAGTGTGCTTGAGGTCGTGGACGGGCAACTGGTTAAGTCGAATCCTGATGGTTCCAGGACCATTCTGAAGGCTTTGCACCCAGGCAGGGTAGTCACTCCTGGCACAAAAATTCGTCTCAGGAAGTAGAGATCGTGCCACGACTGCGGATGTTTGCCGGTCCGAATGGGTCTGGTAAAAGCACGATGAAGGAAGTTATCCCGGAGGCGCTGCTCGGCGTGTATATCAATCCGGACGACATAGAGAAAGCATGGCGACAATCTGGTTGCATTGATTTTGCCGCGTTCAAGTTGTGCGTCGATGCTGAAGACGTATTGGCCTTTTTCAGACAGTCCACCTTTCTGGCGAACGCAGGGCTCTCCTTGGAGGTTTCTCATCTTCGTCTTGACAAGGGCCGGCTATGTCTTGACCCTGCTCTGGTCAATTCTTATTTCGCCTCTGTCGTATCCGACTTCATTCGCCAAAAGTTGCTAGAGCAGAACATCGACTTCACTTTCGAGACGGTAATGTCGTCGTCAGATAAGGTCGATTTTTTGCATCGGGCCAAGGCTGCTGGGTTTCGGATTTATCTTTACTACGTAGCCACTGAAGATCCGGACATTAATATTTCGCGGGTACGGCATCGCGTTAAGATGCATGGTCATGATGTGCCTGAAGACAAGATCATTGAGCGCTACTTCAGATCTCTTGATCTATTGGTTGATGCAATTCGTCTTTCAGATAGGGCGTATATTTTCGACAACTCCAGCCAGAATAGGATCTGGCTGGCGGAAGTGACTGATGGGACTGAATTGGAGTTCAAAACTGATTTGGTGCCTCATTGGTTTGAGACGTACGTTCTCGAAAGGTTGAGCTGATTAGGGAAAGACTCTCGTGCCGAGCTATCCGGAAATTCCGGATAGTTGGATCTTTCTGCACTTTTTCTCGGCGTAGATATTCTTGATGAGCTCTCCGACGGTTCTTACATCCTTGTCGAATAGTTTGACCATCTGCGCCTGCCTGAGCCAGATAGTGTCGTTGTCAAGCGCCACCTCCAGACGGGCAAGCCCATCGGCAGAGACAAAAAGGTGGACGTCGGATGGGGTCATCGTTTGCTTTTCCGTCTGGTGAACACAATCAATCAGACCCATTGATACTACATCACTGTTTGATTACGCGGGCGGCCAGAGCGTGCGCGGCGCTGTGCGAGATGAGTGGTCACCCACTCCTCCACGTCAGTACGTCGCCATCTGGGGTTGCTGCGTTTGCCATCGTCATTGAGGCGCAGGCGGATGGCCACCGGAAATCCCGGAGCCAGGGCAATGGTTTCCCGGATATACCGGGCGGGGTAGCCCAGCATCGCGCCGACATCTTCGGCACTGAGCAGGGCTTCGGGTGACATTCTCGCCGCAATCTGTCGGGCGAGCTCGGAGTAATTGAATTCGGTTGCAACAGTAGTCATGGTTTGCATCTTCTTTGCGGCGGGCTCTGCAGACATTGGCGGCAAGGCACGGCAGCGAGTTGGTCAATAAGAACAGCTGGCCAGGCGCAAGAGGTGCTGCGCCTGGCGGTAAAGCGGTGTGCGGTCTTCTCCCGCTGTCTTCAGCCCGATTACGACGCCATCGGCTGATTACAGGCGCGACACTCATCCCTGAGTGCCGACCCCCCGGGCTCGTTCCCGTACAGCACCTCGCGCAAGAGGTCGGTGTTGAGCCCATGGATTTCACCTGTTTTGCTTCTACCCAGGTGCCTTGCAGGTAGTCACGCAGTCGCGTGCCGCAAGCGGCAGGGCGTGATGTTCATCGATTGCTTGTTGTTAAAGAGCGTGAATGAATAGTAGCAAATGCTTTTTAATTGAGCAATAGATAACGTAGCAATGCGATGCAATTGCCACGTTTCGAAGGTGATGTGGAGATTGGGCGGACGAATTGCCCGAAAGACGGGAGGGGAAGCCAGGGTAAGAGGGTAGCGTTGCTACTGTTGCTTTGTGTCGAGCTCTTGCGCCAGCACCAGGCCGGCCGTTACTACCGACAGCAAGGCCGGTGTGGCCCATTCGGGCACGGGCTCACTTGGCTGGCGTAGCACCAGTTCGACAATCCGCTGTACGGGAACCGACGACGCGCGGTAGCGAGCCGCGATGTCGTCGGGGCTCGCATCAGCTGCATGCAAAGGCGGGAGGGCAGGGGGCTCGTTGCCTTCAGCCTGGGTAAACCATCCACGCATTCCGGGAATGCTCTCGATGTGGCGTATGGTTTTTTCGGAAACGGCGCGTGAACCATTGAGCATCTGCCGGATGAACGCACCATCTTTGAAGCCCAGGCGGCGGCCAAAGGCACTGCGATCACCGAGGGTGAGGTGATCAATGGCCTTGGAAAGTAGCTCGCGGCGCTGCTGGGCGATATGTGCTTCGTTCATGCGTGTAAAGGTAGCACAAGCTCTGGTAGCAGAGGTAGCGTTTTCGAGGAAAAATACCCTTTTGATACCGCTTGAGGCCGTTTTGTACCTCTGATCCACAGATAGAACGTTTTGTCCGCGAGAGTTATGGACTTTAGGTTCGCTCCGTTGGTTACGGCCGTTGGGTATGTTTCAAAAAAACCTCAAAGTGCGTCACCCCATTATCAGATGAGGCTCCAACCTGGCCGCCATGCGCCTGAACAATCGATTTCACGATGGCCAGCCCAAGCCCGGCGCCTTCGCCATTGCGGTGCCGCGACGCATCCGGTCGGTAAAAGCGCTCAAAGATGTGTGGAAGGTGCTCGGCCGCGATGGTCGGCCCTGGGTTGGTAATGCAGATCCGCACGGTATCGCTCTCGCCGCGAACGTTCACCCGCACGGTGCCGCCTTCCGGCGTGTAACGAATGGCGTTCGAGAGCAGATTGGAAAATGCTCTGCGCACCATGGCCCTGTCAGCGTGGGCCGCCAGTGTTTCGTCGCCGGTGATGACGATAGCGACTTTACGTTCCTCACACCATGCTTCGAAGAAGTCGGCCAGCTCGCGCAGTTCGGCTACCAATGGCACGGCTGCGCGCTCCGGCTCGATCAGGCCGTTATCGGCCTTGGCCAGAAAAAGCATGTCGCCAATCATCTTGGCCATGCGCTCGTATTCCTCGAGGTTTGAATACAGTATTTCGCGGTATTCCTGGGCGGTTCGTGCCCGGGACAACGCCACTTGAGTCTGGGTGGTCAGGTTCGTAATGGGGGTGCGCAGCTCGTGGGCGATATCGCCTGAAAAATTCGACAGTCGCCTGAAGCCGTCCTCCAGTCGGTCGATCATCTCGTTGAAGGCGGTGGCCATGGGGGCCAGTTCCGCAGGAACACCCGTGGAGTCCAGCCGAAGATGCAACTGCTCTGAGTTGATGCGATTGATCTGCTGGCTGATGCGACGTATGGGTGCGTGGCCCTGGTGAACGGCCAGCCAGGTGGCGGCAATCGCAATCAGGCAGGCCACGGCCGTCAGCCACCACAGGTAGCGGTGAAAGCTGTTCAGAAAATGCAGGTGAAAATCGATGTCGGTGGCCAGAACGACAGAAAACGGTTCGACCTTTTGGCCCGTGCCTGCGGCCAACCGCACCAGCACGCTGCGGAAGGTCTTGCCTTCATACTGCCAGGGCGACACGGTTTTGTTGTTGATCTCATCCACCGGAGTCAGTTGTCCGAGTGCGGCTTCCAGGTTGGCGCCCGGGGTGGCGTAGAGCACCTGGCCATTGCTGTCAGCGACCAGGAATTCTGCGTTGTGGTGGCCGGACAGCGTGCTGTCGAAGTGAGCTTTCAGCGCGTTGGCGGCGGTTTCGTCGTCAAATTGCCGCAAGGTGGCCTGAATCGAGGTTTTGGCGGCGTTCAGTTCATGGATGTCCTGTTCCACGAAGTGGGCATTGATCGAGCGTTCCACCAGCCAGCCAAAACACAACAGCAAGGCGGTAATGCCCGCGCCGATGGAAATGGTCAGGCGCAGGGCCAGCGAGGGCGGGGATGTCAGGAGCCTGCGCATATGCCTGCCTACCTGGCTTCGGGAATGTCGAGCATGTAGCCCATGCCACGTACTGTGTGTATCAATTTGGGTTCAAAGGCATCGTCGATTTTGGCGCGCAGCCTGCGCACGGCCACATCGATCACGTTGGTATCGCTGTCGAAGTTCATGTCCCACACCTGGGATGCAATCAGTGAACGGGGAAGGACTTCGCCTTGCCGGCGAACGAGCAGTTCGAGCAGGGCGAATTCCTTGTTGGTCAGGTGAATGCGCACGTCGCCTCGCATGGCGCGGCGACGGGGAATGTCCAGCACCAGATTGGCCACCTGTATCTGTTCGCTGAGAACGGCCATGGCGCCACGTCGCAGCAGGGTGCGTACCCGCGCCAGCAATTCGGAAAAGGCAAAGGGTTTGACCAGGTAGTCGTCGGCGCCGAGTTCCAGCCCCTTTACGCGGTCTTCAACACTGTCGCGTGCGGTAAGAAACAGCACGGGCGTGGCAGATTGCGCGTCGCGCAGCGCCTGCACAATGCGCCACCCATCTACGTCGGGAAGCATGACGTCCAGAATGATCAGGTCGTAAGGCTCGGTCAGGGCCCGGTGGTGGCCGTCAAGGCCGGTTTGCACCCAGTCCACCTGAAAGCCGGCTTCGGCAAGCCCTTGCCGAAGGTAGTCTCCGGTTTTCACCTCGTCTTCCACAATCAGCAGTTTCATTGGCGTGTGATTTAGCCCTATTGTTGGTGGGCAATAAATAGAGTGATTAAATGGTTTTCCAATGTAACGCAGTCGACATGACGAAACCATGGCCAGTGCATGACAAAAATGTAATGAAATGAGCGTGCGGGTTAGATGACGCAAATGTAATGCCAACGTCATCGTGGCGAAAGACACACCTCTATAGAGTGTCAATATGTCTATAAAGTTTTTATCGAAAACCTAGGGCAATACTATTGGAGATGATTATGAAGTGCTCAATGAAGACGATGATGAAGGTTGGCGTCACGTTGGTTGCAGCAGTGGCGGTCGGATATGCGGCCGTTCCCGCATTACGCGAGTGGCTCGTGGCGTTTTCACCGTTTTTGTTCTTGTTGGTTTGCCCCTTAGCCATGGTTCTAATGATGAGAGGCATGAGCTCTCATGATCCGCATACTGCTATTTTGCCGCGTTCCGTTGAGACACCTGCGCAGACAGAGGCAGCAAATACTGATCGATCTGACCGCACTGCTGTTCATGGTTAATTTAGGGGTGGCTCTTTATCGGAGATAGGTCATGAAGCAGGTTATCTTGGTGGTGTTGGCTGTTATTGGTGCTCTTGCTTTGCTTTGGTGGCTCGGCATGGGGGCCATGATGTTATGGATGATGAATCCGTAAAGGGTTTTAGGGGTTTTCTACTCAAAAAAATTGTCGACAGTGGTTTATCGCAGTTGTATGACCCACTGTCGGAAAAACAGTAAGAATTTTAAGAGTCTGGATTTTCCACTGAGTTTATCCTAGCCAAGGCCATTTCTCACGCCCTTGGTGCGTTTCGTGTTTACCGGCATCCCCGTAATCCGAGTCATCCAGGACCAGTTCCGCATCGCAGCTCGGCAGAGCATGGATCAGCATCGCATCGGCCAGAATAGTCGTTGTGTCCACCTCCGAATGTACTAGGCTCGTATTCAGTTCTATCCCAATGTTCCCCTTTGGGACAAAACTCCTTCTCTCACTGGGTCCTTTAGTTTGAGCTTGCTGATTGCATTGAGTCTGTAGTGCCGACTTGGTGGACTGCTGCTAGTGGCAGTCCTTGCCTTCGTGCGGGAGAGTTTGGCAATTTCGTCCTTGTCATTTCACGTCGCTGTGGGTTTACCCTTCTTTGTAACTTCTCGCGGGGTGTTGTTTGCGCATGCCAGAAAATTCTGCATCAGAAAACTCAGTCAACTCATGATAAGCCGATAAGAGATGTCCGCGACATTTATCTCTTGGAGAGTGGCTGTTCACGGAGCTCTCGACGGTAAGTACGGAGGCAATTGAGCGACATGACAAAAATGTAATTCGGGCGTCATGCCAGCGACAGCTGCTGCTAGCTACAGTGTTGTTCTATCAAAAGGCACTGAGTTTTTTGTCTTTACGCAATGCTTCAGATCAATTTTTAAAGGATTAATTTCACGTGAGACTTACAGGCACTGGTTTTTCCCCCTATATGCCGCGTCGCCGTTTCGTTCAGGGCCTGGCCGCCGGCGGCGTGATGCTGGGTTTGTCGCCGTTTGCCCATGCGGCGGGAATCGTGTCTTCCCAGGCACGCACCGGCACGGCCCCCGTGCTGACGGGTACCGAATTCAATCTGGAAGTGGGGCAGTCGCCGGTGAATTTCACCGGCAACCCGCGTATGGCGTTCACCATCAATGGTTCAATCCCTGCGCCGACATTGGTAAGCGTCCGCTCAGCACCGTCTTGCGCTACAGCTGAATTTCCCTCAGGCGTTGGTTGACCTCGTTTAGATCGAAGGCGCTTGGGTCGAAGGGACCACCGCACCACTGCATCATCTGTCC
>NZ_JACJUU010000017.1 GCF_014237865.1 Pusillimonas minor
CCACCAGGCCTGACCCGGCCCTCTGGTTGTTGACATCGGTGACTCCACGAAAAACAAGCGAAGCCGATACGATGCCCCAGGCCAGCAATGTCAACAAGGATGGGGGAAATGGAGCGCGTACACAAATAGAACTGACACTTATTGATCCACTGCAGCAGGGGCAGTCGGTCGAGCCGTTCCTGCCACTACTGAAGGTAGAGCAATTGGTGCCGCAAGGCCATGTTCTCACTCGGTCGGACGAAATCGAGGCCGCACTCGGCATACTGACGGACGAGATTGAGGAGATGATCCAGCAGCGATTCAATGACAAGGCATTCAACTGGTCGGAATACAACGCGATCAACCCCGACGCCCCGTTACCTTGCAAGGTTGTGGTGCTTTTTGATGTGCCGGAGCAAATATCGGACAAATCTCTCTGGTTCCTTGGCCGCATTTGTGAGAACGGTCCACGCTGTGGTGTACTGCCCATCATTGCAATTGATAGCAAGCGCATGGAAGACAGACGATATGAAAAGTTCATGGCCACGCTGGAAGCCTCCTCCACGCAGCTTGATCATCTATTGCAGTGCGCCGGGGTTGCGGAACTGTCATTCACATACATGCCTGAGCAATGGCCACGTCGGGACGTGCTTGATGGCTTCATGGCAAAGCTCGCTGAAAATTGCGCAGCAAAGACGCGCTTCAGGAAAACGATGCCCGATCTCTGGACGAACCTCATCAACGATGAGACGACCATTGGCGGCTTTGATATTCCCATTGGATGGACGCCCGCTGGCGACTTTGCAACGCTAAGAGTGGGCGCGACGGACTCCGAGCATCATGCATTGCTTGCAGGGAAGACGGGCTCTGGTAAATCTAATCTGCTCCATGTCCTGATTCACACGCTATGCGAGAAATACTCACCCGAAGAGATTGATCTTTATCT
The DNA here is from genome assembly GCF_014237865.1 of Pusillimonas minor. Lineage (GTDB taxonomy): Bacteria > Pseudomonadota > Gammaproteobacteria > Burkholderiales > Burkholderiaceae_B > Neopusillimonas > Neopusillimonas minor. Next base: position 926 of record NZ_JACJUU010000017.1, read on the forward strand.
ACTGGATTACAAGGAGTCGACGGAGTTCAATGTCTATGCAGCCCCCCCACTTCCACATGCCCGCCTTGTTGCCACGGAAAGCGATCCTGAATATGGCGTCACCGTTCTACGGCATCTCGTGGGTGAACTGGAAACTCGCGCACGGATATTCAAGTCTGCAAACGCCCGAGATTTTGCCGAATATCGCAAGTTAAGCAGGGTGCGGTTGCCCCGCGTTCTGTTGATCATCGATGAGTTCCAGGTTCTGTTTTCAGAAGGCCGCCAGGTGGCAGAAGCGGCTGAGCAACTGCTCTCGCAACTCTTGAAGCAGGGGCGCTCGTTCGGCATTCACATCCTTCTGGCTACTCAGACTCTGAAAGGCATCAACGCCCAGTCAATCGGAAGCATCATCACCCAGTTGGGATGTCGTATTGCACTGGCTTGTGGGCAGGAGGATTCCGCAATGATCCTCGGGGGCGGGAACTGGGCAGCAGCAGAGTTGCGTAGCCCACCTGAAGGGATTATCAACAATGCTAACGGGGCCAAGTCCGGCAATGTGAGGTTCATGATCCCATTCGCCGGAGAAAGTGAACATCGGCGTGCGTTGCTCACGAAACTGATAGAGCGCACGTCTCTTTCCGGAGCTGCCACCAAAACGAAAATTTTTAGCGGAGCATCTCTTCCAGAGATTCCGTCACTTTCTGAATACCAGACAGTCTGTGAACAAGAAGAAACGCTTGTTTTGGGTGAACGGCTCACATTCGAAGCCGCCCCTTTGACTTTGCCGCTTACTCGTCGATCTGCGTTTAATGTTCTATTCAGCGGCTACAACGATCAGATTCACGACGGACTGCTGTCCGCTATGCTTTACAGCCTGTCTTTCGCCGACGGCTTTGATGAAGTCATTTACTTCAACGCTCGAGGGGTCGCTCCCGGAGGAGCATTCTCAGCCGCCGCGCAAGTTCTCGGTGCGCGCTTCAAAATGTTCGACGATATTTCTGCGCTACCGTTACAAGCGATATCAGACAATCTTGGGGTTCGCCGCATCGCGCTAATCGTCGACGGTCTCGATTCCGAGAAAATACTACATCCAGCGCCTGCGTTTAAATCTCCCAAGCCCGGCGACCCGCCAAGCCCGGCTGACCTCTTAAAACATCTCGCAGAAGACGGCCCAAGGAAAGGTACATTTGTATTTGCTTTTGTCGACCGTTGGCAGCGCTGTGCCACCGCATGCAAAGACCTTTTCTCCTTTTTCGAATTACGCGTGGCGTATTGCATGAATGAGGACGATGCCGGATCACTTGTGAGTGGAGGAATTGGCAAATTTAAAGGCATCGAAAAACCTAACCGCGCTGTATTCGTAAACAAAATGACGAATGACATCGCATGGTTCCGCCCATATGTTCAGGAAAGGTCTCGATGAAAAAGTTTCTGCTCACATGGTACGGAATCACAGATTTTCGTGCCTCTCTGGGATTCGAAAATACCGATGGCCCTATTGCAGGCGCCCTCACAAGTGAGTCCTATTCTGATGTGATTATCCTAGGCTATACCCGGGTAGACAATGAATCCAACCAATTAATCGAAGCGCAGAGGACATTCGCACATGAACTGTCGTCAATACGAAACGCGGGGCTTGAGAAGGATTGGAAGTCCACCAGTCAGTTTGTTTCTAGGTTCGCCAATACAGCTGCTGCCCATGAGCATTTTGAGAGTTGGTTGAAAACAAAAGCTGCCAATGTGGGATGCAACGCAAGAATCCGATTAATAAGCGAGAAACTTCGTCAACTCAACGACACCGAAGGTATTTATGCTGGCGCGATGCGAGCGCTGGATAGGGTGGAGCGTGAATCAGGTGAGAAATTCGTCACGCTCTACCTTAGTCCTGGAACTCCGGTAATGGCCTTTGTATGGGCGCTCGCAGCACTGAGCTACCCTGAACTCAAAAAACGGCTTATAGCATCGTCCGTCGTTGGCATGGCGCCCGAGGTTGTATCGCTGCCTGCCGAGTGGCTCAAGCAGCACGGAGCGAAACAGGACGCGATCCGAGACATCTCTAACGGATTTGATGTCACCTTCCATCTTTTTGGTGAGCAACGGATGCCTGCCTTGCTCAGCATTCGGCAATTTGAGTCGGCGCATCACGTTTTCGTTAACTCAAAAGACTATCCCGCTACAGGTATGCGAGCTTTTATAGGTTCCCGAGATCTACACGAACTTTCTGTTGACCCTTGGGATGATCGAGCCGTTCATGAGCGAATTACTGAACTTGCGAAACAATTTCCAGAAAATACGCGAATCGGAATCAATCTGACCGGCGGAACGAAATTAATGTTTGCAGGCGCACTATCTGCTGCTCGCGAGCTTGGCGCTGTTCCCTTTTATTTTGATAGTAGGAATCGTCAAATAACTTTTGTTGACAGTCTTCGTCGCGAAAAAATCCGGCGGATTGATTCTATCGAAACCTTTTTACGTCTCAATAGCGACGGACTGGATATCTCCAACGATTCCGTGATGAATGAGATGTCGCAGGATCGTCAACTCTTGACCAAGACTCTCTGGATTCATCGTGAAAAGTTGCGTAGGTTTTATAAAGAACTGACCGACTATAACAATGCGTTCAAACCATTCGAAATTTGTCGCGACGGCATCAATTTCAAGCTGGACAATTCGGAGAGAGCAACATTCCAAGGCTACGGATTGGATCTGGAATTCGAAAGATGGCCTGATTTCGCCAAATATCTGTCAGGCGGCTGGTTCGAGGAGTTTGTCTATTTGCAATGCAAGCCCTACGAAGATACTGGCGTCATCCAAGACTTGCGCATAAATGTAAAGCTGAACCTGAAGCAAGAAAACGCCTGGAATCATTCGAATTTCGGTGCGGAATATAACGAGCTGGATGTCACATTTACCGACGGTTACTCGCTTTACATCGTGGAATGCAAGGCAGGCAATGTAACGCAGGAGCAGGTTATGAAGCTGCAAAACCTTGTGCGCTTCTACGGAGGAACTGAAGGTCGTGGCATCGTTGCATGTTGTGTTCCACCAAATAATGAATCGGCTAAGAAAAAGATCAAGGATGCGAGGCTGACGCTTTGGAGCGGAGCATCACTTGCTGAACAGATCAAGACGATGATGAACAACATCGCCGCGCGAGCCGAAGCGATAGAGGGAACGACGTGACACTCCATCTGGTTTGCGACATTTCCGGCAGCATGAGCGACGGTGGAAAACCATTCATTATGAGAACACTGGTTACAACCATTGCTCAATGGGTTTTGTATGGCTACGGGCGTACTGAGATCACTTTGTGGGCCTGGGGCTCTGAGGCGCTTCGTATACCTGACTGGGGCACAAGAAGCAGATTTCCTGAGGAGCTACTTTCATGCTCAGGAACTGCAAATAGTTCATCACTGATTCAATCGCTTGGTGACAAGCCTGACGGCAAAGTTCTACTTTTCACTGACGGGTTCTGGTCTCGGGATGATGCGAGGGCTCTGAAGCGATGGAAAGTCAATTTGCCCTCAAACATGCTGCGAATCATAGAGATTGGTGCAGATGCGAATCCCAAACTCCAAGAGTCTGAGCTGTTCTCATCAGATGAGCTGTTCTCATCAGATGAGTTGTTTTCTGCGCTTGATGGTTGGTTTGAAGAGGATGAGGAGTGGGCATGACGCTGTGGAAAAGTTTTGGCGCAAGCGTTCGCGGCCCAAGTCACATTACTGAAGGTTTGCCAAACCAAGATGCGTGGATGTCGTTTCACCATACCTGGGGGGATGGCATTGTGGTATCCGATGGAGTTGGCTCAAAGCCATTTTCCAATTTTGGAAGTGATGCCGCGTGCTTGGCAGTCGGTTGTGCAGCTCTAGCATGTCGCATCAAGGCTGAGATATCTCAGGTCGAGATAAACCGCGATTACCTATTCGAACGGATACAACATTATTGGCTCTCCAATACTAGCCCACTTGAGCCTCGAGATTGTTCTGCGACCTGTCTGTTCGCGTTCCGTTTCGGAGATGGCTTAATTCACTTGGGGATGCTTGGCGATGGTCTTGTCGCAGCTCTCAAACCTGATGGCTCTGTCGTATCGCTCACTGAAGACAGGGGCTACGGTTTTTCCAACATCACCACTGCGCTATCCCAGAATGTTTCGCTGAATGAATGGCGGCATATTTCGCTTCCGGAGGAAGAGTGTATTGCTGTCTTCCTGTGTACCGATGGCGTAGCTGATGACTTGGATAATGTCGATGGTTTTGTATCGGGCTTTATCGAGGCACATTGCTCCATCGCCGAAATAAGTGCCAATCGCCGCACCAGAGAAATGCTCGAAAAATGGCCTACTCCCAAGCACAGCGACGACAAGACCATCGCTTGCCTTTTTCGTGAGGACGCCCCGGATGCATGAATCCATAGAACACAAAGCTCCGAAAGTTCTTGTGGATGAGTATGGCAATTTTCATCAGATTACCGATGAACTTGCTCGCGGTGGACAAGGCGTAGTCTACCGCACCAAGGATGCGGATTTGGCTGTCAAGCAACCGCTGGATGCCTCCGGCCAGCCAGACAAAAACGCCAATCTGCGCGAGCGTTTTCAGCGCATCCGCTTGCTGCCCATGCCACGGCGCATCCCCATTTCCCTACCGCTTGCCATCTTGCGAGACGAACCGGGCTATGTGATGCGTCTATTGAACGATATGAAGCCATTCGCCGTTTTCGATTTGGATGGCAGAAGCAAGAAGAAGCTTGAAGATGAAAGACAAGTCTTGCCACAATGGCTGGCGAAGATTTCTGACAAAGACCAGGCGCTTCGGCTGCTGCATTACGCCAGCACAGGCTCTACGCGTCGCCGTCTGCGCGTGCTGGCGAAGTGCGCCGCCATCCTCGCCCGCCTTCACAACGCGGGGATGGTCTATGGTGACATTTCTCCCAACAATGCCTTTATGGGCGAAGGTGACACCCCCGATGTCTGGCTGATAGATGCTGACAACATGCGCCCTGAGTTTCTCAGCGGCGGCGTGTCGGTCTATACGCCGGGTTACGGCGCGCCGGAAGTGGTGCAAGGTCGCGATCAGTCCCGCCCACAAACCGATTGCTGGGCTTTCGCTGTCATGGCCTTCAAGCTGTTAGCGCTGTGCCACCCATTCATCGGCAACAAAGTACTGCAAACTGAGGACGACGATGGCGGCTGGGACGCTGAGCCGCAGGCGAGAGGCGACAGTGTGCCCGCCAGCATGGAAGATCAGGCATACGCCGGGTACCTGCCTTTCGTGGATGACGAAGATGACGATTCCAACAAGGGCACTGGTGGTTTGCCACGTGTTCTGGTTACAACATCGGAATTGCGTCGCCTTTTTCAAGCAACTTTCGGAGCTGGCCGAGAACACCCGCCTAGCCGCCCAGCGATGGCGTTTTGGGCGCTGGAGCTTACCAAAGCAGCCGACCACGCGCTGGATTGCCCCGAATGTGCCATGAGCTATTTCCCTGATGATTATAGAAACTGCCCTTATTGCGGCGGCGAGCCCCCCGCTTCCATTCGGGTTCAAACACCACGCTGGGAAATTGTCACTCCAGCCAGCACAAGAGAGCTTGCCCTGCCGCACCGTCTGTTCTATCCATTTTCATTCGAGAATCACAACGACATGGAATACGAGTCCGTGCTGAACTTCGCGGCCAAAACGGCAGTTCCCGCCCGGGGCGCAAAGGCTTTTCCTGAAAGTCTGACTTTCAAGTTCGTCGAGGGGGGTAAATGAATTTTCAGGACATTCCCGCCTGCATCCTGAGCATCCGAGTCAAGCCGACCACCAAGACCCCGGCCCTTCAAGAGCAGCCCGTATTCGCGGTGGAAGCCAGGTTAAGCCGTACGGATGAATTTGAAATTCGTTTAAAAGATTCCGTTGTCTTCGTCCGACCCGTCGTGACAGCAGACATCCGCCTCCTCAATGCCGAACTCGCCAGCGGGCGTTCCCTGCTGGCGCAACTAGCCAGCCCCGCTGCAGATGGCAGTATCGAATTACAAGTCGCATTTTTCACAGGCGATAGTTTGGAAATGGGCGATGTCGAAATCGGCGTGGATGAATACGTGGAAAATGGACTGGCAAAGATGCGTCTTGGCGAAAAGGGGAAGCGCCCCTACGAGGTTCTCGGCCAAATCTGCTGCTTCCAGCAAGGTGAAAACGCTTACTTCTTTCTGACCGCCGGCCCAGCCATTGATAAAGAACTGAAACTGGACGCAGATGAAGCGCCACGCGAAGTAAGGGCAGAGCCAACTTCAAAAAACTCTTTCGGCATTACCGGCAATGGTATCCGTTTCGTTGTTACGGAAAAAGCAATGCCGGGCGGTAATTCCATCTTCATCGCATCCCGTCTGAAGGCGCAAAGGAATGATCCGGACCGCGCCCTGCGCTTGGCGAAAGGTCGGCTGCGTTTCGTGGATTGGACGCAGGCAGGACAAGTGCAAATTCTTGCCAAAGCGCAAATGACTGCACTCACGCAGGACGACGGCAGCTATCTGAAAAAATGGGACGAGTTCGGCGACATGGAAGGCGAACTGCTGCTTAAACAAGCGCGCGAAGTTGGCTCTTTGCAGTTCGAGGGGATGAGTCAGAGACGAGACGGAACTGTCACGGTTCTCATTTCTCAGGCATCTGATTCGTCATGGATTGCGTTGGAAAAAGGCGCAGTGCCTGAAGTCGAGTTGGTGGATGAACTGCCGGACTATTTGAAGACTGAAAACTTTAGCTTTAAGGATTTTGCAGGCGGAATTGAGCAATCGGATGAACTAAAACGTCGTGAGGAAAGGAACTATTTCAATGTCGTCGGATTTGACAAAGAAACCCGAGTGCTCACGCTTAAAACGGAGACTCTGCCCAGAGATTCTGGCACGCTCATCCTGTCGCTGGCGGGCGAAACTGCCCAAATCAAGCGCCGTATGGCGGCTCGTCAGGCCATTCTGGAAGGCCGTGCAGCCAACCCCCAGTTGGGGCTGTTAATTGAGGAGCAGGGACAAATCGCCCGAACCCGCGAACCGCAAAAAACCCCACCGCTTACGGCATTCGTCCGCAAAAAAGTCTTTCGCAATGACCCAACGGTAATGCAGGAAAAAGCTATTGAGGTGGCCTTAAACACACCAGACATAGCGCTCATCCAAGGCCCACCCGGCACCGGCAAGACCACCGTCATCGCTGCGATTCTAGAGCGCTTAAACGAGATTGCCGACAAACGAGGGACGCGTATCAAGGGTCAGATCCTGTTGACAGGGTTTCAGCACGATGCCGTGGAGAACATGATAGAGCGGCTCTCACTCAACGGTATCCCCGTGCCAAAATTTGGCAAGCGGTCTGGTGCGGCTGATGATGATTACAGCGCCTTCGAGCGCAATCTTGAGGACTGGTGCTCAAAATTGGCCACCGAGCTACGTGAGCGAAACCCGCGGATTGCAGAAGTGGAGCAGGAAAGGGAAATCAAAAACCTGTTCCTCCAATATGTTCAAGCACCAAGTCGCCCATTGGCGGGGAGCCTTGCTAGGAAAATCGCTTCACTTGGCGTTGCGGTGCTAGGTGAAGGCGGCATGCGTCGGGCGGAGAATCTGGCAAAGAACCTCACGCGTGACGAGAAGCTCAACGAAGATTCAAGTCAATGGCTAAATGCCGCACGTCGTCTGCGTGTTCAGTCTGAAAGCTTCAGCGACGACGGGCCGGAACGGTCGGTAGACGCGCTGGAAGATCTGCGCGATGTTCTTGAAGAAAACGAGCGCGAATTGCTAGACGCAGCTAGTCTTTGGCGCAGCGAGGATGGCCCGCCCTCGTTCCTAGCGGATTTGGCGGCGCTGAAAATGAAGCTCCTTTTCCGGTTTAGCAGTCCGCCGGTTTTTCGCGTGGAGAAGCAAAACGACGAGGTGATTGCCCTGGCGGAATTTGCCATCCTGCGCATCATGACCGCAGGGCATTCAGCTAAGAATAAAAAATCGGCTGCGTTGGCTGAGTTTTTGGCTGAATTGGAAGGCAACCCTTATGGAATGATGGACGCACTTTCTGATTACAGCTTTGCCTTTGCTGCCACTTGCCAGCAAAGCGTGAATCGAAGGATGCAAGCTCAGAAGGGGATGACAGGGAGTGATGTCAATAAGAGCATGGAGTACGAATATGTGATCGTGGACGAAGCCGCACGCGTATCGCCCCGTGACTTGATGGTGGCTATGGCGCAAGGCAAGCGCATCATTTTGGTAGGCGACCATCGGCAGTTGCCGCACATCATTGACGAAGAGGTGGCCCGCCAGATGGAGGAAGGCGAAGGTGGACAGGACGAAAATGACTGGCTAAAAAAATCCATTTTCCAGTATTTGTTCAGCACTCGTCTGAAAACGTTGGAGGAATACGACGGCATCACCCGCCGCGTAACACTCGACAAGCAATACCGCATGCACCCGCTGCTGGGTAGCTTCATCAGCCGTAACTTCTACGAACGCTTTGATCCGACGGAGCATTTCGGCTCAGGGCGGCCTGTAAGCGATTTCGCCCATGCGCTCTCCAGCACGAACGGCAAGCCTGCAGTTTGGCTGGATGTACCAGCACAGATAGGAAGACATCAAAAGGACGGAACCAGTTGGACACGTCCTGCAGAGGCCACTGTCATCGTCCGCAAGTTGAATGAGTGGATGAGTTCGGATGCGGGGAAAGGCCTCTCCTTTGGTGTGATTTCTTTCTACAAAGCTCAGGCCGACCTCATCAGGAAACAATTAGGCAACATCGCGGACGACGACAAGAAATTGCGCGTCGGCACGGTGGACTCCTTCCAAGGTATGGAATTCGATGTTGTATTCCTATCCATGGTGAGAACCATGCCAAGTAGGGAGAGTATTGAAGCCTGTAAGAGGAGAGTGATTAGCAAAGGCGAGAGTTGGACAGATACAAAAGAAGCTCAGTTTTGTTTCGGCCATCTCTGCCTCTACAACCGCCTGAACGTTTCCATGAGCCGCCAAAAGAAATTGCTGGTAGTCGTCGGCGATGCGGGCGCGTTACAAAACCAACTCGCGGAAGACTTTGTCCCTGGATTAGTGGATTTTCTTCAACTCTGTCGGCGTAAGGGAGTGGTGCTGCCATGCTGAAGCTTCTGGACTACGGCAAGCCCAATCCCTTCAGCGGCATCATCGGCAGGCCGCGCAGTCTCGCCTGGCCAGTGCATGCGTATCGCGTGACCTTGCCCAAGGTCTCCAACGATGGCGATGGCTTGAATGCATTTGAGCGAGTCATCCTTAAATTGCTTGATGTTTTCGGGATACTGCATGCCGATGAGCTGGCGGATGAAACCCGCATTCCGCTGGATTTGGTCAAGGGCGTTCTTTTGCGCTTGCAGGACAAAGGGTTTATTGACGAATACAACGCCATCATCAGACAAGAGCGAAATGAGGGCTTAAACGAGGAAGGCAATCCCCCGGTGTTCGTGACCGCACTTTTGTTCCGTGAACTTGTTAGCGGGAAAATTTTGCCATTTCTGCATCAACTGGACGATGCGAATCCCTTGCAGAAAAAGGAAGGCGAGGAGAAAGATTTTCGGACGATCCGTTGGGATTCTTCTCACAAAAGAAATGCCCCAACACAACGTGATGTCATCAACACATTGCGGGCCATGAAGAAACGCGCGGCAGTATTGGGCATGGAATACAAAATGCCCCCTGTCCAGCAGATCACGATAATCGCCGAACCCGAGTTTTATCACCTCGATTGTCCCATTGCCATTCAGAAAAGCGACAGCGAGTTCCGCATCGCCGATCCGTTTGGAAACGGATTTTCTCTGATCCTTGAAAAATCCTTTGAGCAGATGCTGGAGCTAGAGGATAACCTGGCTGGCTGGCTGCTCACTTGGAAGCAACAGCTGAGTACTTCCGGCCCCGGAAAACAGGACACAAGACAAAAAGAACCATTCGAGACGGAGGCCAACTGGCAACGTTACCCGAAACTTATTGCCAGTTTAAAACCTGCTAGTAACGCACAATTTCGAACACTTGCCAAAATTTATGCGTCCATAGAATGGGCGCTGTTTTACGCCTGTTGCGTTCGCCCATTCAAGGACGTTATCGCAACACTAAAATACACCGAACAGAGCCAACACGCCGCATTGCTGGAGCAATCGGCGCAGGCTATCGGGCTTGAGCAGCCATCGCAAGGTTTTAGGCCGATTCGTGAAGGCAAACTGCGGGAATTTGAAAATGGTGGCGCTTATCAAGAAACGGTTCTCGCCATTGCCATCCTTCAAGCGCGCAATGACGAAGGGCACCCTTTACGGCGTCTTGCTGCCACGCAACCAGATCTCATTAACCGTCTTATTGCCATCAGCGCCAAGCGCAATGAAAAAGCGCATGGCAAGGGAGGTGCGGATGCACCTCAGCACGAACTGACTGATGAGCCATTCCTTCGCGAAGTCGTTCACACTCTTGTCCGGGACATCGTGTTCGTCGACACGCCAACTTTCATTTCGGATAAGGATGCGCAAGTTGATGAACTGCTGGATGCTCGCGCCAGTATCCAGGCCGAGTTCGGCTTCAAGCTGTTCAATCGCCTTAGCATGCACCTGCAAGATCGTTTGATTCATGCAGAGCGTTTCTTCCTATCGTGCCATGACGGTGATGATGCTGCGACCTATGTCGGCGACCTTTATGCCGCAGCCCAAGCGTCATTTGAGAAACTATTGGCAGACAGGCTACCGCCCGATGTCAGCGACCCCCAGCTTATCTGCATGGCTGAAAGCAAGGCTGTTTCGGCCAACCTCTGTGAGGTTTTGCCCGAAAGTTTGCAAACCGTCAAAACACTGACAGTACGTCAAACGCTGCAGGGCGGCAGTCAATCCTTGGGCGCTTGCGTCATTGCACTGCTGTTAGTTTCTGACGAGGATGCCCTTGCCACAATTTATGACATGCAGCCGACATTCGTAGACGATTTGGCAAACCTCATTATTCAGCGCGGCCATGGGAACGAGCCGCAGCCTTTGCCCAAGGCTGAGATTGCGAAACTCCGTAAAGCTGCCCTATCAACTATCAAAACTCTTTTAGAGCAATGACAATGAACAACCCCGATAAATCAGAAAAAGAAGCCGATCTCATAAAACGAGAGACCAGTGTAGCTCTGCGAGAAAAGCAGGTTCAGGCTGATCGTCAGGCGATTGAAGCAGAGAAAGCGAAGCTGACTGAACGAGAGAAAGCCATCATCATCGCAGAGCAAAAGCGTGACGCTGGCTTTGCTGATGAACGTTCAGCTTTAAATAATGAGTTGCGCGACAAACGCAATCAGTTAGATGCGGAAATATCAAACATCAGAGCAAAGAAGCTCCTCGAGCTTGACGATGAAGTTGCAAAACTAAAGTCCACGCGGCTGGATGAGATTTCCAATGCTGAGAATATGGAGCGTGAACGTATTCGCGCGGAAATCGTCAAGGAGCGCAACGCCTGGGCTACTCAGCAGAACGATGATCGCAAGAAGTTGAATGCAGAGCGCACTGAACTTGAGAAACAAAAGGGTGCGCTATCTGCCTTGCAGAGCGAGGTTGAAGGTCGAAAGGTAGAACTCGAAAGCGCAGAGAGGATGATCGAGCGTAAAGAGCAACGACTGGGGCAGCAATGGCAGAGGCGCAATGAGCAACTGCAGGATGAAGTAGAGGAGCAAATCAGGGAGCGACGCAAGTCACTGGAGGCTACGGAAGCCAACTTTAGGGCGGAAAATGCTCGACTGCGTGAAGCCCTGAATATTCAGACCGGGCTTGTCAGTGCGTTTGAGCAATTGAAACAGCAACTCGGCGGAAAAGACCCCGCCGAGATCCTGCGTGCACTGAACAGTCAAACTGACGAACTTAAACGTCTGCGTGAAGAGCTTGCCACCCGGCCCACTGAGGAAATGCGCGAACGATACCAGGCGCTTGAATCGGATGCTAGAAACCAGAGGGCTCGGGCAGACGAATTGGAGCGACAGATTATCAGCAACGAGGCGGCAATCGCCGAAATTGGCGACCTCCGCCGCCAGAACTCCGTGCTCAATGCCGAGAATAAGTCTTTGGCGCAAAGAGCATCCATCTTTGAGGGGGCGGCCAACGAAGCACAAGCCGAACTCAACCGTTTGCGTGCAGCCTATGAACGCCCCGCTGAAGTGGAAGCCCGTTACAAAGAAATTGAGATGCCGCACATCAGTGTTGATAAAGCCAAGCAGCCGGTGCAACACGAGATTGACGAAATAACTTGGCTCACTGGTATTGGCAATGCCTGTGACACATACGGGCTGCACTTCAATCCGCGCATTTTAAAAGCTTTTCATACAGCGCTCAAAACAGCTGAATGGTCGCCGCTCACTGTCCTAGCGGGGGTTTCCGGAACCGGAAAATCTGAACTACCACGCCTTTACTCGCACTTTGGTGGCATTTATTTTGAGCCGCTTTCCGTTCAGCCGAACTGGGATTCACAAGAATCCATGCTGGGTTTCTTCAATTCCATAGACAACAAATTCGACGCCCAACCAGTGCTTCGCCTCCTAGCGCAAAGCCAGAAGCCGTGGAGCAATGACTATCCTGGGTTGCAAGATGCAGTTTGTCTTGTTCTGCTTGATGAGATGAATCTTGCCCACCCGGAACTCTATTTCGCCGAGTTTCTGAGCAAACTCGAACTGCGGCGCGGCAGAAAGGGCAGCGATGTCCCGTTCATACCGGTGAAGATCGGTGCGGGCATGAAGCCCTACGAACTTTCGCTCGGTCGCAATGTACTCTGGACAGGAACGATGAACCAAGACGAAACCACCAAGTCACTTTCGGACAAGGTGCTTGACCGTTCCATCATCATCAACTTCCCGCGCCCGACCGAACTCAAGCGCCGTTTGAAACTCACGCCCTTGGATGAAAGGAATCGCGGTCCGGCATTGCACAAGGCATCGTGGCAAAGCTGGTTGGTACAAGGAAGCATTTTCCCTGAGGAAGTCGTCAAGCCTTTCAAGGTGTTCATCGAAAACATGAACGCCGCGCTGGCGATTTCCGGTCGTGCCCTCGGCCACCGCATCTGGCAGTCAATTGAATATTACATGGCGAACTATCCGGACGTGCGGGCGGCGCTAGCCGAAAAAGATGAACTCTCGACCCACAAGGCAATGCACATTGCCTTCGAGGATCAACTTGTGCAGAAGGTCATGCCAAAACTGCGCGGCATAGACACACGAGGCAAGAGCAAGACTGAATGTCTAGACAAAATCCGAGGGCAAATCGTCGCTGGCATCAACGGCAATTCGTTCAACCTTGCCGAAGACTTCGACCTTGCATGCGAACTCGGCTACGGTCAGTTCATCTGGCAGTCGGCAAATTACCTTAACGTCAGCGTCACGGATGACAATGCCAGTCCCATCGCCACTCAAACCGACAACGACGGTGAAGATCCACCCCCTCTTTTCCAGAAAGACGAAACAGACTCAGCGAAGCGCCGTAAGGCCTGGAACGCGAAAAAAGCAGAGCATCGAGATGAGCTTCGTAGAAAGCTAGAAGAGAATGCCAAGGCTGGAAGGATTCTCGATCAGCAATGACAATCACCCTACAAAAAATCTACATCGACTATCACGCCAAAGAGAAATACGCCCGCACACTGCTTGGGCAACTTGACTGGTTTTGTCGTATTGCAGATTTCGATCCGAAAACTGGTTTGGCATTGCCACAAGCACTGACCAGTTTTCTCGCAAAAGTCACACAACCGGCAAATGACTTTGTGGTTCTTGATAGGCTTTGGCGTGTCACTGAGCACAGCCGCGCCTCTGTCGAACGGCTATTTCGCTCGCTCAACGAAAGTCCACGCCGTGAGCAAGCATTGTTGGCAGTTCACTCTGTGCGCGAACTCGATGCAAACAGCTTCATCAAACTCAGCAATCGACCAGGGCGCACCATTCGGGAAAAGCTTGCCGGTAAGCCGTATATGCAGGCCGTGCGTCGTTTTCAGTCTATCGATTTGCCGGAAAATCGTCTGCTGAAGGCATTTGTACGCCACCTTGCGGAACTGCTCGAATTGCGCCGAGACTGTCTCGGCCACGAAGACGAACTGCTGCAAAAGATTCAATCGTGGCTGCGTTCCGACGAGGCGCAGGCCATTGGCAAGTGGGACAACCTACCGCCCAACAACACGCTGCTAGCGCACCGCGACTACCGTCACGTGTGGGATGCATGGCGCTGGCTGCAAACCCTCGATGAGGACATCACCAGCGACCTTTCTCAACTGGATGCCCGCGAGAAAATCATGCGCCTTTGGCAGCAATGCGCGCAAATGTGGTCTGAGGGCAAGCATCTCATTGTGGAGATGCCGTTGCTATTCGACTACGAGAAGTTCGAGATTCTTCCGTGGACTTCCAAGCCACCTTTGTTCAAGGAAGTGAAGCAGAAGATGCACCGCCATGTGCATCAAAGCACGAGCACCGAACCAATTTGCATTGATCTCACCGTCTTGCACCCCCGTTATGCCAGCGGTGACAGAAAAGGAGCGCAGTCACTGGCGGATGCCTTTCTTTGGCAGAGGTGGCGACGCGAAGATGAAGCCGTTGGCATTGAACTCTTTGGTTCCGATGCCGCTTGGCTGCATCCCGATGCGACTACCATTTCTGCGACAGACCTGTTTTTCGCCAAAGACAACACCACTGAGCTTTTTGACCACGCCGCCCACGTTTTTACTATTCGGCTGAGCGAGGCGTTCAAGAACGATACGCTCATCTGGCTTGCACCAGACTTTCTCAACGACTTCGAGCTTGAAGTCATCCGTCGCAACCTCAACGCGCGGTTCCTTGATGCCGAGCCGCTGCCACGAAGCGTGGCGGCCGTGTTCGCTCAAGCTGACCCGGCCAAAATCACTGGCGAGGGTTACTCCATCGTCGTCGTTGACTCCATTGGCGGGAAGACAACCGCCACCAAAGTCGTCGCCAAGTTCGACAAAGACCTCGCGAAACGCCTTCCCATCACCAAGGGCTTTTATTGGGAGCGCTGCCCGCCGGTCGTCATCCCAGGTGGGGAAACAGAAATACCTATAGGCAGCGGCTACGATATCGCCACGCTGGATGCCAAAGAGCAGTGGCGCGATGCAACTCGCCCGACAAGGCCTCCATTCATTGAAGCGGCACACCTGAAGCGTGTTCCGGACATCGGGAATTTCGCGTTCTGTATCAATTTGACGGAAAGCCCCGTTATGGGCGGCATCCATCTTCATGCCTTGCAACAACAGGTGGCCGACATTCCACTTTGGCGCGACCAGATTCCTGAGCTTTCAATCAAGGTGATGAAGGATGGCCGTCAGCAACGATTCCATCTGGTCTCGCGCGGTACGACTGTCAAACCCTCTCGCGGCAAACCCATAAGCATCCCTGTGGAAGAGGCCTTCACGCTGCCGGACGGCAAGCTGCATTACTCGTTTCCACTTTACATTGGCGACAACGCCAATGATCTTGGTTTCTCCGCCCGTCTCGATTCCCCCGCCTTCCCGTTGAAAAAAATGGCCGAATGCGAGTTGAACCTAACCTTTGAATACGGCGCGGATGATCCCTATAAGCTCGTCTTCACACCGCGCGACAAATCTTTCCCGCCCATCCGCGCTACTTGGCGGCGTACGGAAGAAATCATCATCACCGATGCCCCCGCGCCGGAATACCCTCATCCGATGACTTGGACAGAGTTGCGGCTTGTCCCAAAACCGGATGGCAATGAAGCCTCCGACTTGCTGGACTGGGTGCAGAATGCGATTGCGCAGCTTGATCGAGATTTTTATATCCGCCCAAAACCAAGAACAACTGGCGTGATAGGCCAAAAGTGGCTGACTGACAAAAAGGGGGGGCACTTCACCTTTGCCATCTGCAACACCACCAATAAATCGGTCTTCATCCATCAGAATAGTTTTTCTCGTGAAGCCAACTACTCTGACTTCTCAGAGGGCCAAAGCATTTCATTCGAGCTTCAAGAACGGGATAGGAAATACTCTGGCTGGAAAGTGGCTGGGCCGAGATACAAAGATGAAGTGCATCTGAAAAACTTTGACGAAGAATCAGCAAGAAATCTGGTTGCTAGCATACGCAAGAAGCTTTACTTTCCCGTGATTCAAGTATGGAGGGATGGTCGCTCTATTGGCGACCAGGAATGTCCGAAAGAGTTTTCTGCAGCGATGAAGGTCAATAGTGAATACCTCGTTGCCCTATTGAGAGAGCACGACATTCCTGAGCCGGTGCAAAATGAGATTCGGTTTCTGTTGGCCTGTATGCACAAAGACGCGCCGGACGAGTGCGCGCAGTGGATAGTCGGACAGGTTGAAAGTCAGAAAGTCCGTAATCCGCAAGCAGTTGGCTTCGCGCTTGGCGATGTCTCGGAACAATGGCAAAAAGTCCTGCTATCCAAGCTCGTTACGAATCCGACGAACGATTCGCTTAGTGTTTTCGCCTATGCCATTTGGCGCGAACGCAGTTTTGTTGAACGATTTTCGCTGTCGGATTTGGCTGATATGTTGAGGGGTTTGACGGAACGCTTTGAAAAAATTAACTCCGCACCCATAGCTCAGGTGCGTGGGAGGGAGTGGTCACGCGCCACCACCGGAACATTGGAACTTCTACTCGGTCTGCTTCGCACCCGTGCATCGTTCAACCCCGAAATCAAGATGCTCCTTCAGCCGCATCAAAAAATTACCAAGGAACTGGCCAAGCAAGTCGAGCGCGTGACGGAGATCGTAGCGCGATCCAACGTTAGCATCTTTTCCCGGGTGCAAATCAACATCGAGAAGCCAGAGGGCGACCGTACCCCCGACCTGCTCTACGCGCTACGCTTATATCTCACTGGCGACGATGGCGCGAACGCGATTCACATTTCCAGCGTCTCCGACAGTGATCACGACTGAGCAAGAATGATTCATTTCAGCAACGCGCATTCCGCTGCCGCGCAACGAGTCCCGGCAGCACTTTCGCGCCGACGGGTAATCCCCCCATTTTTAACAGTAAGCAGCAGTAGAATTGTTTAAAGATTTACTGGCTAATTTCTGTCGTGGGGTAATGCCGCCCAGTGCCATGTTTGGCCTTTCATTGTTGTAAGTCCAGAGCCAAGCGGTGGCACCGAGTTGAACTTCGTCCAGACTGCTAAACAGGTTTTGGGCCAGCCAATCATAACGCACCGTGCGGTTATAACGCTCGGCATAGGCGTTTTGCTGCGGATTGCCGGGTTGGGTATGGATTAGCGTAATACGTTGCCTGGCAGCCCATTGAAGCATGGTTTTGCCGATGTATTCAGGGCCGTTGTCGCAACGTATACAGGCGGGTTTACCGCGCCACTCAATGATCTGATCCAGGGCCCGTGTTACGCGCTCTGCCGGCAGGGAAAAGTCCACCTCGATTCCAAGGCCCTCGCGGTTAAAGTCGTCGACGACGTTCAGCAACCGAATCCCACGCCCATCGGTGAGTTGGTCGTGCATAAAATCAATGGACCAGACTTGATTGATATCCGTCGCCGTGCCCAGCGGATCTGGTCGCTCGCGCACCAGTCGCTTCTTGGGCTTAATGCGTAAATTCAGTTCCAGTTCACGATAAATGCGGTACACCCTTTTGTGGTTCCATGGGTAGCCTTTAATGTTGCGCAAATACAGGAAACATAAGCCAAAGCCCCAGTTGCGCTGGGCCGTTGTCAACCGTATCAGCCAGTCGGCAATGACCTCGTTTTCGTCGTTGTGTTTGGCCTGATAATGGTAGGCGCTTTCACTGATGCCAAACGCCTGGCACGCCAGGCGGATACTGGATTTAAAGTGCTTAACGGCGTTTTGCGCCATCTCCTTGCGTCGAGATGGCGCTACCACTTTTTTCGCAGCGCCTCATGCACCATTTCAGCCTTCAAACGCTCTTCGGCATACATCTTCTTGAGCTGCCGGTTTTCGGCCTCAAGCTCCTTCAGACGAGCCATCATCGAGGTGTCCATGCCGCCGTATTTGGCGCGCCACTTATAAAACGAAGCGCTGCTCATGCCATGCTCACGACACAATTGCGGCACGGGCGTACCCGCTTCAGCTTGCTTGAGGATCGCCATAATCTGGCTGTCGGTAAATCGCGATTGCTTCATTGTGTGAATTTCCTTGTAGTGGAAATTCTACCTTTGATCACTGCGGTTTAAAGGGAGGATTACCCTTACCCGCAGTAACTGGGCACTTTTTCGCCTTCAAATCAGCGAGAAGGTCTTCCCTGCGCCCCTCATATAAATACTTATTCGTCCTCTTATCGACTGCCATGCTGAGCTTTCTTCCCAGCAACCTATTTTGAGCCGCTTTCCGGATCGCCTTCTCTGCTTGCTCATACCTTGCCACACCCACAGCATGCTGAAAAGCTCGAGATTTAACAGTCGGAGCGACCTGCTCTGATTCCTGCGAATAATTTTCGAACGGCACGCGTACGACGCGCCAAGGCTCTCGTAAACCAGGCGGTTCAATATTCTTCGCGATCAAAAACAAGTCGAGCGTGTAACAGTCGGGACGCATCTTGATCGCTGCTCCTGAAACCTGCCCTCCCTTGATCTGTAACGCCAATGGCTTCGGCGCGACCAGTATCAGCTGGTTTCGACGTATAGCATCCGCACGCCATTTTTCATACGATGCCAAGCATTCGTTTGACACGCCTCCGTGCATCAGCCAGACCCTGAACGCCAATCGAAGCCAGACAATGGCTGGCAGCTTCTCATTCTGAATATCAAAGCTGGGATCCGACAGTTTGAGGGAACGATTGACAGCCTCAAAATAAGCGCACTGCTCTTTGCTGAGTCGCCCTGCTCTTCCCAAGAAAAACTTATCCACATGATCATCGAAGTCATTTTCGAAGTCGGATTGTTGCGCCTTCGCGTCGGCAAACACTGTAGCAAGCATCGCGGTCCGGAACGACCACTGCGCTGCAGAAAAATTGATCTTTAACTTCATTCCGACGTTCTTCGCCCTTATGCCGACTGCAGTAGCTACCAAGCGGAAATCACCCCATCTACAAGATGATGGATGGCCATGTTCCTCGCGAGTTCCTCTTTTTATTACGATTTAAAGGAAAAGGCAAGCCTGAGGGATCGATTTCGCACCCCACTCCTTTCCCTCTTGTCCTCCTCTCATTGCTCCGATTGCGACTCAATCTGACATCAGGTCCGCCACCAGACAAAGGCGTGCTCACTAGTCCTCATAATCCCCTCCTAATATTTTCTGGAGTCCTAGCATTAAGTATTAGTTGGGCCACCGCATCCGGCCATAAAACGGTCACTAACCCTCGCCTCCATACATCCTATTTTCCTCTCAAAATTTCAGAACGATAGGCGCTCCGACACCGTCTTTCACTGACCTAGGAGCATCTTCACCTCAAGTCCGCAGGCCTCGCGATCTTTCCGAAAATTTCGCTGTGAAGGAATGGAAGCAGAGCAATGCGCACTTCGCACATCGCTTGATCGCTGCTTCTAAGGAGCTTTCATGGACACCCAAATCTCGACCACCCATCCCGCCGACACCTCGGACGTGACACAGGAGCACGTTGCGACTCCGCGCCCTCGTAGGACCAAGGCCGTTGCCTCAACCGATCTCACCCTGACGCAATTCGACTCACTGCCGAACGCAGCGCACGTCCGCCTGCCGGTCGTGAAAGGTTTGCTTGGTTGTTCGAGTGCGACGGTGTGGCGGCGGGTTAAAGCCCGCGAGATTCCGGAGCCGAAAAAATTCGGTGGCCGCATCACGGCATGGAACGTTGGCGAGCTGCGGCGCACGCTGAGCGGAGCCGATAAGGTGTCATAAAAGCCCCAAAAAAAAGCATTTATGAGTGCCATAAATCACTAATTTATGGCCACACCGAAATTTTACGGATTGGCAGTTTGACGTGGATACGGACCCCAAAGAGGCCAAGAACTGGTCCCGGGACGGAAAAACGGCTTATCGAACAAGCCACTACTCATAGTAATTGTTTGATGTTCAGCTACCAACCAAAGCATATGAATCAGTTGCTAACCATCAGACCAAGCAACACAAGCAATCAGGAAAAGATCATGAGTGACAGCATTGAAATGGAATTTAAGGTTTACCACATCGACTCGGCCGCATTGGCCAACAAGATGTTATGGAACAAGGGAGGAGTAATTGTCGAGAACGGAATCGTGACGAATGTGAGTGGTGTGAAAGACTACGCCTACGGGCTTTCCAAAGCCAAAAACGTGGTCACCCCTGTGCTGAATAAACAGAGCACGAACCCGTTCAAACCGATGGCATACAAACTTAGTTTGAACGGGCCTGCCAGCCTGATTGGCAACAATGCCCTTGTGCAGAACATGGTCTACGACAATGCGCGTCTTGGAAAGCTTGTGCTGCAAAAGTATTTATTGACGAAAGGTGTTCCGACGGATGCCGTCGATCAGATCCGCCTGAAACACGGAAAACTTACGTCCGTGACCCTTACCTATCTCTTTCGGTTCGACTCACATGACAAGGCCGTCAAGGCGTTGCAAGAGTTTCGCGACCATGCGCGGACAGTGCTGGATCATCACGCCGCGTATTCGCGTAAGGGGAAATCGAAAGGGAATAGGCAGATCGTGACCCCTGTGGGTACCGCACCCTCTTTGACTGTCTACATCAACAGGAATGGGACCGATCTTCCTTTCAGCGTGGCCGCTTACGTGAAAGCATCCAAGACGACGAAAGCCCATGCACAGTTCCAATCGCCCCAGATCGAAGATGCCGTTTATGCGGAGAGCGATAAGCATGTACGTCTTGAAATCATTCTGCCCAAGACTTGGCTGACAAAGGAGGGCTTGCGGAACCCTTTCGCCTGGAAAGCTTCCAAAGGGGCTGAAAAAATTCACCAGAACCTTGATGGGCCTGAGAAGGTGCACCAAAAAGCACTGCAGCAACTGCGCGGACTTCTGCGGCTGAAAGCCAAGGGGATGCTGCGGACCAACAAACCTCAAGAGCGGCACATGACAGGCCTTAAGGCAGATGCCCGGGCGGTGCTTGATGACCATCTTAACGGACGCAATCCTTGGCGGCACCCCAACATGCGTCCTGAGAAACGGCGCGCCACCGGGATTCATCAGGAAATCTTGAAGACGGTTCATATCGACCTGACGATCCCATGGAAACAGCAAAGCCAACATGTTTCGGCAGATCTTGCGAAGTGGTTGCAGTACACGGGTGAGTACCAGGCCCCGCCGCATCTGAAGAGCGCAAGCTATGTCCGCTCTACGGCAAGAAAGAAACGGGTGGCGCTGCGAGCTGAGATCGACCAGCTGAAGCGGGATGCAGCTGGTCGACCGTCTGATCCTGAGGCAGATGCGAACCAGGCACGACTGCACGAATTGTGGAAAGAGATCTGCACTCTGTCCAACGTACAGCGGAGCGGCGGCAGTGGCTCGACAGCGGACATTTCGGATTTGCTGGGGTAGCCACAAAGCATTCGAGGGCAGCTCGTAGTCCGGGCTTTGTAACCACTCGTTGCGCCCTTGAAAATTTTGCACTATCCTGCCCTCATTTGCCCGGAATGGTCATATCCATGTCTACAAGCCCTAAAGAGGCCGAAATCCTGACTATCAGGCAGGTTGCTGACTACCTGAAGGTGACGGAGCGCACGATTTACCGCCTGGCAGGCGCCAAGAAAATGCCTGCATTCAAAGTAGGCGGTACCTGGCGGTTTGCACGCGCGGACATCGACGCATGGATCAAGCAGCAGTCAAGTGAAGGACTGGGCACAGGGCGGGAACAGGACGGCGCGACGGCGGGCCAGACCAACCAGGGGAAGCGGAAGTAATGTTGGGACTTACTCTAAGAGAAGAATTTCGAGGAAAACGCCTCAAGGGGACGGCCATTGAGCTGTCGAACGACACCAACACCGGCGCGACGCAGATCGCGGCACAGTCGTTCCTGGAAATTACGTACCCGACACACGACCTGCTCAAGGGCATCGAAGCCGTGGGGCCGGATCAAGGCCGCCCAGTGGTAGTAATAGGTGAGCGGGGGTTAGGTAAGTCGCACTTGATGGCCGCCTTGTACCACGCGGTGAACGACCCCGTTTCCACTGGCGCATGGCTGAACGCCTGGTCTGCGACCCTGGGTGATGCTCAGATCGGCAAAATCGCCTTGCGCACAGGCATGACCGTAATTGGCGAGAGCTTGCACCGTCAGCGGTACAAATTCCTTTGGGACCTCCTGTTCGAGCGCCATCCGCACGGCACCTACATCAAAGGCAAGTGGGAAGGCATGGGCGCCGCCAAAACGGACATCCCTTCTGACCAACTGATTATCGAACTGCTGGAACACGCGCCCACCATGTTGCTGTTGGACGAGTTCCAAACCTGGTTCGATGGCTTGACCAACACCAAACAATATCCATGGAAGAACTGGGCCTTCAACTTTATCCAGATTCTGTCCGAGATCGCGAAAGAGCGCCCCGACCTGCTAGTGCTGGTGATTTCGGTACGAAACGGGGGTAGCGACGCCTATCAGCAGGTGCACCGCGTAAACCCGGTGGCCGTTGACTTCAAGGCTGGGGGTAACGCAGAACGGATCCAGCTTGACCGTCGGCGCATGCTGTTGCACCGTCTGTTCGAAAACAGGCTGCAAATCGCTTCAAGTGCGGTCGATGCCCTGGTTTCTGGCCACGTTGCTGAATACTTCCGCCTGGCCGAAGTGCCTCCGGCAGAACAAGACCGCAAGCGCAACGAATTTACTGAGTCCTGGCCCTTCGCCCCTCATCTGCTAAGGCTGCTGGAAGAGCAAGTCCTGATTGCCACCGACGCCCAGGAAACCCGCGACATGATTCGCATCCTGGCGGCCCTCTATAAGAGCCGTGGCGACGCAGTTCCGGTGCTCACAGCCGCCGACTTCCGTTTGGATGATGACGCATCAGGCATCGGCGCATTGCTCGACTCGGTATCAAATGAGCATCACCGCACTTTGCGCGAGAAAGCACAGCAGAACATCATTTCCGTCACCGAAGCGGTCTACAACCACGCCACCCTCGCACCGCATCTGCAGGAAATCGTCGGTGCACTTTGGCTTCGTTCAATTGCGGTCGGCAACCTCGCTGGCGCTGAGCCTGCCACGCTTCAGATCGACATCACGCGCGACAAGGCGGTGGATGACAACGCCTTCCAGGTAGAGCTAGCAACCATCGTCGAAAACAGCTTCAACATCCACCAAGACGGCGCACGATTGGTCTTTCGCGAAGAGGAAAACCCCCGTGCGAAGCTTATGGCGTGTGCCCGCAACGATAAGCTCTTTTTAGATGGCTCTGATCAAGCTCAGCTTGCCAAGCAGATTCGCTACGTCATTAGCGGCAGCGACGAGGTCGCAAAAACCTTTCGGGTGATTGCCCTCCCGAAATCCTGGCAAACAGACCCTTGGTCTTCACTCGATGAAAACGAGCGCCTCGAGAACTGGGATGATCGCCTGCCTATTCTGGTGCTCCCCGAAGAACCAGACAATATCGATCAACGGCTAGGGCGCTGGTTGAAGGACCATCTACAGAAACGCCGCAACACCATCCGCTTCCTGTTGCCCCGTGCTGGCTCAGGTAATGCTTTCTTTGACCGCGATCTTCGAATTCTGGCTCGCGCGGAGATGAAAGCCCAGGAATGGAGCGGGCAAGGTCCAGAATACAAGAAGCTGCACACTGAGTTTCAGGGCGTGCTACGTGACCTTTTGAAGAAGCGGTTTGACCGTTTTGCCATCTTGGCACGCTGGAATTTCGCCGACCCGAATCAATGCTTGTTCAGTGTAGAGAGCCTGAAGAAGCAGGGGGCGCAGATTCCGGAAGCTATCGAAGAAGCCTTAGCGAACGATCTCTTCGTACCTGAGGACTTTGAAGACCTGGTCATGGCAGCGGCAGCGGACAACGCTTCTGTGGGCAAACTACTGCAAGAGCTACGTGAGCCTCGTCCGGCCGGACAGGACTGCATACCCTGGCTAGGCGAAACGTCCATGAAGGAACGCGTGCTGAGGCTGTGCGCACGGGGCAAGATTGCCATCAATCTACGCGGGCTGGAATACCTGCAAACCACGCCTGGCGAAGACGAAGAGTCGGCATGGAAGCGACTGCGCCCCAAGCTTTCCTATACCGGCAGGCAGCTAGATGAAGTGTTCTTGATGGTTCCCTCTGCAGTACCGGCAACGGGCGGCGCAAACCCCGCGGTGATGCCCCCCGAGAACAGCGGTGCAGGCTTGTTCGGTACAACACCTAGCGAACCCACCTCGCCTTCAACATTAAATGAGCCCACGCAAGGCGGACAAGCACACCCCAGCCCAATTGGCGGAATCTTCGGAGGAGGCAGCCCAAGCGCCAGCAAGCCGCGCGTATCGCTGCACAACCCGGCTACGTCAGGACTGAACCTGTATTCAAAGCTCGAAAGCTGGGGAATCGGGCCTGCGACGCCCGTTAGCGATGTCACCATAAAGGTATCAGCCGCCACCGGAGCGCAGCTTTCCAAGTTGCTCAAGAACCTTCCGGACGGGATGACGTTCGAGCTGAACCTTGAGAAGGACGACTAATGGCCATTGACGCACCGCTTATACAGAGCCTTACCAAGGACTCTGCTCAAGATGCCTGGAATACGATTGTTCGCCATGCTGTCGAAATCGCTTCGCCACCATTGGAAGTCAATAATGCGCCCAGTGAAGTGATCAAACGCGACAGGGAAATCGGGTTGCTGGATTACTTCCTGGCATCCACCAGCTGGGACCTGTGGGAACGTTTTGACTCGTCCATAGAGCGAACCTCGGACAGGCTGGCTCGCTGGTGGGCGGAGCCCTACAGTGCCAAGGCGGTACTAATCCTTGATGGCTTGTCTTTACGTGAATTGCCCTGGTTACTGCAAGGCGCAAAGGAGCGTGGCTTTGCGCTGCACGAAGTATCGGCTTATGCATCGGAACTGCCCGGCGAAACCAACGAGTTCGCCCAGGCACTTGGATTCAACAGCCGCAGCCAACTACAAAACAACGGAGGCGGGCTTGCGCACAAATTGCAGCCCACAGCCACCGAATGTGTAGATATGCCCTGGAAGGACTGCGAAAGCCTGGTGAACAGTAGCCCGAACTGGGTGTTCTGGCACCACTGGCCCGACAGCAAGGTGCATGATGGCTCGGGTGCGGGACAAGGGCTGGATACCCTAACACGTGATGCAGCAGAGCAGCTTACCAGCGATGACTTTTGGAGCTTCGTCGAACGCCTGGCTACCGGCCGTCGGCTGGTTATCACGTCTGACCATGGCTACGCCGCCACGGGCTACTTCCCTGATGCTGATGGCGAGGTGGCACAGCATCTGAAGCAAGCCTTTGCCAGCGGACGTAGCAAAAAGGGCAAAGGCGACGCTGGCCCCTTTGTGCCGCCAGTCGCATTAAACATTGAAAGCCCTCATGGCCCTCATTTGCTGGCCGTTGGTCGCCGCAAATGGAAAAGCCAGGGCGGTTACCCCACGTTGACGCACGGTGGCTTGTCGCTGCTGGAAGTGCTATCGCCGTTTGTTGAGATTACCAAATAAGCGGGCACAACATGACGGCGGATTTACCAGACGATCTCTTCACCGAAATACAGGGCGCTTTTCGTAAAGCGCCAGTGCTCCTTGTCGGTTCTGGATTCTCTTGCGGCTATGGCCTTCCTGGAATGGGGGCTCTGGCCGACCATTTGGCGAATACCGTTGACAGTGTGCTGACTACAGGCGAAGCAAAGATTGCTTGGGCACAGGCAATTGATGCGATCAAAGGCAACCTGGAAACGGGGCTGAATAATATTCCGATGGGCGCTGAGGGCTGGGCCGAAATCGTTTCGGCCATACGTAGCGAAACTGCGCGGCTGATCCTGGCAAAAACTGCCACCGCCGAATCAAAGGTGCTTCAAGAAAAAGCCGATGGCGGGCATGCGCCATCACGCCTTCTGAATCGACTATTCGATGGTGCTCCGCAGAATGCGGAAGGCATTCACGTCATCACGACAAACTACGACACGTTGTTGGAGCTGTTTTGCGATCTAGCAGGACTGCCCCTGGATACGGGCTTCACCGGATTTCGCCGACGCAAACTTCGCCCTCGGCCAATTTTCCAGAATCAATACAGCCGTGTTTGGGCGACTGAAAAACGGCAAGTACAGCCGGATCACCGGCTCTGCAAAACCATTCGCCTCTACAAGCCTCACGGCTCCATTAGTTGGCTTACCACCGATGAGGGACCGCTGGAGGTACTCAATGATGCTGCCACAGTTGGTCGAGCCATCGTTGTGCCCGGCCCGTCGAAGTACCAAGATGCGTTGGTTAATACCCTGTTCGACGAAATGCGTACCGCGATGAACGTGGCGCTCGCCGATGCTCAGGCGCTGTTGTGTATCGGTTTTGGCTTCAACGACGATCATTTGCAAGGCGTAATCAAGAACAGGCTGGCTGCAGGCATGCCTGCAATCATTGTCACACGCGATCCAACACCGAACATTGACCAACTACTTGGTGAACATCCTCACGTGATCGCCGTGTTCAAAGATGGTGACGGGTCCGTTTGTCGTTGGAACGGGAATGCGCTGCAATCTCCAGAGCCACTCTGGCAACTAGATGACTTTCTGAAGAAATTTGTGGAGTGAAGCGAGGATGAGCATTTTCAATTTCACCGATGAGCAGTCATTGGGCGAAGTACGCAGCGTTGAAACCTCACGGATCACCGTGAGGGTGACGGACGGTCAACGCCTGCAAAAGGCACGAGTCGGTCGGTTGGTTGCCATCCAGTCGATGGGCGATGAATGGCTAATCGGCATCATCGAACGGGTTTGGCGGCATCCGGTGGAACTGCCGACGCTGCCAGAAGCAGATCCTTCTGCGGATCTGACTGGTGTGCCTCAAGAGGAAAACGGCGTGTCGATCAGCCTGGTCGGCACCTATCGCGCTCGTGATGGGCAGCGCAAGAACACTTTCACGCGTGCCGTTTTCATCTTGCCTGAGATCAACCGCTCAGTGTTTCCGATTGAAGAAAAGTCGCTTGAAGACTTCATGGGCATTTTGAGCGCATCATCCAAGGCCGATGCGGCAGCCCCACTCAAGGTCGGCACCTACACCTTGGATGGCAAGGCGAGCGCCTATATAGATGGCGACAAGCTTTTTCAGCGCCATGCCGCGCTACTGGGTAGCACGGGTTCGGGAAAATCTTTCACCGTCGCCTCCATTCTTGAACAGTCCGCGCAACTGCCTCACGCAAATATCGTCGTGCTCGATTTGCATGGTGAGTATTCGAGCATGAAGTTCGCTGCGCATTACCGCATCGCGGGTATCGGTGATCTGAAGGCGAAGAAGGAAGGTGCCATCTTCCTACCCTTCTGGTTGCTTACCTACGATGAGATGCAATCGCTGTTTGTGGATCGCTCTGAGGAGAGTGCCCCCAATCAGGCGAGTGAGCTGATGAAGCAGGTTGTGGAGCTGAAGAAAAAATCCATTGAAGGACTAGGGAAGCAGGATTTACTTGA
This sequence comes from Pusillimonas minor, assembly GCF_014237865.1. Classification (GTDB taxonomy): domain Bacteria; phylum Pseudomonadota; class Gammaproteobacteria; order Burkholderiales; family Burkholderiaceae_B; genus Neopusillimonas; species Neopusillimonas minor. The sequence continues at coordinate 28,351 of NZ_JACJUU010000017.1, forward strand.
TGGATTCACTGTGGATACTCCGGTGCCTTATCGGTTGGCCGACCTTATAGAAGCTATTGCCGAAAAAGACAGGGAAATGGTGCAAGGAAGCAAGGGAGAAAAGCAGGGACCGCTTTTCGGAAAGCTGACGAGATTTCTGAACAGGATCAGCGTAAAAACGAAAGACCGCCGCTACGCCTTCATGTATCAGGCTCCAGCGGAATATGAGACCTACGAGGCTCTGCACGAGCTGGCAGAAAAGCTGCTCGGTACCGGCATCAAGCAGGATGGCGTCAACCCCGGCATCAAGATCATTGATTTTTCTGAGGTACCTTCGGACATTCTTCCGGTCGTCGTTGGTCTGGTTGCGCGAATCGTCTACCAAATCCAGTTCTGGAGTTCGCCAGGAGCGGACGGTGATGCACGCCATCCGATTGTGCTCGTCTGCGACGAAGCGCATCTCTACTTGCCGAGCAGCGCAGCCTCCACTGGCCCGCTGGAGAAACGTGCGCTCGAAAACTTCGAGCGTATCGCCAAGGAAGGCCGCAAATATGGCGTTGGCCTGATGGTAGTCAGTCAGCGCCCCTCGGATGTCAGCACGACCATTCTCAGCCAGTGCAGCAACATCATCAGCCTGCGCCTGGCCAACAAGACCGACCAGGCGGTGGTCAAGCAGCTCCTGCCGGAAAGTCTGGAGGGACTAATGGAGGTACTGCCGACGCTGGATGTGGGCGAGGCTGTGGTAGTGGGCGATGCCACACTGCTGCCGACCCGCATCAAGATGGCCAAGCCCAAACACGAACCACGCAGTGCAACGATCCCCTTCTGGACTCGCTGGGCCACTCCGAAAGCGGAGGTTGATCTGATCGCAGCTGTAGAAAACATGCGTCGCCAATCCCGCGCACAAGAAGATTAAGGAAGCCTGCATGGCCACCAAGAAAGAACTACTCCAACGACAAGTTGCCAAAGCCGTCGGCGCAGGGAAGACCGTCGCACTGGAAACAGTGGACTTCAACGACCCGAATCGCCCAAAGACCTGCCTGGAGGTGGATTTCCCCATCCTGCCCGTTAATCAGGTAGCGATCATCGAAGGCAATGCAGGCAAGCCGATTTATCAAATGTCCAAATGGTGGGCGCGAAGGCGTTCCAGCGTGTTTCGCTCGATGTTGATTGCGGCGGCCACCAAAGCGCCGGACGATCCTTCGCATGCGGCCAAGCTGGTGTGGGACAACTACTATGCCAATCATCAGAAGAAAGGAGCGTTCAAGCACCTCAAAGTGGCGGACATCTTCATGGGTGGCGGCACCACGCTGGTGGAAGGCTCTCGCCTGGGGATGCAGATGGTGGGTAACGACCTGAATCCCGTTGCTTGGTTCGTAGTCAAGCAAGAGCTCGCGAATGTTGATCTTGATGAGGTGAAGCGATTACTCGCCGACATCGAGGCCGAGGTTAAGCCGCAGATCATGCCGTATTACTACTGCGATGGCCCGGAAGGTGAAAAAGGAACGTGGACACACCTGCCTTCACAGAAGGTAATGCCCGCCGATTTCGACCCGCTGACCATCCCGCGCAATGAGCGCAAGGATTACCGCTATGAAGGCCCCGAGATCATCTACATCTTTTGGGCCAAGCATGGGCCATGTCAGGTAACGGGATGCGGCCACCGCACGCCGATCATGACCAGCCCGGTGATGGCGGTGAAGACCATCAGCATCAAGCATTGGCAGCATACGTGCAGCCAATGTGGTGGTGAGTTTGATATAGAAGCTGACGCAGCGCGCATGGCACCTGATGTACCGCTGTTCGTTGCGCCTACGGAACAGCCCCATGCGGTTCTGGATCTTGTGCAGGGTGTCACTTGCCCGCATTGCCAGCATGCCACAACCGCCAATACTCACCCAAAAGATGGGCTGGTCATTGCTGGTTCACGCGGACAGATCAAGCTGGGAAAGGGCAAGAACAAAAAGGTGGAACTGAGCCTGCTCGTGCATCCGCAATGGCTGGCCGGTTCGCCCAAGCACGATGCGGAAGGCCAGCCCTATGGAGGGTCAGCGCAAGACGATGTGGTGGCCACCACTCGATGGGACACCGCACGGGCCGAGAGGATCCGCCTACTGGAGGTGCGCGGGTCACTGCCGAATGAAGTGATCGACCCGGAAACGGGCGCGAGGATTCTCACGGGAAAAAACGGCGGTACCGCAAGGCCAGGGGTATTTACTTGTGCAGAGTGCGGCGCTGAACAAAACATCATCGGCGCAGTTCGACCGACCGAGAAAACCGCGCCTTCTGCCGCATACGCCTTGCAGGGATACTCTCCGAAGCGCGATAGCGCGAGCAAGCCGTACAGCGGGCGCTTCTTTGCCGCATACGACTCGGCGCATGCCCTGCAATATGACACCGCATTCGCCGAATGGGAAGCGCGTAAGGACACCGACCTTAAGGATTACTGGCCGCGAACGGCAATTCCAGAAAGTCTTCGCGCGGTCGTGAAAGACCTAATCGCTAGCGGTCACGGGTATGACCATTGGACGGATATGTTCAACCCGCGCCAGTTGCTCGTCCACGCGCAATTGCTAAAGGCAATCGTTGAGGTTGGAAGCTATGACTGGGAAGTGCGCGAATATGTGCTTGGTGCGTTCCAAAACTATGTTCGGAACCAAAGTATGTTTGCGTTCTGGCATACTACAAAAGATCACTTTGTCCCAGCAATATCGAACAGCAATTTCCACCCACAGAACCGCGCTGTGGAAGTTGGAGTGTTTTCACCGATAGGTTATGGGCCGTGGACCTCTTGCTTTCCTTCGCTATTAGAGGGGCGTGCTTGGGCTGCTCAACCTTGGGAGGCTGTAAGCGCAGAAGGTATCAAGCGCAAGAATGTCGCTCTTGGAGAGGAAATCCGTGGCAAAAGCGAAAAGGTTTTTCCAGGCGATCCGGTTAACGAGTCAGAGCTTTTTTGTGGTTCTTCCACAGAGCTGTCTCAGCTTACCGACGGCAGTGTTGATCTCGTCATCACCGACCCTCCATTCGGCGACCTGTTGCAGTACTCAGAGTTAGCGGATTTTTTCTACGTCTGGTTGCGGCTCGCGCTCAAAGATAAGTACCCGGACTATTTCGCAGCCGACTACACGCCAAAATCGCTGGAAGCGGTTGCGAACAAATTCCGTGAACCGGACGACCCGAACGGCTTCTACCAGCGCCTGCTCACGCAATGCTGGCGCGAGGCACATCGTGCTCTCAAGCCTGGCGGCATTCTGGCCTTCACCTTCCACCACAGCGAGGACGAGCCTTGGGTGGCGGTGCTGGAGTCACTATTCGACGCGGGCTACTACCTCGAAGCGACCTACCCCATCCGCTCCGATGAAACCAAGGGCGAAAACGCTTCCTTTGGCGCTCAAAAAATCGAATACGACATCATCCACGTCTGCCGCAAGCGCACCGAAGAACCCAAGGCAGTGAGTTGGGGCCGCATGCGTCGCGAGGTGATGGCCGACGTGCGCCAGTTGCAAGCCATGTTGGAGAACCACGCGAAGGAGGGATTGCCCGCCGCAGACATCCAGGTGATCCAGCGCGGCAAGGCGCTGGAATACTTCTCGCGTCACTACGGCAAGGTGTATGTCGATGAAGGCCGCACCATCTCCGTCCGCGATGCGCTGATTGGTGTCAATCAACTGATCGAAGAAGACTCCGACAAGGGCAAAGAACCGCCGCCGGTGAATGCCGAGCCGATGACCCGTCAATTCCTTCGGACGTTCGGCACAGCTGTTGAAATTAAGCGTGACCAACTGCAGAAATTCCTACGTGGCACAGTGACAACGCCAGACGATTTCGTACAGCGCGGTTGGTGCTCTGAGGTGAAGAAGGTATTCACACGAACAAGCCCAATCGATTTTGCGCATGACTGGTCAGGCAAGCACCGCCGTCGGTTGACCGCTGACCTGGACCAGGCATTGGTATTGATCGGCGCGTGCTTCGATGGTAGCGGCATCAATGCTTCGGACACACTGAAGAACGACAACTTTAAACCTCACGTCGCCCTGAAGCCCTTGCTTGAATGGTTCCACCGTAACGGCCCGGACCAAACCACCCGCAATGCCGCTTCCCGCGCCGTCTCAATCTACAACGCCTGGGCTGCAAGCCAGGCAGTCAAGCCTGTGCAGGCTTCCTTGTTCGAGGAATATGAGCAATGAAACAAACCCTCAGCACCGTTTGGCAACGCAGCGGCACTAGCTGGATTTGGGACGAAGAAGCCCGCAATCAGGTGTGCGCTGCTGGTGAAGTATTGAGCCTGCGGCAGTTCTTGCAGCTGCCAGGCCAATGGCCAGACGATTTGCCGAGCAATGGCGATAAGACCATGGTAGTGGCTGGCCTGGAAGGCAGCCTTGACCTGTTGTCGCCAGAGGATGCTGAGGCGTGGCTGGGCGACGGAATCAAGGACGCGATTCTGTCTTTCCAGAATTACTACCAAGGTGAAGCTGCCCTGGTGTTCTGGCTGCCGTCTGGGCAAGGACGCATTAAATGGCATCCTGCTACCGATTCGATTGAATGGCGATGCGCCGCGCCGTACAACGACGACTTGCTGGCATTTGGCCGCATTCTGTGGGGCGAAGCCAATGAATACCCGCAAGAGATTCTGCTTCGTGAGGGCGCTAAACCTGCGGGGTTGTTTCACCTGCGGATTACTTAGGAAAGCCGATGAAAACGCTGCACAAAGTTACGATCAACGGCTTCAAATCTATAGAACATGCCGAGCTGAAGTTAGGCGATCTTAACATCGTCATTGGTGCCAATGGGTCGGGCAAGTCCAACCTCATCGGAGTTTTCCGACTGCTGGAGCGCGTTCTATCGCATAACCTGCAGGTGTACGTAGCCAGCGAGCCAGACCGCCTGCTGCATCATGGCCGCAAGAAGACGTCCTCTTTGTCGTTGGACTTCGAGTTCGAGGAGCACACCTACGGCTTTACCCTGAAGGCGTCACAGGACACCTTGGTTTTCGAGGATGAAAGACTCTATTCGAACGGTATGTCGAGTGACACCGAGTCGATAGCCGTTGGCCACAAAGAAAGCAAGCTGAAGGAAGCTATTGTTTCCGACACGACCAGGTCTTCAGACCGAATTTTCCCGAAGGTACGGAATCTGGTCGTCTATCATTTTCACGACACATCGGACAACTCGCCCGCCAAGCAGACGTGCAACGTTTCTGATAACCGCTCCTTTCGCCCCGATGCGGCGAACTTGCCTGCTTACCTGTACTGGCTGCAGGAAAAGCACCCTGTCCAGTTTCGCCATATCGAAGAGCATGTCAGGTTGGTTGCGCCTTTCTTCGACCGTTTCGACTTGGCCCCCTCGCGTCTGAATGAAAAAAAGATCAAGCTGGAATGGCGGCAAAAGGGTTCTGACGCCTACTTTGATGCCTATTCCCTGTCCGATGGCACCCTGCGCTTTATTTGCCTGGCTACCCTGCTGTTGCAGCCCAACCCACCCGCGTTGATATTGCTGGATGAGCCTGAGCTGGGCTTGCACCCTTTCGCCATTCGCCTACTGGCCGAAATGTTGGAAGCAGCATCGAAACGCGTACAAGTAATCTTGGCGACCCAGTCGGTGACACTGCTGAATAACTTCGCACCGAAAGACATCATCATCGCCGAGAACGACGGCCTGAAGACCACATTCAGCCGCCTGGATGAAGACAAACTGTCGCTATGGCTCGACGATTTCAGCATTGGCGAGCTCTGGGAGAAGAATGTTCTTGGAGGTCGCCCATGACGCGGCTGCTAATGCTGGTAGAGGGCCAGTCAGAGGAAATCTTCGTCAACCAGACTCTTGCACCTCATTTGGCGGCCCATGGGGTCTATGCCGAGCCAATATTGCTGTGGACAAAGCGCCTGCCGGCCGGTGGCGGGTATCGGGGTGGCACATCAAACTGGGGGCAAATCCGCAGAAACTTGCTGCCGCTTACCAGAGACAGCAGTGCCTGGGTAACCACACTGCTCGACTTCTACGGGTTGCCCGAGGATGTTCCCGGCTATGTCGAGGCGATGTCGCCGGGAAATCCCCACGATCGCGCCACCCAGTTGGAAACACGAATGGCCCTTGAGATCGGCCATCAAAGATTCATCCCATTCGTGGCGTTACATGAATTCGAAGCGTTGGTGTTTTGTAATGCCCAAGTACTGGCACATCACTTTGATCGTGCTGATCTGAAAGAGAAGGTCGAACAGATCGTCAAAATGGCCGGTGGGCCGGAATTGATCAACCATGGCAAAGAGACCCACCCGAAGGCACGGCTGCAGTCTTTGGCCAGCGAATACAAAGAAACCTCAGACGGCCCGACGCTGATCGACAAGATCGGCATCCCTGTGATACGTGCGGCCTGCCCACACTTTGCGGCATGGTTGGAGCGTTTGGAAGCTCTGGGCAAGGAAACCTGAGTGGATTACGGCGACACAAACTTCATTCCCGGTGAGCGCGTTCACCATACCGAGTTCGGGCAAGGTGTTGTACTCGAACCGCCGCTAGAAGGCTACCTGCGTGCTTTTTTCAGCGTAGGCGAGCGGCGTGTACCGCTGGCATCACTTCGTCGGCAGCTATCGCGTACGGAACGCATTCTGCGTGCGGTACAGGGCGGAACAGAACGCGCAAGAAAAGCCTGGCTCGCCTACGAAGCGCATGCCCTACCGATCATGGAAAGCGCATCAGCCCTGACATCGGCCAAGATTGATTTACTGCCCCACCAGGTAGTGTTGACGCACCGTGTTGCCACGGCCTCACCACGTCGCTTCCTGATCGCGGATGAGGTGGGCTTGGGCAAAACCATCGAAACGGCATTGGTACTACGCGAACTGGCCAGCCGTGGAGAACTGAACCGAGCTTTGATGGTGGTACCCGCCGGACTGGTAAACAACTGGCACCGGGAACTCAATGACGTGTTCAACCTCGATTTCGAGGTATTTGGCTCCGAAGGCGACATCACCGACCGCAAAACCAATGCTTTCGCCAAACATGATCGACTCATTGCCAGTATCGACACCCTGAAGCGCCCAGCCCGGATCAAACGCCTGCAAGAGGCCCCGCGCTGGGATCTGGTGGTTTTCGATGAGGCTCATCACCTGACCGCCCATCGCACAGGCGGAAAGGTACGCAAAACAGAGAACTACAAGCTAGCAGAAGCCTTGAAGGATCACGCGCGTGACTTGATGCTGCTGTCGGCCACGCCGCACCAAGGCAACCACTTCCAGTTCTGGATGCTGGCGCAGCTGCTGAATCCGACGCTATTCGACGGCCCGGAGGAGATGCTGGAGAACCGCCATCGCCTGAACACAATCATGATTCGGCGCACCAAGGCAGATGCCTGCCGACCAGATGGTTCACCGTTGTTTGCCCGGCGGTGGGTGCACACCGAATCGTTCTTGATGGGGCATGAAGAGCGCCTGTTCTACGAACGGTTGCGCGAGTACCTGGAAGACGGGTTCGACTTGGCTCGTCGCCAAGGCAGTAAAGGCAGAGCCCTGGGCTTCCTGATGGCGATCTTCCAGAAAATTGCAGCATCAAGCTTTGCGGCTGTCCGCCGCACGCTGAAACGACGCTTGCTGATGCTCACGCTGCATGAAGCACTGCTACGAGACAAGGAACTGGACATTGAGGGGCGTGAGCGTTTGCTTGACGAGGCGCGTGCGCTGATTCACCAGGAATTTGACCTTCCTCGCGATAGTATGGGTCGCAGTGGGGTAGATCGTGTTCTGGCCGACCTGAAGTACCGCTTGGTTAAGAAACTGGATGAAGAAGCATTGGAAATGGCTTCGGACCCTTACGGCAGCGAGTATTCGGCCACCCACGCTGAAGAAGCCGCATCTGCAGTGATCGACCTGCACTTGCCGGAAGAGCGGCTGCGCATTGGCGACCTGCTAAACGCCTTCCCCCAACAGCGGGAAACCAAGGTGCAGAAGCTACTTGATGGCCTGGGCACCCTGTGGCGGCAGAACCCTGGCGAGAAAATCGTCATCTTTGCGACCTACCTGGGTACGGTGGAGCTGATCGCACGCGAGATCGATGCGGTTTTCCCCGGGCAAGGTGTCGTAGTACCGCGCGGGGGCGACCATGGTGCAAAACTGGCTGCCGAGCGCCGGTTCAAACAAAAGGACGGCCCGCGTGTGCTGGTATGCACCGCAGCGGGGCGGGAAGGGATCAATCTTCAGTTTGCCCGCATTCTGTTCAATTTTGACCTGCCATGGAACCCCATGGACATGGAACAGCGCATCGGGCGCATTCATCGCTATGGCCAAAACCACACAGCTCAGGTCTACAACCTTGTTCTATCCGACACCATCGAAGGACGGATTTTTCTTCTGCTTGATGACAAGCTGACCGAAATTGCCCGTACCGTCGGCAAGGTCGATGATCAAGGCAACGTCGCAGAGGATATGCGAGCACAGATCTTGGGACAACTTTCCGAACGGTTGAACTATGACCGGCTCTACCAAGAGGCACTTTCAGACCCCGAGCTGAAGCGCACCAAGGTAGAGCTGGAAGCTGCGCTCTCCAACTCGCGTGAAGCCCGGCAGGTCGTCTTCGATCTGTTCCAGGATCTAGAAGGCTTCAGCCTGGACGACTACAAACCTTTTTCCGACGTGTCGTCCAGCTTGCAGCGCCTGGTCAACTTCATGTCCGCAGCAGTGGCTGATCGGCAGCAAAAACTTGTTCAGACTGATGAACAGACCTACGACTTGGTCACCTCAGACGGTGCTCATCGTGCGCGCTTTACGCTGAATCGCGAGGCCGCAAACGAACACGATGATCTGCAATTACTGGGGCTCGATCACCCGCTGGTTCAACAGGAACTGGGGCGATGGCGCAGCTTGCCTCCGGAAGAGGTCGGCATTGCCGTCGATGGAGACGTCGATGACACAGTGATGCTTTCTCTTTGGATGGTAGAGGCTTCTACCACCAACGGCGAACGCCGGGTTGTTCTGCAACCCATTGCCGTGAAGAAAGACGGCACGCGTGTGCCTGTGGTCGAGCGACAAAGTGAACGTTACCTTTGTGCTCCAACGGCCTCTGCGGCATTGTCTGCAGACGAACGGCTGGCACTATTCAACCAAGTGGTTGAGCCCACGCTACAACGAGAGCTAAAGCACAAAGGTGCCGTGAACGGTGAAGGCAGCTATTCCGCAGAATTGATCGGTTATGTGGAGATTCAGTAGAGGCCTGCCATCAGTGTGCAATGTGCGACCCGCTACTAGCAAGGGGTGGCAGGTCGTCGCCCTTAGCAGGAACAGCCGCTGCCGTCCTTCCTCACGGCTTTACCAATTTGGGACGCAGTGCGTCCCAAATTGGCGTGGCCGCGTTATCCCACCCCTTCGGCAAACTCACGAAGCCAGGTTGCAGCTTTGGGAAAGCTCTACTAACGCACGCCATTTGACACATTTTGTTTCATTTCGTATACTGAAAGCGCATTCACCCTGAAAAGCGTCACACTGGCGCTTTTCTGCCCCTTCCCTGCCTGCGCCAACACCCTGGCGGCCTTCCCCGTTTAACGTGATACCGGCTTTTGCTGGTGGCTTTGTCACGCACGGTCAAGGCGACGTAGCTTCCCGATTCTTTCATGATTCGCCCATCGCGAGGGGCGGGTGTGTGCTTGCGCGGCAGCATCGTTTCGCCTGTCGCCCACAACTACCCCACTCCATTGAAAGGACCATCACCATGACTGCTGACCACAGTAAGGCCGCCGCTTGGCCGGAAGAAACGCACCGTAAGCCCAGGCTCTTCCGAACAGGCAATATTGTTGCCACACCCGGCGCCCTTGAGTTACTACGCCATCTCGAGGTTTCCGCTCTTGGCTACCTGTTCCGTCACCTGAACGGCGACTGGGGCGACTTGGATGTCGAAGGACGCAAAAAAACCCGCAATGTCAGCAAACATGGGCTCTTCATCATTAAAGGGGGACAGCGACATTCATTAGACTTGTTTTTGCGAAGAAACACGTTTAATGGAGGTAATGTCGATGTCTCCAATCGATTCTATCCTAGGGATTCCGGGTTTAG
>NZ_JACJUU010000018.1 GCF_014237865.1 Pusillimonas minor
TTGTTGATCTGTTATTCGTTTGCCCGACACAGCGATATCTCCAATTTGCTGTGTCAAACCCTAGCAGATCAACCGGCCAAGATAATTGTCGCTAACCGGTCAAGTTAATTGTCGCTGAACAGCTGGGGCAGTTCGTCAAGGCTGCTGCGCCTTAAAAAATGGCCTATGGGGGTAATGCGCGGGTCGTTTTTTAGCTTGAAGTCGGCGTTCCATTCGGCGCGCGCGGCCGGGTTGTTGGCTAACAGGTCGGCCAGCACTTCTTGCGAGTTAAGCACCATAGACCGAAACTTCAGGCATTTAAAGGGTTTGCCGTTTTGGCCGATGCGTTCGTGGCCAAAAATGGGGCTGCCGCCGTCGCGGCTAATACGCCACCCTATGTAGGCAAAGGCCGGCGCCAGTACAGCCAGCAGCACGGCCGACCCAAAAATATCAAAGGCCCGTTTGGTAATGCGCGAAGCCCGTTTTCTAAGGCTTTCGTTAATGCGCAGAATTAAAACGTCGTGGCTGAAAATAAAACCGGCATCAAGGCTGTTTAGCGGCAAGCCCCGTGTGGTGGGTATAACCGACACGGCATAGCATCCATGCAAGGTGGTTTGTTTGATCCAGTAGTCGCGCAGGGCTTCCTGGCCGTTTTCTACGGCAATAAAAAAATGGGTGTTAACGGGGCTGGTGTTTGCCCACAGGGTGGCTTCGTCGGAAATAACCGGTACGCCGTGCAGGCTGGGCGGTGCGCCGGCCGGTTCACCCGTAAAAAAGTACTGGAATTTGAACCCCATGGCGCTTTCGTGGCTAAGGGCCGCGTAGGCTTCTTGGGCGTTGGGGCCCACACCAATAATAACGCTGGGCTTTTGCCACAGGCCCAGGGCGGCCAGCAGACGCTTTACGCTAAACCGGGTGGCGGGCACCAGCATGAATGCCCACAGCCAGGTTAGCGCCCAGGCGTAGCGCGAAGGCTGAACCTTAAGCAAGGCCATGACCACCAGCTGTACCAGCGCAAGCACGGCAATGGTGCGCAAAATTTCGCCCAGTTCGGCCCAAAAGGTTTTGCGGTAGGTGTAATGGCGCAGGCGTACCCAAAACCAGCCGATGCACACCAGGCCCAGGCCAACATGCAGCGTAACTGAAAGCGCCAGGCTTTTTTGGGGGAAATACGGTTGTGTAGACCCCTGCCAGCTGTACAGCAGGCCTGCGGCAACCAGGGGGGCCAGGCAGAACGCTATAAAGTCTGTAAGGGCTTGTACGTACTGAATGGAAATACGGCGCAGCAACCCGCCCGACTTGACGTTGAATAGTCGGGTTGTGTTCAGGCGTGCCTGGGGGTTGTTTGGCGGCATGGCAATGTGCAGGTTGGGTAAGGTTAAGGCGCGGTGGCCATACGGCTTTTGGGGTATGGGCGTTGTGTGTGGGCTAATGCGTACTGTGTATCCGGACCGCGTCAAAATATTTCATTTATTATAAAACATTTTATATCACGCCGCGGGTTCTGTGGCTTCTGGCGTCGGCGTTTCTGGTACGGGTTCTGTTGTTTTTGATACGGGCGCTGTTGGCACTGGCGCAGGTTGGGGCGTTGTTGTGGTGGTGTGTTGCAGCGCCTTAAGCCAGTACAGGGTAGACGCGTCGTGGTTGCCGGTGGGGGCGCCGGGTTGGCTTAATGACCTGAAAATGCCGGCGGCCAACGTTTTGCCGTGTTCCACACCCCATTGGTCGAAGGGGTTGATGTTCCACAGTACGCCCAGGGTAAAGGTTTTGTGTTCGTACAGCGCCAGTAAGGCGCCCAACGAATAGGGGCTTAGTTCGCGCAGCACAATAAGGTTTGATGGCCGCCCACCGGCGTGGCTGCGGTGTGGGGCAAGTTGCTGCGCGCGTTGCGGTGGCAGGCCTTCGGCAAGGCCGTCTTGGTGGGCGTTATGGGGCGTTTTGCCGTTCAGCAGGGCTTCGCGCTGGGCCAGGCAGTTGGCCACCAGGCGGGTGTGGTGCTGGGCCCAGGTGTGGTCGGCGTGCTGGCACACAATAAAGTCTACCGGGCAGCCGTCGCTGCTTTGGTGCAACCACTGAAAAAACGTGTGCTGGGCGTCGGTGCCGGGCATGCCCCACACGGCGGCGCCGGTGGCCAACCCGGCCGGGTTGCCGTTAATGTCAACCGACTTTCCCAAAGACTCCATTTCTAGCTGCTGCAGGTAGGGTACCAGGTGGCCCAACCGGTGGTCGTAGGGGGCAATATTATGCGACCCGTACCCAAGAATATTGCGGTTAATGGCGGCAGCTATGGCCATTTGCACGGGGGCGTTTTCGGGCACAGGCGCGGTGGCGAAGTGGTTGTCCAGGGCGGCTGCGCCGGCGTGCAGGCCGGCAAGGGTGTCGATGCCCACAGCCAGGGCAATGGTCAGGCCCACCGAAGACCAAATCGAGAATCTGCCGCCGACCCATTCCCAGAACTTGAAGATATGGCCTGGGTGTGCACCCCAGGCCAGGGCCTTGTCGGGGCAGGCGGTAATGGCAACAATGTGGCGGTAAGGGTCGGCCACGCCGGCGCCGGCCAGCCATTCAATGGCGCGTTGGGCGTTTTCAAGGGTTTCGGTGGTGGTAAATGATTTTGACGCGACCACAATAAGGGTGTCGCGTGGGTCTAGCCCGGCCATGGCGCCGGCCATGGCGTGGCCGTCGATATTGGCGGCAAAGCGCACGGTGCGCCAGGTTCCGGCGTAGCCAAAGGCCGCTACGGCCAGTCGAACCCCCCAGTCGCTGCCCCCAATGCCAATATGAATCACGTTGCGCCATTGGCGTTCGGCGTCTGCCAGGTGAACAAAATCCATCATGCGCTGGCGTTCGTGGGCTACGTCGCGGTTAGGGGCGGCGGCGCGCAAAGCGGTATGCCAGGCGGCGCGCAGTTCGGTGGGGTTGGCCGTGTCGCCGTTAAGCAAGGCGTTGCGCCGGGCGTTAAAGTTGTGTTCGTCTAGCAGGGCCTGGGCGGCGGCGGTAATGTCGGGCGAGCCGTACTGTGCGCTCAGGTCGATATGCAGGCCGGCTGCCTGCAAAATTTTTGAGGTGGGTTGGGGCAGGCAAGCCTGAGCAACGGCGTGTGCCAGTGGTTGCCAGCGCCCGGGCAAGGCGTTATTGGGGGTAGGGTGCATGGGTTACAGGGCTTTGGCCAGGGCTTCGGGCATAACGGGGACGCGAACGGGTTTGCTTAACAGCTCTATAAGCACCATGGCGCGGCGTTCGCCGTCTGTTATTTGGAACAGGCCCTCTATGCCGCTAAATGGGCCTTGAGTAATTTGCACGCGGTCGCCTGGTTGAAACAGGGGAACCGGCCGGGTGTGCAGGGCTTCTTGCTGGCGTAAGGCATCGACCAGGGTGTTGTCGATTTTTTTGGGTTGGGTGCCAAAAGTAACCAACCGGCTAACCCCCCGGGTAGACCGAATAGGCGCCCAGCTTTGGGCCATGGCGTCGTCGCCCAGTTGTATAAACAAGTAACGGGGGAACAAAGCTTCTTGGCACACAACGACTTTGCCGCGCTGTAACTTTTCATGAAACAGCTGTGGCAAATAGCAGGTGTAACCCTGTTGTTGCAGGTTTTGCAGCGCACAGGCTTCTTGGCGCGGTTTTGTGTGTATAAGGTACCAATGCACGGGTCGGCCAATACGTATCAAATCAAACAGCATTCTAGCAATTGTAATGGTTGCCTGCTTGTTATTGGTTTATGACCGGTAACTAACGCCCAGCATTAAAACAATGCCGGGTGCTATAGCGGTTTGGGGTCTTCCGACAGCGCTTTTTTAAGCAACGTGGCCAGGTCTACCCTTAAGTAGGGCTTGGGCAGCAGCCAGTAGCCTTCGGCGGTGCGGTCTTGGTCTTTGGCCAGTTTGTGCGAATACCCCGACGACAGCACCACCCGTATGTTGGGCTTTTGGCGGCGCGCCAGTGCGGCCAGCTGCTGGCCGTCCATGCCGCCGGGCATCATCATGTCGGTAAGCAACAGGTCAATGTCGGGGTGGCGCTGCAATTCAAGCAGGCCCTCGTGGCCGTTGCTTGCGGCCAGCACTTCGTAGCCTAGTTTTTGTAGCTGTCGCACTAGCGTAACCTGCACGGCGGGTTCGTCTTCGACGACCAGAATTTTGCCGGTGCCGGTGGGCGGGGTTTTGATTTCGGAAGTGGCCCCGGGCGCAGTGGCGGCGTCGGCCATGACCGGGAAATACAGGCCGATGGTTGTGCCTTGCGTTAGGGCCGATGTTACGGTGACGCCACCTTTTGACTGTTTAACAAAGCCGTCAACCATGCTTAGGCCCAACCCGCTGCCATTACCCACGTTTTTGGTGGTGTAAAACGGGTCAAAAATATGTTCTTGGGCATCGGGGGCAATGCCTTGACCGTCGTCTTGTACTTCCAGCAACAGGTAGGTGGCGTCGGGGGGCAGGTGCCGAGGCAGGGCGGCGTTATGGGGGTTAACGGTGCGGGTGCGCAGTGTTACCGTGCCCGAATTCTGAATAGCGTCGCGGGCGTTTAGCACCAGGTTAAGCACGGCGTTTTCTAGCTGAGCCGGGTCAACCATAATGGTGGCCGGGTTGGCGTTAAGGGCCAGGTTAAGTGTAATGCGGCTGTCTAGTACCCGTTCGGCCAGGGTTTGCATGCCGGTAAGCAAGGTATTAACGTGCACCGGCTTGGGTTGCAGCAATTGTTGCCTTGAAAACGACAACAGGTTGCGGATCAGGTCGGCACCGCGGCGCGCCGCGCGTTTCACGTCTAGCGCCATTTCCTTGTGTTCGCTGCCCTCGGCCAGTTCTTCTGCCAATTGGCCCGCGTTGCTTAAAATGACCGTCAGCAAGTTATTAAAGTCGTGCGCCAGGCCCCCGGTAAGCTTGACGATAGCCTCGCGGCGTTGCGACACCTGCAGTTGCTGTTCTACCTGGCGGGCGGCTTCGCGCTGTTGGGTGCGTTCGATAGCCACACGCACAAACTGGCAAATATGGTTAATGGTGGCAAGCTGTTCTTCGGTAGGCGGTTGGGGTTGATGGCTGTATATGCCAAACGTAGCCAGCACTTTGCCGGTGGCCCCTATAACCGGGGTTGACCAGCACGCCCGGGCATCGATAAGGTCGACGATGTCTTGAAAGGGTGCCCAAAGCGGGTCGGTGATCATATCGGTAACAATTACTGGCTGTTGTCGGGCAGCAGACGTACCGCACGACCCAAAGCCTTCGCCAATGCTTACGCCGTTAAGGGCCTGAATATAGTCCTGTGGGTGTTTGGGGGCCGACCCATGCCACAAGCGCCCGTTTTTTACCAGCAAAATAGAAGACACAACGTCGGGGATGAAGCCGTCGACGGCGTGCGTGACGATGTCGAGTATGTCTTGTAGTTCGCGTTCTTGGCTGATGGCGTCGAGCACCTTGCTTTCAAGGGCTTGCAGCGCAACCACGCGCTTAAGTTCGCCATGGGCCTGGTCAACAGCCTGATTGGCCAGCTTGATGTCGTGGATGTCGGTGGTGATGCCGTACCAGCGCCGAATTGTGCCGTCGGGGTTGCAGTGCGGGGGTGGCCGCTACATGGTGCCAGCGGTAACTGTTGCTGGGCTGATGGAAAATCCGGAATTCGGCCTGATACTTGGCGCCCGACGCGATGCAGTTGGCCCAAATACGCGATGTAGGCGCGTGGTCGTCGGGGTGAACAACCGCCAGCCAGTCGATTACGCCGCCTTGGTCGGCAGGGCGCCCGGTGTAGTGTTCGAAGACGTGATTTACGTAATCTACCTGGCCATTTGGGGTGGCTGTCCAGATCATGCTGGGCAGTGCCTCGGCCATATCGCGCTGGTTGTCGGTAAGTGTGGGCATACGGTGTGTAGCGTAATACTATTCGTAACTGGGAACAAGGCAAACGTGGCCCTACCGGCGCAGCCATTGCACTGCTCAGAATTCTGGACAAAGCGCCCGAGGCCGCCCTGTCGGCTTTGCGCTGATGTTTTTATGTGCCCAGGCCACCGGCCGTGTCTGGCGCTCTGGAAATACAAAAAACGCATGCCGGCGGCAGGTTTTTAGCTACAAAAGCCGTCAGCCGGCTGGTCAGGCCCAATGCATTTAGCGTGTCTGCCGACACCGGGCATGTCAGCCCATAGGTAAACAAATACAGTGCACCATCGGGGCGCATGGCCTCGAAAGTGGCTTCAAGCATTTGCGCATGAATGGTGTGGTTCATGTTGCGCAAAGGCAAGCCGCACACTGTGGCAACAATATCGCGCTGGGCGGTGTCGTAGTGCAAATGCAGGGTTTGGGCCGGTATTTGCAGCAAGGTAGACTGCGGAAAGCGATGGCGTAACCTGGCGGCCAGTGCCGGGTCTTGCTCGACCAGCACAAGATCGGCCGGGTCAAACCCTCTGTCCAGCATATATTGGGTGAAAGCGCCTGTGCCGCTGCCCAGTTCAAGGACTTTGCCGGCGCCCGGCTGCAGGTGGGCCGTGATGGCAGCCGCCAGCGCCCGGCTTGAAGGCAGAATGGCGCCGATGCCCAGCGGGTTTTTGGCAAAAGCTTGCACAAACTGTATATGGTCTTGCAGCCATTTCAGGCGGCTGTCGGTGTCTTGCGTTGTCTTGGCTACGGTTTCGTGCGCTGACGGTGAAGACATGGTGCGTCGTCCTTTTTTGGTTTTTTGGCAATGGCCGCGGCCATCAGGCCTGCATCGAACTATAAGCTAAATGCTCGCAAGAATCGATGGCATTTGTAAACAGATGTCAGCCTTGCTGCGGGACAACGTTGTCCCGATCAGGAACAGGTTGATGTCTTTCCTGCGGTTTCTGCCTAATGCTGCTCTGCCGGTGGCCGCAGGGGCTATTTGAAAGGATTCTTGACGCTAAGTTGTTGGTCTGGCAGCTGTAGCCCGTTGTGCATGTCTTCGGTATACAAGGTGTGGCAACCTGCATCGGCTGCAGCCGCCACAATGCAGGCATCATAAAACGGTAACTGGTATCGGGCCGAAATTGTCCTGCCTTGGTCGTGAATGGTTTCGGTAAGGGGTACAACCTTGCAAAAGCCCCGTACCAGGGTCAAAAACCGGGTGATGTCGTCCCACGTCATTTGCAGCTTGCGCCTGCATACGTGCGCCACTTCGTTTAACACTTGCACGCTGATCACCGGGCCGGACGCCAGCAGATGTTCGGCCTGATCGGCCTTGTGGTTGTCTGCCGAAAGCAGATACAAAACGACATTACTGTCAAGAAAATGCCCGAATTTAGTCGCGCGCATTGGCTTGCTCGCGGTCGAAGTGGAAGTCGGCGGGCAACTTCCCCCGGAACGCACGCAAGCGTTTCAGCAATTGGTCGGCGCCTGGCTTTTTACGTACTGCAAAGGTTCTTGCGTCATCAATAATAATTTCAATGTCATCGCCTTCCCGCAGCTCAAGTGCCTCGACCAGGCAGGCAGGGAGGCGCACCGCAAGACTATTGCCCCATTTTGCAACTTGCATGATGAGCTTCCTGATGTTGATATACATTTTTATTGTATATCTTGGGTGTGGAAATGCAAGGGGCAAATAGGTCACCGCCACGGGTCGGAAAGCGCTAATTGCGGCGGGTTGTATATGCGGGACGTATTTGCGAGATTCCGCTGTTTTCATTTCCTGCGGTTTTTGCGTAATGCTGCTTTGCCGTTAGCCGCAGGGGCTGTTGTGGTGTCTGTCGTGTTGATAAGCTGGTTCTAGCAGGGTCTGGCCACCGCCGGCCCACATAAACCAATAACGGAGACACAAACATGACAAAAATTTCTGACCCTGCGCAGCAACCCTCAGAGTTATGGCGCTGGAGCGCAACGGCGCTGGCGCAGGGTATTCGAACCGGTGCAATTTCTTCGCGGGAAGCAACCCTGGCGAGCCTGCAACGTATCGAGCAAGTCAACCCTCACGTCAACGCACTGGTCGAGGTCTCGCCCGAAGAGGCTTTGGCGATGGCTGATGCTGCGGATCGCGCAGTGGCGTCTGGTGAAGACCTTGGGATGCAACCCGCACACCGGGCGGCTCGAGTGGCGGGGCTGCTGCTGCGGCGGCGACTGGCATGGTGCCTGGCCGATATTTTGTCGGGTTGACCGGCCCATTCTATCGGGCAAAGGTACGGCTGGCGATGGGTGTTTTTGCTAGGTTTCGATTTGCTGCTTTAGCAGATGCAGCTTGTTTTTTGCAGCGGCCCAGACCTCATGCTCTGGCAAGGGTGGCTTGGCTTGTGTAATGCGCTTCCAGCGCGGGTCGTGCGATAGGTCACGGTTCAGTTGCACAAAATGCGCCTGGTCGGGCGCGATTTCGCTGGCCTCGACAATGGCACCGACGGGGCATTGGCCGACACAAATCGAGCAATCAATACATTCGTCGGGGTTGATAACCATGAAATTAGGCCCCTCGAAAAAACATTCCATGGGGCAGACACTGACGCAGTCGGTGTACTTGCAGGCAATACAACTTTCGGTTACTACAAAGGCCATGCTTTTAAATCACCCTGTTTAATTGTTTATGTAGGTGACGACTGTACTCGCTTTTTGTGACAGCCAATAGCAACGGTGCTGCAAACATTAATTCCCGAAACAGGAATATTCAGCTTATCAATTTGAACAGCCGGTAGCCGACTGTTGTCAGCTACCGGCCGCTTGGGCAGTGCTTTACTGTAGGTCGAAACGGTCAGCGTTCATTACCTTTGTCCAGGCAGCAATGAAGTCGTTGACGAACTTTTCGCGGTTATCGTCCTGGGCGTAAACCTCGGCGTAAGCGCGCAGAATAGAGTTCGAACCGAACACCAGATCGACACGTGTCGCCGTCCATTTGGTAACGCCACTGGCGCGGTCGACAATGTCGTAGCTGTTACGACCCGTCGGCTTCCAGCTGTAGTTCATGTCGGTCAGGTTCACGAAAAAGTCATTGGTCAGTGCACCCACGCGGTCGGTGAACACGCCATGGCCGGCGCCACCGTAGTTGGTGCCCAAGACACGCATGCCGCCAATCAGCACCGTCATTTCAGCGGCGGTCAAGCCCATCAACTGGGCACGATCCAACAGCAGTTCTTCGGGTTTGACGACATAATGGGTTTTTTGCCAGTTACGGAAACCGTCGGCCAGGGGCTCCAGCACGTCGAAAGAATCGACATCGGTTTGCGCCTGTGTGGCGTCGCCACGGCCCGGCGCAAAGGGCACAGTGGCCGATACACCCGCGGCTTGTGCCGCTTGTTCGATGCCCACGTTACCGCCCAGCACAATGACGTCGGCCACGCTGGCGCCGGTTTCGTTTGCGATTTGCTCATAAATTTTCAAAACCTTGGCCAGGCGCGCAGGCTCGTTGCCTTCCCAGTCTTTTTGAGGGGCCAGCCGGATGCGGGCCCCGTTGGCGCCACCACGGTAGTCGGAGCCACGGAATGTGCGTGCGCTGTCCCAGGCGGTAGACACCATGTCGCTGACGCTTAAACCGGCGGCGATGATTTTTGCCTTGACAGCAGCCACATCGTAATTTGCATTGCCGGCTGGCACCGGATCTTGCCAGATCAAATCTTCGGCAGGCACTTCGGGACCAATGTAGCGTGCTTTGGGGCCCATGTCGCGGTGGGTCAGCTTGAACCAGGCGCGAGCGAATACATCTTCGAAATAGGCCTGGTCAGCCGCAAAACGTTCAGAAATCTTGCGGTATTCCGGGTCCATTTTCAGGGCCATGTCGGCGTCGGTCATCATGGGCATGCAGCGGATCGATGGATCTTCGACATCGACGGGCATGTCCTCTTCTTTGATGTTGACCGGCTTCCACTGCCAGGCACCGGCCGGGCTTTTTGTCTGCTCCCAATCGTGCTTGAGCAGCATCTGGAAGTAACCCGCGTCCCATTTTGTGGGGTTGGTGGTCCAGGCGCCTTCAATGCCGCTGGTGACCGAGTCACGACCAATGCCGCGCGTTTTGTGGTTGATCCAGCCAAGGCCCTGTTCTTCGATGTTAGCGCCCTCGGGGGCCGGGCCAAGGTTGGCTGCATTTCCGTTCCCGTGTGCTTTGCCAACAGTATGGCCGCCGGCGGTCAGCGCGACCGTTTCTTCGTCGTTCATGGCCATGCGCTCAAACGTCACGCGCATGTCTTTTGCGGTTTTCAGCGGGTCGGGGTTGCCATCAACGCCTTCGGGGTTAACGTAGATCAGACCCATCATCACTGCGGCCAGCGGGTTTTCCAGATCGCGCTCACCACTGTAACGGCTGCCTTCGCTGCCGCTCTTGGCCAGCCATTCTTTCTCGGAGCCCCAGTAAATATCTTTTTCAGGGTGCCAGATGTCTTCGCGGCCAAATGCAAAGCCAAACGTTTTGAAGCCCATTGATTCGTATGCCACATTGCCGGCCAGAACAATCAGGTCAGCCCAGCTGATTTTGTTACCGTATTTTTTCTTGATCGGCCAGAGCAGGCGACGGGCCTTGTCAAGGTTGCCATTGTCGGGCCAGGAGTTAAGGGGCGCAAACCGCTGGTTCCCTGTTCCTGCGCCACCGCGGCCATCGGCTACGCGGTAGGTGCCGGCGGCGTGCCAAGCCATGCGAATCATCAAGCCGCCATAGTGTCCCCAATCGGCCGGCCACCAGGGCTGGCTATTGGTCATCAGCTCGGCCAGGTCTCGCTTCAGCGCGTCAACGTCGAGGGTTTTTACGGCCTCACGGTAATTGAAGCCGGTTAGCGGATTGGTCTTGCTGTCGTGCTGGTGCAAGATGTCGAGGTTCAGGGCTTCGGGCCACCAGGCCATGGGCCCTTGGCTGGATGCGGTATTGCCGCCATGCATTACCGGGCATTGGCCTGCGTTTGTCTGGTTATTTTCCATGTCGCGCTCCTGTTGCGTTACGAATTAACGTGCGTTGGTACAAGGGCCATTGTTAAGCAGGCTGTCAGATTAGTAAAGTTTATTATTTAAATAAACCTGATAGCAATACCCTATTAAGCGTCGTTCCAGGTTGCAGCCAGAACGTGTCAAGCCTATACAAGGAAAGTTTCAGGAAAAGGTCAGGAAAGGTCAAGTAAAGTTTGGAAAGCGTTTGGTAAGGTGGGTGCCGGCGGATTGGGTATTGCTTTTGTTCGCAGGCTTTAACCTTCTGTAGTTACAAAAATAAATTGCACTCCAGATTTTTTGTAACTACAATAACTGCATGGAAATCACGTTTGATCCCACCAAAGACAAAGCCAACCAAGCCAAGCACGGGGTATCTCTTCTGCTTGCGCGCGAGTTGGATTGGTCTGATGTGATGGCCAAGCCAGACACCCGACGCGATTATGGCGAGTTGCGTGAGATTGGTTATGGCGTGATTGATAATCGGCTTTATTGCGTGGTGTTTACACAGCGGCAGGACACGATGCATGTCATCAGCTTGCGAAAAGCCAACAGCAGAGAGGTGAAAAACTATGTCGACAACTAAGAAAGGGTTGGTAATGCCAACTCCGGAAGAAGACGTGGCGATCAATGCGGGTATCAAGGCTGATCCAGATACTTACGAGTTGTCGAAAGCAGAGTTTCGACAACTAAAGCGTGTTGGTCGTCCCAAGAGCTCCTCGCCCAAGGTTCAGCTGACTGTGCGCTATGACGCAGATATTGTGGCCGCGTTTAAAGCGGGTGGGGAGGGGTGGCAGACCCGAATGAATAGCGCCTTGCGTGACTGGCTGAAGACGCACTCTGTCTAAAGCCACGCCCGTTGATGATCTGGATGCTAGTAGGTGCGTTCACGCGCGGGTTATAAGTTTTTGTAAGCTTGAATCAATAAATATAAGTGGCTCCCGCTGCATGAGAGTCTGAGCCCAGGACGGTGTCAGGGCCGTGGGGCGAAAGGGCTTTGAGCACGCCGACGGTAAGGCCTTGACCGTGGATGCAAGGACGCGGCTGTTTGAGTGGGCGTTTTCGACCCATCGGGTCGAGCCCACGAGTTCCGCGTCCGCCACGGGCAAGGTCTGGACGGCGGGCAGCCCCAACGGGGCCGTGCGATGCCCGTTGCCACACGGCCCTGACACCGCCCGAGTCAAGAACCCGGACAGCACCCAGGTCTGATGAATGTGTATCGCCCGAAAATGCGACAGAACCTGCGGTTGGAGCGGTGTGATTAACCGTGTCTAGTGAGTGCGTATCGCCCGAAAATGGGGAAGAGCCCCTAGATGGAGGAGAGCTGAAAAATCAAATAAAAAAGCGCCCCGGGGGGGCGCTTAAATATAGACTGCCTGGCGGACAGGGTGGGATTCGAACCCACGGTACGCTTGCACGTACGCCTGATTTCGAGTCAGGTACATTCGACCACTCTGCCACCTGTCCGTGCTGCGGTCTACCAGCAAGACCGCAATTCTAGCAGAGGTATTTATTTTTTGCACGGTGCCCGGGCCTTATGGGCATAAATTCGAATGGCGGGCAGCGGTTTGGTGCATTTGCGCAGTGTACTGATTAAGTTTTATAGAATACAGTACGGCTTTAAGCTCAAAAACCAATACGAAGGGGGTTGCATGCTGACAGGTAAACGCGCCGTTGTAACAGGGTCGACCAGTGGTATCGGCTTGGCCATTGCCCGCGAACTGGCGGCCAACGGCGCCGATATTGTTATTAACGGGTTTGGCGATGCACACGACATCGAACAGGCTCGTATCAATATAGAACTTGAGTTTGCGGTCAAGGCCTACTACATTGCCGCCGACCTGTCGCAGGCCGCCGCAACCCGCAAATTTATAGACGACGCCGCAACAGTATTGGGCGGCGGTCTGGATATCCTTGTCAATAACGCCGGCATCCAGCATACCGACCTTATCGAAAATTTCCCGGTTGACCGTTGGGACGCCATTATTGCCCTGAATCTCTCGGCCGTGTTCCATGGCACCGCCGCCGCGCTGCCTTACATGAAGCGCCAGGGGTGGGGGCGCATCATCAATATTGCGTCTGCCCACGGTTTGGTCGCATCGCCGCAAAAGTCGGCCTATGTTGCAGCCAAACACGGCGTGGTTGGCCTGACAAAAGTAACCGCGCTTGAAAACGCCGGCAACGGCATTACCGCCAACGCCATCTGCCCGGGCTGGGTGCGCACCCCCCTTGTCGAGCGCCAAATCGAAGCGCTGGCCGAGAAAAACGGCACCGATATCGAAACCGCCGCCAAAGACCTGCTGGGCGAGAAGCAACCCTCGTTGCAGTTCGTAACCCCAAAACAGCTTGGTGCCGCTGCAGTCTTTCTGTCGTCAGATGCGGCCGAACAAATGACCGGCGCCAGCCTGTCTATGGATGGCGGCTGGACGGCGCGTTAATCCCCGCGACTTTTGACCTTGGCTTGCACACCCGTCGGCGCTTTGCGTCGGCGTTGCTATTACCGAAATACCTATTCAATTTTTGCGATCAGGAACGTTTTTAAACATGCTAGTGCTTCTGTCTCCCGCCAAAAAACTCGATTACGACTCGCCCGTGCGCACAACAACGCACACGCAACCCTTATTCGTTAAGCAGGCCCAGGGGTTGATCAACGTACTTAAAGAAAAGTCGGCCTCCGAAATTGCCGGCCTGATGAGCCTGAGTGACAACCTGGCCGCCCTGAACGTAGAGCGCTACGCAGCCTGGACCCCAAAGTTTACCCAGACCAATGCCCGTCAGGCCGTCCTGGCGTTTAACGGCGATGTCTACGAAGGTCTCGATGCCCCCGCATTGTCCGAAGAACAGCTCGATTGGGCGCAGCAGCACGTGGCTATATTAAGCGGCTTATATGGCGTTTTGCGCCCGCTCGACCTGATGCAGCCATACCGCCTTGAAATGGGTACACGTTTGGCGACCGACAAAGGCAAGAACCTGTACGACTACTGGGGTAGCGACATTGCCCAGTACCTGAACGCGCGTTTGGTAGAGCAGGGGGCCGACACAATTGTAAACCTGGCGTCCGAAGAGTATTTCAAATCCGTCGACCAGAAAACGCTAAACGCCCGCATTGTGCAGTGTGTTTTTCAGGACGAGAAAAACGGCAACTGGAAAGTCATCAGCTTTCATGCCAAGCGTGCCCGCGGCCTAATGGCCCGTTACATTATCGAAAACCAGATTACCGATCCTGCAAAGCTCAAGGGTTTTAACGCCGAGGGCTATACCTTCCATGCCGACGCGTCTTCCGACTTGAAGCTGGTCTTCCGTCGCCCCGAACGCTAAGCGGCAGGCAGGCTATGACCAATTCAACCCGTATTTTTCTATTCTTCTCGTTCGGCTATTTTGTCTCGTATCTGTATCGTGGCGTCAATATTGGCTTTTCGGGCTTTCTCATCGAAGAAATCGGGCTCTCGGCAGCCGACTTGGGCCTGCTGACCAGCCTGTATTTTTTGGGTTTTGCGTTAACCCAGATACCGGCAGGCGCAGCGCTAGATACCTGGGGGCCGCGCAAGGTCAACGGCGTACTCGTGCTGGTGGCCGCTGTCGGTTCGGTAATCTTCGCGCTTAGCGACACCATGTGGGGTCTGATGCTGGGCCGCTTTGTCATTGGCGTGGGCGTGGCCGTTTGTCTGGGGGCGGCGTTCCAGGCCATGGCCCTTACCTTCCCCACCCATCGTTTGCCCATGATCAACGGCGCGGTCGTGGCGCTTGGCGGGTTGGGCGGGGCTGTGGTGGGGACACCCTTGTCGCTGGTGCTCGACGTCATTACATGGCGTACGGCCAGTTTCTGGTTGGCGGCACTGACGGTCATGGTTTCGTTGTGCCTGTTGTTTGGTGCGCACGACACGGCCCCGTTGCATAATCGCAAGCGTCCCACAATGGGCGACCAGCTTCGCGGCACCTGGGAAATCGCCCGCACGCGTGCCTTCTGGCAAATTTTGTTGTTCCCGTCCATTGTGGCCGGCACCTTCTATGCGGTGCAGTCTTTATGGGTGAAGCCGTACCTGCTCGATGTCAACGGGCTGCCCGGTGCGACGGTAGACGGCCTGGTGTCGCTGCTGGGGTTTGCGGCCGTGTTCGGGAGTGCCGCTTCTGGGCTCGTGGCCCGGCGGGTTGAGCGCTGGGGTATCAGTCTCTACCACTTCTGTGGCTTGTTGCTGGCCCTGTTCGTGGTGACCGAGGTGCTGATTTTGCTTGATGTGCCATTGCCGCGCGCCTTTTTCTGGATCTCCTACGGTTTCCTGGGCGGCACCAATGCGCTTATTTACGCGGTGTTGGTCGAAACCTTTCCTCGTCATACCCTGGGGCGTGTCGGCACCAGTTTCAATATGCTGGTGTTCTTCCTTATTTTCCTGTTCCAGAATGCCGTAGGCTGGGTGGTTGAGCTGTGGGAACCCATTAGTGTGGGCGTGTATCCGGCCCAGGCCCATATTGCCGCGTGGGTTATTTTGCTTGCCCTGCAAACTACCGCGGGTATTTGGTACTTTGCCAGCAAGCAACCTAAAAAGCTCGAACACTTGTAAGGAAAAGCGGGTTATGCCGTTCCCGGCGTCAGCGCCCGCATTTCCTGTCGAATCAGCTGAGTTGCTTTAAGCATTTGCTTCACCGGGTAAGCCAGGGCCGCCAGCTCGCCTTCAGTTTCAATTGACTGCGGCGGGTTGGCGTCTTTGTCGCTCAGGTATTCCTCAATGGCTTCAAGCGACAACCGTATCCCGTCGGGAACATCGGGTAGCTGAGCCAATAACGGGATGGCCGCGCTGATCTGCGAGGCCAGCAAGTGGTTCTGAATAAGCAGGTGGTTAAGCTCGGGTACATTGCGCTGGCGGCGCACGGGTTCGGCCATCATGCGGTAAAACGCCGCTGTAAAGTTGCCCAGGGCAATGTAGGCGTTTTTGCGGGTCAGTCGCCAGGCGACATCGGCTTCTTCCACCTCGCGGGTCAGGGCCTGGCGTGCAGGTTCGTCAAGGTCGGTCGCTTGCATCAGTTTGCGGCTCAGGTTTGCATAGTGCATGCCGGCCCTGAAAAATTTGGCATTGGCGTTTTTGGCCGCAGCCGCCAGCGAGCCCATAAAATTGTGTTCCCACCACGGCAATATATAGCTGCATCCCAGCGCCAGTGCGCTGCCCAGCAGCGTGTCAAGAAGGCGTTCACCGATCAGGAAGTTGGTAGCGGGCGACAAGAAATGAAACGCCAGCATCAGGCACAGTGTGTTCAACGCGGCCGACATCATGAAATTGACCTGGACCATGCTGTAACCCAGTATGCACGCGGCCACCAGAACCGTGAAATAAATGTTGGTGCTGGGGTTAAGGTTGAACATGGCAAATGCCAGTACGCACCCCAAAAATGTGCCGGCCAGACGAAACAGGTTGCGTTGCCGGGTCAGGGCATAGCCTGGCTTCATCACCACAACAGTGGTCAAGATAATCCAGTACCCGTGAATTTCAATCGACGCGCCATCGGGCTGCGACGCCAATACGGCCGTCAGTATGGCATCGACAACCAGCGCCAGGGTGGCGGCAATCGCTACCCGAATCGAGTAGCGGAAACTGGGCGAGTCCAGCCGCAGGTTACTGGTGATCATGCCCAGCCGCAATTCGTTATGCGATAAAAAACGGCCCAGTGTTTTGTCCAGCCGCATGTCGACAAGTTCGAATGATTGCTTGGGCTGGGTGTGTTCGGTCATGCGCTCGACAATGCGAGCCGCATTGCGCAGGCGTCGCAGCACTTGAACCAGCAAGGCATATACCTCGGGCTGGGTGTCGGCCAGCCCCTGCTGGCGGTATTGTTCAAGCTCGTATTCGATGGCTCGAATTTCGGCCTTGACGCTGCTGCGTTCGGTAACAGGGCGGTCGCGAGCGACATCCAGCGCAATTTGCCGTGTGTTGTTGGCCAGTTTGCGCAGGGCGTCGCGCGCAAACACCAGCAGGTCGCTGTCGTGCAGGTTCCGGTGCAGTGTGGCGTAGTCGGTTTGCGTGGCCACCAGGGTATCAAGCAAGGCCACCATATCTATAAAGATATTCAAGGCCGCGTAACGCCGCCGGTCTGATCTTGACTTGCCGGTTGGCAGTTCCCGCAGCACCGTGTTGCGCGCCGCCTGCTGGCTTTCGGTCATGGCCGATTGCGTGCGCATAAGCTGGCGGTAAGAGTCTTCGAGGTCGAGCGTGACGTCGTACAGCCTTGACCGCGTATCGATGTAGTCGGCGGTGGCAAACAGGGCAACCGATAGCGCCTGCTGTTCTTCGCGGTGCCAGAACACGCGGTGAACGGCGCTGCTGAACAAAAAATAAAACAGGCCGCCCGCAAACGAGCTTAAAGAATGGATCAGTATTTCGTGGGGCTCAAGCGCTTCGCGCATGGTCAGGGTCATGATGAACAGGCAGGCGTAGCCCATCAGGCCGCCCTGGCGACCATACACGGTAAACATCGAGAACAAAAAACACAGCGCCGGGATGACAAACCAGATGAGGGTGGTGTGTGATGCACTAAGCCCGGTAACGACCGTAGTCGCGGTGCCCAGCAATACCGCACCCAGCATGGTGTTGACGCTGTAGCGGCGAGGGCTGCCGGGTTGGTCGATGACCGCAACGCAGGCCGCGCCAATAGAGGCCACCATGCCCAGACCGTATTCGCCCAGCACCAGCCCTGCAAACAGTGCCGGGATGATCACGCCGGTGGCTTGTCGCAGCCCGCCAAAAAAGTAGTGGCTGTAAAAAAAACGTTGGAGCAGCGGCAGGGTGGCGGTCATTCTGGTGTCAATTGCACAACGAAAGTGTCTAGTATAGAGATTAAGCGTTGCATTTTGATCGCTTTCACGGGCTTCGATTTGATTCTGATGCTGCAACGCGGTAAATTACCCGATTAATCTGTCAAATATCATTGGCGGATTGTGTAAGGTTTTGCTTTGCCGGCGTACCCGCCCGGTTTTTTGCGCCCTAAATCAACTTGCTGTTGGCCGCGTCACAAACGTGTGTGTCAACGCATTCCGTTTCTACCTCTTGCATTCACCCGAATGCGCGTACTGCATCTCGATGGGTGTGTGCCGAATCGGCAGGGTATCTGGGTGGCGTGGTTCCGTGAATCACAAAGCGCCAGACTATGTTGCCGCAGTCGGTATAGCCCGGGCTGTCATGGCCGGTCGGGGTGTCAGTGCCGGTTACGAAAGGAATTAAATTTATTATGGAACTCAATGGCGCCGACATCGTCGTACGCTGCCTTGCCGAACAAGGTGTTGATCACATTTTCGGTTACCCAGGTGGCGCGGTCCTTTACATTTACGACGCAATCTACAAACAAGACAGCTTCAAACACGTCCTGGTTCGTCACGAACAGGCCGCCGTGCACGCGGCCGATGCCTATTCGCGTTCGTCGAACAAAATCGGGGTAGCGCTGGTCACCAGCGGCCCGGGTTTAACCAACGCCGTTACCGGTATTGCCACCGCCTACATGGACTCCATCCCCATGGTGATCCTTAGCGGTCAGGTGTCTACCGCCGTCATTGGCGAAGACGCTTTCCAAGAGTGTGACGCCATTGGCATTACACGCCCTTGCGTCAAGCACAACTTTTTGGTGCGCGACGTCAAAGACCTGGCCGACACCATGCGCAAGGCGTTTTATATTGCCAAAACCGGTCGTCCCGGCCCCGTTCTGGTCGATATCCCCAAAGACGTTACCGTCGCTACATGCAAGTACACCGCGCAGCGCGAAGAAGTCGCCCTGCGGTCGTACACGCCAGTTGTCAAAGGGCATCAGGGGCAAATTAAAAAGGCCGTGCAAATGTTGCTGGCGGCCGAGCGCCCCATGATTTACGCCGGCGGCGGCGTGGTGCTGGCCGATGCCGCACCCGAGCTGCGCCAGTTGGTTGATTTGGCGGGCGCGCCTTGCACCAATACCCTAATGGGCTTGGGCGCATTCCCCGCGTCAGACGACAAGTTCGTGGGTATGCCGGGTATGCACGGCACCTACGAAGCCAATATGGCCATGCAAAATTGCGACGTTCTGGTCGCCGTGGGCGCCCGTTTCGATGAACGCGTTATCGGTAACCCCAAGCATTTTGCGCAAAACCAACGCAAAATCATTCACATCGACATCGATCCGTCGTCCATTTCCAAGCGCGTCAAGGTCGATGTGCCCATTGTTGGCAGCGTCAAAGACGTGCTGCAAGAGTTCAACGCCATGTATGCCCAAATGGCTGTGGCCGAAGAGCGCACCGACCCGGCACGCCTGGCTGACTGGTGGAAGCAGGTGCAAACCTGGCGCGGCAAAGAGTGCCTCAAGTTCAAGAACTCGACCAGTGTCATCAAGCCGCAGTTTGTTGTCCAAAAGCTCTGGGAAGTCACCGGCGGCGAAGCCATCGTTACCTCCGATGTCGGCCAGCATCAAATGTGGGCTGCCCAGTACTACGGGTTCAACGAGCCGCGTCGCTGGATCAACTCCGGTGGTCTGGGTACCATGGGTGTAGGCCTGCCCTACGCCATGGGTGCGCAAATGGCCAACCCCGGGCGCGACGTTGCCGTTATTACCGGCGAAGGCTCCATCCAGATGAACATCCAGGAGCTTTCGACCTGCAAACAGTATCACCTGACGCCCAAGGTTCTGTGCCTTAACAACCGGTACCTGGGTATGGTGCGTCAGTGGCAACAAATCGACTATGGCTCGCGCTATTCCGAGTCTTACGTCGATGCCTTGCCCGATTTCGTCAAGCTGGTCGAGAGCTATGGTCATGTGGGTATCCGTACCGACAAGCCCGCCGACGTCGAGCCGGCGCTGCGCGAGGCGTTTACCAAGTACAAAGACCGGCTGGTATTCCTCGACTTCATCACTGACCAAACCGAAAACGTTTGGCCCATGGTAAAAGCCGGGCGTGGCCTGACCGAAATGCTGCTGGGTTCAGAAGAGCTGTAAGGACATAACAATGAAACATGTAATTTCCATTCTTCTCGAAAACGAACCCGGTGCGCTGTCTCGTGTGGTGGGCCTGTTCTCGGCTCGTGGCTATAACATCGAAACGCTTACCGTGGCCCCCACCGAAGACGAAACCCTGTCGCGCATGACCGTGGTCACGCAAGGTTCTGACGAAGTCATCGAACAAATCACCAAGCACCTTAACCGTCTTATCGACGTCGTTAAGGTGGTCGATTTGTCTGAAGGGCCGCACATCGAGCGCGAACTGATGCTGATCAAGGTGCGGGCGGTGGGCAAAGAGCGCGACGAGCTCAAGCGCATGGCCGATATTTTTCGCGGTCGCATCATCGACGTTACCGACAAGGCCTACACCATCGAACTCACCGGCGACCAGGGCAAAATCGAAGCCTTCATCGGTGCACTCGACCGCAGCGCCATCCTCGAAACCGTTCGTACCGGCGTGTCCGGCATCGGCCGTGGCGAACGTGTTCTAAAATTGTAGTCATGTTGTTCCAGCGGCCCCACCTGCTTTGGGTGGGGCCGCTGTTTAACCCATTTATTCAAATCCTATAAACTGCGCACTTCGCGGTTTACAAGAAAATACGCTTGGAGCACTTATAAATGAAAGTTTTTTACGACAAAGATTGTGACCTCTCGCTGGTTAAGGGCAAACAGGTCGCCATTATTGGTTATGGTTCGCAAGGCCACGCCCACGCACTCAACCTGCACGAGTCCGGGGTCAATGTCGTTGTCGGTTTGCGCAAAGGCGGTGCCTCGTGGTCGAAAGCCGAAAACGCCGGCCTGAAAGTTGCTGAAGTTGCCGACGCGGTTAAAACCGCCGACCTGGTCATGATTCTTCTGCCCGATGAAAACATCGCCGAAGTCTATCGCACCCAGATCGAAGCCAACCTCAAGCCCGGCGCTGCGCTGGCGTTTGCACACGGCTTCAACGTTCACTACGGTCAGGTTCAGCCTCGCGCCGACGTCGACGTCATCATGGTTGCGCCCAAGGCGCCTGGCCACACCGTTCGCGGCACTTACCGCCAGGGTGGCGGCGTACCTGCACTGGTTGCCGTTTACCAAGACAAGTCCGGTTCTGCCCGCGACATCGCATTGTCGTACGCCAGCGCCATTGGTAGCGGCCGCGCCGGCATCATCGAAACCAACTTCCGCGAAGAGACCGAAACCGACTTGTTCGGCGAGCAGGCTGTTCTGTGCGGTGGTGCCGTCGAACTGATCAAGGCCGGTTTCGAAACGCTGGTTGAAGCTGGCTACGCGCCTGAAATGGCTTACTTCGAGTGCTTGCACGAACTCAAGCTCATCGTCGACCTGATCTACGAAGGCGGCATCGCCAACATGAATTACTCGATCTCGAACAACGCCGAGTACGGTGAGTACGTCACCGGCCCCCGTATCGTGACCGATGCCACCAAAGAAGCCATGCGCCAGTGCCTGAAAGACATCCAGACCGGCGAATACGCCAAGAGCTTCATCCTGGAAAACCAGGCCGGTGCTCCTACGCTCATTTCGCGTCGTCGTATCAACGCCGAATCGCAAATCGAGCAGGTGGGCGGCAAGTTGCGCGCCATGATGCCCTGGATTGCAGCCAACAAGCTGGTTGATCAGTCCAAGAACTAAGTAGTTCCAACAAAACCGGCGGGGTCAGGTCGCACAATAGGCTGCAAGACCGGGCCCCGCCGTTTTTTTGTCTCAAATAAATTATGCATAAACCATCGTACCCACATCCGATTATCGCGCGCGAAGGCTGGCCCTTCCTGGCAGGTATCGTTGTTATCTCTATTTTGGTAACGTTCTGGTCGCCAGGGGCGTCAGTTGTATTCTGGCTGCTGTCGTTGTTCGTGTTGCAGTTTTTTCGTGACCCGGCGCGTATGGCGCCCGACGGCGCCAATAATGTACTTAGCCCGGCCGATGGCCGTATTGTGGCGGTCGAAGAGGTCGACGACACCTATGCACAGCGTCGCGCCCTGAAAATCAGTGTGTTCATGAACGTGTTCAATGTGCACTCAAATCGCGCGCCGGTGAATGGTTCGGTGGTTTCGGTCGATTACTTTCCCGGCAAATTCGTCAATGCTGCGCTCGACAAGGCATCGCTGGAGAACGAACGCAACGCCATGGTCATTCGTACCGCGTCGGGCCATACCGTAACGGCGGTGCAGGTGGCCGGTCTGGTCGCCAAGCGTATTCTTTGTTACGCTAAACCGGGCGACCAGCTCTACAGCGGCCAACGTTACGGGTTTATCCGTTTTGGTTCGCGCGTCGACGTCTACCTGCCGCTGGGTTCGCGCCCGCGCGTGTCTATTGGTGATAAGGTCAGCGCGACCAGTACCGTACTGGCCGAACTGCCCGAACAGTAATCTCGCCATGGTTACACCTTGCGCGTCCGTTTTTTCTCCGGCGCGCAGGTGGCAGCAGGTCGGCCTAATCCGCTCATTCAACCGTACACCTGAATATGCCTAATTCTTTCAACGACGAAACCCGTCGCCGGCGTAGTATTTACTTGCTGCCCAATGCCTTTACCACCGCCAATTTGTTTGCCGGCTTTTACGCCATTGTGCAGGCCATGAATGGTCGGTACGAGTTGGCGGCGATAGCCATTTTTTTGGCCATGGTATTCGACGGCATGGACGGCCGGGTGGCAAGGCTGACCAACACCCAATCGGCGTTTGGTGAGCAATACGACTCGCTGTCCGATATGACCTCTTTCGGTATTGCGCCAGCGCTTATTCTTTACGAGTGGTCGCTAAATGGCCTGGGGCGTTGGGGGTGGCTGGCCGCTTTTATTTATGTCGTGGGGGCAGCGCTTCGTCTGGCGCGTTTCAACACCAATATTGCCGTCGTCGACAAGCGTTTCTTTCAGGGTTTGCCCAGCCCGGCGGCAGCGGCGCTTCTGGCCGGTTTTATGTGGCTGGCGGTCGACAACAAGTTTCAATTGGCCGATGGCACCATTGCCTGGATAGCCTTTGCCCTTACCGTGTACGCCGGTGTGGCCATGGTGACCAATCTGCCTTTTTACAGCGGCAAGTCTTTTGCGCTGGGGCGCAGTGTGCCGTTTTGGGTCATTTTGGTTGTGGTGGCGGCGTTTGTGTTTGTCTCCAGTGACCCGCCACTGGTGCTTTTTGGCCTGTTCGTTATATATGGCCTGTCGGGGTGGGGCGTCTTTTTATGGCGCCTGCGCAAGGCGCGCCAACTTAGCTTCCGCCGCCCCGACGGCACCGACGTTACCGACACCTCCCAAGACGGCTAATTTGCGTTGGCGTTAAAACCACCAAAACCGGTCGCCCTCGTAGCGGGGGTCGGGGCCGGGGTGGAACCGGGTGACGCGCTCGCCATCTTGGCCCAGGTAAACGTGCATCATCGAATACCAGACGCCGTCTTGCATATAGCGCCAGCTCCAGACAATTTGTATTGAAGAGGGTAAGCCGACTCCGGTTTTCTCGGCAGGTGGTCCAAACTCGCACAGCAGTCTTTCGGGTGTCCACTCGCCCGATTTCAATACCTGAAAATGGGCGTCTGTCAGTAATTGTTCAACCGACTCCACCCGCCCTTCGGCATCGGTATTGGTGCCCCACGCCTGTTGGCCAAAGGGTTGCATGCTCCAGATCAGGCGCCGGCCGCCGTTATCAAGCGGGCAGGTGTAGGTAGGCTGGCCAAACTGGCTAATCACCTGGTTTGCCGGAGTGCCGGGCGGCACTTTGGCCATGTTTGCGCAGGCGGTTAGCGCCGAAAGCAAAAGCACAGCGGCGGCCGTGCTTAACGTACGGCGCCAGTATCCCACCCATAGCTTCAAGCGATTGCTGGTCTTTGCCGCTTCTTGGTCTGGGTGGCGCCTCGCCATCTTCGTTCGCGAGGCGCGTTTTGTCTTGGGGCGGTCTGCTTCGGGTTTTGCTCGGTAATAGGGCATATTTTTTCCTGCACGTCGGCTGATCTGCAAATTCTACCGAATCCGTTATAATGCCGGTTGCTCGCCGTTGTGGCGGGTTATTGCATTGTTGCTTTTAATCTCACGTCAGGGCACCTCGGCCCTGTCGCCTGTCTTCGAGGTCTAGTATGTCTGTAGCAGAAATCAAAAAATCAGAAATCGTTTCCCAGTTCCAACGCGCCCAAGGCGACACTGGTTCACCAGAAGTTCAGGTTGCGCTGCTTACCGCACGCATCAACGAACTTACCGGCCACTTCAAAGAGCACAAAAAAGACCATCACTCGCGCCGCGGCCTGCTGCGCATGGTCAGCCGTCGCCGTAAACTGCTCGATTACCTGAAGGGTCGCAACCCCGACGCTTATCGCTCGCTCATCGAAAAACTCGGTCTGCGTAAGTGATATCTGGGGCGGGTTCCCCAAATGTATAACCGTGCGCACCACGAAATCTATCGTGGTGCGCACGGTTTTTTAATTGTAAGGATAGTCAATAATGTTCAATAAAGTGACCAAGTCGTTTCAATACGGCCAGCACACCGTGGTTCTTGAAACGGGCGAGATCGCCCGCCAGGCCGGCGGCGCCGTCGTTGTCTCGATTGACGATACCGTTGTATTGGCAACGGTAGTCGCGGCCAAAAAGGCCAAACCCGGTCAAGATTTTTTCCCGCTTACTGTCGATTACGTCGAAAAAACCTACGCTGCCGGTCGCATTCCCGGTGGTTTCTTCAAGCGCGAAGGCAAGCCCTCCGAAAAAGAAACGCTCACATCGCGCCTTATCGACCGCCCGTTGCGCCCCTTGTTCCCCGAGGGTTTTTACAACGACGTGCAGGTTATTATCCATACGTTGTCGGTCAACCCCGAAGTCGACCCCGATATCCCCGCCATGATCGGCGCGTCTGCGGCATTGGCTATTTCGGGCATTCCGTTTAACGGCCCCATTGGCGCTGCACGCGTCGGCTATATCGACGGCCAGTATCTTATCAACCCCACAACCACCCAACTCAAGTCCTCCAGCATGGACCTGATCGTTGCGGGTACAGAAGCGGCCGTACTGATGGTCGAGTCCGAAGCCAAGCAACTGCCCGAAGACGTCATGTTGGGCGGTGTGGTCTACGGTCACGAGCAAATGCAAACCGTCATCAACGCCATCCACGACCTGGTGGCCGAAGCCGGTAAGCCCGAATGGGACTGGCAGCCTGCAGCCAAAAACGAGCCACTCATTACGGCCGTTAAAGCTGCCGCGGGCGACGATTTGTCTGCCGCTTATCAAATCCGCGAAAAGCAGGCGCGTACCGAGGCCGTTCGTAACGTCTATGCCAACGTCAAGGCCAAGCTCCAAGAACACGCGGCTGCCAAAGAAGAGGCCGCTCCCGATGCCGTCGAAGTCGAAAATATCCTGTTCGATCTCGAGTCCGCCATTGTTCGCAGCCAGATCCTGTCGGGCGAGCCCCGTATCGACGGCCGCGACACGCGTACCGTTCGTCCTATCAGCATCCGTCTGGGCGTTCTTCCTCGTGCCCACGGCAGCGCGTTGTTTACGCGTGGCGAAACCCAGGCCCTGGTTGTCGCCACGCTGGGCACCAAGCAAGACGAACAAATCATCGATTCCATCATGGGCGAGTCGCGTGACCGCTTCATGCTGCACTACAACATGCCTCCGTTCGCCACCGGCGAAACCGGTCGTTTTGGTGTGCCCAAGCGTCGCGAAATTGGCCATGGTCGTTTGGCCAAGCGTTCACTTATTTCCACGCTGCCTGCCGCCGACGAATTCCAGTACACCATTCGTATCGTGTCCGAGATCACCGAATCCAACGGTTCGTCATCCATGGCGTCGGTTTGCGGTGGTTCGCTGGCCATGATGGATGCCGGCGTGCCTGTTAAAGAGCACGTTGCCGGTGTGGCCATGGGTCTTATCAAAGAGGGCGGCAAGTTCGCCGTGCTTACCGATATCCTGGGCGACGAAGACCACCTGGGCGATATGGACTTTAAAGTGGCCGGTACCGTCAATGGTATTACCGCGCTGCAAATGGACATCAAAATCCAGGGTATTACCAAAGAAATCATGCAGGTTGCTTTGGCACAAGCGCGTGAAGGCCGTTTGCATATTCTGGGCAAAATGCAAGAAGCCATCGACGGTTCGCGCACCGAACTGTCGGCGTTTGCACCACGCATGATCTCGGTCAAGATCAACCCCGAGAAAATCCGTGACGTCATCGGCAAGGGCGGCGCCACCATTCGCGCGCTTACCGAAGAAACCGGTACGCAAATCGATATCGCAGACGACGGTACCATCACCATCTCCAGCGCAGACCTCGATCGTGCTCACGAAGCCGAGCGTCGCATCAAAGAGCTGACGGCCGACGTCGAAGTGGGTCAAGACTACGAAGGCCCTGTGTTGCGTTTGCTCGACTTCGGCGCCATTGTTCAGGTTCTGCCGGGGCGCGATGGTCTGCTGCACATCTCCGAAATCGCCAACTACCGCATTAACAACATCAACGATGTGCTTAAAGTGGGTCAGGTCGTCAAGGTCAAGGTCATCGAGGCCGACGACAAAGGTCGCCTGCGTTTGTCCATCAAGGCTATTGGTGGCATCGAGGCACAGGGCGGCCCTGCGGCGCCTGCCGCATCGGCTCCTGATGCCTGATTGTCGTAGTGGCTGGGTCTGACATGTATTTTTCAGGCCCGGTAGCTGCTATAAAGCACAAAAAGTGCGCCCTGTGGGGTTGCATTTTTTGTGCTTTTTTTTGCAGTGCATGACTAACCAACAACAATACCAAGAGGTCATTTTATGTTTCCAGAACGACTCACCGAAGGCTATCAACACTTTCTGGACGGCCGCTTCCAGACCGAAAGCAGCCGCTATATGAAGTTGGCAGAAAAAGGTCAAAACCCCGAGATCATGCTGATCGGCTGTTGTGACTCGCGCGTGTCGCCGGAAGTAATTTTTGATGCGGGCCCGGGCGAAATGTTTGTCGTGCGTAACGTTGCCAACCTGGTGCCACCCTTCGAGGCTGACACCGAGTCTTCATATCACGGTACCAGTGCGGCCATCGAATTCGGCGTTAATGGGTTAAACGTCAAGCATATCGTGGTGCTCGGGCACGCGTCTTGCGGTGGTGTAAAGGCGTTTCATGACAAGGCCCAACCGCTTAGCCAGGGCGACTTCATTCGCAAGTGGATGTCGCAGATCGAGCCGGTAGCCGAAAGCCTGGGTGCGTCAACGGGCGATTACAAGGCCGACTTGAAGCGCCTCGAGCTAGCTGTTGTCGAAGCCAGTCTGAATAATCTGATGACGTTCCCGTTTATTCGTCGTCGTGTTGAAGCCGGCGAGCTTGAGTTGCATGGCGCGTATTTCGGCGTTGCGACCGGGTTGCTGTACTTGCGTAACCCTGTGTCGGGCCACTTTGAGCCTTGCCTGGAGCAATAGTCGGCAGGCTTGGGGTGTCTGGCGTCAGAGGCGCTTAAAGCCGGGCGTCATTGGCCGGCGCTGACGAGTGTGTGCCCCACGCTAATGGGCAAAGAGCCTGGGCATAAAAAAACCGCGTAAAAAATTACGCGGTTTTTTTGCGCCGTGAAGCGCCGAATATATTGCTTGGTGCGTCCAGCCGGAATCGAACCGGCACGATCAAAGATCGAGAGATTTTAAGTCGCTTATCGAAATGGCTTAACCCTGCGCTTTTCCGCGTGAAATGTTCCGCATTTCTCTGACACGTCGTCACTATGACGATTTTGCAATGCGGAACATAGGCTAACGCACTGTACGAAGCTTTTCCGGCCTGGTTCGGTAATGCTTTCGAGTGACGTGGATGCTACTGTGTTGTAGCAACTGCGATGCCTCTTCAATCGTTTCAACCATGTTACTGGCTCGTTTTCTCATGTCCCTGAGAAACATTTTTCGAATCTCTCTAGCTAATGTTTCATTGCCATTGGCTTCGGCTTTTTTTGCCGCACTATCACGCGCCTCTTCCCATCGCGCCCGTAGCATTGAATATGTAACTTTACGGCCGGTTGATGTCGATAGAAACATATCGTGATCGGCTTTTATGTTCTCTCTTCGCCTGAGAATTGCAGATAGGGTTGGCGACGATTCGATCTCAAAATAAGCTGGCTTACCTGTTTTGCTCGCAGAAATGATTAATTTGCCGTTGACTGGCATCAAGATCGTGTGGGCATCCGTGATTCGAAGCGCTGTAGCTGTTGATATGTCCATGCAGTCTTTTAGAACCTGGTCAGCTTCATCATATACAGCGTCGAATAAGTCATCTGTGACCTCGAACGTTCGCGCCTTCTCCTTGTTCTTCCATCCAGATCTTTCCATGCCAGCGGCTGGCCAGGGCTTGTCAGTTAACCCCTCTAGGCGTGCCCAGTTCCAAACAATGGACAACAAGGACATTTCACGGTTGGCTTGTGTTTTTGCGCTTCTGGCCTTTAGGTATCCTTTTAAATGCGATACCGAGATGGCATCCCAAGTTGACATGCCAAATGCTGGGCGTATCTTGCGCAAATGACGCACATATCCGTCTCGGGTGCCTTTATTTTTGTAGCCTGGAAGAACTTCTTGTTCCCAACGTGCAAACGCTTCTTCTAGCGTTCCTGCAATGCGAGGTTGGTGATTATGAATTTCCTCCCAGCGGACAATAGCCTGGTCATAATCAGTACCTAAAGGCACATCAGGCTTGCCCGTTCCTCGCATATCATAAAAATAATATATGACGACGCGTCCACTTTTGCGCTTTCGCGCATGATGACGTAGTTTCGGGAAAGTATTAACCATCAACGTACCATCGAAAAATCAGGCTCAACTGATTTTTTAATTTTGCGTCCTTCAACCCAAGCAGTAACGTGTTCGGAAAGGACGATAGGCCGCCCCGACACTTCTTTGTAGGGAATGCCAAGCTGGTCAAGGACGTTCTTTTGCTTTGCAGCCAGATGGTAGCCTGTCAGCTCGACAAGGTCCGCTTTTGGCAGAATCGTTGTCATAGGATTCTCTCATCGTTCAGTAATCACTTTCCATTAACGCTCTTGCGTTGAGTTGGGCATTTTGCGAAGTTGTTTAAGTGGTCCTCTTACGCAACCCACAGCGGCCAACAACGCGTTAACGTCCGTCTCAGGAAAGAGCAAGGCATGCAGGTCGGCGCGGGTGAGTCTTCTGAGCAGCTTTTCAAACAACTCTGCTTGCTCTGGGTTTCTAAAAACGACATAGACCCGAATCGGCGTGATCTGATTCGGGTTGTCGTTCTGGTCGCTGGGTGGGCCGTGCTCGTGCTTGTTTAAAGTATTCACAGGATGCTTACCTTGTTTGCCAACCCAGATTGCTCAGTCAATGCAGTGCCCATGGGTCATTGGTGGTCAGTGGGAAAGTCGGGGACCTGGTCCCCGGCGGCGCCATTCCAGGACCACCAGTTACCTGGTCCGTATTGGGCGTCGTAGTGTGCGATCTTCTCTTGTTTGCGCGTCTGATAATCGGGCGTCGTCATACCCCACACTTCCATGGGGATAGGTGCGCCTCGATCCTTGAGCCAGAAGTCTGGAAATACGGCGTCCTGGCTATCGAAACGCAGCGGCTTTTCAAATCGACGCTGCTCAGCAACAAGCTTCTCAGCAATCAAGGCCTCAAACCCTGAGTCAACGGGTATCCATTCTTTAGTGACCCACATCAGTGCCAGATCATTGACCTCGGCCTGCAGGGCGCCAGCGACGATTGTGGGTGCATCAGTTTGCGCAATGACGATTGTCGGTTGAGCAGTGAACCAAGCACCCAGTTCGCGGGCGTATCGGCTTTGCCAATGCTCACGCACTTCGTCGCTGACGACCAGGTGGGGGATGCCATGAAACCCGGCAATTGGGAGGGTTGTGGATGATTCCAGACCTTCGCGATACCGCGCTAGCGGTGCCACCACCACAAGACGCCTGCGCTCATCGCAAGCGGAGCGTGCTTTGGCTTCGTTAAGCTTGCTTTGTGCGCCATCGGCTGCAGGTGTGCCAATCAAGAGGTTCTGAGCCAGTTTTACGCGTCCCGCATAGGTTGTCATCGCAACACGCATCAGGTGGTGGTGCACGATACCTAGATTGCGTTTACCTTCCATGGCGGGCGACCAGGTGTTAAGGCCAGCGTTGGTCCATAAGTAGTGCAGCAGGCCCAGCAAGGTCATGCTAGATTGCCCAGGACGGGTGCTCTTGGTCATTGCCGGCCCCTTTGGCGTTGCGTCGCCGTCTTCTGGGGCTTTGGTTAGGCGCTGTTGCAGCCCGACTTTTAGCTTGATTTTGACGTTACCGTCATCCAGCTCTTCGACAACACCGCGTTTGTAGGCACCAAGGCCTGAGGCATTGGGATCGACCCCGAAGAATACGCAGTCTTCAGCATGTTCAGGACCCGTGTCCGGAAAGCGTGCAAGGTGAAAGTGATCTGAATTAGTACGGCTGTGAACTGAAAGCCGCTTTTCACCTTCGCCCAGGCATTGGCATCGCACTACAGCTTTGCCATGGGCCATCATCAGCACCTTTTTCCAGGCGTGGCTAAATTGGGCATCTGTTTGAAAGGCTGGGCTGTATGTTTGGGTTTGTTCACCCAGGCTAATCTGGACCGGGTAAATACGTTGGTCTTTCATTGTTGCTCGCTTTTACGTTTGAACTGTTGGGCGAACTCCCAGACTTGCTGTTCTATCTGATCAGACAAAGCTTGAGCTTTGCTTAAATCACCTGATCTGGCCATTTCATTGTTAAAGGCTTTGCTGCTTTCGTTTAGCGCAAGAAGCTCACCAAAGCTCAGGAAGCCGCTGTTGTCGTTGTCTGGGGCTGAGTAGTGGGCGTATTCTTCTTCAAGCTGCTGGCGTAATCGCTCAGTATCAATATGACCCATGTTGAGTTCAGGTAAGCGGGTAGTTGTATATATGGTTAATTGTTTGCCGGGCTACTCTGAAAGCCTGTATTGCTGGGCGTTTAGCGATTGAGTGCGTGACTTATAAAAAGCGTTATCCACAGATAATGGGGATAACTTAGACTCAGTGACGCCTGCGCTGTTTAGCTGCTAAACAGATGAGTACGGCTTAAATGCGCTCGGCGGTGGAAAACCAAACCTAAACAGCTCTAATTCAAGCGGATTTTCAAGTCGCTTTCGGTATCCAACACCCAAAGCCAAACATCTCGTAGGCGATAGTCGTTTTGGGTGCCGTGAACCACATAATCACCATGGCCACCGATTGACACTGGGAACAATGCGCCAGGGCTGGTTTGACCATAGTATTTGCTGCTTTTTTTGAGCTGCGCGTAGATCTGAGTGCTGTAATTAGCTGCGGTTTGTTTGCTTTCCATATCAACCTTGCTTCAGTAATCAACCTAGAAATAAGTCGGTTACCAAAGCGGCCTCAGCCAGAGGCCTTGTAACCTACCCGCCGAGATACCACGACGGGGGTAGGGTGCTTTGATCCCGTTTGAGGCACCAGTCGCTGTCCCGGCGTGCCGGTTCGATAGGTGCTATTCAAGCGGTGCAGTCTTTGCTGCCGTCATCAAACGATTACGTCGCCATCGTTTGAAGTAGGGTGTTCTCACGAACATACCTGGCGTCCATTTGCTAAAGGGCAATGCTTGCCCATGGAACCCCGGCTTTACGCGATGGGTAGCATCGTCAGGCCGGAGCCCTTCGAACCATCACGCAAAACGACCTCATCGGTCTGCCGGTTTTCATTCCTTTATCTCCAACCGGAATACAATGGGTTGCCGCCCAGTCATCTGCCAGTCGGAACCGGTAGAAGGGTGCGGTGTTTATCAACATCGGTTGTTAAGGAGCGTCCCGTTTATGGGAAATTGGCTCTAATATATTCCCATATTCGGGAACTGTCAAACTCATTTACGGATGCTGAATCTTTGAAATTTGTTTTTGTTGTATTTGGATGAAAACGGTTACTAGGTCTTTAAAAAAACACCTTCAGACCAAACCAGTTTCAAATTAACGCGCTTTTCAGCCGGCTTTGCGACGAAAAGACTTGTTGGCATTCCGCACTTTCATCTCAACGAATTCACGAATAGCCTCTTTTGTATCGCTCGAAAGCCCTTGGTAGTCAGCTTCGCTTATGACACCAACAAACGGCCAAACTACCTGCTTATCATGATTGCTCTTCAGAGCAGGTGGATCAGTAGGATCAACATTTTCCACGAGCATTTGCCAGGGCTCTAAGTTAAACGCCCGTGCAATGTCCTCTAAGTTATCTATTCTTAGTGCATTTTCGCCATTGCGCGCACGGGCAATTGTTGATTTCCCAACGCCAGAGCGAGCAGCTAACGCCTCAAGTTTTTCATAGCGTTTACCTTCTCCGACAAGCTGGCGAAGGTTTTTGCTTAATGTTTCGATTGCTTTCTTACCCATTTTTGGGATCATGCCACTGGTGAATAACCGTTAGTGGGATATAATTTCCCAAAAAAGGGAATGAAACTAATCAATGACTACAGATAAGCACTTCCTCGGCGATGTTTTGGCTAGATTACGCACGGTTAAACATTCCGACATCAAACAGATTAGCCATGCTTCAGGCGTTCCAGAAAGCACGGTGCGAAAACTTTACTACGGTGAAGTTGCCAACCCACGCGTACAAACTGTACAGGCTTTGCACGACTATTTCAGCCGCGAAGACTTAGATAAACAGCTGAAAGTTGCTGATCATTAGTCTCGCTTGTATTTCATGTTTAGCAGCTAAACACTCTGGACAGGTGGCTGCTAAATCTTTGCCGTGTTTAGCGGCTAAACACTTAGGGAGTTTCTTATGAAAGTACTTGTTGTGGCTCAAGGTAAGGGCGGGGTGGGTAAGACCGCCAGCGCCGCGCATATTGCCTTTTATGCCCGTGAGGCTGGGTTGCGGGTGTTGGTGATAGATCTGGATACTGGGGATTTGACCAGGACGTTGGCCGAGTATCAGATTGATGGCGTGGCCAGTTCGCTGTTCACGCAGGCCGGCGTTTCGTGTTTAGCAGCTAAACAGGAAGATGGGTCAGGCTGTTTAGCACTGGTCCCTGCAGACAACCTTTTAGCTAACTTGGTGTTCCTGCCCTTGGAACAGGCGCAGCAGCAGTTTGAGCAGAGCCTGGGACGTTTGGCAGCAGAATATGACTTATGTGTAATTGATACGGCACCCGGGTTGGGCATTGCCAAGGCCGCCGCATTGCATGTGGCTGATGCGGTCATCTCGCCGGTGGAAATGGAGGCCTACTCCATTGAAGGCATTAAGCAAACGATGATCACGGTGCTCAATGCGCGCCAGAAAAATCCCAAGCTGTCGTTCCTGGGGATTTTGCCGAGCAGGGTGGATACGCGTAGCCCACGTCAGATGGCTAACTTGAATCAGGTTCGTGAAGCGCACAGCGCACTCATGGCGCCACTAGTGATCGGTTTGCGCAGCAGCGTTGCCGAGGCGTTGGCGCATGGCATGCCGGTCTGGAAACTACGTAAGACATCGGCCCGTGCGGCCGGTGCTGAAATGCGTGCCCTCGGGAGTTATGTCTTATCCAAAGTAGGAGTTGCCCAATGAAAAACCATACGGATCGTTTAGCAGCTAAACAGGGCAGTGGGTTGGATTTATCCAGTTTGGGAGATTTGGCGTCCATGTTGCAAGCGCCAGTCGCAGCAGCTCAGTCATCTGGCTCACCCAAAATGTTTGATCTGGATCACATCCGGGAAGACGAGGGTAATTTTCGTACTGAGGGAAATCCAGGCTTCACGGATGAGAGCATTGCCGAACTGGCAGAGAGCATGAGCGAGGGGCGAGGTGTGAAGTCGCCCTTGTCGTTGCGGCCAGACCCTAATGCGCCTGGCTTCTACATTATTAACCATGGTCATAGGCGTTATCGCGCAGCAAAAGTCGCGGGGCTGGTGCAGGTGCCGGCGTTCGTTGACGAGGGTTTTGATAAGTTCGACCAAGTCATTGAGAACATTCAACGTGAAGCGTTAACGTCCCGCGAGATTGCCGATTTTATTGGTAGTGCCCAGGCTGAAGGTCATTCGCTAACGGACATCGCTCGATTGTTGGGTAAGTCAAAAGCATTTGTTTCGCAACACGTGGCTTTGTTGGATTTGCCCGAGCCGGTGGCAAGGGTCTTTCAGGAAGGGCAGATCAAGGATGTGACGCTGGTTAATGAGCTAGTCCGTGCCCATCGAGAAAACCCCGAAGTCGTTGAAGCGACGCTGGCCCAACCCGGCGACTGTTTAGCCGCTAAACAGCTGACCCGTGCCAAGGTCAAATCTCTACGCAAGAAAGTCCACGTCGAACCTACGCAAGCTATTAATGCGGATGATTTGCCGTCAGATGCATCCCAGTGGCAAGGCGTTGCCGAGCGGCTTTCGGCTCTGCCGGGTGTTTCAGTCAAAGTTGATGCGTTGCCCGGCGGGGCGATCGAATTGCGGTTGGTGGCGTCAGGTGCGGCTGCGTTGCAGGCACTGGTTGCACAGCTAGGTATTGGTGCCGGCGGTGATAGTCCGTTTAGCTGCTAAACACTGACGAGGTTGCCATGGTGAATGTGACGCTAGTTTCGATAGGGGCGAGTGGGTTGTTGTTTGTGATGTTGATCTGGCTGTCATGGATCGATATCAAACATGGTCTGTTGCCCGACCTGTTGACCTTGCCGCTGATGTGGGCGGGTTTGCTAATCAATATTCATGAGGTGTTTACGCCATTATCCGATGCGGTACTTGGCGCTGCAGTGGGCTATAGCGTTCTATGGATCGCCAATCAGGTGTATCGGTGGCGAGCCGGTCAAGACGGGATGGGGTACGGCGACTTCAAGCTGATGGCGGCGCTCGGTGCCTGGTTAGGTGTTGACGCTCTGCCCTGGGTGCTGATTGGCGCTTGTGGGGCTGGTGCTATTGCCGCCACCGTATGGCGACTTGCGGGGTCCATGAAAGCCGATCACCCCTTTGGGCCGTTCTTGTCAGCGGCCGGGGTGGTCGTGATGATCAAACTTTTTAGCAGTTAAACATGGGCACCGGGTCCGGTTCGACTGTTTAGCCGC
Organism: Pusillimonas minor; assembly: GCF_014237865.1. Classification (GTDB taxonomy): domain Bacteria; phylum Pseudomonadota; class Gammaproteobacteria; order Burkholderiales; family Burkholderiaceae_B; genus Neopusillimonas; species Neopusillimonas minor. Next base: position 34,674 of record NZ_JACJUU010000018.1, read on the forward strand.
TAAACATTGTCGTGATCGCTGGGTGCTTGTTTAGCGGCTAAACACCCTAATACAGGAAAGCGGGCATGTTGTGGTTGAAAGGGGTGAAGGTACTGTTCGTCATTGTCGGCGCTTTATTTGTGGGTGTTTGCGTTGCACTTGCCTATGACGAATTTGGTTGGGCGGTTGTGTTTGGGATGTTTGTGGCGGTGCTTGCGGTGATTGGGCGTCATCGGATACAGCAGCTTTGCGCGCATGATGAACCTTATAAGAACGTCACCTTTTATTGTTTGCGTGAGAGTCCGACCGTTTGGTCTACCCACATCGGAGGACGTCCGCAAAGGCTTGCCGAGCAGTCGTGGCGTCGCCTCAAATCAGTCTTTTCAAGAAGGCGGGGATCAATTGAGGGAATGAAACTGGTTTTGGCTCAAGAGGCACGCCTTGAAGTTCGGCGCCGAAGCTTGGCCTGCTTTACTAGAAAACTTGATCAGTTGGTGCACGTTGAAAACGCCGTGTTGATTACGGCATCGGTGCTGAATGATTCTGCGCGTGGCGATCGCTTGCAGCAGCGCATACATGAGATTGAGAAAAGGCCCGAGTGGCGATATCAATTGATTGAGCGAAAACTTGGGGCTTTTGAGGCAATAGTCGGACGGGCTTTTTACAGTTGGCAGTTCTCGAAAGAGGACTGCTTTTGGAGGCCCTATGTTCCGGGACTGGTAGCCTGGAGAGCACAGGATCAAAAGCCTTGTCTCAAAGCCCTCTCGGCTAGATAGGCTAGTTTGTCGGCTTTACGCGTTTTGTCTGTTGATATTTATAGCGTGCTTAGTGAATCGGCCAAATCCAAACGGTCGAACTTTCACTCTAAAGATGACATTCGCACTCATTGAAGTAATACAGTTCGTTGCTTGAGTGATACTTTGCTCCTAAACTGACACGGTAGCTAGCTGTCTGTCTTTCACGGTTTTTATTGATGCCTAACGTAACCAGAAAAGGAGTCGCAAGCAACGGCGCGCGTTTCCTGCGTGCCGTCGGCCAGGATAGGTGGGCAGCCTGCTAGGTAAGGCAGAGTTTTTTCAACCTTATTGAAGTTAGGAACCACTCACGACTCGGTATTGATCCATGATTAGCTATTTATGTGAAATTGACTGGCCAACCCTGCTGGCTTTTGCAATTACCGTTCTAACGATTGTGTGCACAACAATCGTCACCATCAAACATCAGAAGCGTGCGCTTGATTCACAAATTTTTGTTTCACGAGATGCCTCAGAGAGAGATAAAGAAAAATCGCGAATAGAGTTCATTGCTAACAGCCGACAGCTTTGGATCAATTCCTTGCGCGATGAAGTCGCAAGCTTTATAGCCGAGACATCATCAATCTGGGACCTGTTTCAACAAAAAAGCGGGAGGGCCGAAGTGCTTGCATTGATGAATGCCCCCGAATACGCAATGTCGGAGCTTGCAAATTGGTCGACTGCGTATGGATCAGCTGTCACACGAGCGGAAAGAAGCAGGGCAAAAATTCAACTCTTGCTTAATCCAACTGAACCAGCCTCGACGGCACTTATGAACGCAATCGACGCGGCATACAGAACAGCTAAGTCCAAGGATGATCCTGAACAAAAAAATTCAAAGGTGATTTCGGCACTACAGCCAATTCTCAAGAGTGAGTGGAAGCGTGTCAAAGCGCAAGATGGTGCCTAACAATTTATTCAAACCGACGCCGCTTCGCGGCGCGGCTTAATTCAGGCGTTGAGCTACCGCTTTTGAGAAGTGATTACTTCCGCTTTGGGTCGAATTCGATCATCAGCCTTTGGCTACAATCGGCCAGAAGCGGTCGTTCACCTCTCAAATTTATTAGCGTTCATCCTTGACAAGATGCTTCATATTACAGTGGCCTACTCGTCGTCCGCAGATGAAAGAAATTCGACCCGTGGAGAATATTTTGAGTAGCTGTTTGGTATGTGGCAGTATGCCGACTATAAAGTCCCATCTAATTCCACGGGCAATGGCTCGCGAGGTGCAAGTTGGTAAGGCGCACGCTGTTGCTTTTAAACCCGGAAAATTCTCATACACACAGTCTGGTTTATATGAACAGAACATCCTCTGCGCCGCATGCGACAACAAACTGGGTTTGGCCGAAAAACTTGCAATCCAGACATTTCGGAGAATACGAAAAGAAGCTAAGGCGTTGCCTGTTGGCGAGTACTTACTAAGCGGCATCGCTGGAGATAGCATCCTACGCTTTATTTGTGGTGTGTTATGGAAATACAGTGTTGCGTCCAAAGAAAATGGCAGAATAGCACTGGGTCGATATCAGGACATCCTCCAAAAAACAGCCTTTACCTCTATTGATGTACCGTCGGGGGTAGACGCTATTTTATGTCGTCTAAAGCGTCATAAGGACGACGATGAAGTGTTCGCCTATCGAGCTCCAAGTCCAGACAGAAAAGAGGGAGTGAACGGTTACCGGCTCCTTGTTGGTGGAATCTTTATCTTTCTAAAGCTTGATCGGCAGATCCCGGCGAGAGGTGCTTTAGCAAGAGCATCAATTCGAAACAGGCCGGATTTGCCCTATGTCGTGCTTCATGCAGAAGACTTTGAGGAATATAAACTGCCGTCGAAGCTAATAAATAATGATGGCCGTCTATCTAGTTTTCTCGACAAACAAGAAAAGCAGTAATTTCGGATCTTTGGCTCACGCGGCGAAGAGCGCTCCGCATCCTACGCATTGACTCCTCTTACTCGGAATGACTACTACAGGTCGGTTTCAGGCATTGTTGATCGGTTCCAGCCGGCCAAGAAGGGACGGTGAGCAGTCATTAGCGGCTTCTTCCGAACCTCGACAGGCCGACGCCGCTCCAGAAATTGTAGCTCCAGTCCGAATGATTGGAAAAGATGACAGTATTATCCAATCGTCCATTGTGCTATCGATTCTCAATGTGAGTGGCAACCGAAAAAAGATAATTTCATAAATTCATTGTGAATTGGTGAACACGATTTTAGAGCCCTTCCTCTGTCGACCAGCACCTCGATCAGCTTTATAGTTCGCGTAACCTCAAGGCATAACGCTTTTTATCACGTACCGATTGGTAGAAACGTGGCGCGTAGCCAAGGCCACGAATGAAATCTACGTGCTTCTTTACATCGCCTTCCACCATTCTTGCGCCAAAGATTACCTCCTCAAGTGAATCCTTGACGAAAGGCAATGCTCTGTAAAGGCCCGCCCTGTACCGTCTAGAAGTCTCGGTTAAATCTCATCAAGATACGTGTCCATGTATTTTTTGAGATGTACACGTATTTTCATGAGCGATTCTCTTTGTGTAGTGAGTTCCTCGCAGAGCCCCCG
>NZ_JACJUU010000007.1 GCF_014237865.1 Pusillimonas minor
TCGGCGCGCAAATCAACGCGCTGCGCTCATTGCTGGCTTTAACGACAAAACGACCTGCGATGATCTAACAGACAAAAAAATAAACCCCGCTGCAAAAAACAGGGGGTTTATCAACAGTCTGTAGCGCGATGTTTGCATCGCGCTATTTTCAGGCTTTAACCCAACCGAAGCAATCAGGCGGTTGCGGTCTCGGCTTCGGCCGGCATGTCGACCGAACTGCGGATAAGATGGTCGAAAGCACCCAGCGCAGCTTTGGCGCCGTCGCCGCAAGCAATAATAATTTGCTTGTACGGCACGGTGGTCACGTCGCCCGCGGCAAACACGCCGGGGATAGACGTCTGGCCTTTGGCATCGACTTCGATCTCGCCGTAGCGTGTGAGCGATACCGTATCTTTAAGCCACTCGGTATTGGGTACCAGACCAATCTGGATAAACACACCTTCGAGTTCGACCTTGCGCGACTCACCCGACTTCCGATCGGTGTAGCTCAGGCCATTGACCTTCTTGCCGTCACCGTGGATTTCGGTGGTTTGCGCCGATACGATGATGTCGACGTTGGGCAAACTGCGCAATTTGCGCTGCAGTACGGCATCGGCACGCAGCTCGTCGCCAAATTCGATAAGCGTGACGTGGGCCACGACGCCGGCCAGGTCGATGGCGGCTTCAACGCCAGAATTGCCACCACCAATAACGGCAACACGCTTGCCCTTGAACAACGGGCCATCGCAGTGCGGGCAGTAAGCGACACCGGCGTTACGGTACTCTTGTTCGCCGGGCACGTTGATTTCGCGCCAACGCGCACCGGTTGCCAAAATCACCGTTTTGCCCTTCAGGGTTGCACCGCTTTCAAGCTGAACTTCGACCAGGTTGCCGCCAGTAACAAGCTTGGTGGCACGTTGTACGTTCATGATGTCGACGTCGTAGGCCTTGACGTGCTCTTCGAGGGCCGCCGCAAAGCGTGGGCCTTCGGTTTCTTTGACCGAGATGAAGTTCTCGATGGCCATGGTGTCGAGCACCTGACCGCCGAAGCGCTCGGCCACGACACCGGTACGGATACCTTTACGGGCCGCATACACGGCAGCCGCTGCACCGGCCGGTCCACCGCCCACAATCAGCACATCGAACGGCTCTTTTGCGTTCAGTGCTTCGGCCTTGCGTGCGCCGGCGCCCGAATCGAGCTGCGCGAGGATTTCTTCGACGCTGGAGCGACCCTGGCCGAATTTCTCACCATTGAGGTATATGGTGGGCACAGACATGATCTGGCGCTCGTCGACTTCGGACTGGTACAGCGCGCCGTCGATGGCTACGTGACGGATGCGCGGGTTGATGATCGACATCACATTAAGGGCCTGGACGACGTCGGGGCAGTTCTGGCATGACAGCGAGAAATAGGTTTCAAAGTTGTAATCGCCATCAAGGTTGCGGATCTGTTCGATGACCGCTTCGTCGAGCTTGATGGGATGGCCGCCGACCTGGAGTAATGCCAGGACGAGCGATGTGAATTCGTGCCCCATGGGGATACCGGCAAACGTGACACTGATGTCGGTGCCGGTGCGGGCGATAGTAAACGAAGGCTTGCGCTGCGCGTCGTCGCTGCCCTCAACCAGCGTAATCCGGTCGGACATTGCGGCGATTTCTTGTAGCAGCTCGCGCAGTTCTTGCGACTTCGCGCCACTGTCGAGATTCGCAGTGATCTCGATGGGCTGGGAAATCCGCTCCATGTAGGATTGCATCTGGGTTTTAAGGCTGGCTTCTAACATAACAGTGACCTTCTGTAAAAATTATTCTTCGGTATGGCCGCAGCCCGGTTTGTGACCTGACTGCGGCTTGCGATGGCGAGGCCCGTTTCTGCAGGCGGCGCCATTTAATGCACGCTAAAACTGAATTTAGATCTTGCCGACCAGGTCGAGCGAAGGCTTCAGTGTTTCGGCGCCTTCTTCCCACTTGGCGGGGCAAACTTCGCCGGGATGAGCAGCGATGTACTGAGCGGCTTTAACTTTGCGCAGCAATTCGGAAGCTTTACGGCCGATACCGTTGTCGTGTACTTCCATGACCTTGATTTCGCCTTCGGGGTTGATGACGAATGTACCACGCAGCGCCATGCCTTCTTCTTCGATCAGGACTTCGAAGTTACGGGCCAGAACTTGTGTTGGGTCGCCCAGCATGGGGTACTGAACTTTTTTGATGGCGGCCGAGGTGTCGTGCCAAGCTTTGTGCGAGAAGTGGGTATCGCACGAAACGGCGTAGACTTCAACGCCCAGTTTCTGGAATTCGGGGTACAGATCAGCCAGGTCTTCGAGTTCGGTCGGGCAAACAAAGGTGAAGTCAGCAGGGTAAAAAACAAAAACGGACCACTTACCTTTTACGGCCTCATCGGTGACGTCAAAGAATTTGCCGTTCTGGAAAGCTGTGCTTTTAAATGGTTTGATTTTGGTATTGATCAGGGACATTTTTGTTTCCTCTGTTGTGGTTGAAAAGTGAAAGTAATGTCAGTATAGGAAAGCCAGGACCATTTGTAAAATTGATTGATTCAATGACTTCAGTAAATTTTACCTATTGCTAGGCTGTTTGCCATGCTAGCAAGCCCGGCTTCATGTGTATATGCGGCCAATGCAAGGTAATTCAAGGCCGCATGGGCCAAACAACCTGCGTTAAAATAAAAAGTTATCTTAAAGATTAAAGATTTCAGGAAGATTATGGAAGCCGAACGTCAAAACCAGTTGATTGCCCGCATCGAAGACTACGCCGAGCGTCAAACCGCCCTTCGGGGGTATCTTTGACTACGCTGGCAAAGCTGAACGCCTGCAAGTTGTAAACGCCGAGCTCGAAAACCCCGACGTCTGGAACGACCCGAAGCACGCACAAGACCTTGGCCGCGAGAAAAAAGGCCTCGAAACAGTCGTTGAAACGCTGACCGAAATTGGCAACGGCGTTGAAGAAGCCCGCGAACTGTTCGACCTTGCCGCCGCCGACAACGACGATGCCACCCTCGAAGCCATCGAGCAAGACTGCGACGCCATTGGCGCCAAACTCGAAGACCTCGAATTTCGCCGGATGTTCAATAACCCGGCCGACCCGCTTAATTGCTTTGTCGACATTCAGGCCGGCGCGGGCGGCACCGAAGCCCAAGACTGGGCTTCCATTTTGCTGCGCCAATACTTGCGCTATTGCGAACGCAAAGGCTTCAAAACCGAAATCCTTGAAGAGTCACCCGGCGATGTCGCGGGTATCAAGTCGGCCAGCATCAAGGTCGAGGGCGATTACGCTTTCGGGTTCTTGCGTACCGAATCCGGCGTGCACCGGCTGGTTCGCAAAAGCCCCTTCGACTCTGCCAACGGGCGTCATACGTCGTTTGCCAGCGTTTTTGTCTACCCCGAAGTCGACGATTCAATCGAAATCGAGGTCAATCCGGCCGACCTTCGCGTCGACACCTACCGCGCCAGCGGCGCGGGTGGCCAGCACATCAACAAAACCGATTCGGCCGTGCGTATCACGCACATGCCCACGGGTATTGTCGTGCAATGCCAAAACGATCGCTCGCAGCACCGCAACCGCGCCGAAGCCATGCAAATGCTTAAATCGCGCTTGTACGAGCTCGAAATGCGTCAGCGCATGGCCGAGCAGCAAAAAATGGAAGACGCCAAAACCGATGTGGGCTGGGGGCACCAGATCCGCTCTTATGTGCTCGACCAAAGCCGCATCAAAGACCTGCGCACCAGTGTTGAAATTTCCAACACACAAAAAGTCCTCGACGGCGACCTCGACCCGTTCATTCAGGCCAGCCTGAAACAAGGGGTTTAACCGGGCCAGGGGCAAGCCTGCCCCGCCCTGCTACAACCTGTCTTGCCGACTCCGGCTTCGATACCTCTACGTATATCACTCATGACCACTACGCCCAACCCCGCTGCTGCCGACGAAAACCACCTTATCGCCGAGCGTCGCGGCAAACTGGCACGGCTGCGCACCGAAGGCGTTGCCTACCCTAACGACTTCACGCCCGAAGACAAGGCCGCCGAACTGCACACTGCCTGCGAAGCGCTGGACAAAGAAGCCCTTGAAGCCCTGGCCAAACCGGCGGTTGTTGCCGGCCGCATGATGCTCAAGCGCGTGATGGGCAAAGCCAGCTTCGCCACCCTGCAAGACAGCACCGGCCGCATTCAAATTTATCTTGATAAAAACGGCGTGGGCGAATCGGTTTACGAGCACTTCAAAACCTGGGATATCGGCGACATACTGGCTGTCGAGGGTACCGTCTTTAAAACCAACAAAGGCGAATTGTCCATCCGGGCCGCGCAAATCCGGCTGCTGTCAAAGTCGCTGCGCCCACTGCCCGATAAATTCCATGGCGTCACCGACCAAGAACTGCGCTATCGCCAGCGCTATGTCGACCTCATCATGAATGAAGAAACGCGGCATACCTTTGTGGCACGCAGCAAGGCCATTGCCCGCATGCGCCAGTACATGGTCGACGCCGGCTTCATGGAGGTCGAAACCCCCATGCTGCACCCCATACCGGGCGGTGCGGCAGCCAAGCCGTTTGTCACGCACCACAATGCGCTCGATATGGAAATGTACCTGCGCATTGCGCCCGAGCTTTATCTGAAGCGGCTTATCGTCGGCGGCTTCGAGCGCGTATTCGAGCTGAACCGCAATTTCCGCAACGAAGGTGTCAGCCCCCGCCACAACCCCGAATTCACCATGATGGAGTTCTATGCGGCCTACACCAACTACCACTGGCTGATGGACTTCACCGAAAACCTTATCCGTCAGGCCGCTGTTGCGGCAACCGGTAGTGCGGTCTTGTCCTATCAAGACCGCCCGCTCGATCTGGGCCAGCCTTTCGACCGCCTGACGATTGTCCAGGCTATCTTGAAATACGCGCCCGGCTACACCGAAGCCCAGCTTAACGATCACGAGTTCCTGCGCGCCGAACTTAAAAAGATGCGTGTCGATGTCAATAGCCCCACCCTTGCGCGTGCCGGTACCGGCGCCCTGCAATTGGCATTGTTCGAAGAAACCGCCGAAGCCAAACTCTGGAACCCGACCTTCATCATTGACTACCCCATCGAAGTCTCGCCGCTGGCACGGGCTTCCGACACCCGGCCCGACATTACCGAGCGCTTCGAACTGTTTATTACGGGCCGCGAAATTGCCAACGGTTTTTCCGAGCTGAACGACCCCGAAGACCAGGCCGCACGTTTCCACGCCCAGGTCGAAGCCAAAGATGCCGGCGACGAAGAGGCCATGTTCTTCGATGCAGACTACATCCGCGCACTGGAATACGGCATGCCCCCCACTGGCGGTTGCGGTATTGGCATCGACCGGCTGATCATGTTGCTGACCGACAGCCACACCATCCGCGATGTGCTGCTGTTCCCTCACCTGCGCCGCGAAGACCAGGCGTAGTTGGTATTTACCGCCCCCGGGGCCTGAATGGCTCCCTTAAACAAAAAGCCCTGCACATTACGTACAGGGCTTTTTGTTTAAAGCTGAATTGCTTTCGGTATTACTTCTCGTCGATCCAGGTCATCTGAATGGCTTCAAGAATGCGTTCACCGCATCGAGCCGGGTCGTCATCGAAACCGGGCAATGCCATTACCCAATCGCGCAGGTCGGTAAAGCGAACCTGCGCAGGATCAACGTCGGGGTGAGCCTCTAGCAGGGCCTCGACAATCTCGTAGGTGTCCGTCCAGCGCATCAGTGGTTTTCCTTGGCGTGGTTGATGGTGTACTTGGGGATTTCGATGGTCAGGTCTTGATTGGCAATTTTTGCCTGACAAGACAAACGCGACGTTGGTGTAAGCCCCCAGGCGCGGTCAAGGTAGTCTTCTTCGTTGTCAGAAGCCTCTTCGAGCGAATCGAAGCCTTCGCGCACGATGACATGACACGTGGTACAAGCACACGACAGCTCGCAGGCGTGTTCGATTTCGACATGGTTATCGAGCAGCACACGACAAATAGACTCACCCACAGGTGCGTTTTCGATGACAGCGCCCTCTGGGCAAACGTCGGCGTGGGGTAAAACAGTAATTTTAGGCATGGTCAAACCAGAACAAAGAATCAGTTATCGGCAATTTCGTCGATGGTGCGGCCGGACAATGCCGCGCGGATACTACGGTCCATACGGCGCGCGGCGAAGTCTTCGGTCGCCTGGCTGAACCGGGCCACCTGTTGTCGTACGGCATCGGCATCGACGGCAATAGTCGACGCCTGCCCGGAAGCCTGATCAGCTGCGGCGTTGGCCAAAGCTTGCAGCATGCGGTCGCTGTCGATCATGATCTGATCGATATTGGCACGCTCATCGTCGCTTAAGAGATCGCCGTCGGCGTCTATCGCCGCCCTGACCGACTCGAGCAACTGCTGCAATTCGACCTGCTGCTCGCGCAGCGCACGGACCTGGGCATCGGCCGATGCATGGGTCATGCCTTCAGTCAGCATCCGGGCGACCTCGTCGTCGGACAAACCATAAGACGGCTTGACTGTCACGCCGGCTTCAACGCCTGTGCTTTCTTCGCGGGCACTGACATTAAGCAAGCCATCGGCATCGACCTGGAACGTGACGCGAATACGCGCGGCGCCGGCCACCATGGGCGGAATGCCCCGTAATTCGAAACGTGCCAGCGAACGGCAGTCGGCAACCAGGTCGCGCTCGCCTTGCACCACATGGATACCCATGGCCGTCTGCCCATCTTTAAAGGTTGTAAATTCTTGAGCGCGCGCCACCGGGATGGTGCTGTTGCGCGGAATTACACGCTCGACCAGCCCACCCATGGTTTCAAGGCCCAATGAAAGCGGTGTGACATCGAGCAAAAGCCAGTCTTCCCCGGCCGAACGATTGCCCACCAGCAAATTAGCCTGGAGCGCCGCACCCAGGGCCACAACCTGATCAGGGTCAAGGTCTGTGAGCGGTGTAGTATTGAACAAGCGACCGACTTCGCGCTGAATGACCGGCATGCGCGTAGCGCCACCAACCATGACAACGCCTTTGACGTCGGCCACATCGAGGCCGGCATCACGCAAGGTGACGCGGGCCCGATCGAGTGTTTTATTGACCAGCGGCTGCGCCCACGACTCGAAAGCCTGGCGACCAAGCGGCATACGTACCGTGCCGGTCGACAGTTCGGCCTCGAAGAGGGTTTCGTCGGTATTGGACAAGGCTTCGCGGGCGACACGGGCCGCGACGTACAACGCACGTAAATCGCCTTTGCCCAGATTGGCCAACTGTTGCGAGCGGCAGACTTCATCGACAATGCAGCGGTCGAAATCATCGCCACCCAATTGCGTGTCGCCACCGGTAGCAACGACCTCGAACACCCCTTTGGTCAGGCGCAAGACAGAAATGTCGAACGTACCGCCACCCAGATCGTAGACCGCATAAACGCCTTCGGCGCCATGATCGAGACCATAGGCAATGGCAGCGGCTGTCGGTTCGTTGAGCAGGCGCAGCACCGTAAGACCCGCCAAGCGCCCTGCATCGCGGGTTGCCTGACGCTGGGCATCGTCGAAATAGGCGGGAACAGTAATGACCGCGCCTACCAGTTCGCCCCCCAGCGCAGCTTCGGCGCGCTCGCGCAGTGTACGCAAAATTTGACTGGACACTTCGACCGGGCTGAAGTCGCCGCGACGGGTTTTAAGGCGGACCATATCTTCGCCATCGGCGAATTCGTAGGCGACACCCTCGCTGCGGGCTTCTTCGAGGGAGCGGCCCATGAAGCGCTTGACCGACGCGATGGTATTGAGCGAATCGGCAGCCTGGTGCTCACGGGCATCGTGCCCGACCTGAATGGTATCGGGCGCATAGCGCACGATAGACGGCAGCAACGCACGGCCGGCCTCGTCAAGCAGGACTTCGGGCACGCTGCTGCGCACCGATGCAACCAAAGAGTGAGTCGTGCCCAGATCGATGCCTACCGCCAGCTTGCGTTGGTGGGGGACCGGCGATTCACCGGGCTCGGATATTTGCAATAAAGCCATAAGTTCTGTTGTTTACGGCCGGTGCACCCAAGGCACACCGCCCGCCCTTAATGTTGACGGTCGGCCAACGCGTGGCGCGCCTGTTGTACTTCGGCAGCCAGCTTCTCGATGAACATCCATTCGCGCACTTTTTCGGCCGCCGCCGGAAAATCGTGCTGGCCGTCGATCAGCGCTTCGACGGTCGTTTCGAGTTCGGTGCGCGCCTGCGCGATATCGTTGCCGAGCTGCTCGAACCGGGCCGGATCTTCGCTGTCACGGGCCTCGTCCAGCGCCTCGCGCCATTCCATCTGACGCATCAGGAACGCGCCGTCCATGCGGGTGTTGCTTTCGGTTTGCAAGTCGCAGCCTGCCTGCTCGCACAGATATCGGGCCCGCAGCAGCGGACTTTTAAGAATGCGATGGCCTTCGTTAATGGTTGACGCCCATTGCATGGCGACCCGCCGCTCGGCCGGCGCCGCTGTTGCAAAACGGTCGGGGTGCACACGCGCTGCCATTTGCCGCCAGCGCGTTTCTAGCGCACCGGCGTCAATGGCAAAGCCTTGCGGCAGTTCGAACAGTTTAAAGTAGTTTTCGACCACGCTACACCGTGAAGGATTCACCGCAACCGCATGTGGCCTTTTCGTTCGGGTTGCTGAACTTGAAACCTTCGTTCAGCCCCTCGCGGCCATAGTCTAGTTGCGTACCGTCGAGGTACGGCAGGCTTTTGGCGTCGATAAACACCTTTACGCCATGTTGTTCGAAAACCTGGTCGTCTGCGTTGGGCTCGTCGACGTACTCGAGCTTGTAGGCCATGCCGGAACAACCCGTGGTACGGACACCCAAACGCAGACCCAGCCCCTTGCCACGCTTGGCAAGGTAACGACTGACGTGGTCAGCAGCTTGTGGAGTCAGCGTAATAGACATGATCAACCCTGTTATTTCTGATGCTTTTCTTTGTAGTTCTGGACCGCCGCCTTGATGGCGTCTTCGGCCAGAATCGAGCAGTGAATTTTTACCGGGGGCAAAGCCAGCTCTTCGGCAATTTGCGTGTTCCGGATGTCGAGGGCCTCGTCGAGCGTTTTACCCTTGACCCATTCAGTGACCAGCGAGCTGGACGCAATAGCCGAACCACAACCATAGGTTTTAAAACGGGCATCTTCGATGACGCCGGTTTCGTTGACCTTGATTTGCAGCTTCATGACGTCGCCACAGGCGGGCGCACCCACCATGCCGGTGCCGATGCTTTCGTCGGATTTGTCGAACGAACCCACGTTACGCGGGTTTTCGTAGTGATCGAGAACTTTTTCGCTGTATGCCATGATTGAATTCCTGTTCTTTGATTCGTAAGACGACCGTTAATGCGCAGCCCACTGGACCGAGTTGAGGTCGATGCCGTCTTGGGCCATTTCCCAGAGCGGCGACATGTCGCGCAGCTTGGCGACACGGGTTTTAAGCAATTCGATCGCGAAATCGACTTCTTGTTCGGTGGTGAAACGACCCAGGGTGAAACGAATGGAGCTGTGTGCCAGCTCGTCGTTGCGGCCCAGCGCGCGCAGCACATAAGAGGGCTCGAGGCTGGCCGATGTACATGCCGAACCACTGGACACAGCCAATTCTTTGATCGCCATGATCAGGGATTCGCCTTCGACGTAGTTGAAGCTGACGTTAAGGTTGTGCGGTACCCGACGCTCCATGTCGCCATTGAGGTAAACCTCTTCGACCTGCGACAACCCCTGCCAGAGGCGGTCGCGCAGTGCGCGGATGCGCTCGTTTTCGGCGGCCATTTCGAGGCGTGCGATACGGAATGCCTCGCCCATGCCCACGATTTGGTGAGTTGCCAGCGTACCGGAGCGGAAACCACGCTCGTGACCACCGCCGTGAATTTGCGCTTCGATGCGAATACGCGGTTTGCGACGGATGAACAAGGCGCCAACGCCTTTAGGCCCGTATGTTTTGTGCGCCGAAAACGACATGAGGTCGACCTTGAGCGTTTGCAGGTCGATGGCAACCTTGCCGGTGGCTTGTGCCGCGTCGACATGGAACACAATGCCCTTCTCGCGACAGATGTCGCCAATGGCCGCGATGTCTTGGATGACACCGATTTCGTTGTTAACCATTAACACAGACACCACACTGGTGTCGGGGCGCAGCGCAGCCTTGAAAGCGTCAAGGTCGAGCAAACCGTTGTCCTGGACGTCGAGGTAGGTGACTTCGAAACCCTGGCGCTCGAGCTCGCGACAGGTGTCCAGCGTCGCCTTGTGTTCGGTTTTGAGCGTAATAAGATGCTTGCCGCGCTGGGCGTAAAAGTGTGCCGCGCCTTTAACCGCCAGGTTAATGGATTCGGTGGCGCCGGACGTCCAGACGATTTCACGCGGGTCGGCGTTGACCAGTTGCGCCACTTCGGCGCGCGCCTGCTCGACGGCCTCTTCGGCTTCCCAGCCAAACGCGTGGCTGCGCGATGCCGGGTTGCCGAAATGCTCGTACAACCAGGGCACCATTTTTTCGACAACGCGGGGATCGACCGGGGTTGTCGCTGAGTAATCTAAATAAACGGGACGTGAAGACATCGACCAACTCCTAAGTAACTTTCAAGCGGGCAGCGAGGACGCGATTTTAGCGCCAGGCACTTGCCCCACACGCACTGCACTTTGGCCTTTCGAGGCCTCGAGCAGACGCATGCGTTGTTTATCGACCAGGTCTTGTAACGAGACCGAGTCAAGGTATTCGACCATTTTATGATTGAGCGTTGTCCAGAGCTCGTGCGTCATGCACTGGCTGGACTCGCCGTTGCGGCCCACGTTGCAGTCTTCTTTGCCGCCACAGCTGGTGGCATCGAGGGGCTCGTCGACCGCAAAGACGATGTCGGCAACGGTGATTTCGCGGGCCAGACGCGCCAGCGAATAGCCGCCGCCCGGGCCACGCACACTGTCGACCAGCTCGTGACGGCGCAACTTGCCAAACAGCTGCTCTAGGTAAGACAGCGAGATGTTCTGGCGCTGGCTAATAGCCGCCAGGGTGACAGGACCACTTTGCTGACGCAACGCCAGATCGATCATGGCCGTAACCGCGAAGCGCCCTTTTGTCGTTAAACGCATAGTTTTTTTCCTTACCCCGAAGGGCTTACCCTTTAATACCTGACTAATTAACTCAAGTATAACCAATACCCGACTGAATTGCTAGGGAAATAGCGCAAAAAAAACCGAGCCATGCGGCCCGGTTGAGGGTATTTGATTGAATTATGCGGCCTGGTACTGTGTAGCGCGCTTGCGGACGACTTCGAGAACCCCTTGACAGGCGTCTTCGAGGCAGTCGAGGACTTTGTTGAAGCCGTCGGGACCGCCGTAGTATGGGTCGGCAATGGTGGCTTCTTCGAATTCGTTGGCAAAGCGCATGAGCAGCATGAGCTTGTGCTGGTAAATCTTGGGACACTGTTGTTGCAGTGCAGAAAGATTTTCCCAGTCCATGACCAGAATGAAATCGAATTCGCGGAAGTCGTCGGCAGTAATTTGCCGCGCAACGCATTGAGAAATGTCGTAGCCACGCTTGCGAGCGGCCGCTTGGGCGCGCGCATCGGGGCTTTCGCCAACGTGAAAGCCGTGGGTGGCGGCTGAATCGACCCCAACGACACCGGACAACCCCGCCTCGGTAATGAGATGGCGGAACACACCCTCGGCGCTGGGAGAGCGACAGATATTACCCGTGCAAACGAAAAGTACCTTAGTCATCATGGGTGAGATTGTGAGGGAAAACCCGGAATAAGGCAATAGATTTCACAGACACGAATAGCAAGCCAATGTGACGCCAGTTCGAAAATTATCCGCACTACTTGAGGGGTTATTCAGGGGAAATAGGTGAACTTAGTCGTTGTGAAGAACAGGCCCGGAGGCAGCCAGACTGCCGTCATGCACCGCAACATTTATGGGCTTTGCGGGCCGGCCAAGTAAACGACAAACCCTGTCTGGCTTGTAACAACACACTACAATCAGCCCACCTGGCCCAGCAGCGCCTTTTCTTTCAGACGATTCAACGCGTCGCGCGCGGCCGCAGCCTGCTCGAACTCCAGATTCTTGGCGTGATCCATCATTTGCTTTTCGAGGCGGCGAATTTCTTTGGCCAGCCACTTTTCGTCGGCCAACAATTCAGGCGACACATCGGCCGCAGCCGCCGAAGCCGCCGAAGCCGCCGCGTGGCTTTCTACGCCATCGATCATTTCGCGTACGGCCTTATTGACACCTCGAGGGACAATACCGTGCTCGGTGTTGAACGTTACCTGCTTGGCGCGACGACGCTCGGTCTCGTCGATGGCGCGACGCATGGAGTCGGTGACGCGGTCGGCATACAGAATGGCACGGCCGTTAAGGTTACGCGCGGCGCGGCCAATGGTTTGAATCAGACTGCGTTCAGAACGCAAGAAACCTTCTTTGTCGGCATCGAGAATGGTCACTAACGAAACCTCCGGGATATCGAGGCCTTCGCGAAGCAGGTTGATCCCCACCAGCACGTCGAACACCCCCAACCGCAGATCGCGGATAATCTCGACCCGCTCGACCGTGTCGATATCTGAATGCAGGTACCTGACCTTCAAGCCGTTCTCAGTCAGGTATTCGGTCAGGTCTTCAGCCATGCGCTTGGTCAGGGTCGTGACCAACACGCGCTCGCCCGCCGCAACACGCAACTTGGCCTCACCCAGCAAATCGTCAACCTGCGTTGTGGCCGGCCTGACTTCGACGATGGGGTCAACCAGTCCGGTGGGCCGAACCACTTGCTCGACCACGTTGTCGGCATGTTCGTTTTCGTAGTTGGAGGGCGTGGCCGACACAAAGACCGTCTGGCGCATCCGCGCCTCGAACTCTTCCATTTTAAGCGGACGGTTGTCCATGGCCGACGGCAACCGGAACCCGAACGTCACCAAGGTTTCTTTGCGGGAACGATCGCCCTTGTACATCGCGCCCAGCTGGCCTATGGTGACGTGACTTTCGTCAATGAACATCAAGGCATCGGCCGGCAAGTAGTCGATCAGCGTGGGCGGCGGTTCGCCCGGCGCGGCCCCGGACAAATGACGGGAATAGTTCTCAATGCCTTTGCAAAAACCCAGCTCTTGCAACATTTCAAGGTCAAAACGCGTGCGCTGCTCCAGCCGTTGGGCTTCAACCAGCTTGTGATCATCAAGAAACACCTTGACCCGGTCGCGCAGCTCGGCCTTGATGCTTTCGATGGCCCGCAGCACGGTTTCACGCGGGGTGACGTAGTGCGAACGCGGAAAGACCGTGAAACGCGGCACACTTTGCCGCACCTTGCCGGTTAACGGGTCAAAAAGTTCCAGCGTTTCGACCTCGTCGTCGAACAGCGAAATACGCACGGCCAGCTCGGCGTTTTCGGCCGGGAAGACGTCGATAGTTTCGCCCCGCGCCCTGAACGTGCCGCGCACAAAATCGACATCGTTACGTTCGTACTGCATGGCAACCAGCCGGCCCAGCAGCTCTTGCCGAGGGATGCGGTCACCGGCGCGCAAAGTAAGCACCATGGCATGGTAGTCGCCCGGGTTGCCAATACCGTAAATGCACGACACCGACCCCACAATAATGGTGTCGCGGCGCTCGAGCAGGCTTTTTGTCGCCGACAAGCGCATTTGCTCGATGTGCTCGTTGATGGAGGAGTCTTTTTCGATGAAGAGATCGCGCGCCGCCACATAGGCTTCGGGCTGATAGTAGTCGTAATACGACACAAAGTACTCGACCGCGTTCTTTGGGAAAAACTCGCGAAACTCGGCGTACAGTTGCGCTGCCAGTGTTTTATTAGGCGCCAGAACAATGGCCGGGCGCCCGGTGCGCGCAATGACGTTGGCCATGGTGTACGTTTTGCCCGACCCGGTCACCCCCAGCAGGGTCTGGAACATCAACCCGTCTTCAACCCCCTCGACCAGGGCGTCGATAGCCGCGGGCTGATCACCCGCCGGCAGATACGGCTGGTACAGCTGGAACGGGCTGTTTGGGTACTGGACGAAACCGGGTTTTGTTGCGGCCATGCTAGACACCTAAGGGTAAACCCCTTATTATCTCACTATTAAGCAATTCATATTTCTTCCTTATTTCTCATCCAACCAACAGGTAATATGACCTCTATCTTCGAAACCGTCGAACTGGCACCGCGCGACCCCATCCTTGGCCTGACCGAGCAGTACAACGCCGATACTCGCACAGAAAAAGTCAATCTGGGCGTTGGTGTTTACTACGATGATCAAGGTCGAATTCCGTTGCTCAAGGCTGTACAGCAGGCCGAAGCCCAGCGCGCCCAGGCCGCCGCACCGCGCGGCTACCTGCCCATCGAGGGGCTGGCCGCCTACAACAAAGGGGCGCAAACCCTGTTGCTGGGTAAAGACTCGGCCATTATTGCCGACGGCCGCGCCCTGACCGTACAAACCATTGGCGGTACCGGGGCCCTTAAAATCGGCGCCGACTTCCTTAAACAGCTGTCGCCCAATGCCAAAGTGGTCATCAGCAACCCCAGCTGGGAAAACCACCGCGCCATCTTCGAACGCGCCGGTTTTGTCGTTGAAAACTACCCTTACTACAACCCCGAAACCCACGGCCTCGACTTCGACGGCATGGTTGGTGCACTTAAAGCGTTGCCCAAGGGTACGGTTGTTGTGTTGCACGCCTGCTGCCATAACCCCACCGGCGTCGACCCTACCGCTGCCCAATGGCAAGAAATCGCCGCTACCGTCAAAAACGCGGGCTTGGTGCCCTTCCTCGACATCGCCTACCAGGGCTTTGGCGACGGGCTCGAGCAAGACGCCTCGGTGGTTCGTTTGTTTGCCGACCTGGGCATGACCATGCTGGTCAGCTCCTCGTTCTCGAAATCGTTCTCGCTGTACGGCGAACGCGTTGGCGCGCTTACCCTTATTTGTGGCTCGAAAGACGAAAACGCACGCGTGCTTAGCCAGGTCAAGCGGGTTATTCGTACCAACTACTCGAACCCGCCCACACACGGCGGTACGGTTGTTGCGTCGGTACTGAACACCCCCGAACTGTACAGCCTGTGGGTTGACGAGCTGGGCGAAATGCGCAACCGCATTCGCAGCATGCGCGAACAGCTGGTCACCAAGCTTAAAGACCACGGTGTCAAACAAAACTTTGACTTCGTTATGGCGCAACGCGGCATGTTCTCGTATTCGGGCCTTACCGCCGCCCAGGTCGACGCCTTGCGCAACGACCACGGCGTATACGCCGTGAGCAGCGGCCGTATTTGCGTGGCTGCGCTTAACAGCCGCAACATCGACTACGTGGTTAACGCCATCGCAAAAGTCATCGGTTAAGCCTTAAGCTTGCCAAGCCAGGCCGACTAGGGCACAATAGGGCTGTATTTATATACAGCCCTATTTTATTATGGCCATAAAACTCACCGCCCGTCAGCAACAAATTCTCGACCTCATCCGTCAGCAAATCGGGCGTACCGGGTTCCCCCCCACACGCGCCGAAATCGCCCGCGAACTGGGTTTCCGCTCGGCCAATGCGGCCGAAGACCACCTTAAAGCACTGGCACGCAAAGGTGCTATTGCGCTTACGGCAGGGGCATCGCGGGGCATTCGCCTGCTTACGCCTGCACCAGGTCAACCCGGCGTTGCCAACGTGGCGCTCAACGCGGCCAATACCCAGCAACCCCACGCGGGCGGTGCGCCCTACCCACACACGGCCAACGCGCCGCACGTCCAGGCGGCAGGTGTGCAGCCTCCCCTTACGCAATCGCATAACGGGTCTACGTCACCCTCATCTGCCTTTACCAGCGCTCAACACCTGGGTCGCCTGCTGTTGCCTGTCATCGGTCGCGTTGCGGCGGGCAGCCCCATATTGGCCACCCCCCACATCGAGCGCGAAATCGCCGTCGAGCCAGCGCTGTTCACCCAAGAGCCCGACTACCTGCTTAAAGTACGTGGTCTTAGCATGCGCGATGCCGGCATCCTCGATGGCGACCTGCTCGCCGTAAAAAAAGCCACCGAAGCACGCAACGGCCAAATTGTTGTCGCGCGGCTGGGCGACGACGTCACGGTCAAACGCCTCGAACGCCAAGGCCGGCACATCCGCCTGCTCCCCGAAAACCCCGACTTTGCCCCCATCGAAATTCAGGCCCACGACGAATTCGCCCTCGAAGGCATCGCCGTCGGCCTGATACGCACCATGCAATAACGCCACCTTGCGCCACCGGCAACGCTTAAAGCCCGGCGGGCAACGCGCTGCCTGGCCGCCAGGCAATTTAGTGGCCCAGCCCAATGCGTCACCCACAAAAAAACCCAAAGTTTGCGCCAACAGGCAACAAACTTTGGGTTTTTAAATGTGGTCTAACGTAAATACGGTCTAACAAAACCAGACATATGCTCAAACAAGGCCGGGCAGCCCACATTCCCGGCCCAAGGCCCAACCCCGAAACCCGGCGTTTTCCGCCAGGTTTCAGGTCAGAACCACGCTTAGTGCTTCATGACGGCGTCAGACGCTGTATCGGTACCCGCCGCCTTCGCGCTGGCTACCGCTTCGGCCGTCAACCGCGCAACCTCTTCGTCAGACAACGGCTCGGGCATACTTTGCAGGGCAACTTCCAGAACGCGATCGATCCAGCGCACAGGGATAATCTCAAGATGGTTCTTGACGTTATCCGGGATGTCCGTCAGGTCTTTGACGTTCTCTTCCGGGATCAGTACTGTTTTGATCCCGCCCCGGTGAGCCGCCAAGAGCTTTTCTTTCAGGCCGCCGATAGGCAATACTTCGCCCCGCAGCGTAATTTCGCCGGTCATGGCCACGTCGGCGCGCACCGGAATACCGGTTAACGCAGACACCATAGCGGTGGTTACCGCAATACCCGCTGACGGACCGTCTTTGGGTGTTGCGCCTTCGGGGAAGTGGATGTGCAAATCGCGCTTCTCGAAGACTGACGACAAAATGCCCCACTTCTGGGCCCGCGACCGAACCACTGTACGCGCTGCCTCGACCGATTCTTTCATGACATCGCCCAGCGAGCCGGTACGGATGACATTGCCCTTACCCGGCATATCGGCCACTTCGATGGTGAGCAAGTCACCACCGACTTCTGTCCAGGCCAACCCGGTAACCTGCCCGACCTTGTTTTCTTTCTCGGCCATACCGTAGTTGTAACGACGTACACCAAGAAAGTCACTGAGATTGTCGGACGTAATGACCACTTTTTCGACCGGGGTAGCCGCCCCCTTCTTGGCCGGCTTGACGGCTTCGGGGTGTTTTTCGAGCGTCTTTTTAACGACCTTACGGCACAACTTGCTGATTTCGCGCTCGAGCGCACGCACACCGGCTTCACGGGTGTAGTAGCGCACAATGTCGCGCACGGCCGATTCTTCGACCTGCATCTCGCCTTCGCGCACGCCGTTATTCTTCATGAGCTTGGGCAATAAATGGTCGAACGCAATATGGACTTTCTCGTCTTCGGTGTAACCCGAAAGCCGGATGACCTCCATGCGATCGAGCAACGCCGGCGGAATGTTCAGGGTGTTGCTGGTCGCCACGAACATGACGTCTGACAAGTCAAAGTCGACCTCGATGTAGTGGTCCTGGAAGGTATGGTTCTGTTCGGGGTCGAGCACCTCGAGCAAGGCCGAGGACGGGTCGCCGCGGAAGTCGGCGCCCATTTTGTCGATTTCGTCGAGCAGGAACAAGGGGTTGCGCACCGCAACCTTGGACATGTTCTGCAAAATTTTGCCGGGCATGGACCCAATATACGTGCGGCGATGTCCGCGAATTTCGGCCTCGTCACGCACGCCACCCAGCGCCATACGCACGAACTTGCGGTTGGTGGCACGTGCAATAGACTGGCCCAGCGACGTTTTACCCACACCGGGTGGCCCGACCAGGCAAAGAATGGGCGCCTTGAGCTTGTCGACACGCTGCTGTACCGCGAGGTATTCGATAATGCGCTCTTTGACCTTCTCAAGGCCATAGTGGTCGGCGTCGAGTACGTTCTCGGCGTTGGGGATAGAGCTGTTAATACGGCTCTTTTTACGCCATGGCAAGCCCACCAGCGTTTCGATGTAGTTGCGCACCACGGTGGCTTCGGCCGACATGGGCGACATAAGCTTGAGCTTTTTAAGCTCGGCCTCGGCCTTTTTAAGGGCCTCTTTAGGCAACTGCGCTGCTGCAATTTTCTTTTCGAGCTCTTCGATGTCGGCGCCGTCTTCACCTTCGCCCAGCTCTTTTTGAATGGCTTTAACCTGCTCATTCAGGTAGTAGTCGCGCTGGCTCTTTTCCATTTGCTTCTTGACGCGGCCACGAATGCGCTTTTCGACCTGAAGAATGTCGATTTCGGATTCGAGCTGCGACAAGAGGCTTTCCAGGCGTTCGGACGTGCCGACGACTTCGAGCATGCTTTGTTTTTGCTCGAGCTTGAGCGGCAAGTGAGCAGCCACCGTGTCGGCCAGGCGGCCGGCTTCGTCGATGCCTGTAAGCGAGGTAAGAATCTCTTGGGGAATTTTTTTATTGAGCTTGACGTATTGCTCGAACTGCGCAACCACCGCACGACGCAAAGCCTCGGCCTCGGCGCTTTGACCGTCTTCAAGGGGCAGAACCTGCACATTGGACGTAAAGTGCGTGTCGGCGTCGGAGACAGTATTGATTTTGGCGCGTTGCAGACCCTCAACCAGCACCTTGACAGTGCCGTCAGGCAGCTTGAGCATTTGCAAAATACTGGCGACGCAACCAATAGCGTGCAGGTCATCGGGGGTCGGGTCGTCTTTGCTGGCCGACTTCTGCGCCACCAGCATGATGTTATTGCCCGATTCCATCGCCATTTCGAGGGCCTTGATAGAACGCGGACGCCCGACAAACAGCGGAATCACCATATGAGGAAACACCACCACGTCTCGTAAAGGCAAGAGGGGCAAGTCCATAGGTTCTGAAGAGAGAATAGGGCTCGCAGACATAGTAATTTCCTTAAAAAATGCTGCATCAGAAACAAAAGGGAAGCCTGCGCCTCCCTTTTGTAGTACTACACATACTTCATATGTGGCGACAATCGCGAACTTTTCAAGACCCCGTCAGGCGGCAGCATTTTTCAGCTTTTGCGAATCTGGTTTTTTGTCTTTGGAAGCCGGTGTTTCGGCGTCGTCGGCGTAGATAAGGAGGGGTGCTGCGCCGCCGACAACAGCGTTTTCGTCGAGTATGACTTTTTTGACGTTTTTGCTGGATGGAAGTTCATACATTGTGCCCAGCAAAGCCTGTTCAACAATTGACCGCAAACCGCGCGCGCCGGTACGACGCTTGAGCGCCCGCTGCGCAATGGCGTGCAAAGCTTCGTGGCGAACCTCGAGCTCGACCTCTTCCATTTCGAACAGCTTTTGAAACTGCTTGATGATGGCGTTTTTAGGTTCTGTAAGAATCTGCACCAGGGTGTCTTCTTGCAGCTCTTCGAGGGTGGCCACAACCGGCAGACGCCCGACGAGTTCGGGGATCAGGCCAAACTTAACCAGGTCGGACGGCTCGACTTCGGAGAAGAGCTCGCCGACGCCGCGTTCGGACTTGCTACGCACCGCCGCCGAAAAACCAATACCCGACTTTTCGGTACGGTCTTGAATGACCTTTTCGAGACCGTCGAAAGCGCCACCAACAATAAACAAAATGTTGGTAGTGTCGACCTGCACGAAATCTTGGTTGGGGTGCTTGCGCCCGCCCTGCGGCGGTACCGAAGCCACCGTACCTTCGATGATTTTTAGCAAGGCCTGCTGAACGCCCTCGCCCGAAACGTCGCGGGTAATGGAGGGGTTGTCAGATTTGCGGGAAATTTTATCGATTTCGTCGATGTAGATAATGGCGCGCTGCGCCTTTTCTACGTCGTAGTTACAGTTTTGCAGCAGCTTCTGGATGATGTTTTCGACGTCTTCACCCACATAGCCGGCTTCGGTCAGTGTGGTGGCGTCAGCCATGACGAACGGGACATCGAGCATGCGTGCCAGTGTTTGAGCAAGCAGGGTTTTACCCGAGCCCGTCGGCCCAATAAGCAAAATATTGCTTTTAGACAGCTCGACGTCGTCGCCTTTGACTTCACCGTAGCGAATACGCTTGTAGTGGTTGTACACGGCAACCGCCAGGCTTCGTTTGGGGATGTCTTGCCCGATGACGTAGCCGTCGAGGAACGCCTTGATTTCTTGAGGCGTAGGCAGCTCGTTGCGTACGGCCTTGCGTGCTGCCTCTTTGGTTTCTTCACGAATGATGTCGGTGCACAGATCGATACATTCGTCGCAAATGAATACCGACGGGCCCGCAATAAGTTTGCGCACCTCGTGCTGGCTTTTATTGCAAAACGAACAGTGCAAGACTTTTTCGTCCGGCGATCCTTTTTTATCGGGCATATAACTCTTTGACTAACGGTTTTAACACTGGGCCTATTCTTCGGAACGGGACACCAGAACTTTGTCGATGAGGCCATAAGCCTGTGCATCGTCGGCCGACATGAAGTTATCACGCTCGGTATCTACTTCGATGCGCTCGACGGGCTGACCCGTATTGGTAGCCAGAATATGGTTCAGGCTTTCGCGCAAGCTGAGAATTTCGCGCGCTTGAATCTGGATGTCGGAGGCCTGGCCCTGCGCACCGCCCGAGGGCTGGTGAATCATGATACGCGAGTTAGGCAAGGCGTACCGTTTGCCTTTGGTGCCGGCGGCCAGCAAAAACGCCCCCATGCTTGCAGCAATACCCGTACACAACGTAGACACGTCGGGCTTGATGAAGTTCATGGTGTCGTAGATGGCCATACCGGCATACACTGACCCACCCGGCGAATTGATGTAGAGCGAAATATCTTTGCCCGGGTTCTCGGACTCGAGAAAGAGCAATTGCGCCACCACCAGATTGGCGGAATGGTCGTTGACCGGACCGACAAAAAAGATGACCCGCTCGCGCAACAAGCGCGAGTAAATATCGTAAGAACGCTCGCCGCGACCGGACTGCTCTACCACGATGGGCACATAGCCCAGCCCGGTAGGCACGACCGAATCGCCGCCATGCATCGCCGCGTAGAAATCAGTGAATCGCTGCATTTATGCAGTCCCCATCAGTTCGTCGAAATCGACGTTTTCGTCAGTGACCTGGGCTTTTTCAAGCACGTGATTGACAACATTGTCTTCGAGCACGATAGCTTCGATTTCGGAGCGACGTTGACGATCGGCCAGGTAGTAGGCAACCACTTGCGCAGGCTGCTCGTAGTTTTGGGCCAGCTCTTCGATGCGGGCGCGAACTTGCTCGGGTTTGGCCTGGAGGTCGGCGCTGCTGACCAGCTCGGACACCAGAAGACCCAGGCGAACACGGCGCTCGGATTCGGCGCTGAACGCTTCGGCGGGGATAGGCAGGCTGTCGGCGTTAGGTACACCACGTTGTTTCAGGTCGGCGCGGGCGGCGGCAACACGGCTTTCGGTGTCGCTTTGAACCAGTGCTTTGGGGACGTCGAAGGTGCATGCGGCAGCCAGGGCGTCGAGGACGCTGGCTTTAGTGCGTGACATGGCACGAGCCTTGACTTCGCGTTCGATGTTGCTGCGGATGTCGGCCAGGAGCTTTTCGACGTCGCCTTCGGGCTGACCCAGCGACTTGGCGAATTCGGCATCGACTTCGGGCAGGATGGCTTCGGCGACTTCGGTAACCTTGATGTCGAAGTCGGCTTTTTTACCGGCGACTTCTTTGCCGGCGTAGTCGGCGGGGAATTCGAGGGGGAAGGTTTTTGTTTCGCCGGCTTTCATGCCACGAACGGCCTCTTCGAATTCGGGCAACATGCGACCCTGGCCCAGCACGAACGAGAAGCCTTCAGCCGAGCCGCCGTCGAAAGCAACGCCGTCGATGGTGCCGACGAAGTCGAGCGTGATGCGATCGTTGTCTTGGGCTTCGCGGCCTTCGCGGCCTTCGTAGGCAGCACGCTGCTTGCGCAGGATGTCGACGGTACGCTGGACTTCGGCATCGCCCACTTCGACGTTGGCGCGTGTCACTTTAAGTGCGGACAGGTCGGGCAACTGCACTTCGGGATAGACCTCGAAGGTGGCCGAAAAGGCCATGGTGCCTTCTTCGACGCCTTCGGTTTTGGGTTCGAGGTTGGGCGTACCAGCAACGCGCAACTGTGTTTCTTTCAGGACGTTGTCAAGCACACGACCGACTTCGGCGTTGATGACGTCGTAGCGGATGCCAGGACCATGGCTGCGTTCGACGATCGACAACGGAGCTTTGCCTGGGCGAAAGCCCTGGACTTTTGCGGTACGTGCGACGCGCTTGAGCTGGGACTGGACTTCTTTTTCGACGTCGGCCATCGAAACGACCAGATCAACACGGCGCTCAAGGCCGGACAGAGTTTCAACCACGGGCTGCATAGGAACCTATATAAATGAAAATGAGTAAAAGACAAATAAACGAGATGAACCAACCATTTTACCGGAAAGTCAGGGGTGCCGCTAAAGGCGCACCCCGTTCCAAAACGGCCATCTTTTCATCTATTTTTAACATATTAGACTGCCGCCCACAGCAGCAGCATCAGACTGGATAACGCAAGGACCGAAGGAGCGGCATAGGGATGCCGGTGAGCAAAATGCCGCATCGCCCACCTGAAGGGGCGCGACTGGCTGTCGCGAATAACCTGCTGCTGGAAGTCCAGGTTGGCATGCAACTTCTGGATGTCACGCAGCAGCTTTATCTTTTCGGCCGAATACCGGCGCAGGTAGTCGATGAGGTCGTATTCTTTGATTGATTTTTGCCACACATCGGACGAAACGGGTGTCAGGGCGCCGGCCAACACGGGCCGCGACGCCCCGCTGCTGCACTCGGGGCCGGAATAATCAAACGTAATGCCAAATTGCTCGTAGTAGCGATTACGTCGGCTTTTATTCTCGTCGTACGCGTCGGTGTCTGACAGCACAATGGGTTGAACAATTGCCTGGGGCCACTGCCTGGCCCAGCGCACAATTTCGTCTTGCAAATAGGTGCCAAGCCGGTTGCCACGCAAATAGGCCGCGCCAAGCCCCACCGAACCACCTGTCAGGCTGACACTTTCGGTGCCATCGGCCGAACGACTGTACCGACCGGTAAACGGGTGCGCCACCAGCCCGCCCGATCCTGCCTCAAGTTCGAAGTAGCGCAATGAGATGGACTCACCTTCTGGACTAACGGCGTGCTCACGCATCACCAACAACCGAAACAATACGTTGCCCTGCCCGAAACACGGGTCAACAATTTCTATGACACGCAGACCCGGTGGCCGCGTACCATCGCCCCGCAATCGCCAATCAGTCAAGCCACCCACACCAACGCCTTAATAGTACAGAAAGCGTTATTTTTGACCAGAATGTGACAACGCTAAGGCAGGAACAATGGCCTGTTTTGAAACCTACGAAACGGAATTGACCCGGTTTTCGGAGGTAGCGTCTGCCCCCCGCTTTGAGCACTAGCGCCGCGGCGCTGCCCAGAACCCCAGACCCGCGGCAACCGGGACTGATAATGCCCCCCAGGCCAGCCAGTGCCAGACACCAACGCCCAACAGTGCTGCCAGCAAACCAAAACTGGTCAGAACACCCAGAAAAATCGGCGCACGCCAGACTTTGCGAAACCGTGCAGACTTTTCGGTATTCATGACGACTCCAGAGCGGGGGAACGGCCGGAAGTATTGAGGGAGTCAGCCAACTTGCGGACACGCTCGTCATTTGCGCGACGCCGCGCAAACCACAAGTACAAGCCACTACCCAGCACGACAATCGTCAGGAAATTCATCACGGCCCACAGAATTTTTAGGGGCAGGCCTGCGTAATCGCCGAAATGAAGGGGGCTGGAAAGCTCCAGTGCCACCAAGTACCAGGGCGGGTGAGCCACTGCCGTCACCTGCGCCGTTGCCGCGTCGACCAGCACCGGCGTGAACAGATGCGACGTCAATGGGGTGGCACCTTTTGTCCAGAACATATAGTGGTGAGGCGTTGCATAGCTGTTGCCCGGATAACTGAAACTGACAACCTCGTTACCGGGAACAGCCTGCTGTGCCGCCTGCAGCGCCAGGTCGGCAGACACGACTTGCGTCACGGGCGGGTCATTTTGATATTGCGCAGTCAACGCCGCGACTTCGGTTGACTGCCATAGCGAAAACAGCGGCTGGGAAAGCTCGTTGATCACGCCCGTAACGCCAACCACAGTCGCCCAAACCAGCGTCACCGCACCAAGCAGGTTATGCAGATCGAGCCACTTGAGCCGCGTCGATCGCTCTTTGCGTACCGTGCCGAATGACAGCTTCTTCATGAACGGCGCATACAGCACAACACCGGAGATGATGGCAATGACAAACAACAGCCCCATCGCCCCCAGGAACAACTGACCCGGCAAGCCTGCAAACAAATCAACATGCAAGGCATACATAAGCCCCATGAATGTGAACTGCTCTTCAAACTGCGTGGGGCCGTCGTGCAACAGTTCGCCGGTATGGGCGTCGAACCTCATGTAATGGTGCTGTTTGGGGTCGAGGTTATCGGCCGGCGACATACCCACCCAAATACCCGGCTCGGCGTCATCCATATATACATACTCGACGTCCTCCCCCGGATACGTTTGCCGTGCCGTAGCAAGCACGCTGTCCATGCTGACGCGGGCCGTGCCCTCGGGCACGACGGCATACGGCTTGCCCTCTTGCAGCCAGTGCTCAATTTCTTCGTGAAATATCAATGGCATACCGGTTATACAAATAACCAGCAAAAATGCGGTGCAAATCAGGCTGGTCCATTTGTGCAGCCAGTACCAGGCCTTTAGCGAACGGGCGGCCGTCATTGCACGCCCCGGACACAAACAAGGCGAGGGGTAAATTGATTCATGGGGGCAGTCTCGTTGAATTGATTTTATACTAGATAATGCGAACAATTCTCATTGTAGTTTCGCATTACCAATGATGTCAATTCGACAGGAAGTCGCTGGCAAAATGCATCTGATGAACAAGAAAGCGCCAAACCTCGTCCGAGTACTCTATAAAGGTGGGTGGGCTTTCTGTTGCTAGCCTTGGACTTGCCAGACGCGCTCAGACAACGAACCGACTAAATTTAATCAGCTCCACCCCGATTTCAGCTCTACACTCTGGTTGCACCCGATCTCAGCCAAATGGCTGACCTCCATGGCTTGAAGTACCGCGAATCATTCACCCAAGCCGCTTCCTAGCTTATACGGGCCAATGCTTCGAGCCCAGCATAAAGCGAATCGCAGCGATGAATCACATATATCGGGTTATCTGGAACCGCCAGAAACAGGTCTGGCAAGCGGTCTCGGAGCTAGGCAAAGGCCAGGCCAAAACGACCTCAGAAACCCGAATACGACGTCGAACGCATACCGCCGCCCAGACATTGGCCGCCAG
Source organism: Pusillimonas minor (assembly GCF_014237865.1). Lineage (GTDB taxonomy): Bacteria > Pseudomonadota > Gammaproteobacteria > Burkholderiales > Burkholderiaceae_B > Neopusillimonas > Neopusillimonas minor. Next base: position 25,314 of record NZ_JACJUU010000007.1, read on the forward strand.
TGTGCTCAGTTCAGTAGTCATAACCCCTGCATTTGCTGCCGATCTGCCCACCGGCGGACAAGTCGTTGCCGGTTCGGGTCAGATCAGCCAATCGGGCACGACCATGACGGTCACCCAAAACTCCGACAACCTGGTCACCAACTGGAACTCATTCAACGTCGGGGCCGGGCACACCGTCAACTTCGTACAGCCGTCGGCCAGCGCTACTGCCCTTAACCGCGTCATCGGCTCAGACGTCTCGGTTATTCAAGGTGCCATTAACGCCAACGGCCGGGTCTTCCTGGTCAACCCGAACGGCGTCCTGTTCACGTCTACCGCACGCATCAATGTAGGCGGCATGGTGGCCTCAACACTCAACATAGCCACCGAAGACTTTATGAGCGGCAATTACCGCTTTGAAGGCGCCGGGTCCAACGCCATCATTAACCAGGGCAACATCACTGCCGTCGGCGACGGCCAGGGCGGTGGCAGCATTGCCCTTATTGCCGCCAAAGTGACCAACACCGGCACCCTGGTCGCTGACCGTGGTCAGGTACTGATAGGCGCCGGCAATAAGGTGGAGCTTGATCTGGGCGGGCCCGTCAAATTACAGGTCGAGCAGGCCGCGCTTGATGCACTGATTGACCAGGGTGGCGCTATTAAGGCCGACGGAGGTCTGGTGTACCTGACGGCCAAGGCGGCCGGAGAGCTGGCCAGTACGGTCATTAACCATAGCGGCATAACCCAGGCGCGTACCCTGCAAACCGGCGAAAAGGGCCAGATTTATCTACTGGGCGACATGGGCAATGATCGAATCAACGTGGGTGGCACACTGGATGCCTCGGCGCCGCTGGCCGGTGACGGCGGATTCATCGAAACCAGCGCGGCCAACGTCGTCAGCCTCGCCGATGGCGTTGTCACCACCAAGGCAGCCAACGGGCGCTCGGGCGATTATCTTATCGACCCCACCGACTACGTTATTGCCGCCAGCGGTGGCAACATAACCGGCGCCCAGGTCAGCCAGCAGTTGGCCAATAACGGCACCGTCACCATTCAAACCCTCGACGGCAACCTGCTGGTCAACGACAACATTAGCTGGAGCACCGATTCGAATCTGATACTGGATGCCTGGCGCAACATCGACCTTAGCGCCACGATTACCGCCGGCCACAGCGAAGGCAAGCTAACACTTAAGTACGGGCAAAACGGCCTGGCCGGGGGCAATACCGCCGCCTATACCCTTAAGCCAGGTGGCAAAGTCAACCTGCAGGCGGGCGAGAACTTTTACACGCAGTTGGGCGAAAATGGCACCCTGGACCGCTGGCAGGTCATCACCAGCCTGGGGGCTGAAGACAGCGTCACGGCAACCGACTTGCAGGGCATGAACAGTTGTCTAAGTTGCCGTTACGTTCTGGGCGCCGATATCGACGCTGCTGCGACGCAGTCGTGGAACGGCGGCCAGGGGTTTGAGCCGATTGGTTTAGGCGGAGAGTTCACGGGTCAACTGGACGGACTTGGGCACAAGATCAGCTCATTGTCGATCGACCGATCCGCGCAAACCTATGTAGGCTTGTTCAGCAAACTCGGCTTGCCAGCCGTAGTGCAAAACCTGACGTTAAGCAGTTTCAGTATCAAATCAGACAGCAACTATGTGGGTGGTCTTGCCGGTTACAGTGACTTTGGATCAATTTCCAACGTGCACGTCACCGACATCGACCTGCAAGGCTTAGGGTACGTCGGCGGATTAATCGGTGATACACCAATCAGATCGGTAAGTGGCAGACCAAATGGCAGGATCAGTAATAGCCACGTTTCGGGATCGATTACCGGAACAGGGTCGAACATTGGCGGCTTAGTCGGACGTTTATCATTCACAAACGTTTCCAATGCATACACTACGGCTGCGGTCTCGGGCATTGATCGAGTTGGCGGGGCATTTGGTTTCGCCGGTAGAAGTACCCTTCAAAACGTCTACGCGTCAGGCTCAGTGAGCAGCAGCCACTTTTGGGTAGGCGGTTTGGTTGGCTACGTCGACAGCCTACAGCTGTCTTCAAACTACTGGGACGTAAATGGCACTGGCAAAACCGTCGGCTACCAAGGCAGCATCGTCGGCTCAAGTACTCCCATCGCGGTCTACAGCACCACCTCGACCTCGGCATTTGCGCAGTCTACCTACACCAGCTTTGACTTCGACGACACCTGGCAGATCGTCGAAGGCGTGTCGCGTCCCACTTTGCGATCCGAGGTCGTTGCCCGTAACGATACCGGCGGTGGCGGCACGGGCACTGGCGGTAGCGGCGGCAGCCAGTCCAGTCCACCCTCCAGCAACAATAACAACCCATCTGACAACGTACCAAGGCGCAACGCGGTAAGCTCTGCCGTCGCGCTGGGCGCCATGACCCAGGGCACTAACCCCGCCGGTGGTCTGAACCCTGGCGACCAATCGCCAGGCGCCGGCTCGGCACCTGGCCTGTTCATCGCAAGCGGCGTGGTACCCGGCGCAAGCAACCTGCCGGGCAGCACCACGCCGGGCGAGGGCCTGATGCAATCGGGTGGCCTGCTGTTTGTTCCGCTGGGCGCCACTGGCGACGTTACTACCGGCCTGACACCTGTTTACGTCCTTAACAGCGGCATTAACTTCAGTGGCACTGAACAGCCTAATTAAACCAAAAACAATATTCAGAATCTGATGAAAACCTGCTGCATCGCACTGATCACGGCCTTGTCTTTGCCTTTGGCCGCCCCCGCACTCGCCCAGGTTGCACCCGATGCCGGACGCATACTACGCGATGAACTGAACCAGCCGCCGACGCTACCCGGCCCGTCGAAAGGCCTGGATATTCAAACCCCCGCCACGACCAAGGTGGCGCCCGGCGGCCCCACGGTCACGTTAAGCGCCATTACGTTTTCCGGTAACACCGTTTTCTCTCAGGACGCGTTAACGGCCGCAGCCGGTGATTTCAACAACCGGCCACTTGATCTGGCCGGCCTGCGCGAACTGGCCGACCGAGTTACCGCCGTGTACCAACAAGCCGGCTACCCCTTTGCTCGGGCGTTTATCGCGCCTCAGCAATTGCAAGACCAGGGCACCTTGACGATTGATGTGGTGGAAGGCCGCTACGGTAACGTCAACACGTCGGGCGATGCTGCTCTGGCTGCGCCTGCACAGGCCTATTTGCAAAACCTGAAACCCGGTAGCCTCATTGAATCGTCATCGCTTGAGCGCACCACGCTCCTCCTGTCCGACTTGCCCGGGCTGAGTATCAAGCCGGTTATCAAACCCGGGGCCGCATCCGGCACAGGCGACCTGGACATACGGGTTGAGCGCGGCAAACCTTACAGCGCCCGTATGGGTATCGACAACCACGGCAACTATTACTCGGGCCAGTGGCGCACCCGGGCCGATCTTGCGCTTTACAGCCCGTTCATTACCGGCGACCAGATCGATGTCAGCGCACTGTACACCGAAGAAAACCTGTGGCTGGGCAATGCCCAGTACAGCCTGCCGGTGGGCGTCAGCGGGCTGCGCGCCCATGTTGGTTATGCGCAAACCGCGTATAGCCTGGGCAACGGCTTTGAAGGCAACGATGGCATTGCGCGCATTGCCAGTGCCGGTGTGACCTATCCGCTGATTCGCTCACAGCGCAGCAACCTTAACCTTTCGGCCTCCTGGCAGTATAAAAGACTGTTCAACAGCTATTCTTATGGCACGACGACCGAACGCTATCATTCACACAGTGTCCCGTTAACGCTGGGCTTTGACCACCGCGACAACCTGGGCGGCGGTGGCGTTACCTACGGCGGCCTAAGCTGGACGCACGGCAAGCTGAACAAGGACGATGCCGTGCGACGGGGTGATTTCAATAAACTCAACCTTGATCTGGCTCGCCTGCAGGCCCTGCCCGCCGGCTTTACGCTGTTTGTCCGTCTCAGCGCTCAGTGGGCAGACAAAAACCTGGACAGCTCGGAATCGATGGCACTGGGCGGGCCCAATGCCGTGCGTGCCTACCCACTGGGCGAGTCAGGCGGCGATGAAGGCTGGCTGGGACAAGTCGAACTGCGTTATGCCATGGGCGACTTCACGCCTTACGCCTTTTATGACCAGGGCCGCATGAAAATCAATGCCAAGCCAAGCCAGGTCAGCCTGCCGTCCCCCGACGAAACTCGCGCTGGCGCGGGTTTTGGCGTACGTTACCAAACCCGTTCGGTCAATATCGACGGTGTCCTGGCCTGGCGCACGCACGGCGGCGCACCCGAATCGGATACCCATGCCGACCCTCGGCCACGATTCTGGCTCACTGCGAGCTATTTATTCTAAGTATTTTGATGCGACGGGGATAGGGTACGCCGCTGAGAATAGATCGGCGTACTATTTCACTAGTTGTAATTGCCCCCGCTGAAATACCCCATGCTTAAACAACGTAGCCTTGAAGAAAGAACGGTAGATGTCGCCGTCATCGGCGCAGGCCAGGCCGGGTTGGCGACCGCTTATTTCTTGCGTCGAACGAACCTGTCATTTGTCATCCTGGACAACCAGTCGGAACCCGGCGGCGCGTGGCGGCATGGATGGAAATCACTGCGTCTGTTTTCGCCAGCCAACTGGAGCTCACTGCCTGGGTGGCCAATGCCCGCGTCAAGCTCGGGAACCTATCCGTCCAGAGACGAGGTTCTGGATTACTTTTCAAGGTACGAAGCGCGCTATCAATTCCCGGTCATGCGACCGGTAACGGTGCATGCTGTAACACGCAAAGACGGCTACCTGCATACGGCAACAACCGAAGGTGTTTGGCGCAGTCGCGCTGTCGTCAGCGCTACGGGCAACTGGAGCAATCCTTATATTCCGGCCTACCCCGGAATGGATAACTTCGAAGGCACGCAGCAGCATTCGGCACACTACATTGATGCCGAGCCCTATCGTGGCAAAAATGTGGCCATTGTCGGCGGCGGTAACTCTGGCGCTCAAATTCTGGCCGAAGTTTCACGGGTGGCCAAAACGTTATGGATCACCCCTTCCCCACCAGTTTTCTTGCCCGATGACGTCGATGGCCGTGTCCTGTTCGAGCGTGCCACCGAGCGCTGGTTAGCGCAAAAAGAAGGCCGTAGTGTTGATTTACCTGTTGGCGGCTTTGGCGACATCGTTATGGTGCCCCCCGTGCGCGAAGCCCGTGAACGAGGCGTTCTTGTCGCCAAGCGCCCGTTTGCAAAGTTCAGCTCAACAGGTATCGAATGGGAAGACGGCCGCACACAACAACTTGACGCTGTCATATGGTGCACAGGCTTTCGTCCCGCGCTAAGTCACCTGGCGCCGCTGGAAATCATAGCGCCGGACGGCAGGGCTTTGGTGACCGAGAGCCACAGCATTAAAGAGCCCGGGCTTTGGCTGGTAGGCTACGGCGACTGGACTGGCCCTGCATCGGCAACATTGGCCGGTGTTATGCGAGCGGCAAGGAGCGCAGCAGCAGAAATCGCGCAGCAGCTTGCAACTGACATTGCCAAAGAAGCAGCGCTTCACACCGATGAAAAGGCACCGGGGAATTAACGAATATGAAGAACTCAGGGTTCTTCATCATTAAAGAGGAAAAGGCTGGGTAAGTTTTGGGGAATTCGCTTTAGATTTTTTTGATTCTATGCGATCAACCAACTACCAGCAACCCACTAAAAAGCCTCTACTTTCAAGAATTTGACTTTATGGAGCCAGTCAATTTCAAGATTGTGGTGCGAACGGAGAGACTCGAACTCTCACACCTCTCGGCGCCAGAACCTAAATCTGGTGCGTCTACCAATTCCGCCACGTTCGCAAATGGGAAGCCGATAAGTATAGCAAGTGCAGCGCAGTGTGGCAAACACGCATAGCGTGAATACAGCCTGCGCCTGGCTTGCTAAAATGGCGGGTTAACCCCGCATACTCATGACCATGAACCCCAGACTCGGCGACCTGCACCCCTACCCGTTTGAAAAACTGCGTGCTTTGCTGGCACAGGCCAAGACACCGCCCGCGCATCTTGCGCCCATCAGCCTGTCTATTGGCGAACCCAAGCACCCGACCCCCGCCTTTATTATCAAGGCCATGCAAAACGCCATGCAGGGGTTGGCGGTATACCCGCCCACCAAAGGCGACGCCCAGGTGCGGGGCACCATCGCCGACTGGATTTCCCGCCGATACGGCATCGAGCGGCCCGACCCCGAAACGCAGGTTCTGCCCGCCGTCGGGTCGCGCGAGGCTTTGTTTTCGTTTGCGCAAACCATTGTTGACAGCCAGGCCAACGGCTGGGTGGTTTGCCCCAACCCGTTCTACCAAATCTACGAGGGGGCGGCCCTGTTGGCAGGCGCCAAACCGTATTACATCAATGCTCAGCCAGAACGCAATTTTGGCTACGACTGGGCATCTGTACCCGCGGATGTCTGGCAAAAAACCCAACTGGTCTATGTATGCTCGCCCGGCAACCCGGCAGGTAACGTGCTCGAACTGTCCGAATGGGAAACCTTGTTCGCGTTGTCGGACACGTACGGGTTTGTCATTGCGGCAGACGAATGCTATTCGGAAATTTACTTTGACGAAGCCAGCCCGCCGTTGGGTGCCTTGCAGGCCGCACGCGCCCTGGGCAGAAACGACTATCGCAACCTGGTCAGTTTTTCCAGTCTATCGAAGCGCTCGAACGTACCGGGGTTGCGGTCTGGCTTTATCGCCGGCGATGCCAACCTGCTGAAGCAATTTTTGCTGTACCGCACCTACCACGGCAGCGCAATGAGCGCCGTAGTGTCGGCCGCAAGTATTGCCGCCTGGAATGACGAAACACATGTTCTTGAGAACCGCCGGCAATATCGCGAAAAGTTCGATGCCGTCTTGCCCATTTTGGCCCCCGTGCTTAAAGTAGAAAAGCCGCAAGCCGGGTTTTACCTTTGGGCTCAAACCCCGGGCAGCGACACCGACTTTACCCGTGACCTTTTGAGCGCCACCAACGTCACCGTGTTACCCGGCAGCTATCTGGCGCGCGAGGCCCACGGCCTGAACCCCGGGGCCAACCGGGTTCGCATGGCGCTGGTTGCCACTAAAGATCAATGCATCGAAGCCGCCGAGCGCATCGCCGGCTTTCTTCGAGGTTGAAGCCGGCAGACCTGGTCACGCATTACGCTGTGACCAGGCTCACATGCCGCAACACCATCCTTTCCTTTCATTAACCCTGAATAACGAAAACGACCATGACTACAGATTTGCAAAACACCATTGAAACCGCCTGGGAAAACCGGGCCGACCTGAGCCCCGCCAGCGCGTCGGCCGCAGTTCGCGATGCCGTCAACCACACATTGGCCGAGCTCGACAAAGGCACATTGCGCGTTGCCGACAAATCCACCGGCCAGTGGGTCGTTCACCAATGGATCAAAAAAGCCGTGTTGTTGTCGTTCCGCCTGGAAAACAACGGCGTCATGGGCCAGGCGCCCGCACAGTACTACGACAAGGTCGGCCTGAAGTTCGCCGACTACACCGAGCAAGACTTTGCCAATGGCGGCTTTCGCGTTGTGCCGCCTGCCGTGGCCCGTAAAGGCTCGTTCATCGGCAAGAACGTTGTCTTGATGCCCTCTTACGTCAATATCGGCGCCTATGTCGACGAAGGCACCATGGTCGACACCTGGGCTACCGTTGGCTCGTGCGCGCAAATCGGCAAGAACGTCCACCTGTCTGGCGGCGTCGGTATCGGCGGCGTGCTCGAACCCCTGCAAGCCAACCCCACCATCATCGAAGACAACTGCTTCATCGGCGCCCGCTCCGAAGTCGTTGAAGGCGTGATCGTTGAAGAAAACTCGGTATTGGCCATGGGTGTTTACCTGTCGCAAAGCACCAAAATCTACGACCGCACGACCGGTGAAGTCATGTATGGCCGCGTGCCCTCCGGTTCGGTCGTCGTGCCGGGATCACTGCCCGCAGCCGACGGCTCGCACAGCCTGGCCTGCGCCATCATCGTCAAGCGCGTCGACGCGCAAACACGTTCCAAAACCAGCATCAACGAACTGCTGAGGGCTTGATGTCATCTTCCGCTGTACTGCACCTGACCAAAGACCTGATTTCACGCGCTTCGGTGACACCGGCCGATGCCGATTGCCAGGCCGAGCTGGCCCGACGCCTTGAACCGTTAGGCTTCAAAGCCGAAACACTGGTCTTCGACGACGTCACCAACTTATGGCTTCGCAAAGGCACGGCAGCACCTTGTGTTGTCTTTGCCGGCCATACCGACGTCGTTCCGACCGGGCCGCTCGACAAATGGGACAGCGACCCGTTTACCCCTACCGAGCGCGACGGGTTGCTGTTTGGGCGCGGTGCAGCGGACATGAAAAGCAGTATTGCCGCGTTCGCCATTGCGGCAGAAGAGTTTGTGTCGGCTCACCCCGACCACGCCGGTTCAATCGCCATGCTCATCACGTCCGACGAAGAAGGGCCGTCAATCAATGGCACCGTCAAGGTGTGCCAGGCGCTTCAGGCCCGCAACGAAGCTTTCGACTACTGCCTGGTCGGTGAACCCACATCGGTATCTACCCTGGGTGATACCGTCAAAAACGGGCGACGTGGTTCGTTGTCCGGCCGCCTGACAATTAAAGGCAAGCAAGGGCATGTCGCCTACCCTCACCTGGCGCGCAACCCTATCCACCTGGTAGCGCCGGCGCTGGCCGAACTGGCGGCAACCCAGTGGGACCAGGGCAACGACTACTTCCCGCCCACCACGTTCCAGATTTCAAATTTCCATTCTGGTGCGGGTGCCACCAATGTCGTGCCTGGCGAAGCCGTTATCGATTTCAACTTCCGGTTCTCCACCGAAAGCACACCGGCATCGCTCAAAGCACGCGTTCACGGCGTACTCGACGCCTTATCGCTCGAGTACGACCTCGTCTGGACGTTGTCCGGCGAACCCTTCCTGACCCCGAAAGGCGAGCTAAGCCGGGCGCTGGGCGACGCCATTCTGGCGGAAACCGGCGTCACCACCGAACTGTCCACCACCGGGGGTACCTCCGACGGGCGGTTCATTGCCAAAATCTGCCCGCAGGTTATTGAGTTCGGGCCCATCAACGCCAGCATTCATCAGGTCAACGAGCATATCCGGGTCGCCGACCTGGAGCCCCTGAAAAACATCTACCGTCGCACCCTCGAAAACCTGCTGCTTAAATAACGCCCACGGAACACGCATGAACTCATCGGCCTACCAAGAACTGCATACCGTACGCGACCTGCTGCGTTATACCGTCAGTCAATTCAATGCAGCAAAACTCAGCTTTGGCCATGGCAGCGACAATGCCTGGGACGAAGCCGTTTACCTGTTGCTGCACGTCCTTCACTTGCCGCTCGACACACTAGACCCGTTTCTTGATGCACGCGTACTGCCCGAAGAACGGGAAAAATTCCTGAATCTGGTCGCGCGCCGGCTCGACGAGCGCGTGCCGGCCGCGTACCTGACGGGTGAGGCCTGGCTGCAAGGTCACCGGTTTGTAGTCGACCCTCGCGTGATTATTCCGCGCTCACCTATTTCTGAACTGCTTGCCGAACAACTCTCACCGTGGGTCACCGACCCCGACGCCGTCGATTACGTGCTTGATTTATGCACGGGTTCGGGCTGCCTGGCGGTGCTGGCCGCACTGGCCTTTCCCGGCGCACAGGTCGACGCTGTCGACTTGTCCGAACATGCACTTGAAGTGGCCGACCAGAATATAGAGTTGCTGGGCGTTGACGGCCGCGTCACCACGCATCGCAGCGACCTGTTCGACCAACTGCCCGATTGCCAGTACAACGTCATCGTCTGCAACCCGCCCTACGTCAACAGCCATGCCATGGAGTCCCTGCCGCCCGAGTACCGGCACGAACCTACACAGGCATTGGCGGGCGGCCCCGACGGCATGGACCTGGTCCGGCGCATTGTGCGCGACGCACCCCGCTTCATGGCGCCAGAAGGCATTCTGGTGCTTGAAATTGGCAACGAATACGAAAACTTCATCAATGCCTTCCCCGAACTCGACCCGGTCTGGCTCAGCACCGAGAATGCCGAAGACCAGATCCTTATGCTGACGCGCGAGCAGTTGCAGGAGCCCATGGCATCGTGATCAGGGCAACCGGCATTACCCTTCGGCGCGGCACAAAAGTGCTGCTCGACGACACTGACTTTGTTGTTAACCCCGGCGAGCGCGTCGGTATTGTCGGCAAAAACGGCGCTGGCAAATCTACATTATTTGCCTTGCTTAAAGGCGAACTCGACACCGACGCCGGCACGCTCGACTTACCCGCGGCCTGGCGCATTGCCGCCGTCGAGCAAGACATCAGTACACCCGAACGCCCGGCACGCGAATTTGTTATTGACGGCGACACCGGGCTGCGTCGGCTTCAAGCCGAGCGCGCGGCCACCCCCGACAGCGAAGGCACACGCATTGCCGAGCTTGAAGCGGCCCTGATCGAAGCCGACGCCTGGAGTGCGCCATCGCGGGCGGAGCAACTGCTGGCTGGCCTGGGCTTCACGCCCGACCAATGGCTGAACCCGGTACGCAGTTTCTCGGGCGGCTGGCAAATGCGCCTGGCACTGGCCCGCGCCCTGATGGCGCCCTCAGACCTGCTGTTGCTTGACGAACCCACCAACCACCTCGACCTCGATGCCATGTTGTGGCTTGAGCGGTGGCTGGCGGCCTACGATGGCACTGTCATCCTGATCTCGCACGATACCGAGTTCCTCGATGCCGTGGCCCGTGCCATTTTGCACTTCGACCATGGCAAGCTGGTGCGCTACAAAGGGGGGTACGAAGACTTCCTGACCCAGCGGGCCGAGCGCATGCGCCAAACACTATTGGCGCACGACAGACAAGCGCGCGAGACCGCCCGCCTGCAAAGCTTTATTGACCGCTTCAAGGCCAAAGCCACCAAAGCCAAGCAGGCGCAAAGCCGGGTCAAGGCCCTGGCCCGTATGGAAAAACTGGCCCCCTTGCAAGCCGACTCTGGCATCGATATCCGCTTGCCCGAGCCCGACAGCATGCCCGACCCTTTACTGATTCTTGAACATCTGAGTACGGGTTACCCCGGCGCCGACGGTCAGCCTGCGGCTGTGCTTCAAGACATCAACCTGATGGTGCGCGGCGGCGCGCGTATTGGTATTTTGGGTGTCAACGGCGCTGGCAAAAGCACACTGATCAAAACCCTGGCCGAAGAGCTTGCGCCCATAGCGGGCGAGCGCCGGGCGTCGAAAGGCCTGAAAATCGGCTACTTCGCCCAGCAACAGCTCGATATGCTTGACGCCGATTCGACACCGTTGCAACACTTGGCCCGCCTGGCGCCCGAACTGCGCGAACAAGAGCAACGCAATTATCTGGGCAGCTTCGGTTTTAGCGGCGACATGGTCAACCAGAAAATTGCGCCATTATCCGGCGGTGAAAAAGCCCGTCTGGCGCTTGCCTTGGTCGTCTGGCAAAAGCCCAATCTGCTATTGCTCGACGAACCCAGCAACCACCTCGACGTCGATACGCGCGAAGCGCTGGCCACTGCGCTGGCCGAATACGAAGGCAGCGTGCTTCTGGTGTCGCACGACAGGCATCTGCTGCGCACCACTGTCGATGAGTTCTGGATTGTGGCCGACGGCCAGGTCAACGCATTCGATGGCGACCTGGAAGATTACCGCGATTGGCTGAACCAACGCACGGCAAACCAGCGTGCGTTGGCGCGCAACGATGCCATGCGCGACGCCGGCGATGGCGAGGCGATAATCGACCGGAAAACGCAACGCCGCCTGGATGCCGAGGCCCGCCAACGTCTTGCGGGCCTGCGTAAGCCCTTGCTCAAGCAGGTCGAAGGCCTGGAAAAGAAAATGGCACAGGCGCGCGCAAGGCTTGATGCACTGAACGCCCTGATTGCCGACCCCGATTTTTACAGCGACGAGCGGCGCGATGAGCGCGTTGCGGCCTTGGCCGAACATGGCGAGACCACAAAAGCCCTGGCCCAACTGGAAGAAGAATGGCTTGAGGCCCAAGAGGCGCTTGAGGCCATTGAACAACCAGCAGACTAGGGTTTGGCGGGTTTTTAGCCAGCGGTAATGGCCAGTTTGGCGACACCCAAAGCCAGTGTTTTGGTACCCACATCACGGAACTGAATTTGCGCTTGCGCGTCGGTCCCGCTTCCGCTTAGACCAATAATGGTGCCATCGCCAAACTTGGCATGCTGCACCCCCTGGCCAATACGAAAATGCTGGTCTCCCACCGTCACGCCCGTCGTCAGGCTTCGGGGTGTGCGAGGCGCCATGGTGCCTGTCGATGGCCGCCCATAGGCATCGCCGCGACGATAGGCGCCCGCCCATGGCGGGGTATCGACCGGCACGCGTTGTTGTTCGCGCGGCGTGAGCCATTTAAGGTGGACATCGGGGATTTCGGACAAGAACCGCGAGCGCAAGGCATAACGTGTTTGCCCGTGCAACATGCGGCTTTGCGCCAGCGTCAGGTACAACCGCTTGCGGGCGCGCGTCATGGCCACGTACATCAGCCGGCGCTCTTCTTCAAGACCGCCCTGCTCGGTCAAGCTGTTTTCGTGCGGAAACAGGCCTTCTTCAAGACCAGTAATGAATACAGCATCGAACTCAAGCCCTTTGGCCGCATGAACCGTCATGAGCTGTACGGCATCTTCACCGGCCTGGGCCTGATTGTCGCCGGCCTCGAGCGAGGCATGCGACAAAAACGCGTCGAGCGGTGACAGCGTTGGGCCACCGACAGTTTCGGGGTCGGGCGCATTGCCTTGGCCGGCCAACAATAACGCTTGACCTGACAGCAATGGGTCTTCGGCGCGAGCGGCTTGTGACAAGGCGGGCTCGCCCATCAGCCCTTCTTCGCCCACAAATACTGCCGCAGCGTTCACCAGTTCTTGAAGGTTTTCCAGGCGATCGGCGCCTTCTTTTTCGCCCATATAAAACGTACGCAAGCCGCTGTGATGCACAACGTGCTCGATCAGTTCGGGCAGGGGCAGTTCGCGTGCCTGTTCGGCCAGGCCAGACAGCAACTCGACGAACGCCTGAAGCTTGGCCCCGCTTTTACCTTGCAAGGCATCGACGGCCTGATACAGGCTGGTGCCCGCCCCGCGAGCCAGGTCACCCAGTTGCTCGAGCGTGCGAGCGCCAATGCCCCGGGCCGGGAAATTGACTACGCGCAGCCAGGACGTATCGTCGTTGGGGTTGGCGATAAGCCGCAGATACGCCAGGGCGTGTTTGACTTCTTGCCGTTCGAAAAAGCGCTGGCCACCGTAAACTTTGTACGGAATACCAGACGAGAACAGGGTGTGTTCGATGACGCGCGACTGCGCATTGCTGCGATACAGCACTGCGATATCACGACGCGGATGACCGCTGGAGATGAGCGCGCGCATTTCGTCGACAACCCACTGGGCCTCGAGCAAATCGGTGCCTTGTTCGCAAATACGTACCGGCTCACCCTCGCCTTGCTCTGTCCAGAGGTTTTTGCCCAGACGCGCACTGTTATGCGCGATAAGCGCGTTGGCCGAATCGAGAATATGACCAAAAGAGCGGTAGTTTTGCTCGAGGCGAATCACATTACCTTGGGCGAACTCGCGCTCGAATGCCGCCATGTTACCCACATTGGCGCCGCGAAACGCGTAAATAGACTGGTCGTCGTCGCCCACCGCAAAAAGCGAGGCCCCGCCACCGGCAAGCAATTTCAGCCAGCGGTACTGTAAATCGTTGGTATCTTGAAACTCATCGACCAGAATATGCTGGAAGCGTCGCTGGTAATGCTCTCGGATGGGAGCATTACGCAACAACAGTTCGTAAGCGCGCAGCAACAGCTCTGCAAAGTCAACGACACCTTCGCGTTCGCACTGGGCCTGATACTGCCGATAAAGGTCAACCATGCCCCGGCGGTGCGCATCGTAAGCATCGACATTATCGGGGCGCAGGCCCTGCTCTTTTGAACCATTGATAAAGCGCTGGACGTCGCGTGGCGGGTATTTGTCGTCGTCGACGCCCGCCGCTTTAAGCAAGCGCTTGATTGCCGACAACTGGTCGGCGGAGTCGAGAATTTGAAAGGTTTGCGGCAAGCCGGCATCGCGATGATGCGCGCGCAACAAGCGGTTGCACAGACCATGAAACGTACCCACCCACATGCCGCGGGTATTGATGGGCAGCAACGCCGAAAGGCGCGTGAGCATCTCGCGCGCCGACTTATTGGTAAAGGTAACTGCCAACAGGCCAAAAGGGCTGACCTGACTGGTTTGAATCAGCCAGGCCATGCGGGTGGTGAGTACCCGGGTTTTACCGCTACCGGCACCGGCCAGCACCAGGGCATGGCCGGTAGGTAACGTAACTGCGGCTTGTTGTTGCGGGTTAAGCGACCCGATCATGCCGCGTAGCGGCGCAGACGCAGGGCAAACTGCTCAAGACCTTCGATACCGCTTTGCTGGGCACGATGGCACCAGGCTTGAAGGTCGGTTAACAATTGTTCGCTGCTGGCACTGGAGCTTTCCCAGAGACGGATGAGCTCGCGACGCATTTGAACCAGGGTGGACAGCGACTGGTTTTGCGCCAGCACGGTGTCGAGTTCGGCACGCTGTTCGGGGGCCAGTTGACTGTCGTCGACCTGGCTTAGCCATTTTTTGGCGCGGGCCAGCAAAGACCAGCGGCAATCGGCACTGCCTTCTTGACGCATGGGTTTAAGCTTGTCGAGCTCGTCGGCAGCGGCTTTTTTAACCAGATCGGTGTAGCGGGCCAGGATTTCGTAGCGATGCTGAATGACACCTTCGAGGGTTTTAAGGCTGACGGAGGCATCGGCGGCGGGCTCGAGCTTGAGCTTGGGCGCCACGCGACGTACCTTGGCCAGGCCCAGCACGCTGAGAATCTGGATGTAACCCCAGCCGATATCGAACTCGTACCACTTGGCCGAGAACTTGGCCGAGGTGCCATAAGCATGGTGATTATTGTGCAGCTCTTCGCCACCAATAATTAAGCCAATGGGAAACACGTTGGTGCTGGTGTCGGGGCTGGCATAGTTGCGATAACCCCAGAAGTGCCCGATACCGTTAACCACACCAGCTGCCCAGAACGGGATCCAGGCCATTTGGACTGCCCAGACGGTTAAGCCCAGCACGCCAAACAAGGCCAGGTCGATACCCAGCATGATGAGAATGCCCAGGGCGCTATGGCGCGAGTATACGTTGCGCTCGAGCCAGTCGTCGGGCGTGCCGTACCCGAAACGCTTGAGGGTTTCTTGGTTTGCGGACTCTTCGCGGTAAAGCTCGGCGCCTTCGAAGAACACACGGTTGATGCCGTAAATCATGGGCGAGTGCGGGTCGCCTTCGCGCTCGCACTTGGCGTGGTGTTTACGGTGAATGGCGACCCATTCTTTTGTGACCATACCGGTGGTCATCCAGAGCCAGAACCGGAAAAAATGCATGACCACGGGGTGAAGATCGAGGCCCCGGTGGGTTTGGCTGCGGTGCAGGAACAGCGTGACACCAACAATAGTGATATGGGTGAGCACCAGCGTGACGAGCGCCACCTGCCACCAGCTAAGCTGCAGCAAACCGCCCGAGAGAAAAGATAAGACGTAGTCCATAAACCGTGTGTTTAGTCCTTACAAGATAACCGTCAAAGTGTAGCGTAGATGGAAGTGGTGTGACAGTACTATTGCAATTAAGTTCTTGCGGCAAATCAAACGTCTGGCTTGGCTGAAGCCGGTTTTACCCGCTCTAGTACTGCGGCAAAGAAGCCGTCGGTGCCATGCACGTCGGGGCGCAACGCCAGCATCGGGGTTTCAAACGTTAGATTTTTACAACGATCAGCCACGATTTTGCCGGCATCTAGCAGCGTAAATTCGGGATTTTCCGCCAAAAATGCCTCAACTTGCTGCTCGTTCTCTTCGGGCAAAATACTGCAGGTGGCATACACCAGGCGCCCGCCCGGCATCACACACTGGGCGGCCTGACGCAAAATGCGGGCCTGCAAGGCCAGCAAGGCACCCAGTGATTCGGGGTGCTGACGCCATTTCAGGTCGGGGTTACGACGCAAGGTTCCCAGGCCGCTGCAGGGTGCATCGACCAGCACCCTATGCGCTTTGCCGCGCAAACGCTTGACGCGCTGGTCATTGTTTTCGGCAATGACCACCGGCACAATGTTGGACAAACCACTGCGTGCAAAACGGGGCTTGGCACGCGCCAGCCGTGCGGCCGACACATCGAAAGCATAAAGGCGGCCTGTGGAACGCATCAGGGCGCCCAGCAGCAGCGTCTTGCCGCCGGCACCGGCGCAATAGTCGATAATCATTTCACCGCGTTTGGGCGCGACCAGTGCCGCCAGCAACTGGCTTCCCTCGTCCTGCACCTCGATTTCACCCTTTTCGAACATGGGCCACCGATTGACGGGCGGACGGCCCTGAAGACGAATACCCCAGGGCGAATACGGCGTGGGCTCGGGGTTGAACTTTGCCGCCGGCCCGTCGCGCAAGACAGCCAGCATCTCGTCCCGATCGGCCTTGAGTGGATTGATGCGCAGATCGAGAGGCGCCGGTTGATTCATGGCTGCGATAAGGGCGTCGGCGTTGGGCAAGGCCGACAAACGTTCATCAAGCCAGTCGGGCATGCTGTCGCGTATCGCACGTGGCAGCCGGGCCACGGGGATTTTACCCACGTGCGACAACCAGTTCTTTTCGGGCTCGCTGAGGGCTTCGGCCAAAAGCTTTTCGGTCACGACCGCCGAAAGCCCCAAAATAGCCAGACGACGCGCGGCCGGACCTGTGCCACTTTCGGAAAAATGACGGTACCGGCGCAAATGCCGCAACACATCGAATACGGCATCAGCAACCTCGCCGCGGTCCCGCACGCCCAGTTTCGGGTGCGCTCTCATCCAGCGCGACAAAACGGCATCGGCCGGATGCGCCCATTGCAGAACTTCGCCCAATACGGACTGCACCTGCTCGACGCGCGCCGCGCCCAGGTTATAGGGACGCTGCGTGGTCTTCTTCTGATTCATTTCAAGCCTTCAAGTATTTACGGTATAGATTGTGCGTGCCCCGCAGGCAGCACATAAGCGCGGGGCGAACCGGCGTCGACAATGACACGCCCTTGTGATGACAGGCGGACCCGACCGGCGGCCAGCCAGCCCAAAACATCGGCATACAGCCGGTGCTCGGCAACCAGAACCCGCTGCGCCAGCACATTTGGCGTGTCGTCTGCCAGCACAGGCACAACGGCCTGCGCAATAATGGGCCCACCGTCGAGCACCGGGGTGACGAAGTGAACCGTACACCCGTGCCATTGCACGCCGGTGGCAATGGCCTGTTCGTGGGTTTTCAGACCCGGGAACGCAGGCAGCAGCGACGGATGGATGTTCACCAGCCGACCCGCGAATTGTTGCACAAAGCCATCGGAAAGTATCCGCATGAAGCCCGCCAGCAACACATAATCGGGGTCGAAGCGCTCGACCAATGCCGCCAGGGCCTGATCGTAAGCTTCTCGGGTAAGATAACCGGCCGGTTTGAGCACCCGGGTTTCGAGCCCCTGACGTTGCGCCCAAAGCAAGCCCGGCGCCTCGGGTTTGTCTGACACCACAGCCACCACCTGGGCATCAAACCCCCGGCTGGCAATAGCATCGACAAGCGCCTGCATGTTCGAGCCCCGGCCCGAAATCATGATGACCAGACGGCTGGGGCGCGGCGGGCGGCCAGAAGCGGGGGGTGTATCAAACGTGGTCAAAATCGAATTCCTGAGCAATGCAACATAAAATTGTAAACTGTCGTCTGTGAAATCAGCCCTGAAAATCTACCGATCATTGCCTCGTCACGACAGCCACAGCCCCAGCGCGGTGTCTATCGGCAATTTCGACGGCGTACACCGCGGCCATCAAACCATATTGGCCCGGGTGGCGCACGTCGCGCAAGAGCGCGACCTGACCCCGACCGTCATGACCTTTTACCCGCACCCGCGGGTATATTTTGCGCGCACCGGCAATCGGCCCGAACTGATGCCGACACAAATCAGCAGTTTGCGCGATAAAGTCTGGGGCATTCAACGCCTGCACATTCGGCAACTGGCCTTAATGCGTTTCAACCAGAAGCTGGCCGAACTTTCAGCCGAAGATTTCATCCGCTATACCCTGGTTGATGGCCTGAATACGCGCTGGCTGCTCGTGGGCGAAGACTTCCGCTTTGGCCGCAAACGTACGGGCGACCTCGACATGCTGCGCAAAGCCGGTCGCGAGTACGGCTTCGAGGTCGATATCGTCACCGACGTCGTCGACGAGCACGGTCACCGCATTTCAAGCTCTGAAGTCCGTACTGCACTGGCGGTGGGTAACCTGGCCCGGGCCGAGCACCTGCTGGGCCACCCCTACCGTATTAGCGGGCATGTGGTGCATGGCAAAAAACTGGGGCGCACGCTGGGTTACCCCACGCTTAACGTCAACGTGCCGCAGCTGTGTGCCGCCCGCTCGGGCATTTATATCGTCCGTGC
The DNA here is from genome assembly GCF_014237865.1 of Pusillimonas minor. Lineage (GTDB taxonomy): Bacteria > Pseudomonadota > Gammaproteobacteria > Burkholderiales > Burkholderiaceae_B > Neopusillimonas > Neopusillimonas minor. The sequence continues at coordinate 43,750 of NZ_JACJUU010000007.1, forward strand.
CCACGGCTTGGCCGAACAGCCCCTTAACGGCGTGGCCAGCCTGGGTGTGCGGCCGACCGTCGACAACAACGGCCGCGTCTTGCTCGAAGTGCACTTGCTCGACTGCCGGGTAGATGCATACGGTAAACTCACACGCATCGAATTCCTCAAGTTTCTGCGCGACGAAGAAACGTTTCCCGACTTACCTACAATGACCGCCGCCATCGACAACGATGCGCAGCGCGCTCGCGATTATTTTGCGCTCCATGGACTATAGAAAAACCCTCAACCTGCCCGAAACCCCCTTCCCCATGCGCGGCGATTTGGCCAAGCGCGAACCCAAATGGGTTGCCGAATGGGAAGAAAATAAAATTTACGCGGCCATCCGCGCGGCAAGCCAGGGGCGTCCCAAATTCATTCTCCATGACGGCCCGCCCTATGCCAACGGCGACATCCACATTGGCCACGCCGTCAACAAAGTTTTAAAAGACATCATCGTCAAAAGCCGCAATATGGATGGTTTTGACGCACAGTATGTCCCGGGTTGGGACTGCCACGGCATGCCCATCGAAATCCAGATCGAGAAAAAATACGGCAAGCACTTGCCGGTTGCCGAGGTGCAGGCCAAAGCACGTGCCTACGCCCTTGAGCAAATCGAACGCCAGCGCGCCGACTTCAAGCGTCTGGGCGTTCTGGCCGAGTGGGACAACCCCTATCTCACCATGAACTACAGCAACGAAGCCGACGAGCTGCGCGCGCTGGCCAAAATCATGGAAAAAGGCTTTGTATTCCGCGGGCTCAAACCCGTTAACTGGTGCTTTGACTGCGGGTCGGCACTGGCCGAAGCCGAAGTCGAGTACGCCGACCGCACCGACCCGGCCGTTCATGTGGCTTTCCGCTTTAACGACCCAGCCGCCGTAGCCGCCGCGTTTGGCCTGACCGGCGCCGTCGATGGCGCTATCGTCATCTGGACAACCACGCCCTGGACACTGCCGGCCAACCAGGCCCTGAACGTCGGCCCGGAACTTACCTACGCCCTGGTCAAGCTGACCACGCCGCGCGCAACCGGCGGCCATTTATTAATCGCCGCCGATCTGGTCGAGTCTTGTTTGCAAGAATGGGGGCTCGAAGGCGAAATCATCGCCAAGGCGCCTGGTCAGGCATTGGCCGGCCTCGAGTTCCGTCACCCCTTATATGACGCCGACCCGGGCTACCAGCGCTGCGCACCGGTTCATCCGGCCGACTACGTCAGCCTTGATGCAGGTACCGGTGTTGTGCACGCCGCACCGGCCTACGGGGTCGACGACTTCGTGTCCTGCAAAGCACACGGCCTGCACGACGACGCCATCATCAACCCGGTCATGGGCGACGGCCACTACGCCAGCACCCTGCCCCTGTTTGGCGGCCAGCTTATCTGGAAAGCCAACCCCGAAATCATCAAAGCGCTTGAAAGCGTAGGCAGCCTGCTTAAACAAGCGCCGCTCAAGCACAGCTACATGCATTGCTGGCGCCATAAAACACCCGTTATTTACCGGGCGACCAGCCAATGGTTTGCCGGTATGGATCGCGCGGTGGAAGGCAGCCCCACGCTGCGCGAGATGGCGCTCAAAGGCATCGACAACACCCAGTTTTACCCCGCCTGGGGCCGTGCCCGATTGCATGCCATGATTGCCAATCGTCCCGACTGGACCTTGTCGCGGCAGCGTCAATGGGGCGTTCCCATGGCGTTTTTTGTGCACAAAGAAACGGGCGAACTCCACCCACGCACCCCCGAGCTGCTTGAGCAGATTGCGCAACGGGTAGAACAACACGGCATCGAAGCCTGGCAAACGCTCGAACCGGCCGAACTGCTGGGTGACGAAGCACCGCTTTACGAAAAAAACCGCGATACGCTAGACGTGTGGTTCGATTCGGGCACCACCCACGCTACGGTACTGGGTGGTCGCGATCATGCGGTCAAAGGTTCGCACGCTGATGCCTTGCGCTGGCCGGCCGACCTGTACCTCGAAGGCTCCGACCAGCACCGGGGCTGGTTCCATTCGTCGTTGCTGACCAGTTGCATGATGTATGGCGAGCCCCCCTACAAAGCCTTGCTGACCCACGGGTTTGTGGTCGATGGCAAGGGCCGCAAAATGAGCAAGTCGGTGGGCAACGTCATTGCACCGCAAAAGGTATCCGATTCGCTGGGGGCCGAAATTTTGCGCCTCTGGACGGCATCGACCGATTACTCCGGCGAACTGTCCATTTCAGACGAAATCCTGAAGCGCGTGGTCGAAAGCTATCGCCGTATCCGCAACACGCTTAAATTCTTGCTGGGCAATATTGAAGATTTCAACCTGACCGAACATGGTGTCGCACCCGGAGCCTTGTTCGAAATCGATCGCTACGCGCTGGCCATGACAGCACGCATGCAAGACGAGGTGCTGGCCTGCTACCGTCGCTACGAATTCCACCCCGCTGTGTCGCGACTGCAAATTTTCTGTTCCGAAGACCTGGGTGCGTTCTATCTCGACGTGCTTAAAGACCGGTTGTACACCACAGGCGCCAACAGCCTGGCCCGTCGTTCGGCGCAAACCGCGCTGTATCACATTACCCACGCCCTGCTGCGCCTAATGGCGCCCATACTGTCGTTTACTGCCGAAGAGGCCTGGAAAGACCTGCATCACGGCCAGGACGTCGGTACCATCTTTACGCAGCTTTACCATAACGTACCCGTCCAGGCCGATACCGATGCGCTGTCAGCCAAATGGGCCCGACTGCGCGAAATTCGCGCCGAAGTCATGCGCCAGATTGAAGTCGTACGTACCGCCGGCGACATTGGTTCTTCATTGGCGGCCGAAGTCGACATCACTGCAACGGGCGCCGATGTCGACCTGCTGCAATCGTTGGGCGACGATCTGCGCTTTGTGCTGATTGTGTCGCGCGCAACGGTTAAACCCGGGGCCGAGCTGGCCATAGCGGTCAATGCCAGCGGTCATGCCAAGTGCGACCGCTGCTGGCACCATCGGGCCGATGTCGGCGCCAATGCCGATCACCCTGCCATTTGCGGGCGCTGCGTCGACAACCTGTTCAACGACGGCGAGTCGCGCGAACATGCGTAACGCGCGCCTGGGGTTTGCGGGTTGGCTGCTGGGGGCGGCACTCATTGTGCTGGCCGACCAGTTGACCAAAATTTACTTCGATACGTCGCTGTCGTATGGTGAGCGCTGGCCGGTGCTGCCTTTCTTTGACTTCACCCTGCTGTATAACCCGGGCGCTGCCTTCAGCTTCCTGGCCGAGGGCGAAGGCTGGCAACGCTGGCTATTCAGCGGCATCGCCCTGCTGGCCACCGGTTTAATTTTGCATCTGCTCTGGAAAAGCCCCGGGCAACGTCTTTTCTGCGCGGCGCTCATGGGCATTCTGGGCGGGGCCATCGGCAACCTGATCGACCGCCTTCAACATGGCCATGTGATTGATTTTCTGTTGTTTTACTGGCAACAATGGCATTTCCCGGCATTTAATATTGCCGATATCGCCATTACCTGCGGCGCCATCTTGCTGATTCTTGACGAAATCTTGCGTGTTGTGCGCCAACGTCGTCAGGCCAAACAAGAAAATGTCGCCAACACCGGGCACTAAGGGGCCCGGCGCCGATCAAACCCGCCAACCCTCTAATTTCTACCATTGCCATGGGCGACCTCGACAACAAACGCATCGTACTGGGCTTAAGCGGCGGGATAGCCTGCTATAAATCGGCCGAACTGCTTCGACGGCTGCAAGACCAGGGCGGGGTTGCCGATGTCGTCATGACCGACGCCGCTACCCATTTCATTACCCCCACAACCTTTCAGGCCTTGTCGGGGCGCCCCGTATACACCAGCGCCTGGGACACCCGCATCCCGAACAGCATGGCGCATATCAACCTGACACGCGACGCCGATGCTGTTCTGATTGCCCCGGCCAGCGCCGACCTGATCGCCAAACTGGCCAATGGGTTGGCCGACGACCTGTTGACAACGCTTTGCCTGGCGCGTGGCGGCTGCCCCCTGCTGGTGGCGCCCGCCATGAACCGCGAAATGTGGGAACACCCCGCCACCCAGCGCAATATCCGCCAGCTTGCTGCCGACGGCGTCGTTATTCTGGGCCCCGGCTCGGGCGACCAGGCCTGTGGCGAAGTTGGCGATGGCCGTATGCTCGAACCCCACGAATTGCTGGCCGAACTGATTGCGTTTTTTCAGCCCAAAGTGCTTGCCGGCCGACGGGTGTTGATCACCGCGGGGCCCACCACCGAACGCATTGACCCGGTACGGGTGATCAGCAACCGGTCATCCGGCAAAACAGGTTACGCCATTGCCCGGGCGGCGCGCGAAGCCGGTGCAGCCGTCACGCTGGTATCGGGCCCGACCGCACTGAACACACCGCACGGCGTACAACGTATCAATGTCGAAAGCGCGCGCCAAATGCACGATGCCGTCATGGCGCATGCTGCTGCGGCCGACATTTTCATTGCCGTCGCGGCAGTCGCCGACTGGCACGTTGCCAACGCCAGCGACCACAAACTTAAAAAAATAGAAGGTCAGGCGGTGTCAGGGCCGCCTGCGCTAAAGTTTGCGCCCAACCCCGACATTCTGGCCGATGTTGCCCAAATGCCAAACAGGCCGTGGTGCGTTGGCTTTGCCGCCGAAACCGAGAACCTGCACGAGTACGCTGCCGCAAAGCGCCGGCGCAAGGGCATACCGCTACTGGTAGGCAACCTGGCACAAGAGTCTATGGACGCTGACACCACGACATTTATTTTGTTTGATGATGCTGGCGTCCACCCGCTACCCCGGCTGCCCAAAACAGATGCCGCCCGCAAGCTCATACAAGCTATTGCCCACCGCAGCCCTCAGCACCCACCCGCTGCGGCGCGCTAACCTCACACACGCTAACCGGCATCATCAAGGTTTTTCATGGAACAGCTCGTACAAGAAATTACGCAGTTCATTAACGCCAACCAGGAATGGGCAGCCGTCATTCTTGGCCTGCTGGCCATGGGCGAGTCGCTACTTATCGTCGGCATCGCTATTCCGGCGACAGCCGTCATGCTGGTTGTCGGTGGCCTGGTCGGCAACGGCACCCTCGATGCCGGCCCGGTTATTTTCTGGGGTGTCCTCGGCGCCATCATTGGTGATGCCATCTCGTACTATATTGGCCGGCTGCTGGGCCCGCGCATTATTCATCGCTGGCCACTTAACCAGCAAAAACGCGCGGTTGCCCGGGCACGCTACTTTTTTTATCGCTACGGCATGCTGTCGATTTTTGCGGGCCGATTCCTTGGCCCGCTGCGCGCCATTTTGCCCACCGTTGCGGGCGTCATGAAAATGCGTCACTGGCGCTTCCAGGTGGCCAATGTGCTATCGGCCATGATCTGGATTCCTGTCATGTTGGTCCCGGGCTACCTTACGGGTCGCAGCATCGGTGCCTTGGGCTCAAACGGCACAAATGCCGGTCTTATCATCAGCTTTGTGTTGTCGGTGGTTATCGCGGTCTGGATTGCGCTGGCCCTGATGCGCAAACGGAAATCACGCCAAATCAGTGAAGACGTTTAAATAATGAAAAAAATCGCCCTGAAAGTTCTCGACCCTCGGATGAAAGACAACCTGCCGACGTACGCCACTGCAGGCTCGGCAGGGCTCGACTTGCGCGCCTGCATTGACCAGGCCGTTGTGCTGGAACCCGGCCAGACGCAGCTCATTCCTACAGGGTTGTCCATTCATATCGCCGACCCGTCCTACGCTGCCGTCATATTGCCGCGATCGGGCCTGGGCCACAAACACGGTATTGTGCTGGGCAACCTGGTAGGGCTCATCGACTCCGACTACCAGGGGCCGTTAATGGTGTCAGCCTGGAACCGCGGCCAGACGGCATTTACGCTCGAACCCATGGAGCGCCTGGCCCAGCTGGTTTTCGTGCCTGTGCAGCAGGTCGAGTTTGATATTGTCGACAGCTTCGAAGACAGCACGCGCGGCGCCGGCGGCTTTGGCAGTACCGGACGCGCCTGAGCCTGAAAATACTTAAGCGGCAGTGCAGCCCTGCAGGGTAAGCAGGGGCGCTGCCCAATCGGGCGCCTTGGCCTGCTGCGCAGGCCGCCCCTCACGCAACTGCCGCAGTTGTGCCGCTATCAAGCCCGACACCGCAGCCAGCGCCTGCTGATGCGCCTGTACCAGGGCGTCGACACCACTGCCCGCCGGGGCAATGGCGGTGGCACGGCACACGAATGGCAAACCTTGGGCACGACTGCCCGCATTAATCGCCCCCAAGCGCCAACTGGCGTCAAGTTTGGCCTGCGTGTCGTATATTGAATCAAACTGATGTACGGTCAGGCGGATTGTCCAGACAGGCAGGCCAGCCGGGGCACTGATGCGATCAAGGTCGGGGACGCCCAACTGCCGGCTCAGGTGGCCGGCAAGCGCCTGACGGATTTCGTCGCCCAGAGGCGCGGCCCACAAGGAATCGTTTAACAAGCTAACTTGTGCGGCCCCCGCGCGGCTAACCACCAACTGCGGCCGATCGACCTGAACCGGCACATTAACCGCCTGCACGCTGATAGCGTCGGCAATTTGCGTGACGGCGGCGGGCGGTGCGCTTGCCGGGCTTTGAAGGCTGTAATACTGACTATTGGGTGCAGCGCACCCGACCAGGGCAACTGCCGACAGGCCCAGTGCCCCGCGCAAACCATTTTTAAGTGCATTAAACATAAAACTCACCACGGCTCCTGTCATTCGGGCAGACGATCGGACGCACGTCCCGTAATAATGGCATTGGGATGCGCCTGCAGATAATCGCCCAGATTTCGCAACGAACGCGCCGCACCGCTTAACTCGCGCAGCGTACGATCGAGGTTGTTGCCCGTGGGCGAATCGGTTGAAAGCAGCGAATCGACACTTTCGAGCGATTTTTGGGCCGCTTTAAGCGCGGCTGCGGCTTGCGGCGCAACCTTGGTATTAATCTCTTTGAGCATGGTATTCATGGACTTCAGGCTGTCGCGCAAGTCGTTGCCGATGCCCTCGAAAGGTACGGCATTCAGCTTGTTCACAATGGCGCTGATTTGCTCTTGAAGGCGATCGAAGTTACCGGCGATGGTGGGCAAAACCAACGGATTACGATTCGGGTCGAAATCTACCGGATCGGCATCGGGGAAGAACTCGAGCGCCACGAACTGCTGCCCGGTCAGCAAACTGGCCGCCTGCAGCTGCGCGCGCAACCCGTGCGCAACCATCGGGCCCAGCAACAGCCGGCCCGGGTGCTGGGCGGCAGACTCGAGCTTCATCAGGCTGTCGTAGGCATTGCCAAACCGTCGCGGGTACAAGTTGGTTTTTACCAGCACATGAAAACGCTTGGACTCGGTATCGAACTCAAGATCGATGTCGTAGACCTTACCCAGCTCCATTCCCCTGAACTCAACGGGTGCGCCTACTTTCAGGCCCCGTACCGACTGATTAAAGACCAGATCGACCCGAAATGGCGGCCCGTCGGGCTCGGCCATGGCTTCGGCTTGGGTGCGGTAAAGGTCATACACTGCGTCGGCCTGTGCAGGTATTTCGTTGGCCGGGTTGGCCGAGGCAAACGAAATACCTCCTGAAATGACCGACGCCAGCGACCCCGTTTGCACATTTACCCCTGTGGTCGACAACGACACATTGATACCGCTGATGTTCCAGAACCGCGCGTCTGACGTCACGAAACGATCATTGGGCGCGTCGATAAAGACCTGGATATCGACGCTGGAACCTTCAGCATCGAGCGCGTAATCAATGACGCGGCCCACCGGAATTTGACGATAATAAACAGGCGAGCCGATCTCGAGCGAGTTCAGTTCGGTGGCGCGTAACGTAAACCGTGTGCCCGAGCGGTCGTTGGTCACCGCAGGTGGCTTCTCGAGCCCGGTAAACGCGTAGGTTACCGACGGGTTATCGACAGTCTCGGGGCTGACGTCGGCGCTGATATACGCCCCCGAAAGCAGCGTACCCAACCCAGAGACACTGCCCAGCGACAACCGGGGTTTGACCACCCAGTACCGCGCGCCCTCGCGCGCCAGATAATGCGACGCATCGCGATCGAGCTGAGCCATTACCATAACTTTCGAGCGATCGTTGGCCACTTTGATATCGGTCACCAGCCCGACCACCACATCTTTGTAGCGCACCTTCGTTTGCCCAATCTCCAGACCCTCGGCAGACTCGAAGGCGATAGTGATGGTGGGCCCGGTATTGATCCAGGTACGGACAATAAACGACAACCCGACAATTGCAGCCACCAGCGGGACAAGCCAGATCCAGGAAAAACGTGTGCCGGCGCGCTCGGTGATGAACGGATCGGCCACGACATCGGCACTGGAAGACTTCGAACGGGAAGACTCGACTTCTGACATGACACTCCTTAATACACCACAGGCCGTTGTCCCGCAGGTTGCGGGTCGGCGGCATCCCACCCTTTGCGCGGATCGTAACTCATTGCGGCGAACATCGTCAGGATCACCACCATACCGAAAAAGGCGGCGCCGGGTTCGGCACGCACTTGGGACATGCCGGGGAAATCGACCATGGCTGACAGCAACAACACCACAAACACGTCGAGCATGGACCATTGCCCAACGAATTCGACGAGTTCGTACATACGGGTGCGCTGGCGTTGCACCCGGTCGCCACGCCAATGGCGCCCCAGCATAAGAATGCTTAAGGCCAATAACTTGCTAAGCGGAACAACCACACTGGCAATGAACACAATAAGGGCAAGGTCCCACGACCCGTACCCCCAGAGTTCGATCACGCCGCCTAAAATGGTATGCGACGATGACCCGGTGGGCAGGCGCAACGTCATGACCGGCCAGACGTTGGCCGGAATGTAAAGAATGCTGGCTGTGACCAGCAAGGCCCAGACCCGATGCCCTGCCCGGGGTTTACGAAAATGAAACCTGGCGTTGCAGCGGACGCAACGACAAATACCCGAAGCCGGCATGTTTTGTACAAACCCGCACGCCGTGCAACCGGCCACCGGCGTGGTCAGGTCGGTGTCTTGCCCCGACCGCAGTACCAGGCCTGCGTCTTCAGCCATGCGCCACAAGCGCGACGCCGACAAACGGCTAAGTATCGTCAGCAAGACACTCAGCAGCCCAAAAGCCCACAACCCTTCTCCCAGGCGAAGCACGGCCATATCGGCCAGCTTGACCATGGCCACCACAATACCCAGCAACAGCACCGGCACCATGCTCCAGTGCGACAAACCTTGCAAGACACGCAAACCATACTGGAAGTCGTGCGGCAGGCGGCGACGCCGCAGACACTGCAGCGCCCACATGGCGAATAAAATTTGCCCCAGCGGGAACGCAAACGTGAATAACGCCGCGGTAATGGCCACGAACCACGCCCCTTGCTGCCAGGTGATGTAAAGCGCCGCAGGCAAAGACGCACTGAGCGACAACCCCTGCATGGACAAATACGCCACAGGGAAATAATTGGCCAGGCAAAAGACCGCCAGCGCACCCCACGTAAGGGCCAGCCACGACGGCAATGAAAGCCTTGAATGACGGTAGAGCTCGTAGCCGCAACGGACGCAAGACGCCACTGCGCCCGGCTTCAGCAAAACGCGCTGATGAAGCCGGGCGCAGTGGGGACACACAACCAGGGACGGACCCATTAGTCGATAAGTTCGGCTTCCGACACCTTCGGTGGTGGTTTGGCCACCGCAGTGTTCTCGTCGAAGGACAGCACCACTTTGCCTTCGTCGGAGAGATCGACCGTGACATTACCACCGTCGGTAAGACGACCGAACAAGAGCTCGTCGGCCAATGCCCGGCGGATGGTGTCTTGTATGAGCCGCTGCATGGGCCGTGCGCCCATAAGCGGGTCGAACCCTTCTTTGGCCAGGTAGTCGCGCAAGGCCTGGGTGAACACGACTTCGACGCGTTTTTCGTGGAGCTGGTCTTCGAGCTGCATGAGGAACTTGTCGACCACCCGCAAGATGATGTCTCGGGTAAGTGGTGTAAACCCGATGATGGCATCGAGGCGATTACGGAACTCGGGCGTGAACATGCGCTTGATGTCGGCCATTTCGTCGCCGGTTTTGGGCGCTGCCGCAAAACCAATGGTATTACGGTTGAGCATTTCGGCGCCGGCGTTGGTGGTCATGATGATAATGACGTTACGGAAGTCGGCCTTGCGCCCGTTGTTGTCGGTAAGTGTGCCGTGGTCCATCACCTGCAGCAAAATGTTGTAGACATCGGGGTGAGCCTTTTCAATTTCGTCGAGCAGCAGCACGCAATGCGGCTGCTTGCTGACGGCCTCGGTCAGCAGGCCCCCCTGGTCAAACCCGACATAACCGGGTGGCGCGCCAATAAGCCGCGACACCGCATGACGTTCCATGTACTCGGACATATCGAAACGCAAGAGCTCGACACCCAGGGTAAACGCAAGCTGGCGGGCAACTTCGGTTTTGCCAACCCCTGTAGGGCCCGAAAACAGGAAAGACCCAATGGGCTTGTCGGGGCGCCCCAGGCCGGAGCGCGCCATTTTGATGGACGCCGCCAACGCCTCGATGGCCGCGTCTTGGCCAAACACCACCGTTTTAAGGTCGCGTTCCAGCGTGGCCAGCTTGTTGCGGTCGTCGGACGACACGTTTTGCGGCGGAATACGGGCGATTTTGGCCACGGTGGCTTCGATTTCGGCCTTGCCGATGGTTTTCTTTTGACGTGACTTGGGCAGCAAGCGCTGGGCGGCGCCCGCTTCGTCGATGACGTCGATGGCTTTATCGGGCAGGAACCGATCGTTGATATGGCGCGATGACAATTCGGCCGCAGCCGTTAACGCTGCAGACGAATAACGCACCCCGTGATGGGCCTCGAAGTGCGACTTGAGACCGCGCAAGATCTGGATGGTTTGTGACACGGTGGGTTCGGCCACGTCGATTTTCTGGAAGCGACGCGACAAAGCATGGTCTTTTTCGAAAATACCGCGGTATTCGTTGTAAGTGGTTGCCCCCATGCACTTGAGCTTGCCGGACGACAACGCCGGCTTGAGCAGGTTGGAGGCGTCGAGCGTACCGCCGGACGCCGAACCCGCACCAATAAGCGTGTGGATTTCGTCGATGAACAATACCGCGTTGGCGTTGTCTTGAAGGGATTTGAGAACGGCCTTGAGACGTTGTTCGAAGTCGCCACGGTATTTGGTGCCGGCCAGCAACGCGCCCATATCGAGGGCGTAAACCTCGGCGTCGGCCAGAATTTCCGGGACATCGTTTTGCGTAATGCGCCAAGCGAGGCCTTCGGCAATAGCCGTTTTACCTACCCCCGCTTCGCCCACCAGCAATGGGTTGTTTTTGCGACGGCGGCACAACACCTGGATGACTCGTTCGACTTCGGATTCGCGGCCAATGAGCGGATCGATGCGGCCCTGACGGGCTTCGGCATTGAGATCGAGCGCGTAGAGTTCGAGCGGCGATTTTTGCTGGTCGGACTTGTTGTCGTCGGGGGAACCGCCAGACGACGACGGTGCCGACGCTTTGGGCGGCTCGGCGCGAGGAGGCTCGGGAGTTTTGGTAATGCCGTGCGACAAAAAGTTGACGACGTCGAGGCGCGTTACCCCCTGCTGCAGCAGGAAATGCACCGCGTGCGAGTCTTTTTCACCGTACATGGCCACCAGCACGTTGGCGCCGGTAACCGTGTTTTTACCCGAGCTGGCCGACGACACGTGCATGATGGCACGCTGAATGACGCGCTGAAACCCCAGCGTAGGCTGAGTGTCGACCTCGCCCTCGCCGGGAAACACCGGCGTGTTGTCGGTAATGAATTTACGCAGTTCGGTGCGCAAGGTGTCGATGTCCGCCGAGCAGGCGCGCAAGACTTCGAGCGCAGCGGCGTTGTCGAGCAACGACAACAGCAAGTGCTCGACGGTTATAAATTCGTGTCGGGCTGTACGAGCCTCGACAAAGGCCAAATGCAGGCTGACTTCAAGTTCTTCAGAGATCACGCTTCCTCCCGTTACCGAAGCGGACAAACATCATTCAAGGACGTTTAAAAATCCATTTGTCCTAAGGTATCACCCATTATGCTGCGAGTACATTGGGTGTGACCCGATTACATCAAAAAAGTTTAGTTGTCGCGCCTTACGCTTCGGGCGCGGGTTCCATAATGCACTGCAACGGATGCTGCCGCGCTCGAGCCAACTGCTTGACCATCTCGACCCGCGTTGCCGCAATATCGCGTGTATACACGCCACACACCCCCCTGCCTTCGTGGTGCACTTTCAACATGATACGCGACGCTTCATCTTCGTTTTTGCCAAACACCCGCTGCAAGACCGCAACCACGAACTCCATGGGGGTGTAATCGTCATTAAGCAACACCACCTGATACATGGGTGGCGGTTTAAGCTGCTCTTTTTGGCGATCCAGCACGGTATCGCGCTGAATATCGGTATTAATTGCCATGATTCATTTCAAATCTAAGTAGTCGGGCCTGATTTATTCATTTTGGCCAAAAACGGCTGCTCAAAACGCCACATTATGCCGCCAACAACGGTCTTTGCCAGGCACTGCGACGACGGCTTAACCGGTCAGCACTTCCCAACCAAGCCAATACCGGCAGAAGCGCGCTCTGAAGACCACCTTTTTTCAGGCGTAAAAATAGAGCATGCAAGAAGGGTACTCCCTTCTTGGCGATCATGCGCAGCAACCATTTGAGGTTGTAACCCGCAGCACACAACACCGCATGCAACCGGTCGCCTTCTTCGCCTTTCAGAGGGCACCGATCCATGCGGTGATCCGTTTTTAAATGGCCGATGATCGGTTCAATGGCTTGCCGGCGTTTGAGCTGCTGTCGTTCCAGCGCCGTCAGCCGTTTGAGCTTGCCCCGATGCACAATGCGCACCTGCGGATTATCGGCATCCACGCCCCGGTAACCCAGGTCCACAAAGACTGTGCTCGGGGCTTCTTGCACACTGTCTTGCATCAGAATCGTCGCCTGTTCCAACTGCTCATTGAGCGTATGCCCATCGTACGGATTACGGTGAAATGCCCGCGCGCCTACGATCAAATTGCTTTTGAACGTGCTGGCAATTCCGACCTTGACACCGAATTCATAGGGTCGACGCGCTTTGCCCTTGCTGATGCAGTCCACTTCCGGGGCGTGCCAGGCATACAGCTTGGGTTGACCCTTGGGGCCCTTGCGCTGGGCGCTCTGAGCGGCGATGCGCTGTGCCTTGTTGAAAACCTCATCCAGCGCAGAACGTACGGACTGACCCAGTACGTTGGCTTTACGGTCCACTTCGCGCGACAGGCGGCCCACAATGGTTCGTTGACGTTTAATGGCGCGGCGCATGCGTTTGAACTGGCGGGCATGGGCATAACGCCCGGCCTGGCGACTCAATTGTGCACCTTCCTTGGCAAAGGTTTGCTTGAGCGAAATGCCCGCCGCTTTGGCGGCCTCCACCAGTTTGCCGCGTGCCGTCTCCAGCAAGCGGCTGTCCGTTGGATGCGCAATCGCCTTCTCCTGCACGGTGCTGTCCACAATCACCCGGCTCAGTTCCTGGGGCTTGATCAGCTTAAGTTCGACGGCCACATTGATCGTTTGCGCCAGCAGTTCTTCAACCCCTTCTTCGCCCAATAACTTGCGAAACTTGACCAGCGTGGTGGCGTCGCAAGGACGATGATGTTCAAAATAAGCCTGACCCGCAAAGAACTGCCATGTTGGGGTTTCACCCCAACGCTCAACCACGCCCTCATCCGATTCGTTGAACGCATGCTTCAGATACAGCAGCGAAATCATGATCCGCAGCGGCACACGTGGGCGACCGGCATTGCTGCGCGAAGCCTGGCGTTGCGGCTTCTCACCAAACAAATCCAAGTCTGGCATTGCAACACCCTCATGGGCTTTACGAACGAACAAATGCGCGACCCTGGCCTCAAGCTCTTGCCACGGCATGCGGGAGGACAACACTGCCAACGGATGACGCAGGTCAATCATTTGATCAATACGAGCACGGAAAAAATCATCGGTGGCAGGGCAGGCAAACATCACAATCGAACTCCCAGAAAACAGCCAATATTGAACAACAAACCGGGAGCTCTGGGTATCGGAATTTGCCCCAATCTTCAGTGTTTATGCGGGTTACGGGAATTATTCATGGACGACTAAGTAATTTCCATAGTTGACTATATCAAGCAACATTAAGCATTATCGACGTGTTCCGGAAAAGGTCGGGGGGACCGGGCTTCAGCCGGAACCGACAGGCTACCGCAAAAACGGCTAGCCTGGTTTCAACCCAACACTATAGTCGAGAGAGGCAGTACGTATGTCCGAATCTAGCACCACCGCAACAGGGGACACCCAAAAGCTCACGGGGACCGTAAAATGGTTCAACGATGCCAAGGGGTTTGGTTTTATTACACCCGACAATGGGGGCGAAGATCTTTTCGCACATTTTTCGTCCATCCAGATGAACGGTTTCAAGACCCTCAAAGAAGGCCAGAAAGTAGCATTTGAAATTGCGCAAGGTCCCAAGGGAAAACAGGCGCTTAATATCACGGCTGCCTCTTGACACCTTAACAAGAAGTCGAAATACAAGAATAATAATACTCAAGAACACCACTTCATTCGGGGCTGCGTGCCCCGTTTTTATTTGCCGGACCACACACCATGTTGTTACGTCACACCACATTGGGCCTGATGCTGGCGCTGTCAGGCTGGGTCGCGCAGGCGCAAACACTGCTACCGGTGCGCGAGCTTTCGGTCAAAAGCATCGGCATCACAGCCGAGGTCGCCGCCACCCCCGAAGCGCGCAATAAAGGGCTAATGCACCGGCCCGCCTTGCCGCACAACCATGGCATGCTTTTTGTATTCAACCCGCCGGCCTTCCAATGCTTCTGGATGAAAAATACGCCGTTGCCCTTGTCTATTGCATTTATTGACGGCAAGGGCGTCATTACACGGATTACCGACATGCAGCCGTTCGACGAAACAGCGCACTGCCCGCCCGACGACATCGCCTACGCCCTCGAAATGGCACAAGGCTGGTTTCGTCAAAACCAGATCGGCACCGGAGACAAGCTGTCGGGCTTGCCCGACTGAGCCTGAAGCCATTCAGGACATTACCCGCGTAAAGCGTCACGAAATATCCCGGCGATTGGACCTGATAATGCACAAAAAAGTGGGCCCTTGCGGACCCACCTTTTGACTGCAGCCGTACCTGAAAATTAATGCAGCCCACCAGAACCCCAGGGCAGACTGCACTTTTCAGTTAAACGCGCTCGAGAATGACGGCAATACCCTGGCCGACGCCAATGCACATGGTGCAAAGCGCGTAACGGCCGCCAGTGCGATGCAAATGGTAGGTGGCTGTGGTCGCCATGCGCGCGCCGCTGGCGCCCAAGGGGTGACCCAAGGCAATCGCACCACCGTATGGGTTAACACGCGGGTCGTTGTCGGCAACACCCAGCAAGCGCAACGTGGCCAGGCCTTGCGCCGCAAACGCTTCGTTCAGCTCGATGACGTCGATCTGGTCGATGGTCAGGCCGGCCAGCTTCAGTACTTTTTCGGACGCAGGTGCAGGCCCGATACCCATGATGCGCGGCTCGACACCGGCGGCGGCCATGGCCACAATACGGGCGCGTGGTGTAAGGCCGTTGGCGCGGGTGGCTTCTTCGGAGGCTACGATAAGTGCACACGCGCCGTCGTTGACACCCGAAGCGTTGCCGGCGGTTACCGTGCCATCGGGGCGCACAACCGGCTTCAGACGCGCCAAGGCCTCGAGGGTGGTTTCGCGCGGGTGCTCGTCGGTGTCAACCACTACCGGGTCGCCCTTGCGCTGGGGAATGGTGACGGCAGTAATTTCGTCTTTGAAAATACCGTTCTTTTGCGCCTGGGCACACTTGGTTTGACTGGCCAGCGCGAACAGGTCTTGATCTTCGCGCGATACATTGAACTGGTCGGCGACGTTTTCTGCGGTTTCGGGCATGGAATCAACGCCGTACTGCGCTTTCATCAGCTTGTTGACGAAACGCCAGCCGATGGTGGTGTCGTAAATAGACGCGCTGCGCGAAAAAGCGGTTTCGGCCTTGCCCATGACGAAGGGTGCACGACTCATGCTTTCGACGCCGCCGGCGATCATGAGGCTGACATCGCCCGAACGAATGGCACGGGCAGCAGTACCCAGGGAATCGAGGCTTGAACCACACAGACGATTAATGGTGGAGCCTGGCACCGTGTGAGGCAAACCGGCCAGCAACGAAGCCATACGGGCCACGTTGCGGTTGTCTTCGCCAGCCTGGTTGGCGCACCCGAACACTACGTCATCTACGCGCGACCAATCGACATTGGGGTTGCGCTCCATGAGCGCCTTGATGGGGATGGCAGCCAGGTCGTCGGTGCGAACCGAGGACAGCGCGCCGCCATAACGGCCAAACGGAGTGCGAATTGCATCGCAAATGAAAGCGTGTGTTGTCATGATGGAAACCTAAAGGCTTTAAAGACAAACCCCTGCAACGCATCGCGCCGCAGGGATCTGGTTGAAAACAAAATGATGCGCGGGATGTTAACCCAGATTTTTAGCGGCAAAATCCCAGTTCACCAGGTTCCAGAAGCTTTCGAGGTACTTGGGACGGGCGTTGCGGTAATCGATGTAGTAGGCGTGCTCCCAGACGTCACAGGTCAGCAGTGCGACGTCGGACGTAGTGAGCGGTGTAGCGGCGTTGCTGGTGTTGACGATGTCGAGCGAACCGTCGGCCTTCTTAACCAGCCATGTCCAGCCCGAACCAAAGTTGCCTGCAGCCGACTTGTTGAAAGCCTCTTTGAATGCAGCAACACTGCCCCACTTGGCATTGATGGCCTCAGCCAGCTTGCCGGTGGGCTCGCCGCCGCCATTGGGCGACATGCTGTTCCAGTAGAAGGTGTGGTTCCAGACCTGGGCTGCGTTGTTAAATACACCACCCGACGATTTTTTGACGATGTCTTCGAGCGAAGCCGATTCGAATTCGGTGCCGGCAACCAGGTTGTTCAGGTTGGTGACGTAGGCCTGGTGATGCTTGCCATAGTGGAATTCGAGGGTTTCTTTGGAAATGGTGGGTGCCAGGGCATCCATTGCGTAAGGCAGTTCAGGAAGCGTAAAAGCCATTTTCGATATCCTTATAAAAAGAACCCTTGGCCAAAAAGCCGTTGGGCAACAATGACAAATGCAAAACCGGTTAGCAGGCGGCCAGACAAGGCGTCGCTACAGCAAACCGGTCGTTTTCAAAACTTCGACGTCGGCGCTACCCTGGCTCAGCTCCAGGGTCAGCCGGTCTCCTGCCGACAAGTCTAACGCATTTTTAACCAGCTCCCCACGCGGGTCGCGCACCAACGCGTAGCCACGGGCAAGAATTTTTCGGGGGCTGAGCGCCTGCAAAGTCAGGGCCGCGGCATCGAGCCGTGCCTGTGGCGCACGCAACTGGCGAGACCCGGCAGCCAGCATGCGCCGCTGAAGCGCGTCGAGCTCGCGGCGTCGCCGGGCAACCGGCGGCAGTGCCGAACCCAACCGTGTTTTTAACAAATTCAGGCGGGCGCCTTCAAGTTCGTGATGCCGGCACACCGCCCGCCAGAGCTGCTGCTGCAAAGCGCCAACCTGCCGACGCTGTTGCGCCAGCCTTTGCTGAGGTGAAACCAGTTGCGCCATGGCCCTGTCAAGGCGAAGCGAAGCACGCTCGAGTATGCGGCGTTGCTGGCGTGCCAGCGCGACGAGCAGATCGGAGACCTGATCCAGACAGGCCAGGCGGTCAACGCAGGACAATTCGGCCGCTGCGGTGGGCGTGGGCGCCCTTAAGTCGGCGACAAAATCACAAATGGTGAAATCGGTTTCGTGTCCAACGCCGCAAATGACCGGGATAGGGCTCGCGGCAACCGCCCTGGCCAGCGCTTCATCATTGAAACTCCAGAGATCTTCAAGGCTGCCTCCGCCCCGCACCAGCAACAAGGTGTCGACCTCGTTGCGATCGATGGCCACGTGCAAGGCCTGCAACAGCTGAGCGGCCGCGCCTTCACCCTGAACAGGCGCCGGGTAGACAATGACCGGCACGTGCGGGGCACGACGCGCCATCGCCGTGACGACATCGCGTAGTGCTGCGGCCGCCAGCGACGTAATCACGCCCACAGCGCGGGGCATTGTCGCCAGGATACGTTTACGCGACGGATCAAAGAGCCCCTCGGCCGCCAGCTTTTCTTTCAGGCGTAAAAAGGCTTCGTGCAAATCGCCTTGCCCGGCGCGACGCAGCGTTTCGACCTGGAGTTGATAGTCGCCCCGGGGCTCGTAAAGGGTGACCGTGGCCCGGAACTCGAACCGTTCGCCCGCCTTCGGTACAAATGAAACAGCCTGCGCCCGACCACGAAACATGACGGCGCGCACGGAAGCGCGTTCGTCTTTGATGGTGAAATACCAGTGTCCGGAGGCCGCCTGCGTGAAATTTGACACTTCACCCCGCACCCAGATGCGCGAAAAATTACCCTCAAGCAAATTACCGACTTGCCGGTTCAGTTGCGCCACGCTCAGTACCGTGTCGGCGCCGGCGGCGGGCAAGTCGGTGGAAAAGAAAGGGTCTGTCGCCATAGATCCTGGGTAGAGATGCTGCCTTGATATGGGCCGCCAGTATACCCAAACCCCGCAAAATTTTTGACGCTATGGGCCGTTCGGCCGGGCCGCGTACCGATAAGCCCCTGCCGCCACAGGGAAAACCCTGTTTAAGGCCTGTTTTCGGGCTTTCCCGGGGCCAAGCTGTCCACAGTTTTTTTTACTTTGTCAAATTGACGCCAGATCAAGCAAATCAGGCCACCTGTTACTCCAAAACATTAACAAAAAAACATAAGCTATTGATTTTATTTTAGTATTTTCAGTTATAAAAAATGGGCTCAAATTGATCAACGAACCTTGAGCGCCCGTAAAACAATGGCTTCGCGACAGTTTTGCACATAATTATCCACAGATTCTGTGGATACCTTTCGGTAAGCCTTTATTTACGCCATTTAGCACATAAAAACGCCGTAATTCGGCCTTTTAAAAGCGCCCTCCTGCTCAAAACCCAAGGTACTTGCGATGTTCGGACAACCCCGGTTTGCGGGTTGCATAATCAATCGTAAAATGGCCCGCAAAGTCGCAACTATTGCCCGAACCCGACGCCGCTGTCGGCGTTCTAGGCGGGTGCCCAATGCGCCCCGACACCTATCCGGAGACCTGTTTTGCTGCAAATCATTCATGACGCTGGTTGGCCAATCTGGTTGCTTATCGCAACGTCAGTTATCGGGCTGGCCCTGGTCATCGAACGTTTCCTCGCCCTGCGTTCAAAAAACATTGCCCCCGCCCACTTGCTTGATCGCGTCACCGACCTGATGCGGCAAACAGCACCTTCCGGCGCCGCCCTTGAAAAACTTGCCGGAAGTTCTCCCCTGGGCCGTGTATTTGCCGAAGTCATTGCCGTACGGCACCATGACACCGCCTACCGCGTAGCCGCCATTGAAGACGTTGGCAAGGATGTCGCCTACCGCCTTAACCGTTATGTACCCAGCCTGGCCACGGTATCGGTTGTTTCACCTTTACTGGGGCTGTTCGGTACCGTCGTCGGGATGATCGAGATTTTTGCGTCTTATACCCCTGCCGGCGGAGACCCTGCACAACTGGCGCGCGGCATCTCGGTTGCCCTTTACAACACGGGCTTCGGCATCATCATCGCCGTTCCGGCACTGATATTCCACCGGTACTTTAAAAGCCGGGTCGAACACTTTTTGCACATCATCGAGCACCAGGCCGCCACCCTCGACCGCATTTTGCAGCAAGACCGAAAAAAAGGTGATGGCGAATGAACTTCCGCCAACGCCTGGCTCACGATGAGCCCGAAATCAACCTGATCCCGCTCATCGACATCCTGCTGGTCATTCTTATCTTCCTGGCCGCCACCACGTCGTTTCATCGGCTTCAGCAACTGAACATCAACCTGCCTCAAGCTGCAGCCGAACCCATCACCGCCGACCCGCTGGTCATCGCCATCAGCCAGGACGGCATGGTTGCGCTGGGTACAGACCTGCTCGAGGGCACCAATGTGCAGGACTTGGTCGCCAGCTTGCAAAAAGCCACGGCCGCGCAAACCGACCCGCTGTTGCTCATCAACGCCGATGCCCTGGCCCCTCATCAGGCCGTCATCCGTGTCATGGAAGCGGCCCGCCTGGCCGGCATCCGCCAGGTCAGTTTTGCGACGCAAGGGCCCTGAGATGCGTCACGCCCAAGAAGGTACGCTGTGAGTTTTCGCCAACGCCTGGTCGGGCGCGTCCACGACATCTGGCAAACCCCTGGCCTGATCAGCACCCTGCTGCTGCCGTTGTCGTGGCTGGTGTGGCTGTTTGTCGTGCTTAAACGTAAACGCTGGCAAAAGCAGCCACCGGCCCGCCCGGCACAGGTGCCGGTGATTGTGGTGGGCAATCTGGTTGTTGGCGGCACAGGCAAAACCCCGGTCGTAATTGCTCTGGTCAAAGGCTTGCAAGCGCTGGGCCGGCGACCCGGTGTCATCAGTCGGGGCTATGGCGCCCAACCTGCCGGCGCCGAAGCGCGGGCGGGTCTTGCCCCGCTCGACCCAGCCCTTTTTGGCGACGAGCCCAGCCTGATCGCGTCGGCCACGGGCGTACCCGTCGCCGTGCACCCCAAACGGGCACTTGCCCTGAACACCTTGCTGCGCCAGTGGCCCGAAACAGACGTCGTCATTTCTGACGACGGCCTTCAGCACCTTGCCCTTGCGCGCGACATCGAAGTCGTCGTGCAAGATGCGCGCGGCCTGGGCAATGGCCGCCTGTTGCCCGCCGGGCCCCTGCGCGAGCCACGCAGCCGGCTAAACACGGTCGATCTGATCATCACCAACGCCACCGCCGCCGACACCCGCGAGGCGGTCACCAACCCTCATCGTCATAAGCCCGTGCCCGGTATGCCTGCGCATGTGCCGCAATTACGCATGCAACTGCAGCCGGTGTCGTGTACCCATTTGCAAACCGGCGAAGTGATCCCCTGGGCACGCTGGCGCCAGCGGTTTGCCACAGCGCGTATCGGCGCCGTCGCCGCCATCGGCCAGCCCGAGCGCTTTTTTGGCATGCTGCGCCGCCTGGGCGTCACACTTGACGTCACCCTTGCCCTGCCGGACCACGACACCTACCACAACCCGCCTTTTGACAAGCTCGACACTGCGCTTATACTGGTGACCGACAAAGACGCCGTCAAATGTCTGCCCACCACCGACGCCCGTTTGTGGTCTGTACAGGTCAGCCCCAGGTTTTCCGACGAGCAATGGGTCGACCGCTTGCTCCGGCAATTACAATCACGCTCCCCAACCTAACGACACTGCCCCATGGACTCGCATCTGCTTGAAATTCTGGTGTGTCCTGTCTGCAAAGGCCCTTTGCAGCACGACGCTCAAAATCACGAATTAATCTGCAAGGCCGACAAGCTGGCCTTCCCGGTTCGCGACGGGATCCCGGTCATGCTCGAAAACGAGGCCAGGCCGCTGGGTAACACCGACACACCTGCACCTCACCCGGGCTCACCCGCGTGAGCTTCATCGCCGTCATTCCTGCCCGGGCGGCATCCACACGCCTGCCCGGCAAGCCGTTACTCGACCTGTGCGGCAAGCCCATGGTGGTGCGCACGGCCGAACAGGCTTCGTTGTCAAAGGCCGCGCAAGTTGTGGTGGCCACCGATGAACAAGCCATTTCAGACGCCGTCCAGGCCCATGGGTTTACCGCCTTGCTTACCCGGGCCGACCATGCCACCGGCACCGACCGGCTGTCCGAGGTGGTCACGCAGCTAAGGCTTGACGACGACGCCATTGTTGTCAATGTTCAAGGCGACGAGCCGCTCATCGACCCGGCGCTGATCAATGCCGTCGCCGCGCGCCTGACGGCATGCCCGGAGGCCGCCATCGCCACCTGTGCAACGCCCATCAACGACAGCGAAACACTATTCAATCCGAACGCGGTCAAGGTGGTCTGCACCCATGACGGCAAGGCGCTGTACTTCTCGCGGGCGCCCATCCCGTGGGCCCGCGACGCGCTGGCCGACGGCCAGCGGCGCCTGGCCCCTGGCATTCCCGCATTGCACCATATTGGGCTTTACGCGTATAAAGTCAGCTTTTTAAAGCAGTTTCCCGGCTTGCCCGTTGGCCCCCTCGAGACGTTCGAGTCACTCGAACAACTCAGAGCCCTTGAAAACGGCTATGCCATTACGGTTTTGGTCACCGACGGCTACCCTGCCGCCGGTGTTGATACCCAGGCCGATTTAGACCGTGTGCGCGGCATTTTTGCAAATCGGTTATAAATCGTCTGCAAAATGATCCATCCGACGCAATAATTGCTGCGTCGCCGCAATACAAAAATTAAGTTCAAAAGTTATTGGAGGTTCTTTCATGCGACTGATTTTGCTCGGTCCCCCCGGTGCTGGCAAAGGCACGCAGGCTGCGTTCATCACCGAACAATTTGGTATTCCCCAAATTTCTACCGGTGATATGTTGCGCGCCGCCGTCAAAGCACAAACTCCCCTGGGCCTCGAAGCCAAAAAAATCATGGACGCCGGCGGGCTGGTTTCCGATGACATCATCATTGGGCTGGTTCGCGACCGCCTGAAAGAAGCCGACTGCGAAAACGGCTACCTTTTCGACGGCTTCCCCCGGACTATCCCTCAGGCAGATGCACTGAAAGACGCCGACGTACGTCTCGACTACGTTGTCGAAATGGTCGTCCCCGATGAAAACATCATCGAGCGCATGAGCGGCCGACGCGTCCACCCCGCCAGTGGCCGCAGCTACCACGTCGTTTTCAACCCGCCCAAAACACCCGATACCGACGACATTACCGGCGAACCTCTGGTTCAGCGCGACGATGACCGCGAAGAAACCGTACGCCACCGCCTCTCTGTTTATCAGGACCAGACCCGGCCATTGGTTGACTACTATTCACGCTGGGCCGAAACCGGCGATGCGAAAGCGCCAAAGTTCCGTCAAATTTCGGGCGTGGGCAGTGTCGACGAAATTCGCGGCCGCATCAACGACGCCCTCAAGGGCTGATTACAGGCTTTAGCCCTGGCTTTGGGGCTAAAGCACTACATGTACACGTCATCCCTATGAGCCTGATACGGTCAGCCGCAACCGTCAGCAGCTTTACCCTGCTATCGCGAATCACTGGTCTGGTTCGCGATATTTTTATTGCCAGTTCATTTGGCGCAGGCCCACTGACCGACGCCTTCTGGGTGGCGTTCCGTATTCCCAACCTGTTGCGTCGCCTGTTCGCTGAAGGCGCGTTCGCACAGGCCTTTGTCCCGATTCTGGGTGAGGCCAAAAACAATCACCCGCCCGACACCGTCCGTCAATTGCTTGACCGGGTTGCGCTATTGCTTACTGCGGCACTCATGCTGGTCACGCTGCTGGGGATGCTGGCCACCCCGTGGGTCGTCAGCGCCATGGCCAGCGGCATGCGGGTTGCCTCAAAGCACGCCGAATTCGAGGCCGCCGTCTGGATGACCCGGCTGATGTTCCCCTACATCATTTGCATGTCGCTCGTGGCCTTTGCCTCGGGGGTACTGAATACCTGGCGCCGGTTCGCCGTGCCCGCATTTACGCCAGTGCTGCTGAACGTCGCCATGATTCTGGCCAGCGTGTTTCTGGTGCCCTTGTTTGAAACCCCCATCTATGCGCTGGCTGTCGGGGTCATAGCGGGCGGTATTGCCCAACTGACCGTGCAGTGGGTTGCCTTGGCCAGGCTGGGGCTGACACCGCGGTTTTCTCTAAAATTGCGCTCGGCGGCGCAAGACCCCACCGTCAAGCGCATCATGCGGCAAATGCTGCCGGCCATTCTGGGGGTCTCGGTCGCCCAGATCTCACTACTCATCAACACGAATATCGCCACCTGGCTAACCTCGGGCAGCGTCACCTGGCTTTCATTTGCCGATCGCCTCATGGAGTTCCCGACCGCGCTGCTGGGGATCGCACTGGGCACCGTATTGCTGCCCAGCCTGTCGGCGGCGCATGCGGCCAAAAACGGCAACGATTACAGCAACCTGCTGGACTGGGGCTTGCGACTGGTCATTTTGCTGGGCATGCCCGCCGCCCTGGGCATGGCACTGCTGGCCGAAGGCCTCGTCGCCACTTTGTTTCATTACGGGGCTTTCACGGCCGGCGACGTCGCCCAAACCCGCCTTGCCGTCATGGCTTATTCGGTCGGCCTGCTGGGTTTGCTGTCCATCAAAATTCTTGCGCCCGGCTTTTACGCCAAGCAAGACATCAAGACCCCGGTCAAAATTGCCATTCTGGTGTTGGTCCTGACCCAACTCTTCAACCTGGCCTTTGTGCCGCTATTTGCACATGCAGGTCTTGCGCTGTCTATTGGGTTGGGCGCCACCGTCAATGCCCTTTTGCTGCTGGTGTTGCTATGCCGCAAGGGCGTTTACCAACCCCGGCCCGGCTGGTTCAAGTTTTTTGCGCGTGTTGTACCGGCGCTGCTGGCCCTGGGGCTGGTGTTAATGCTGGCCAACCAGCACATCGACTGGATCGCACCCGACCATGCCTACCTGCGGGCCGTGTGGCTGGGTGCTGTTCTGGCCGCAGCGGGCGTCGCCTACTTCGCAACGTTGTTTGTGTGTGGATTTCGCCCACGGCACTTTACAAAAAAGGCCTTGTAAGATAGAATCTTGGTCTTTGCTAATTAAACAGCTGCAATAAGCGTTGGGTAGGTGTACCACCCAGGCCTTTGGCGGCATTCACTGTAAAATAAATATCACTATGGCTAACACCGCACAAGCTCGCAAACGCGCCCGCCAATCGGTTGCGCTCAATAAACACAATTCCAGCCTGCGCTCTATGCTGCGCACGTCTATCAAGCGCGTTCGCCAGGCCATCGAAGCCGGCGACAAAGCTGCCGCCACCGAAGTGCTGCGCAAAACCACCAGCATCATCGACCGCGTTGCCGACAAAAACATCATTCACAAGAACAAGGCTGCCCGTCATAAAAGCCGTCTTGCCGCTGCTGTTAAAGCAATCTAATTTCTGCAGTGGTTTAATTGGCAAAATTGCCGGGGTAGCTTATTGCTACCAGCAATAAAAAATCGGGGCGCCTGTGGCGCCCTGTTTTTTTTGGGCTTATTTCCTTTACGCCCGTTTTTCACGCCTTTTGCTGTCGCCAGTTACCTATAACGCTTGCGCGGTTATTTACGCCAAACCGCTAAATTTTGACCGTTATTACGCGTGCGCCACAAGTCAATCAAGTCTTAGGGTCGTAAAAAAGCCCGGCTAGTCCGGGCGTTCGGGCGGTGCTTGCCGCTCTTGGGTTTTTAGCTGGTTACTTTTGGCAAAGTCGCAAACAAAAGCCCAGGCTAACGGTTCCAGGTCTCGGAGCCGGTGATCGACAACGACGCACCTGACCCCGTCTAGATATGTGGGCACCACATAAGGCGAATACGTAAGCCGGTTACCCCGCATACCGGGCGGACGAAACTGCGACATGACCCCGGCAAGCCGTTCAGCCCAGTCGCTGGGACGAAACCGCTGGCCGGTTTCGGTAATGCCGAAAATAATTAGCTGCTGCACGATTCTGACAAAAGATTATTTACGGCGTGATTGTACCGCGTTAAACCGGTTGCCGCAGCGCACACTGTCCGCCGGGCTGCCAAATCAAGCCCATGCAGCAGGTCGCGAAAATTGTTTATCATAGACAGCTTAAATCCGTACTCTCATCAAGGTTCACGATGTCCAACGTAACGTCCAACGCAACTACGCAAGCCGGTCCTTTGCGCCACTTCCTGCAGTTCAAAGACTTCACGCCCGACGAAATCGAATACGTACTCGACCGCGCACGCCTTATCAAAGACAAGTTCAAGCGTTACCAGCCGCATCACACCTTGCACGACCGGACGCTGGCCATGGTTTTCGAGAAAGCCAGCACACGGACACGCGTTTCGTTTGAGGCCGGCATGTACCAGCTTGGCGGGTCGGTCATTCACCTCACCACGGGCGACTCCCAACTGGGTCGCTCCGAGCCCATCGAAGACACCGCTCGCGTGGTGTCACGCATGGTCGATGTGGTCATGATCCGCACCTTCGAACAAACCCGCATCGAGCGCTTTGCCGCGCACTCACGGGTACCGGTTATCAATGGCCTGACCAACGAATATCACCCTTGCCAGATCCTGGCCGACATCCTCACCTTCATCGAGCACCTGGGCCCCATACGCGGTAAAACTGTCGCCTGGATCGGCGACGCCAACAATATGTCGTATACATGGTTGCAAGCGGCAGAACTGCTGGGCTTCACGTTGCATGTGTCAACGCCCAAGGGGTACGAACTCGACCCGAAACTTATTGGCAACCCGCCCGCCCACATCCTTAAAATCTTTGCCGATCCCATCGACGCCTGCCGTGGCGCTCATCTGGTTACCACCGATGTCTGGACCAGCATGGGTTACGAAGATGAGAACGACGTGCGTCGCAAAGCCTTTGCCGACTGGTGTGTAGATACCGACATGATGTCGGTGGCCGACCCCAAAGCCATTTTCATGCACTGCCTGCCAGCCCACCGTGGCGAAGAAGTTACCGCCGAAGTCATCGACGGGCCTCAAAGCGTCGTCTGGGACGAGGCCGAAAACCGGATGCACGTCCAAAAAGCGCTTATGGAGTTCTTGCTGCTGGGCAAAGTCGCCTGAACCCAGACCGCGTGATGGCTAACAAAAAAGCCCGGGGTGTAAACACCCCGGGCTTTTTTTATGACGATACTGCCTAAAAAACGATACTGCCTACGAACGATAGTGCCTGACAACGATACTACCTGCAGGCAATACTGCCAGGGCCAGGCCTGCCCCTGGCAGTACCCTTACTTTTTAGTAGCGTCTTGCAAAACAGGCACGCCGTCGCCTTTTGAAGACGACAACAAGCCAACCTGCGTGTACGTGCGCAGCTTGTCGCGTGTATCGACGATATCGAGATTACGCATTGTCAGTTGACCAATACGATCGCGTGGCGAGAATACCGATTCACCTTTTTCCATCGTCAGGCGATCGGGATGGTACGTCAGGTTAGGCGACGTGGTGTTCAGAATGGAATAATCGTTGCCCCGGCGCAGTTCAAGGGTGACTTCGCCCGTAACAGCAGCGGCAACCCAACGCTGGGCAGCTTCGCGCAGCATGATGGCTTGCGGGTCGAACCAGCGGCCCTGATAAAGCAGGCGACCCAGCTTGCGGCCGTTCTCGCGGTATTGTTCGATGGTGTCTTCGTTGTGAATGCCGGTGACCAGGCGCTCGTAAGCAATAAACAGCAAGGCCAGGCCGGGGGCTTCGTAAATGCCGCGGCTCTTGGCTTCGATGATACGGTTTTCAATCTGGTCGCTCATGCCCAGGCCATGACGCCCACCAATGGCATTGGCTTCCATAAGCAGCTCGACTGCGCTGCCGAACGTTTTGCCGTTAAGGGCCACGGGCTGGCCTTCTTCGAAGCGAACTGTCACTTCTTCGGCCTTGACCTGGACGTCGTCACGCCAAAACGCTACGCCCATAATGGGCTGGACGATCTTGATACCGGAACTGAGATGCTCGAGATCTTTGGCTTCGTGAGTGGCGCCCAACATATTCGAGTCTGTGGAGTAGGCTTTCTCGGCCGACATTTTGTAGTCGAAACCATGCTGGCGCATGTACTCGGACATTTCGGCACGCCCGCCCAGCTCGTCGATAAACACCTGGTCGAGCCAGGGCTTGTAAATTTTAAGCTCGGGGTTGGTTAACAGGCCGTAGCGATAAAAACGCTCGATGTCGTTGCCTTTGTAGGTACTGCCGTCGCCCCAGATATTGACGTCGTCTTCTTTCATGGCGGCAACAAGCATGGTGCCGGTAACCGCGCGGCCAATGGGCGTCGTATTGAAATACGTGACACCCGCCGTGGTTACATGGAAAGCGCCGCTTTGCAAGGCGGCAATGCCTTCGGCCACCAACTGCGGGCGGCAATCGATCAGGCGTGCCTTTTCGGCGCCGTATTCCAGGGCGCGCTTGGGGATGGCGTCGTAATCGGGTTCGTCGGGCTGCCCCAGGTTGGCCGTATACGCGTAAGGGACTGCGCCTTTTTCACGCATCCACAACAGTGCGGCGCTGGTGTCCAGGCCACCCGAAAAAGCAATGCCGACCTTCTGGCCGACCGGAACGTTTTGAAGAATTGTGGTCATTGAATGGTTGCCCGAAACAAAGCTGTAAAAGGTGAAATTCTACACTGTATGCCCATGGCGCTACAGCAACGGCGACATCCCCATGGGCACAAGGTCGTCGGGCTGATCGACATCGCGCAAGATGCCGGCATGATCGACAGCGACCCGCACGCGAGCGTGCAAGTTGGACTGGATGATCCGGCGCGCGCCCTCGTCGCCCTGCACCGCTTGTAAAGCAGCGCGCCATGACGCCCCCCACAACACCGGGTTGCCCGGCCGGCCTTCGAAAACAGGCTGGAAAAACTGTGTGGCGGCCAGTGCCGGGTCGGTGCGAGCCGCCCCCGCATAGGCCTGAACCAATGCATTGATAACGTCGGTATCTACCTGGGGCATATCGCCCAACATGATCAGCACGGGCGAATCGGGTGGTGCAATGTGCGCGGCCACCCTGACCGACGCCGCCAGCCCTTCTGGAAAATGCGGGTTATCGGCGAACTCGACCGGCAAGCCGGCCAGCGCCTGGCGGATGGCATCGGACTGATACCCCAGCACAATAACAACGCGTTGGCACAACGAGGCCAGGGCCTGGCTGACGATGTGGCGCAGCATGGGCTGCCCCTGATACGGCAACAGCAGCTTATTGTGCGCCCCCATGCGCCGGCCAAGGCCGGCCGCCAGTACGACGGCCGTTACCGGAAATTTACCCTGCAAGTCGGGGGGTGGGCTCATGGGCGTGTTGCGACATATCGATGACCCGGGCTGCCGAATCGATCACGGCATCACGTTTAAGTTTAAACACGGCCACCGCCTGTGCCAAGTGCTGCACCTGGGTTTCGAGCGAAGCCGCGGCCGACGCAGCTTCTTGCACCAGCGCCGCATTTTGCTGCGTGACGTCGTCCATTTGCACAACGGCCATATTGATTTGATCGATACCGCTGGACTGCTCGTTGGACGCCGACGAGATTTCGGCCATGATGTCGGTGACGCGCTTGACCGAGGTTACGATGTCGGTCATGGTGTCGCCCGCTTTTTTAACCTGCAATGAACCGGCCTGCACCCGGCCTACCGAATCGTTAATAAGGTTTTTGATCTCTTTGGCGGCGTCGGCGCTGCGCAATGCCAGGCTGCGCACCTCGCCCGCGACCACGGCAAAGCCCTTGCCCTGCTCGCCCGCACGGGCGGCCTCGACAGCCGCATTTAACGCCAGGATATTGGTCTGAAACGCAATGCCTTCGATGACCGTCACGATATCGGAAATTTTGCCGGAGCTGGCGGAAATGTCATCCATGGTGGAAACGACCTGGCCCACCACTTCGCCGCCCTTCACGGCCACATCGGACGCCGTACGCGCCAACTGATTGGCCTGGATGGCATTGTCGGCATTTTGCTTGACGGTAGAGGCCAGCTGTTCCATGCTGGCGGCCGTTTCTTGCAACGATGCCGCCTGCTGCTCGGTGCGGCTGCTCAGGTCGGTATTGCCACTAGAGATCTGCGCCGCACCAACGCTGATTTCTTCGACGCTTTGGCGAACGGCCAACACCGTGCTGCTTAACGCATTCTGCATTTGCTTCAGGCTGTCGAACAGCGCGTGCACCTCGCTTTTAGAACGTGCGGGCACGGGCGGCAGTTCGGCGCTCAGGTCGCCCTGGCCCACCCGCTGCATGGCGGCAATCATTTGGCGCACGGGGCGCAAGGTAGCCGCGGCGCGCCAGCCCACCAGCAACGCAATCAGCAACGCCCCGACCAGCATAATAATCAACTGCAATTTCAGGTCTTCACGGCTGTCGGCCATAAACTGTTCGCTCTCGCCTTTGGCAAACAGCAACCAGTTCCAGTTTTCAACCGATTGCCAGGCCATCAGGGCTTCGCCGCCGTCCATTTGCAGGGCAACGCGCGAAAACCCGCTAGGCTGGGTGAAATGCTTGCTAAGTTCGACTTCGTCTTCGGCGGGGTAGCGCGATGCCAGATCGGCACCCGCCATCGCCCCACCACCAGCAACGTAACGCCACTTGCTGCCGTCGCCGGTTTTTTCAAGAATAGCAACCGAACCGAAGTCGGCTACTTTTTGTGTGGCGACCCAGGCCAGTAGGTTCTGGACATCGGCGTCGACGTTGACACGCACGGTGAGGCCACCAAATACGTTGCCGTCAGGGGTAACCAACGACCGAATGGCCATCGCGTACCACTGCCCGTTACGTTGCACCAGACCGGTGTAATCTTGCCCTTCGTCAAGCGTGCGCGCCAGGAAATCGTTGGGAGCGATAACGCTACCAATACGCGGCTGGCCGTTGTCGTCTTTGAGCAACGTGGCCGCGCGGGCCCATTTGTCGCCCACCTTTACGATAATGGCCGGGTCAGCGCCCGTCATGCGGTTGATTTCTTCAAGCACCGCCGTATCGCCGTTAACCGTGATACCGCCGGCTTCGATGCGCGGCGCGTAACCGATTTCGCCGGTGAACGCGTCTGAATTACCCAGGGTAGGCTCGCCACCCAACGCATCGATAAAGGTGGGCATCAGGTCGGACGCGCGACGCGAGGCCGAACGGAAGACCAGCTGCAAAGACTGGTCGACGGCGCTTAGGGCGGACTCCATCTCGCTCTGGACGGCGGCCCGGGCATTGTTCTGGCTTTGCCAGCCTACCACCGCCGCCACAATGGCCATGACCGCCAACGTGGACAACAGCGCCGAAAATACAACCCGAAACGCCAGACTTTGACGACTGAACCAGCCTGTGCCGACATTGACCTTTTTGCTATGCTTTGTCTTGCTGCTTGCCATGATGTTGTTCCGCGCCAATTAAAGCGACCTGATGTTAAAAAGATTGCAGGATAGTAACCGGGCGTGACCTTTGATAAACGTCAAATACGAGCAAGAAAACCGTCGTATTCTTTATTTTTCAAGAATTTAAGGGTAAACACTTAGAGTTTGAGCCCTCTTTCGCACCGACTCAAATACGCGCATACACTTGAATTTCACCGCCGTCTTGATGCGACAGGCTCCCACAAACCAGGCGCGCCGATGTGCTCACCCCAAGGACAACGCCCATGAAGATTTCCAACGCACAATTGCATGGCCAAAACGGCTTTTGGGACATTGAGCTGGCCCAAGGGGTCATCAAAACCGTAACCCCGGCCAACCGCGCCAGGCAAGAATCGTTACCCGCCCTTGCCGAGCAGCTCGACGCAACTCACATCAACGCTCAAGGCGCACTGGTCATTCCGCCTTACGTCGAGCCGCATATCCATCTTGATGCCACACAAACAGCGGGCCAACCCCGATGGAATCAGTCGGGCACTTTATTCGAGGGGATCGCCTGCTGGGCAGAACGCAAGGCGCAACTTACCATCAACGACGTCAAGCAGCGCGCCTGGCACACGCTTAAATGGCAAATCGCAAACGGCATTTTGCATGTCCGGACCCACGTCGACGTGTCCGACCCCTCACTCACCGCCCTTAAAGCCATGCTCGAGGTACGCAGCGAAATCGCTCCGTGGCTCGACCTGCAAATCGTCGCCTTCCCCCAAGAGGGGATATTGTCCTACCCCAATGGCGAAGCGTTACTCGAAGAGGCCCTGAAGATGGGCGCTGACGTTGTCGGCGCCATTCCTCACTTCGAATTCACACGCGAATATGGTGTTGAGTCGCTGCACAAGGCGGTGGCGCTGGCCTGCCGCTACGACCGGCCGGTTGATGTGCACTGCGACGAAACCGACGATGAGCAGTCTCGGTTTCTTGAAACCCTGGCCATGCTCGCTCATCGTGAAGGCCTGGGGGCCCACGTCACGGCCAGCCACACCACGGCCATGCACAGCTACAACGGCGCCTACACCTCGCGCCTGATGCGTCTGCTGGCCCTGTCAAAAATCAATTTTGTTTCAAACCCGCTGGTGAATATCCACTTGCAAGGTCGATTCGACACATACCCGAAGCGGCGCGGACTGACACGGGTAGACGAACTGCTGGCCCATGGCCTGAACGTATGCTTCGGGCATGACGACGTGTTCGACCCCTGGTACCCATTGGGTACCGGCAACTTGCTTCAGGTGCTGCACATGGGCATGCATGCCACACAAATGCTGGGGTACGAGCAACTTGAACAAGGGCTTGACCTGGTGACGCGTAACGCTGCCATTACGCTGGGCCTCGAACACTATGGGCTGGCGCCGGGCAATGCCGCAAACCTGGTGATTCTGCCGGCCCGCAGCGGGTTCGATGCCTTGCGAAGACAAGTCCCCGCGCAATACGTTATTCGACAAGGCAAAGTGGTTGCCCACACCCAGCCTGCGCAAACACAGATCTGGCTGGGTAACGCAGAACCCGTCGATTACGGCCAAATGCGCTAACACAACAGCGCCAACTTAAGGTTGCGCACCCCGACCGGGCCGGCACCGACCAACGTCAGACGCAAAGGTTGTCATAGGCTTCGCGCACGGCCTCGACACCATACTGGCGCTCAAGCCGGCGCACAATAAAATGCCCCCGCGCCATGTCCTGGAAGTGATTCATGAACAGCGTATTAATCGCCGCGCCGCCGGCGGCGCCAATGGCCGGAATGGCCTGTGCGGCGGCCTTTTCGGTCACCTGAATACCGAAGCGCTTGGCCACCCGGGCAATCAGCTTGACCATCATCGGGGCGCCCTGGTCTGCCAGACCCTTTTCAGCGATGTATTTGCCCGCCTCAGTAACCGACTGGGCCAGGGCGGCGCGCACGGCAAAGTAACCGCTTTCGGCACTGTCGTCGACCGCCGTCTTGCCGCCCAGCGCAAACACCTCGATGCACGCGCGCCGCGTGTCTTCGCTGGAAATTGATTCACCGTGACTGCGTGCGATGTCGGCCACAGACCGCAGCATAATCGTGGTCGATACCGGCAGCTCGATGGCAATGGCGCCCAAGCCAAAAAAACCCCCGACCCCACCGGACACCGCCACGCCCACCTTGTGCCAACGGTTCGAGGGCGTGCGACCCGGCTGGTCTCGTAAGGTGTACAACGCCGCATTGGCCGCCTGGGTTAACGCCTTTTGGGTTACGTCACCAATATGGCGCGACCACGACGCCGGCAAACGGGCCAGGCCCTTTTCGATGGGCATGCCAATAACACCCGTAATGCGAGACGCCAAACCGGGGTGTTCGAGCAAATTTTTAGCCTGTTGCAAATCGGCGAGATCGTCTGGAGCGAGCATAAGGGCTAAGGGTTTGATGCATAAACGCATAGCTTAGCCCACGCACTGCGTTGATGCCAAAGCAACCCGCCACCGCCCCGTCATTAACGCTATGGCGAACATCCGCGGGCAAACACCGTTGCCCTGCAAAAAGCACCGGTGCTATCCTGCAGGCAATCCTTTACCCGAACGACTCACGCAGCCCGGCGCGCGTCGCGCCACCAGGACCGCCGATGCCCGTCACACCAGACTCGTCCAGCCCCTTTCTACGTTTTACCCACGTTAAAAAAACCTACGACCAGAAAACACTGGTGGTCAGGGACTTTTCGCTTGATGTCAGGCAAGGTGAGTTTGTTACGCTGCTTGGGCCGTCGGGGTCTGGGAAAACAACGGTGCTGATGATGCTGGCCGGCTTTGAGCATGTCACCAGCGGGACGATTTCAATACAAGGGCAGCCCATCAACCAGACACCGCCCTATCAGCGCAATATTGGCGTCGTCTTTCAGAACTACGCCCTGTTCCCGCACATGACGGTAGCCGAAAACCTGGCCTACCCGTTATCGATACGCAAGCTGGGCAAGGCCATTATTAAAGAAAAAGTTGCGCGGTACCTGGACCTGATTGAATTGCCCGGTCAGGCCCACCGCTACCCAGACCAGTTGTCTGGCGGCCAGCGTCAACGGGTGGCCCTGGCGCGCGCCCTTATTTTTGAGCCCGCTCTGGTGCTGATGGATGAACCCCTGGGCGCCCTGGACAAAAAACTGCGCGAGCAAATGCAGTTTGAAATTACCCGCCTGCACCGACAGTTGGGTTTTACCGTGGTTTATGTTACCCACGATCAGGTCGAAGCCCTGACCATGTCTGACCGGATTGCCGTCTTCAACCAGGGCGTGGTGCAGCAGTTTGCAGCGCCCAGCGCACTGTACGAACAACCGGCCAATGCATTTGTCGCGGGCTTTATCGGCGAAAACAATCTGATCCCGGCGACAGTCAGCCACTTTCATGCCCGGACGATCTGCGCGACACTGTCAACAAGCCCCATAAATGCCCGCAACGGCAATTGCACACCCGCAGACCGCCAATGCCTTGTTGCAGTGCGCCCTGAAAAAATCGCGGTGCAACCCGGCGCATCAAACCACGATAATCGCGTCACAGCCCAATTCATCACCCGTCATTATGTAGGCGACTTCATCCGCGATTACTTCGTGCTGCCCACGGGCCAAAAACTTGCCGTCAAGACGCTTAACGATGCACG
The DNA here is from genome assembly GCF_014237865.1 of Pusillimonas minor. GTDB lineage: Bacteria > Pseudomonadota > Gammaproteobacteria > Burkholderiales > Burkholderiaceae_B > Neopusillimonas > Neopusillimonas minor. The sequence continues at coordinate 78,325 of NZ_JACJUU010000007.1, forward strand.
GGCGCAGGTTTTCTCAGAGGGGCAGCCGGTTGAACTTGGCTGGATGGCCGACGACTGTTTTGCCTTTAAACCCGATTCACCCCTGACAGAAGGAGCGTAGCAATGAGCAAGACTTTAACCACCCTGGCGGGTGCCGCGCTGGTCGCGGGCCTGACCTTCAGCCAAATCGGCGCCGCTCAACAAAGCCTGACGGTTGTCTCTTTTGGTGGCGCGTATGGCGCCACCCAGAAAAAGCACCAGATTGACCCGTACGCCCAGGCTACGGGCACCCGCATTTTGCTCGAAACCTACGCCGGCGGGGTTGCCGAGATGAAAGCCCAGGTCGATGCCGGCAATGTCCAATGGGATGTCGTTGACATCGAAAGTATTGACCTGGAGCGCGCATGCGCCGAGGGCTTGCTTGAGGTGATCCCGCGCGACATCTTGTTGCCCGGCGACGATGGCACGCCGGCCGCGCAAGACTTTGTCCCTGCCACGCTTGAAAACGAGTGCGGCGTCGGGCTGATGCTCTGGGCAACCGTATTTGCCTACAACGAAAACACCATAGGTGCGGTCAAGCCCGACCGCCTCGAAGACCTGTTCGACCTGAAGAAAATTCCCGGCAAACGTGCCTTGCGCAAGCGTCCGCAGGTCAATCTGGAATGGGCGCTGCTGGCCGACGGCGTCAAACGTGAAGATGTCTATAAAGTACTGGCTACCCCGGAAGGCCAGGCGCGGGCCTTTGCCAAACTCGACACCATTAAAAAAGACGTTATCTGGTTTGACAGCTGGTCGCAGGCGCCGCAGCTTCTTAACGACGGCGGCGCGGTCATGGTGCAATCTGCCAACGGCCGTTTCTACGATGCCATTGCCCAGGAAAACAAACCCTTCATCATGGTTTGGGATGACAGCCTGTTTGACATGGATGTATGGGCTGTTTTAAAGGGCACGCCCCGTAAAGACGAGGCGTTCAAGTTTATTGCCTGGACCACCTCAACCAAACCGGTAGCGGGGTTTCAGGACGTAGCCTACGGCCCCGCCCGCAAATCATCGCAGGCCCTGGTCGACCCGAAAGTACTGCCGTACTTGCCCACAACCCACCTTGAGCACAGCCTGAAGGCCGACAGTGTGTTCTGGGCCGACTACGGCGAAATACTGGGGGAAAAGTTCAACGAGTGGCTCTTGAAATAAACCCGGCAACACGATTACGCCATGACTGACACCCTGGAACCGGCCGCGCTGGCGGCCGAACGCAAAGCCCGATTGCGCCGCCGGCGCAATAACCTGCTGCTGGTTCTGCCCCTGTTGTTGTTCATTGCGTTTTCTTTTGTTGCCCCGATTTCAAGCATGCTGTATCGCAGCGTGTACAACCCCACGCTGGTCGAGCTCATTCCGCGAACGATCAGCGCTTTGGTTGAATGGCGCAACGACAAAACGCCACCGCCACACACCCTGAACACCTTCAGCGTCGAGCTCCAGCAACTGGCCCAGACCCGGCAGTCGGGCCGACTGGCCGCCGCCATCAACCGGGCCCAACCTGGTGCAAGCAGTCTGGTCAATGCAACGGCACGGCAATTACGCGCCGTCAACCCCGACACCCTCGCGCTTGACGGCGCCCGCTATCTGACCCAGGCCGATCCGCGTTGGGGCGACCCAGCACTCTGGCACGCCATCAAACGGCTCGGGGCCCCCTACCATGTCGACAACTTCCTGACGGCACTCGACCTTGAACGCACAACCGACGGCGCCATACAAGCCCGCACATCGGCCCGTATTTACCTGGCGCTGTACGCCAAAACATTGGGTATGGCTCTGGTCATTACGCTGCTGTGTGCGGCGCTGGGCTACCCCGTGGCGTATTACCTGGCCCATGCCCCCAGGCGCAAAGCAGGTGTACTGCTGGCGCTGGTGCTCTTGCCTTTTTGGACATCACTACTGGTGCGCACCACCGCCTGGATCGCAATGCTGCAAACCAATGGTGTGGTCAACGCCCTGTTACAGGCCGCCGGCCTGATCGATCAGCCCCTGGAGATGCTCTATACGCGCTTTGCCACCATTATCGCCATGACGCATATTTTGCTGCCTTTCATGATTCTGCCTCTTTACAGTGTCATGCGTGGCATCAATCCCGGCTACGTCAGGGCGGCCTTGTCATTGGGCAGTTCGCCCTGGTCGGCCTTTTGGCGGGTTTACTGGCCGCAATCCGTTCCCGGGCTCACCGCCGGCGTTTTACTGGTCTTTATTATTTCGGTGGGCTACTACATTACGCCTGCCCTGGTGGGCGGCACCGACGGCCAAATGATTTCCAACCTGATCGCCTTTCATATGCAGCAATCGAACAACTGGGGCCTTGCTGCTGCGCTGGGTGCGTTATTGCTGGCCCTGATCACCGTACTGTACTGGCTATACGACCGGCTGGTCGGCGACCGCAACATGACGCTGGGCTAATCGCACAATGAGCCATCGTATTCATTACCCGCTGCCACATACACTGGGCCGACTTGCGCTCAAGCTGCTAGCCTGGGGCGTACTGTTTTTTCTGGTCCTCCCCTTGTTGGTCGTCGTTCCGCTGTCATTCAACGCCGAACCCTTCTTCAGTTTTACCGACGGCATGCTGCGCCTGGATCCGCAAGCCTATTCGCTTAAATGGTACGGCGCCATTTTCGACAGCCCCGAATGGCTGCTGGCCATTCGCAACAGTATTGTGGTTGGCGTGTGCGCCACCGTGCTGGCCACCGTGCTGGGTACGCTGGCCGCACTGGGTTTGGCCAGCCCCGACATGCCGTTTCGGCGCGCCATCACGGCCTTACTGCTCTCGCCCATGATTGTCCCGCTCATTATTGTCGCCGCGGGCATGTTCTTTTTTTACGCGCGCTTCAATCTGGTGGGCAGTTATACCGGCGTCATCATCGCCCATGCGGCACTGGGCGTGCCGTTTGTCATTATCACGGTCACCGCAACGTTAAAGGGCTTCGACACATCGCTGTACAAAGCCGGGCTCAGCCTGGGTGCCTCGCCGGCCCGCGCATTTCGTGACATCACCCTGCCCATCATCAAGCCGGGCGTCATTGCGGGCGCCCTGTTTGCCTTCGGCACCTCGTTCGATGAAATTGTTCTGGTCCTGTTCCTGGCCGGCCCCGAACAAACCACGATCCCGCGGCAAATGTTCTCGGGCCTGCGCGAACAACTGAACCCCACCATTCTGGCCGTGGCCTCGCTGCTTATCTTTTTGTCGGGGGCCCTGCTGTTAGCCCTGGCCCTGTTAAAGCGCCAACGCGCCGGGCGCCGCCCAAGCAGGGTCTTGTCGTAACCAAAGTCTTGTCGTAACAGCGGGCGGCCCCTACATCGCAACGATACGGTTGCGGCCCTGCCGCTTGGCCTCGTAAAGCGCCAGGTCGGCCTGCTGAAACAACGCTGCCGCGTCGGCAGGGTCTTGCAACACCATGGCAGTGCAACCTACGCTAATACTGACATGTGGTGCAACCGGCGAGAATTCGTGCGGCAAAGCCAACTGGCGTAGGGCATCGCATAAACGCTGGGCCACGGCGCGGGCCTGACCAAGATCGGTTTCCGGCAAAATGGCCGCAAATTCTTCTCCCCCATAACGCGCCAACAAATCGCCTGGGCGGCTCACGGCCTTGCGCAGCGCGGCCGCCACCTTGATCAGGCACTCATCGCCGCGGCCGTGACCATAGTTGTCGTTGTAAGGCTTGAAGTAATCAATATCGATCATCAGAAGGGCCATGGGCAAGCCATTACGACTTAGCCGGCTGGCTTCGCGGGCCAAAGTCAGGTCAAAGCTGCGGCGGTTGGCAATTTGGGTAAGCCCGTCGATATGCGACATTTCCTCGAGCATGTCAGCCTTGGCCTTGAGCCGCACCTGATTGCGGATACGCGCCCGCACAATAGGCAGATGAAACGGCTTGGTAATGTAGTCGACAGCCCCCAAATTGAGCCCTTGCTCTTCCTCGACGGCCTCGGTCAGGGCGCTGACAAAGATGATCGGAATCGACTGGGTCGCCGGATTATTCTTCAGGGCACGACACACCGCGTAACCGTCCATACCCGGCATCATGATGTCCAGCAGGATCAAATCGGGCGGGTGGTCGCCCTGCGCAATGGCCAGCGCCTTCTCACCCTTACCCGCAACCTGAATGACGTAGTCATCTTTCAAATAGTTGGCGAGCATTTTTACATTGGCAGGAACATCATCGACAATCAGCAAGGTCTTGCGCTCGTCGCCGGGTGCACTCATGACGGCATGCTCGGCAGGCCGTTCGGGCGTGGCCTCGAGCCACGCCGCCAGCACCTCGCTCAGGGTCTGGACATCGAACGGCTTGCCCAAATGGGCGTCCATGCCTGCCGCCAGGGCCCGGTCAAGGTCTTCTACCAGCCCGGCTGCCGTCATGGCAATAATGGGCACAGCGGCATCAAGACTTCTGATCTGTCGCGCCGCCTCGTAGCCATCCATTACCGGCATCTGGATATCCATAAGGACCACATCAAACTGACCTTCTTTAAAACATTCAACAGCTTCGACGCCGTTGGCCGCCGAAACTGCGTGCAGCCCCAGCCGCGCCAGCTGCGATAACGCCACTTCAAGGTTAATCTCGTTATCGTCTACAACCAACACCCGCTGTCCGGCAAACCGGTTGGCAACAATTGCGGGCGTTTCGTCGTGCGCAGACCGACGCAATTGCTCGAACATATCGCGCAGCCGCGTGCGCAAAACCGGTTTGGGCAATACGGGGAAATCATCCTCCGGCAGCATGCTGGCCTGGGCCAGGGCTTCGGTACCCGCAAGCACCAGCCAGGGCTCGGCCTTGTTGCTGGCGCGGAACAAATGACGCAAGCGACGCAAAGTGTTCAGGCCTGTCAGCGGTGTCAATGACCAGTCGACAACCACGATGTCGTAGGTAAGGTCGGCCTCAAGCCGGGCCGAAACCAGGTCAAGCGCCTGATCACCACTTTCGGCCGTATCGACAACAGCCTCCCAGGCCAACAACAACTCTGTCAATGCCTCTCGCGCAAGCGCATCGTCTTCAACCACCAGAACACGGCACGGCGCCGACCTGCAAAGTGGTTGATCGGAGATACCCTGTGTTGCCGACTCAAGTGAAAAAGTCAGATCGAAACTGAATTGCGTGCCTTCGTTAAAGCGGCTCCGCGCATTGATACCGCCACCCCCCATCAGTTGCACCAAAGCCTGACTGAGCGGCAACCCCAACCCTGCCCCGCTATGGCGCCGCGTGTTGGACGAATCCAGTTGGGAAAAGGGCTCAAACAAATAAGGCAACTGGTCAGTCTCGATACCCGGGCCGCTATCCGAGACGTCGAACCGAAGCCAGGCCTGTTTGCCTTCAAGCCGAATCAGTCTGACGCTGGCGGCGACATGGCCCTGCTCGGTAAACTTCACGGCGTTGCCCACCAGCTTCATCAACACCTGGGCCAGCCGCAACGGATCGCCCATCAGACCGGCAGGTATCGCTGGGTCGACACGAAGCACCAATTCAAGGCGTTTGTCGGATGCCGGGCGCGCAAACATGGCAGCCAGTTGCTCGAAAACATCATCGACCTGAAACGGCTGCAGCGTAATCTGTAGATCACGGCTGTCCAGCCGCGAGTAGTCCAGAATGTCGTCGACCATCAGCAGCAATGCCCTTGCCGCCTGCCGAACCTGTTCGGTACGCCGATGCTGCAATGCCGACTGCGACTCGCCCAATTGCAGATCGGCCATACCGATGATGGCATTCAGGGGCGTACGCAATTCATGGCTCATGTTAGCCAAAAAGGCCGATTTGGCATGGTTCGCGGCATCGGCTTGCGCCTTCGCGTCGCGCAATTCAAGGTTCTGATGCGCCTGATGGCCCATCAAACGGTTGAATGCGTGCACCAGCTGACCCACCTCGTCGGGTTTGACGACCTCAAGCATCGTTGACTCGCGCGTCCCCTCGATCATGGCTTGTACGTCGGTTGCCGCGACCTCAAGCGGTCGAAGCTGGCGGCGGATATACACGGCCACGCAAACGCCCGCCCCAATCGCCAGGAGACCTGTCAGCAACGCCAGCTTCAGTAATAAAGCATGTACCGGCGCCAGGGCAAGATCGGCAGGCAAGGTATGTACGACCAACCAGTCCATCATTTTCAGCGGACGCGCCGAATAAATAACCTGCTCGCCCAATGCAGACCGGGCCACCCCCTGCAAATGCCCTGCTTTTATCTGCGACACCAGCCCGTTTTCGTGCAGGGCATCGAGGGGCTGTAGTGCCAGTTCGGACAGGGTTGAGGCCACAACCACCTTGCGCTCAAGATCGAGCACAAACAATTGGCCGCCATGGTTCAGTTGCTTGGTTGATACCTGGGTCAGCAGGTTGTCGCGAGTCAGCCGGGTAACGCCAAACACCATACCCAGCAGGCGGCCGTCGCCCGACAGAATGGGAACAGCAATCACAAATACCGGCTCGGGGGTCGCGCCACCGATGACCGGCGGCGAAACCACCGGCACCTTGTCGCGCAACACACGCTGAAAATGATCACGACCGGACAGGTCACGGCCGACGCGACCGGGCAATGTGGGGGAGTCGATCAGCACCACCCCATTCGCGTCGGTAACCACCAGCCCGTTATTGAACGCCGAACGCAACATGACCCGACTGTCGAGCGCGACGCGCAATTCGGCAACGTCGCGCAGCGCATTGCCGTTGTGCAGCAGCTGCGCAAAAACAACCAACGCCTCCCGGCGATCGGCCAGCCCCTGGTCAATACGTTCTGCCACAAGGTCGGTTGTCGACTCTTCGTGAGCCAGCAACTGCGCGCGGTTGTCTTGATAAACAAAATAGCCGACCAGCAGCAAAGCACCCAGCGCAGCGACACCAATGACCCACAACATGGCCAGTGTCAGCCGCCGTACCAGCGAGGACTTGACGGGTAATGCCAGCATCGCGCTACCCCGCCTCCAGCTCACTACGCAGGGCCGCCAACGCCTCGGCCGCGGCATCAAAATCCAGACCATCAAGTGCAGACTCAAGTGGCGGCCAGAACGTCTGCCGCAACGACGTCGGCAAACACGCAGCAATGTCGACCAGCGTTTCCTCACTGATGAACTGGCTGGACGCTATCGCGACCGACAAAGCCTGTAACCTGGCGGCGAGCGGCCGGGTATCTATCGGTCCGGCATTGAGCGAACGCCCGTCTGCAGGTTTATCCGGGTCTGCAAGGTAAGTCGTTATCTGGTCCGACAACTGCAACCGCAAGGTTTCAAAGGTATCGATCAGCGTCGGGGCGGGTACTTTGCGCTGTTTCAGGTGCCGGTCAATATCACCGGCCAGTGCAGCCAGCTCTTCAAGGGCAAGGTTACCCGCCACCCCCTTCAGGCTATGCACAAGGCTTTGCGCAACAACAAACTCTGCCGCGGTGCTTTTGGCATCCAGCCCGCGCAAGGTTGCGGCCAGCCGCCCATAATGTCGATCGAGCTGGGCCAGAAACTGGGCAAGCAACTTTCGGTAAAGCGTCGCGTTTCCCATCAGGCGGCTGATGGCCGTCTGCGCATGAAGGTAATCGGTGCAGTCATCGCGCAGCAACGATGCGGCTGCCGGCTCGCTTGAACGGGCCGGACCAACGGCCCCATGACCCAACCAGCGAGCCAGCGTGTCATGCAAATCGGCCGGCTCAACCGGCTTGACCAGATACGCATCAAAACCCGCTGTCACACTGCGGGCGCGATCACTTTGCATCGAGGCCGCCGTCAGCGCAATCACCGGCACACTCAGGCCGCGCGCCCGCATACTGCGCGCAACAGCAAAACCATCGATATGCGGTAAACCGATGTCCAGAATCACGGCATCGAAGACCTGGGTATCGATCAACGTCAAGGCCTCGGGCCCGCTGGCGGCACACACAACAGACAACCCAAACTGGGCCAGCTGAGCCGACTCAATCTCCTGGCTGATCGGATCATCTTCAATCAGCAATACCCGCCCCGACAGTACAGGCGCTTGCACCGGGGCCAACGCCGTGTCGACCGGCTCTGGCAACGGTAGCTGACCACGCCGGAACGGCAACACAAAACTGAAGGTAGCCCCCTCCCCCGGACGACTGTCGACATGGATGTTGTCGCCGCCCATGGCCCGCACCAGACGCTGGGAAATAGCCAACCCAAGCCCCGAACCGCCATAGTCCCGGCTGATGGTACTGTCAGCCTGAATGAATGCCTTGAACAAACGATCGTGCTGATCGCCGGCAACACCTATTCCCGTGTCTGACACCGAAAACTTCAGCCACTCGGTATCGCCCTGCCGGCGTTCGATATCAACGTGAAGTTCAACGCCTCCATGCGCCGTGAACTTCAACGCATTGCTCAACAAGTTCTGCAACACCTGACGCAGGCGCAAATCATCGCCCTCGTAGACATTCAGGGCGACCTCATCGGCAAACGCCTTCAGGGTCAGGCCTTTGTCGTCGGCCAGGGGCTTGAACAAGCCCACGACCGCATTGACGACATTGGACGGCGAAAACGGACGCGACGCGATGTCCAGTTTTTGGGCGTCTATTTTTGACATGTCGAGCACGTTGTTAAGCAAGGTCAACAAGTGCCGGGCCGACTGGTTGATCTGGCGCAGTGTCTGGTGAAGCGCGGTGACCTCGGTGGCCTGAAGGCCCATCTGGCTTAAACCGATCAACCCCGACAACGGCGTGCGGATTTCGTGACTGAGGTGCGCCAGGAATAACGATTTCGCCTGATTCGCCATCTCGGCCTCTTGCCTGGCCTGCTCGACCGCGTGCTGTGCTTCGATCGTACTGTCTATCGGCACATGCGTGCCCATCATCACCAAGGGCCGCTGTTCGTCGTCGTAAGCAGTCACCTTGCCGCGCGACTCAAGCCAGGTCCAGTCTCCCGCTGCATTCTTCAGCCGAAACCCCGCCTGAAAGCTGTGATTGACATGCTTTAGCGGCCCCACCCGCGAAAAGGCCTCCGGCGCGTCATCGGGATGCATGAGCGACCTGAACACCTCGAGCGTCATGGAAAACGACTGCGGCGCGTATCCCAGCTGACTATAGGCCTCGTCAGACCAGCTGACCTCGTTGGTTTGAAGGTCCCAGCGCCAAAGCCCCGTGTTCGAGGCCTCCATGGTCAGACGAAAACTGGTCTGCATTTCGGCCAGTTCAGTCTCTTGTTGCTTTCGGGCTGTAATGTCGAAAATATAACCGTGCCAAAGCGTTGTGCCATCGTCGAGTCGCTGCGGGGTGGATTCGCCACTGACCCAACGCACAGGCTGCCCTGGGCAACAAACACGATACTCGGCCCGCCATAGTTCAAGCGTGCGTGCCGACGCCAGGATGCTTTCGCGAACCCGCGGTAAATCGTCAGGGTGCAGCAGCGCCAGCACTTTACTTGCATCGGCCACCACTTCTTCAGGGCTAACACCGTAAATGTCACGCATCCCCCCGCTGGCATAAGGAAACGCCATACGCCCGTCGGGATACATGATGAACTGATACAAGACACCGGGCACGTGGTCGGCCAAACGGTTCAACGGCATTAAAGACCCTGCTTATAAGTAGAGATATAAGCGGATTCTATTACACGGCGTGCAATCGGGCCCGGTGAACCTAGACTTTGAAGGCGTCGATGGCACGCAAACGCGTGGCCTTGAGGTCAACCATCATGTCGGGGTAGCCTCTCGCGCGACGGGCCACCGGCGACGGGTCGTGGATTTCGCGTGCAGGCAGGTCGGCGAGTTCGGGCAACCAATGCCTGATGAACCGGCCGTCAGGGTCGAATTTCTCGGACTGGCTGAGCGGATTGAACACCCTGAAGTAAGGCGCGGCATCGGCACCCGTCGAGGCACTCCATTGCCACCCGCCATTGTTCGAGGGAAAGTCACCGTCGATCAGGTGGCGCATAAAAAAGGCTTCACCCTGACGCCAGTCAATCAGCAAGTTCTTGGTCAGAAACATGGCGACGATCATGCGCAAGCGATTGTGCATCCAGCCGGTCGCCAACAGCTGACGCATCGCTGCGTCGATAACAGGCACACCGGTGCGGCCTTGCGCCCAGCGCTCGAACTCATCGGGCGCCTGGCGCCAGGCGACTTTTTCGGTTTCCGGGCGCATCGGCTTGCACATCGACAATTGCGGATAGGCCTGCATCAGGTGCCGGTAAAACTCACGCCAAAGCAATTCGTTCATCCAGGTCAAGGCCCCCCGGGCGCCCGAGTCGAGCTCGCCCTGGTTGGCACGGGCCGCCGCCACGAAACAGGTTCGGGGAGACAACAGCCCGGCGGCCAGATAGGGCGACAACTTGCTGGCCCCCTCGATGGCCGGATAATCCCGCTGATCGTGGTAGGCCGACAGGCCAGATTCAATGAACTGCGCCAGGCGCTCGTGCGCTGCATCGACAGAAGCCGGCCACAGTGTCGCCAGACGATCACGCATTTGGGTGTTCAAGTCACCGTAACCCGCACGGTCGATCAACGTTTCGGGGGTCTCCAGGCTCAAGATGGACGCAGGGGCCATCGGTTGACGTCGGGGCGCAGGCAAAACAACCGGCATGGCGGTTCGCAACCGTTCGCGACATGCCTTGGCAAACGGTGTAAACACGCGATAAGGCACGCCGGCGCCCGTCAGCACCGTACCCGGTTTAAGCAAAGTGGCATCATCAAAGCCCTCCATGACAATGCCATGCGCCTGCAAAAGACGATAGGTTGCCCGATCGCGCTGACGTTCATTAACACCAGACTCGCGATTGCAAAATACATGGCTCGCCTGTATTTTTTGGCAGAACTCGAGCATCGCCTGCGGGACATCAGCCCATTCTTGAACACATAGTCCCACCAGCAGAACGTTCAGGTCTGCGAGATCGGCATGCAAGGCCTTTAGCGCACGGCGCCAAAAATCCACCTTCACGGGCGCATCGTCGTGTTTGGCCCATTGCGACGGCGAAACCACATAAACACCCACTGTCGGCCCGACCGACATCGACGCAGTCAACGCGGCATGATCAGCCACGCGAAGGTCCGTTCGGAACCAGCACACCGAAATATTGTCTGACATAAAACACCTGCACGTTCACGGCCGCTCTCAGCCGCGATCAAATTACCGGGAAGCAACGATAATGCCACGTAACAACCGCCCAGTGCCGGCTACTCAGCAGACAACCGTTACACTAGAGGTTTAGATTCAGATTCAGACATTGTCATGTTCTCCGGGAAGCGACACAAAAAACAGGGCAAGATAACGGGCGCTCCGGCCCGTCTTGGCGCTGTTATTGCTGCGGTGGCAGCCGCATGGTTTGCCTACTCGCAAAACGGTTCCGCGGGTTCGACCGCAACGCCCGATACGCTAGTCTGCACCATCAGCAGCGTTCACGATGGCGACAGCCTGCGGGCCAGTTGCCCCGGCCAAAAAGACAGTCTCAAGGTCAGGTTGCACCAAATCGATGCCCCTGAGCTTGACCAGAAGCACGGGATTGCATCGCGCGACGTACTGCGCAATTTGTGTCGCCGGGGCGAGCCTGTCGAACTGGTTGTAACGGGCACCGACCAGTACGACCGTCTGCTGGCCGATGCCCGCTGCGCAGGTAAAGATGTTGCCACAACCATGGTGGCCGAAGGCGCCGCGTGGGTCTATGCCCAATATGTGCGCGACAAAACGCTGCTTTCGGTTCAAGAGCGCGCCCAAAGTGCCCGTGCCGGGCTCTGGAACGACAACGCCCCCACCGCGCCCTGGGAACACCGACGCGAACAGCGCCGCCAATAAAACCGGGGAGCCAATACGCTGCCACCCCACACGCATCGCAAACCCGACATTGTTTCGGCCCATTTACTAAGGTACCCACGCATGACCGCATATTCAATACTTGACCTGGTTCGCATCCGCGAAAACGGCAATGCAAAAATATCGCTGGACAACGCCCGCGACCTGGCCGCCCATGCCGAGAACTGGGGCTACACTCGGTTCTGGATGGCCGAACACCACAACATGCCCGGCATCGCCAGCGCCGCCACGTCTGTGGCCATTTGCCATGTTGCTGCAGGCACATCGCGTATTCGTGTCGGAGCGGGCGGCATCATGCTGCCCAATCATTCACCGCTGGTCATTGCCGAGCAGTTCGGCACGCTCGACGCCCTTTACCCGGGGCGTATCGACCTGGGTCTGGGCCGCGCACCGGGTACCGACCAGTTAACTTTACGCGCCTTGCGCCGTCACCCTGGCAGCGCCGACAGCTTCCCGCAAGACGTCCTTGAATTGCAAGCACTGCTGGGGCCAATCGAACCAGGCCAGCGCATCCGCGCCATTCCGGGCGCCGACAGCAATGTCCCGCTTTACATTCTGGGCTCCAGCACGTATGGCGCAGCACTGGCCGGCCAGTTCGGCCTGCCTTATGCGTTTGCCTCGCACTTTGCCCCCGACTACCTGTACACGGCCCTCGAAACCTACCGCTCCCGTTTCACGCCGTCTGAACAACAAAAAACACCCTACGCTACAGTGGGCGTCAATATTATTGTGGCCGACACCGACCACGAGGCCCAGCGCCTGGCCACGACCCAGCAAATGTCGATTACCCACCTGTTGCGCGGCGATCGCGGGCTTAGCAAACCGCCCATCGACGACATCGACACGTACTGGAGCATCGAAGAAAAGCGGCAGGCACAGCGCATGCTGGCCTGCTCGATTATCGGTTCGCCCGATACCGTCCGCGAGGGCATCAAGACATTGCTGGCACAAACAAAAGCCAACGAGCTGATGATTGTGTCAGATGTCTACGATCACGAACGCCGGCTTCGTTCCTATCAGCAGATCGCAGAGATCATGACGGCCCTAAATGAAACAACACACGCCGCAGCAGGCCAACCCGCGTAGCCATGAGCCCGGAAGACCTTGAAAAGCTGGTGAGCTGGACGATGCCCTTTGGCAAGTACAAGGGGCGGATACTGGCCGACCTGCCCGGCCACTACCTGAACTGGTTTGCCCGCGCCGGTTTCCCGCCCGGCGAAATCGGACGGTTGCTGGCCTTGCTGCAAGAAATGGACCACAACGGGCTCAAACCCCTGCTGAACCCGCTACGCTCGCGCCAACAAGCCAAGCCATCGCCCGGGTCTTAAAAAAGAAACTGCCAAGCGCACGCATTGTCTCTGCGCCCGGCAGCCTCACCCCTTAAAACCGGTAACGATCAAAGTCCCAGATACGCCTGTCGGACCCAGCCTACTTGATCAAAGACCGGCGTGAAATTTTCATGTTCATTCATTGCTCCCGTGGGTGGATAAATTCAAGACCGCTGACAAAATCTTGTTGATAGATCAGCTTGTTTCATAAGTGAAACGGCAATTTAATTATGGAATTGTGAGATGATATTATCCGAGTTGCCTGATCAACTCTACCGGGGGAAACCCTAGACATGTCTGTAACACCCAGCTCACCACCTGCCACAGGTAAACCCACAACACTGACCGACCGCGAAATACGTAAAGTCGTGGCTGGCCTTATGGTCGCCATCATTTTGGGGGGCCTGGAGCAAACCATTGTCGCCGTCGCCCTACCCCGCATGGCGGCCGACTTGCAAGGTGTTCAGTGGCTGGCATGGGTCATCTCGGCCTACCTGATCGCCGTCGCTGTTTCTACCCCTATCTATGGAAAGCTGGGCGACCTGTACGGCCGGCGGGCCATGCTTTCCAGCGCCATCATTATCTTCCTGGGCGCATCGGTTCTGTGTGCCATGGCCAGCTCCATGCCGATGATGGTGGGCGCCCGCATACTGCAGGGCATCGGCGGCGGCGGCCTGCTGTCGGTCTCGCAAGCCATCATTGCCGACATCGTCTCGCCGCGCGAACGCGGCCGGTATCAGGGCTACATCAGCGTCAGCTTTGCCATTGCCAGTGTAGCCGGGCCTGTTGCCGGCGGACTGCTCACCGAGTACCTGTCGTGGCACTGGATCTTCTGGGTCAACCTGCCGATTGGCCTGGCGGCCTACCTGATTTCACAACGCACCCTGGTGCGCTTGTCGCGTCCCAGCATCAAGCGCTCTGTCGATGTCGGCGGTGCACTATTACTGACAGCCGGTTTGACCACACTGCTGATCGCCATCAGTCGGGTCGGCCATGGCACCGCCATACTCGACGGCTACAACATGGCACTGGCCGCAATGGCGGTCTTGTTCATGGCGGCCTTTGTCTGGCAAGAAAAACGCGCTGCCGAGCCGATTATCCCGCTTGTGCTGTTGGCCAACCCCATCGTCGCGGCGTCATGCGTCTTGCTGTTTATTGCGTTCATCGAGCTCATTGCCCTGACCATCCTGATCCCGCTGCGTTTGCAAATGCTCACCGCCGCAGGGGCAGATCGTGCCGCTCTGCAGCTTGTGCCCTTGTCGGTCGCGATTCCGGCGGGGGCCTATATTGGCGGCACCCTGATGGCCCGGTTAGGGCAATACCGCAATATCCAGCTTGTCGGCGCCTCGATGGTACCCGTCAGCATGGCCCTGACCGCCTACACCGACCCGGCAGCAACAGGCTGGGTCATTCTGTTCACCACGCTGGCCGGCATCGGCATCGGCCTGCAACTGCCCACTTCAACGGTCGCCGCGCAAAACGCCGTCGCACAGCGCCATATCGGCGTCACAACGGGTCTGGCGTCATTCAGCCGCTCGGTGGGCGCGGCGGTGGGAATCGCCATACTGACCGCCGCCTTGTTCGCTCTGCTTCAGTCCTATATGCCCGCTACCCTGACCGAACTCTCGAGCGCGGAAACCATACGACAAATGATTGAAGGGCAACTCCCCCCGGTAAGCGACGCCGCACGCGCCGTATTAATGAGCTCGGGTGAAAAGGCCTTTCGCCACACCTTTCTGATCAGCGCCCTGATTGCCGCGATATCGGTGGTGCTGTGTTTGCGCGTGCCCGAACGCGCCCTGAGTGAGAAACGCCCGCCGGCCTGATCCGGGCGCTTTTGCGCCGACGCGTGAAAAACATCCCAAAGGCTGGGTAAATACCCGACTTTCAGGGTGTATTTCATTTGACGGGGCGCCCACAAAAAAATGTCTAAAGGACAAAAATAAACCCCGCTGCAAAACACAGCGGGGTTTATCAAGCGTCTGCAGTGCCCTAGGGGCTCTGCAGACAGAAGGCTGCCAAAAGACCAGAGCCAAGGACACTGCCTTGCCTGGCCTTACTGACAGACCTTACTGGCTTTCGAGGAAGCTTTTAAGCTTGTCGGCACGGCTGGGGTGACGCAATTTGCGCAACGCCTTGGCCTCGATCTGACGAATACGCTCGCGCGTGACGTCGAACTGCTTGCCGACTTCTTCAAGCGTTTGATCGGTGCTCATCTCGATACCAAAACGCATGCGCAGCACCTTGGCTTCGCGCGGTGTCAGGGAGTCGAGAACTTCTTTGACCACATCGCGCATCGAGCCCTGCAACGCCGATTCGGACGGTGACAGATTGGCCAGATCTTCGATGAAATCGCCCAGATGAGAATCGTCATCGTCACCGATGGGGGTTTCCATGGAAATGGGCTCTTTGGCGATTTTCAGGATCTTGCGTACCTTGTCTTCAGGCATGTCCATTTTTTGCGCCAGCGTTGCCGGATCGGGCTCGGCACCGGTTTCTTGAAGAATCTGGCGGTTGATCCGGTTCATTTTGTTGATGGTCTCAATCATGTGAACCGGGATACGAATGGTACGGGCCTGATCGGCGATGGAACGCGTGATGGCCTGACGGATCCACCAGGTGGCGTACGTTGAGAACTTGTAGCCCCGACGGTATTCGAACTTGTCGACGGCCTTCATCAGGCCGATATTGCCTTCCTGGATGAGGTCGAGGAACTGCAGGCCGCGGTTGGTGTATTTCTTGGCGATTGAAATAACCAGACGCAAGTTGGCTTCGGTCATTTCGCGCTTGGCCTTGCGGGCCTTGGCTTCGCCCGTGGCCATGCGCTTGTTGACGTCTTTGAGGTCTTTAAGCGGCAGTACGACGCTGGCCTGCAAATCGATAAGCTTTTGCTGGGTTTCCTGAACCGCGGGCACGTGGCGCTCGAGCGTTTCGGAGTAGGCGTGGCCGGCAGCAACCTCGCCCAACACCCATTCGAGGTTGGTTTCGTTGCCCGGGAAGACCTTGATGAAATAGGCACGCGGCATACCGGCGCGCTCGACACAGATCGACAGGATTTCGCGTTCGAGCTTGCGCACCTGCGCCACCTGGTCACGCAGGGTGTCGGCCAGTTTTTCGACCATCTTCGCCGTAAAGCGAATGCCCATCAGTTCGCTCAGAATGGCTTCTTGCGCTTCTTTGTAGCTCTCGGCGTGGTAGCCCTCGGACTCGAAGGCACGACGCATTTTCTCGAACCATTGCGAGACCGCGTCGAATTTCTTCATGGACTTGGTACGCAGGTGCTCGAGCTGTTTGCTGCTCATGCCGCCGGCCGGGCCGTCGTCTTCGTCGGAATCGACCGACACACCGGCGCCGGCGTATTCTTCGCCCTCTTCATCGATAAGGCCGTCGACAACCTCGTCGATTTGAGCCTGGCCGTCGCGCACACGCTGAACGTGGGTCAGGATTTCGTTGACGGTTGTGGGACATGCCGCAATGGCCATGACCATGTGCTTGAGCCCGTCTTCGATACGCTTGGCGATTTCGATTTCGCCTTCGCGCGTCAGGAGCTCGACCGTACCCATTTCGCGCATGTACATACGTACCGGGTCGGTGGTGCGGCCAAAGTCGGAGTCAACCGTCGTCAGGGCGGCTTCAGCTTCGTCTTCGACATCGTCGTCGCTGGAGGCGACCGGTGCGTTGTCGTTAAGCAGCAGCGATTCGGCGTCGGGCGCCTGATCGTAGACCGAGATACCCATGTCGCTGAACGTGCTGATGATGCCGTCAATCGCTTCGGCATCGACCAGGTCGTCGGGCAAGTGGTCGTTGATCTCGCCATAGGTAAGGTAGCCACGCTCTTTACCGAGCTTGATAAGCACCTTGAGACGATTGCGACGGGCTTCTTGTTCTTCGGGGGTAAGCTGGCTGCGTGCCGGAACGTCTTTGTCGCCCTTGCCGCGCTTGCCACCGCGCTTGGCAATAGGCTTGAGTTCAGGGATGACCTCGGCTTCGATGTCGATGTCGCCATCGTCGAACGGCGAGCTGTCGTTGTTGGCCGCTTTGGCCGGACGACCGGGACGACGCCCGGTGGGCGTGCGTGCCTTGCGCTTTTTGGGCTCGGCCGCGACTTCGAAATCGTCGTCGGTGTCAACGTCTGCCGTTTTGGCCGCCGTTTTACGGGCTGCGGTCTTTTTGGCCGCCTTCTTGACAGCCCCTGGCGTTACGGCTGTTTTGCTTGCGCTTTTGGTGGCCGCCAACGTTTTGGTTTTGCCGACAGTTTCCAGCTCTGCCGCTTTAGGGGTCGTATCAGTCGCTTTGGTCATGGTCGCTTCCGTAAGTGCAAAAACCTGCGGGCAAAGGCCGGCAGGTAATGCAAGGGCAAACTAGTGTCTATATTGGCGTAATGCAGCGTTGCTGACCGCAGGTTGCGGGCGCCGGTGCCGTAAGTTAAATGCCCTGACCAGCCATGAGTTACAGGGTGCAATGGGCCACCAGCCGCCAACCAGCCTGACAACAACCTGGCCTGCCATTTAAGCAAGGCCGCAAGGGTTTAGGTTAAAGGGCCCGCTTTGGTGCTTTGCCGGCGCAATAAACGCCCGCCACCCCGCAGTCACCCACCATTTGCCTTGTCTGTATCAAACCAATAAAGACGATATAAAACCTTTTATTTTACAGCAGTTAAGTCTTTTTACACAGTAAATTTTCTGTACTTCATGCCTGCGTCAGCTGCGCCCAACGGCGCGCCAACAACTGGTAGCGCTCGCGCGCCGCATTGTCTTTTAAACCTGCCGCCACCAGTTGCAACTGCTCGGTCTTGATAACGTCAAGCTCGACTTTGTGCATGGCATCGTTCCATTCGGCAACCGGGTCGGGCAAATCGTCGTGCCCCAACACATCGGTGGTCAAGTCAGACAACACCGCCGCCAGGTCGGAATCGGGGTCCGCAGCTTCGAGCAATGCTCCCGCGTGCCGGGCACCCGTCGTACTGATCAGGGCAATCAGGTCTCTTACAAGACTTAGATGAGGGCCACGGGCCAAAGTTTCAAGTTGCTGGTCGCCCAGCGTATCGGCAAGCTCGGGGTGCGCAAGCAATAAACGCAACAAACGCTTGGCCATCGAGGTAACGCTGCGGTTGCCTCCCCCGGCAACGCCGGGCCGCTGGCGCTTGAGCGGCGAGCGCCCCTGCTGCCCATAGGGCTGGCGCTTTGCGCCTGCAGAATGTGCGCGTTGCGATGAACTACCCGCCTGGGCCTGCCGTGCGCTACCCGACTGCCCTGCCGGGAAGGCCGACGCGTCATCAAACGCCCAACTCGGCGGCTCGCCATAACCGGCGGGCTCGAAATCGGGCACCCAGCCATCGTCGGACACCGGACCAGAGGCAAAATCATTGTCGTGCCCCTGCCTGGCGGCACCTGACGGCGTAGCCTCAGGTTGAACACCGGGGTCGATAGCCTCGGGACGCGAGGCCTCAAGCAAGGCCGTCAGTTCTTCAGGCGTCATTTGCACACGACGCGCAAACTCGCGCTCGATCTGCAAACGCACGGTAGTACCCACCGGCAATTGCGCAAGCAAAGGCTTGGCCTCGTGGACACACGCGGCCCTGCCCTCGGGCTCGGTCATGTGATGACGCGACGCCAGCTCGTCGAGCATGAAACTGGACAACGCCGGCGCACCCGCCATCAGCTCGCGAAACGCTTCGGCGCCATTGGCGCGCACAAACGAGTCCGGATCGTGGTCGTCGGGCAAGAACAAAAACCGAATGGAGACGTCGTCGCGCAGCAGCGGCAGACAGTTCTGCAATGCGCGCCATGCGGCCCGACGCCCTGCCTTGTCACCGTCAAAGCTGAAAATAATGCGATCGCTGGCACGCAACAGCTTTTGTACATGCTGGGGCGTGGTCGATGTACCCAGCGTGGCCACGGCATTTTCGAGCCCCAGCTGCGCCAGACCGACAACGTCCATATACCCCTCGACCACCAGCACACAGCCTTCGGCCCGAATACCTGTACGCCCTTCCCACAACCCGTAGAGCTCTTGGCCCTTTGAAAAAATTGGGGTGTCGGGTGAATTGAGGTATTTGGGTTCGCCCTTGCCGATTACCCGCCCGCCAAAGCCGATGAGGTTTCCCCGCGCATTGCGGATGGGGAACATGATGCGTTCACGGAAGCGATCGTAACGACGGCCGTCTTCGGCTTCGATGACCAGGCCCGCCTCGACCAGCAACGGGTCTTCGTAGTGAGAAAACACCTGGGCCAGACCACGCCGATCGGTACCCGACCAGCCCAAACCAAAGCGTGCGGCGATTTCGCCGGTCAGACCGCGCTTTTTCAGGTAGTCGGTGGCCGCAGGCGTTGCTTTAAGCAGCTTCAGGTAATGTTGCTGGGCTGTGTCGAGCAACTGCTGATGCCGGGAGACCTCTTCTTTTCGGCGACGCGACGCTGCTTGCGCCTGTGGCGAGCGAGGGGCTTCGGGCACGACCAAGCCAACGTTTGCTGCCAGCGAACGCACGGCTTCGGGGAAACTGGCCCCGGTATGCTCGATAAGAAAGGAAATGGCTGTACCGTGTGCGCCACACCCGAAGCAATGATAAAACTGCTTGGTGGGACTAACGGTGAAAGATGGGGATTTTTCGGTGTGAAAAGGACAGAGGCCAAGCAAGTTGGCCCCACCTTTACGCAACTGCACATACCGCCCGACAACGTCGACTATATCAACCCGGGCGAGTAAGTCTTGTACAAAAGACTCGGGGATCAATACAGACGGGGAGGCAGTTGCTGGCTGCGAATACGTTTGTAGTGGCGCTTGACAGCGGCGGCGTGCTTACGCTTGCGCTCGGCTGTAGGCTTTTCGTAGAATTCGCGCGAACGCAGTTCGGTCAAAAGACCGTTTTTTTCGATGGTGCGCTTGAAGCGACGCAAAGCGGCTTCAAAGGGCTCGTTTTCTTTAAGACGAACGGTAGGCATGTATTTCGGTAGCCTTCTGGTTGGTTAGGTTAAATAAAGTGGGCTAAATCAGCCAAAAAACTGTAATTTTAAGCTGCTACTAATTAAAGCCGTATGGTTAGCCTAAGATTCTAGCACGAATCAGACGTTTCTGACACCCTTTCGTACCCAGGCTTCAAGCTGGTGCGGACGCAGGCTGTCGTAGTCTTCGAAGGGCTGGTGAATCCAGGGGTTGGTAGGCAACTTTTCGACGAAGTAATCGGGGGTTGCCTGGGCGTGGCCTTTCCACCACAGCACGGCGCTGCGCAGTTCGGTAATCGCCGGGAACTGCTGGCGCAGGTGCTCGCCCACACGGATAAACGTCATGCCGGTGTCGACCATGTCGTCTACCAGCAACACTTTGCCATCAAGAGTACCACGCGTAATGGTAATGAACTGCGCGATATCGAGTGAACCTTGCTGCGTGCCTGCGGCTTCGCGGTAGCTACTGGTCGCCAGAATACCCAAGGGCACATCGAAAATACGAGACAGAACATCGCCCACCCGCATGCCACCACGGGCCAGACAGATGATTTTTTCGAATTCCCAACCAGACTCGTGGATGTTCAGGGCCAGACGATCGATGAGTGAATGGTACTGATCCCAGGAAATCCAAAGGTCGCGGTCGGTGCTTGGGGGCAAGTTCATGAAGAGTCCTTGGAACAAAGAACGTAATAATAAACCGATCGCGCCGCAACGAAAAGCTGCGGCGCGACCATAAACAGTTGGAGCAGTTTGGCCTTAGCCTTTGAAGGGGTGGCGCAAAACGATGGTTTCGAGGCGATCGGGGCCTGTTGACACCATGTCGATACCGACGTCGCAAACCTGAGCGATGCGTTCGAGGTAACGGCGCGCATTGACAGGCAGTTTGTCGTATTCGGTAATGCCTACCGTAGACTCTGTCCAGCCGGGCATTTCTTCAAGGACGGGCTCGGCTTCGGCGGCAGCGTGCGCACCATAAGGCAAAGCATCAAGGAATTGGCCCTTGTAGCGATACCCCACCCCGATGCGGATGGTTTCAATGCCATCGAGCACGTCAAGCTTGGTAATGCACAGGCCCGAAATACCGTTGATCATGACCGAACGCTTCATGGCCGCGCCGTCGAACCAACCGCAACGACGCGGACGACCGGTGACCGAACCGAATTCTTTGCCGACTTTAGCCAGATGTGCACCGGTGTCGTCGTGAAGTTCGGTGGGGAACGGGCCGGAACCCACACGTGTGGTGTAGGCCTTGGCAATGCCCAGCACATACTGCAAGGCTTGCGGGCCGACGCCGGCGCCTGCTGCTGCAGCGCCTGCAACACAATTGCTGCTGGTCACAAACGGATACGTGCCGTGATCGATGTCGAGCAATGCGCCTTGGGCGCCTTCAAACAACAGGCTTTGGCCAGCCTTTTGCGCCAGATGCAGGTTGTTGGACACGTCGGCCACCATGGGCTCGATCTGGCCGGCCAGCGACATGGCCTGTTCGCGGACGTCGTCGGCAGAGACCGCTTCGGCGCCCAGGTACTGGGTGAGCACAAAGTTATGGTAGTCGAGCGCCTCGGCGAGTTTCTCGTCGAACACTGCAGGGTTGTACAGGTCTTGAACGCGAATGGCGCGACGGGCGACCTTGTCTTCGTAGGCCGGACCGATGCCGCGACCCGTGGTACCGATTTTGCCGTCGCCCTTGCGACGTTCGCGGGCCTGATCGACCGCAATGTGATACGGCAAAATGAGCGGGCATGCCGGCGAAATTTGCAGGCGCGAACGAACATCAAGACCCGCTTGTTCGAGCTCGACGATTTCTTTCAGCAAGGCTTCGGGCGAAAGCACTACCCCGTTACCGATATAGCAGGTAACGCCCGGGTGCATGATGCCCGACGGAATAAGACGCAAAATGGTCTTGGTGCCGTTGATCCAGAGGGTGTGCCCTGCATTATGCCCCCCCTGAAAACGAACCACGCCCTGGGCCGATTCGGCCAGCCAGTCGACGATTTTGCCCTTGCCTTCGTCACCCCACTGGGTGCCGATAACCACGATATTCTTGCTCATGTTGCGATATAGAAAAAGCTAGTCTTTACAACAACTAATTGATTGAACCCTGCGACCCGGCACGCTAGTGCGCGCCCGGAATCGCCCGTATGACCCATTGCCCGTCTTGCTGCACCAGCTCGCGGTCGACCTGGAACTCGTCAAGGGAATGGGGTTGACCTGGTAATACCTGAACCACAATTTCGCCCGCGTCGCGCAGACTGCGAATAGCTTGCACGAGGGCCGACTGGGTGCCCCAGGGCGCCTGAATGGCGCGCGTCAGCGGCGGCGCACCCAAGCCTGCCGACAGCTTACGCAAGTCGAGGCTGAAACCTGTCGCCGGACGCGACCGGCCAAAAACCTTGCCAACGCCATCGTAGCGCCCGCCACGCACCAGGGCGTCGTGCCAGCCCTGAGCATAAATGGAAAACACCACACCGGAGTGGTAGGCGTAACCTGCACCCGCGTCGGCCAGGTCGATGCTGAATTCGTAGTCGGGCAAGGCGGCGACCAGTGCTTTAAGGTCGTTGACCGCCTTTAACACCGCCGGCAAACGCGGCAACACCTGCAGCGCCTGATCGAGCATGGCGACGCCACCATATAAACGCGGCATGGCCACGAGCGCCTGGACAGTGTCGGGACGCACGTCGTTGAGTGTGGCACACAGACGGCTGATACCCGATACGTCTTTTGAGGCCAGCATGTCGGAAAGCTCGGCGTCGACTTCGGCCAGGGCCGGATCGGCATTGACCAAAGCGCGGAACACACCCGGATGGTTCAGGTCGATACGCGCATTGCGAACGCCGGCACGTTGAACACTTTCGAGGGCCAACTGAATGATTTGAATGTCGGCTTCGACACCGTCGTGCCCGAAAACTTCGGCGCCGATTTGCAACAATTCGCGATCGGAGAGCAGGTCGGCCGGGCGCGCGTGCAGCACCGTGCCGCAATAACACAGCCGGGTAACGCCGGGCCGGTTCAGCAAATGGGCATCAATTCGGGACACCTGCGGGGTGATATCGGCGCGAACGCCCAGCGTACGGCCCGAGAGTTGATCGACGAGCTTGCACGTACGCAAGTTGAGATCGCTGCCGGTACCCGACAGCAATGAGTCGAGGTACTCGACCAACGGCGGCGCCACGAGTTCGAACCCGTGGGTGCGGTACAGATCAAGCAGGTCGCGCCGGAGCTCTTCGATGCGACGCGCTTCTGCGGGCAGGATATCGGCCAGGTGCTCTGGCAATAACCACTTGGACATTCAAGAAACCTGAAAACGCTTGAGAAGCAACCAAACAAAAAGCGACTTGGGGCGTAAGCCCGCCAAGTCGCTTGCGGAAGTATTTCAACTTACGGCGTATTGTAGCGCGTTTTGCCCGAAGCATCAGACCAGAACTTGAAGAAGTCTGACTTTGGACTTAGCACCAGCGTGTCGTCGGAACCCGAGAAGGCGGACTGATAGCTTTCGAGGCTTTTGTAGAAGCTGTAGAAATCGGGGTTCCGGCCATAAGCACGTGCGTAGATATCGGCCGCCTGGGCATCGCCCTGACCTTTGATTTCTTGCGCATCGGCGTATGCCTTCGACAAAATTTCCTGACGTTCGCGATCGGCCTGGGCGCGGATGCGTTCGCTGTCGGCGGCACCGGTGGCACGCAGGCGGTTGGCCTCTTCTTTGCGCTCGGCTTCCATGCGGCGATAGACCGACTCGGAGATTTCGGGCGCGAAGTCGATGCGAATGAGACGAACATCGACGACCTCGACACCCAGCGGCTTGGCGCGACGATCGACGTTAGCCAGCACTTCGCGCATGATGTCGCCGCGCTCGCTGGAGACCACCTGCTTTACCGTACGTACGTTGACGGCGGCGTTAAGCGCATCGCGGATTTGCGCGCTGAGGCGCTCTTCGGCGGCACGCCGGTTAATGCCGAAGGTCACGTAGTACAGGCGCGGGTCGATGATGCGCCATTTGACGTAAGAGTCGATAAGAAGGTTTTTCTTCTCGGCCGTTTGAATGCGTTCGGGGTCGCGCGACTCGATGGTTTGAAGGCGACGATCGAGGGTAACGATGTTTTCGAAGGGTGGCGGCAGTTTGAAATGCAGGCCTGGTTCGGTGACGGTTTCGCGCACCTCACCCAAGGCAAACACCAAAGCGGCATCGCGCTCGCGCACCACAAACACACAAGAAGAAGCCACGGCCAGGACAATGACCAGACCAACTAGATAGGGAAAGAAACGTTGCATAGTGTGAGGCCTCCGTTAGCGCGAATAAGGGCTCGTCATGAGCGAGCCTGACGACCCGCCGCTATACGGATTGCTACTGCCCGACCGGGCAGCACCCGGTGCGTTGCTGGCAGACTTGTCGGCTGCGGCCGGCGTAGGCGCAGAGGAAGCAGAGGCAGACTGGGTTGCGGCATCGGGGTTACGCGCCGCTTGCTGCATGATTTTATCGAGTGGCAAATACAGCATGTTGTTGCTCGATTCGCTGTCAATGAACACCTTGGACGATTTCTCGAGGATGGACTGCATGGTCGACAGATACATGCGCTCGCGGGTGACATCGGGCGCTTTGGCGTACTCGGCCTCGATGCTACTGAAGCGTGCGCTGTCACCTTCGGCGCGGCTGACCACGGAAACGCGATAGCCTTCGGCCTCTTGAACAAGGCGTGCAGCCTGACCCTGGGCTTCGGGGAGGACGCGGCTGGCGTAGGCGTTACCTTCGTTGATCTGGCGCTCGCGGTCTTGGCCGGCTTTTACAGCGTCGTCGAATGCGGCCTGAACCTGTTCGGGCGGCTGGACGTTCTGGATAGCAACCGTACTGACCTGAATGCCGGTTTGGTAACGATCGAGGATTTCCTGGGCAAGGCGCTGCACATCGGCGGCAATTTGCGTACGCGCCGAATACAGGACGGAGTCCATGGGTTGACGGCCGACCACATCGCGCATGGCGGTTTCTGCCGCCTGGCGAACGGATTCGTCGGGGTCGCTGGTTTTGAAGAGGTAATCGGGCGCGCCGTTGGGCATGAGGCGATACTGCACCACGTACTGCACATCAACAATGTTCTCGTCGGTGGTCAGCATGAGGGACTCGGCAAGCACTTTGTTGCGCGCTGACCCACGAAAACCGACTTCGAAAGTACGTAACTGCGAAATATTAACGGTTTGATGGTCTTCGATGGGGTATGGCAAGTGCCATTGCAAACCCGGGTTAAGGGTTTTGACATACTTGCCGAACTTGGTGACGACCGCAACCTGCCCTTCTTGGACAACCACGAAGCCGCTGGCCAGCCACAACCCTACCAGCACGACCAGGCCACCTACCACCAGCTTGGGTGAGCCCTTGGGCAACTGAACGGGGCTGCCGCCACCGCCCTGGTGACCACCGCCACCGCCGCGGCGACCTTTACGCCCGAACAGCGAACCGACACGATTGTTGAAATCGCGCCAGACCTCGTCGAGATCTGGGGGGCCGCTATTATTGCCCTGGTTGTTATCGGGTTGACGGGGCGGCTCGTTACCGCCTTTTCCGCGACCCCAACCGGGATCATTCAAGTTAAATATTTTCGACATTAAACGCATTATTTCCTGCGACTTGACCTGATTCGACGATGGCCTGACGAAGGCCATCAAGGCCTGCCCGCGTCAGGGCACTAACAAATACGCGCACAATGGTACCATGTTCGTCGCGCTCCACCCGCGGCTCGTAACCGGCCGCATCAATTTTGTTGTACACCATAATTCTGGGGATATCACCCGCCCCGATGTCGGCAAGCACTTTGTGCACTTCAACTATTTGCTCGTCGCGCTGATGGCTTGAGGCATCGACCACATGCAATAACAGGTCGGCCTGCACGGTTTCTTCAAGCGTTGCCCTGAAGGCGGCAATGAGTGTTGGCGGCAAATCGCGAATGAACCCTACGGTGTCAGAGACCACCACCTGCCCTGCTCCGTCGATCCAGAGCTTGCGGGTGGTGGTATCGAGTGTGGCGAACAATTGATCGGCGGCGTAGGCACCCGCCCGGGTCAAGGCATTGAACAGGGTTGATTTACCCGCGTTGGTATACCCCACCAGCGAGATCGACATAATGCCGCCGCGCATACGCGAGCGACGCTGCGTACTGCGTTGGCGCTGGGCGCGATCGAGCCGTTCGCGCAGCAGCTTGACCTTGGCGCCGATCATGCGGCGGTCCATTTCAAGCTGAGACTCGCCAGGCCCGCGCATCCCGATACCGCCACGCTGACGTTCAAGGTGAGTCCAGAGACGCGTCAGGCGTGTTGACAAGTGCTGCAGCTGCGCCAGTTCGACCTGCAGCTTACCCTCGTGACTTTTGGCGCGCAGCGCAAAAATATCCAGAATAAGCGCAACGCGATCGACCACCCGGCGGTTAAGGCCACGTTCGAGGTTGCGTTGCTGGGCCGGAGAAAGCGGCTGATCGAACAAGATGATATCGGCCTGATGCTCATCGGCAATGAGCTTGGCCTCTTCGAGCTTGCCTTTGCCGATGAAATAAGCGGCATCGGGCCGCTGTCGACGCGCCACCAGATGGCCAACGATTTCAGCGCCGGCGCCCTCGGCCAGCATAATGAACTCTTCTGAGTGGGCCTGGAAATCGGGGTTTCCCAGATCGACGCTAATAACTAAAGCTTTCATGGGGTGCACAAAAACGAAACGCCCGCCTGCGCGACGCGCATGGCGGGCTGTTCGTAAAGAGGGGCGACTGCAGCGTTATTCAGCGGCAGCGTCATCGAGCTGGAGGTTAACCGGGCGAGCAGGTACGACCGTAGAAATGGCATGCTTGTACACCATTTGCGTGACGGTGTTACGTAGCAAAACGACGTACTGGTCGAAGGATTCGATTTGGCCCTGCAATTTGATGCCGTTAACCAGGTAAATGGATACGGGCACATGTTCTTTGCGCAGCGCGTTCAGAAACGGGTCTTGTAATGTTTGCCCTTTGTTGCTCATTGGCTTAACTCCAATTGTGTTGTTATGGATAAATACCGCAAACGTCTACTTTACAGGGTTTCCCCGTAATTGGCCACGATTGACTGACAAATTACTGTAATTTTTGGTCGCCCAACAAAACCGCCAACACCTGGCACAAGCGCTGGCATTCGTCGGGGGTACCTACCGTAATACGCAAGAACTGGTCGATGCGGGGTTGGGCGAAATGACGCACCAGAATGCGATTGTCGCGCAGGCCGCTCGCCAGCCCGGCGGCATCGTGCTGCGGATGACGGGCAAACACAAAATTGGCAGCGCTGGGCAAGACCTCAAAACCCAGCGCGGCCAGGTCGGCCACCAGCGCTTCGCGCGCATCGACAATGGCCTGGCAGGCCCGCCGGAAGTAATCGCGGTCGAGAATGGACGCGATGGCGCCCGCTTGCGCAATGCTGTCGAGGGGGTAGGAATTGAAACTGTCTTTAACCCGCACCAGCGCCTCGATGATGGCCGCACTGCCAACGGCGTACCCGACACGCAAGCCGGCCAACGACCGCGATTTTGAAAACGTGTGCACCACGGCGATGTTGTCAAATTCTGACAGCAGGGCAACGGCGGAGTCGGCGCCGAAGTCGACGTAGGCCTCGTCGACAATGACCGCGATGTCGGCGTTGGCCCGCGCAATGCCACGGATATCGTCGAGCCCAAGTGCCATGCTGGTAGGCGCATTGGGGTTGGCAAAAATAATGCCGGCCGGCAATACCGCACGTGCCCGGGTGTAATCGTCGACACAGATTGAAAAGTCGTCGGCCAGGGGTTGAATCTCGACTGGAACGTCGAAAAGACGGCAATACGTTTTGTAGAAGCTGTAGGTGATGTCCGGCATCAGCAATGGCCGCCCGGCATGGCGGAACAAACCATTGAACACATGGGCCAGGACCTCGTCGGAACCGTTGCCGACAAAAACCTGGGCAGGCGACACATTATGATGGTCGGCAATAGCCTGGCACAACGCCGTTGACTGCGGATCGGGATACAACCGCAACCGATCGTTTGCAGCTTCTTGCATGGCCTTGATGGCCAGCGGCGACGGGCCCCACGGATGCTCGTTGGTATTGAGCTTGAGCAAGTCGAGGATTTTAGGCTGCTCGCCGGGTACGTAGGGCGAAAGCCCCGCGACATGATCACTCCAGAAACGGCTCAATCAGGCCCCCTTCTGAATATACGGATTGGTTGATGATTTGAACTCGATACGCAAAGGCGTACCTTCGAGCTTGAACGCCGCCCTGAAACGAGCCTCGAGGTAGCGGCGATAAGCGTCGGGGATCGCATCGAGGGCATTGCCGTGAATGACGATAAGCGGCGGATTTTGGCCGCCCTGGTGCGCATAGCGCATTTTGGGCCGGAAAATGCCTTTTCGGGGTGGCGGCTGCTGTTCGACGGCAGCCACCAAAACCCGCGTAAGTTTGGGTGTTGACAACTTCGAGAACGCCGCCGCGTGCGCCGACCTGATCGACTTGAGCAAAGGTTGAATGCCTTTGTTTTTAAGCGCCGATATGGTGTGCATGCGCGCAAACGACAAAAACCGTAATTTGCGTTCGAACTCGTGTTTGATACGATCGCGCTCTTCGGCGTTCAGGCCGTCCCACTTGTTGACGGCTACGACCAGGGCACGGCCGGTTTCAACAATAAACCCGGCAATGTGCGCGTCTTGATCGGAGATTTCGGCGTGGGCATCGAGCATGAGCACCACCACGTTACAGGCCTCGATGGCCTGCAAGGTTTTAATAACCGAGAACTTTTCGATGGCCTCGAAGACCTTGCCACGACGACGCAAGCCTGCCGTGTCGATCAGGGTGAATGGCGTGCCTTCGTGTTCGAAGTCGATCTCGATGGCGTCGCGCGTGGTGCCCGGCATGTCGAAGGCAATGACACGTTCTTCGCCCAGCAAAGTATTGATAAGCGTCGACTTGCCCACGTTGGGCCGCCCCACGATGGCCAGCTTGATACGATGGCGCGTTTGGTCGTCGGCCGGTTCTTCCGACTCGGCATCCAGATCGGGCAAACCGTCTTCGGCGTCGACGTCAAATACCTCGCTATATGCATCTTCGTCGTGCGCGATGTCGGCATGATCGTCGTCAGCGCCTTCGTCGAGAAACGACAAGGCGTGCTCGATGAGGTCGACGACGCCATCGCCATGCGATGCCGAAATGGGATAAGGCTCGCCTAACCCCAGCTCGTGGAATTCGGCGATGGCGCCGGCGTTGCGCATGCCTTCGGCCTTGTTGACCGCCAGGAACACGCGTTGACCCGCGCGGCGCAGCAAGCGCGCGATTTCGTGGTCGTGGGCGTTGACGCCCGCACGTGCATCGACCAGAAAGATGACGACGTCGGCCTCGGCAATGGCTTGCTGGGTTTGACGCGCCATTTCGGCCACAATGCCGCTTTTGGCAACGGGCTCGAAACCGCCGGTATCGACGGCCAGGAAGGGGTATTTCCCGACCCGGCCCTCGCCGTAGTGACGGTCGCGCGTCAACCCGGAGAAGTCGGCCACCAACGCAGCGCGCGAACGGGTAAGACGGTTGAACAACGTTGACTTGCCAACGTTAGCCCGACCGACCAAAGCCACTACTGGCTTGAATAAAACCTTTTTCAATTGACACCAACCAAAACTAAACTGCCATTACCCGTCTGAACCAGCACGCCACGTGGCGTGGAGACCAGCGGAGAGACCACTGCCCCCCCGCCGACCTGGATACGGCCCAACAGGCGGCCGTCGGAAGACGAGAGAAAGTGGACGTACCCATCGTAGTCGCCAAAGGCAACCGCCGAACCGACCACCGCAGGCCCTGACAAGCGACGGTTGCGTAAAGCATCCTGGCGCCACTGCTCGCCGCCATCGGTCAGGCTGAAGGCATACACCGAATCACGCCCTGCTGCGCCATATACCTGGCGACTGTCGGATGCGATGCCTGTGGTCGTAGAGAAGGGTTGCTCCCAGACCGGGATACCGCCCTGGGCGATATCGAAACACACAATACGCCCCTGATAAGAGGCACCACACAGCAACGAACCCTGTGTTTGCGGCGCACCGACAACGTCATTGATGCGCTCGAGGTCGGTCGCGCCACGCGGTGTGGAAACGGTGCCTTCCCATTGCACAGCGCCGTCTTGCGCCGAAATGACGATAAGACGACCATTGGGCAAGCCGGAAATCACCACGCCTTCGATGATCAACATTTGCATGTTGGTTTTAAGCGCCAGCGCCGGGCCGGGCCGCTGTACCGACCAGAGCCGGTCGCCTGTGGCGGCATCGAACGCCTGGATACGGTAGTCGCTGCTGCGCACCACAACAACCCCTGCGCCTACCACTGGCGGGACGAACACCTCGCTGGTGGCCTGGGCGCGCCATTTTTCCTGGCCCTGGTCGTCGAAGGCCACTACGGTGCCGTCAGGGCCTGCAACTGCGGTCGTGATGCCGTCGGAACCCACGCCGGCAGACAAGTCAATGCCGGCGTCGGCGCGCCATTGCATGCCGCCGCTTGTCAGGCTGGTTTTGACGACATTGCCGTTGGGCGTTGCGGCGTAAACGCCATCACCCACCAGCACGGGCACAAAGCCCGAGCCCCCGCCGCTGCCGATATTGACTGACCAGGCCGTGCTGGCCGAAACGCCCGCCGGATATTCGGTAAGGGGAGACGGCTCGAAGCGCGGGTCTTTGGGCGTAAACCACGAGCAGCCAGCCAGCACAGAAAGGCTGAGCGCCGCAACGGCACACTTCAGACGACGGGACATAACAGCATGCATAAGGTCAGACTCCGAGGGCGTCAATTTTAAGTTGGATGATTTGGGTCATGGGGTCGGCGCCCAAGGCTTCGATCGCATTGAGCCAGGCAGACTTGGCGTCTTCTTTTTTGCCTTGCGCCGCAAGAATATCGCCCTGGCGATCGGAGAACAAGGCCTCGAAGGCTTCGGGCCCGTTGGCAACCAGCGCCAACGCCGCATCGTACTCTTTCTGGTCAAGCAAGACACCTGCCAGACGCAACTGGGCCAAGGGCACCAGCGCCGGATCTGTACTGTTGTCGATGACCCACTGCAATTGTTCTTTGGCGCCGGCGTAATCTTGCTGCTGTACCAGCACCTGAGCTGCCACCAAGGCGCCGCGCGTGGTGTAACCCGACGACGGGAAGTCGGCACGCAGGGTTTGACTTGCCGCCTTGACCCGCTCGAGAGAGTCGTCGCCCGGCTTGGTGGCGGCAGATTCGAGGGCTTCGAAGTAACCCATCGCCTGACGGGCCTGATTGCCTTCGTACCACTGCCAACCGCGCCAACCGGCAAAGGCCAGCGCAATAACGGCAACCACTGTCACGATCAGCGTGCCGTAACGGTCCCACCACTGCCGGATTGCGTCCAGTTTTTCCTGTTCTTCGAGATCGTATGCCATGCTGTTTTTATACCTTTTGTTTCAGGACTTCTACCAGACGGGTCATTGGAACCGTCTCTTGTTGCTGACCATCGGCGATAGCTTCGGCGCGCAGCCATTTTATGCTGACCGTGTTTTCGCGCAACTCGTCTTCACCGATAATGACCGCCGCCTGCGCACCGCTGGCATCGGCACGCTTGAACTGCGACTTGAACCCGGACGAGCCGGCATGAACAATGACACGCAGGCCGGCGTCGCGCAATGACTCGGCCAGCGTTGCTGCGGCGCGCTGGGCCGCATCGGACTGATGAATCATGTACACCTGGCATTCGGGCGCCGCCTGCGGCGCCTGGGACTGGCTCCAGAGATCGAGCAGACGCTCCATACCGATGGCAAAACCAACGGCCGGAGCGCTTTTACCGCCCAGAAGCTCGATGAGGCCGTCGTAGCGCCCGCCACCACACACTGTGCCTTGCGCACCCAACTGGTCGGTGATCCATTCGAAAACCGTGCCATTGTAGTAATCGAGCCCGCGAACCAGGCGCGGGTTCAGTGTGTACGAAATGCCGGCATCGGCCAGGCGTGCGCACACGCCATCGAAATGGGCGCGTGACTCTTCGCCGAGAAAGTCGAAAAGGCTGGGCGCTGCATTGGCCATGTCTTGCATCGCCGGATTTTTGGTGTCGAGTACGCGCAACGGATTAGTGTGCATGCGACGGCGGGCCTCTTCGTCGAGCACATCGATGTGGGCCTCGAGGTGGCGCACCAGCGCCTCGCGGTGCGCCGCCCTTTCGTGGGGCTGGCCCAGCGAGTTCAGCTCGAGGCGCACGTGCTGCAGCCCCAGCGTCTTCCAGAGGCGGGACAGCATGACGATCAGCTCGGCGTCGACATCGGGGCCGGCAAAACCAAGGGCTTCGACATCGATTTGATGAAACTGGCGATAGCGGCCGCGCTGCGGCTTTTCGTGACGGAACACCGGACCCAGCGAATACACGCGCTGTGGCCGATCGTACAACAGGTTGTGTTCGATGCTTGCGCGGACAATACCTGCCGTGAACTCGGGCCGCAGGGTTAAGTGTTCGTCGTTCAGCGCATCGGTGAACGAATACATTTCTTTTTCGACGATGTCGGTGACTTCGCCAATACCCCGCGTAAACAAGCGGGTGTGCTCGAGCACCGGCGCGCGCATATTGCGATACCCATAGGCGGCCAGCCATTGCCGGACAATTTCTTCGAGTTGCTCCCAGTGCGCACTGGAATCTGGCAAGACATCTTTCATGCCTGTAATGGCATGAACTTTTTTAAACGACTGCGACATAAATGCTCTTTTTGCGTAACCGGTTAGCGGGACTGACCGCCAACCCCATATTTTTCTTCGACGTAACGCTCGACAATGGCCTGGAACTCGCCGGCGATGCTATCACCTTTAAGGGTAACCGTGCGGCGGCCATCGATGTAGACCGGGGCCGAGGGAACCTCGCCCGTGCCCGGCAGGCTGATACCGATATCGGCATGCTGGCTTTCGCCGGGGCCGTTAACCACGCAACCCATCACGGCAACATTCATGGTTTCGACGCCCGGATAACGTGTTTTCCAGACCGGCATTTGCTGACGCAAATAAGTTTGAATGCTGTCGGCCAGCTCTTGAAAAACCGTGCTACTGGTGCGCCCGCAACCCGGGCACGCCACCACCATGGGCGTAAACGCACGCAGCCCCATAGTTTGCAAAATTTCTTGCGCCACCACGACTTCGCGGGTGCGGTCTCCGCCTGGTTCGGGCGTAAGCGAAATGCGGATCGTGTCGCCAATACCCTGCTGCAGCAAAACGGCCAGCGCGGCCGTCGAGGCAACAATACCCTTGCTGCCCATACCCGCTTCGGTCAGGCCCAGGTGCAGGGGATAATCGCAACGCGAAGCCAGATCTTGATAAACCGCGATAAGGTCTTGCACATGGCTGACCTTGCACGACAGCACAATGGCATCGCCAGGCAGCCCCAGGGTTTCGGCCCGCTGCGCATTGCTGATTGCCGAAACCACCAGCGCTTCTCGCATGACCGCCTGCGCCGCCCAGGGCTGCGCCCGACGACTGTTTTCGTCCATCATTTTGGCCATGAGGCTGCTGTCAAGACTGCCCCAGTTCACACCAATACGCACCGGCTTGTTGTAGCGACACGCGACTTCGATCATTTGGGCGAAGTTGTCGTCGCGTTTGTTACCGGCGCCCATATTGCCGGGGTTGATCCGGTACTTGGACAGCGCCTGGGCGCACTCGGGGAACTGGGTGAGCAATTTGTGCCCGTTGTAATGGAAGTCGCCCACCAGCGGGACGTATACCCCCATGCGATCGAGCTGCTCGCGGATGGCGGGCACCTGTGCGGCGGCTTCGGGCGTATTAACGGTAATACGTACAACCTCGGAGCCCGCCATGGCCAGGTCTTTGACCTGAATGGCGGTGGCGATCGGGTCGGCGGTGTCGGTGTTGGTCATGGACTGAACCACCACCGGCGCCCCACCGCCTACACGTACGGTGTGATCGTACCAGGACAAAACCACCTGACGGGTAGTACGACGGGGCGCGGGGCCCACGGAAATATTTGGCCGGTCTTGACCGGCCGGGGAATCGATAAGCGTCATTGCTGCTGTAACAGACTAATATGAAGTCAGGACTGAGCCGACCGGAACCATTCGAGTGTCAGCCAGGCTTCGGGGACCCAACCGCGGTCGACGGCATAAAAGCCCGCTGCCACCAGCACCAGCAAAATCACCACGAACCAGACCCACGAAAACCCGCCGGATTCGTGCTGAACCGGGAGGTCGGTGGGTGTGAAGGCAGGCCCGCCCTCGACGGGGGCAATCCCTGCTTTAGGCACGGCGGCATTGCCGGTTTGATTGCCGAGCATCACCATAATGGCATCGACGTCGGCCTCGAGGAAGCGCGCATAATTTTTAACCATGCCGCGCAAAGGCAAGCCGACAGGAAGGTCGGCCCATTGCTCGTTTTCGAGGGCCTGCAACTGTCGCGTGGAAAATTTCAGTCGGGCCGAGGCTTCGGATAGCGTGACACGCCGCGATTGCCGCAGGGTTTTCAGGGTTGCGCCGACGCCGTCACGCAAATTGACGACAGAACCGGACTGCGCCTCTTCTTTGAGCAGGGGTTGGTTCATGCATGCTCCTCTTTGATGAGTATGGTGGCACGATCGGGCAACCTTTCGTTGATGCGCGTGCGATCTTTGACGTCGCCGGCCAGTTGACCACATGCAGCGGCGATGTCGTCGCCACGGGTTTTACGCACGGTGGTGACCACGCCGGCATCGGTAAGCCGCTGGGCGAAAATACGAACCCGGGCAGCCGGGGAGCGTTTCAACCCCGACTGGGGGAAAGGGTTGAACGGGATAAGGTTGAACTTGCAACGTACCTGCCGCGCGATCTCGATGAGTTCGCGGGCGTGCTGATCGGTGTCGTTGACACCGTCAAGCATTATGTATTCGAAAGTGATGAAATCGCGCGGTGCATGCTGCAAATAACGATTGCAGGCGTCGAGCAATTCGCGCAGCGGATGCTTGCGGTTAAGGGGTACCAGGCGATCGCGCAGAGCGTCGTTGGGGGCATGCAGCGATACCGCCAGCGCCACCGGGCAATCTTGGGCAAGGCGGTCGATGAAAGGCACAACCCCCGACGTGCTGACGGTTACCCGACGACGCGACAGCCCGTAGGCGTTGTCGTCGAGCATAAGGCGCAGGGCCCCCAGCACGTTGTCGTAATTGAGCAGGGGTTCGCCCATGCCCATCATGACGACGTTGGTAATGACGCGTTGAGGCGGTGTGGCCGCCCCGGGCCCATCGATGCGCGCGCTGTCGAGATCGGCTTCGAGGGTGCGTTTGGCATGCCACAACTGCCCGATGATTTCGGCAGTGGTGAGGTTTCGGTTGAAACCTTGATAACCCGTAGAGCAAAACGGACACGCTACCGTGCAGCCAGCCTGGCTGGAAATGCACAAGGTACCGCGATCGTCTTCCGGGATGAAGACCGTTTCGACGGCGTTGTTGTTACCGACGTCGAAGAGCCACTTGCGGGTGCCGTCGGACGAGCGCTGTTCGGTTTGTACGCCCGGGGCCGCAATGCAGCAATGCTGATCGAGCTGGCCGCGAAACTCGCGGGCCAGATCGGACATGACCTCGAACGAACCCGCGCTTCGCTGGTGCACCCAGCGCATGAGCTGGCGCGCACGAAACGGCTTGCCACCCCACTGCGCGACCAGGTCGGTCAGTTCGGTGGCGCCCAGGCCAAGTACGTTGATTCGTTCGGTGGTTTCGGTCATGAATTTGGGCTGTGTCGCCCTGAAAAATTAACGGCTGTGGATGTTGCTTTCGGGGAAGAAGAAAGCGATTTCTACAGCGGCGGTTTCGGGAGCGTCGGAGCCGTGTACTGCGTTGGCGTCGATGCTGTCTGCAAAGTCGGCGCGAATTGTGCCGGCTTCTGCTTTTTTAGGATCGGTGGCGCCCATCAGGTCGCGGTTTTTCTGGATGGCGCTTTCGCCTTCGAGCACCTGAACGAACACAGGACCGGAAACCATGAAATCAACCAGATCTTTGAAAAACGGGCGTGCTGCATGAACGGCGTAGAAGCGCTCGGCTTCGGCGCGCGACAACTGCTTGAGTTGAGCGGCGACGACTTTCAGGCCGGCCTGCTCGAAGCGGGCTACGATCTGGCCAATGACGTTCTTGGCGACTGCATCGGGTTTGATAATGGAAAGGGTGCGTTCGATTGCCATAAAATATCCAAATTGAAAGAAAAGATTTTCTTAGTAAAAACAAGAACTTTGCTAAAGTTTTTGTGAACCGCTCATTTTAACATGCCTATTTGCGCTTTCTGCATCATAAAATGGCGGGTTTCGCCCTGATCCGTTCAGAAAGACCGCATTTCAGTGGCATTTTCATCGTTTACACGCATTAACAAGCCAATTTATGACATCTAACGCCGCAACCCCCGACGACAACGCCCTGCCCAAAAGCTTCGAGCCCGATGCGCTCGAGTCACGCTGGTACGCCAAATGGGAACAACACGGCTATTTCAGGGGCGGCCAACACGTACAACCTGCCGCCGGTCATACCAGCGAACCTTTCGTCGTTCAGTTCCCGCCACCCAACGTCACTGGCACACTGCACATGGGTCACGCCTTCAACCAAACCGTCATGGACGGCCTGGTGCGCTACCACCGTATGCGCGGCGACGACACCGTGTTCATCCCGGGCACCGACCATGCCGGCATCGCCACGCAAATCGTGGTCGAGCGCCAGCTCGACGCCCAGAACATCAGCCGTCACGATCTGGGCCGCGAACAATTCCTTGAAAAGGTCTGGGCCTGGAAGCACAAATCGGGCAGCGCCATTACCGAGCAGTTCCGTCGCCTGGGCTCGTCGGCCGACTGGGACCGCGAATACTTCACGATGGACGACAACCTGTCGCGCGGCGTCGTCGAAACCTTCGTTCGCCTGTTCGAGCAAGGCCTGATCTACCGGGGCAAACGACTGGTGAACTGGGACCCGGTCCTGGGCACCGCGGTGTCCGACCTTGAAGTAGTCAGCGAAGAAGAAGATGGTTCGATGTGGGAAATTGCCTACCCGCTGACCGAACCCCAGGGCGGCCTGACCCACCTGGTGGTGGCCACCACCCGCCCCGAAACCATGCTGGGCGACGTCGCCGTCATGGTGCACCCCGAAGACGAACGCTACGCCCACCTGATTGGCAAGACCGTCGAGCTGCCGCTGTGTGGCCGTCAAATTCCGGTTATTGCCGACGACTACGTCGACCGCGAGTTCGGCACCGGCGTTGTCAAGGTCACCCCGGCGCACGACTTTAACGACTACGCCGTCGGCCAGCGTCATCAGTTGCCGCAAATCAGCATCCTGACCCTCGACGCAAAAATCAACGAAAACGCGCCCACCGCATACCAGGGGCTCGACCGCTTCGAGGCCCGCAAACAAATCGTGGCCGACCTCGACGCCCAGGGGCTGCTTAAAAACATCAAACCGCACAAACTAATGGTGCCGCGCGGCGACCGCACGCAAACGGTCATCGAACCCATGCTGACCGACCAGTGGTTTGTCGCCATGAGCAAACCCGCGCCCGAAGACAGCCTGCACCCGGGCAAGAGCATCACCGAGGTCGCCCTCGAGGTCGTCGCCGACGGCCGCGTCAAGTTTTGCCCCGAAAACTGGACAACCACTTACAACCAGTGGCTTGAAAAAATCCAGGACTGGTGCATCTCGCGCCAATTGTGGTGGGGCCACCAGATTCCGGCCTGGTACAGCGAAGACGGGCAGATTTTCGTGGCGCGCAACGAAGCCGAAGCGCTTGAAAAAGCCCGAGCAGCCGGCGTTAACGGGCCGCTCACTCGCGACAACGATGTCCTCGACACCTGGTTTTCATCGGCACTGGTGCCGTTTACCGACCTGGGCTGGCCCGAACAAACTCCCGACCTGGCCCGCTACCTGCCGTCCAGCGTCCTGGTCACCGGCTTCGACATCATTTTCTTCTGGGTTGCGCGCATGGTCATGATGAGCATGCACATGACCGGCCAGGTTCCATTCAAAACCGTCTATGTCCACGGCCTCGTCTGCGACATGGAAGGTAAAAAAATGAGCAAGTCCAAGGGCAATACCATCGACCCGGTCGACCTGATCGACGGTATCGACCTGGAGTCTCTGGTGACCAAACGCACCAGCGGGCTGATGAACCCGCGCCAGGCTGCGTCCATCGAAAAGAAAACACGCAAAGATTACCCCGAAGGCTTCCCCGCCTACGGCACCGATGCCCTGCGCTTTACCATGGCGGCCTACGCCACGCTGGGCCGAAACATCAACTTCGACCTGAAACGCTGCGAAGGCTACCGCAACTTCTGCAACAAACTCTGGAACGCCACACGCTTCGTGCTGATGAACACCGAAGGGCACGACCTGTCGGGCGAAGGCAATGACGAACTGTCGTTTGTCGACCAGTGGGTCATCAGCCAACTGCAGCGCCTCGAGGCCGATGTTGAACGCGGGTTCGCCGATTACCGCTTCGACTTTATCGCCAACGCCCTTTATCACTTCATCTGGGACGAATACTGCGACTGGTACCTCGAGTTGGCCAAAGTGCAAATCCAGAACGGCACGCCGGCCCAGCAGCTGGGCACCCGCCGCACCTTAATTCGCGTGCTCGAAACCTTGCTGCGTTTGGCTCACCCCATTATTCCGTTCATTACCGAAGAGCTGTGGCAAAAAGTATCGGTGGTTGCGGGCAAGCGCCTGGCCAACGAAGACACCAGCATCAGCGTGCGCGCCTACCCGGTCGCCGACCCCGCCCGGGTCAACGAAACGGCCGAAGCCCAGGTGGCCGAACTCAAAGCCCAGGTCGAGGCAGTTCGGGCCTTGCGAGGCGAAATGAATCTCTCGCCAGCACAACGGGTACCCTTGGTTGCACGCGGCAACCCCACGGTGCTGGCCCGCAACAGTGCCTACCTGGCGGCCATGGCCAAGCTTAGCGAAGTCGAGATTGTCGACCAGCTTCCCGATGTTGGCGCACCCGTGCAGGTGGTGGAAACCACCGAACTGATGCTCCGTGTAGAAATTGACATCGTTGCCGAACGGGCGCGTCTGGGTAAAGAAATCGAACGCCTGATCGGCGAGATTGAAAAGGCCAACGCCAAACTGTCAAACGAAAGGTTCGTACAAAAAGCGCCACCTGCTGTTGTCGAACAAGAGAAAGCCAGGGTTGCCCAGTTCTCCGAAACCTTGAACAAGGTGCAGGAGCAATTCAACAAACTGAAGTAAGACTGCAGGACAAAGCCTGTGTTTCCCCGGCCGCGCAATGCGGCCGGGGCCGCTTTAAGCGTCAAATAATCAGATTTGGCTACGTAGCAAAATACAGGTCGGACCGCACATCAAAAAAATATGCACCATGCGTATCGTCGGCTATTGATGGCTGGCGAAAGACTAGTCAACGCTAGTAGCGCTGCCCCGCAGGGACCTTAAACAATCAAACTCGCCAAAAAGGCTTCATCGGCACGGGTCAGATCGCCGCGCGCGCGGGCCTGTTCAATAAGGTCGGGGCGGCGGACGAATGTCAGCGCAAGCGATTGCTGCCGACGCCATTGCGCGATGTGGGCGTGATGCCCGGAGAGCAAAGGATCGGGTACAGCCACCCCTTGGTAGATTTCCGGGCGTGTGTAATGCGGGCTGTCGAGCAAACCGCTGACCGACGCATTGAAAGAATCTTGTAAAGCCGAATCGGCCGTATTCAGCACACCTGGCAACAAACGAATGGTGGCGTCGATGATGGCCAGCGCCGCGATTTCGCCGCCGGACAACACGAAATCACCCAAAGATACCTCGTGTGTGACACGGCGGTCGATAAACCGCTGATCGACCCCTTCGTAGCGCCCGCACACCAGGATGGCGCCCGGGCTGTCGGCCAGGGTTTGCGCCATGGCCTGATCGAACCTGCGCCCAGTGGGGCTCATGAGTATGACCGGCGCAGCGGTATCGTCGCGAGCGGCCTGCGCCGCATCGACGGCTTGTTCGAGGGGTTCGGCCAACATCACCATGCCCGGCCCGCCCCCGTAGGGACGGTCGTCAACAGTTCGATGAACATCGTGGGTGAAATCGCGCGGATTCCATAACCCCAGCGCCCAGCGGGACTGCCGATGGGCCCGCCCGGTTACACCCAGGTCGCGCACCACCGAAAACATATCGGGGAACAAGGAAATGACGTCGAAGCGCATAGCCGTTTTAGAGGTCGACCGGCCAGTTGCTGTCGAGACGTTTGTTGGGTAAATCGACGGTATGTACGTGCGCCAGCACAAAAGGCACCAGCACCTCGACGGGACGACCTTTGTCGTTGAGTACAGGCACAAGGCCGCCCTGGCCGTCGTCGGTTGCCCGCGCAACATGCAATACGGCATGCGCGCCGTTGTCGGTAACCGAACTTACCTGACCAATGAGCACCGGGTTGCCGTCGTCGTCGACGCCATTCAGGCGACAACCGACCAGGTCAACCCAGTAATATTCATCGGGATCGGCTTTGGGAAAACTGGAACGCGGCACCAGTATGGCGTAGCCCTTATGGGCTTCGGCACGATCGCGATCGGGGATGGCAGCCAAATGCGCCACCACGGTGGCGCCATGACGCTTTGACATGACAACGCGCGATAACTGGGGACGCGAAAAAGCGCCCGGCTTCCCTGGGGAAACGGGCGCTTTCAGCCACCACTGCCGGGCTGCAAGCAAGGCATCGGCGTGAGCCGAGTAAGGCAAAACCTTGACCCAACCTTTAACGCCGTAAGCCGCCGCTATGCGGCCGACTTCGACCAGATCGTCGGGCGTTGCGTCGGTAACGGGCGCGCCCTGTGAAGCGCTATCGTTCATGAGCCTGAGCCTGTTGCAACGCCAAGCCGGAATCAGGCAGCGACTTTAGCCGAGTATTCTTTAACCAGGCGAGCCACTGCGGGCGACAACTGGGCGCCATTGCTGGTCCAGTGCTCGACACGATCAAGGGCAATACGCAGGTTTTCCTGGCCTTCGCCAGCGACCGGGTTGTAAAAGCCAACGCGTTCGATAAAACGGCCGTCACGACGGTTACGCGAATCGGCAGCAACAAGGTTGTAAAACGGACGTTTCTTCGAGCCACCACGGGCCAGACGAATCACCACCATAGGTAATCCTTTGAAAATGATGTGGAAAACAAAAGATTCTAGCATTTTTAGCCTGCACTAGGCAAACTAAAACCAGAATCCACCAAAAAATTCACCAGAAAGCCACAAGGGCCCTGACAAAATCAAAAACTTGGCGCCTGAACGCGCACCGGCCCGCCATGCGCAACCGGCACACCTGCCGCCCTGTTAACGACGGGTTAAAAAATGCACCGTCGCGTCGGCCTGGGCCACCTGGGCAACCAACGCATTACCGGTTTGCCGACAAAACGCCTGAAAATCACGCACCGCATTGGTATCGGTGGTAATGACTTTAAGGGTTTGGCCGCTTTGCAGTTGCGCCAACGCTTTCTTGGCCCGCAAAATAGGCAGCGGGCATTTTAACCCAGAAGCATCAACTTCAAGGTCGAATACGGGTAAAGAAGTTGTATCTGCACTCATGACATCAACCTGTTGCTGGCATCAGGCCTGTGTACGCTCACGTACCCAGGGCTCAACACCCGCCAGCGCTGCCGGCAATGCGGCGGCATCGGTGCCCCCGCCCATGGCCATATCGGGGCGACCACCGCCTTTGCCGCCCACCTGGCCGGCCACGAGCCCAACCAAATCGCCGGCCTTGATCTTGCCGGTGGCATCGGGCGTTACACCGGCAACCAGGCTGATCTTGCCATCGGCCACGGTCGCCAGCAAAACAATGGCCGGCTTGAGACGTTCTTTAAGGTCGTCGACCATACCGCGCAGGGCTTTGGGGTCGACACCGGCCAACTGGCCGACCAGCAAGCGTACGCCGCCGCCAACGTCGACTGCCTTGTCGAGCAGATCGTTACCCGCCGAAGCGGCCAGCTTTTGCTGCAAACGCTGGGCTTCGGTCTCGGCCGCCTTGACCTGCGACTGCAATAGCCCGATACGCGCCAGAAGCTCGGCGGGCTGGGTTTTAAGCAGCCCTGCAGCCTGTTGCAATGTGGCATTGGCTTGCTGCACCCAGGCCAGGGCGTTGTCGCCCGTGATGGCCTCGATACGGCGAACACCGGCAGCCACACCGCCTTCAGAGACAATCTTGAACAAACCGATGTCGCCGGTACGCGCTACGTGGGTGCCGCCGCACAGTTCGCGAGAAAAGCCGATATCGAGCACACGGACTTCGTCGCCGTATTTTTCGCCAAACAATGCCACCGCCCCACCCTGCACCGCGTCGTCGTAAGACATAAGCTGGGCACGTACCTGCTGGTTGGCAAGCACTTCGGCATTGACGATGTTTTCGATGGCAATGATCTGTTCGGGTGTGACCTGTGCATCGTGCGCAAAGTCGAAACGGGTTTTATCGGCGTCGACCAATGAACCCCGCTGCTGCACATGCCCCCCCAGTACTTCGCGAAGCGCTTTGTGCATAAGGTGGGTAGCCGAGTGGTTACGTACGGTGCGCGCACGGCGCTGGACATCGACTTGCGCCGACACGGTATCGCCCACCGACAGCACACCCTGCTCGAGCGCGCCATGATGCCCGAACACCTGACTTTGAATTTTTTGCGTATCGGCGACGACAAAACGCGCCGAACCCGCAGCCAGCACGCCGGCATCGCCGACCTGCCCGCCGGACTCGGCGTAGAACGGTGTCACGTCGAGGACGACAACAGCTTCCTGGCCAGCCTGGACCTGGTCGACAGAGACGCCATTGAGATAAAGCGCTGTAACACGCCCTTCGGCCTGCAGATGTTCGTAACCTTCGAAACGGGTTTCGACACCCGAATAACTAAGCCCCTCGGCGGCCTTGAACTTGCCGGCCGCCCGGGCTTGTTCGCGCTGGCGGTTCATGGCCGCCTCGAAGCCGGGCAAGTCAACATTGACCTTGCGCTCGCGACAAATGTCGGCAGTCAGGTCGACCGGAAAGCCATAGGTGTCGTACAAGGTAAATAAGGTCTGGCCATCGAGCACCCCGCCCTCGGGCAGCGACGCCAACGCGCCATCGAGGATTTTCATGCCGTTTTCGAGCGTTTCGCTGAAACGCTCTTCTTCTTGACGGAGTACCTGCTCGACGCGCGCCTGCTGCGTAGCCAGCTCGGGATAGGCATCGCCCATTTGCGCAACCAGATCGGCCACCAGGCGATGGAAGAACACACCCGATTGCCCCAGCTTGTGACCATGACGCAGGGCGCGACGCACAATGCGGCGCAGCACATAGCCGCGACCTTCGTTGCTGGGAATAACACCATCAACGATAAGGAAACTGCAGGCCCGGATATGGTCGGCAATGACTTTAAGTGAATTATTGCCCAGGTCGGTCGTGCCGGTTTCGCGCGCGGCGGCCTTGATGAGCGCCTGAAAAAGGTCGATCTCGTAGTTGGAGTGCACATGCTGCAACACCGCTGCGATGCGCTCGAGCCCCATACCGGTATCGACACAAGGCTTGGGCAGCGGCGTCATGTTGCCATCGGCATCGCGCTCGAACTGCATGAACACCAGGTTCCAGACCTCGATATAGCGATCACCGTCTTCTTCGGGCGAGCCCGGAGGGCCGCCCCAGACATCGGGACCATGGTCGTAGAAAATTTCGGAACACGGGCCACAAGGACCGGTGTCGCCCATTTGCCAAAAGTTGTCGGATGCGTAGCGCGCACCTTTGTTATCGCCGATGCGAACGATGCGCTCGGCCGGCACTTTGATTTCTTTTTGCCAGATTTCGTAGGCTTCGTCGTCTTCTTGGTAAACCGTTACCCAGAGTTTTTCGGGGGGGAGGTTGTAAACCGTGGTCAGAAGCTCCCAGGCATGATAAATGGCTTCGCGCTTGAAGTAATCGCCAAAGCTGAAATTACCCAGCATCTCGAAGAACGTGTGATG
Source organism: Pusillimonas minor (assembly GCF_014237865.1). Classification (GTDB taxonomy): domain Bacteria; phylum Pseudomonadota; class Gammaproteobacteria; order Burkholderiales; family Burkholderiaceae_B; genus Neopusillimonas; species Neopusillimonas minor. The sequence continues at coordinate 122,267 of NZ_JACJUU010000007.1, forward strand.
CCTGGCTGTGTAGCCCACGTTTTCAAGGTCGTTATGCTTGCCCCCTGCCCGCACGCAACGTTGCGAACTGACGGCGCGCTGATAACTGCGTGCCTCTTTGCCCGTGAATACGTCTTTGAACTGAACCATGCCGGCGTTCGTAAACAGCAGCGTTGGGTCGTTGCCCGGGATGAGCGACGACGAAGGCACCACGTTGTGACCTTTCGATTCGAAGAACGATAGAAATTTCTGGCGGATCTCGGAGGTTTTCATTGACAAAAAAGGCGCTATTAAACAGATGACCGGTGATTATAGAGGCACCCGGACCAAAAATCTTTCAGGTCAGCGACAGCAATTGCGCGACAACCGAGACGGCGATGACTTCCGGCAGCTTGCTGTTGGTTTTGACCAACCCTATGGGGCAGGTCATTTGGGCGACCAGGGCTTCGGAGAAGCGTTGACGCAGCCGCGACTCGAAGCGGGCTTTTTTTGTGGCAGAGCCAATAAGCCCCAGGAAACGGAACGTTTTTTGAGCCATGACAGCCTGCACCAGCGCCATATCAAGGGCATGACTATGCGTCAGCACCAGCCAGCATGCGTTGTCGGGGCAGTCGGGAACGTCGGCATCGTCGCCCTGAAGCGCCGTTACGTTGGCCGGCAAGTGCGCGGGCCAGACATCGTCGCGCGGGTCGAGCCAAATAACCTTTACCGGCAATGTCCCCAGAATGTTGATGATGGCCCTGCCAACGTGACCTGCGCCGCACACCACAACAGTCAGCGTTGCCGCAGACAACACGTCGGTCAGACGTCCCGAATCGGCATCCCAATGCGCCTGGTCGGTGTCGAAGTCTTGCGCAGGGTCGGGTGAAAGCTGAAGGCTTACCGGTGCGGCAAGATCGGTAAAGCTGACAATACGGCGAACCGACTGCCCTTTATGCAGATGGTCCGCAACGCTATCGAACCAGGGCAGATCGTCGGGCCCAAGGCGCTCGAAGCCCAGCCACACGACCCCGCCGCAACATTGCCCCAGGCTTGGGCCAAGCGCATAACGTTCGATATGCCGGGCGGGCTTGGTGGCGTCGGCAAGCAGGTCTCGGGCCAGATCGATGGCCTTGAACTCGAGATGCCCCCCGCCGATGGTGCCAAGCACCTCGGCGTCGAGCACCCACAGTTTTGCGCCGCCCCCGCGAGGCGCCGAGCCCGCAGACCGGACAACCGTAACAAGCACAAGCGAGCGCCCGGCCTGCAAGGCCTGACGCGCCGCTAAAGACCAGCCCCCTGCATCAGCCATGTTCTGTGGCCAGCTCCGGCAACTTCAACCGAGGCGCAACAGCATGAACTGCCCGCAAGATTTGCTCGGCGGTCGCCGGGGCATCGAGCGGCGCCAGTGTGCCAGGCTGATTGCCCGCCGCATGCACTGCATCGCGAATGGCGAAAAACACCGACAACGCCAACGGCAGCGGCGGCTCGCCGACGGCCTTGGACTGATAGACACTGTTTTCGACATTACCGTTACTGAAAAATGCAACGTTAAGGGCCTCGGGACAGTCGGAGATTGACGGAATCTTGTAGGTTGAAGGCGCATGCGTCATGAGGCGCCCGTCTTTGTTCCACCACAACTCTTCAGTGGTCAGCCAACCCATCCCCTGAATGAAACCGCCCTCGATCTGACCGATATCAACAGCCGGATTGATGGGACGGCCCGCGTCATAAAGCACATCGGCGCGCACCAGACGGTTTTCGCCGGTTAGGGTGTCGATAATGACTTCGGCGCAAGCTGCCCCATATACGAAGTAATAGAAGGGGCGACCGGTGAGGGTTTTGAAGTCGTAGTGGATTTTAGGCGTGCGGTAAAACCCGGACGACCACAAAGGCACACGTGCGTTGTAGGCCTCTTGCACAAATTTGGCAAACGGCAGGATGACACGTTCGCCGCAATGCACCTGATTGCTGCGGAAGACAACGTCGGCGGTATCGCAGCCGTAATGATCGGCCGCGTACGCCACCAGCACAGCCTTGATTTTGCGGGCAGCATCTTGTGCCGCCTTGCCGTTCAGGTCGGTGCCCGACGACGCTGCCGTCGCCGAGGTGTTGGACACTTTGGACGTATCGGTTGCAGAAACGCGGACGTGCTCAATGCCAATCCCCAATTCTTCGGCAACCACCTGCGCAACTTTGGTATTTAGCCCCTGGCCCATCTCGGTGCCACCGTGGTTAATCAGGACAGAGCCGTCGGTGTAAATGTGCAACAAAGCGCCGGCCTGGTTAAGATGCGTGGCCGTAAACGAAATGCCGAACTTCACGGGTACCAGCGCCAGACCTTTTTTCAGCACCTGGTTTTGGGCATTGAAGCGCGTAATGTCTTCACGACGACGACGGTATTCGGCGGTTTGCTCGAGCTGGTCAACCAGTTCGTGAATGACATTGTCTTCAACCGTCATTTGATAGGGCGTGACGTTACGCTCGGTTTTGCCGTAAAAATTGCGCCGGCGCACGTCGAGCGGGTCTTTGCCCAGACGACGGGCGATGTCCTCGATGACGTACTCGATGGCCATAATGCCCTGCGGGCCGCCAAACCCGCGAAACGCGGTATTGGATTGTGTATTGGTCTTGACCCGCAACGACAGGATATCGAAAGTCTCGAGGAAATAGGTGTTGTCGGTGTGGAAAACCTGACGGTCGGCCACCGCGCCAGACAGGTCGGCCGAATAACCACAACGCAGTTGCTGCTCGAACTTGATGGCTTTGATCAGGCCATCGTCGTCGTAGGCAACATCGTATTCCACCCGAAAATCGTGCCGTTTGCCGGTCATCATGAAGTCGTCGTCGCGGTCGGCGCGCAGTTTTACAGGCCGCCCGGTATGGTGAGCCAGCAAGGCCGCAACGGCAGCAAATGGCCACGACTGACTTTCTTTGCCGCCAAACCCGCCACCCATACGTCGACACTGCACTTTGACGGTATGGGCCGGTTGATGCAACGCATGCGCAATGATGAACTGCATTTCGGACGGATGCTGGGTTGAGCAAAACACCTGCATCTCGGCGTTTTCGCCGGGCAAGGCATAGGCAACTTGCCCTTCAAGGTAAAACTGCTCTTGCCCGCCGCAATAAAAGCTGCCCTGATGACGATGAGGGCCTTGCGCCAGCGTTTCAGGCACATTGCCTTTAGAGATACGCGCCGGCGGCAAGACATAGGCCTGCTTATCGGCGGCCGATTTAATGTCGAGCAAGGGCTCAAGATTTTCGTATTCGACCTTGGCCAGACGCGCGGCGCGGCGCGCCAGGTCGTGCGAGGTTGCCGCCACTGCAAACAAAGGCTGTCCCACATAGTCGACCTTGCCATCGGCAAAAACCGGCTCGTCGGCAATGACCGGCCCAACGTATTTTTCGCCCGGCACATCGTCAAGCGTAATGACAGCCACCACACCCGGGGCCGCGCGCACAGCGGTCAGATCCATCGAGACAATGCGCGCGTGCGCCCGCTCGGACAGGCCGAATGCGGCATGCAGCGTACCCTGGACCTCGGGGATGTCGTCGGTGTACTGCGCACGACCCGTAACATGCAAATGTGCACTTTCGTGTTTGACCGAGGTGCCAACCGTTTGATATTTGTTCTGTGTCATAGGACCCCCTATTAATTAAACGCGCGTCGCCGCAGCGCCGGTGGTTTCCAGGTAGAAGCGATACAGCAGGTTTTGCGCGGTTTGCAACCGGTATTCGCTGGTGGCCCGCATGTCTGAAAGGGGCTGATAGTCGGCGGCCAAGGCGGCCATCGCGGCGGTCACCGCCGATTCGTCAAACGATTTCCCGACCAGTGCGGCCTCGGCCTCGGTTGCACGCTTTGAGGTGGCTGCCATACCGCCATGCGCAATACGCACCGAGGCGACCTGCCCATTTTCAAGACGCAAGGCATAGGCGCTGCATACGGCAGAAATATCCTGGTCAAAACGTTTGGACAGCTTGTACGTGGCCACTTTAAGGGCCGGATCACGCAGAGGCACCTTGATGGCCTCGACGAACTCGCCCGGCTCGCGGTCTTGCTTACGATAATCGAGATACAGGTCTTCGAGGGGAAGTTCGCGACGCGCATTGCCCTTGCGCAAAACGACGCGCGTTTGCAAGGCAATCAGCAACGGCGCACTGTCGCCAATTGGTGAACCATTGGCAACATTACCGACCAGCGTGCCGGAATTGCGAATGGGCATGGACGCAAAACGCTTCCAGAGTTCGTGCGCTTCGGGATACTCGCGAACAAGGGCCTCGTAGCCTTCATTGAGCAACACCGCGGCGCCAATGTACAAACTGGTTTCGTCGCGACGAATGACATCGAGCTCGGCAACGTTGCCCAGATAAATGACTTTAGGGAATACCTTGAGCTGCTTGGTGACCATCAGGCCAACGTCGGTGCCGCCCGCCAGCAGTGTCGCGTCGGGGTGGGCCAGGAACAGGTCGGCCAGTTGATCGGCGCTACACGGCGCCCAGTATCTTTGAGCACTTTCGGTGATGGCCAGCGGTTCGGTGGCGGCGTCGCGCAGGGCCTTGAGCCAGCCCTGCACCTGGGCCATGGTGGCGCCTTCGGGAGCGGGATAATTACCCATATCGAGCGCAGCGTCGATGATGGGACGATAGCCTGTACAACGGCACAAATTACCCGACAGGTGATCAAGCACCTCTTCGCGCACCGGGCGAACCTTGCCATTGCAATACATGGTGTACAGCGACATTACGAAACCGGGGGTGCAAAAACCACACTGCGACCCGTGGTGGTCGACCATGGCTTGCTGAACCGGATGCAAGGCCTGACCATCGGCCGACAGGCCTTCGACAGTCCAGATGGCACGGCCGTCTAGCGTGGGCAAAAAGCGGATACACGCATTGATGGCTCGAAAGCTGACGTTGTCGTGCGCGTCGAGGGCGGCTTCGGTAACCGTACATGCACCGCAGTCTCCTTCGGCACACCCTTCTTTGGTGCCCACCAGACCGGCCTGTTCGCGTAAATACTGAAGAACCGTTTGCGTAGGTGAGGCTGGCACGACGTGTTGAAGTACGCCGTTAAGATAAAAACTGACGGTTTGTCGCATTGAATTATGTCTCCGTTTTTTGTTGTCTTGGTGAATGGCAGCGCCTGAAGTCAGGCGCGCCTATCAGTGGTCATCGGCATAGCTACCATCGACAACAAACTGTTGATGCAGGTCGCATTCATCGCAGTTCGGGGTAGTACCGATGCGATCGACCACAATAAAATCGCCTTGCTGCGCCAACGTCAGCAAGGGGTGATGCCAGGTACCGGCGTGGTAATTGACGCCCTGGTGACCCTCTGCATAAAACGCCCGAATATTGGACTCATCGGGCCTGTCGTCGTTGCCGTTAGGGGCGACAACCACAATAAAAGGCGTGTTGCCTGTGGGGATCCAGGCCTGGCTGCCCAAGGGATGGCGCTCGAGCATGGACACTGAAATGGGGAAATGAAACGCCCCGCCCCGGGCCAGACTGATGCCGGCCTGACCGTCGTCGCCGCGAATTTGTACTTTACCGACATGATGATAGCGCCGGGTTGTCCCGTTGTTAATGGGAAACCAGTCGTTATCTTCCATGGCAATGACATCGCCAAACGGCGCAAATTTTGCTTTGGTCAGACGCTCGAGTTTGATCAGGTTCGGCATGAGTCTTCCTTGTCAGGCCAGACGGCCCCATACACGCAGACGGCTGACGCCGCCATCGGGGTGCATGTTCAGTTTGACGTGCGTGACCGGGCCAACGTCGTTGAAGTGCTCGGTCGTGTAAAAGTGCTGCGTGTCGGGCTGGGCTTTTTGTTCGGGCAACAGCACGGGCCAGAACATGGCCTGGGTAATAATGGACTGATCGGTACCGTAGGTAACATTTGCCGCCTGGATAGATACACGATCTGGATAATTACCCTTGAAGTGGGCCGTATCAACTTCAATTTTTTCGACATGCACCGGGTGCGCAAGTTCAACGACACACCAGTCGTAACCTGGCTCGCGACGACGGCGGGTTTCCCAGCCGTCACCCATGTTCACACCACGACCCGGCATGATCAGGCGGAACGGCACACCAAAGTGCGCGTCGTTGTAGCCCACGATACGGCCACCGGCCGCCAGGGCCGACACCTCGTGCAGCGCGTTGGGATCTTTAGAAGACCAGTCGGCCGCCGGTTGGCCGAACACGCGAAAGCGAGCCACGCCACCGTCGGGGTAGATATTCAGGCGGCAGTGTGTCCAGCGGCGCTCGTCGTCGAGCGCAATAAAGTGATGCGAACTGCTGGACAGGGTTGTTGAAGGCACGATTTCGGTCCAAACCGTCGTGTCATCCGGGTCGCCCTCGCAATAACAGGCTTGCACCGAAGCCGCCGGGGGGAAATTGCCGGTGAAGTGGCTGGTGTCGATGTCGATGCCTTTGATGACCCCCGAAACCCCCAGACGGACCACCGCATGGTCGTAGCCGCCGTCACGACGACGGCGGGTTTCCCAGCCGTCCATCCATTTACCGTGATCGTCGAACTTGCCCACAATAAATACCGGCTCGGCAGGCTGAAGCATGCGCTCGGCCGGCCCGAACCACTCGTTTGAGCAAGAAACAACCTTTGCGCCAAAGTCGGCCAATGCAAGATTTGCGTAACGCGTCGCAAAATCGGGAAAATCGACGCTGGGCGCATTGATGACGGTGCCGACGGGTAAAGGTGGGGTTGCCATGACATGGACTCCTGACAAGAAACAATAAAAACCGGAAAAATGACCTTTACGGGAAGGCTCAGTTTTCTTCGACAAGGGCTTCCAGACGGAAGCGACCAATTTTGAAAATTTGTTGCAGGCTTTCCTGCACTTCCTGGGCCGGGGTCAACCCCAGACGGCGCTCGAACTGGGCAATAATGCCGGCACGATCGTAGCCCTTTACTGCCAAAATGAACGGAAAACCGAACTTTTCGCGATAAGCCTGATTAAGCTGTGTCAACCGGGCAAACTCTTCGGGAGCGCATTGATCCAGCCCGGCCCCGGCTTGTTCCGACGTGGATTCGGGCGTCAGCTCGCCGCGAATGGCAGCTTTGCCGGCAAGCTCGGGGTGCGCACAAATCAGTTTCATTTGCAGGTCGTGCTCGGCGCCTTCTATTTGACGAACCATTTCGGTGTGCAACGCATGCACGCTGGTAAACGGCCGATGCGCCGCAGCGCGCTCGGCTACCCAGGGCGAGTGCTCGAAAACACCGCCCAGCACGCGGACAAAGTCCTCGACGGGCATGGCATTAAGTGTTGCCATAGAAACTTTTGTGGTCATGTCTACCTCTGAATCAGTTTTATTTAAGTTTGGGCGCTTATGGGCTGCCGTGCCGTCAGGCACCCTGAAACGGGTGATGCTTGACCCAATGCCGGGCAATATCAACCCTGCGGCAAACCCAGACCTTGTCGTGCCCCTGGATGTAATCGAGAAAGCGTTGCAACGACGCGAAGCGCGCAGGACGGCCAATAAGCCGGCAATGCAACCCTATGGACAACATCTTGGGGTGGGTGTCGCCTTCGGCGTACAGCACATCGAAAGCGTCTTTAAGGTAACTGAAAAAGTGTTCACCCGTGTTGAAGCCCTGCGGCGTGGCAAAGCGCATGTCGTTTGTGTCGAGTGTGTACGGCACAATCAGGTGGGGGCGCGTCGTACCGTCGGAGAGCTCGACCTGAGACCAGAAAGGCAGGTCGTCGCCGTAATAATCGGCGTCGTAAAGAAACCCGCCCTCTTCGACCACCAGACGCCGGGTATTCGGACTGTCGCGGCCGGTGTACCAACCCGCCGGGTGTTCGCCGGTCAGGTCTTTAATAATCTGAACACAGCGCTGCATGTGGTCACGCTCAAGCGATTCGGGTGCCGACTGGTAATGAATCCAGCGGTAACCATGACACGCAATTTCATGCCCCAGCTCGACAAAGGCCCGCGCCAGATCCGGGTGGCGCTCGAGCGCCATACCTACCCCGAAAACCGTCAGCGGCAAGCCACGACGCTCGAACTCACGCAAAATACGCCACACGCCGGCCCGCGAACCATACTCGTAGATTGATTCCATCGACATGTGGCGATCGGGGTAGGCCTGGGCACCGACGATTTCGGACAGAAACTGTTCTGACGCCGGATCGCCGTGCAAGACGCAGTTTTCACCACCCTCTTCGTAGTTCAGTACAAACTGCACAGCAATTTTTGCCTGCCCGGGCCAAACAACCGTGGGCAGATGACGACCATAACCAACGAGATCACGCGGATAATTCGGGGACATAAAGGTTCCTTGGGGCCTAACGCTTGACACTGAATGCAGACCAGGGGTCGGGACGCCGGGCGTGAGGTTCGCCGACGCGGTGTTCGCAATCTTGCAGGTGATGACACATCGCCGCGAGGGCGCCGTCGCGGTTGCCGGCCAGGATGAGGTCAAGAATCTGGTCGTGCTCTTCGTACGAGCAGGTGCTTGAGCTGGGGGTGTCGTGAAACGCAATGATGAGCGTGCTGCGACAACACAAAGCATGCATGAACTCGGTCAGCACGTGGTTTTCGACCAGCCGGGCCATTTTGACGTGAAACGCATTGGACAACCTGAGCCAACTGATACGGTCGCCGTGTTCGAACGCCTCGCGCTCTTGGCGCACCATGTCGCGCAGCGGCTGCAACCGTTGCCGCAAGTCGGGAAACTGCAGTAATTTGTCGATCAGGACGCATTCGAGCGTACGTCGGGCCTCGAAAACGTCACGGGTTTCTTCGGGGCTGGGCTTCCAGACATAGGCCCCCCGGTTCGGTTGTAAAACCACGATTTTGTCGTGCCCGAGCTGGGCCAACGCTGCGCGCACCGTGGCACGGGAGCAATTGAAAATTTCGCACAGAGTGGATTCGGTCAATTTGGCGCCAGGCAACAGTCGGCGATCCATGACTGCATCAAAAATTTCTGCATAAACACGGTCGACTTCGGAGACATGCCCCGTCTGACCCAAGAGCGAAGACGCACTGGGGGCGGTGCTTTCAGAGAGAAAATCGGAGCGTTGATCGAGATACAGCATAGGGGGTCACCTGCACAAACCGTGGAGACTTTACGAAATCACTGATTGACAATTATTCGCTGGTAAAACAAAATCGTCAACATAAATTGTTAACAATCCGGAGATCCCATGGGAAAACTTTCAACTCACGTGCTCGACACCATGCACGGCCGGCCCGCCCAAGGGGTGCAAGTCGAGCTTTATCGTATCGATGGCGCATCGCGCACCTGTCTGAAAACCGTCGAAACCAACGCCGACGGCCGTTGCGATGCACCACTGCTTGGCGCCGACGACATCAAGTCAGGCACCTACGAGCTGGTTTTTCATGCCGGCGACTACTTCGCGTCGCAAGGGGTCAAGGTCCCTGAGCCCCGATTTGTCGATCAGGTCGTCATTCGCTTTGGCATCGCCAATCCGGCCGAGAACTATCACGTGCCATTGGTTGTCACCCCCTGGACTTACGCCACCTATCGCGGCAGCTAAACGCCTGTTCCCCGCTTTTAAGCGGGGAACGCGCTTACTTCACATTTAATAAAAACGGAAAAATCATGGAAGCTTATTTGCTTGAATTTGGCAACCTGCTGCTGCGCTGGCTGCACGTCATTGCCGCCATTGCCTGGATCGGCGAGTCGATCTACTTTGTCATGATGGACAACAGCCTGCGGCCGCCCGCCTCCGACACCGCCAAAAAACGCGGCGTCCTGGGCGAAATCTGGGAAGTGCACGGCGGTGGCTTCTATCACAACCAAAAATACATCACGGCTCCGCCCGAAATGCCCCAGGAACTGCACTGGGCATTTCTCAAAGCCTATACCACCTGGATAAGCGGCTTCGCCCTGTTTGTGATTTTGTACATGGCGAACCCGTCGTTCTATCTGGCCAACCCCAATAGTCCCTGGGCGTGGGTACGCGAACTCAGCGGTTGGCAGGTCAACGTTGTTGCGCTGCTGTTTCTTGCCGCGGGCTGGGTCGTCTACGACCAGCTTTGCCGACGCATCAGCCCGAACATGGAACGCGACGGGTTACTCAGCGTTGCCGTGGCCATCATGATGGTTATCGTCGCCTACCTCAGCGTACATATTTTTCAGGGTCGTGCCGCGTTTCTGCTTACAGGTGCAGTCATGGCCACCGCGATGTCGGCCAACGTGTTCTTCTGGATCATTCCCGGGCAGCGGCGCATGGTCAAAGCGCTTCAAACCGGCGGTACGCCTAACCCCCTCGACGGCAAACGCGGCAAACAGCGCTCGGTGCACAACACCTACTTTACGCTGCCCGTCGTGTTCCTGATGCTCAGCAACCACTACTCATTCACGTATACCAGCCCCTACGCCTGGATCATCATGGTGCTGTTCATTTTCTCGGGCGCGATTATCCGGCAATATTTTGTGCTACGTCATCTGGGACAAAACAAAATCGCTTACCCGATTATTGGCGTTTTGTTGCTGGTCGCCATTGCGGTGATTGCCGCACCGGCGTCGCGGCCCAAGCCTCAAGCGGCCGCACCCACTGCCACTGCCGCGGTTGCGAGTACTAGCCAGTCCGGCAACGACATGGCCCGGGTGCTTGAAATTATGCAAGCTCGTTGCGTGCAGTGCCATGCTGTGCAGCCCACGCAAGCCGGCTTTGCGTCGGCGCCAGCGGGCATCGCCCTTGAAACCGAGGCCGACGTCATGGCCAACCCCCCGCTGATCAAGCAAGTGATTGCCAGCAAATACATGCCGCTGGCCAACATCACCCAAATGACCGACGAAGAGCGGGCATTCATCGCCAACTGGACGCCCTGACAGCGCAGCCCGGGTCAGCCGGCACACAAATAACCCCGGGTCCGACCTTCAGCGTCGGCCTTGGGGCCGCTGTCGGCCACAAGCACGACCGTATACCCTGCCGGGCAGCTGCATAGCCCGGTCACCGGGTTCGCGGCCAAAGCCACACAGCCCGACACGGTATTCACCGAATACCCGCCCCCACCGCGGCCCCCCGCAGACACCCACTGATAGCTGCGGCATACCAGCAGCCCCCCATAGTGTTCTCGCACTATCAACCCGTTTTCGGGACACGTTGCGCCTGCATAGGCCCGTTCCCCCAACCACAACGCCCCCTGAGCACGCACGGCCTGGTTTGAAACAACACTGCCCGCCACCGCCACGTCGGCGCCAAAATCCGGGTTACGTGTGTCGCCAACCTTAAGCCACGGATACGATAGCGCGCCCCCCAGCCCAACCGTCAGCGCCACGGTACCCGAATCAAGCACAGGCATGCCAGGCAGCGGTGGATTGGGCAACGCAAAGGCAGCGCCTTTAAGCTGCCCCGGGTCGGCGTAAGAGACCAGCCCGCCCCTACCGCCCGCAGCCATCAACCAGTAAGCCAGCAGCCCCTCATGAGACCGGCCCGCCAAGGCCTTGTCGAGCGGGCGGGTTGAGTAGACCAGGGCATCGAGCCGGCATTCATCGCCGGGGCAGTCGCCGTTGCGCAGAACACGAACAGCAACCTGCAGGTCGCGCCCATGCGACTCAGGGAAAGCGGCCGCGAGCATACCCTGTTGTTTCAGCTCGACCAGGCTAGGCGCCTGGGCTTCAGCAACACCCTCGATGTCGGCATCGTTCAGCTGCGGCGCCTGACGCAAGCTATCAGCATAATGGGCGATATACCGCTCTGCCGACAACCTGACAGCCAGCATCCAGGCGGCAGCGGCTTCGGCCGAAGCTTCCTGGGTGCGTCTTACCATGGCCTCGGACGCCCAAACGGCCAGCAAGGTGGCAATCAGTGCGGCAACCATCAGCTCGATCAGCGCAAACCCGCGCTGCGACGTTCTTTTCATGGGTATCAGCTTGCTGTGAACACAAAGGTGTTGACATCACCCGGTGTGCAAAGCGCCTCGGTCGACAGCGCACTGTAGGGCGTTGATGCATCTTTGATTGTGGTGCCCGCGACCGTCATTGTGTCGCTGACCCGTTGCATGACCGAAGCGATGGCCGGACAAGCCACATGGTTGACATTAGTCAGGGTAATGGCAAAGCCGGCCCCAAGATCGGCCGCCGCAACGGTGACCTCGCCGGCACGACCCAGGCCATGCAGCACTTTAGTCGTAGCGTCGGTGCCCGAGACCGAAAAAATGCTCGACTGCCGCACCAGATTGGCAAAGTTGGTGGTGGCAATACCTGTAAAAGGCTCGGTAGAGCCGTTTGGTGCATTGACTTTGGTCTGAAGCACAAACCGGGCGAGCTCTTCACCCACTTTTGGCACCTTGTTCTCGATCACGTAGCTACCTACGGCTGGAATACCGATGATGGCGAGCAACAACACAATGGCTGTCACGATCGACACCTCGATCAGCGAAAACCCCCGTTGCCGGCAGAATGGCCGAGACGCCTGTAACGCTATTTTCTGAATACCCATGGATCACCCCTTTAAAATGCCGCCCGCTACTGGCCGGCGTAAAAAATCATCAAGCCGCGACGCAACTCGTCAATGGCCACGTAATGCCAGACGCCCAAACCCAACATTGCCCCCACACACCACAACAACATGACCCAACGGGCCAGCGCGGCCTGCCGGGACACAACATGCAGTATTTGCGTACCCAGTCGCTGTTTGGTGATGTTCAAACCCTCAACCAGCCCGCGAACCAGCACCATATCTTGCAAGTACCAATAAAGTGCCCGATCGAACAAGCCGGTATCGAACGTTCTGGCCCCCACCCAACCCCGGTCGATATGCCGCATCATCTGGTCCAGATGCCAGGCCTGCCAACGGTTGGCGCCACGGCGCAACATGGCCAGCGCACTGCGCAACTGGGTCGACTCACCCTCGTGGCGAACCAGCACGACATGAAGCACCGACAACATGCGCACCGTGGCCACACAACGGTAAAGACGCCAGATCAGGAAGCGGTCCAGCCATTGCCGGACAGGCCCCACCAGATTGGAAAATGACCAACCCACCCAACAGACGGCGCAAACGACACCCAAAATGACCCACCCCCACCAACGGCCGCTAAAGCGGGAAAACGCAAACAGTCGTCGTGTGGCCGAGCCGTAATACTCGGTGGGCAACATGCCGAACACATCAACCAGCCGGGGCACCGTAAATAACGGGACGAGCAGCATCATGACTACCCAGACGAGCAACGCAATTACCGCCACGGTTACCGTATTGACCAGAATTTCGCGCGCATTTGCCACCAACCGCTGGACTGCGGCCAGGTCGTGCAGGGTGTCGATCAGGGCCACGTTGCCCGCCAACTGCGCCACACGCACAATGACCAGTTCGTCTTCGGGCAGCACGCCCCGCCAGGTGGCGTGCAAATCGCCGCCGGACATCGGATACGCCGCCGCCCATTGCGCCGACAGACGCCCGCGCGTTGTTTTCACGCCATAGCGTTGCGCATCCTGGCTGAAGATATCTTTCAGTGTCCGCGCACCGCCAACAGACCGCATGAAGCCCGACAGATAGTCGTAGTAATCGGCACGCTGACGACGAAAGCACCAACCATCAAAAACCTGCTTTGCAATGAGTTGCCACGAGGCCAGCCGACCTCGGGCGCGACTCATGGTGCCCCCAAGGCAGACAGACGATGATGACGCGCAAGGCGAGTGAACGTCTGAAACCGCAACTCGACGTCGAAAGGATCTATCTCGCCACGCGCAACCTTTTGCGCAGCACAGGCTCCGAAAGACACAAAGCACGATGAAAGATCTTCACTGCAAACATCGGGATGCAGACTATCGCCAACCGTGTTGCGGCGCACGGCCCCCAGATAGCCCGGTAACTGTTCCGGCACGAAGCATTCGGCCACCACCGTACGCCCCAGGTAACCCGACAAGGCCTGATTTCCCTGCCTGCGGCAATCGGCACAACCTTCCGGATTGCGAAACCTGACCCGGGCGGTATCCAGGCTGGGCAAAGAGCCAAGGACAGCAAGCAGATGCGGTGTCGTCGTCGCCATGCCGGACAACGGGCAAGCCGTCGGCGCCGTCAAGGCGCACCGGCCGCACAGCCTGGGCAGCAGCACTTGATGCACCACCAGCTTGAGCACGCCCGGCGTTGCCAGAAAATCACGGGCAACACCAATGACAGAGGATGCCAGCCGGTCGGGCACCAGCAGTGCCGAGGGTGCATGCGTCGTCGTATACACGCTCACCCCCGAACTGGCCAGATCCATAAAAGCCTCGCCGGTCTCCCGGTCACGCACCTCGCCCAACAAGACGTCAGTCATGGCCGAACGCTTGAGCGCGCGCAGCTTGGCTGAAAAACCATCATGCCGCTCGCGGGACGGGTCGCGACTGATCGTATTCTGAACGGCGCCAGGAATGAGATACTCCACCGGGTCTTCCAGCGTCATGACTTTCCGGTCGGGCGGCAGGGCGGCAATCTGTGCGGCCATCGACGTCGACTTGCCCGAGCCCACGGTGCCGGCAAAGACGACAGCCCCGCCTTCTCTTTGCACCGCCTGGCGAATCAAGCCGGCTTGCTCGGGCAAGTAGCCCAATTGTTCAAGATCTTGCTGTTCGTGGGCCCGCGACCTGTCAAGCAAACGCAAACAGACGCTGGGCCCGCGCTCGGCAGCCATGGATGCCCAACGCAACAAAATGCCACGACCATCGACCTGACGAACCAGCGCCCCTTGCTGCTCGCTGGTGGGGTCGAAAACGGCCCCGTTCCCTCCCCGAATATCCATCCAGACCACGGCAAGCATTTCGTTTAATGTGGCCGTTGGAATACGACGAAACCGGTCGGGCGCAACGTAACGGCCTTGCAAGGTAAAACGTACTTCGGAATCGGGCTGGTCATAGTGCACATTCAGGTGAATATCACTTGCCCCGTTTCGCACGCCCCACTCGACCATATCCTGGAAAGCCGCTGCCAGCGCGGACCCCGATGCCCCCGGCTCTAACGAAACCAGACCGCTTGATCCGGCCAACTGGTGGCGTGCAATCGACAACAACAAAGGGGCCGCCAGCACATAACGTTGCGGACACGCCATCCGGAACCCGCGCTCGCGCAACTGCCTGGCGAGCTCGTCGGCCTGATCTCCCCCAACGTGCTCGCCCAAGGCCAATATGGCAACGCTGTCATCGGTTAATTGCACAGGACACAGCCTGGCAGCCAAGGCCTCGACGCCCAGCTCGTTGCTTAGCGAACGACGAATGGGCGGCTGGATCACATGTAAATCGTCGGCCGACGACACGACAACCGCATCGGCGTAATCGAAGCGTTCATCAACCGGCAGAACGTCGCTGACCCGATGACGCGGAAAACGCAGATCGAGGCGCCAGGAAGATCGTTTCATCATCAGCCTTTCTCCGAGTCGTGGTCCAGACACAGGGTGACCCGGGCATCACCCCGCGCCAGCTGCACGCAGCGCGACTGAATCGCCTGCAGCAAGTAAACCTTGGGGTCGGCCACGCGGCCAACCGGCAATGCGCGGCCGTTTAAGTAAATATAGGTTTCGCCCTGCCACTGCACCTCGGCCAGCAAGCGCTTGCCGACACCGTAGATGCCCTGCAGCACCGGCCGGGTAACCAAAGACATCGCCCGATCCGGCGCAAGGGGTCGCCCCTCCTGCGCGCGGCGCACGGGAACGCGCTCGTCACGCATAAGGCTCAGTGCCAGCGCCGCTTCGGCCCGCATCAGCTCACGCACCAGCATCTGGTCATCCGCCAGGTGATCCGTCGCTGCAGCCGGGGGGGATTGTTCAGCCTGTGCAGCTTGTTCGACGGACGATGACGTGACAGCGACTCCCGGTACGGCAACAAGCATCAGTGCGCACAGGCAGCGCATCAGCAAACGCTGCGGCCGACGAAGCACGGCCCATGCAAGGCGACGGCTCGGGGTGCGCTCAACTTTGCCATTCATAGCGTTCCCCTTTTGCCGACAGATAAAGCTGACTTTGCTGCAAAGTAGGTCGTTCGAGGGCTTTGAGCGTCAGCGTGACTTGCTGCCAACGCACACCGGTCAGGTTGGGCAAGAGCAAGCTGTAAGAGCGCAACGGCCCCTCGACCTGAAACGACCGTACCTGATACGTGCGAAACCCTTCCGGTCGAGGTACCGGCGAACCTTGGGTGTCGACCGGCCCAGGAAACTTGTGTGGCACCGCAGGCGAAGCTTTCAGCGTGACGAACGCCCTGCTGATATGCTGCAAGCTGCTGAGCCAATACTTGTCCCCCCACCGGCTGTCATTCAAGACGGACGCTGAAAGCGGTGTGGCCGCCCCCGTCACCACCCAGTCCGCCTCAACGTCATCCACCGACAAGAAACGCAGTGCCCAGCCGTTGGGCGCCAAAGCCATCAGGCGTTGGTTATTGGCATGGCGACCGCTGCGGCGCAAGGACGCCGTACAGCGCCAGGTCCTGGAAAGAGGTTTGCACAACACACTGACCAGCCGCCATCCACTGATCTGGACAGGCACACGATACAAAGACAGCAACAACTGCTGCATCCCATCGACACCGTGCACCAGCACCGATGCAGTGGCCGCAGACCTGGCCGACACCCAAGCCTGCATCGTCGCCTGAGTGGACAACGGGCCGGGTGCCGGCTGCCCAGACAACCAACGGCCCGCGGCACCGGCAGCAAACGCACCGCCCCCCGCCACAACGCAAACAACCACCACGAACGCAGAAAGCCCTTTGGGCGCCCAGCGCCCCGGAATACGCCACAGTAAAGCTCTATCGTCGGCAGCAGCCGCCAACGCCCCCAGGCCTGGGGCGCCCGGATCACCCTGCGCAACACCCAAGTGCCGGATATGGGCGTACGCCAGTCGCAACTCGTCTATGAGCCCGGTGATCTGACCGATGGACCCCAGCACTATGTCAGTGCGCGCTATGACTGCACCTTCGTGCACGGCCACAAGCCAATGTCGCCCGGGCTGTAAAACAATGGATACCGCCACGGTTCCCGACGGGTACAGACCCGCCACAATCTGGGCCGCCGAATAATGCGGCTCGTGACGCGACGCCTCATTGCGCGGGAACTGGATCAACCCCATGGCCGCCGCATGCTCGGAGGGTGTCACGCAATGCGTAGCGCGATAGCGCCTGGCCTTTGCCATGACCTGCTTTCGGGTGTGCCCCCCGAGCAATGGCAGCCAGTCCAGGCCGAACACCAGACATTTGCCATCCAGACGCTCACACCACATCGTGTCATCGGCCATGACTAGAACCCCTCTTCGACTTGCGCCGTAATGACAATGACTGTCTTGATCTGCTGTTGCGCGGCGCGGTCGCTGCCCCCCAGCAACATGGGCATCCCTGGATTCAGGCGACGTGTGTCAAGCTCGTGCTGGGCGCGATCGAAGCCCGACACCAGCACAGGCTGACCCGGCTGCAGAACCAGCTGTTGAACCGTACCGTTGCCGTCTATAGTGACCTGTTGCAGCTGCAAAGGATTTCGCGCGTCGCCAAACGTCACTGATTTGATTGGTTGCGCTACGGTGTTGTCGTAAGCCAGTGACAATAAAATCTGACCGTTTTCCTGCGCATCCGGGATCAGGGTCAACAACGAACCCACCGTCTCTTCTTTCTGGCTGACCGACACGGTAGGCAAGCTGCTGTCCTGCCCTTGGCCCAAGGCCGTGGTTTGCACTTTGTCGATATACGAAAACGTTGTGCGAACCGCATGTGTGACCGGTCGTCGGTTTAGTGTCAATACCGGAACGCTGCTGCGCCTTACCACCTGCCCCACCTGACCAAGCGCTTTGATCATGGCCTCGGATCCTTTGAACGGCCCCTCGGCAAGCGACACCCCAAGACTGGCGGCCTCGGCCACAACAGACCCCGCCGACGCAGCCGAGGCCGCCATACGCGCGCTGGTAAAAACCAGATCCCAATCCATCCCGGCTTCCGCAGTCTCTTTCGTGACCAGGGTTATTTCTTCAAAGACCAGTCGGATACGACGGGTCAGCGCCAGGTTCTCCTGGTCGAGATAAGTCGCGATACGCTGCAATACTTCGGGCGTGTCGGTGACCACAACCAACGCACTGGCGCCCTCTTGCGCCACGGCAACACCGGCCCGCGTCAGAAAGGGCTCAAGACGTGCCTTTACAACGTCCATCACGCCAATTTGCTCGCTTTGCAGCCGTGTACTTGAAGTACTGGAAAAGCCCTGGTCCTGGCCGCTTCGATTGGCCCCCAGAGACGCCTCGGACTGGGCGGCCTGCGTCAACGCCCGGACATTGAACACCCGGGTTTCAGTGCGATAGAACTCGATACGACCCTGTGCGTAACGCCAGTACACCCCGAGCGTGGCCGCCACACTGTCCAGAATGGCTGACAAGGGCTGAGCCTCGCCATCCAGCCGCATGGCAGATTCGGCAGGCACCACAGCCCCCTGGCCCGCGGCATCTCCGCCAGCCAGTCGTGGAGAGAAACGTTCAAGTGGCCAGAGCGCTTCGGGCCGGACATGTACGGGTATCCCGGTCGCCGCAGTTATCCGTCGTGCAATCACCGGCAAAGGTCGCGGCTCGGCAGTAAAAATAAGCGTGGTTTTAACGTTGGCCCGCAACGCCACCGGCAATGTCAGCTCGCGCGACAGCGGTAGCGGTTTACCCACCAGCCAGGGGCGATCGACGTGCTGGGCCGAGCGGCGTACGTCGGCATCGGCCAATTGCGCAGCAAAAGCGCGCTGACGCTGATCGATACTGTCCCCCGTTTCTACAACCCGTTGCGATATCTCGCGTAACCGCTCGTGCAAGGCGCACCCGGAAAGCATCAACCCCAAGGCCAGCACCGCGCCGAACTTGAGCGACATCATGATTGTCCTGCCGCGGTACGGGTACGGTCACAGGCCTGCGCATAAGGCACGATACGCAACACGCGATTGGAATAAAAACAAGGCTGCAGTGGCTTAACCGCGAGTTCTGTGCTGCCAACCAAAGCCTGCACCGCCTCGATAAACGGCACATCGAAATTCGCCGCGCCGGTAATCGGTATATCGACATCCACCATCCAGTGCTCTGGCCCAAAATCCCAACCGGCCTGTTCCGCCCAGCGAACCAGGGTTTGGCGCAGCGTACCGTCGGATCGACCCACGGCATACGTCGGGGTTTGGGACGGCACCGGCGCAGGCCCAAGGTTGGCCTCCGACGGCGCAACAGGCATGATATCGCCCGACGCCTCCGGCGCAGGCAAAGTCGGCTCCGGGGCAACAAGCGACGACACCTGCGGTTGCGGTGACGGCTTAGGTAGCGACGGCACAGGCGGGTGCGGCGGCGTGGGCACCGGCAAGGGTGGTGGCAAGGGTGGTGGCAATGGCGCACCATGTGCAACCGGATGCACAGCAGTATTGTCCCCAAGGGCCTCGCCAGCACCCGCGCTGGGCAAGTCCTCGCCGTCCCGACGGGCAAAGGCTTGCAAATGACCGCCGCGAATCACCAGCAACGCCGGCACCTCGTCAATGACGAGAAAATCACCCTGGCGCCGAGGCGTCAGCAAACGATCGCCGGCCACACCCTGCTGCAGGGCCTGCTTGAGCGAACGGGCGAACAACGCCGGCACAGGGCTGCCCGGCCCGAACTGCAGCCAGACGTTGCGGCCGTTATCAAACACCTGCAACGGCGCAATATTGCGGTCACCCGACAAAACCCAGTCAAAATGAAACTGCCCCCCGCCCAATGCCGCACTGTCCGGCACCCCGGCCGGCTCGAGCGACTTGAATGCCGTTTGCAGGTCCGGAAACTGGGCGCACCCAGCCAGCAGCAGCATCGGCAAATACAACGTTCGCGTCTTTCCCATTCAAGCCACTCCCCCCGGGGAACATCCCCGTTGAACATGGACGTATGCTGCGGCTTTGGCGACGCCTAAAAAAGCCCGGGTTGTACGAATGGCCTGATTCAGCCACCATCGGCGCTTTTTTAATCCAATAAAAAATAATTATTTTTCAGTAACTTATAAAAAAACAAAAGCAATTAGATGCCGTGCTGACACACCCCAAGCCAGGGGCAAAAGTGTCCGCCACGAAACATTACATTTCGCAACACACACGCGCGAATGATTTTGCTACCCTTCAGTTGCCTGACCAGAAGTCGTTTCATCCGCTGCGACCCACGTGCACCCGGCTACCCACAATCAATATTCAAAAGCCTGCACATTCCGGTCGTTCAAAAGCCCGTATGTTGTCCACGGTTTTGCGCCCTCTGGTGTCCCACCGTGTCAACTGCACAGGAGACAACCCATGAATGAAACTCTCGACCTGTTCTGGGGACGCGCCCTTAAAATTGCGCGCCACTATGACACCGACGGCATGATTTTTGCCGACCTGACCGGCATGGCCGATGACTTTTCAGCCGGCTTCCACGAAGCTATTGCCGACACCCCCGAAGACAAACGCCAACACGCCATTGCAACGCTTCAAGGCAAGCTGAACGACGCGGGTAGCAGCGACCGCTACAACGACAGGTACTGCGAAGCCTTTACAGAGCTGGCCGCCAGCCTGAACCGCATCCCCATTTACTGACACGCCGGGTGTGGCGGCCTTTCGGGTTGCCACACCGCTTGACCACCTCGATGCCCCGCCGACTAGAATAGGGGCATGAAAATCGCAATTATTCTGGTCAGTATTCTTTCCATGGCACTTGCCATTGGCTGGCACTTAAGAAAACACAATGGCACCCCTGGCCGTCTTTCCTTCAGGCAAAAACTAAATATCGTCATGACCAGTCTGGTCACCGGCATCGTCGTGTATTTCGGGCTCCTGCTTGTTGCACTGGCCTGGATGGCCCTGCGCTGACAGACGTAACCCCACACCAACAGCTACAATGCAGTCTGGCAATCTTTACTACAGCGTGTGCAATTTTGAATCAAACACAGTCCGAAAACTGGGGTTTTCTGCACCCCGAATGCTTTGGTGACAAGGCCCTGGTGTTTTTCAGCTGGGACCTGGCCAAAACCATCGAACAACAGTTCCGTCTGCATGCCGAATCAAGCCTGGGTATTCAGCTGACCGAAGCACAAAAAGCCGTCGATCGCCTGCTCAAGCAATACGTACAAATACAGGCCAACCCGGCAGCCTTCGAAGGCCAAAGCATTACGCTCGAACTCGAGCAAGACGACAGCGATGGCGAATCAACGCCTATGCTGGCGCTAAAAACATCGCCCGAGCTCGAAGAAAAAATCCTGGCTGCCCAGGCACAGATGCAAAGTTCGCAAAGCGTGAACTGAAAATAATAATGCCCCCAACAGGGGGCATTGCATACCGGCAAAAAACAGGCTTAAATTTTACGGGCCAATTCGGCAGCCAGGCCGACGTAAGACCGCGGCGTCATGGCCAGCAAGCGGGCCTTGGGCTCGGCAGGTAAATCAAGCCCCTGAATGAACTCGGTAAGGCCTTGCTGGTTAATACCCTTGCCGCGTGTCAGCGCCTTCAGTTGCTCATAGGGCTGGGGCAAACCATAGCGACGCATCACGGTTTGAACCGGCTCGGCCAACACTTCCCAGCAGTTATCAATATCGGCATCAATGGCCGCAGCGTTAAGCTCAAGCTTGTTCAGCCCGCGCAGGCAGGCATCCCAGGCCACGGCACAATAACCAAAACCAACCCCCAGGTTGCGCAGCACGGTAGAGTCGGTCAGGTCGCGCTGCCACCGCGACACGGGGAGTTTTTCGGACAAATGACGTAAAACGGCATTGGCCAGGCCGATATTGCCTTCGGAGTTCTCGAAGTCGATGGGATTGACTTTGTGCGGCATGGTCGACGACCCGACCTCGCCTTCTTTGAGGCGCTGCTTGAAATACCCCAGCGAGATATACCCCCAGATGTCGCGATTCAGGTCGAGAATAATGGTGTTGGCCCGGGCGACTGCATCGAACAATGCGGCCATCCAGTCATGCGGTTCGATCTGGATAGAGTAAGGATTTTGTTCTAGCCCCAACGCGTTAAGCACGCCGGCACTGAACGCCGGCCAATTGATTTCGGGATAGGCCGAAATATGGGCGTTGTAATTGCCTGTCGCGCCGTTTAACTTGGCTAACGGCTGAACGGCAGCAACGGCGGCAATGGCGCGGTCGAGGCGCGCCACAACATTTGCAAACTCTTTACCCAGGGTACTGGGGCTGGCCGGTTGCCCGTGAGTGCGCGACAGCAAAGGCTGGTCGGCGTA
The DNA here is from genome assembly GCF_014237865.1 of Pusillimonas minor. Lineage (GTDB taxonomy): Bacteria > Pseudomonadota > Gammaproteobacteria > Burkholderiales > Burkholderiaceae_B > Neopusillimonas > Neopusillimonas minor. Next base: position 144,362 of record NZ_JACJUU010000007.1, read on the forward strand.
CGTATGGGCAAGCTCGCGCAGCTTGGCGGCAAGTTCAGTCAGCCGAGGCAACAAGAAACCATCGCGCGCACGTGAAAGCATCAGGGCATGCGATGTGTTGTTGATGTCTTCAGAGGTGCAGGCAAAATGAATGAACTCGGCCGCTTTGGCCAGTTCGGCGTTACCTGCCACCTGCTCTTTCAGCCAGTACTCAACCGCCTTCACGTCGTGGTTGGTGACCTTTTCAATATCTTTAATACGTGCGGCATCGGCTTCCGAAAAGTTATCGACCAGGGCCTTGAGCTGCGCACGGGCGGCCTGGCTGAACGTGGGCAGTTCGGGCAAGCCGGCGTCTGACAAGCCGATCAGCCACGCCACCTCAACCTCGACCCGATGGGCCATAAAACCGGCCTCGGACAGCGTGGCGCGCAACGGGTTACCCTTGGCGGCATAACGGCCATCAAGCGGCGACAGCGCATTCAATTGACTAAGTTGATCGGCGATTTGCATTACGACTCACGAAGAAAAAAACAAGCCGGGATTTTACCACCCACCCCATACTGTGGGATATAAGGCACAGAATCTGTCACGAAGCGCCGCCGCCCCGGCATCCGGCCTTTGCAGGGGCTGACATCAGCGCCATCCCTGATATACTTTTTGCACCTTCTACTTCAAGATTTCGCCATGAAACTTATCGGTTCGCTGACCAGCCCATACGTACGTAAAGTTCGCATTGTCATGGCAGAGAAAAAGCTCGACTACGAGCTGGTTCTTGAGGATGTCTGGGCGGCCGACACCAAAATCAAAGAATACAACCCGTTGGGCAAGGTGCCCTGTCTGGTCACCGACGACGGCGGCAGCATTTTCGATTCCCGCGTTATCGTCGAGTACCTCGATACGCTGTCGCCCGTAGGACGTTTGCTGCCGCAAAGCGGGCGCGACCGCACCGCCACAAAATGCTGGGAAGCCATTGCCGACGGCCTGCTCGATGCGGGCGTTACCATTGTTGCCGAAGGACGTCGCCCCGAGCACCTGCGCAGCGAAGACTGGATACAACGCCAGCGCGGCAAGATTACGTCGGCGCTGGTCTCGATGGAGCGCAGCCTGGGCCCAAACAACTACTGTATGGGGGTTAACCTTAGTCTGGCCGACGTCGCGGTGGGCTGTGCCCTGGGTTTTCTCGACTTTCGCATGCCCGACCTTAACTGGCGTGAAACCTACCCGCATTTGGCTGCGCTGTACACCAAACTCCTGACGCGACCATCGTTCTCGGCAACCATTCCCAAATTGCCCTCGTAAGTTTTACGCACAGTTCAACTGTGAACACGGTTAAGCCCAACGCTAAAAGGCCCGGACAATTCCGGGCCTTTTAGCGTTGGGCTTAACGTTTTGCCATCAAGAGGCGCCGTACAGACCACACCCATACAGGCGTCAGATGATGATCCCGCCGCCCAGGCAGACATCGCCGTCGTACAAAACCGCCGACTGCCCCGGAGTCACCGCCCACTGAGCGTCGTCAAAGCGCAAGGTAAAGCAACCCTCTTCAGTGGCAGACTCGAGTGCGCACGCGGCATCGGCCTGCCGGTAGCGCGTTTTCGCACCAAAGGCACCGGCTTTTGGCGCATGACCCGCCACCCAACTGGCATCTTGGGCCTGTAACGTGTGCTGCAACAACCAGGGGTGATCATGCCCCTGGACCACATACAACACATTGTTTTCAAGGTCTTTGCGTGCGGTGTACCAGGCCTGCGCCGTACCATCGTCGCTCTGATGCCCCTTCACACCACCAATGCCCAAGCCTTTGCGTTGCCCCAGCGTATAAAACGCCAGCCCCTGATGGCGTCCGATGGTTTTACCATCGGGTGTTTTGATGGGGCCCGGCTGTGTTGGCAAATATCGGTTAAGAAACTCCCGAAATGGACGCTCGCCGATAAAACATATGCCGGTGGAATCTTTCTTGGCTGCGTTAGGTAAGCCCAACTGCTGTGCGATTTCGCGCACTTGAGTTTTAGGGATTTCGCCCAACGGAAACAAAGTTTTCGACAACTGGGCCTGATTCAGGCGATGCAGGAAATAGCTTTGATCTTTGGTGTGATCGAGCGCCTTGAGCAATTGCCACTGCGGGCCGCCGGCACCCTGCACTTCGCGGACACGCGCGTAGTGCCCTGTGGCAATGCGCTCGGCCCCCAACGACATGGCATGATCGAGAAACGCCTTGAACTTGATTTCGGCGTTGCACAAGACGTCGGGGTTGGGCGTGCGCCCGGCGGAGTACTCCCGCAAGAATTCGGCAAATACCCGGTCTTTGTACTCGGCGGCAAAGTTGACGGCCTCGATTTCAATACCCAGCAAATCGGCCACACTGGCGGCGTCGATCCAGTCTTGCCGCGACGAGCAATACTCGGAGTCGTCGTCATCTTCCCAGTTTTTCATGAAAAGACCGACCACTTCGTACCCTTGTTGCTTGAGCAGCCAGGCAGACACCGACGAGTCGACCCCGCCTGACATACCGATAACAACACGCCCCTTCGAGGCAGACTGTGCTGACATGCAATAAAACCTTTGTTAGTTGTCGAGGACGCTGGCGACGGCCTCGCGACGCTTCTTGACCGCCGCGGCCAGGCGCTCGAGCATGCGCACGGAGGAATCCCAGTCAACACAGCCGTCAGTGATACTCTGGCCATACACCAGGGGTTGCCCGGCCACCAGATCTTGACGGCCCTCGACCAGATGGCTTTCGATCATGACGCCAAACAAGCGCTCGTCGCCGGCTTCCATTTGACGCGCGACGTCGTCGATGACCGCCGGTTGATTGCGGTAATCTTTATTGCTGTTGGCATGGCTGGCATCAATCATGATGCGCGGGCGCAAGCCCGATTTGGCCAGTACGGCCGACGTTTCCTCGACGCTGGCGGCGTCGTAGTTAGGTTGCTTGCCACCACGCAAAATAACGTGACAGTCTTCGTTGCCGGCGGTAGACACAATGGCCGAATGCCCCCCTTTTGTGACCGACAGGAAGTGATGTGGTTGCGAAGCTGCCTTGATGGCGTCGACGGCAATTTTGATGTTGCCGTCTGTCCCGTTCTTGAACCCCACCGGGCACGACAACCCCGACGCCAACTCGCGGTGAACCTGGCTCTCGGTGGTGCGCGCGCCAATCGCCCCCCAAGAGACGAGGTCGGCAATGTATTGCGGGGTAATCATGTCGAGGAACTCGCAACCGGCAGGCAAGCCCAGGCTATTGACCTGCAACAGCAATTCGCGCGCGGTGCGCAAACCCAGGTTAATGTTGAAGCTGCCGTCAAGGCCAGGATCGTTGATTAGCCCTTTCCAGCCAACCGTCGTGCGCGGCTTCTCGAAATACACCCGCATAATGATCTCGAGCTCGCCACTGAAGCGGTCGCGCTGCGCCTTCAGGCGCCCCGCGTATTCAAGGGCGGCATCGACATTATGAATCGAGCAGGGCCCGATTACCACGACCAGACGGTCATCGGTGCCGTGCAGGATATTGTGGATGGCCGACCGCGCAGCATAAACGGTTGACGAGACCGCCTCGGTGGCAGCAAACTCGCGCATGACATGCGCGGGCGGGCTAAGCTCCTTGATTTCTCGGATACGTAGATCATCGGTGTTGTAAGGCACTTGCGACTCCTGAACGATACAAAAAAAGCCGCCTAGCGACGCTGGCGGCTTTTTGGGAATTTTGTTTGCTACGAGGTAATACGTTTCTTCCCTTCCCCCACCAGACGTGTCGGAAAAGTAAAAAAATAAAAGAAGAAAAAGTTCGTAGCACGGTACATAGGGGCCTATCCTAGCACAAGAACAGTCCGATCCGCAACGACTTATTGATTTGTATACAAATGATTATGTGCGCTATGATTTTTCTTCGTATCATTGATGATGAAACCATAAAAAGAAGAGGATCACATGCCAACATTCAGCAACGTCGCGCGTCGCCTGGCTGCTCTTGCCTTAGTTTGGGTTTGGGCCATACCCGCTCACAGTGACACCCTCGCGCAAATTCGCGAGCGCGGCACGATCCGTATCGCCGTGGCTAACGAAATCCCCTACGGCTACACCGACCTGTCGGGCGAGGCCAAAGGCGCGGGGCCCGACGTTGCCCGGCACATCGTCAAAGCCTTGGGCATCAAGAGCATCAAATGGGAAACAGCCAGCTTCAGCGCGCTGATTCCGGGGCTGAAAGCCGGCCGGTTCGACATGGTGGCAGCCGAAATGGCCATCTTGCCGCAACGGTGTCAGCAAGTCTTGTTTTCCGAACCCAACACCTCATATGGCGAGGGCTTGCTTGTCTCCCGCGACAACCCCAAAAACATCAACAGCTTCCAGCAATTCAGCCAACCCGGTATGAAAGTGGCCATTATGGCGGGCGCTGACCAACTTGAAATGCTTCAAGCCATGGGCGTACCCGAAGCAAACATGGTGACCATTGCAAACAACGCCGACGCCATATCGACGGTCGCAACCGGACGAGCCGACGCTTACGCTGCCACCAGCCTTACCGTGACCGAACTGGCCGCCAAAAGTGACAAGGTCGAGCAGGCCGCCAATTTCTCCGACCCGGTCATTGGCGGCGCGCCGGTACGCAGTTGGGGCGCCTTTACCTTCGCGCAGGGCTCAGAATCGCTGCAGCAAGCCGTAAACGAAGCGCTGGCCGCCTTCAAGAAAACCGATGAATGGCAGGCCATTTTGCGTAACTACGGCTTCTCTGAGGCCGATATTGAACAGTCGACACAACGCACGACCCAACAACTGTGTTCATAAGCTACTTGCCGCCACTGCTCGAGGGGGCATGGGTCACCGCCCAGTTGGCGGTCTACTCCACCCTGCTGGGCGCATTGCTGTCGTTTACGCTGGGCATCGGGCGCCTTTCAAAACACACCTGGCTTCGCCTGCCCAGTATCGCCGTCATCGAGCTGTTCCGCGGTACGTCGCTTCTGGTGCAGCTTTTCTGGATTTACTTCGCCCTGCCCCTGCTTGGCGAAACCCTGGGCCTTGATTTTCGGCTTGACCCGATGCTGGCCGGCACCATCGCCCTGGCATTGAATATTGGCGCCTATGGGGCCGAAGTTGTACGCGGCGCGTTGCAATCGGTATCGAAAGACCAACATGAAGCGGCGCGAGCACTGAACTTTACAGATCGCCAGACATTGTGGCGCATCTGCCTGCCGCAGGCCCTCCCCGAAATGATGCCGAGCTTCGGTAACCTGGCCATACAAAACCTTAAAGACACCGCCTTGGTGTCGCTAATAAGCCTGGGCGACCTGGCCTTTCGGGCTGAACAAATCCGTAACTTCACCCAAGACAGCACAACCGTTTATACCTTGCTGCTGTTCATGTACTTTGGCATGGCACTGATGCTTGCAGCGTTGATGAAACTGCTGGCACACCATGTTGGCCGCTGGCGCCACTCGTAACGCCGCAAAGGACCACACCATGCTGTTTGGTATCGAATGGAACACCGACTCGAACTGGCTCTTCGCGGCCTCGATCTTGCCCATCTTGCTGCGCGGCCTTTGGGTGACGCTGCAGGCGACGGTTATCGGGTTTGTACTGGCGGCGTTATTCGGCCTGCTGCTTGCCGCCCTGAAAAGCGCACCCTTGCGCGTTGTGTCGTGGCCGGCCCGGTTCGTCAGCGAGTTTTTGCGCGACACACCCTTACTGATCCAGCTGTTTTTTTTGTACTACGTGTTGCCCGACTACGGCATTGTGTTGCCCGCCTTCATGACGGGCGCCCTGGCCCTGGGCCTGCAATACAGCGCCTACACCTCCGAAGTGTACCGGGCAGGCATCGAGGCTATACCCCGCGGCCAGCACGAAGCCGCCAAGGCACTTGATTTTTCACGCCTGCACACGTTTCGCATCATCGTCCTGCCGCAAGCCATACCCAGAATCATCCCGGCGCTGGGCAACTACCTGGTATCCATCATGAAAGACGTCCCGTTGCTGTCGGTGGTATCGGTGCTGGAGATGCTCAATGTGGCAAAGATTATCGGCGATCGCACGTTTAACTATTTAATACCGCTGTCCATGGTGGGCGGGCTTTACCTGCTCATGACGCTTGTGGCCGCCGCCGGCATTCGCGTTCTGGACAAGCGTTTGCCGCAACAAGGGATACCGTTACGATGAACACCCCCATCATCCGCTTTGACAATGTCGTCAAACAGTTCGGCGAGGCTCGCGTCCTGAACGGTCTGAACCTCGCCATCGAGGCCGGCGAGAAAGTAACGATTATCGGCCCGTCGGGCTCAGGAAAGTCCACCGTCCTGCGCATTCTCATGACGCTCGAACCGATCGACTCGGGTGTGGTTTATGTGGCCGGCCAGCCGCTATGGCACGAACAGAAAGCCGGTGCACTGATGCCTGCCTCGGCCAGACACCTGCACGACATGCGCAAACACATGGGCATGGTGTTTCAGCAGTTCAACCTGTTTCCCCACATGACCGTACGGCGCAATATCACCGAAGCCCCGATCCATGTGCTGGGGCTATCCAAACAAGAAGCCAACGAACGCGCCGAACATTATCTGGCGCTGGTCGGGCTTACCGACCATGCCGACAAGTTCCCGCGTCAGCTTTCAGGCGGCCAGCAGCAACGCGTGGCCATTGCACGCGCCCTGGCCATGAAACCACGCATCATGCTGTTCGACGAGCCCACCTCGGCGCTCGACCCCGAGCTGGTGGGCGAGGTGTTGCAGGTCATCCAGCGGCTGGCCAGCGAAGACGACCTGACGTTGCTGCTGGTCACCCACGAGATGCAGTTTGCCCGGGAGATTTCCGACCGGGTTGTGTTTTTCGACAAAGGAGAAATTGTCGAAGAAGGCGACCCCGAAACCCTGTTCACCGCGCCGCGTGAAGCGCGGACCCGCGCATTCCTTAAGCTGACATAAAAAAAGCGTTGCGAAAGCAAACGCTTCACAACGCCAAACAAACCATCAATGCCTTTGCCGGTCAGATAGCGGCTGCCTTGGCTTCGAGTGGCTCGAGAGGAACAAATTTCTTGCGGGTGGCAATGTATTCGGGACGCGGCTTAAGGCCGTTTCTGGGCGCCTCGAGTGTGTTTTCGATGCTGTTGTACACCATGAACACATTGGCGCGCGGCCAAGGCGAAATGTTGCTGGCCGAACCATGCATGGTGTTGCAATCGAAGAAAATCACCGACCCGGCCCGCGCAGTCGCCGCCTGTATCCCCCCCTGCTCTACCAACAGTTGCAAGCTGATTGGGTCGGGTACACCGAACTCTTGTTTTTTCAGCGACTGCTTGTAGTGGTTATCGGGGGTTTCGCCCTGGCAGGCAATAAACTGCTGGTGCGAACCTGGCACAAGCATGAGCGGGCCATTGCACGCGTTGTTGTCGGTCAGCAGCACCGAACAACTTAACGCCCGCATACGCGGCATACCGTCTTCCACATGCCAGGTTTCGAAGTCGGAGTGCCAATAAAACTCTTTACCTTTGAAGCCCGGCTTAAGATTTGCCCGCGACTGGTGAATATATACCTCGGAACCCAACACCTGGCGCGCCACGTGAATAAGGCGCGGGTCACGCGCCAGCCCGGACGCCATGTCGCTCAGCTCGTGCATCCGGAATATCGAACGTACGGCATCGCTGCCGGGTTCGGTAATGGCTTCATCGAGCTTCACGACATCCGGGTCTTCGCTCATGCGCTTGACCTCGGCCAGCATTGCCTGCACCTCGTCCGGGTTGAACACATCGTGCAAGACGATGAAGCCATCCCGGGCATAGGATTCGAGCTGCGCTTCGGTCAGCGCCTGAGCGTAGGTACCCTGGGCATAAACGACAGGGTCCTGGCGCGCAATAATGGCTGACGTGTTGGCATCACGCGAAGAATAAATATCTTGTAGTGTTGTCATACAGTCCTCCTGGAACAAATCAAACCGCGTCGGCGACCTCGGCGGGATACACGCCGTCGGCATCGTGTACTTCTTTGCCGGTAATAGGCGGGTTGAACACACAAATCACACGCAAAGGCTCTTTACCGCCACGCAGCCAGTGCTCGTCGTGCTGGTCGAGTGCATAGACCACGCCTGGGCCAAGTGCATACTTTTTGCCGTCGGCAATAGTTTCAATTTCGCCATCGCCCTCAACGCACCACACGGCTTCAAGATGGTTCTTGTAGTGAATGTGCGTCTCGGTACCCGGGAAAATAATCGTTTCGTGAAACGAAAACCCCATGCCGTCTTTTTTTAACAAAACACGGCGGCTCAGCCAGTTTTCGGTAACCACTTCCTGGTCGGTACCAATTACATCTTTAACATTCTTGACGATCATCGACGCTTACCTCCAAATTTCAAAACTTTTGCACTGACGCCGCGGGCCTCGAACACTTCCGCCACGCTGCGCTCAATAATTTCGAGCCCTTTCTTCAGCTGCTCTTCTTCAATGGTCAGGGCAGGCAACAACTTAAGAACCTCGTCATTGGCGCCTGATGTTTCAATTACCAGCCCATGCTCGAACGCCTTGGCCGAAATGGCATTGGCAAGGTCGTCGTCGGCCGGCGTCACCAGACCTTGAATCAAACCACGGCCACGAACACTCAGGCCTGCTGACGGATAGCTCTGAACAATGCTTTCCAGACGATCACGTACGATTTCAGCCTTTCGGCCAACCTCTTTTTCAAAGCGGTTATCGGCCCAGTAGCTATCGAGAGCCTGAGCTGCGGTAACAAATGCAAGGTTGTTGCCGCGGAAAGTGCCGCTGTGAGAACCAGGCTTCCAGACGTCGAGCTCGGGCTTCATCAGCACCAGCGACATCGGCAGACCAAAACCGGACAATGACTTGGACAGCGTGATGATATCGGGGCTGATACCCACCGAATCAAAACTGAAGAAACTGCCTGTGCGACCGCAACCGACCTGAATATCATCGACGATGAGCAGCATGTCGTACTTGCGGCAGAGCTTTTCAAGGTCGCGCAACCAGCGGTGCGTTGCCACATTGACACCGCCCTCGCCCTGAACCGTTTCAACAATCACGGCAGCGGGCAGATCCATACCGCTGCTGGGGTCTTCCAACATGCGCTCGAAATAATCGATTGTGTTGAAGTCGGGGCCCATATAGCCGTCGAAGGGCACAAACGTGGTGTTGGCCAACGACACGCCGGCTGCGTCACGGAATTTCTGGTTGGCGGTCACAGCCAACGAACCGCCACTCACGCCATGAAAGCCGTGTGTAAAGGCAACCACGTTTTGACGGCCTTTGACCAGGCGCGCCAGCTTGAGTGCGGCTTCGACGGCATTGGTGCCTGTCGGGCCGGTGAACTGCATTTTGTAATCCCAACCGCGCGGCTTGAGCAGCACACGCTCGAAGGTTTCCATAAAGTATTTTTTGGCATCGGTCGCCATATCAAGGCCATGGACCACACCGTCATCTGCAACGTACTCGATCAGCTTTTCTTTCAGTACGGGGTTGTTGTGGCCATAATTCAAGGTGCCTGCACCAGCGAAAAAATCGAGATACTCGCGACCTTCCTGATCGAACAGCACAGACCCCTTTGCTTTGCTAAAGATAACGGGGAAGGACCGGATGTAGCCTCGAACTTCAGACTCCATCCGGTCAAAAATATTTAAATCCATCATTGTGGTTTCCTCTCGATTTTGAAGGGGCTTAGCCCGGAAAAATTGAACGACCGGTGACCGGCTTTCTTATTAATGAAGTGAAACATTGCGTGGCGTATATGGCGGCCCAAGTGGCCGACCCACCCGCTGCACTAGCCCGGCAGGGCCAGCGGCCCCAAACGAAGCAGTCTTTCTTCTTCGTGGGCCTGTTCGCCAAAGTGATGCGTTTCAAACAGCGCAGATTCGTTGATTTGCGTTTTAAGGCGACGGGCCAGCGAGGAAAACATGCCACGCGAGGCTGCGTTGTCGGGCCCAACGGTGGTTTCAATAAACCGGACCCCGGACAGCGATGGGCGCTCGAACAAAGACCGAAGCATGGCGCCCCCCAGGCCCAGACCGCGGGCACTTTCGTGCACGGCAACCTGCCAGACAAACAATACGTCGGGCGTTGCCGGCGGCACATAAGCCGATACAAACCCTTGCAGCTCGCCCCCGGGCGCCTGAGCGACAACGCAAGTGTCGGGGTGGTGATGCGCCAGCAGCAAGTAAACGTAAAGCGAATTAACGTCGAGCGGCGGGCAGGCCCGGATCAGGCCATGAATGGCTTTGGCGTCGTCAAGTTGCGGCCGGCGCAATGCAGGCATGACTTTTGCGTCAGTATTGGCCGCGATTGCTATTGATGAATCGTCTGTCGTCATGGCGGGCTTCATTCAACCGCCAGACCAGACTCGGGCAGCGCGCCCGTGTCGGGAACTTCGAGAATGGGCGAAGCCAGATCGGCCGCTGATTCGGGCGGCGCAACGCCGCCGGACTCCATCAGGTCGACAATACGCTCGAGCGACAAGGTAATGGTGGCTTGCTCGAGCTCGGGCAGCTCGTTCAGGGCGTCGGCCAGCTTTTGCTGCAATGGCGAGGGCGTGCCCTTGGCCAGCGCAATGCCGGCTTCGGTTGCCGAAACAAAAACAATACGACGATCTTCGCGGCCGCGCTCGCGCCGGACCAAACCTTTGTCTTCAAGGCGGTCGAGAATACCGACCACGGTACTGGCGCTAACGTGTACCTCGCGACTGATGGCTGTTGCCGTTAGCGGACTGTTTTCGACCACGGCGCGCAGACAGATAAGCTGTGGCGCCGTGATGTTGCTGACGGCCGAGAGCTGGCGCGAATGCAGCGCCACCGCACGGGTAATACGGCGCAGTGCGCGCAAGATGCGCAGGTCGTAGGCCTGGATGTTTTCTGGCGTATTCGTCATGGTACGAAACATTCCAATAAAATTAATTCGCACCGAAACTATAAGGGCATTAAAGATTGCTGTCAAGGGTAAATGGTGTGCCCGCAAGGCAAAACAAAAGGCGGCGCCCAAAACCATTTGGACACCGCCCTGATTGTTTAATGCCCGGCCCTGATGATTAGGATCGGGTAGAAACGCTTTACCTGATTAACAGACGCGCAGCAGGTTGACCCTAAGCCGTGCCCCCAACGGTAAGGCCATCGATACGAATCGTGGGCATGCCGACACCGACCGGCACGCTTTGGCCCTCTTTGCCGCAGGTACCCACACCCGAATCTAGTTGCATATCGTCGCCTACCAGGCCAACGCGATTCATGGCATCGGGGCCATTACCAATGAGCGTTGCCCCCTTAACAGGGCGAGTGACCCGACCATTTTCGATAAGGTAGGCTTCGGATGCCGAGAACACGAACTTGCCGCTGGTGATGTCGACCTGCCCGCCGCCGAAATTGACGGCGTACAGACCTTTTTTTACCGACGCGATGATTTCTTGCGCCGGCGTTTTGCCCCCAAGCATGTAGGTGTTGGTCATGCGCGGCATGGGTAAATGCGCAAACGACTCGCGGCGCCCGTTACCCGTCACGGGCGTCTTCATAAGACGCGCGTTCATGGTGTCTTGCATGTAGCCCTTCAAAATACCGTCTTCGATCAGCACGTTACGTTGTGTGGGGTTACCTTCGTCGTCGATATTAAGTGACCCGCGCCGGTCGGCCAGCGTGCCATCGTCGACCACGGTAACGCCCTTTGCAGCCACACGTTCGCCCACTCGGCCCGAAAAAATACTGGAGCCTTTCCGGTTGAAGTCGCCCTCGAGCCCATGGCCGACGGCTTCGTGCAGCAAAATACCCGGCCAGCCCGAACCCAGCACGACCGTCATTTCGCCGGCAGGCGCTGCGACCGCCTCCAGGTTGGTCAGCGCTTCGTGGGCTGCCCGCTGGGCATAGCTGCGCAAGATATCGTCGGTGAAGTATTCGAGCCCGGCGCGCCCGCCGCCGCCTGCATGCCCCATTTCGCGACGGCCGTTACGCTCGGCAATAACCGTAAGAGACAGCCGCACGAGCGGCCGCACATCGGCGGCCAGACGGCCGTCGCTGCCCGCCACCATGATGACGTCGTACTCGGCGCCCAACCCGGCCATGACCTGAATAATGGCCGGATCGACCGCACGCGCCATGGCTTCGACGCGCTCGAGTAAAGCAACTTTTTCGGGAGCCGACAGCGTAGTGACCGGGTCGACAAAGGGATAGAGGGTGTGATCGAAGTCTTTGGGGCCGGCCACAATTTTTTGTTTGCCCGAACCTTTAGCGCCAATAGACCGTACCGCGCGCGCCGACGACAACAGCGCGTCGGGCGAAAGCGTATCGGAATAGGCAAATGCAGTTTTTTCGCCGCTGATGGCGCGTACACCCACCCCTTGACCAATAGAGAAACTACCGGTTTTTACGATCCCTTCTTCCAGGCTCCAACCTTCGCTGCGTGTGTACTGAAAGTACAAATCGGCGTAATCAACCTTGCGGGTAAAAATTTCGCCCAGCGCCCGCGCCATGTCGGCTTCGCTCAGCCCCCACGGGTCGAGCAAGAGCGACTTTGCCGTCGCCAGGGCGGTAATACCGGGTTCAGAGATTTTCATAGATGGACAACTACCTTAATAAGATTCAGAGTACACGGTGCTGCAAGGCCGGTAAGGCGTTGCGGACGTCGGCCATGCGCTGCAGGTCGAGTGTGCCGGCGGCAATGCCGGGCCCTTCGGCGACACAATCGACCACGTCGCCCCAAGGATCAACCAACATGGAATGGCCCCAGGTACGGCGACCATTTTGGTGTTTGCCCCCTTGGGCCGCAGCCAGCACATAGCACTGGTTTTCGATAGCGCGGGCCTTGAGCAGGGTTTCCCAGTGCGCAGAACCGGTGGTATAGGTAAATGCGGCCGGGACAACAATAAGAGACACCGCGCCAAATGCCCGATACAACTCGGGAAAGCGTAAATCGTAGCAGATCGACAAGCCGACCTTACCGACCGGCGTTTCAAAACTTTGCGGCGGGTTTTCGCCTGGGCGAATAGACACCGATTCGTCGTAAGCCTCGGTGCCTTTACGAAAACCAAATAAATGGATTTTGTCGTAGCGCGCCACGACCTCGCCCGCGGGGTTAAACACCAGTGTCGTGTTGTAGATGCGGTCGGTATCGGGGCTTTCAAGGGGCAATGTGCCGCCCACCAGCCATACCCCATGGCGTTGCGCCTGCTCGGCCAAAAAATCTTGCACAGGCCCACTGCCGGGTTTTTCGCGAATAGTCACCTTATCGGAATCGTGATGCCCCATCAAACAGAAATATTCGGGCAAAGCCAATAAGCTGGCGCCGTCGCCGGCAGCCCTTTCTATTAATTGCCCGGCCTGCAATAGATTATCGTCTACCGAAGCCGACGACACAGTTTGCAAAGCCGCCACACGAAAACCCTGACCACCCGACATAATCACACCACCTTAAATACCTGATAAAACCATTATAAATTTGATTGAGTTAATTAAAAAATTTTTAGCGCAAACAAAAACAGCAAGCAATTGATTAAAAAGAGTTTATTTTTTAATTACTCTAATGAACAAGACACTCGAAAAAAATCACAGACCAGAACAAACAAACCGAACTTGAAAATGAATTTTTTTTATTTAAAATCTAGGGGCAAAACAAAACGATTTCAGTTCAAATAACACATAACAGGCCAAACATGACACGCGATTCTTATGCTGCTTTACAGTCAAAAATCGAAAAAGAAATTGTCAGACTGCAAAAGCAGGCTGAAGCACTTAAAGCCAAACAACGCGCCCCTATTATCAAGGCCATTGTGCGCGACATGCGAGACTACCAAATAACGCCCGAAGACATTGCGGCGGCATTTAACAACAAGTCGCGCAGGTCTGCAAAACCGGCCGATCCAAAACCCAAAAAAACGGTGCCCCCAAAATTTAAAAATCCCGAAACCGGCGACACCTGGACGGGCCGTGGCAAGCCACCACGCTGGATTACCGACGCCGAGGCTGCCGGCAAACCTCGCGACCACTTTTTAATTCAGCCCTAAGCCAAAACGGCGCCCGCAGCCAACCACAACACCCACCTAACGCGATATTTCGTACGAAATATCGCGGGTGCTGCCGTTATTTGCCGGAAACCCATCGAATATGGCGCGAACCAGGTAAGGCATTACCTGGTTTAAATTATCTTCTGACGACACACTGACTGCTGTCGATCGATACACCTCGGCGCCATCACGGGTTTTATCTTTAATGACCAACGTTAATGTGTTTTTATAAACAGTCACCGGCACATTAACAACCGGTGGCGAATAAAACACGCCCCCACCAAAGCCAAAATGCCCACCGTAATAACCGCCCCAAGGGTATAGGGGCGGCCCGAAGTAGGGGTCGGCATACTGCTGCACCCAGGTCTGGCTGACCGGGTTCTGATAACTGAACGAAACCTCAAAGCGCGCGGCCTGATTTCCGGTCGCTTCGATTAACCCTGTGCGGCCCGCCGACGCTCTGACCATATCGGCATAAGCCTGGTATTCGAGATTATTTTGCTGGCCCGGCTGGGGGTGCAAACGGTAATACTGCCCTTGCACATCGGCCGGCCACTGCGCATATGTGGTCACACGGGCAGACAAAGTCGACGCGCAACCGCCCAAAAACAGCACGCTTGCAAAAACAGCCAGAAAACGGGCCCAGAATGCCCTAAATAACGTGAAACGCATGATGACACCTTCCCTGCAAGTTGTATAACGACCCAAACATTACAATACACTTTTAGCTGCGTCTGCAGCGTAAACACTGCGTTACATTGTGCGGTTCACCCAACAGGTTTACAACTATGCGTACTGACACGGCACCCACCATTCTGCGGCAAGACTACACCCCCTATCCTTTTCGAATTCCGACAGTCGACCTGACCTTCGACCTGGCGCCCGGGTTAACGCAGGTGCACAGCCGCCTGAGCGTCGAGCGCATTCACCCCGAAGCAGCGCCGCTGGTCTTGAACGGAGAGGCGCTGAACCTGATATCAATCAGCATTGACGGCCATGTCTTGTCACCCGAGCACTATCAGCTGGACGACCACCAACTCATCCTGCACCCTGAAAAAGCCGCATTCACGCTGGAAATTATCAGCACTTGCCGCCCCGCCGAAAACACCTCCCTGATGGGCTTGTACCAGTCGGGGCACAGTCTGTTCACCCAGTGCGAGGCCGAAGGTTTCCGACGAATCACCTGGTTTGCAGACCGCCCCGACGTCATGTCGCGTTATACCGTCACCCTGCAGGCCGACAAAACTCAATTTCCGCATTTGCTTTCAAATGGCAATTTGCTGCACCACCAGGCGCTGCCCGACGGCCGTCACCAGGCGGTCTGGGAAGACCCCCACCCCAAGCCCTGCTACCTGTTCGCCCTGGTTGCCGGTGACTTCGACTGCCGCGAAAAAACCATCACCACCCGCAGCGGCCGCCAGGCACTGCTTCAGGTTTACTGCGACAAAGGCGACTATCCCCGCACCGCATGGGCGCTCGACTGCCTCGAACGTTCGGTACTCTGGGACGAAAGCCGCTTTAACCTCGAGCTCGACCTGGACCGTTTCATGATCGTCGCGGCGCGTGACTTCAACATGGGGGCCATGGAAAACAAAGGGCTGAATATTTTCAACTCAGCTTACGTCCTGGCCGACGCCCAAACGGCTACCGACGCCAGCTTTGAGGCCATCGAAAGCGTCATTGGGCACGAGTATTTTCATAACTGGACGGGCAACCGGATTACCTGCCGCGACTGGTTCCAGCTCTCGCTAAAAGAAGGGCTTACGGTGTTTCGCGACCAGGAGTTCTCGGCAGACATGATGGCGCGCGGGCTGCCCGACAGTGCCGCCCTGAGCGCCCGCACCGTCAAACGTATTGATGATGTCACTGCCTTGCGTACGGCGCAGTTTCCTGAAGACGCCGGCCCAATGGCGCACCCGATCCGCCCCGACAGCTACCAGGAAATCGGCAATTTTTATACCGCCACCGTCTACGAAAAAGGCGCTGAAGTCATCCGGATGCAGCACACCCTGTTGGGCGAACCCGGTTTTCAGGCCGGGATGGCCGAGTACTTCCGTCGGCACGACGGGCAAGCGGTCACCTGCGACGACTTCGTCAATGCCATGGATAGCGTCTACCGTCAGCAGGCGCCCGGCAAAGACCTGGCCGCGTTTCGACGCTGGTACGCACAAGCCGGAACGCCCCGCGTGAGCGTAGACCTTCAATACGACCCCCAGACCGCACAATGCGTGCTGACCCTTAGCCAACGGTGTGACCCCGTTGGCGTCGAAAAATTACAGAACCCCGCCGTGGCCAAACCACCGCTGCATATTCCGTTTGCGTTGGGCCTGCTGGGTGCCGACGGCAGCCCAATTTTGCTTGAAACCGACGGCCTAAGCGGCGAAACGCTCGTGCTTGACCTTACCCAGACCACACAAACCTGGGTGTTCAAAAACGTGACCCAGCGCCCGGTACCGTCGCTGTTGCGCAACTTCTCGGCCCCGGTCATCGTCGAATACAACTACACCGACGAAGAACTAGCCTTGCTGGCCAGAAAAGACCCGGAGCCGTTCTCGCGCTGGGAAGCCGGGCAGAGCCTGGCCACCCGCTGCTTGTTGGCCATGGCCGGCAAACAGGGGCAAAGCGGCACCGCAAAAGCCGCCATCGACCTGCTGGCCGCAACCTGGGCCGATATCGCTGGCGACGCATCGCTCAGCCCGGCTTATAAGACACGCGTCTTTACCCTGCCCTCAGAACGTGTTCTGCTGGAAAAAATGTCGCCCATCAACCCACCCGCCCTGGCGCTGGCCCGACGGGCCCTGCGCCGGCAATTGGGCCAAGCGCTGCAAGACACCTGGCAAACGCTGTATGACGACATGTGCGCTACTTTGGATGGCCAAACCTACAGTCCCGACGCCGCGTCAGCAGGAGCCCGCGCGCTTAAAAACTGCGCCCTGGCCTACCAGGTTGCCGCTACGGTGTCGGGCGCGCTAGAACGCGCTGAACGCCAGTATTACAACGCCGACAACATGACCGACCGGATGGGGGGGCTGACACCGCTGGTCAATCACGCGCCCGAAGATGTCAAAACCCGCGCCTTGGCCCACTTCTACGATCAATGGCAAGCCAACCCGCTGGTCATCGATCGCTGGTTTGCCTTGCAGGCCACGGCGTCAAGCACCACAGTCGCCGATGTCCAGGCCCTGATGGCCCACCCCGCGTTTACATTGCGCAACCCGAATCGCGCCCGGTCTCTGGTGTTCCAGTTTTGCCTGAACAATATTCAGGGCGTGTACTGCGAAGCAGGTTATGCTTTCTGGGCCGAACAGGTCATGGCACTGGACCAGATCAACCCCGAAATCGCCGCACGACTGGCACGGGCCTTCGATCACTGGGGAAGACTTGTTCCCAAAGAGCGCCAGGCCATCAAGCTTCAGCTCGAAAAGATCATGCAAAGGCCATCGCTGTCGCGCAACGTCTACGAAATCATCTCGAAGGCGCTAACGCTTTAACGCGCCGCATAACCCCGGCATTGCATAACAAATACTCTCAATCACACAGGAGCACGCTGTGAAACGCAAAACCCTGACCCAGTATCTGGTCGAACAACAACGCCTTAAAGGCGCCGTATCCGCAGAGGTTCGCCTGCTGATCGAAACGGTAGCCCGCGCCTGCAAAGCCATCAGTCACGCCGTCGGCAAAGGCGCCTTGGGCGGCGTCCTTGGCAGCCTTGAAAGCGAAAACGTTCAAGGCGAAGTCCAGAAGAAACTCGACGTCATGTCGAACGAAATTCTGCTGGAAGCCAACGAATGGGGCGGGCATTTGGCCGCCATGGCGTCAGAAGAAATGGAAACCATCCACCGCATTCCGCACCGTTACCCCAAAGGCGAATACCTGCTGTTGTTCGATCCCCTCGACGGCTCGTCAAATATCGATGTCAACGTATCCATCGGGACGATTTTTTCGGTGCTGCAGGCGCCCGCCGACGCGGCCGGCCGCGACATTGAAGAAAAAGACTTTTTGCAGCCCGGCAGCCGCCAGGTGGCCGCCGGCTATGCCGTGTACGGCCCGCAAAGCATGCTGGTGCTTACGGTGGGCACGGGCGTTGTGGGCTTTACGCTCGACCGCGAAATGGGGTCGTGGGTCTTGACCTCGGAAAACATGCAGATCCCCGAAGAAACCGCCGAGTTCGCCATCAATATGTCGAACATGCGCCACTGGGAGTCGCCGGTCAAGCGTTACATCGACGATTGCCTTGCCGGCAAAACCGGCCCCCTGGCTAAAGACTACAACATGCGCTGGATCGCATCGATGGTGGCCGACGTACACCGCATCATGACGCGTGGCGGCATTTTCATGTACCCGCGAGACGCTCGCGCTTCAGGCAAAAAAGGCAAGCTTCGTCTGATGTACGAAGCCAACCCCATGAGCTTTCTGGTCGAGCAGGCCGGCGGTGCGGCCATTGATGGCGACAAACGCATCCTTGACGTCACCCCCGACGGGCTGCATCAGCGCATCGGCGTCATTTTGGGTTCTAAAAACGAAGTCGAGCGCGTGCAGCGTTACCACCTCGAAGACTAACGACGACCGGTCAGCGAGCCCAGCACGCCGCGCAGCAACTGCGTGGCGGCTCGCCTGACCATGCTTTTGGCCACCGATTGCACCACGCCGTCTCGACGCCCGCCACGCGGGCCGGTGCTGCCAAACAAAAAGTCGCTGACAGCACCCACAACCCCGCTGTCTTGCCCGCCGGCCTCTTTTTTTTCGGGCGCGGCATCGGCAACACCCCGGTTGGCGCGCTCAAGCAGTACTTCGTAGGCCGACTCACGATCGACGGCCTTGTCGTATTTGCCCCCCAACAACGATGCGGCCCGAATGGCTCCGCGCTCGGCGTCGGTGGCCGGACCAATACGGCTTCCGGGAGCCACCATCCAGACGCGCTCGGTGACGGTGGGGCGGCCTTTTTCGTCGAGCACCGACACCAGCGCCTCGCCCACCCCCAGCTCTGTAATGGCTGCCTCGATATCAAGGCCAGGATTAGTCCGCATGGTTTGCGCCGCCGACCGAACCGCCTTCTGGTCGCGCGGCGTAAAAGCACGCAACGCATGTTGCACCCGATTACCCAGCTGCCCCAATATTGTTTCTGGGATATCCAGCGGATTCTGGGTCACAAAATAGACGCCCACAGCCTTTGAACGAACCAGGCGCGCAACTTGTTCGATTTTCTCGACAAGCGCGCGAGGCGCATCGGAAAACAGCAAGTGGGCTTCATCGAAGAAAAACACAAACTTGGGTTTTTCAAGATCGCCGACCTCAGGTAAGGTTTCGTAAAGTTCGGCCAGCATCCACAACAAAAACACCCCATACAGCCGAGGCGACTGCATCAGGCGATCGGCCGCAAGAATATTGACAACCCCCTGGCCTTTTTCGTTAACGCGGATCAGATCATGAATGTCGAGCATCGGTTCGCCGAAGAATTGCTCGGCCCCCTGAGATTCGAGCCGCAACAGACTGCGCTGTATCGCACCGACAGAGGCCGCCGACACATTACCGTATTGCGTACGGATTTCGGCCGCCCGATCGGCGACGTTTTGCAGCATGGCGCGCAAATCTTTCAGGTCGAGCAGTAATTGTCCTTCGTCGTCAGCCACCTTGAACACCAGGTTAAGGATGCCCTCTTGGGTATCGTTGAGTTCAAGCATGCGGGCCAGCAAAAGCGGGCCCATATCAGACACCGTGGCGCGTACCGGGTGCCCTTTTTCGCCGAAGACATCCCAGAACGTTACTGGACAGCCCCCCCACACCGGCTCGGGCAGACCCAATCGATTAAGGCGCTCTTGAAGTTTGGGGTTAGGTTGGGCGGCCTGCGAAATGCCGCTGAGGTCGCCTTTGACATCGGCCAGAAACACCGGCACCCCGGCTTGTGAAAACGCTTGGGCCATGACCTGCAACGTAACCGTTTTACCGGTGCCTGTGGCACCCGTGATGCAGCCGTGACGATTGGCCAACGCGGGCAGCAGCCGCACTTCGGTTACTGCATTTTTACCCAGAACAATAGGATCAGCCATGAGGGTTACCTTGAGAGTTGGTTGAACGCGCTAAAATCATAATCTTTATTCAGACAAACCACAGATCACGCATATGGCCGGACACAGTAAATGGGCAAATATTCAGCACCGTAAAGGGCGTCAAGACGCCAAACGGGGCAAAATCTGGACAAAAATCATCCGCGAGATCACCGTTGCGGCGCGCGCCGGCGGCCCCGACCCAGACGCCAACCCGCGTTTGCGTTTGGCCTGGGACAAAGCCACAGCGGCCAATATGCCCAAAGACAATATCGTGCGGGCCATCACCCGGGGCACGGGCGGCGGGGACGACTCCAACTACGAAGAAATCCGCTACGAAGGCTATGGGGTTGGCGGCGCGGCCGTCATCATCGACTGCATGACCGACAACCGCATGCGCACCGTTGCCGAAGTACGGCACGCCTTGTCAAAAAACGGTGGCAATCTGGGCGTCGAGGGCTCTGTGGCGTTCCAGTTCAAGCACTGCGGGCAATTTTTGTTCGCGCCGGGCACCTCCGAAGAGAAAGTCATGGAAGTCGCCCTTGAGGCGGGCGCCGACGACATCGAAACCGATGATGACGGCATGATCGAGGTCACCTGCGAGCCTACCGTCTACGCGGCCGTCAAAACGGCATTCGCCGACGCCGGCCTGGCCCCCGAGCTCGAAGAAATCGTCATGAAACCCCTGAACGAAACCGAGTTAACGGGCGATGATGCCGAAAAAATGCAGAAAATGATCGACATGCTCGAAGGTCTGGACGACGTTCAACAGGTCTACACCACAGCCGTCTTCAACGAAACTGATTAACTTCCGGTCAAATTAACACTATGAAACTTCTAGTCATTGGCGGTGGTGGCCGCGAACATGCCATCGCCTGGCGTCTGGCGCAATCCGAGCGTGTCGAAAAGGTATTTGTCGCGCCGGGCAACGGCGGTACCGCCACCACCGAACTGCTCGAAAACATTGCCCTGACCGACCATAACGCCTTGGTCGACTTCGCCAAACGCGAAGCCATTGCGTATACCGTGGTCGGGCCCGAGGCCCCTTTGGCGGCCGGTATCGTCGACGCGTTCCGCGCCGCTGGTCTTAAAATTTTCGGGCCGACACGTCAGGCGGCGCAACTCGAAAGCTCGAAAGACTACGCCAAAGCCTTCATGATGCGCCATAACATCCCCACGGCGGCGTATCAAACGTTTACCGACCCGGCCAAAGCCAAGGCGTACATCGAAGCGCAAGGTGCGCCCATTGTGGTCAAGGCCGATGGCCTGGCAGCCGGCAAGGGCGTTGTCGTGGCCGAAACCCAGCAAGAAGCGCTGGACGCCATCGACAACATGCTGGGCGGTGGCACCCTGGGTGAAGCGGGTGCACGCGTGGTTATTGAAGAATGCCTGGTGGGCGAAGAAGCCAGCTTCATGGTGATGTGCGACGACCAGCAAGTACTGGCCATGGCCACCAGCCAAGACCACAAGCGTCTGCTCGACAACGATCAGGGCCCGAATACCGGCGGCATGGGTGCGTATTCTCCCGCGCCTATCGTCACCCCTGCCTTGCATAACCGCATCATGCGCGAAGTTATCCAGCCAACCCTGCAGGGCATGGCCAAAGACGGCATCCCGTACACCGGCTTTTTATACGCCGGCCTCATGATCGGCGACGGCCCCGATGCAACGCGCCCCATCAAGGTGCTCGAATACAACTGCCGCATGGGCGACCCTGAAACCCAGCCCATCATGATGCGCATCAAAAGCGACCTGGCCACCGTATTCGAACACGCCGTCAATGGCAGCCTCGAAGACGCCGTCATCGAGTGGGACCGCCGCACCGCGCTGGGCGTTGTTGTCGCCGCTCATAACTACCCAGCAACGCCGCGTACGGGCGACGTCATTAGCGCATTGCCCCAAAACACTGACACCTGTCGCGTTTTCCATGCCGGCACCGCGCTCGATAACGGCACCCTTAAAACCACGGGCGGTCGCGTGCTGTGTGTAACCGCGCTGGGCGAATCGGTCAAACGCGCCCAAGAGGCTGCCTATCAGGCCGTACACCACGTGCAATTCGATGGCCGGCAATACCGTTCCGACATCGGTTGGCGCGCCCTACCCCGCGAAGCCGAATAACCGGCTGCAGCCTGCAGCATCCCATGCTGCGGGCACACCATACCAAGGTCAATTTTTATGGTCGTTCCTGTTTCTACCGCCTACGATTACTTCATCGATCTGCAATCGCGTATTGTTGCCGCCCTCGAGGCCGCAGATGGCACATCGTTCCAGTCCGACAGCTGGACCCGTGACGAGGGTGGTGGCGGTTTATCGCGACTGCTAGAAGGCGGCCCCTTGCTTGAGCGTGCAGGCGTCTTGTTCAGCCATGTTCAGGGCAAAACGCTGCCGCCGTCGGCCAGCGCGCATCGCCCCGAACTGGCCGGGCGTGCCTGGGAAGCCATGGGGGTATCTATGGTCTTGCATCCGCGCAACCCGTATATCCCGACCACCCACATGAATGTACGCATGTTTGTGGCACGTGCCCCCGAAAACGGCCAGGGCGATGACGTCTTCTGGTTTGGCGGCGGGCTCGACCTGACCCCATACTACCCGTTCGAAGAAGATGCCAGGCATTTTCACCAGGTATGCGCCAACGCTCTTAAGCCTTTTGGCAACGACAAGTACCCCGCCTACAAAACGTGGTGCGACCAGTATTTCTATTTAAAGCACCGCAACGAAACCCGCGGGGTGGGCGGCATTTTCTTCGACGACCTGAACGAGGGCGGTTTCGACCAAAGCTTTGCACTGGTGCAATCGGTAGGTAACTGCTTTCTTGATGCCTACATGCCTATCGTCGAAAAACGCAGGCACCTGGAATATGGTGAGCGCGAACGTGATTTTCAGGCCTACCGTCGCGGCCGATACGTTGAATTCAACCTGGTATTCGACCGCGGCACCTTGTTTGGTTTACAGTCGGGGGGTAGAACCGAATCTATCTTGTTGTCGATGCCGCCGCTCGCAACCTGGCGCTACAACTGGGCGCCCGAACCCGGCACACCCGAGGCGGCATTGGCGCCCTACCTTAAACCACGCGAATGGCTTTAAAAAAAATTGGACTTCTCGGTGGCAGCTTCGACCCGGTACACAGGGCACACATTGCCCTGGCCACCGCCGCCCGCGACAGCCTGCTGCTAGATGAGGTCCAGTTAATCCCTGCGGCAGACCCTTGGCAACGGGCACCACTTAAGGCGACGGCCCGCCAGCGTTGCGATATGCTCCGGCTGGCCATGCAGGCACAGCCCAAACTTGTCATCAACCTCATCGAAATCGAGCGTGGCGGTAAAACCTACACCATCGACACGCTTGAAAGCCTGCCGCGCAACGCCCAGTATTTCTGGGTCCTGGGCACCGACCAACTGGCCAATTTTTGCTCCTGGCACCGGTGGGAAGACATCCTGATTTACGCCCACCTGGTGGTGGCCAAACGACCGGGCACGGCCCTCGAAGCCCCCGCGCCGTTGCAATACCTGCTCGACACCCTGAAAAAACCCATTATCGAGCTTCCCTTCGAACCCATGCCCGTTTCGGCAACCCACATCCGCAACGCCATAGCCTCGAAAACAGCTATTGAGTCATTTGTAGACCCTGCCGTCGAGCAATACATACAACAACACCGCCTCTATCAATCGTGACGATACTGCTATCGTCAACCCTCATATCTACTGCACATGAACCTACAAAAATTACAACGCCTTGTCATCGATGCCCTGGAGGACGTCAAGGCGCAAGACATCAAGGTCTTTAACACCACCGACATCACCAGCATGTTTGACCGGGTCATTATTGCCAGTGGGACATCAAACCGGCAAACCCGTGCGCTGGCAAACAGCGTGGCTGATGCCGCGCGCGCACACAAAATCCCCATTGTTGCCTTCGAAGGCCAGGATACCGGCGAATGGGTACTGCTCGACCTGGGCGATATTGTTATCCACTGCATGCAGCCCGAGATCCGGCGCTACTACAACCTTGAAGAGGTCTGGGGTGGCAAGCCGGTACACGTCAAACTCTTGCCCCAGTCGTCGGCACAACCCGAACTGGGCCCCTACGAAGACGAGGAAGACGACGACACGCTGTAAGCCAGGCGCCCACCCATGAAGCTCATTGTGATCGCCGTCGGCGTCCGCATGCCCGACTGGGTGCAAAGCGCCTGGAGCGATTACGCGCGCCGGCTTCCTGCCGACTGCGCGCTTGAACTGAAAGAAATCAAGCCCGAACCCCGGACAAGCGGCAAAACACCTGCACAAATGATGCAGGCCGAAGCCCGCCGCATCGAATCGGCCATCCCGGCCAATGCTTACCTGATTGCCCTGGACGAGCACGGGCGGGATCTGACCACGATGAAGCTGGCCGCCGAGCTCGAAAAGTGGCGCTCTGGCGGACAAGATGTGGTTTTTTTGATCGGCGGGCCCGACGGCCTTGATGCCGATCTGAAGCGACGATGTGATAGTCTTCTAAGACTGTCTTCAATGACGTTACCGCATCCGATGGTCAGGGTCGTCCTGGCCGAGCAGCTGTATCGTGCTTGGGCCATCAACACCAATCATCCTTACCATCGGGCCTAACCAGAGCGCCCGACCATGCAAAAACGCCGTACCAAAATTGTGGCCACACTTGGCCCAGCCAGTTCGTCCCCTGAGGTTATCGAAAAACTCATATTGGCCGGCATGGACGTTGCACGGCTTAATTTTTCTCATGGCAGCGCACAAGATCATCGTGAGCGCACAGAACTGGTACGCGCCCTGGCGGCAAAGCACAAACGACGTGTGGCCATTATGGGCGACCTTCAAGGCCCCAAAATACGTATTGCCAAATTTCGCAACCAACACGTCGATCTGGTCGAAGGCAACACGTTTACGTTGTCCAATTTGCACCCCAACGACGAAGGCGACGACACGATTGTCGGCATTGACTACCCAAGCCTGGTGCGCGACTGTCGGCCCGACGACGAGCTGTTGCTAGATGACGGGCGCATAGTGCTGCGGGTCGACCGTGTCGACGAGCACGCAGTCTATACCACCATTACCCAGGGCGGGGTCTTGTCCAACAACAAAGGCATCAATCGTCGGGGCGGCGGGATTTCTGCCCCCACCCTGACCGAAAAAGACAAGGCCGACATCAAAACCATCGCCGAGCTCGAACTCGACTACGTCGCTGTGTCCTTTCCCCGATACGGGCACGACATCACCACGGCACGCGAACTCCTTGAGGCGGCCGGCAGCCAAGCCTGGATCATTGCCAAAATCGAACGCGCCGAGGCTGTGGCCGACGACGCCGCCCTTGACGACCTGATCGCAGCCAGCGACGGGGTCATGGTGGCGCGCGGCGACCTCGGCGTCGAAGTCGGCGACGCGCGCTTGGCTGGTATCCAGAAGCGGATTATTTTGCACGCACGTACGCTGAACAAGCTGGTGATTACGGCAACGCAAATGATGGAGTCCATGGTGTCGAGCCGGTTGCCTACCCGCGCCGAAGTATCCGACGTTGCCAATGCCGTTCTCGACTACACCGATGCCGTCATGCTTTCGGCCGAATCGGCCGCTGGGCAATATCCTGTCGAAGCGGTCGCGGCCATGGCCCGAATTTGCCTTGGCGCCGAGCAAGAGCCCGGCACGACCAAGTCAAAGCATCGCATTGGTGAAACCTTCAACCGTTGCGACGAAACCATTGCCTTGTCGGCCATGTATGCCGCCAATCACTTTCATGGCATCAAGGCCATTGTCAGCCTGACCGAAAGCGGCCATACACCGCTCATCATGTCGCGAATCCGGTCGGGGGTGCCTATTTATTGTTATACGTCTCACCCGGCCACCGAGCGCCGTGTCGCCATGTTCCGAGGTGTGTACGCCCTGCCCTTTGATACCAACGTCGTGGCCTGGGAAGCCATCGGTGATACCGCCGTGCGCGTGCTCGTCGAGCAGGGGCACCTAAAAACCGGCGAGTGGGTCATTATTACGAAGGGCGACACGCCGCACGACGGCGGCACCAACAGCATGCGTATCGTTTGCGCCTGATGCCTGATGCCTGATGCCTGAGGGCTGATGGCTGATGGCTGATGGCTGATGGCTGATGGCTGATGGCTGATGGCTGATGCTTGACAGCGCCAGTCAGCAGGAAAAATACCTACTATTAACCTTGTTACACGCCATGTCGATTTATCTTGCCTCTGCCAGTCCCAGGCGCCACGAAATACTTTTGCACATGGGCGTCGCGCACGATATCCTGATCGTGCCTGCGCCGCCTGGCGCCGACGAACCCCAGCACCCCGGCGAAACACCTGAAGCCTACGTACTGCGTACGGCCCACGACAAGGCCGATTTGGCCGCTCAATGGATAGAAGCAGCCCGATTACCGCAAAAGCCGGTGCTGACCGCTGACACCACGGTATCCATCGAAGGGGAAGTGTTGGGCAAGCCCTTGTCAGTTGACGACGCGCGGCAAATGCTTGAACGCCTGTCGGGCAAAACGCACCAGGTGCAAACGGTGGTGACTTTAACAACCCATGGGCGCCGCGACGAGCGCATTAGTACCACTGCCGTGACCTTTGCAACGCTGACTACATCTGAAATCAATGCCTACAGCAGCAGTACCGAGCCGTTTGGCAAGGCAGGCGGCTACGGCATCCAGGGCAAGGCCTCGATGTTCATTGCCGGCATTTCAGGCAGCTACAGCGGCGTGATGGGCCTACCCGTATTCGAGACCGCGCAGCTGCTTAAGGCGCACGGCCTGCTTTAAAGTATACGCCGGTAGCCTGCACTGCAAAGAAAAACGCCCCGCAAAGTTATTGCGGGGCGTTTTGGAATAAAAGCCTGACGATGACCTACTTTCACAGACGTTAATCAACTATCATCGGCGCAGAGGTGTTTCACGGTCCTGTTCG
>NZ_JACJUU010000008.1 GCF_014237865.1 Pusillimonas minor
CTCACGCCGGGCATAGGCCTTGACCGCAATGCCCTCACGGGCAATGGCATTCAAATGAAATTCCCACCAGGCCTGACCCGGCCCTCTGGTTGTTGACATCGGTGACTCCACGAAAAACAAGCGAAGCCGATACGATGCCCCAGGCCAGCAATGTCAACAAGGATGGGGGAAATGGAGCGCGTACTCTTTGCAGTGCAGGCTACCGGCGTATACTTTAAAGTAGGCCGTGCGCCTTAAGCGTAAGCGGCCGGGGAACTACATTCCCCTCCCTACCTCAAGCACAAATTTTTTCAGAAACGGTGTCGACGTCGTCAGTCTGAGGTGCCACCCAGTTGTGCGGCAATAGCTCGTCGATCCGGCTGTTCGGGTGTGTCGGCAGACGCGTGAGCACATCCTTCAGATAGGCGTGCGGATTCACGCCGTTGAGCTTGGCCGATTGAATCAGACTCATGATGGCGGCCGCGCGTTTGCCCGCACGCAATGAACCGGCAAATAGCCAATTGTTGCGACCGATGGCCACGGGTCTGATCTGCTGCTCGATGTGGTTGTTATCGATTGGGATGAATGGATCGTCCAGATAGCGGGTCAGTGCCGCCCAGCGTTTCAGGCTGTAATCCAGTGCCTTGGCCGTGCCGGTGCCATTCAATACCCGCTGGCGTTGGGCCAGCATCCACGTGTGCAGGGCATCGGCCAGGGGCTTGGCTTTTTCTTGTCGTAGCGCCAGGCGTCGGGCGGGAGACAGGGTCGCTACCTCGCGCTCGATCGCGTAAAGTTCGCCAATCAATTCCAGAGCCCGTTGACCCACAGGGCTCTGGTTGTTCTTGTGCAGGTCGAAGTATTTACGGCGCGCGTGGGCCATACAACCAAGCTCGGTCACGCCCTGGCGGAACAAGGCGTTGTAACCCGAGTAATCATCCACAACCAACTGACCTTGCCAGTCCCCCAAGAACTCGCGGGCGTATAGGCCCGCTCGACCTTCATTGAAGTCGTAAATGACGGCCTTCAAGGATTCGAATTGACCCGGGGCGTATGTCCAGAAGTAGGCCTTATGCGTCTTGCCACTGCCCGGCTTGAGCATGCGCACCGGGGTCTCGTCGGCATGGAGGATACGGTGCTGCAAGATACACCGACGCAGGGCGTCGACCAGCGGTTGCAGTTCATGACCGCATTGCCCGACCCATTGGGCCATGCTCGAGCGCGGGATGTGCATGCCGTCGCGCTTGAAGATCGCTTCCTGGCGATACAGGGGCAAATGATCGGCATATTTGGCGATCAGGATCTGGGCCAGCAACCCCACTGCCGCGATGCCCTTGTCGATGATGTACGCGGGCATCGAAGCCTGCGTCATCGACTGGCAGTGTGTACACGCCCAGACCCCACGCACATGACGCTCAACGCTGAGGGTGCCTGGGGTGTAGTCCAGCTTCTCGCTGACGTCTTCCCGGATACGCTTGAGCTGGCAGCCACAATCGCAGGTTGTGGACGCCGGTTCATGGTGGATGGTGGTGCGGGGCAACTCGGGCGGCAAGGCCGCACGGCGCGGTTTATCGCGCGGTTCACCCGCAGCAGGCTGGTTTTTAAGTTTATTAAGTTCGCGCTCGATGGCCTCAAGGTCTTCGCCCACGGCCTCATCGAACAACAACGCCTGTTCACCGCCCAATTGCTCGCTTTTCTGGCCGAACTTGTGCCGGCGCAAGATGGCAATCTCGTGAGACAACGCCGTGATACGCGCCGCTTTGAACGTGATGTCTTGATCTTTGCGTGCATTGGCCAGCATGAGCTGACGCGCCAGTTCGCGCAACTGGTGCGCGTCTAGCTGGTCAAGGTCATCGGGCGTGTTCGTCATCATGAGGCGTAGTGTTACACAGCGCCTGTGCGCCGGCTATTGGCAACGTCCCCGATTGCAGAATGACGATCTTTTAGGGTTAAACCAGACGGATAATGCCAGCCTCACCGATACGCTGCCAAGGCAAGCCCAGCACCAGGGCGTCGAGCTGCTCGTGAGTGAGTGATACGCTGCCATGGCCGTCATTGGACCACACGAAATGGCCTTGATTCAGACGCCGTGCCACCAACCAGACGCCGATGCCGTCATGAACCAATACCTTCATGCGATTGGCCCGTTTGTTGGCAAACACATACGCATGATGCGGATGCGCAGCGCCAAAGACCCGCACAACCCGTGCCAGGGCCGTATCGGCACCGGCCCGCATATCCAGGGGCTCAACGGCTATCCAGACCTGGTCGATACGGATCATGCCATCAATTCCCGCAGTACCTGCGCCAGTGCCTGGCTGTTCGAAGACGGCCAATGCAGGGTGATGTTCATCTGCGCTGCGGTCAGCTCGACCCGCACAGTCGCATCAGCCGTTGGGGTGCGCTGGTGGCGATGCGTTGAGGCGGGCATCAGCGACGAGGTCGACGTTGGCGGCCCCAAAGCAATAAAATCAGGCAACGCCCCCGCAGGTACTGGCACAGTCGCCGGGCCTGTGGCCGTATCGTCAAGGGTATGCAGCCCCAAACGTTCATGTTCGATGACCCATCGACGCAAAAGGTTGGCATTCAGGCCGTGATCAAGTGCGATAGCGGCCAGCGAGGCGCCTCTGCTTAAGCACAGCTGGACCAGTTCGGCCTTGTACGCAGAGGAGTGTTTACGGCGCCGACGCCGACCGTTAGTATCTTGGTGCATACGTGTCCATGGAAAAATAAATGGACACGTATGCTCTAACACAGCGTCAGCGGACTCAAGATGGGGTTGGCTGGACGCTTACCCTTAAGCAGCTGCGCGGTCTCGAATACGGGTAGGCCCATCACGCCGCTGTAGCTGCCTGAAATGCCGGCAATGAACATCGAGGCCTTCTCGATCTGTTTGATAGGGGTGATTACAGAGCTCTTGTCTTATATGAACAAGCGCTTCCCACTTAAGGCGACATAAGTCACATGCCGTTTACGCACGTATTGTCCTCCGACACGCCAGGTAAAGATCATTCCCAGCGCTGCTGGTACGAAAACACGGGTAAGCGCCAGTGAAAGCGGATTGCCAGCATGCGAAACGCCACGCCGCAGCCGAAGCACACCAGCATGGTGATGTTTTCGCCAACCCCAAGCCACTTCATTAACAAGAACAATACGCATACAAACAGCGACACACTGGCGTAAAGTTCGCGGCGGAACACCACAGGTACCTGGTTGCATAAAACATCTCGCATGACACCGCCACTAATACCCGTAAGCATGCCCGAAATAATCACAACGACGATGGGATACTCGAGTGCCAGGGCGATAGTGCAACCAATGACCGAAAACGCAACCAGCCCCAGTGCATCGAGCATCAGGAACAATTGCTTCAGCCGGTGCATGTACCGCGCCACGAGCGTAGTAAGCAGCCCCGCCGACAAGACGATATAGACATACTCGGGGTGTTGCGTCCAGCCTATGGGGTAGTTGCCCAACGTCACGTCCCGGATTGTTCCGCCCCCTAATGCGGTCACAAAGGCAATGACGGCAACGCCGAAGATATCCATGCGCCTGCGCCCGGCAGCTAAAGCTCCCGACATGGCTTCGGCTGTAATCGCGATCAAATAAATGATCAACATCATATTGATGTCGAGGTTGCTGAACGGATGCAGCGTGCTGGATAGACTGTCCATAGAGGTTCTTGGTTGGTTGACGAGTATCAGACCCGTAAGAGAAGGGCAGGTTAAAATATACTCAAATTAATTGCTACTGATGAATTGGAGGGTCTATGACCGAAGCACTACCGCCGGAAGAAAACAAAGGCTTGTCGCTTAAGTGGCTGACGCACATTATTTATGGCTTGTTTGCCTTGGGTGTGCTTAGCGCTGGTTTTATCGGTGTTGCCACTATTGCGGCCATGGTGCTGGCATATTTAAAGCGCAGCGATGCTGCGGGCACAATTTATGCGGTGCATTTCGACTGGGTTATTAAAACATTTTGGTGGGGTCTGCTCTGGGTTGTTGTCAGTGCCTTGTTAACCTTCGTTTTTATCGGTTGGCTTACTGGCCTGGCTGCAGTCATTTGGGTGGTTTACAGGCTAATTAAGGGTTGGCTGGCCTTGCTTGAAGGCAGTGCACCCAGCCCCGAAATCTAACGTACTTTTAGCCAAAAAAAACTGCACCCCAAAGGTTGGCATGGCGTCCAACGTTTGGGGTGCAGTTCGTGGTGCAGGTTTGTTAACGCAAACCTGTACGCCGGTTTACTTCAAATGGGCGCTGACCAGCTTGGTCATTTCAAACATAGATACCTGGTCTTTACCAAAAATAGGGCGCAGTTTTGCGTCGGCATTGATGTTGCGGCGGTTTTTAGGGTCTTGCAGGTCGTTCTTTTTAATGTAGTCCCAAAGCTTTTTAGTAACTTCGGTGCGCGGCAACGGCTCGGCGCCAACAACAGCAGCCAAAGTAGCGCTGGGGGTAAGGGGCTTCATGAATGCAGCGTTGGGTTTACGCGCGGTTTTTGCGGTGGTTGCCATATGTTATTTGCTCCTGTTAGTAAAGGTCAGGCACGAGCATAACGCTTCTTGAGCCCGACAGCAAAAGTGTTTGTACCTTATTTTTCTGAATTACGCATCGGGAAATTCTTTTGGTGAACCCCTGCAACGTTACCATACACGGTGCTTTCGACTAAATACTAACGAGGTATTCATGAGTTCAGACATTTCGACATTGACAATTACACGCCCCGACGACTGGCACCTGCATCTGCGCGATGGCGAGATGCTGCAGTCGGTGGTGGCCGATAGTGCCCGCCAGTTTGCGCGGGCCATTGTCATGCCTAACCTTACGCCGCCGGTGACTACGGTGGCTGCTGCGCATGCGTACCGCGAGCGCATATTGCAGGCATTGGCTGCAAACGGTATCTCCGGCGATGCCTTCCAGCCGCTCATGACACTCTATCTCACCGACAACACGTCGCCCGACGAAATCAACCGTGCAGCCGACAGCGACGTCGTGTTTGGCGTCAAGCTTTATCCAGCCGGCGCAACCACCAACTCCGATGCCGGCGTTACCGATTTGTTGGGTCATTGCACCAAAGCACTAGAAGCGATGCAAGACAAAGGGCTACCGCTGTTGGTGCATGGCGAAGTCACCGATCCGTCTGTCGACATCTTTGATCGCGAAGCCGTCTTTATCGATCGCGTCATGATCCCCTTGCGCAAGGCGTTTCCACAGCTCAAGGTGGTGTTCGAGCACCTGACGACGCAACAAGGCGTTGAGTATGTTCGCGATGCCGAAGGCCCGGTCGGCGCCACAATTACGGCGCATCACTTGCTCTACAACCGCAATGCGCTTTTCCGGGGCGGCATGCGCCCGCATTGGTATTGCTTGCCCGTACTCAAACGGGAGCAACACCGTTTGGCCCTGTTGCAAGCCGCCACAAGCCAAAGCAATCGTTTCTTCTTGGGTACCGACAGTGCCCCTCATGCACGGGGCCTGAAAGAGAACGCTTGTGGTTGTGCGGGTTGCTACACCGCTTTACATGCCATGGAGCTTTACGCCATGGCATTTGATTCAGTCGGCAAACTCGACCGTCTGCAGGCCTTTGCCAGTGAAAACGGCCCGGCGTTTTACGGGTTGCCGCAAAACAAGGGCACGCTGACGCTTCGCCGGGAAGGGTTTACGGTACCCGAGGCTTTGCCAGCCGCAGGCACCAGCCTGGTACCCTTGGCGGCGGGCGAAAGCCTGCCCTGGTCTGTCGTTTACGGGTAAGGTTTCCGCCGGTCCTTCATCGGGCCGTCGTCGCGGTCAGTCTGCCGCCGCTTGCTTGGCTTCGAGCGCTTCCCAGCGCTCGAAGCTTTTGCCAAGTTCGGCTTCTATCGTGGCCAGTTCGCTATTAATTTCGTGCACGCGGTCGGGGTCTTTTGTATAAATTTCGCCATCGGCCAATGCGTCTACCAGGGCGCTCTGGCGGGCTTCCAGGGCAGCAATGGTTTCGGGAAGCGCGTCCAGCTCTTTTTGCTCCCACGATGTAATGCGACCTGCTTTGGCGGGTTTGGCGCGCGATGCCGGCTTAACTGCAGGCTTTGCTGCCGAAGCGTCGCGCTCTGCGACTGACTTATTCTCGTTAGGGGCAAAGACGGGAACGTCGGCGGGGCGTTGCTCAAGCCAGTCGTCGTAGCCGCCGGCGTATTCGCGCCACAGGCCGCCGCCTTCCCAGGCCAGCGTTTGTGTGACTACATTATTTAAAAATGCGCGGTCGTGGCTGACCAGCAAGACGGTGCCTGGGTAGTCTTGCAGCAGCTCTTCAAGTAATTCCAGTGTTTCGATGTCAAGGTCGTTGGTGGGTTCGTCGAGCACCAGAATATTGGTAGGGCGCGCAAACATGCGGGCCAGCACCAGCCTTGCACGTTCGCCACCCGACAGGCTGCTGACCGGCGAGCGCGCGCGTGCCGGTGGAAACAGGAAGTCTTCGAGGTAGCTCATGATGTGTTTGCGCTGGTCGCCGATTTCGACCCATTCGCTGCCCGGGCTGATCGTGTCGGCCAGGGTTGTGTTTTCGTCCAGCTGCGAACGCATTTGGTCGAAGTAGCCAATGGTCAGGTTTGTGCCCAGCTTGACGATACCTTCGTTGGGTTCGAGCTTGCCCAGAATGATCTTGAGTAGTGTTGTCTTTCCGGCGCCATTGGGGCCAATGAGGCCGATGCGGTCTTTGCGCAGAATGACCGTTGTCAGGTCGTTGATCAGGCGCTTGTCGCCGTACCCGTGCGAAACGTGCTGGAGCTCGGCAACCAGTTTGCCAGAACGCTGGCCTTCGGCGACCGCCAAATTGACATTGCCGGAACGTTCTCGTCGTGCCGTGCGTTCGCGTCGCAGTTGCTCCAGTCGGCGGACCCGGCCCTCATTACGTGTCCGGCGGGCTTCAACGCCTTTTCTGATCCAGACTTCTTCTTGCGCCAGAAATTTGTCGAACTTTGCGTTTTGTTCTTTTTCGGCTTCCAGCCATTCGGCTTTGCGTTGTTGCCATTGCGTAAAGTTACCCGGAAAACTGAACAGCTTGCCGCGGTCGAGCTCGACAATGCGCGTAGCGACGGCGTCGAGGAAGCGGCGGTCGTGCGTGATGATGACGACGCTGCACCTGGCGTTTTGCAGCAGCTTTTCTAGCCAGGCGATCCCGATGAAATCAAGGTGGTTGGTGGGCTCGTCAAGCAAAAGCAAGTCGGGTTCGTCGGCAAGTGCTTTGGCCAGGGCAACGCGCTTGCGTGTGCCGCCCGAAAGCCCGACGATGAGCGCGTCGGCGTTAAGGCCAAGCTCATCGATAAGGGCTTGTGCACGTGCCGGCCGTGCCCAGTCTTCAGTTTCCAGGTAGTCGGCGCACAGAACGTCGAGTACGGTCGAGTCCGATGGCAGGTCGGGCTCTTGTTCGACAGTGGCAATTTTCAGGCCGCCAATGCGCATGATATCGCCGTCATCGGGTGTGTTGCGGCCGTCGATCAGTTTTAGCAGCGACGATTTGCCGGCGCCGTTGCGGCCGATCAGGCCGACACGTTCGCCAGACGACAGGGTAAGGTCGGCGTGGTCGAGTAAGGGGTGATGGCCATAGGCCAGTTGGATCTGGGTGAGGGTAACTAAAGGTGTGGCCATAAATGTACTGCGCAAAAGAGCCCAAAAAGAAACAACAGCTATTGTCGCAGTTTGTGGCGATTTGTTCAGTGACCATGGGTTAAAGGGGCTACAATGCGACGGCGGGGCAGGCCGGGCAGTCGCGGTATCGTGTATATCGAGGAAGGTCCGGACTCCACAGGGCAGGGTAGCGGCTAACAGCCGTCCGGCAAGCGGGCGTGAAAACGCTTTCAAGCCGAGGAACAGGGCCACAGAGACGAGTCTGTTGCGTGGGCGTGCATTGCACGCACCGATACGGCAACTTCCGTATGGCGCGGTCGGGTAACCGGCTGCAACGTAGCAGGGTGAAACGCGGTAACCTCTATCCGGAGCAACACCAAATAGGCATACGACGAGCTTTCGGGCTCACAGGGCGGCCCGCCCGAGTATGCGGGTAGGTGGCCAGAGCGCGTCAGCAATGGCGCGCCCAGATGAATGATTGCCCGCCGGGTTTCCCGGCGTACAGAATCCGGCCTACAGGCCTGTCCCGTCTCTTCCGTTTCTTTGCTTTTTCCTGCGCCTGCAGTATCCACGGCTATGCACACCTCGCATAGCGGCTCAAGGCGCTATCCCCTCTGCTCATGTCATTCGCCGGCGCTCGGTGGGCCGGTTGGCGCGTGAGTGTGCGCCATTTTTTTCATTATGGCCGTCTTACGCGCTTATCGGCATGAAATTTCCGAATAAACCACTTCCAGTTGCTGCTGCAATCTATTGATTTAACGGAATATTTTTTTCAAAGAAATTCTTATTTTCGGCTGTAAGTGCTTGTTGTTATTGAAAAAAATGCAATTTAGCGCTTGACCGGTCCAGTTTGATGTCGTAGAGTGGGAAAAAGTAGGATAATGTGCAAAAAAGTGGGGTAAAAATTGTTCCAGGGTTGCAGCGCAATTACGCTCGATGCTAAAGGGAGGGTATCCATACCTACCCGGCATCGTGACGCGCTCGTTTCCCAAGAAGGCGGCAGCCTTACCCTGACGCGCCACCCTGACGGCTGTTTGCTGGTGTATCCCCGCAGTGTCTGGGAAGCGCGCCGCGAACAGATCGCGCGGTTCCCTATTTCGGCGCGCGCCTTGCAGCGTTTGCTGCTGGGTAATGCGCTCGATGTCGATATGGACGGCTCTGGTCGTATTCTGGTGTCGCCCGAATTGCGCCAGGCCGCCGGCCTGACGCGCGACGTCATGCTGCTCGGCATGGGCAGTCATTTCGAGTTATGGGACGCCGAAGCCTGGGCCCGGAACGAGGCCGAGGCGTTGTCTCAGGGCATGACCGATGCCCTCGACGACTTCTCTTTCTAGGGGCCGCCATGACATTTGCTCACCTGCCCGTGTTGCTCGAACCCACGGTCGATGCGCTCGTTAACGAGTCTTTCGATCGCAAGGGGCGTGCGTCGGTTCAGGCGGGCGCGCGCCCGGTATGCGCCAACGGCATTTTTGTCGACGGTACGTTCGGGCGGGGCGGGCATAGCCGGCTGTTGTTGTCTCGCCTTGG
The DNA here is from genome assembly GCF_014237865.1 of Pusillimonas minor. Lineage (GTDB taxonomy): Bacteria > Pseudomonadota > Gammaproteobacteria > Burkholderiales > Burkholderiaceae_B > Neopusillimonas > Neopusillimonas minor. The sequence goes on from NZ_JACJUU010000008.1 coordinate 9,105, forward strand.
TCCCGACGCCCGTCTTATTGTCTTTGATAAAGATCCACTCGCTATCGAAACGGCGCTGGCGCTGCAGCACGAAGACGCGCGCGTCACCGTTGTACACCAGGGGTTTGCGTCCATGGCGCAGGCGCTTGCCGAACTGAATATCGACCACATTGATGGGGTCATGCTCGATCTGGGGATTTCTTCCCCACAAATCGACGACGCCGGGCGTGGTTTTTCTTTTATGCGCGAAGGTCCCTTAGACATGCGCATGGATACGAGCAGGGGTTTGACTGCTGCTCAATGGCTGGCGCAAGTCAGTGTTGAAGAACTTAAGGAGGTCATAGCAAAATATGGCGAAGAACGGTTTGCTTTCCAGATTGCAAAGGCGGTTGTTGCTCGCCGCGAATCCAGGCCGCTGCGCACAACGCTCGACCTCGCCGAGCTCGTCGCCAGTGTCGTCCGCACGCGCGAAAAGGGTCAACATCCGGCCACTCGCACCTTTCAGGCTATACGGATTCACATCAACCAAGAGCTTGAAGAACTCGCGTGCGCCCTCGAGGCAGTTTTAACTTTATTGGCACCGGACGGTCGCTTGGCCGTGATCAGCTTCCATTCGCTCGAAGACCGGATGGTCAAGCAGTTCATCACTGCGGCTTCACGTCCACCCGAAGCGACGGCCCGGTTGCCTATTCCCGAAAAAGATATGCCGCAGCCCGTGCTGCTGTCGCTGGGGCGTGTGCTGCCCTCTGAAGAAGAGGTGGCGACCAACACCCGCGCGCGTTCGGCCGTGCTACGCGTGGCCCAACGCACCGAAACCCTCGTCTTGCCGGGTGATGCAGCGCGGTATGTTAAAGCCTTGCGCCTGTCGTTTAACGAAGCCGGTGTGTCTCCAAAACGGAGGCGGGCATGAATCGCTTGTCGCTTCTGTTTGCCATCGTCCTTATGTTGTCGGCCATCTCGTTGGTGACGGCGCGCTATCAGTCGCGCCAGTTGTTTATTGCCGCCGAGCGGGCAACCGCACGCACACAAGAGCTGGACATCGAGTGGCGGCGTCTGCAACTTGAACGCGCCGAGCTGGCGCGCAACGCCCGGGTCGACGAACTTGCCCGTAACGATCTGCAAATGGTGGTGCCCCGTCCGGCGGGGACTATTTATATTAAAGACAATCGGGTGGTGGCCAATCCGTTCCTTAAAGGCGGGGCCAAGCCATGAAACGCTTCCGCTTTTACGACAGCCCTGTACTGAACATTCAGATGCCGCTCTGGCGATCACGGCTGGTGCTGGTGCTAATGCTGCTGGGCTTTGTGGCGTTGGTCGCCAAGGCCTTGTATTTGCAGGGCCTGTCTAATGACTTTTTGCAAAAACAGGGCGAGCGTCGCTACGAAAAGACGCTGGTGTTGCCTGCAATGCGTGGCAAGGTGTTTGATCGAACCGGCAAGGTTGTATTGGCCTCCAGCGTCCCGGTCAAGGCTATCTGGACTGTGCCTGAAGACGCCCAAAATGCCCGTCCCGAGCAACTCGCGCAAATGGCGGCCTTGCTCGATATGCCGGTGGCCGACATCAAGGCTCGTCTTGCCAACGTCGATAAGAATTTCGTGTACGTCAAGCGTCAGGTGGCGCCTGACGTTGCCGAGAAAATTCGTCAATTAAAAGTGCCTGGCATTCATTTGCAAGACGAGGTGCGTCGCTTTTACCCCGAGGGCGATATGACCGCCCACGTGCTGGGCTTTACCAATATCGAAGACCGCGGCATTGAGGGTATTGAGTTGACGTTCAACGATGCCCTTTCCGGGCAACCGGGCAGTCGTCGTGTCATTAAAGATCGCTTGGGGCGTATCGTCGAAGACGTGCAGGCTGCCGTGCCGCCAATGCATGGCAAAGATCTGTTTTTGTCGCTCGATGTCGGCATTCAGTTTGATCTTTACTCGGCATTGAAAAACGCAATGCAAGAGCACAAGGCAACAGGCGCGGCCGGTGTGGTAATTGATGTGCGTACTGGCGAAATTCTGGCCCTTGCCAATTTGCCGGCGTACAACCCGAACGATCGGGGCAGCCGCTCGGGCAACGAACTGCGTAACCGGGTCATTGTCGACACATTCGAGCCGGGCTCAATCATGAAGCCCTTTACCGTGGGTCTGGCGCTCGATTTGGGGCGTATTCGCACCTCCACCCAGTTTGATACCGGCGATGGTAAATATCGCTATCACGGTGCAACTATTTCTGACGTTTCCCGTAACGGCGTTATTGATGTGGCGGGCGTGTTGCGTCGCTCAAGCAATATTGGCATGACGATGATTTCCGAAAAGCTGAGCTCGCAGGAAATGTGGACCAAGTTCACACAGCTGGGCTTTGGGCGCGCGCCAGATGCGAATTTTCCGGGCGTCGCTTCGGGCCGCTTGCGCCCCTGGGAACGGTGGCGCCCGATCGAGCGGGCCACCATGTCGTACGGATATGGTCTTTCGGTGTCGTTACTTCAAATTGCGCATGCTTACAGCGCTTTTGCTCGTAATGGCGATATGGTCTCCATGACCCTTTTGCGTCGTCAAGGCAAACAACCGACCAGTGTTCAGGTATTTACCCCTGAAACGGCCAAGTCGGTTCGGGCCATGCTCGAGGCGGCGGCCGGCCCCGATGGCGCGAAACTGGCGCAGGTGCAAGGCTATCGCGTTGCCGGTAAAAGCGGCACGGCGCGCAAAATTGTGAACGGCAAGTACAGCACCAAGCAGTACCGCAGCTCGTTTGTCGGTTTTGCGCCGGTTTCAAATCCGCGCATTGTGGTGGCTATTTCCATTGATGAGCCGCAATCGGGTGTTTATTACGGTGGGCGTGTTGCCGCACCGGTATTTGCTAATGTAGTGGCCAGCAACTTGCGTCGTATGGGGGTGCAGCCCGATGCACCAATCGATTCCTTGGTAGCCGTAGGCCCGAAAGAAGGAGCCGCCCGATGACTGCCCAGGATCTCGTCAAACAACTCAAGTCGATGGTCGGCGACCGCGCGCATGCTTGTCTCGATTCGCGCCAGGTCCGTGCGGGTGATGTCTTTTTTGCGTGCCAGGGGCGGACGACCGACGGACGTCAGTTCGTGGGCCAGGCGGTTCAGGCCGGCGCGGCCGCGATTGTCGTTGCCGATGTGTCCGGGGATGCCTATGCCGGTTTTAATGTGCCAGTCATCGCTGTGCCAGGGCTGCAGGCTATGTTGGGCCAGATCGGCCACGAATGGTACGAGCAGGCGTCGACCGCACTTACGGTTATTGCAGTCACCGGCACAAACGGAAAGACATCGACGGTTCAGTGGTTGGCGCAGGCCCTGAACGCCGAGGGTGTGTCGTGCGGCACAATTGGCACGCTGGGCGTGATGCTGCCCGACGGCACAAACCTGGGGGCTTCCCTGACAACGCCTGACGTCTTGTCGGTGCATCGTTGTCTGGCGGCGCTGCGCGATTCGGGTGCGCGCGTAGCGGCCATCGAAGCGTCGTCAATTGGTATGGAGCAGGGCCGGCTGCAGTCGGTTTGCATAGAAATTGCCGCGTTCACCAACTTGACGCACGACCACCTCGATTACCACGGCACTGTCGAAGCCTACTCGGCTGCCAAGCAGCAATTGTTTGCCTGGCCTGGTTTGCGCGCTGCCGTCATCAATGCGGACGATGCCGTAGGCAGGCAATTTGCCCGGTCGTGTCAGGCGCAGCAAATCGATACCTACTCAATTGAAGGTGATGCCGCTGCGAGCATTCGGGCCGCTGACATTCAAACAGGCTCGCACGGGGTGATTTTCAATCTGTCGCTGGCGCAGGGTGTCGCCCAGATCATGACGCGTTTGGTGGGTCGCCACAATATTTCGAACTTGCTGTTGGTTGCCGGTGTGTTGCAGGCGTTGGGCTGGCCGCTGTCGAAAATTGCCAGGGCATTGGGCCAGCTTAAGTCCGTCGAGGGCCGTTTGCAGTTGGTAGAGCCGCATGACTGTGGAGCGCCCGAGATGGCCTTGCCCATGGTGGTTGTCGATTACGCACATACGCCCGATGCCCTGGCACGCGCGCTGGATGCGCTTCGCGATGTAGCGAAAGCGCGTTCGGGCAAGCTTGTTGTAGCGTTTGGTTGTGGTGGCGATCGTGACCGCGCCAAGCGCCCCATGATGGGTGAAATTGCCGAGCGGCTGGCCGATCAGGTCATCTTAACCAGCGACAATCCGCGCACCGAATTGCCCGGCCAAATTCTCGAGGCCATCGCTTCGGGCATGCAGGCGCGACCGCTCGTTATTGCCGATCGGGCCGATGCCATCTTGTCGGCCGTGTGGCAGGCGCAGGCTGCCGATGTGATTTTGTTGGCAGGCAAGGGTCATGAAACCTATCAAGAGATTGACGGTGTCAGGTTACCGTTTGATGACCGGGAGTGGGCACAGGCGGCCCTGGCGTTGTTGCAGGGCGTATCGGTTTCAACTGACTCGCGCGCCATCGAACCCGGACAGCTTTTTCTGGCGCTTAAGGGCGAGACCTTCGATGCCCATGATTATCTGGGTCAGGTTGCGCAGGCGGGTGCCTGCGCAGCAATTGTCGCCGAGCGCCAGCCCGACATCGCCATGCCGCAAATTGTGTTGGGTGACACCCATGCAGCGCTGACACGCCTGGGCCGGGGTTGGCGCCGTCGTTTTCATTTGCCTGCAATTGCCGTGACCGGCAGTAATGGCAAAACCACGACTAAAGAAATGGTGGCCTCGATTTTGAGGGCGTGGGTGGGTAACGACGATGCGCTGGCCACATCGGGTAACTACAACAACGATATTGGTGTGCCTTTAACGCTGTTGCGTTTGCGGGCCCATCACAGGGCGGCCGTTTTCGAGCTGGGGATGAACCACCCGGGCGAAATCGCGCATCTGGCCGAACTGGCACAGGCAGGCGTTGCGCTTGTTAATAATGCGCAACGAGAGCACCAGGAGTTCATGCATACGGTCGAAGCCGTTGCGCGTGAAAATGGTGCGGTGATTCAGGCGCTGCCAAGCGATGGCGTAGCTGTGTTCCCGGGTGACGACGCGTACAGCGCGTTATGGTCGGCGTTTGCCGGTCAGCGTCGCAGCTTGCGGTTTGGCCTGGCTGATGCATTCGAGGTCTATGCCGACCATATCCATGCCGAACCGGCGGGTACCTGGTTTACGTTGCACACCCCGCGCGGTATGGCGACGGTGCAGCTGTCGGCGCCGGGTCGCCACAATTTAAGTAACGCTTTGGCGGCGGCCGCATGTGCGGTTGCGGCTGGCGCCGGGCTTGACGCGATAGTCGAGGGCTTGCAAGCCTTCAACCCGGTTAAAGGGCGGATGCAACCTCACCCGTTACCTGACGGCCATCAGCTTATCGACGACAGTTACAACGCCAACCCCGATTCGGTGCGTGCGGCCATCGACGTGCTTGCCAGTCTGGCGGGGCGCAAGGTGCTGGTCTTGGGAGGGATGGCCGAGGTCGGCGAGAACGGCCCTGCCATGCATGCTGAAGTGGGCGCGTATGCCCGATCACAAAATATCGATTATTTGCTGACGCTGGGTGGCGCGGCTCGCGACTGCGCCACAGCGTTCGGCCCGGGCGCAGCAACGTTCGACACTGTCGACGACCTGGTCGCGCATCTGGTGGCGCTGACGCCGGCACATGTGCTGGTCAAGGGGTCTCGCAGCAGCCGCATGGAGCGCGTTGTTCAGGCATTTCAAAAACAAAAAATATCCGTAAACGAGGGATCCGATCATGCTGCTTGAACTTGCACGCTGGTTATCCGAGTCGCCGCACTTTCGTGCGTTTGGTGTTTTCGAATACATCACCTTGCGGGCCGTGCTGGCCTGCGCCACCGCATTGCTGATTGGCCTTGTCGCCGGGCCAGCGGTCATTCGCAAGCTTACCGCTCTGAAAATCGGGCAGGCCGTACGTAGTTATGGGCCTGAAAGCCATCTGGTCAAAACAGGAACGCCCACGATGGGGGGCGCCTTGATTCTGATTTCAATCGCTGTCAGCACCTTGCTGTGGGCCGACTGGACGAACCGGTTTGTCTGGGTCGTGTTGCTGGTTACCTTTGGTTTTGGCTGGATTGGCTGGGCGGACGACTACAAAAAGGTGGTGCATCGCGACCCCGAGGGTATGTCGTCACGCCAGAAATTTTTCTGGCAGGCCCTGATCGGTATTGTCGCCGCGGTGTACCTGGCTTTTGCAGTGTCGGCGCCGGCCAATGCCGAGCTTTGGCCGCTGTTTCTCGACTGGGTGGCTAGCGGGTTTACCATGCCGCTGCCGACACGCGCCGATTTGATTGTGCCTTTTTTCAAAAGCGTTAGTTATCCGTTGGGTGTTTTCGGCTTTGTGGCATTGACCTGGTTTGTCATCGTGGGATCAAGCAACGCCGTCAATCTGACCGACGGTCTTGACGGTCTGGCCATTATGCCCACTGTCATGGTGGGCAGCGCGCTGGGTATCTTTGCTTATGTTGTGGGTCGCGTCGATTACTCGAAGTACCTGCTCTTTCCTTATATTCCGGGCGCCTCAGAGCTGATGGTGTTATGCGCAGCCATTGCCGGAGCGGGTTTGGCGTTTTTGTGGTTCAACACGTACCCGGCCCAGGTTTTTATGGGCGACGTAGGCGCTTTGGCGCTTGGCGGTGCGTTGGGCACAATCGCCGTCATTGTGCGTCAGGAAATCGTGCTTTTCATTATGGGCGGTGTGTTCGTCGTCGAAACATTGTCGGTCATGATTCAGGTCACGTACTTCAAGTACACCAAACGAAAGTACGGGCAAGGGCGACGAATATTCCGAATGGCACCGTTGCATCATCATTTTGAAGTGGGTGGCTGGAAAGAAACCCAGGTAGTGGTTCGGTTCTGGATCATCAGCATGATGCTGGTGCTGATCGGTTTGGCTACTTTGAAATTACGTTGAGGTCATGAGCGCATTCGATTTTCCCTCCATCCCAGTCGACCAGCCAACGCTCGTGCTTGGCCTGGGTGAGACAGGTATGGCCGCAGCCCGGTGGTGCGCCCGTCATGGCGCACCGTTGCGTGTGCTCGATACCCGCGAAAATCCGAAAGGCCTGGATGACTTCAAAGCCGTATTTTCAGGGCACGCGGTTGCGTATCACCTGGGTGCAAACGCCCTGGTGCCGGCCAACTTCGATGGCGTTGCCCAGATTGTCGTCAGCCCTGGCTTATCGCCGTTGGCCGAACCCGTGTGCGGGTTCCTGCAGGCTGCGCGCGAAGCCGGTATCGAGATATTGGGCGAAATTGAGCTATTTGCGCGCGCACTAGCCGATATGCGTGGGCAAGGTTATGCGCCCAAGGTGTTGGCGGTTACGGGTACCAACGGGAAAACAACGGTTACGGCCATGACACGTCATTTATTGGCAGGTTGCGGCATCAGTACACGTGCTGCCGGCAATATTAGCCCGGCGGCCCTGACGGCCCTGGCCGATACACTCGATACAGATTCATTGCCTCAGGCGTGGGTGCTCGAGTTGTCGAGTTTTCAGCTTGAAACTACTTGTTCATTGGCGCTTGATGCTGCAGTTGTGCTCAACGTGACCCAGGATCATCTGGATTGGCACGGGTCGATGCAAGCCTATGCCGATGCCAAGGCACGCTTGCTGGGCATGGCTAACGTAGCGGTTGTCAACCGTGACGATCCCGTCACCTCCCGGATGGTAGCGGCATTGGAAGATGTATCGGTGCGGTCGTTTGGTCGCGCCGCGCCGGTGTTGACGGGTGATTTCGGTTTGTCTTCCGATCATGGGGTCAACTGGTTGTGCGTTGCCGAGGCAGCCGACTTCGACGTGCCGTCTGCGCCGCGACGTCGCAAGCAAACAGAGCCGCAACGACGCGAGGTTGGCCGTGTCAGTCGCCTGATGCCTGTTGATGCACTGAAAGTTCGTGGCATGCACAACGCCCTGAATGCGCTTGCAGCGCTTGCGCTGGCGCGAGAAGTCGGGCTGGGGTGGGCGCCGTTGTTGCATGCGTTGCGCGACTATGCCGGCGAGCCTAATCGCACCGAGTTCGTCCGTACAGTAGCCGGCGTAGATTTCATCAACGACAGCAAAGGGACGAATGTCGGCGCAACCGTTGCCGCCCTTGAAGGCCTGGGACAAAACGTGGTGCTCATTGCGGGTGGTCTGGGCAAAGGCCAAGACTTTTCAGTGTTGGCGCCGGTCGTGCGCGCCTACGCGGCCGGGGTCGTGCTTATTGGCCAGGATGCCGCGCGTATCGAGCAGGCGCTTGCTGAAACCGGCGTGCCCATGACACATGCGGCAACCATGGATGATGCGGTCAGGCAGGCCATGCAATTGGCCAAGCCGGGGCAGGCCGTGCTGTTGTCGCCGGCTTGCGCCAGTATGGACATGTTCAACGATTACGCGCATCGGGCGCGTGTGTTCATTGACGCGGTCAACGAATTGGCCATGGATCACGGAGAGGTGGTATGAGCCTGTTCGCCGACCTGACATCCGGTATCAATTCGGTCAAGCCCGGGCGCACCAGTATGCCCAGCTTCGACTTTAGTGTGCTGGCGGTAACGCTCGCGTTGGTGCTGTTTGGCTTGTTAATGGTGTATTCGGCTTCCATTGCCTTGGCCGATGGGCCGCGTTACGCCAATTACGGTCGCTATTACTTTGTCGTGCGTCATGGCTTGTTTCTGGTCATCGGGTTTGTGGCCGCAGTCATGGCCTTCAGCATTCCGCTCAGGGTTTGGGAAAAGCTTGCCATTCCGCTTTTTTTGGTGTGTTTGTTCTTGTTGCTGGTTGTCCTGATTCCCGGCATTGGGCGGGAAGTGAACGGGGCGCGCCGTTGGCTACCGCTCGGGCCGGTCAATTTTCAGCCGTCCGAACTGATGAAAGTGGCTATTTGTTTGTTTGCGGCCTCTTACACGGTGCGTAAGCAGGCGCATATGCAAAGCTTCTTGCGGGGGTTCATGCCCATGGCCGCTGCATTGGCCATTGTGGGTATGGTGCTGCTCCTCGAACCAGACCTCGGCGCGTTCATTGTTATTGTGGCCATTGCCGTGGGTGTGTTGTTTATCGGCGGGCTTAACGGCAAATTGTTTTCAGCCTTGCTGGGTATCCTGCTAACCAGCTTCTTGATGCTGATCTGGCTTGCACCGTGGCGCCGCGAGCGATTGTTTGCGTATCTTGACCCCTGGAATCCGGACAATATGTATGGCAGTGCTTATCAGTTGTCGCATTCTTTGATTGCCTTAGGTCGGGGCGAGTGGTTTGGCGTGGGTTTGGGGGCCAGTGTAGAAAAGCTCCATTATTTGCCCGAAGCGCATACCGATTTCATCGTGGCCGTTATTGGTGAAGAGCTTGGGTTTGTGGGCGTGCTGTGCCTGATTCTCGCTTTTGCCTATGTAATTTGGCGCGCCTTCGACATTGGTCGTCAGGCCATCGCCATCGAGCGTGTGTTCAATGGCCTGGTCGCGCAGGGCGTGGCCATGTGGTTTGGCATTCAGTCGTTTATCAATATTGGCGTATGCGTAGGGCTGTTGCCCACCAAGGGGCTTACCTTGCCGCTCGTTAGTTACGGGGGCTCGGGCATTGTCATGAATATGGTGGCGGTGGCCATATTGCTAAGGGTCGATTACGAAAACCGGAACCTGATGCGGGGCAAGCGGACATGACGACGCGCACGTTAATGATTATGGCGGGTGGCACCGGCGGGCATATCATGCCGGGGTTGGCTGTCGCTCACGAAATGCAGTCGCGGGGCTGGCGCGTTGTCTGGCTGGGGCACCCCGAGCGCATGGAAGGTCGTCTGGTGCCTGCGCATGGCCTGCCGATCGAACCGCTGCGCTTTGGCGGCGTTCGAGGCAAAGGGCTGAAGGCGTTGTTCGCATTGCCGTTCAGCCTGTTGCGTGCCGGCTTGCAAGCCCGCTCTGCGTTGGCCCGGGTTAAGCCCGATGTTGTGCTGGGCATGGGAGGGTATGTTGCGTTTCCCGGTGGGTTGGCCGCCTGGCTGAAGCGCATACCTATGGTCATACACGAACAAAATGCCGTGGCCGGTACAGCCAACCGCTGGTTGGCCAAAATGGCCGATAAAGTATTGGTGGGCTTTCCGGGGGCGCTGCCCGGCGCGCTGATGGTTGGCAACCCTGTTAGGGCCGAGCTGATGCAAATTGATGCCGCTGACCAGCGTTATGGTCGACGCCAGGGGCCCTTGCGGCTGCTGGTGGTGGGCGGAAGCCTGGGCGCAAAGGCCCTGAACGAAACACTGCCCGAAGCGTTGGCGCTGTTAGCGCCCGATCAACGCCCCGTTATCGTGCATCAGACCGGCGAGCAACATCTTGATGCCGTCCGGCAAGCCTATGCGCGCGCGGGTGTCGAGGCGCAGTGCCATGCTTTCATCAGTGATATGAAAGCCGCGCTTGACGATGCGGACGTGTTGGTGTGCCGGGCTGGCGCCATGACGGTGGCCGAAGTCGCAGCCGTTGGCGTGGCAGCGTTGTTTGTGCCGTTGCCGCACGCCATTGACGATCATCAAACCGCAAACGCGCGCTACCTTAGCGCGTGTCACGGGGGCTGGTTGCAGCCCCAGTCCGAACTTACGCCGCAATGGCTGGCCGCCTGGCTGCAGCAGCGCACGCGCACCGAGCTGGCTGACGTTGCCCGCCATGCGCATGAGCATGCCAGCCTGAATGCAACTCAGGCGATTGCCGACGCTTGCGAGCTAGCCGCCGGGAGGGGCGAATGAAACACAGAATTCAAAGTATCCATTTTGTCGGTATTGGCGGCTCCGGGATGAGCGGCATTGCCGAGGTTTTGCTGAACCTGGGCTACGCCATTAGCGGCTCCGACATTCAGGCTTCTGCCGTCACGCGGCGTCTGGAGCAGTTGGGCGCCAAGGTGACCATTGGTCATCATGCCGATAATATCAAGGGTGTCGGCGCGCTGGTAACCTCGACAGCCGTATCGGGCGACAACCCTGAAGTGCTGGCTGCGCGTGCGGCCCATATCCCGGTTGTTCCTCGCGCCCTGATGCTGGCCGAACTGATGCGGCTTAAGCGCGGTATTGCAGTTGCCGGAACCCACGGCAAAACCACCACAACCAGCCTGGTGGCCAGTGTGCTTGCCGGCGGCGGGCTCGACCCGACCTTTGTGATTGGCGGGCGGTTAACCTCGGCGGGTGCCAATGCCCGGTTAGGCCAGGGCGAATTCATTGTTGTCGAAGCCGACGAGTCAGACGCCTCGTTTCTGAATCTGCTGCCGGTGATGGGCATCATCACTAATATCGATGTTGACCACATGGATACCTATGGCCATGATGTCGCCCGGTTAAAAAGCGCGTTTATAGAGTTTACCCAGCGTTTGCCGTTTTACGGCAGCGCTATTGTGTGTGGTGACGATGCTTACGTCCGTGAAATTATTCCCTTCATTTCCCGGCCGGTAACCACGTACGGTTTTGGTGAAGACGTTCTGGTGCGCGCGGTAAATGTACGCCCCGAAGGCACGATGATGTGCTTTGACGTGGTGCGCAAATCGGCTTCTGGTCAACTGCCCTTGTTGTCGGTGCGCCTGAATTTGCCAGGTCGCCACAACGTGCTCAATGCGTTGGCGGCCATTGCCGTTGCCACCGAGCTGGGGGTCGAAGACACAGAAATTGCGCGTGCGCTGGCCGAGTTTAACGGTGTTGGTCGCCGCTTTACGCAAGTGGGCGATTTTGCCGTGCCGCAGGCGCACGGAGGCGGGCACTTTACCCTGGTTGATGACTATGGTCATCACCCAGTTGAAATGGCTGCGACCTTGTCGGCCGCGCGTGGCGCCTGGCCCGATCGCCGAATCGTTCTGGCTTTCCAGCCCCACCGTTACACGCGCACCCGCGATTGCTTCGAAGATTTCGTCAAGGTACTAAGCCAGGCCGACGCCGTGTTGCTTACCGAGGTCTACCCCGCTGGCGAGGCGCCGTTGGTGGCCGCCGATGGGCGCGCGTTGACCAGGGCCGTCCGGGTGGCCGGAAAGGTAGAACCGCTATTTATAGAGAATGTGGCTGATCTGCCGCAAGCCATTGTTGATTTCGCACGCGATGGCGATGTTGTGATTGTTATGGGTGCCGGCTCAATCAGCAAAGTTCCGGGGCAGTTGGGAGATTTGGTATGAGCAAGGCATACGGACGCGTAGGTGTGTTGTATGGTGGCTCTTCGGCCGAGCGCGAAGTGTCGTTGATGTCTGGTGAAGGGGTCCACTCGGCCCTGCGCAGTGCGGGTGTTGATGCCCACCTGTTCGATACCGGTACACACAGCCTTCAAGCGCTCATCGAGGCGGGCTTCGACCGGGTGTTTATTGCGCTGCATGGGCGCTATGGCGAAGACGGTACCGTGCAGGGCCTGCTGGAACTGATGGGTGTGCCTTATACCGGCAGCGGTGTGCTGGCTTCCAGCCTGGCCATGGACAAGATCATGACCAAACAAATCTGGATCAAGGCAGGGTTGCCCACGCCTGGGTATGCCGTTGTCTGCCACGAAGACGAGCTGGAAGCGGCCGGGCGCGAAGTCGGGTACCCCCTGATGGTCAAGCCGCCCCACGAAGGATCGACGCTGGGCATTACCAAAGTGAACGACGAAAGTGAACTGCTGGCTGCGTATCGTTTGGCTGCGCGGTTTGATGATGAGGTCTTGCTGGAGGCTTTTGTGCAGGGTCGCGAACTGACCGTGCCGGTGCTGGGCAAAGGGCGCGAGGTTCGGGCGCTGCCGGCTATCGAGATTATTGCGCCTGGCGGCAACTACGACTACGAGCACAAGTACGTATCTAACGACACTCGCTACGAGTGCCCGGCGCCCGTCGAGAAAAAGACAACAGTCGAACTGATCCGGTTGGCAGAGCAGGCCTACACCGCGCTGGGTTGCGAAGGGTGGGGGCGTGCCGACTTCATGCTTGACGCCCAGGGGCAGCCGTGGTTGCTTGAAATGAATACTTCACCCGGCATGACCAGCCATTCGCTGGTGCCCATGGGCGCCAAAGCGGCGGGCATGAGTTACGCCGATTTGTGTCTGGCCATCCTGGATACGGCATCGTGCAAAGTGCGCGCACCCGAAAAAGCATAAGGATCCGAACGTGTTTAACGACGCCCGTCTGATCAACTTCATTGCGAATACGCTGGCGATGCTGGCGTTGTTGGCTATGGTTGTGGGCGTGGTGGTTTGGGTGGTGCAACGACCTTACTTTGCCATCGCACAAGTGCAGATCAAACCCATGGATGAGCAAGCCCTGGGCTATGTGTCGGTGGCAACGGTTCAGGCCACTATTGCGGGCAAGCTGATGGGCAACTTTTTCAGCGTCAATCTCGACGAGGCCCGGCGCTTGCTTGAAACTGTGCCGTGGGTACGCAACGTCAGTATTCGTCGCGTCTGGCCCAATACCCTGCAGGTCGAGTTCGAAGAGCAGCAGCCTTTGGCGCTCTGGAATGAAGACCAGATGATCAATACCTGGGGTGAGGCTTTTCGGGCCAACCAGGGTGAGCTGCCTGACGATGCCGCATTGCCCGAATTTTCTGGCCCGCAAGACGCTGAGCGACTGGTTGTGCAACGTTACGCCGAGCTGGTGCGCTGGTTTGCGCCCCTGGGCCTGACCGTACGCGAAATTCATCTCAGCCCGCGGTATGCGTGGTCTGTGAAGCTGTCTGACGGCCTCTTGCTTAACCTGGGGCGAGACCCGGCCGCCGATGTTGCGGATCCGCATGGGCGATCGGGTGCGTTGCCGTTTGCCAAGCGCATTGAGCGTTTTGTACAAGCATGGCCTGTGCTGGCTCAGCAAATGCAGCAAAAAGTGGCCAGTGCCGATTTGCGTTACCCGGATGGGTTTGCCGTTACCCTGGCGCCCGTTTCCTCATCTTCTTCTGAATAAAAAACTATGACGCGTGACATCAAAGATCTGATCGTTGCCCTGGATATCGGTACCAGCAAGGTGGTTGCGGTGGTGGCCGAAATTTTGCCGGAAGGTCGCTTCGAAGTGATCGGCCTGGGGCAGCATGAGTCGCAGGGCATGCGTAAAGGTGTTGTGGTCAACATCGAGGCAACGGTCAACTCGATCCAGCGCGCGCTCGAAGAAGCCGAACTGATGGCCGACTGCAAGATCCGTGAGGTATACACCGGGATTGCCGGCAGCCACATTACCAGCTTCAACTCCAGCGGCATGGTGGCTGTTAAAGACAAAGAAGTGACCCCCACCGATGTCGCGCGCGTCATCGAAACCGCGAAGGCCGTCAATATTCCGACCGATCAGCAGGTGTTGCATGTGCTGACGCAAGAGTTCATTGTTGATAACCAGGACGATATCCGCGAGCCGATCGGCATGAGCGGTTTGCGACTTGAAGTGCGCGTGCATATCGTGACCGGCGCGGTTAGTGCAGCACAAAATATTGTCAAGTGTGTACGTCGTTGCGGGCTAGAGGTGCAGGACCTGATTCTGCAACCTTTGGCCTCCAGTATGGCGTGCCTGACGGCCGACGAAAAAGAGCTGGGCGTTGTTTTAGTGGATATTGGTGGTGGGACAACCGACATAGCCATTTACACCGGCGGCGCCATTCGCCATACTGCCGTGGTTCCGATCGCGGGCGATCAAATTACCAGCGATATTGCGGCCATGTTGCGCACACCAACACCCGATGCCGAAGAGATCAAGTTGCGTTACGGGATAGCCAAGCAAGTGCTGGCCAACCCCGAAGAGCACATCGAAGTGCCGGGCTTGGGCGACCGCCCGAACCGGCATGTGAAGCGTCAGGCGCTGGGTGCGGTCATCGAGCCGCGCGTTGAAGAGCTGTTCACGTTTGTGCAGCAGGTGGTTCGCGAGTCGGGGTACGAAGATTTGCTGGCGTCAGGGGTGGTGCTCACGGGGGGCACGGCCTTGTTGCCGGGCGTCGTAGAGTTGGCCGAAGACGTTTTCCTCAAGCCGGTGCGCGTTGCCGTACCGGCCTACGAGGGCAGTCTGGCCGACGTGATGCGCAACCCAAGGTTTTCTACGGTCATGGGGCTGTTGACCGAAGCGCGTTTGCAGCGCGTTCGGGGCAAAAAAGTGGCGCAGCAAAAAGGCAGCGTCAAAACATTGCTGGCCCGCATGAAAGAGTGGTTCATGAATTAAGGCGCGAAAGTGCCTTGATGGGCAGGTCGGGTGGCCTGCCCAAAGAAGACGTTTCAAATCAGATGCGAACGCACGGTTGGCATCTCCTTTGAAGCGATTTCTGAAAATTGCAGTTTTGGGGAATTTTGAAAATTAATTTTTGAACATGTGAGGGAGTCAACATGATGAATTTCGAAATGCTCGACAACAATAACAGCGGCACCGTTATCAAGGTCGTCGGTGTTGGGGGGGCCGGCGGTAACGCTGTGGCCCATATGATCCGATCCGGTATTAGCGGTGTCGATTTCATTTGCTGCAATACCGATGCGCAAGCCTTGGCTGCCACCGAGGCACCTGTCCAGATCCGTCTGGGCCGCACCGGCCTGGGTGCTGGCGCCAAGCCCGAACAAGGGCGAGCTGCGGCTGAAACCGCCCGCGAAGAGATCCGTGCCGCCCTGAACGGTGCGCACATGGTCTTTATTACTGCAGGCATGGGGGGCGGCACGGGTACGGGGGCAGGCCCGGTCGTGGCCGAAGTGGCCAAAGAGCTCGGTATCTTGACGGTCGGTGTGGTGACCAAGCCTTTTTCCTTCGAGGGCACCAAACGTTTGCGCATGGCCGAAGAGGGCATCTCCGAGTTGTCTCGTCATGTTCACTCCCTGATCGTCGTACTGAACGAAAACCTCTACGACCTGATGGATGATGACGCGACCCAGGAAGACTGCTTCAAGGCTGCCGATGACGTACTGCACAACGCTTGCGCCGGTATTGCTGAAATCATCAACGTCGAAGGTAACGTTAACGTCGACTTCGAAGACGTCAAGACCATCATGGGCGAGCAGGGCCAGGCCATGATGGGCACGGCAATTGCCGCCGGCGCCGATCGTGCGCGTGTGGCGGCCGAGCAAGCCATTGCCTGCCCGCTGCTCGAAGGTGTCGACCTGCATGGTGCACGTGGCATGCTGGTTAACATTACGGCCAGCCGCACGCTCAAAATGCGTGAAACGCGCGAAATCATGGACACCATCCGTGGTTTTGCCGCAGAAGACGCCACAGTCATTTACGGTACGGCTTACGACGAGTCCATGGGTGAGAACCTGCGAGTCACCGTTGTTGCAACCGGTTTGGGCCGCGCCAACGCACGCCCTCAGTTGGTGCAAACCCAACACGAGGCACGTCGTACCGGTACTGATGACGCACCTTTTGCAAGTGGCCACGACTTTTCGGGCGCTGCCGAAGTGCCGGCGGTTATTCGCAACCCGCGCAGCCAGGCTTCGGCCCAGGTGCGGGCTCTCGAAACGGCGGGTATGGATCACTTCGATATCCCCGCGTTTTTGCGCAAGCAAGCCGACTAAATCCCGGCGCGCTGTAGCGTAAAAACGACTCTCACATGCAGGGGTGTGGTTTAGCCCTGGCGCCGCCCGCCCGCCGGTCTGTTGTTCCCCAGAACAGGCCGGCGGGCGAGTGCGTGCGTTTGAAACTTTCAGATTGTTTCGGGGTCAGTACAAAAAGCTTAACGTTGCCCGATAAGCGGTTACAATAAAAACTTGGCCGTGAATGCATCACGGCGCTAAAAATAGCACCATAAATATCATCATGTTACGTCAGCGTACCCTGCAAAAAGCCATCAGCACGATCGGGGTTGGTCTTCATTCCGGCCGTCGGGTCGAGCTCACATTGCGTCCGGCCGAACCCAATACAGGTATTGTGTTCCACCGAACCGATCTCCCCCAGGTCGTCGACTTGCCCGCTCAGGCCAGTCTGGTTGGCGGTACGCGCATGGCGTCTGTCTTGCAAAAAGACAACGTCCGGGTGTCCACTGTCGAGCACCTGATGTCGGCGCTTGCCGGTCTGGGTATCGACAATCTGCACATCGATCTCAACGCCGAAGAAGTTCCCATCATGGACGGCAGTGCGGGTACCTTCGTGTATTTGCTGCGCTCGGCCGGTCTTGAAGAACAGCAGGCCGCCAAAAAATTCATCCGTGTGCTCAAGCCCATCGAAGTTCGCGAAGGCGAGGGCAACGACCTCAAATGGGCCCGTCTCGAACCCCACGACGGCTTTGCCTTGTCGTTCTCCATCGATTTCCGTCATCCGGCTATCGACGCTACCGCCAGTTTTGCCGAAATCGATTTTGCCAAAGAGTCCTACGTCAAGGCTATTGCCCGCGCGCGCACCTTCGGCTTTGTCAACGAACTCGAGGCCTTGCTGGCTGCAGGCCTGGCGCGTGGCGGCAGTCTCGACAACGCCATCGTCATGGATGAATACCGGGTGCTCAACTCCGACGGCCTGCGTTACGAAGACGAGTTCGTAAAGCATAAAATTCTCGATGCCATCGGCGACTTGTACCTTATTGGCAAACCATTGGTGGCCCGTTACGTGGCCTGCAAGTCGGGGCACGGGCTTAATAATCAGTTGGCCCGTGCATTGCTGGCCGACGAGTCCGCCTGGGAAATCGTCACCTACGAGTCTGCCGCCGCTGCGCCAAAGGCTCTGGTCCACGAATGGAAACTTGCGTAAACTCAATCGGTTAAACTAACCGGTATGGCAATAAAAAACGCTGCCCGTTGCAGCGTTTTTTATTTTCACAGTGCCTTCAGGTTACTGTTTGTGGCGCGCAATAAGCCGTGCCAACGCATCCGAAAGCGGCCCGTCCGGTGTGTTTTTTCGCAGGTGCTCAAAGGCCGCCAGGGCTTGGGCGTCCAGCGGGTTCACATCTTTTTCCCGTGCTGTTTTTATCTCGCCCTGTAACAGGTTTGCTTGAACCTTGACACCGATTTCGTTAACGTTCCAGCCAGTTTGTATCAGCAACTGAACGATTCTTGGGGCAAGCTGTCGAAGCTTCGAGGCATGGGATGCGCTGGGCACCGCCAGCGTCACTTTATCGCCCTCTATGCGTGCAACGCGGCAACTGCCGGCCAGGGCCGGTGGTAGCGCTTTCTGTGTTACGCGCTCAATTTGCAGCAGTTGTTGTGCTGTTGCCAGTACATTGACTCCCCGCTGGTCATGATTCAGCCAGTCGTAGGCTGTATGACCCGTCTTGTGCCCAGAAAAGGCACTTGCGCGGCGTGGAGTGTCTGACATATGCAGGATAAGTAAGGAATGACAGTTTTGAAAGAATTGAAGTCAGAAAAGCAAGACCCCATCAGTGCGCATTCTAGCGCCAAAGACAGACGGCTTTGGGTTTGGGTGCCGGCGGTTCTTGCCCTGATGGCAGGCTCGGCGGGCGCCGGAGCCTGGGGTTATGCCCAACTGGCTCAGGCCGACAGCGTGATGCCCACGCACAGCGTACCGCAAACTTATCAGGTTGCCGCGCACGACAGCGGCTTGCTGCGCGCCAACCTTGGGCAACTGGCGGCAAAAGTCGGCGAGCTTCAGGCGCGCGTTATTGAAATGGACGGCGTCAGCAAGCGGGTTGCGCAGGCGGCGGGCGTGTCGTACACCGACCCTGAGGTGCAGGCCAGCCTCGAAGAGGGTGTTCATGTGCTGGATGAGCCGGGCGGGATGGCCGTGCCTTATGAGTCGGCCGAAACCCTGGGGCGCGAGCTTGATTTGCTGGAGCGCCGGCTGGCCATGCAGCGCGACAGCTTTGCCATGCTCGATCTGGTCATGACCCGGCGGGCCGGTATCGAGGCCAGTATGCCTTCCTATTCACCCGTTAATTATCCTTATCTCAGCTCGTCGTACGGCTGGCGTCGCCACCCGATTTCGGGCCGCCACACAATGCACGAAGGGCTTGATTTCGCCGCGCCCCATGGTGCGCCCATCTATGCGGCCTCTGGAGGCGTGGTGACGCTATCGGGCAATCAGCCCGGTTACGGTAAAACCATCGAAATTCAGCACGGCCATGGTCTGGTTACCCGATACGCGCACGCATCGCGTCTTGGGGTCAAGGTAGGCGATCTGGTCGAAAAAGGCCAGGAAATCGGTAAAGTGGGTTCTACGGGCCGTTCCACGGGCCCGCACTTGCACTTTGAGGTCAGAATCGGCGGCCACCCGCTCGATCCTCGGCTCTTCCTGAGTCAGCCCGAGGTCGAGAAAACCCTTGTGGCCAGCGCAGATGACGAAGTCAAGAACGCGCGTGCGCAGGTGCGTTAAACTGTATCGTTTTCCTGCGGCACGGCCGCCAACTCATACGAAGAACTATGGTTTCTCTGCTTAAAAAGCTTTTAGGTTCCCGCAACGACCGGATCCTCAAACAGTATCGAAAGCTGGTCGGGCAAATCAATGCCCTCGAACCGTCGCTTCAGGCGCTGTCCGATGACGAGCTCCGGGAAAAAACAACCCAGTTCAAAGCACGGTTGGCCGAAGGCAAAACGCTCGACAGCCTGTTGCCGGAAGCCTTTGCCGTGGTGCGCGAGGCCAGCAAGCGCGTGTTCGGCATGCGGCACTTCGATGTCCAGATGCTCGGCGCCATTGCCTTGCATAACGGCAAAATCGCCGAAATGCGTACCGGCGAAGGTAAAACCCTTATGGCGACCCTGGCGGTCTACCTCAACGCCCTCGCGGGCAAGGGTGTTCATGTGGTTACCGTGAACGATTACCTTGCGCGCCGGGATGCCGGCTGGATGGGACGTTTGTACAACTTCCTGGGGCTGTCTGTGGGTGTTGTCGTGCCTCAGCAAGAAAACAACGAAAAAATCGCAGCATACGCCGCCGATATTACCTACGGTACCAACAACGAATTTGGCTTCGATTATCTGCGCGACAACATGGAGTATCGCGCCGAAGATCGTCGTCAGCGTGGTTTGCATTTTGCGATTGTCGACGAGGTTGATTCGATTCTTATCGACGAAGCCCGTACGCCGTTGATTATTTCCGGTCAGGCTGAAGATCACACCGATCTTTATATTCGCATGAATGCAGTACCGCCCATGCTGGTGCGCATGGCCTCCGAGCCCAAACCCCACGAGCCCGAACCCGAGGGGGATTTCTGGGTGGACGAAAAAGGCCAGCAGGTGCACTTGTCTGAATCGGGCATGGAGCACGCCGAAGAGATCTTGTCGCGCATCGGTTTGCTCCCCGAGGGCGAGTCTTTGTACGACCCGCGTCATATTTCCCTTATTCACCACTTAATGGTTGCATTGCGGGCGCATAATTTGTTCCACCGCGACCAGCACTATGTGGTGGCCAACGACGAAGTTGTTATCGTCGACGAATTCACCGGACGCCTGATGGCAGGTCGTCGGTGGTCCGACGGCTTGCACCAGGCGGTCGAGGCTAAAGAGGGCGTAAAGATCCAGAACGAAAACCAGACGCTGGCGTCTATTACGTTCCAGAACTATTTCCGCATGTACGAGAAGCTCTCGGGCATGACGGGTACCGCCGACACCGAAGCCTACGAATTCCAGGAAATCTACGGCCTCGAGACGGTTCTGATCCCGACCAATCGTCCCATGGTTCGTATCGACCAGAACGATCAGGTGTTTAAAACCGATAACGAAAAGTACAACGCCATTCTGGCCGACATCAAAGATTGCCAGGAACGTGGTCAGCCGGTGCTGGTGGGTACAACCAGCATCGAAAACTCCGAACGCTTGTCGACCTTGCTGGGTAAGGCGGGGTTGGCCCACGAGGTACTGAACGCCAAGCAGCACGCGCGTGAGGCCGAAATTGTGGCCGAAGCAGGCAAGCCAGGTCGCATTACCATTGCCACCAATATGGCGGGTCGGGGTACCGATATCGTGCTGGGCGGCAGCATCGAAAAACAGGTTGATCTGATCCGTGCCGACGCGTCTTTGTCCGAAGACGAGAAACAGGCCCGCATCCAGCAAGTCAAACAAGACTGGCAGCCTCTGAACGAGCAAGTCAAGGCAGCGGGTGGCTTACGTATCATTGGTACCGAACGCCACGAGTCGCGGCGTATCGATAACCAGCTGCGCGGCCGTGCCGGTCGTCAGGGCGATCCGGGTTCTTCGCGGTTCTATTTGTCCCTCGAAGACTCTCTCATGCGAATTTTCGCGGGCGATCGTGTTCGCGCCATTATGGAGCGTTTGCGCTTGCCTGAGGGCGAGCCCATTGAAGCGCGCATGGTGTCGCGCTCCATCGAGTCTGCACAGCGCAAGGTCGAGGCACGCAACTTCGATATCCGTAAGCAGTTGCTTCAGTTCGACGACGTCGCCAACGACCAGCGCAAAGTGCTTTACGCACAGCGCAACGATGTGCTCGATGCCGCCGATGTGGGCGACACGGTGGTTAACCTGCTCAATGCAACCATCGTCGAAACATTTCGTGCCTATGTGCCCGAAGAGTCTGTCGAAGATCAATGGGATATCGCCGCGTTGCAGGCGACGCTTGAATCCGATTGGGGTGTTGTCCTGCCGTTGGCCGATATGCTCGAGCAAGAGCCCAACCTTACCGACGAAGACCTGCTCGAGCGCGTGCAGGCCGAGGCCCGACGCGTTTATCAAGACAAAGTTGAGCTTGTCGGGCGCGCTAACTGGGCGCCGTTCGAGCGCTCGGTGCTGCTCCAGTCTATCGATACCAACTGGCGCAATCACTTGTCGGCCCTCGATCACTTGCGTCAGGGCATTCATTTGCGGGGTTATGCCCAAAAAGACCCCAAGCAAGAATACAAACGCGAGGCCTTCGAGCTGTTTTCCGACATGCTCGACCGCGTGCGTACCGAAGTGGTTCGTGTATTGTTGACGGTACGTATTCAAACGCCGGAGCAAGTCGAAGTTGCCGAGCCTGAACCGTCTGGCGTCGGCAGCGTCACGTATCATCATTCAGACTACGATGCCGCACTTAGCGGCGAAGACCCGGGCCTTGAGGAAGAGCCGGCGTCGGCGGGCGCACTGGGTGGTGTGCCCAAAGTAGGGCGAAACGATGCATGCCCCTGCGGTAGCGGTAAAAAGTACAAACACTGCCACGGCAAGTTAAGTTAACGCGGGGTTCGCCCGAGCAATAAAAAACACCTCAAGGCTGGATACCAATCCGGTCTTTGAGGTGTTTTTTTATGGGGCTTTACGACCAGTACGCAGGGCGGCGACACGAAGTGTTAGTGCAATGGCGGGGGGCAGTGGGGTGGCGTCGGCACGATGACGAGGCGTTTGCCGCGACAAGGCGCCGGTGCTCTGAGTGCTGCGGCTTAAAGCAGAAACAGCGACGCCAGACCCAGGAAAATAAAGAAGCCTAACGAATCGGTGGCAAAGGTAAGCAGGACCGATGAGCCCATGGCGGGGTCTTTGCCGAAGCGATCGCGCAGCACCGGGATAAGCACACCCAGGGCTGCACCAATTAGCATATTGCCGATCATGGCGATCATCATGACCAGCGCAATGGCCCATTGGCCGGAAATCCACCAGGCAAAGCTGGCGGCGACCAGGCTGCCGCAGGCTCCCACCATGAAAGTCACTTTTAACTCGCGCTGAACCAGTCGCCAGGCCGAAGACCCGGTGACGCGCCCCATGGCCAAGGCCCGGATAACCATAGTCATGGTTTGGTTGCCCGAGTTGCCGCCGATACCGGCCACGATGGACATTAAAAACGCCAGAATGACGATGTGGCTGACTGTGTCTTCGAACCGGGACGCGACAAACGACGCGACCGATGCGGTGACCAGATTGACCAGCAGCCAGGGGGCGCGGTTGCGGATGGCGCTGACCACCGGAGCGAACATATCTTCTTCTTGGAGACCGGCACGAGACAGGGCTTGTTCTTGCGAGTCTTCTTGAATTACGTCGACCACTTCTGCGATGGTGACGCGGCCGATCAACCGGCCCTGGTCGTCGATGACCGGGGCGGAAACCAGATCGTAACGTTCGAAAGCCCCTGCTGCATCGGCGTCGGAGTCGAGCGGGTTGAGGGTGAGGAAGTCGGTATGCATGACTTCTTTCACATCAATTTCGGGTTCGCTGACCAGCAGCTTTGAAACCGGAAGCACGCCTTGCAGTTTGTCTTGCCGGTCGACCACAAAGATCTGGTCGGTGTGGTCAGGGAGTTCTTGCAGGCGGCGCAGGTAACGCAGGACGACCTCGAGCGAAACGTCTTCGCGCACCCGGACCATTTCGAAGTCCATGATGGCGCCTACAGTGCCTTCCGGGTAGCCCATGGCTTCAATAAGCTGCGCGCGCTCTTCGTCGGTCAGGCCCTTCTGGACCTCGGCAACGACGTCGGGCGGCAGGTCGGCGACCAGGTCGGCGATCTCGTCGGCATCCATGGCCTCGGTCGCCGCCACGAGGTCTTTGCGGTCCATCGACTTGATCAGCGATTCGCGCGCCCAGTCGTCGATTTCGAGCAGTACGTCGGCGTCAAACTCCGGGTTGACCAGTTGCCACACGGCCTGACGCTCGTCAACCGGCAAGGACTCGAGAATGAAGGCAATATCAGACGGGTGCAGATCGTTGATAATGCCTTTGATTTCGTTCTCGTGCTGACGATGAAGAATCCCTTCGAGCAGGTTGGACTTCTCGTCTTCTTCGTACTGGCGCTGCGCGAGGGCCTCGACAACCTCTTGCCGTTTCAGGATGGCCTGGAGCTTTTGCAGGGCCTGCTGGGCGTCTTCGGGGTCGAGGCGCCGGGGGATGATGATGGCCTCGTTGACGGGCTGCTGCGAAGAGGGGGGTGTTTGCTGCATGGGTAGGCGTGACCTTTAGTTGGCCTGGCGAAGCCAGCGGCAGGCCAGTTCGACCCAGTAGCTGGCCCCGATGGGCAGCAGATTGTCGTTGAAGTCGTAGCTACCGTTGTGCAGCGTGCAAGGCCCAAGGCCGTGGCCCTTGGTGCGATGGTCGCCGTCGCCGTTGCCGATCCAGACATAGCAGCCGGGCTTTTCTTTGAGCATGAAGGCGAAGTCTTCGGCGCCCATAGACGGCCGGATATCTTGGAACACCATGGCGTCGCCGGCAATATCGCGCGCCACTTCGGCGCAAAGGGCCGCTTCGGCGGGGTGATTGACCGTTGGGGGGTATTTTCGGGCGAACACAAAATTGGACGTGCAATTGAAGGCTTCGGCGGTGTGCCTGATGATGTCGTCCATGCGTTGTTCGATAAGGTCGAGTGCGGCTTCGGAAAGCGTGCGTACCGTACCCCGGATTTCGGTTGTGTCGGGGATGACGTTGTCGGCGGTGCCGCCGTGGATTTGCGTCACGCTGAGCACGGCCGGGTCGAGCGGGTCGAGATTGCGGGTGATGGTGGTTTGCAGTGACTGCACAATTTGTACGGCCGCCATGATGGGGTCGTGGCCCAGGTTGGGCATGGCGGCATGGGCGCCTTTGCCCTGTATGGTGATTTCGAAATTGTTGCTGCCGCCCATGATGGGGCCGGGAATAACCCCGAAACTACCCGCAGGCATGCCAGGCCAGTTATGCATGCCAAAAACGGCATCCATTGGGAACTGGCCGAAAAGGCCATCGTCGATCATGCGTTTTGCGCCGCTGAAGCCTTCTTCGGCAGGCTGGAAGATGACATACACCGTGCCAGGGAAGTCGCGGCTTTGCGCAAGATACCTGGCGGCCGCCAACAGCATGGCGGTATGGCCGTCGTGGCCACAGGCGTGCATTTTGCCGGCGTGCTTGCTGGCATGTGCAAAGCTGTTGGTTTCTTGCATGGGCAAGGCGTCCATGTCGGCACGCAAGCCCACAGCCTTGCCCGGCCGGTTGCCGGTAATGGTGCCAACCACCCCCGTAACGCCCAGCCCCCTGTGCGCCGGGATGCCCCAGCTTGAGAGCTGTTCGGCCACCACATCGGCCGTACGAAACTCTTCGTAGGCCAGTTCGGGATGAGCGTGGATGTCGCGGCGAATGGCGGCGATTTCGGGTTGCCAGCTGACCAAAGGTTCGACAAGCTTCATGATGTTTGCCCGGGTTGACTGGATGGATTGGAAGGCGTCAGCTTGCCGTGGGCCAGCTGTAAAATGGGCTGGGCCAGCCGCTTGTTGGCCGCATAAATATTGCCACCGACAGGCCATGGGGTTTGGCCGTTGATGTCATCGGCGACGCCGCCGGCCTCGCGGACCAGCAGGGTGCCTGCAGCGACATCCCACGAAGCCAGGCCCATTTCCCAGTAGCCGTCGTAGCGTCCGCACGCTGTCCAGGCCAGATCGAGGGCCGCAGAACCAAAGCGCCGGACCCCGCGCGTATTGTGCATGGCCTGGCTTAACGTAGGCATGTAGTTGTCGTAGAAACTAAAGTCGCGAAAGGGCAGGCCAGTGGCCAGCAACGCTTCGGCGAGCGTGTCGGTATGAGAGCAGTTGATACGATGACCGTTGAGCCAGGCGCCGCTGTCGTGCAGCGCGGTAAACAGTTCTTCGCGGCACGGGTCGTACACAACCCCGATAACCGGCGTGTCTTTGGTTAGTGCGCCCAGACCGGGTAAGTGCGTGCCGATATGTGCAACCAGGGCAATAGAAACGGCGTAATGCGGAATACCATGCAAGAAGTTGGTGGTACCGTCGAGCGGGTCGATATACCAGGTGGCCAGGCCGTTGACGTCACCGCCGGTTTCTTCGGCCACAATGCCAAATTGCGGTGTGTCGGTTTTAAGAACCTCTAAAATGGCCAGCTCGGCTTCGCGGTCGGCCTGCGATACCAGGTCGTTGCGGGCTTTCTTGTCGATGATCAGGTCTTGTCGGCGATGCGCGTACGACTGCAATACTGCAGCGCCGGCGCGGGCCGCGCGTACAGCGGTTTCGAGGTTTTCGCCAAGGTGAAGTGATTGTGTATTCATGCCGGTTTTTACTGTTGCCTTCGACCTATAAGTTTACGCAACATTATGCGTGCCGTCTCTGACAGAATTAATAAAACGTAATGAATGATTCCCTCTGCAGCCCGGCAATACCGACAACGGCGTGGCTGTCGGCAGGCGGCTTGCCGGCCGGGTGGCGGGGACGCTCGTCATTTACGGTGTGCGACACCGGTTTTGGTGCCGGCCAGCGGTTCATTTCAACCTGGTCGATATGGCGTTGTGATGCGAATCGCTGCGAGCGATTGCATTACGTGGGATTTTGCCCGGTGCCCGAGCCCGACCAGGAGGCCTGCCGCAAGGGAGCGATGTCTGACGACGAGGCGTCATGCCATGACGCGCTGCGCACGGCATTGTTGGCGCATGTGCCGTTGCCGGGCGTCAGTCGCCTCGATTTTGAAGGGGGGGCGGTCACGCTGACGCTTTTCTACATGCCGCTCTGGAAGGCGCTAATGCAGGCCGAAGCTCGCGTCGATCTCTATTTTATCGACGCAATGTTGGCCGCCATCGGGGCGCAAACCGGCGGTTATTCGCCCTATGGGCAATTGGCCCGAATGGCGGCGCGGCAGGCTTGTGTGGCGTTGCCGGTCATCGATGCGTTTGGCGATCTGGGGCGAGGGCTAAAGAAAGCGGGCTTTATCTTTGATCCCGTTGTTGCGCCTCAACCAAGCGATTCCGTCATAGCATGTGCCGACAATCGGCTGAATGCGTCGGCGGCAAACGACCATCGTGCAGCGGTTTGCGTGGCCAGGCTGCGTCCTGGCATCTTTCACGGGGCCGCTAATGCCGCTCACGGCGTCGATACCGTTTCGGCTTCGGCGCCCGTGGTGGTGATTGGCGGGGGGGTTGCCGGGGCCGCCGTCGCGTGGGCGCTTGCCTTTCGTGGCCGAAAAGTCATTGTTGTTGATCCTGCCTTTTCCCGGTCGCCACAGGGGGTTCATGCCGGGCATCTGGCTGCCGCTGCCACGCCGGTTGTGTCGAGAGATGACGATTACCGGGCGCGCCTGACGCGTGCCGGGGTTCGCCTTGCCTGGCAGCGTTGGCAACATATCGATGCTGCCAGCCGGCCGCGTCAAACCGGTACGCTTGGTTTGGCCCGCGACGCCGATGAGGTTGACCGGGTGCGTGCGGCGCTGGAAGGCGGAGACTTTCCTGAGGGCTGGGCCCGCTGGCAAACCTCGCAAACTGCATCACTTGCCGCAGCTGTGTCGCTGTCGGTACCGGGGGTGTTGTTTGCCGATGGCTTGTTGATCAGGCCGGGGGCGCTGATCGCCGCGCAAATGTCATCGCCGCTTGTTCAGTGCATTGCGGCTGCCGGGCACCGGCTTGAGCAGGCCGGTGACGGGGGCTGGCTGCTGCGGGGCCCCGATGAGCAGGTGCTGGCGCAGGCCGCCACCGTGGTTGTGGCGAATGCGGCCGGGGTGGTGCCTCTTTTGCAACGCAGTGGCTTGTTGGTCCGGGCGCCACGATTGCGGCAATTGCAGGCCATTGCCGGTCAGGTCAGCTACTTTAATGCGCTGCGTTGCGCGGTCGACCCGAAGGTGGTGATAGATGGCCCCGGGTATTGGCTACCGGCAGTCGATGGTATCAATGTGGCCGGCGGTACTTACGCATTGGGGGCCGAGGTGCCTGCGGTGACGCAGGCAGGTCACGACGACATTATTGAAAAGCTGGGCGCGTTCCTGCCGGCCGAGGCGGTGCAACGATTGCCCGGCTCGATTGTCGGCGGGTGGTCGGGCTGGCGGGCGGTGGTGCCGGGCCGATTACCGGTAGTGGGCGCGTTGCCAGGGGCAAATGGCGTATGGGTGGCTTGTGCGTACGGGTCTCGGGGTTTAAGCTGGGCGGCGCTTGCGGCCGAAGTTATCGCCGCGACAGTGTGTTGCGAGCCGCTGCCCCTTGAGCGGGAGTTACTGATGGCCATCGCCCCAGGCAAGCGTTAAATATTGCGTTGGCAAGCATTAACGGCCCCATAATGTACCGGGTCACCCGAAAATCAGGTGCCCTGAGCGACGGGATTAGGCCTAAAAACAAGAAACGATTTTGTTTTATAGCGTAAATCCGTCAAAATAACGTCTTTTGAATGCTTTGAGGCTTTAAGCCCAGGGAATGCGCTGTGTCGCCAAAGTCTGACCTTGAAAACGTGAAGCCCATCGATCTTCTGAAATTTATAAGCGCAAAATCAACGACCGTTGATTTCCAGATCGCTGATACCGATTTTTGTTTGCGCATCGAGGCCCATGCGCCGGGTGTGTTTCGTTTGCAATGCGGCGCCCAGGCGCTGTTGTCGCCCGAGAAGCCATCGGCCCGTGCCTTGCGCCATGCCGAAATGTTGCTGGTGCGCCCCGAGCCTGTCAGCGAGCTCGCCGTCAGCTCCGTGCTTGACGGTGCCGGCAATGCATGGTGCATCGAGCAAGGCGACATTGCGCTCGAAATCCAGGCCGACGGTTGTTGGTCGTTACACCGAGGCGAGCACCTGTTGCTGGCTTCCGGTACGCCCGCGTTGCAGCAGGGTGCCACCGACGCGGGCCTGGTTTGGCACGCCAACTTCGAGCTCGACGACGAAGAGTCTTTGTTTGGCCTGGGCGAAGCAACCGGCGACTTCGACCGCCGAGGTCAAACGCTGGTCAGCGATTTGCCGGCCAGTCGCGCACTGCCGTTGCTCTGGTGCCCGACGGGTTGGGGGGTGTATGCCAATACGCTTTCGCGTGTTCAGCATGACCTGGGACATACCCATCCGGGGCTGTACACGCTTGCGCTTCACGACGATGTCCTCGACGTCTTCCTGTTTGCAGGTGATCCGTCCGAAATCCTCAACCAATACACCGCCTTAACGGGGCGTGCGGGTCAGCCCGGCCTGTGGCCCATGGGCGTATGGCTCGATCAGGCGCCCGGTCAATCCACAGCCGAACTGCTGTCGGCGGCCCGAGGTCTTCGCGAAGCCGCTTTTTCGTTTGATGCCGTCCGTCTCACGGGCCCGGCGCCTTATGGGTTTCAGGCCGACAAGCCGGTTTTCGAGTGGGACACCGGGCGCGTGCCCGACCCGAAAGCGCTGGTCGCCGAATTTGGCAAGCTGAATGCGCAGCTGGCCGTGCCTACTTTTCCGGGCGTACTGGCTGACACCGTATTGTTCGAAGAGTGGGAAGACCGCGGCTGGCTGCTTATTAATGACGACGATGGCGGTGCCCATGTCTTTGACGGCACGCCGGCCAGTGGCGGGCGGCCGTTCGGCTTGCTCGATCTGACCAATAAAGATGTCTACAAGACCTGGTCCGAACGTCAGCGTCAGGTATTTGACGATGGCATTGGCGCGCCAGTGTGCGATGCCCAGTTCAACATTCCCGACGGCATTACGGCTCGCGGTGGCGAGACGGGTGCGCAGTTGCGTGTTGTATACCCGTTGCTTGCCCGCCGCGCGTTGTTCGATGCGGTTGCCGGCCATAAAACACCGCAAGAAGGCGTGGTGTTCAGCAACGATCTTTTCCCTGCGGTGCAGCGGTTTGCATGGCAGTCCGGGCCGGCCGTGTCCAACGATTGGGCGGGTTTTCAGCATTCGTTGCGTACGGCGCTTTCGGTTGGGGCCAGCGGCGTGCCTGTGCAAATGCATACGTTGGGTAATGCAGCGGCATCGGTGGCCAACCTTACGCCAGAGCTGTATGTGCGTTGGCTGGCCGCGTGCGTATTCTCGGCCAACTTCAGTTTTCAGGCGGCAAGCGCATTGCTGCCCCAAGCCTTCGATGCCCAGACACAGGCTTTAGTCAAGCATTGGTTGCAGTGGCGCTATCGTCTGGTGCCTTATGTGCTGGGCATTATCGAAGACGCGGTACGTACAGGCTTGCCCGTTCAGCGCACCATGGCCATGGTGTTTCCGGACGATGTCGTTGCCCATGCATGGGATACCCAATATATGCTTGGGCCGGCATTGCTGGTTGCACCTGCAACCCAGCCTGGTCGCCAGGTAAAAGTGTATTTGCCCGAAGGTGCTGCCTGGTGGGACCTGAACACGGGGTGGCGCTACGAAGGCGGAACAACGCTGCTTGTCGATGCCGGTCTGGATACCTTGCCGGTGTTTGGTCGAGAGGGGCAAATGCTTTGCCTGGGGCCTGTGGCGCCCCACACGGCCGAATTCAATTCGGCGCGATTGCTCGAAGAGGTCTGGCTGTTTGGCATGCCCGAACATAGCCCGGCGGTTATGCGTAACAAGATTCGGGTCATGCAAATGCAAGGTTCCAGCTATATCAAAGGTCTTGAAGGTCTGAAAATTCTGCCTTCCGAGGGGCTCGAGGTTAAACGTCGTGGCGCCGAAGTAAGAATCTCCAGAATGAGGTAAACTGTCGCCCTTCGGGAATAACAGGGTAGCGTTTAGGTGCCTTATGTGCTTTTCGAAGTAGAGACCAAAAAATTTAAAAATTTCTTGGTTTTTATTTGACAGACCGATAAAGTTTATGTCATAATTTAATTCTTAGGTCGGGTTGGTAGCTCAGTCGGTAGAGCACCGGACTTTTAATCCGTTGGTCCTGGGTTCGAATCCCAGTCAACCCACCACAAAATTCAAAAGGCCGCGTCCAAAAGACGCGGCCTTTTTCGTTGTGTGTCCAAAGGCTCGGCTCGTGGCTCTTCCCCATTATCGGGGATACGCATTCGTCAGACCAGGGCGCTGTCTGGGTTTTTGACACGGACGGTGTCAGGGCCGTGTGGCAACGGGCATCGCACGGCCCCGTTGGGGCTGCCCGCCGTCCAGACCTTGCCCGTGGCGGACGCGGAACTCGTGGGCTCGACCCGATGGGTCGAAAATGCCCACTCAAACAGCCGCGTCCTTGCATCCACGGTCAAGATCTTACCGTCGGCGTGCTCAAAGCCCTTTCGCCTCACGGCCCTGACACCGCTCTGGGGCAGAGTTTCGGCTTTTATTAAAGATGGATTGCTGCATAATTAAAAAAGCGCCGGGCAGCCGGCGCTTTTTGTTGTGCGTGTAGTGTTTTGGCGGGGCAGCGATGTATTGCCCGCTGTATGGGTTAGCGTGTGACCCGAATGGTGCGCGTTGCAGCCAGCTTGTCGGCCTGGTCGCGAATACGTATTGTGACTTGCACAGGCGTAAACGCGCGTGGCAGTTCGGTTGTGCCTGTTAATGCCGTGTAGTGGCCTATTTCTACTGTGCTTACGGGAATATCTACCGTGGTTGAATGCCCGTTGGGGTAGCGTCCTTCAACGGCGAAGTCCATTTTGCCCGAAAACGCAGGGGCATCTGCGCTGTCTTGCATGACCAGAAGCTTGTAGGCCAACTGGCCATCGACAACGGTAAAGTCGGCAGCGCGTATGCCGGGTGATGTGCCGCGCGGGTCGGCCGGTACGGCGTCAGCCAGTACTTGTACGCTTTCGCTCAGTTGCTTGTAAGACTTCTCGGCGCTGTCCGCCCGAAGCGTTTGTTTTTCAAGCGCCGTACGCAATTCGTCCAGCTCGTGCGTTTGGCGGTCGACTTGGGTTAATAAGCGTTGTTTGTCAAGGTTTGTGCTGTTCAGGTCTTGGCGAAGCTGATCGGCTTGCTCGACCGTCAGCAAGGTTGGGCCATAGCTTTTCTGTATAAAAAGCAGGCCGCCGGAACCCAACACCACACCGGTCAGCATCAAAATCAGCCAGCGCGGCACGCGGCGTTTTTTACGCGTTGCCCCGTAAGGCGTTGGTTTGAAAGCTGTGCGTTTTGAAGAACCGAATAGCGCCATGTTTTACTTCCTGTGATTGGCAGACGTGATATCAAGGGCTTCGGGCACGGTGCTTGCGCCCGCGCCAGAATGTGTTTAAGTGAATGAGCTCAACCCCGCGGTTGAGTGACCAGCTGCTGCTCGAGTGCGGCCAGCCGTTCGGGTGTGCCAACGTCGACCCAGGGGCCATTGTAATGCGTGCCGATGACTTGCTGCTTTGACATGGCTGCCCGAAGCAGTGGGGCCAACGGCGCAGGGTGGTTGACGGGCAAGCCGCTGAACAGCTCAGGTGCATAAGCACCTATACCGGAAAACGTAAGCTTACCCTCAATGCCGGCGGAAGGGTCGGGACGAATGTGGCCGTTTGTTTCAAGATAAAAATCACCTTGGGGGTGGTGGTCGGGGTTGTTGACCAACAGCAGCCAGGCGAGTTTGTTTTGTTTGGAAAGTTGGTTGGCGATGTGCTGCGCCGACCCAAACGGCCAGTTGCACCAGACATCGCCGTTGACCACCAGAAAGGGCCCGTTGCCCAGCAAAGGCAAGGCTTTGGCAATGCCGCCGGCGGTTTCCAGGGCGGTGGGCTCGGGCGAGTACTGAAGTTGCGCACCCAAGGCCTGCCCTGATCCCAGCGCGGCTTCTATTTTATGACCTAGCCAGGCATGATTGATGACGATCTGGGTAATGCCGGCGCTGACCAGACGTTCGATGTGCCACTGGATAAGCGGCTTGCCGGCAACGCTCAGTAACGGTTTCGGGGTGTGGTCGGTCAGCGGGCGCATGCGTTCGCCGCGGCCCGCAGCCAGAATCATGGCACGCATCAAAATGTATAGCCTTCAATGACTTTTCGGTTTTCAAGGCGGTCGAGCAGGCGCAACAACGGGATGAACACCCCATAGCGCGAAGCCACTTGGCGCACGTAGTTGCTGACGCGCGGCATATGGTCTAGATAATGGTGTTTGCCGTCGCGGTGCGACAGGCGGGCGAAGACCCCCATAATGCGCAAATTACGTTGCAAGCTCATCCATTCGTAGGCCCGATGAAAATCGGCAAAGTCGGGTGCAATGGGCAGGCCGGCTTTACGCGCCATTTCCCAGTATCTGATGGCCCAGTCAAGTTGTTGCGGTTCTTCCCAGGTGGTGCGGGCGTCCATCACCAGCGAGGCGATGTCGTAGGTGATGGGCCCGGCCAGTGCGTCTTGGTAGTCGATGACCCCGGGGTTGGCGCCGTAGCGGGTTTCGGTGCACAGCATCAGGTTGGGCGAATGAAAGTCGCGATGGACTAGTACCGTGCCCTGTTTGATGTTGTCGTTGACCAAGGTGTCGAAAATGACTGAAAGCTGCTGTGATTCTTTCTCGGTAAGTTCGGCTTTGCAGTGGCGGGCTACAAACCACTCGGGGAACACAGAAAGCTCTTGCAGAAGACGGCTTTTGTCGTAGGCAGGCAGGCCGGTTGTTTTGGCGCCTTGCATTTGTACAAGCGCAGCTAACGCCTCGCGATAGCGCACTTGCAGTTCGGCATCGGTTAGCCCCGACTGTATGGCCTGGTAATACGTATGGGGGCCCAGGTCTGAAAGCAGTAAAAAGCCTTGCTCGATGTCTTGCGCCAAAATAGACGGGACGTTCAGGCCAGTATCGCGCAACAGCGCTGTTACGTGCACAAAGGGGCGGCAGTCTTCGTTGGGCGGCGGGGCGTCCATGACCACCACGGTGCGGTTGCTGGCCTGCAGCCTGAAATAGCGGCGGAAACTAGCATCGGCCGACGCCGTTGCCAAGGTGTCGAGGTCGAGGCCATGAGCTGGCGCTAGCGCCTGTAACCAGCTTTTAAGTGCATTCAGGCGGGTTGAATCTGGGGTATGCGGCGATGAATTCATTGGGCAGACAATAAAGTGTCGAGTCAAGTTATAGTGTCGTGATCTTGGGCAGACCGGCTTCTCCTATAATACCGGGTTGCAAATATTTGTTGCGGCCTGGTGGCCAAAATCATAATCCGTTTTCTGGGGCGATATTCTCGTGCGTTTTGTTGGGTGGGCAGTTCTTTTGGCGGTGACCAGCGTGTCGGCAGCACAGGCCAGCGGGCGTGACGCCACCATGCCTGTGCCCAAGCTAACCATCACCGAAATTCCGGCTGACGCGCAGCCTGCATTGGCCGAATCAAGCCAGTTGCGGGTACACGGTGGTCTTAAAGACGACGACAAAACGTCTTTTATTGTGGCTGACCAGGTCGAAACCGACCCTGACGGCAAGATAACCCTGACGGGCAAGGCTCAGGTGCGTCGTATCGATTCCGTGGTCAAGGGCGACCGCATCGATTACCTGCGCGACACCGGGCAGGTCGATGTCTGGGGCGACGGCATGATGATGCGAGACGGCAATATTATTCGCGGCCCCGAATTGCATTACAACTTCGACAGCGAAACCGGCGAAATCACTACGCCCGATTTCTGGCTGGGCGCCGGCGGCGGTTCGGGTACAGCCGAGCGGGCGCAAATATTCAGCCGTTCGCAAATGCGGCTTACCGACATGACCTACGCGGCCTGTCCCTGCCCCGACCCGGCCTGGTACATTTCTGCCCCCCGGGTCGACTTCGACACCGAAGAAAACGAAGGTGTGGCCCGCAACGGGGTGCTTTACTTCAAAGGCGTGCCTATCCTGGCATCGCCTTACCTGTCGTTCCCGTTGCGCAAAGAACGAAAATCAGGCTTTCTTATTCCCAGTTACGGCGGCTCAAGTAATTCGGGGTACGAGTTCGCCCTGCCTTATTACTTCAATCTGGCGCCCAACTACGACTTAACCGTCACCCCGCGCTATATGTCGAAGCGGGGCGTGCAGTGGGGCGCCGAGTTCCGTTATTTGGGGCAATCGTATACCGGCCAGCTGGCTGGCTCGTACCTGGGCAACGACAAAGAAACGCAAGACAAGCGCTGGATGTACTCGTGGCAGCACACGCAAACATTCGGGCACGGTTTTTATGCGTCGGCCGACATCAATGCGGTGTCCGACGACAACTACTTCCGTGACTTTTCAACAATCGGCATCAACCAGGCTTCTATCGATTACCTGCCCCGGGTACTGACGGTAGGTTGGGCCGGCAGCCCGTATTGGTCGGCAACGGTCCAGCATTACACCTACCAAACCCTGCAAGACACCACGGCCGGGGCGGCGTATCGCACACCGCCCTACAATAAAGAACCCGAACTCAACATCTCGGGCGCGCGCTACAACTGGAACGGGCTTGACATGGTGTCTTCAAACTATGTCACCCGGTTTGTATTGCCGCGCTACGACGGCGGCGGCTACGCGGGGTATGTCGACGGGCAGCGGCTCGGGCCCGATGGCACGCGTTTCAAGTCGTATAACACGGTGTCCATGCCTATTGTGCGTTCGGGCTGGTATGTAACGCCTAAAGTGGGTGTTCATTTAAGCCAGTACAACACCGACTGGTACACCCCATCCCAGTACGGCGCCACCGGGTATAGCGCCTATCCGCGCACGCAGTCGCGTGTTGTGCCCATCATGTCTCTCGATTCGGGCATGACCTTCGAGCGCGACGCCAGCTTTTTTGGCAAAGCCGCCGTGCAAACACTCGAGCCCCGCCTCTACTACCTTCGGGTGCCTTATCGTGACCAGTCCAGCATTCCTGTGTACGACACGGGTGTGGCCACATTCAATATCGGGCAGGCGTTTGATGAAAACTACTTCAGCGGTGGCTGGGATCGCATCGCCGATGCCAATCAGCTTACGCTTGGCCTGACATCACGCTGGCTCGATGCCAACTCGGGTTTCGAGCGTCTGTCGCTTTCGGTAGCGCAGCGGCGGTATTTCTCTGACAGGCGGGTTACGCTGCCGGGTGGCAAGCCCCGGGTAGACCAAAAATCCGACTACCTGGTGGGTGTGTATGCGGCGCTTACCGACAAGCTCAATGTGCGCTTCGATGCACAGTTCAACCCCGAATCCAACGAGCGCAATCGTATGACGGCGGGCTTGCGCTGGCACCCCAAGCGTCTGGCCACGTTGTCGGCGACTTATCGCTACGAGCGCGATCCAGAGCAAATCACCAACCCCAACGGGTTCAATATTCCGGGTTACATCGACCGCTCCAAAGAGAATCTGGTCGTGTCCACGCAATGGCCCCTTACGCAAAAGCTGTATGCCATGGGGCGCGTCGATTACTCCATCCAGGAAAAGCGCTCGACGCAAACCATTATGGGTCTTGAGTACAAGGGCGATTGCTGTTGGGCGGCGCGTGTGGTGTTCCAACGGTACGCGGTGTCGCTGGGCGACAAAAATACCGCGCTGTTCCTGCAACTCGAGCTCACGGGCCTGGGGTCGCTGGGTACCGACCCGCTTAACTTCCTGGGTCGAAATATTTCGGGTTACGAGCCGGTTACGCCGCCTATACCCAACAAAACCACCTTCGAGAGGTATGAATAATGCGTTGTGTGCACATCAATCGCCGGCTTGCCGTGCTGATGATCCCGGTTGTCGGGCTGTTTTCGTGGCCTCAGGCGGGCAGCGCCCAGCCCAGGGCAGCTGCAGCGCCCGCAGCCGCGCCGCAGCCACAACGTTTTGCCGATGGCATCGCTGCCGTGATCAACAAGCAGGTTATTACGTTGCAGCAGGTCGATGCCGAGGTCAATGTCGCGCGTAAACAGCTGAAATCCCAAAATATTCAGGTACCCGACGACGAAGTCCTGCGTCGCCAGGTTTTGCAGCGCATGATCACCGAAACGCTGGTGCGTCAGGAGGCCGAGCGGTTGCGCATCGAAATCTCTGATCAGCAGCTTCAAGACGCGGTGGGTTCTGTCGCGCAGCGCAACAACATGAGCAAAGAAAAGCTGCGTGCCGAAATTGAAAAAACCGGCGTGGCCTGGTCTTATTATCTTGACTCTTTGCGTCAAGAAATGCTTACCGACATGGTGCGTCAGCGTGCTGTCGATAGCCGGATCGTTGTTTCCGATGCCGAGGTCGATGCCTTTTTGAACAGCCAGGGGCGTACGGGCAATAATTTGCTGGGTGGTGTGCAGCGTGGCGCCGCGGCGCAGCAAACCGTGCCGCGCGAGCTGGGCTTGGCCCAGATTCTGGTTCAGGTACCCGAAGGCGCGTCAACACAGCAAATTCAAGAGCTGCGCGCCAAAGCCGACAGCTTGCTGGCGCGAGTACGCGGTGGTGCCGACTTCGCCAGTGTGGCGGCAGCCTCCTCCGATGGCCCCGAGGCGCTTGAGGGCGGCAATATGGGGGTGCGCCCCACTGAGGGCTGGCCAGACCTGTTCTTGCGTGCGGTCAGTAACGTGGCTACCGGCGATGTCAGCGACATCGTCCAAAGCGGCAATGGTTTCCATATCCTCAAAGTAACCACGCGTGGCCCCGAACCGGCGCAGCCGCAGGCCGCCAATGCGGGGGTGCCGCAACCCCAGCAAGAAATGTTCGCGCAAGAAGGCCCCATGATGGTCACCCAGACGCGGGCACGCCACATTCTTATCAAGATCGACCAGGTCACCACCGAAGAGCGTGCGCTCACGCGTATTCGCGATTTGCGCCAGCGGATTGTCATGGGCGAAGATTTCGCCGAAGTCGCGCGCCGCTCATCTGATGACGCCTCGGCCCCCGAAGGCGGCGACCTGGGCTGGCTGACCCCGGGCGAGACCGTGCAACCCTTCCAGCAGGCTATGGATGCCTTGCAACCCGGGCAAATCAGTGAGCCGGTGCTGACGCAGTTTGGCTGGCACATTATTCAGGTCGAAGAGCGTCGTACACGCGACATGGAAGACGAGTTCAAACGTATGCGTGCGCGTCAGGTGTTGTTCGAGCGTCAGGCCGGCCCGGCATTCGAGGACTGGTTAAGCCAGATCCGCAGCCAGGCCTTTATTGATAACCGTTTGGCGCCACGCGCCAACAACAACCGTTTCAACCGCTAGGCGATACAGAACCGGTTATGGCGCAACATCAGGCCCGCAAGCGTTTCGGTCAGAACTTTCTGGTCGATGCCTCAGTTATCGAGTCAATCGTCCGGGCCATCGCGCCGATGCCCGCCGAGCGCATCGTCGAGATCGGCCCCGGCCTGTCTGCCCTGACAGGCCCGCTGCTTCAGGCGCTCGACCACCTTACCGTCATCGAGATCGATCGAGATCTGGCCGCGCGGCTACGCAACCGTTATCCGGCCGGCCGCCTGACGGTGATTGAAGCCGATGTGCTGACCGTAGACTTTGCCACGCTGGGCGATGGTTTGCGCGTTGTAGGGAACCTGCCTTACAACATTTCCAGCCCTTTGCTTTTTCAGCTCATGAATTATGCCGATCACATTATCGATCAGCACTTCATGTTGCAACGCGAGGTTATCGACCGCATGGTGGCAGCGCCCGGTTCATCCGACTACAGTCGCCTGACGGTCATGTTGCAGTCGCGTTATCGCATGGAAAAGCTTTTCGATGTGCCGCCCGAGGCTTTCGATCCGCCGCCACGGGTTGTGTCTGCGATTGTCCGCATGGTGCCGTTGCCGGCCGACAGGCCGCGTCCGCAAGACCAGGCCTTATTCGAGCAGGTGGTGACCAAGGCATTTGGCCAGCGTCGCAAAATGCTGCGCCGAAGTCTGTCAGATTGGTCGGGGCGTATTCGCTGGGACGACCTGGGCATACCCGAAACGGCGCGCGCCGAAGATCTCTCGGTGGCTCAGTTCATGGCGTTGGCCGATTCACTTATTAATTAAACAGGCTTGCGCGGGTGGGCGCATCGGGCGCGCTTAAGCGGCATACGCGGTTAAGTTGTGCGTGCTGTGTTCAAGCAAGCCTTTAGCAGGGCTTATGGTCAGCCAAAAAACCAGTAACAAACGGCTATGGCCGCGCCAATACCGGCTGCGTCGGCAACCAGTGCGCAGCCTACGGCATGCCTGACGCGCTGGATGCCCACCGCGCCAAAATAGACTGCCAGTACATAAAACGTGGTTTCGGTACTGCCTTGTACCGTGGCAGCCAGCAGGCCCTGGAAACTGTCAACGCCAAAGTGCTGCATGGTTTCGAGCATCATGGCGCGCGAGGCGCTGCCCGAAAAGGGCTTGGTTAACGCCGTGGGCATGGCGTCGATGAATCGGGTGTCGAGCCCCCCCGTGCTTGCCAGCCAGCGCAAGGCGTCGAGCAAGGCATCAAGCGCCCCGGAGGCCCGCATCACCCCTATGGCGCATAGCATGGCCACCAAATACGGCAGCAGGCTCTTTGCGACATCAAACCCTTCTTTGGCGCCTTCGACAAATGCGTCGTAAACCGCCACTTTTTTCCAGGCGCCTGCAATTAAAAATGCAATGATCAGACCGAACAAGGTCAGATTACCCAGAAGCGATGACAGGGCGGCCAGGGCGGTGGCACTGAGGGTGGCCAGGAAGGCCATGAACAGGCTGAGCAAGACGATTGTTGCGCCCAGCCATAGCAGCAAAACGGTGTCGGCAAGCTTGATGCGCTGTACGGCGATAACCGCCAACAAACCCGCCAGGGAAGACGCTGCCGTGGCCAGCAAAATAGGCAGGAAAACGAGCGTAGGGTCGGCGGCGCCTTGCTGGGCGCGATACATGAAAATGGTAACGGGCAACAGCGTCAGCGAAGACGTGTTGAGCACCAGAAACAGGATTTGTGCGTTGGTTGCGGTGTCGGGGCGAGGGTTGAGCGTTTGCAGCGCGCGCATGGCTTTCAGGCCAATGGGTGTGGCTGCATTGTCCAGGCCCAGGCCATTGGCGGCAAAGTTCAGGGTAATCAGGCCCAGGGCGGGGTGGCCCCGGGGCACACCAGGCATAAGGCGCGCAAACAAAGGGCTTAGCCACCGCGACAACACGTCAACCAAGCCCGCCGCTTCGGCAATGCGTAAAAAGCCAAGCCAGAGGGTCAGGGTGCCAAACAGCAGCACCATGATACTGACAGAAAGTTCGGCCATGCCGAACAGACTTTGCACGATGCGTGCAAACACGTCGGGGTCGGCCAGGACCAGCCAATGGTATAGGCCGCTGACGGCGCCGATTAAAAAAAAGGCCAGCCAGAGTGTGTTCAGCATTGCGACTGCGCCAAGGCGGGCTATGAATGCCGGCGTTTAGTCTTGTCGCCCTTTGCGTTCGATCAGTTCAATCTTGTACCCGTCCGGGTCTTCGATGAACGCGATGACCGTCGTGCTGTGCTTCATGGGGCCGGCATCGCGCACCACCTTGCCGCCGCGTGCACGAATGGCGTCGCAGGTCGCGTAGGCGTCTTCAACTTCAAGGGCAATATGGCCGTAGCCTGTACCCAGGTCGTAGCTATCGGTGTCCCAGTTGTGGGTCAGTTCGATGACTGCACCTTCGTTTTCGGGCTGGTAGCCCACGAACGCCAGGGTAAATTTGCCTTCGGGGTAGTCTTTTCTGCGCAGCAGTTTCATCCCCATGACTTCGGTGTAAAACGCCAAAGATTGGTCAAGATTGCCGACGCGCAGCATGGTGTGCAACATACGCATAACAGGTCTCCTTAGAGCAAAGGCAGTGAAGCCGGGTCGTGGCCGCGCAAAAAGTCGCGTGCCGATTTAAATGAGGGGCAAAGCCGCTCGACTTCTTGCCAGAAGTCGCGGCTGTGATTCATGAAGCGCAAATGGGCCAGCTCGTGGGCAATGACATAGTCGATGATGTCTGGCTGGAAGTGAACCAGGCGCCAGTTGAGCATGATGTGGCCTGCCGAGTTGCAGGACCCCCAACGGGTGGCCGCGGCCGACAGACGCCATTGCCCGGGCATAACGCCAAACCTTGCATGGAAGTCATCAAGGCGCAGGCCAAACCATTGCCGGGCACGTGCCTGAAGCCAGGTATCGACGCTGTCGCGGATACGGGCATGGTCGGCATGGGCGGGCAGGTTAAGGTGCAGCACATTGTTGGGCTCGGGCCGCAGGGCATCGCCGCCGAAAGTATGGTTGGCCGTGCCGGGGTGACCAAGCTTCAGTGTAATTTGCTTGCCCAGGTACGCGATCTGCCCGCCGCAGCGCCATTGGGTTTGCGCCATGGCCAAACGTTGCTTGCGGTCTTGATAATGGGCAAGTTTGGATAAGATCCAGGGGGCTTTCTGAACGACGGCATCGTCGATTTGCCCCAGGCCTACCCATTGAGGGGCCGTGACGCGTAAACCGTCATCGGTAATTTGCAAACCGATGCTTCGCCGTTTGGATCGAACCAGGGTGAACCCAATAGATTGGTGCGGGGTGGAAATTTCGCGCCATTTGGCGCCTGGCGGCAACGACGGCGGGGGGGCGATATCGACCGGGGTACTGCGGTTGGGTCCGCCGTGTTTGGCGGGGGGCGTGACATGGACGGGCTCTGGCGAAACGGCGAACGCCGCAACGCCTTCCGCGGCGTCATAGCCGGCGTCAAAGAGCGGCAGTTGCTCAGTCTTTGCCATAGCGCTCCGGATTCAGTACCCGCATTTCGGATTCAATCCAGTCTTGCACTTTCTGGTTCAGCATGTCGGCATCCAGACCGGCGCTATCGATGGCCGGGCCTATAGAGACGGTGATAAGCCCGGGCTTTTTGATGAAGGCGTTTCGGGGCCAGCATTCTCCTGCATTCAGGGCCACCGGAATAACAGGGGCGCCGGTACGGGTGGCCAAAATGGCGCCGCCCGATTTATAGCGGCCGGTTTTACCGGGCGCCACCCGGGTACCCTCGGGAAACAGGACCGGCCAGCGCCCCTCTTGCAGGCGAAGCT
The DNA here is from genome assembly GCF_014237865.1 of Pusillimonas minor. Taxonomy (GTDB): domain Bacteria; phylum Pseudomonadota; class Gammaproteobacteria; order Burkholderiales; family Burkholderiaceae_B; genus Neopusillimonas; species Neopusillimonas minor. The sequence goes on from NZ_JACJUU010000008.1 coordinate 50,208, forward strand.
TGCCGACCTTGACGACTTGCTCGAACGCATCGCGACCCTTGGCCCGGTCGATCGGGATCATTTTTAACAGCGCCAGACCCCAGCCAAAAAAGGGAACGCGGTGCAGCTCTTTTTTGTAAACAAAACAGGCCTGGCGCGGCAAGTAAGCCGGCAGAAAGAGGGTCTCCCAGGCGGACTGGTGCTTGGACAGGATGATGGCAGGGCCGTCGGGGAAGTTTTCAGCCCCTTTGATTTCCCAGCGTATGCCGACGATGATGCGGGCGCCCCATACGGCCAGCCGCGGCCAGCCCATGGTAAGCCGGTAACGCCATTTAAGCGGCAACGGCGACCATATAAGGCATGCAAATGCATAGGGAATGACCGTGACGATCAGGAACAGCATGTAGAGTGCGGAGCGGATACCGGCCATAACTACCCTTCGAGCCAGGCGTCGACGACTTCGGCCAGGTTCTCGCGCACCTGGGTGCCACTGGGCAGGTCGCCTTTGTCCCAGGTTTTGCGGCCGTTACCGGTAAGTACCAGCCAGGTTGCGCAGCCGACGTTGGCGGCGGCTTGCAGATCGCGCCACGAATCGCCCACGGCGGGGACATTTTGCAAGCTGATGTCGTAACGTTTGGCGATGTCGAGGAACATGCCGGACTTGGGTTTGCGGCATTCGCAGCCGTCGTCAGGGCCGTGCGGGCAAATAAAAATGGCATCGACCTGCCCACCCACTTGCGCCAGTTCGTGGCGCAACTTGGCATGAATGGCATTGAGTGTTTCAACGCTGTACAAGCCTCGGGCCAGCCCCGACTGGTTGGTGGCTACCACCACGCGCCAGCCGGCGCGTGACAAACGAGCGATGGCCTCGAGGCTGCCAGGGATAGGCACCCATTCGTCGGGGCTTTTAATGTAGGCGTCGCTGTCGTGGTTGATGACGCCGTCACGGTCGATGATGGCGAGTTTCACTGGGCTAACCTTGAAATATCGGCAACCTGGTTCATCAGCCGCCCTAATTGCCCAAGCAGGGCAAGGCGGTTGTTGCGCACAGCCGGGTCGTCGGCCATGACCATGACGTCGTTGAAGAACTGGTCGACGGCATCGCGGGTATGCGACAGTGTGGCCAGCGAACCGGCGAAATCACCTTCGGCAAACTGCCGGCGTGCTTCGGGTTCGACCTGTGCAACCTGCGCCGCAAGCGCTTGCTCGGCTGGTTCGGTAAGCTTGCCCGTATCGACACTTTCGGGGACGTGGTCGGCCTTTTTAAGCAAATTGGTGATGCGCTTGTTGGCGGCGGCAAGGCTTTGTGCTTCGGGCATTTGCGCAAAGCTGGTGCAGGCTGCCACGCGCGCCTGGACTTCGTGCAGGGGCGGCTCGAGGCTGAGTACGGCATCGACCACGTTGCGGTCGTGATCGGCGCCGAGCTGGTTGCGGTAACGCTCGTAGATGAAACCGGTGACCTCGTCGACCGTGGTGGTGGCCAGCCCGAACTGACTGAAGGTTTCGGCGGTTTTGTCGAGCAGGCTGCGCAAGGCCAACGCCCCTGTTTTGCCGGGGCCGATATATTCGCCTGCGGCAAGTTGCTCGAAAGCGCTGATCAGGCCCAGTGCGGCACGGCGCAAGCCGTACGGGTCGCGTTCGCCGCTGGGAACCAGGCCAATGCCCCAAATGCCAACAAGCGTTTCGGCACGTTCGGCAATAAACAGAATGGCGCTGGTCAGGCTGTTGGCGTTGACGGGTTCGTCGAGGCGAATACGGTATTGTTCGCCAATGGCAGTGACGACGTCGGCGGCTTCGTTATCGCCCTGGGCGTAGTAGGCGCCCATAATGCCTTGGAGTTCGGGGAATTCGCCCACCATATTTGAATTAAGGTCGGCTTTGGCCAGCAGTGCGGCACGGTCGGCGTGTTGTTCGTTGCCGCCCAGTTGTGCCGCAACGTAGCGGGCAATGGCGCGCACCCTTTCGATGCGGTCGCGTTGCGAACCCAGCTTGTTGTGATAGACACGGTTGGCCAGCGATTCGACGCGGCTTTCGAGTGTGCTTTTACGATCGGTATCGAAGAAGAACTGGGCGTCGGCCAGACGGGGGCGAACGACGCGCTCGTTACCTTCAATAATGTGGCGCGGGTCGGTGACCTGCATATTGCTGACGATCAGGAACCGGTGCGTGAGTTTGCCGGTGCCGGGCTCGAACAGCGGGAAATATTTTTGGTTCAGGCGCATCGTCAGAATCAGGCATTCGGACGGAACCGCGAGGAATTTGGGGTCGAACTGACCGGCATAGACAGTGGGGTGTTCGACCAGCGCCGTCACTTCGTCGAGCAGCGCATCGACTTCGGGGCCTTGACCGATGGTGCCGCCTAAAGCTGTGGCCTGTGCGGCCAGTTGTTGGGCAATGGCAGCGCGACGATCGTTGAAGCTGGCAATGACTTTACCTTCGTCGGCCAGTTGCGCAACGTAGGTGTCTGGCGAAGTGATGGACAACGTTGCTTTACCCATGAACCGATGGCCATTGCTGATGCGGTCGGCATTAAGCCCCAGCGTGGCAATGGGCACGATGTTGGCGCCATGAAGCGCCACCAGGTGGTGGGCCGGGCGGACAAACTTGACGCTGGTTTTACCGTCGTCTAGCTGATAACGCATGACTTTGGGTATGGGCAGGCCGGCAATGGCAGCCTCAAGGGCCTCTTGCAGCGACTCGGGCAGCAGCGCGCCCGGCGCTGTGCCTTTGGCATAAAGGTAGTCTTGCTTGCCGTCAGACTCACTGACCAGGTCGGCCGGCTGCAAGTGGCCCAGCCCCTTGCTTTCGAGTTTTTTGACCAGGGCCGGGGTGGCCTGGCCGTCGGGGGTCAGCCCGACCTTGGCCGGCATGAGCTTTTCGGTGAATGCCTGTTCAGGGGCTTGGTCGAGGACGTGGCTGAGGTGCACGGCCAGACGACGGGGTGTGGCGTAATCGGTGACCTTGCAGTCGGCCGACAGCAATTGTTTTTTAGCCAGCACGCTGCTGATGCCTTCGGCAAAGGCTTTGCCCAGTTTGTTCAGGGCCTTCGGGGGCAGCTCTTCGGTGACCAGTTCGACAAGAAGAGGATGTACTTGGGCTGTGGTCATTGCGCAGCCCCTGTAGTTTGATCAAGCATGGGGAAACCGAGTTTTTCGCGTGAATCGTAGTAGGCCTGGGCGACGGCGCGCGACAGGTTGCGGATACGGCCGATGTAGGCGGCCCGTTCGGTGACGCTGATGGCGCCGCGCGCGTCGAGCATATTAAAGGTGTGTGCCGCTTTTAAGGCAGACTCGTAGGCCGGCAGGGCCAACGGCACCTGAATGAGTTTTGTTGCTTCGGCTTCGTAGTCGTTGAAGTGGGCGAACAACATGTCGGTCGAGGCATGCTCGAAGTTGTAGGTGGACTGCTCGACTTCGTTCTGATGGAAAACATCGCGGTACAAGATTTTGCGACCGTCGGCTGTTTGTGTCCAGACCAGGTCGTAGACGCTTTCTACGCCTTGCAGGTACATGGCCAGACGCTCAAGTCCGTAGGTGATTTCGCCTGTGGTGGGCGTGCAGTCGAGCCCGCCCACCTGCTGAAAATAGGTGAACTGGGTGACTTCCATGCCATTGAGCCAGACCTCCCAACCCAGCCCCCAGGCGCCCAGCGTGGGGTTTTCCCAGTCGTCTTCAACGAAACGGATGTCGTGCTCGTTGGGGTCGATGCCCAGCGCCTTGAGCGAGTTGATGTACAGGTCGAGAATGTTTGACGGCGCAGGCTTGAGCACAACCTGGTACTGGTAGTAGTGCTGCAACCGGTTGGGGTTTTCGCCATAGCGGCCGTCTTTCGGGCGACGCGAAGGCTGTACGTAAGCGGCACGCCAGGGCTCGGGCCCGATGGCCCGCAAAAATGTGGCGGTATGTGATGTGCCGGCACCAACTTCCATGTCGTAGGGCTGCAGCAGGGCGCAGCCTTGTTGGTCCCAGTAGTTCTGGAGCGTCAGGATAATTTGCTGAAACGTGAGCATGTGCGAGAGCCAAAAGCGCGAAAAATCCGCAAAAGGGTTCAATTTTAGCGTGCTTCGAAGAAGCGCCGCTTGCGGGCCGGGCTTTGTATTCATTTTCACCCCGCAGACCGGTGATTTGACCTGCCGGATGGGTAATTTCTGCACCCGTCGATTTTTGGTTGAAGCCTGAAAGGTCGTATGATATTGAGTTATCGATTGTTTTCAATAGCGCGTTTTTTGCGCAGGAGCTTTTGTACATGACAGATCTGGTTAAAACCGAAGTGGTCGGCCGTGTAATGGTCATTACCATTAACCGCCCCGAGGCCCGTAACGCCATCAACTTTGAAACCGCACACGAAATGGCCAAGGCCTTTGACGCGCTTGATGCCGATGACAATGTCGTGATTGGCATCCTGACCGGTGCGGGCGGTTCGTTTTCGTCAGGGATGGATCTGAAAGCTTTTGCCAAAACCGGCCAGCGCCCGCTGGTGCCAGGCCGCGGCCTGGGCGGCTTGTGCGAAAAAAGCCCTAAAAAGCCGCTGATTGCGGCCGTCGAAGGCTATGCCCTGGCGGGCGGCTGCGAACTGGCATTGGCTTGCGACATGATTGTGGCGGCCAACAACGTTAAATTTGGTTTGCCCGAAACCAAGCGCGGTCTGGTGCCCAGTTCTGGCGGTATGTTGCGTTTGCCCAAGCGCATTCCGTACCACATTGCCATGGAATACATCTTGACCGGCGAAATGCTGCCCGCCGATCGCGCCTACCATTTTGGTATGGTGAACCGTTTGGTCGAGCCGGGCAAAGCCATTGAAGGCGCCCTGGAACTGGCCACCATTATTGGCGAAAATGGCCCCCTGGCTGTCCAGATGGCCAAGCGCATCGTGCTCGAATCCCAAGACTGGCGTCAGTCCGATATGTTCGATTTGCAGCGTCCGCGTGTTCAGCCTATTTTTGAGTCTGCCGACGCCAAAGAAGGTGCAACCGCGTTTGCCGAGAAGCGCAAGCCTGTCTGGCAAGGCAAATAATTTTCATGGTCAGGCGGCCCCGGTTTGGCGCCGCCCGACCCGCCCCGTTTTTTACCCCCATTACAGTAATCCGCCATGACTACCCTTATCAAAGAAGACGACCTGATCCAGTCGATTGCCGATGCGGTCCAGTTCATCAGCTACTACCATCCTGCCGACTACATTCAGCATCTGGCCCGCGCCTACGAACGCGAGCAAAGCCCGGCCGCCAAAGACGCCATTGCGCAAATTCTGACGAACTCGCGCATGTGTGCCGAAGGTCATCGGCCTATTTGCCAAGACACCGGCATTGTCAATGTCTTCCTGAAAATCGGCATGAACGTGCGCATCGATTCGCAGCGTTCCATGCAAGAGCTGTGCGACGAAGGCGTGCGCCGGGGCTACCTGAACCCCGATAACCCGTTGCGCGCATCGGTGCTGTCCGACCCGTTGTTTACGCGCAAGAACACGCGCGACAACACCCCCTGTATTGTGGGCGTCGAGCTGGTGGCCGGCGATACCGTTGATGTGCAGGTCGCGGCCAAAGGCGGCGGTTCCGAAAACAAATCTAAATTTGTCATGCTTAACCCCAGCGACTCTTTGGTTGACTGGGTGCTTAAAACAGTGCCCACCATGGGTGCTGGCTGGTGCCCGCCGGGCATGCTGGGTATTGGCGTTGGTGGTACGGCCGAAAAAGCCATGCTGATGGCCAAGCAGGCCCTTATGGAAGACATCGATATGTACGAACTGCTGGCCCGCGGCCCGCAGAACAAGCTTGAAGAGCTGCGTATCGAGCTTTACGAGAAAGTGAATGCGCTGGGTATTGGCGCTCAGGGTCTGGGTGGCTTGACCACCGTGCTTGACGTCAAGATCAACACGTTCCCCACCCATGCGGCCTCCAAGCCCGTGGCGATGATCCCCAATTGCGCCGCAACGCGTCACGTGCATTTCGTGCTCGACGGCTCCGGTCCTGCCGCACTCACGCCGCCGGCATTGTCCGATTGGCCCGACGTGAACTGGGCGCCCGACTACAACAAGTCGACCCAGGTCGACCTGAACACCCTGACCAAAGAACAAGTGGCCAGCTGGAAGCCGGGCCAAACCTTGTTGCTCTCGGGCAAAATGCTGACGGGCCGCGACGCCGCCCACAAGCGTATTCAAGAAATGCTCGAGCGTGGCGAGCCCTTGCCGGTCGAGTTCAAAAACCGTGTGATTTACTACGTTGGCCCGGTCGACCCGGTACGAGACGAAGTCGTTGGCCCTGCCGGCCCAACCACGGCCACACGCATGGATAAATTCACCGACATGATGCTCGAGAAGACCGGCTTGATCGCCATGATCGGTAAGGCCGAACGTGGCCCGGTAGCCATCGAGTCTATCCGTAACCATCAATCGGCCTACCTGATGGCCGTGGGTGGTTCGGCCTATCTGGTGTCCAAAGCCATTCGTGGCGCCAAGGTTGTTGGTTTCGAAGACCTGGGTATGGAAGCCATTTACGAGTTTGACGTGAAAGACATGCCGGTGACTGTGGCTGTAGACTCAACCGGTACATCGGTGCATCAGACCGGGCCTAAAGAATGGCAGGCGCGCATCGCCGATATCGCCATTCAGCCGGTTTAAGTGTTGCGGGGGGTGGCAGGCTTAGGGTAGCAGTTCAATGCCCTGGTCTGCGCACCCGGCCAACAGTGTATCTATAGAGCCTTGCGCCAGCATCAAGTCTGGCGCAAGGTTTTTTAATGGCCGCAACACAAAGGCGCGCTCGTGCATGCGCGGGTGGGGCAGGGTCAGCGTCGGGTCGTTCAGCACGACATCGCCATATAACAGCACGTCGAGGTCGAGCGTTCGCGGCGCATTGCGCCAAGGGCGTTCGCGGCCGAAATCGAGTTCGATTTTTTGCAAGGCGGTTAACAGGTCGTGCGGAGACAGCACGGTTTGCAACTGAACGACGGCGTTGACATAGTCCGGGCCGGACGAGTCGACAGGCGCGGTTCGGTAGAAGGGGGATGACACGACGGCGCGAATGCCGGTCAGCCCGGCAAGGGCCTCGCGAGCTTGCCTGAGTGTGGATACGGTATCACCCAGATTGGCGCCCAGGCCAATGTACGCAATTGCCCAGTCTGAAGCGGTGGTCATGTTGAACAGCGGCTTATTGGCCAGGCCGGCCCGGGACAAGCATAATGGGCCGGCTGCTGGTTTAATGGACTTTGGCCGCCGCGCCGGCGGGGTTTCGGCGTGGGCGTCGACGGCGCCGTGACCGGCTTGCCGCACCGCCCTCGTTGCGGTTGCGCACTTGGTACTGGTCAATCAGCGCGGCGCGGTCTTCAGGGTCGGCATTCGCCAGATCCATCCACCATTGGGCCTGAACGCTGTCTATTTCGTGCGACGCCGCCCGCAACTGCAAGAAGTCGACGGCAGCACGGAAGCGCGGGTGTTCGATCATGCGCCAGATGGCTTTGGGCGTGGCGCGTTCGAAACGCGGCTGCATGAACCAGATTTCGCGCATGTCGCCCTGAAAACGTTTTTGAATGGCCAGACGCCCTGATTGGTCGTCGACAACGACGTCCGCTGCTGTTACCAGCGCTTGCATGGGAGGCTCGCCGTCGAAAATGCCTTGCTTCCAGCGTTTGTCGACCATGCGCCAGAGCAGGGCGGCAAACAGAAAGCCCGGGCTGATGGTTTTGCCGGCGCGCACGCGCACGTCGGTGCGTTCGAGGGCCAGTTCGAGAAACTTGCGGTCGTCGGCGTCGTTGAGCAGCGTGTCGATGAAGGGCAGCAGGTGGCGGTGCAGGCCAAGTGCGCGCAACTGCTGCAGGCAATCCATGGCGTGGCCGCAGGTCAGCAGTTTGATGAGTTCGTCGAAAAGCCGTGATGCGGGTACGTTTTCGATGAGGTGGGCCATGGGCTTGATGGGCGCCAGAGAGGCCGGGTCGATGGTGGCGTTGAGTTTTGATGCAAACCGTACGGCCCGCAGCATGCGTACCGGGTCTTCCCGGTAACGGGTTTCGGGGTCGCCGATCATGCGTACGACTTTCTTTTTCAGGTCGGCCACGCCGTGGTGGTAATCGACGACTTCTTCGGTCAGCGGGTTGTAGTACAGCGCGTTCAGGGTGAAGTCGCGGCGGGCAGCGTCTTCGGCATTGGTACCGAACTGGTTGTCGCGCAAAATACGCCCATGTTCATCGGTTTCCTGGTCTTCAGAGGCCGGCGCCCGGAAGGTGGAGGTTTCGATGATTTCGGGGCCGAACACCACATGAACCAGCTGAAACCGCTTGCCGATGATGCGTGCGCGCCGGAAAAGGGGGCGGATCTGGTTTGGAGTTGCGTTGGTGGCGACATCGAAGTCTTTGGGTTCGAGGCCGACAATCAGGTCGCGCACCGCGCCGCCCACAATGTAGGCATCGTACCCGGCCTGGTTTAACACCTCGCATACCTTGATGGCGTGCCGGGAAACATTGCGCCGGTCAATGCCGTGTTTTTCAGGTTTCAGGCGTTCGGGGCCGCGGGCCGGCGATGAAAACAGTCGGCCGACAAAGTTTTTTATTGTTTCGGTAAGCATGGTCGGTATTTTAGGGCTTTGCGCGGGGCATGTCTGGAAAATTCATGAGGCGACGGTGGTGTTGCACACTGCAGGCGGTGCATCAGGGCGCGGCCAGGGCGGTGGCGTCTTCGTGGGCCAGGAACTCGCGCAACAGCGGCAATGTAATGGCCCGCTGCCTGGCCAGTGAATAATGGTCCAGCGCGTCAATTAACTGGCTCAGCCGGTTCATGTCGCGGGCGTAGTGGGTAAGAATCCAGTTGATGACTTCGGGCGACAAGTGCAGCCCGCGCTCTGAGGCGCGGGTCTGCAGGGCCTGGCCCCGCTCATCGTCTGATAGCAGTTCGAGCCTGAAGACCAGGTCCCAGCCCAACCGTGTGCGCAGGTCTTCGCGGACAGGCATATGCATGGGGGCACGGTCGCCGGCCACCAGCAGCGCAAAGGCATGCATACTGGATGCCGACTCGCGCCACCGGTTGTAAAGTGCAAACAGGGCGGCCTGGGCCTCGTCGTCGTAGCGCTCGACCCCATCGACCGCGATACGCCGGTAATCGATGACATCGGCTTCGACCAGGGTTTGCAGCAGCCGATTGGCGTTGTTGTGATGAATATACAAGGCGTGATCGGCAAACCCCAGTGCCTGCAGCAAGTGACTGCGGCCGGCGCCGGGTGGCCCCCACAGGTATACCGCCCGACCCGGTTCACAGCTCTGCAAGGCGGCAATGGCCGCCTGATTTTTGCCAGGCACATAGTTGTCCAGTGTAGGCACAGGCGCAGGCAGCAGGTTGAGGATCAGTTGTTGGGTCATTGATGGCGGTAAAAAGCGTAAAATGCGCCTTGGTATTTTATTTAAGACGCAATTCTTGCACATCCCACGGCTTTTCTCATGACAAACAATCAATCCTCCTCTTTAACGTACCGCGATGCGGGTGTCGACATCGATGCAGGCGACGCGCTGGTCGATCGCATCAAGCCGTTGGCGGCAAAAACCATGCGTGCCGGCGTTATGGCCGGGATTGGCGGGTTTGGTGCATTGTTCGAAGTGCCCAAAAACTACAAAGAGCCGGTGCTGGTGTCGGGTACCGACGGTGTGGGCACCAAGTTGCGTCTGGCATTCGAATGGCAGCGCCACGACACGGTGGGTATCGACCTGGTGGCCATGAGCGTCAACGATATTCTGGTGCAGGGTGCCGAGCCGCTGTTTTTCCTCGACTATTTCGCCTGCGGCAAGTTGTCGGTCGACACCGCTGCAGCCGTGGTGGGGGGCATTGCCAAAGGTTGCGAGCTGGCCAATTGTGCACTTATAGGTGGCGAGACCGCCGAGATGCCCGGCATGTACCCCGATGGCGAATACGACCTGGCTGGGTTTGCCGTTGGCGCGGTCGAAAAGTCGCTCATCATCGATGGCAAGTCCATTCAAGAAGGCGACGTCGTTCTGGGGCTCGCGTCCAGCGGTGCGCATTCAAATGGCTTTTCGCTGCTGCGCAAAATTATCGAAACCACCGGCGCAAAGCCTGAAGACGATCTGGGTGGCCGGCCTTTGGGCGATGTTGTCATGGCGCCCACACGCATTTACGTGCGTTCGGTCCTGGCGGCGCTCAAGGCGCACGGTGCGGCTATCAAAGGGCTGGCCCACATTACCGGGGGTGGCTTGCTCGACAACGTACCGCGCATTTTGCAGCCCGGCTTGTCGGCCCGGTTGCATCGCGATGCCTGGGAAATGCCCGAATTGTTCAAGTGGCTGCAGAAGGGCGGTAATGTGGCCGACACCGAAATGCATCGCGTATTCAACTGCGGCATTGGTATGGTCATTGTTGTGCCGGCTGATCAGGCCGACGCGGTTGCCGCCACCCTGACGGCAAATGGCGAGAGCGTCAGCCGTCTGGGCGAAATCGTTGCCCAAACCGGTGATATGCCGCAAACCGTTGTTGTTTAATTCATCAACAGGCACGCCATGCAAGGCCCGTAAAACCTAGCGGGTTTTATGCCCTAACCAAACCCCGCTGTGTTTTACAGCGGGGTTTGTTTTATTGGGTGACGGGTTACTGCGCTACAGGCCAGCGTAATGCGTTGACCACACGCCCGACGCCGCATCCAGCACCTGGGTGGCGGCGTCCGGGGCGAGGCAATCGACAACCTGGCGATCGGGTTGGGCGCGTAGCCATGTCAGTTGCCGTTTGGCCAGTTGGCGCGTTGCGGCAATCGCCTGTTCAATCGCCTGGGCTTTGTCGGTCTTGCCATCCAGGTAGTCCCACAGCTGACGATAGCCCACGCACCGTACTGACGGCAGGCCGGGGTGCAGGTCGCCCCGTTCATACAGCCGTTCAACTTCATTCATCAGGCCTTGCTCCAGCATGAGCTGGTAACGCAGCGCGATGCGCCGGTGCAAGGCCAGGCGGTCGGAGGGTTCGAGGCTGAGCGTGATGAAGTGGTGTGCGGTGCCGGCATTTTGTGATTTTTGTTGTTGCAGCAAAACCGACATCGGTTGCCCGCTAAGGTGCCAGATTTCCAGGGCTCGCTGAATACGCTGGCTGTCGTTGGGCGCCAGGCGCGCCGCCGTGACCGGGTCGACCTCGGCCAGGCGCGCATGCAGTGCCGGCCAGCCCAACTGCCCTGCCTCGGCTTCAAGCTCGGCCCGTAGTGCCGGGTTGGCCTGGGGCAGGTCGTTCAGACCTTCGCGCAGGGCTTTGTAATACATCATGGTGCCGCCGCAAAGCAGCGGGATGCGTCCCCGGGCAAGAGTCTGGTCAATCAGCGTGGTTGCGTCGGTACAGAACTCGGCGGCCGAATAGCTTTCGGCCGGGTCGCGGATATCGAGCAGGTGTTGCGGCACCATGGCTTGTTCGGCGGGGGTGGGCTTGGCGGTGCCGATGTTCATTTCCCGGTAAATTGTGGCCGAATCGACGTTGATGATTTCGATGGGCCAGCGTGCCGCGAGCGCCAGGGTCGAGGCGCTTTTACCAGCGGCGGTGGGGCCGGCCAGGCACAAGATAGGGGTAGGGTTCATTGGCCGCGCAGAAAGAATTTGTCGAGCTCGGGCAGGGACCAGTGCACCCAGGTGGGACGCCCGTGGTTGCATTGGTCGGCACGTTCGGTTTGCTCCATTTTACGCAACAGCGCGTTCATTTCGTCGAGCGTCAGGCGTCGATTGGCCCGGACCGACCCGTGGCAGGCCATGGTGGCCAGCAAGACGTTGCGCTGTTCAAGCAACTGCGCCGACGACCCGACCGATGACAGGTCGCCCAGCACATTGCGTGCCAGCGATTCGATGTCGCCACCGGCCAGCAAGGCAGGGACGGCACGCACCATGAGTGTTGCCGGGCCTGCAGGGCGCAGGATCAGGCCCAGGTCTTCAAGCGTTTCGGCATGTTCGTCGGCAATGGCAACATCTTTTTCGTTTGCCTGAAACACGACCGGAACGAGTAGTTCTTGTCTGGGCAGATCGCGCATGTCGATGGCGCGTTTCAGTTGCTCGTAGACGACGCGCTCGTGCGCAGCATGCATATCAACCAGAATCAGCCCGGTTGCGGTTTGCGACAGAATATAGATGCCGTGCAGCTGGGCCAGTGCCATGCCCAGCGGGAACTCGTGATCGGGCAGGGGGGCTGGCTGTGTGCGTGTTGTGCCGGCCGTTGCGGCAGCGGGCGCCAGTGGCCGGTACAGCGTTTGCCAGTCAGTGCCCTGCGCTTCAGCGGTAGCGCGATCTCGCAGGTTAAGGGCATGCTGCCCGTATGGCGAAAATGCGGGAGCGCGGTATTGCCCCGCCGGTGCGGGTGTGCCGTGCGACGCCAAATGGCTGGGCGACGGTGACGGCGAGCTTCCGGTAACGCGGTTGGCGGTGTCGTGGGGCAGGGCTTCATCGTGGCCAGAAGGGGCCTCAGGCGTGTGGTCGTTGTTGACACGTGCGGCATCCGCAGGCACAGGCTGGCCGCCGCCGGCAGTTTGGGCGAGTACCTGTGACAACGCCCGCGCGACAAACTGGTGTACGGCTCCGCTGTCGCGAAAACGGATTTCGTGCTTGGCCGGGTGGACGTTGACATCGACAGCATTTGGGTCAATGGATAAAAACAAGACAAACCCGGGTTGGCGATCGCCATGCAGGACGTCGGCGTAAGCCTGACGGATGGCGTGCGAGACGGTTTTGTCGCGGACATACCGGCCGTTGACGTAAAGATACTGACGATCGGCCCGGGCGCGGGCGTAAGTGGGGCGTGTAATCATGCCGTCGAGCCTGACCAGCCCCTGGTCGACACTGACACCCAGGCCCTGACTGACGAATTCATTGCCCAGCACGTCAAGTATGCGCTGGGCGATATCGCCGGCCCGCCAGTGTCGTTGCGGCTTGTCGTTATGAAACAGCCGGAACGCAACCTGGGGATGGGCCAGCGCAATGCGTTCGAGGATATCGACACAGTGCCCGTACTCGGTCGACTCGGTACGCAGGAACTTCCGGCGGGCCGGCACGTTTTCGAAGAGTTGGCGAACGTCGACCGTGGTGCCCTGCGGGCCGGAGGCTGCGGTGATGTCGGGTTGCTGGGCGGTGATTTGCCACGCATGGGGCGCATCGTCGGTGCGGGAGGTAAGCGTTAGCCGTGCCACCGCCCCGATGGACGCCAGCGCCTCGCCACGAAAGCCCATCGAGGCTACCGATTCGAGGTCGTCGAGAGATTTTATTTTGCTGGTGGCGTGGCGGGTTAAGGCAAGGGCCAGCTCGTTTTGGGCAATACCGCAACCATTATCGGAGACGGCAATACGACGAATACCGCCCCCATCAAGACGAACCTCGATGCTGGACGCGCCGGCATCAATGGCGTTTTCAAGAATCTCTTTCAGTACCGAGGCGGGTCGTTCAATGACCTCGCCGGCGGCGATTTGGCTGATGAGAAGATCGGGGAGGGGGGCAATTACGGGGCGTTGCGACATCGTAGGGGCAATTATGCCCGACGCGCGAGCCCCGGGCTAGTTGCGAAGTAATCGTTGATGCCTTTGAGCATGGCGGTGGCGATTTTGTCTTGGTGCCCGCCGCTGCGTAGCAGGCGCTCTTCTTCGGGGTTACTGATAAATGCCGTTTCAACCAGGATGGACGGGATGTCCGGCGCCTTGAGCACGGCAAACCCCGCACGTTCAACATATTTTTTATGCAGCCGGTTGATTTTGCCGATTTCGCTCAGGACGCGGCCACCGACTTTGACCGAGTCATTGATTTGTGCCGCCGTTGACATATCGAGCAAGACTTTGGCCACTTGCTGGTTGTGCGACCCCAGGTTGATACCGCCGATCAGGTCGGCATCGTTCTGGTTTTTGGCCAGCCAGCGGGCGGCGGCACTGGATGCCCCGTTTTGCGACAAGACAAAAACCGACGACCCCCGGGCACTGGGCTTGACCCAGGCGTCGGCATGGATAGACACAAACAGGTCGGCCTTCACCCGCCGCGCTTTTTGCACTCGAACCTGAAGTGGTACAAAGAAGTCGCCGTCGCGCGTCAGGTAGGCGCGCATGTTGGGTTGCGCGTCGATGAGTTTTTTGAGGCGACGGGCAATCGCCAGCACAATGTGCTTTTCGTAGGTGCCGCTGGGGCCGACCGCGCCGGGGTCTTCGCCGCCATGGCCGGGGTCGAGTGCAATAAGAATCGGGCGATTGGGGCGCTCGGTGTCGGGCATGGCCGGCGTGGGCGCAGCCTGAGGGGCCGGCTTTTTCTGGGCAATAGGGGGCAGTTGCTGGCCGTCAACCGACGGGATAGGCGCCGAGGGTGAGCCGGCCTGCGCCAGATTTTCAAGAACTTCGGCCAGTGGGTCGCTATCGTCGCCCATATTGCTTAGCGCCAATAGCGGGTCTTGGGCAATTTTCGGGTACAGGTCAAGCACCAGGCGGTACTTGTACTCGCCAATGGGTTTAAGCGTGAACACCTGCGGGGCGATGGCCTGTTTCAGATCAAAAACCAGGCGAATGACGTCGGGGCGGTTTTGCGCCACGCGCACGGTGGCAATATACGGGTCGTTGGGTTTGACCTTGGATACCAGTTCGTTGATAGCCTGGTTCATGGTCAGCCCGTTAATGTCGACCACCAGACGATGTGGTCCCTCAAGGGTGAAGTGTTCGGCTTTGAGTTCGGTGTCGAGTTCTAGCGTGACGCGGGTATATTCGTCGGCCGGCCAGGTACGGACTGCCAGGATGGTTGCCGCCCGGGCCATTTTCGGGATAACAGGCAGCGCAAACAGTGTGGTTGCAGTTGCGATCAGACGCCGACGGACGCGCCCGGCGGGTGAGATCCCCTCGGTGGAAGCACTAGTCTGGTTAGCCATGATTGTCCTTTGTTGCTATAGGCGATTAATCGTGCTTGTCGTCCGGTTTCTGCGTAGCTCAGGTTGATTTCAAGGTCGGGCAAAGGGAGCAGCCCGCCGGCCTGTTCCGGCCATTCGATGAGCACAACTGCTTGTTTTTGCAGGATATCTCGGAACCCAGCATCTATCCATTCTCGTGGATCGCTAAATCTATAAAAATCAAGATGATACAAGTATAAGTTAGAAACTTTATAGCTTTCAAGCAAAGCATAGCTCGGGCTTTTGATCCGGCCGGTGACGCCGCATGCGCGCAGCAAGGCCCGGGCAAAGCTGGTTTTGCCCGCACCGAGGTCGCCACGAAGATGAATGCGTCCGCCCTGTGGTGTGCCCGGATGGCCTGGGTCGTCGGCCAGCAACAGGGGTGCGATTTGCGTCGCCAGTGCAATAGTGCTGCTTTCGTCTTCTAAATAAGTTTCAACTTCGCCCAAAACGCGGTTTTCTGTCGTCATGATGATTTACCTGATATGGCCCGCGGCATTGTAGTGCATACCCGTGTGCCCAGAGCTTCGGGCGGCATGCCGCCGCATCTTCTGCTGCCGGAAAAGCAACAGCACTTGCATTGTCCGGGAATGCAAGTGCTGTCATGAAAAATTCACGTTAACACTGAGACAAAAATACAACATTGCATGCTGCTAAAATGGCGGCGCTGCGTCTCCGTAGTTAAATGGATATAACTTTCCCCTCCTAAGGGAAGATTACAGGTTCGATTCCTGTCGGGGACGCCACGCGCTAAATCGGTTTGCATCCCGCCGGTGTTTCGCGGCGATGCACCCGTTCAAGGTGTCAGCACGCTTAACGCGCCATCTCAACGCGGTTACGTCCGTTTTTCTTGGCGTTGTACAGCGCTTCATCGGCCCGTTTCAACGAGGCCTCGACGCTGCCGCCTTCGGGCGACCAGTACGCCACCCCCAAAGATATCGTAATGTGCCCCGGCCCGGGCAGGCCGTGCCAGGCATCGACATGCGCACGCAGACGTTCGGCGACGTGCTGGGCGCCGTCTGGCGGGGTGGCGGGAAGCAGCATTAAAAATTCTTCGCCGCCGCTTCTGCACAGCAGGTCTTCATCGCGCGAGCACGTACGCATGGCGTCGGCCAGGAACTGCAGGATCAGGTCGCCGGTGTCGTGCCCCCAGGTGTCATTGACGGGCTTGAAGTGGTCGATGTCGACTGCAACGATGGCGAAGTCCTGGCGGCTTTGCTCCAGAGCGGCCAGGGCCATTTCCTGACCTCGGCGATTTAACAGGCCTGTGAGGGCATCGGTTTGCGCATCGAGGTTGAGTTTGACGATGCGGTGATGAAACGTGTTCATGCTTTCGAGCATGGCTTTTTTCAGCTGGCTGGCTTCGTAGTACCACGGTTCAACCTGCCCGATTTTTTCGGCGGTTTCGGGTTGGTCGAGCGCACGGGCACCCTGGGCCAGTTGCGACAGCGGGCGGGAAATCAGGCGCGCCATCCACCAGGCTAGGCCAAGAATGATCAGCGCCGGTATCGCCGTGTCTTTCAGCACGCCGGCCATCAGGGCGCCAAGGGGTTCAAGTGCCGCATTGGTGGGGGCTTGGGCCACAATGCCCCAGCCGGCAATTGTCAGTGGTGCATAGCCCGCCAGCATTTCTATTCCTTGGCTGTTGCGTGCCTGCATGTAGCCGGTTTCTCCGGCCAGCACGGCATCGACGACCGGGTTTTGACCAACCGTCGTGCCCACTCGGCGCGACTCGGGGTGGTAGAGTAATTGTCGATCTTGGTCGACGGCGAACAGGTAAGACCCATCGCTGTAGTAGTGTTCGCTGAGTAACCGGTCAAGGCTGTTGGCTTGTCCCAGGTAAATACTGCCACCGATATAGCCCAGGTATTTTCCTGAAGCCGAAAAAATAGGTTGGGACAGCACGATGACCCGGTTACCGCTGGCACCGGTGTAAGGCTTTGAAATAACGGGGCTTTGAAGCTGCAGGGCTTCTTTGGCACCGAGGGTCTCCAGTGATTTTCCGATCAGCGTATCGAGGGGTGCGGCGGCCAACACCTTGCCCGTGGCATCGGCAACCAGCACCGAATCGAAGCTTTCTGTTTGTCGGTAGACGCGTGACACCTCGGTTTGCAGGGCTTGCGGGATGTCCATCAGTTTGTTGACCTCTTTCGCGCTGTAGCGAAGTAATTGCATGGAAGACGCCAGGTAGTCGCTGGTGGCTGATGCCACTTTGGTGGCGTAAGCATGATTAAGTTGCAACCGGTTCTTGATCAGGATTTGTTCCTGGGCTTTGTAGCTGGCATAAAAACTGTTGGCGAGCATGATCAGGCCGGTTACAACGGCCAGAGAAATAATCAGTCGACGCAGGTCAAGGTGTTTGAGTCGTATCATTGGGTGCGGCTGTTTACCTCGGTACTTTCAAAACTTAGCCCCGCGGGTGATGCTGTGCGTGCAGGGTTTTTAAACGTTCGCGTGCCACATGGGTATAAATTTGTGTGGTTGAAATGTCGGCATGGCCCAACAATAACTGTACGACACGCAAATCGGCGCCATGGTTCAGCAGGTGGGTGGCAAAGGCATGGCGCAATACGTGCGGCGACAGCGGTGCGGTAATACCTGCCCGAAGCGCATATTTTTTCACGATAAGCCAGAATGACTGCCGTGTCATGGCGCCGCCGCGCGCAGTAACAAACAGTGCGTCGCTGCGTTTGGGGCCTAGCAAAGCCGGGCGCGATGCCCCCATATAGTGTTGCATCCAGTGTACTGCTTCAGCACCTAGCGGCACCAGCCGGTCTTTCCCGCCCTTGCCCATCACGACGCGCACCACGCCTTCGTCAAGGTTGGCGTCCAGCAGTTTCAGCGAAACCAGTTCAGTGACGCGAAGGCCTGTGGCGTAGAGTGTTTCCAGCATTGCCCTGTCGCGCATGCCAAGCGCAAGATTGGTGTCGGGCGCGGTCAGCAAGGCGTCGACGTTGGCTTCGGAAAGTGTTTTTGGAAAACGAGTTGGCTGTCGCGCGCTTTTCAGCGTAAGGCAGGGGTCATGCTGTACATGATTTTGCCTTTTCGCCCAAAGAAAAAATCGTCTCAACGTGGCCAGGCGACGGTTGGCTGTGGTGGCTTTGGAGGTCGCGTGCTGGCTGGCAAACCAAGCCTGGATGTCGGACGTTTGCGTGTGGATGAGCGTTTTGCCCTGTGTGTCGCCCAGCCATTGGGTAAACGCAGACAGGTCTCGCCGGTAGGCGGCAAGGGTGTTGTTTGCCAACCCGTCTTCAAGCCACAGGGCGTCAAGAAAGGGCTGAATCAGGGGCGAAGGGAGAGGCGAGGTTCGGGCAAGACTCATGAGGAACAACTCGTAGGCAAAATGATCTGGCCGGGAAGCGAGCGACCATGAACGACACGGTAAACTGCCGGTTTCTGAACCGGGCCGCAGCCATGCAAAGTACTGTAACTGATTTGGATTCATTGGACATCACGACGCTTGCACAATTGTTGGAAATGGACAGCCAGCAGACGTTAGTGTTGACGGTAAACAACCGGCATGCCCGTCGTTTGTTATCTGAGCTTTCGGATTCGCTGCGCGATGATCGGCGTGTGATGCCCTTGCCCGCCATTGTGCCCCTGGCCGCTTGGTTTCGGCAGGCGGCCGATCAATTGTCTTTTTTGCCGCAAGCCGCTACGCCTGCGCATTATCTTGATGTTTTTGCCGCGCGGGGTCTTTGGCAGCAGGTGATCGAGGCCGTTGAGGGTGAAGAGACGCTGCTGGACACCAGCATGGCAGCGCGCCTGGCCGCCGAGGCCGACACGCTGATGAGCGAGTGGCAGCTTGATGTCGATCCTGCCGCTGAGACACACGACTTTCAGCGGTTTTCGCTATGGCAAAGTCGTTATGCTGAATGCCTTGCCGAACGCGACGCTGAAGACGTGAACGCGAGTATCGGGCGCGTTTGTGATGCCGCGGCCCAGGGCGTTCTACCGCTCGATTTCACGACGCTGGTGCTGGCTGGTTTTAACGAGTTGTCGCCCCGGATGTCGACGTTGCTGTCGGGGTTGGCAACACGCGGCGTGCATTGCCTGGTGCTGCAGGGGCAACGACCGTCTGCCGGGGCACGGTTGCGCTATGCGCTGCCGGATACCGATCAGGAGTGGTGGGCTGCCGCGCGTTGGGCAAAATACAACCTGCAGCAGAACCCGCGCGGTCGTTATGCCATTGTGGCCAGTCGTCTGGAAGCCGATGTGGCGTTGGCGCACCGCGCGTTGCGCCTGACTTTGCCGCCTGGCGAAGGTTATAACGTTGCAGTGGCCCGCCCGCTGGCGCAGTGGCCGCTGGTGCGTGCAGCGTTGGCCTGGCTTAGTGTGCTTGCCGATTTCCGTATTACGGGTGTGTCTACACCAAGGCAATTGGGCACGGCGTTATTGGCCGGCGCCTGTGTGGGTGCGCATGCCGAAGCTGCGGCGCGCGCCAGGCTTGATGCCGATTGGCGTCACAAGTCGGTAACGCAGATCTCTCTACTCCAGTTTACCGGCATGTTGGCCAACGCCACGCCGCAATTGCATCAAGCCTGGCTTGGTTGTGTCGACGTGCTGATGGCTGATCGCAGCCGTCTGGGTTTGCATGCCTGGTCGGCGAAATTTCGTGATCTGTTGGGCAGGCTGGGGTTTCCCGGCTCGTCTCCCGGCAGTGCCGCGTTCCAGACGCTGGAAGCCCTTGATCGCGCCCTGGGCCAGTTAGGGCAGTACGACATTGTCTGGGGTGAGGTGTCCTTCGCGAAGGCGGTTGGCTTGTTGACCCGATTGGTGCGCGAAACCTTGTTTCAACCCCAACGCGATCCGGCGGCGCGCCTTGATGTGTTGGGTTTGCTTGAGGCCGAGGGCGGCAGTTGGGACGGCGTTTGGGTGTTGGGCCTTACCGATGAGGTCTTGCCCGCGTCGACGCGTCCGAATCCTTTGCTGCCGGCTCATGTATTGCGTCATGCGGGTGCGCCGCGCGCCACGCCCGAACGGGAACTGCAATGGGCAGGCGTGTTGTTCGACGACCTGTGCCGTTTGGCGCCGCAGGTTTGTTTCAGCCATGCCTCGCACGAAGGCGAACGCGAGTTGCGACCTAGCCCTTTTATTGCGCACACCCCCGAAGCGATCACACCGGGTTATCTGCAGCCGCCGGCTGCGGGCGCCGGCACGCGCCTTGAGGTATTGACCGACGACCAGGGGCCCGCGTTGCAGGCCGATGCGGTCATGCCGGGGGGGATATCCCTGATCGATTATCAGTCACGAAATCCCCTCTGGGCTTTCGTCAAATATCGGCTTGGGGCTTCGCAGCTGCCAGATTACGGCCAGTTGGCCGACCAGAACGCGCGTGGTCTGTTCATGCACCGCGCATTGGAGCTGGTCTGGAAGTCATTGAAACATCAGGACGCTCTGCATGAGGCCGCCGTACAGGGGCAAGTGGCGTCGATTGTTGACGAGGCCATCTTGGCGGCGGCTCAGGAGCATTTGGCGGGCTACGGCGACACCTTGAAGCGCCTCGAACAAGAGCGGGGGCGTGTGGTGGTGCTGCAGTGGCTTGCGCTTGAGCAGGCGCGCATGCCGTTTGCCATCGAAGCGCTGGAGCAGCCAGTGACCTGGCAGTTTGGCCCATTGGGTCTGAAGCTTCGGTTGGATCGTATCGATCGCCTGCATGATGGCAGCCTGGCCATCGTCGATTACAAAACCGGCAATGGCAATATCGATCCAAAGTCCGACTGGTCGCGCCAGCGACTGGTCGACTTGCAGTTACCGTTTTATGCGGCAGTCATGGGGGGAGGCGGCACGGATGCCGGTGTGGGTGCGTTGGTACTGGCGCAATTGCATGCCCGGGGTTGTCAGGTGCGCGGGTTGGCCGATGCCGACTTGGGTGTGCCGGGGCTGGCGTCGGTATCCGATTGGCCGGCCTTCGAGGGCCTTGACTGGTCCGCCGTGCTGTTGCGGTGGCGGCAAGCTATCGAGGGGTTAGCCAATGATTTCATCCGGGGCGATGCCCGTAACCGGTTCGAGAAAAGAGCCGATCTAGATTACTGTGATGTTTTGCCTTTCTTAAGACTGAATGAAGCCGGGAGCGATAATGTCTGAGCCGATTCACGATGCAGCCGCACGGCGGCAGGCCCTCGACCCGCAACGTTCGTTTCTGGTGCAGGCGCCGGCGGGCTCCGGGAAAACAGAGCTGTTGACCGATCGTATTCTGGCTTTGTTGGCTACTGTCGAGCGGCCGGAGGAAATTGTCGCCATCACCTTTACGCGTAAGGCGGCCTCCGAAATGCACGCCCGGGTGTTACTTAAACTGGCGCAAGGGCTGGGCCCGGAACCGCCCGAAGCTCATCGCCGTGAAAGCTGGCAGCTGGCGCGCGCGGCCATCGAGCGTGACCGCCAGATGGGGTGGCAATTATTGCAATACCCGGCGCGGCTTAGCATCCGGACGATTGATGCCTTTTGTGCGCATTTGGTCAAAGGCATGCCATGGCTAAGCACAATGGGCGGCATGCCCGGGGTGTGCGACGACGCCGGCCGGTATTACCGAGAGGCGGCGCAGGCGACGATAGGGCTGGTCGACGATGTTGAGTCGGTTGCCAGGGTGTTGGCACACCTTGATGTCAATCTGCGCGCAGCCGAAACCCTGCTGGCCGAAATGCTGGGAAGCCGCGACCAATGGATGCCGCTGCTTGATGCTGGCAGTGATGCCCGGTTGCTGGCCAGGTTTCTGACCGAAACGATTGACGAAGACGTGGCGCGGCTGGCCGTGCTGATGCCGTCAGGATGGTCGCAAGACTTGGCTGTGCCTTGTCGGACGGCGGCAGACGCTCTGGCCTCGGAAGGGAAAATGCCCGAGGTCTTGCCGTTGGTTGACTGGGACGGCAGCCCGTTCGACGCATCGCAGGCCGATTTGCCGCGTTGGCAGGCCTTGGCCGCGTTTCTGTTGACCAAAGACGGGCGCCTGCGCAAGACGGCCAACAAGACAACGGGCTTCGAGGCCAAGTCAGCGCATCGCGCCGTCTTTCTGGCCTGGCTTCAAAACTTTGATGGCAACGAGTCCTGGGTGGATGCGCTGGCCGAGATCCGCTCAGCGCCCGCGCAGGGCTATCAAGACTGGCAGCTCGACGTTTTGGGTGACCTGCTCGAGGTGCTGCGTTTGGCCTGGGCGCAACTGATGGTTCAGTTTTCGCAGGCGGGCGAAGTCGACTTTATAGAGGTTTCGCAACGGGCGTTGCGTGCACTGGGCAGCGCCGATGACCCGACCGATTTATTGCTGTCTCTGGACAGCGCCATCCGTCACTTGCTGGTAGACGAGTTCCAGGACACCAGCCAGGCGCAGATAGAGTTGCTGGAACGCCTGACATCAGGCTGGATGCCCGACGACGGACGGACCCTGTTTTTGGTGGGCGACCCCATGCAGTCTATTTATCGCTTTCGTAAAGCCGAGGTCGGGCTGTTCTTGAAGGTGCGCGAAGCCGGCCTTGGGCAGGTGCCGCTGACGTCGCTTCAATTGACCACCAATTTTCGTTCCCAGACGTCAGTTGTCGATTGGGTTAATGGCGTCTTCGGGCCATTGTTCCCGGCGGCGCCTCATATCGGTCTGGGGGCGATTCCTTACTCGTCTTCGGTCGCGTTTAATCCGCCGCTTGACGGGTTGGGTGTTTCCCTTCACCCGGTATGGTCGGGCGGCGAAGACGGCGCCGACGAGGCCAGCGCACAGGAGGCCGCCCAATTGGTGGTGCAGCTCGCGCGCGACGCCCTGGCGCGCAACCCCGAAAGCGGGCATCCCGTCGCAGTGCTGGTGCGTGCGCGTAGTCACCTGAAAGACGTTGTTCGTCAATTGACAAGTCAGGGCATCCCGTGTCGTGCCGTTGAGCTGGTGTCATTGAAGACGCGTCAAGTGGTTGCCGATCTGGTGCAGTTGGCGCGCGCGCTGTCTCATCCGGGCGACCGGCTAGCCTGGCTTTCGGTGTTGCGTTCGCCCTTGTGTGGCTTGCGCCTGAGCACATTGCATGCGCTGTTTGGCCAAGAAACCGCCCGACCTGCGCCTTTGATGCTGGCCGATTATGTGCGTGATGACGATCCGGCCGCCTGGGGCGTGGCCAACGATGAGCATCAACGTGTGCTGCATGCGGCTGCTGTGTTGCTTGATCGCGGTAACGACGAAGGCGTCGTGCCGTTTGCATCGTGGCTGGAAACCGCGTGGCAAAGGCTGGGCGGAGCCACGGTTTATGCTACCCACGATGACCGGGCCGATAGCCAGGCCTTTTTCCGTCTGATCGAAAAACTCGCACCGTTCGGCGGGCTCGACCCTGCCGAGCTTGAAACCCAGCTGGACAGGCTGTTTGCCACACCAGGTCATCAGGCCGGCCCGGCGGTTGAGGTCATGACCATTCACAAATCAAAAGGCCTGCAATTCGACACGGTAATTTTGATGGGGCTGCATCATGGCGCCACCAATGATAACCAGCGACTGGTGCATTTTGAGTTCAGCGAAGGGCGGTTATTGATCGGGCCGATACGGCCCAAGGCCTCCGAGCAGGCCGATCCGATCACCACCTACTTGCGTGAGCGCGAGAAAAAAAGGTCGGCCTATGAAATTGACCGTTTGTTGTACGTGGCGGCCACCCGTGCCCGACATCAACTATGTCTTATAGCCCAGCTTTCGCTCGATAAAGACGGCGGGGTGGCGCCGCCCAGGGCGGGCAGTTTGCTCAGCCGATTGTGGCCGCACATACCGCAACCGCCCGCACCCGATGCAATGGCATTGCCGGCCCACGGGATGACGGGAGCCGCCGTATCCAGCGTCGATAGCCGACCCTTGCTGCGGTTGCCGCTGGCGGCGCTGCCAGACGCCGATTGTGCGGCGCTTGTCGCGTCCGGGGACGCGGGCAGGCCCTGGGAATGGTCGCAAGCCTTGAACGAAGATGCCCTTGTCGGCACTGTCGCGCATGCCTGGCTTGAACGCCTGGGCAAAACGGGTGCCGACAGCTGGACGGTTGAGCGCGTCCGGGCCCAGGCGCCTGTGGTTCGGCGTCAGTTGTCGAGAGCCGGTGTGCCGGGCGACCGACTTGATACCGCTACGGCGGCGGTGTGCGAAACGCTTGAGGCAACATTAAGTAGCGCGCGTGGCCGTTGGCTGCTTGGCTTGGCCAAAGCGTATCGCGAATGGTCATTGCTTGATGTCTCGGGCCGGGTGTCGGTGATTGACCTGGCCGTATCGGACGAGCAGGGCTGGCTGGTGGTCGACTACAAAACGGGCCGCCCCCAAGACGGCGAACAGGTAAATCAGTTTGCCGACCGCATGCGGGCACGCTACGCCGAGCAGATGGCCCGCTACCGTGCCCAGGTCAGTGCCCTCGACGGCCGACCGTCACGTTCGGCGCTTTATTTTCCGCGGGCCGACATTTGGATCGACGATTGAAAATCCTGTTAAACTGCTTGTTGGCGGGCCCCTTCGCATGGTTCGGCGGCAAACCTGGTCAGGTCGGGAACGAAGCAGCCACAGTCGTTCAGAACCAGTGCCGAAGTCAGGCTCGCCTCTTCATTGATACGTACACTTCATGACATATCTGGTACTGGCGCGCAAATGGCGGCCCCGCTCGTTTGACACCCTCGTTGGCCAGGATCATGTGGTCAGGGCCCTGACCCACGCCCTCGAAACCCAGCGTCTGCATCATGCCTGGCTGTTTACCGGCACCCGCGGTGTGGGCAAGACAACGCTGTCCAGGCTGCTGGCCAAATCCCTCAATTGCGAAACCGGCATCACGGCGAATCCGTGCGGCCACTGCCGCGCCTGCGTCGAAATCGATGAAGGCCGGTTTGTCGACTATGTCGAACTCGATGCCGCCTCGAACCGTGGTGTCGACGAAATGACGCAGTTGCTCGAGCAGGCGGTATACGCCCCGGGCGCCGGGCGGTTCAAGGTTTACATGATCGACGAGGTGCACATGCTGACCGGGCATGCGTTCAACGCCATGCTCAAAACCCTCGAAGAGCCGCCTGCCCACGTCAAATTCATTCTGGCAACGACCGATCCGCAAAAAATTCCGGTGACGGTGTTGTCGCGTTGCCTGCAGTTCAATCTCAAGCAAATGACGTCCGACGCCATCGTCGGGCATTTGCAGGGCGTGCTGCAGCACGAAAACATTCCCTTCGACGTTCCCGCATTGCGTCTTATTGCGCAGGCGGCTTCCGGCTCAATGCGCGACGCTTTGTCGCTCACCGACCAGGCCATTGCGTACAGCGCCGGCCAGTTGTCGGCCGACGCGGTGCGCGGCATGCTTGGCACCATCGATCAGCGCTATCTGGTGCGTTTGCTGCAGGGGTTGGTCGCCGGCAGCGGTCAGTCGGTCCTCGAAGTGGCCGACGAGCTGGCAACCCGGGGCTTGTCGTATTCGGGTGCATTGGCCGACTTGTGTATTTTGTTGTCGCGTATCGCTATCGAACAACGCGTACCCGGCGTCGCGCCGGCCGATGATCCGGTTGCCGCCGAGCTGGCCGCGCTGGCCGCCGGCATGCCGCCTGATCTTGTCCAGTTGTTTTACACCGTAGCCGTTCATAGCCGCTCCGAGCTGGCGCTTGCGCCCGACGAATACGCGGGTTTTGTCATGGCCTGCCTGCGCATGCTGTCGCTCGCCCCGGCCAATGCCGGTCAACCTTTGCCGCCGCCGTCCGGGCCATCTACCCGTACAGATAGCCCGGCGGCATCTGCAACACCCCAGTCCGCTCCAGCGCCGGTGGCCACCAGCAGCACAGCGCCAGCACCCGGCATGTCTCCAGTGTCGTCTTCCGGCGACGCAGCACCTGTGCCCGGTATCGCTTTGGTGTCGTCCGGCAACGCAGCGTCTGCATCCGGTGTGCCGCCTGTCGCTGGTAATGCGTCGCCGCCACACGTCGCTCTGCGCGTCGAAGACGCCGCCAGGCGGGGCGATCCATCTGCGATGGCAGTATCACCCACGCCTGAATCTCATCCGGCTCCCGTCCAGGATGCGAAGCCCACTTTAGTTCAAGCCCCCCGGCCAGTGCCTGCACCAGCAGCCGCCTCTGCCAGGCGCGAAACCTCGCCGCCACAGCGGCCTGCGGTGTCAACGCCGGCAAAGCCCGTTGTGTCAACAGGACAGTCTTCTGTATCAACGGGGCAAGCTCAGTTTGCGTCTGCGGCACCAGCCGGGCGCGCGTCTGCAGCCTCTGCCGATGACGGCGTTCCGGCCTGGGAAGATATCCCCGCAGACAACACCGTTGGCCATCTGCCCGACGACGACTTCGAAACCATGGTTGCTGATGGCGCCTACGACGACGCTGCCATCATGGGGCAGGGGTACGATGTCGGGGCTGACGAAAGCTACGACGATCTGGCTTTGTCGCGCGGCCCAGCCGACGAGACCAATCCTATACCCGTCGACGTCCTGGCCGGATTGTCTGCCGACGCGCCGACACGACGCGGTCGTGCGCCCCGGCTGTCCAGCATGGACAGCAAGGCCTGGGTGGCGCTCGTCGCGTCGCTCCCGGCAACCGGGGTTGCCTCCGAACTTGCCCGACAAAGCGAATGGGTCGGTGTCAAAGACAACGAAATTCATTTGCGTGTCGGTATTCGCATGTTTGCCGACAGCGCCGGTCAGGCACGCTTGTGTACACTGCTGTCCGAACACTTCGGCACGGTCGTCCGGCTCAAGGTCGAGTATGGCCAAACCGGCGACGATACCGCGCATGCCGTCGAGCAGGCCGAGCTTGCCGCCCGTCAGCGCGATGCCGAAGCAGCAGTCGATGTCGACCCGCTGGTTCAAGCCTTGGTTACCGACTTCGGCGCCCGGGTGATCCCGGGTTCCATTCGCCCTTTACCGCAAAGCAAAGCGGCCTGATTGCATGCGTTGTTTTGCAGTACCCACCAATTCATTCAATTTCTATCTCAGGAAGTTCACGCCATGATGAAAGGTCAGATTGCCGGCTTGATGCGCCAGGCGCAGCAAATGCAAGAAAACATGAAGAAGGCGCAAGAAGCGCTGGCAGATATCGTTGTTGAGGGCGCATCGGGCGGTGGCCTGGTCAAGGTCACCATGACTTGCCGTCACGATGTCAAACGCGTTCAAATCGACCCCAGCCTGCTGGCCGACGACAAAGATATGCTCGAAGATCTGGTGGCCGCCGCCTTCAACGACGCCTTGCGCAAAGCCGAAGCCACTTCACAAGAAAAGATGGCATCGGTCACCGCCGGTATGCCTTTGCCCCCCGGCATGAAGCTGCCGTTCTAGTCACAAAGGTCGTTTACCCCTGATGGACGCCCAGCTGCCCGAGCCCGAGCCCCTTAAAGCCCTGGTCGACGC
Source organism: Pusillimonas minor (assembly GCF_014237865.1). Lineage (GTDB taxonomy): Bacteria > Pseudomonadota > Gammaproteobacteria > Burkholderiales > Burkholderiaceae_B > Neopusillimonas > Neopusillimonas minor. The sequence continues at coordinate 77,342 of NZ_JACJUU010000008.1, forward strand.
CTTGCGCCGGCTGCCGGGGGTGGGAGTGCGCTCGGCACGGCGCATGGCTTACCATTTGCTGCAAAATGACCAGGTCGGCGCCCAGCGGTTGTCGCAGGCGCTTGCGTCGGCCCTGCAGCAACTGCGGCATTGTCAGCGCTGCAACAACTTTACCGAAGACGACCTGTGCGCCACTTGCGCCAACCCCCGGCGCGACCCGTCTTTGCTGTGCGTGGTCGAGAACCCCGCCGACCAAAATACGCTTGAATCGACCCACGGTTACCGGGGGTTGTATTACGTGCTGATGGGGCGGTTGTCTCCGCTAGAAGGCGTTGGCCCGGTCGAGCTCGAGTTTGAACGCCTGTTAAAGCGGGCCTGCGACGGTGAGGTCAAAGAAGTTATCTTAGCCACCAACTTTACGCCCGAGGGCGAAACCACAGCCCATTACCTCACCGAGCTGCTGCGCGCCCGTGGGTTGACGGTATCGCGTTTGGCCCGCGGCGTGCCGGCGGGCAGCGAGCTTGAATACGTTGATGCCGGTACGCTGGCATGGGCCCTGATCGAGCGCCGTAACGCTTAGGCCAGAAAGTCGTGCCCGCCTGTAAGTTGGGAGACACGATCGGGCTTGGGGCGCTATGCGGTACGCCCCTGCCAACATCCGCTAGCGCCTAGGCGGCCCGAGCCGCGTTCAGCAGAGCATCGAGCTTGATGGCGTCGGCGACAAACAACCTGATGCCTTCGGCCAGTTTTTCGGTGGCCATGGCGTTTTCGTTAAGCTGCGTGCGGAACGACACTTCGTCGCACGTCAGGGCAGGCACAGCCTGTTTGGCCGCTGCGGCACTATCCAATACTGTATCCAGCGGGTCGGTGCTGGCCGCAAGCTGGCTTAATAGTTCGGGGCTGATCGTGAGCAGGTCGCAGCCGGCCAGCGCCCTGATTTGCCCGATGTTGCGGAAGCTTGCCCCCATGATTTCGGTGGCAATGCCGTAATGCTTGAAGTAATTGAAAATAGCCGTGACCGACTGAACGCCGGGGTCGTTGATGCCGCTGCTTGCGGCCTCGTCCCACTGGGGGCCGGCCGCTTTTTTGTACCAGTCGTATATTCGGCCTACAAAAGGCGAAATAAGCTGTACCTTGGCGTTGGCGCAGGCTACGGCCTGCGGCAACGAAAAAAGCAGGGTCAGGTTGCAGGCAATACCTTCGGCCTGCAGTACCCGTGCAGCTTGGATACCTTCCCAGGTCGATGCAATTTTGATCAGAATGCGTTCGCGCGGTATGCCGGCCTGCGCGTACAAATTGATAATGTACCGTGCGCGGACAATGGTGGTCTGCGTGTCGAACGACAGGCGGGCGTCGACTTCGGTGGAAACACGGCCGGGCACGATTGCAAGAATTTCGCGGCCAAACGCCACCAGCAGCCGATCGGTCAGTTCGGGCAGTGCTGCGTGGGGGAAGTCGTGTACGGTGCGGTCGAGCAACGGCCGGTAGGTGTCTTTTTGCACCGCTTTGAGGATGAGCGACGGGTTGGTGGTGGCATCGGTGGGTTGATGCGCTCGCATGGTTTCGAAATCGCCGGTATCGGCAACGACCGTGGTGTACTGACGCAGTAATTCAAGTTGGCTGGGCATGGGTGACAACAATTGGCTTGGCTTCGAAAAGAGGTTGGGCAGACACCACGCACGCGGCGCGACGGCGCAAACTAATATCGTTTGATTTTAGCGGCAACTGAAAGGCCTTGCTTCTTCAAGGTATAATTCCAAGGTTTACTTATCGACTTTATAACCGGGGTTCACTGTGCTGCCGTCTCTACTTCCCGAGGGGATTACATCGTCCTCTCCTGCGATCTTGGCTTTGGCGGACGGTACCATCTTCAAGGGTGTCTCTATCGGCGCCGATGGACATACCGTCGCCGAGGTTGTTTTCAATACGTCAATGACCGGGTACCAGGAAATTCTTACCGACCCGAGCTATAGCGGCCAAATTGTTACCTTAACCTACCCGCACATCGGCAATACCGGGGTCAACCCCGAAGATGTCGAGTCCGACCGTGTGCATGCGGCTGGCCTGGTTGTGCGCGATTGTTCGCTGCGTGTTTCCAACTTCCGTGCCACGCAGTCATTGCCCGAATACCTGCGTGCTCAGGGTATCGTGGCTATTTCGGGTGTCGACACCCGCAAGCTCACCCGCATTCTGCGCGAGAGCGGGGCACAAGGCGCGTGCATTTACGTGGGTACCGACCACCACGAAGCCGTTCGTCTGGCAAAAAGCTTTGCCGGCATGGCCGGGCAAGATCTGGCCAAGGTTGTTTCGACCAAAACCCAACACGAATGGACACAAGGTACGTGGCAATTGGGCCAGGGCTTTGCGCAACCCCAGGGCGACCAGTACCATGTTGTGGCCTACGATTTCGGCGTTAAGTCAAATATTTTGCGTTTGCTGGCCGACCGCAATTGCCGCGTAACGGTTGTGCCGGCGCAAACGCCGGTAGAACAGGTGCTTGCCCTTAACCCCGACGGCATCTTTTTGTCGAACGGCCCTGGCGACCCAGAGCCTTGCGATTACGCCATCCATACCGCGCAAGTCGCTATCCAGAAAAAAATCCCGCTGTTTGGTATTTGCCTTGGGCATCAAATCATGGGTCTGGCCGTTGGCGCCCAAACGCTCAAAATGAAAACCGGTCACCATGGCGGTAACCATCCGGTACAAGACCTCGATTCCGGTCGCGTTTTCATCACCAGCCAAAACCACGGCTTTGCCGTCGAGGCATCCAGCTTGCCGGCCAACGCGCGCGCCACCCACGTCTCGTTGTTCGACGGTACTTTGCAGGGCTTCGAGCTCACCGATGCGCCGGCATTCTGCTTCCAGGGTCACCCCGAAGCCAGCCCCGGCCCACACGACATCGTGGTGCTCTTCGATAAATTCATCAGCCTTATGGCCGGTCAAAAGTAAATCAGCATTATGCCCAAGCGTACAGACATAAAAAGCATTCTTATCATCGGTGCCGGCCCCATCATCATTGGCCAGGCCTGCGAATTCGACTACTCCGGCGCACAGGCCTGCAAGTCGCTTAAAGCCGAAGGCTATCGCACGATTCTGGTCAACAGCAACCCGGCCACCATCATGACCGACCCGGAAACGGCCGATGTCACCTACATCGAGCCCATTACCTGGCAGGCCGTCGAAAAAATCATCGAAGTCGAAAAGCCCGACGCCTTGCTGCCCACCATGGGCGGCCAAACCGCGCTTAACTGCGCACTCGACCTTGAACGCCATGGCGTTCTGGCCAAGCACGGTGTCGAAATGATCGGCGCCAATGCGCACGCCATCGACAAAGCCGAAGATCGCCAGAAGTTCAAAGAAGCCATGACCAAAATCGGCCTCGAGTCGGCCAAGTCGGGTGTGGCGCACTCAATGGACGAGGCCTGGGAAGTGCAGCGTCGTATTGCCGAAGATACCGGCACATCAGGCTTCCCCACGGTTATCCGACCCAGCTTTACCATGGGCGGTTCGGGCGGTGGTATTGCCTACAACCCCGAAGAATTCGAAGCTATTTGTCGTCGCGGCCTCGAGGCCTCGCCAACCAACGAACTGCTTATCGAAGAGTCGTTGCTGGGCTGGAAAGAATACGAAATGGAAGTGGTGCGCGACCGCGCCGACAACTGCATTATCGTGTGCTCGATCGAAAACCTCGACCCCATGGGTGTGCACACCGGCGACTCTATTACCGTTGCACCGGCCCAAACCCTGACCGACAAAGAATATCAAATCATGCGCGACGCCTCGATTGCGGTGTTGCGTGAAATCGGGGTCGACACCGGCGGTTCTAACGTGCAGTTCGCGCTCAACCCCGATAACGGTCGCATGATCGTCATCGAAATGAATCCGCGTGTTTCGCGTTCGTCGGCGCTGGCTTCCAAGGCAACGGGCTTCCCCATTGCCAAAGTGGCCGCGCGTCTGGCCGTCGGCTACACGCTTGACGAACTGCGCAACGAAATCACCGGCGGGGCAACACCTGCCTCGTTCGAGCCCTCCATCGACTACGTCGTCACCAAAGTCCCCCGTTTTGCCTTCGAAAAATTCCCCCAGGCCGATTCGCGTTTAACGACGCAAATGAAGTCGGTGGGCGAGGTTATGGCTATTGGCCGTACCTTTCAAGAGTCTTTCCAGAAGGCCTTGCGCGGCCTCGAAGTGGGCGTTGACGGGCTGAACCAGAAAACCACCGATCGCGAAAAGCTGCAAATCGAACTGGGTGAGCCCGGCCCCGAGCGTATCTGGTACGTGGGCGACGCTTTTGCCCAGGGTTTCAGCCTCGAAGAGGTGCACAACCTTACCAAGATCGACCTCTGGTTCTTGTCGCAAATCAAAGAAATCGTCGACATCGAACTGGCGCTTGAGCAAAAAACGCTGGCCGACCTCGATCACGACACCATGCGCGAGCTTAAGCGTCGTGGCTTTTCCGACCGTCGCCTGGCCTTTTTGCTCGACACCTCCGAAGCCGAAGTGCGCAAAGTGCGTCATCAGTTGGGGGTTCGCCCGGTTTACAAGCGTGTCGATACCTGCGCGGCCGAATTCGAAACCAAAACAGCCTATATGTACTCGACCTACGAGGAAGAGTGCGAGTCCGAGCCAACCGACCGCAAGAAAATTATTGTGCTGGGTGGTGGCCCCAACCGTATCGGGCAGGGCATCGAATTCGACTATTGCTGCGTGCATGCCGCGCTGGCCTTGCGTGACGATGGTTACGAAACCATCATGGTCAACTGCAACCCCGAAACGGTTTCCACCGATTACGACACGTCAGATCGCCTCTACTTCGAGCCGCTGACGCTCGAAGACGTACTCGAGATCGTTCACAAAGAAAACCCGGTCGGCATGATCGTGCAGTATGGCGGGCAAACCCCCCTCAAGCTGGCGCGTGCACTCGAGGCCAACGGTGTACCCATTATTGGCACCAGCCCCGAATCCATCGACATCGCCGAAGACCGCGAACGCTTCCAGAAGCTGTTGACCAAGCTGGGTCTGCGTCAGCCGCCCAACCGTACGGCACGTACCGAGGGCGAAGCCCTTGCCCTGGCCGCCGAAATTGGTTACCCCCTGGTGGTTCGCCCCAGCTACGTGCTGGGCGGTCGTGCCATGGAAATCGTTCACGAGCAGCAAGACCTCGAGCGCTATATGCGCGAGGCTGTCAAAGTCAGCAACGACTCTCCGGTATTGCTCGATCACTTCCTGAACAACGCCACCGAGGTCGATGTCGATTGCATCTGCGACGGCGAGCGTGTGTTTATTGGCGGCGTGATGGAGCATATCGAGCAGGCCGGCGTTCACTCCGGCGACTCGGCGTGCAGCTTGCCGCCTTATTCGTTGTCGGCCGACGCCATTGCCGAAATCAAACGCCAAACCAGCCTGATGGCGCGTGCGCTTAATGTCAAAGGCCTCATGAACGTGCAATTCGCCATTCAAGACGGCGATGTCTACGTGCTCGAGGTTAACCCTCGCGCATCGCGTACCGTACCTTATGTGTCCAAGGCTACCGGTCTGCAGCTGGCCAAAATTGCGGCGCGTGCCATGGCCGGTAACTCCCTGGTCAACCAGGGCGTTACCGAAGAGGTCGTGCCCAAGTACTTCTCGGTCAAAGAAGCCGTGTTCCCCTTCGTCAAGTTTCCGGGCGTCGACACCATTCTTGGTCCCGAAATGAAGTCAACCGGCGAGGTCATGGGCGTAGGCGAAAGCTTCGGCGAGGCCTTCGTGAAGTCGCAAATGGCCGCTGGCGTAACGTTACCCGAATCGGGCACCGCATTCATCAGCGTCAAGGCACAAGACAAGCCCAAGGCTGTCGAAGTGGCTCGTGGCCTGGTGGCGCTGGGCTTCAAGATTGTGGCTACCCGTGGTACGGCAGCCGCCATTGCCGATGCCGGTATCCCCGTACAGGTGGTCAACAAGGTCACCGAGGGTCGTCCGCATATCGTCGACATGGTTAAAAACCAGGAAATCGCGCTGGTTATCAATACGGTCGAAGAGCGGCGTAACGCCATTGTCGATTCGCGTCATATTCGTACCGTTGCGCTGGCGTCCCGAGTAACCTTCTTCACGACTATCGCCGGTGCGCGCGCCGCTGTCGAAGGCCTGCAATACATGCGTCAGGGCGAGGGCCTGAAGGTCTATAGCCTGCAAAGCATGCATGCATAAGCCGGGTTAAACCAGCACATGCAACGTGTGTTTATCACCGGGGCGAGCAGCGGCATCGGCGCCGCGCTCGCCCGTTTTTATGCCGCCCGCGGGTGTCAGCTGGGTCTGGTCGGCCGTCGCGCCGATGCCCTCGAAGCCTTGGCCGACTCACTTCCCGGGACGCATAAAATCTATGTGCTCGACGTGACCGATCGCAGTGCGTTGCATCAGGCCGCAAACGACTTTTTGTCTCTGGGGTCTGTTGATGTCGTCATTGCCTCGGCCGGGATCAGCGTGGGCACGCTGACCGAGGCGGCTGAAGATTTCGATGTCTTCCTGCGTGTCATGACCACCAACGTGGCGGGTACGGTATCGACTTTCGAGCCCTTTGTGGCGGCCATGAAGGCGCAAGGGCGGGGCACCCTGGTAGGGGTGGCCAGTGTGGCTGCTGTGCGCGGGCTGCCCGGTGCGGGGGCCTACAGTGCTTCTAAAGCTGCAGTGCGTAATTACTGCGAAAGCCTTCGTGTCGAGCTTTACAGTACGGGTGTGAAGGTGGTCACTTTGGCGCCGGGCTTTATTCGTACGCCCATGACCGCACAAAACCCCTACAAAATGCCATTTTTAATGCCGGTCGACGAATTCGCACGGCGCGCCATACGCGCCATCGATAACGGGGTGTCGTATATTGTGATCCCCTGGCAAATGGGGTGGGTGGCACGCCTGTTGCGATGGGTACCCAACAGCCTTTACGACAGCGTAGCTTCGCGGCGCGAGCGCAAACCCCGCCAGACATCCCGGCCTTAAGTTTTAAGCGGTGCCTTCAATTATTCCGTCTACATAAAACCACCGGCCGTTTTTTTTAATGAAACGGCTGGTTTCGGTCAGACGGTGCGCCCGTCCTGCTTCGCGGTACCTTGCCGTAAACCGTACTTCGGCATGTGTGTCGTCAATGTCGCGAAATGCGTGAACCTTCAGGCCCAGCCAGCGTGTGCCGTGCGGAGCATCCGGTGCGTCAAGCGCCAGTTGAGCCGGCCGCGTATCGGCGTGCCAGGTTGCCGTCACATAATCGGTGCGTGCCAGTGTATAGGCCGTATAGCGTGAGCGCATGAGGTGCTCGGCGCTGGGGGCAATATGCCCGGCGTCGATGTATTGCCCGCAGCATTGAGGGTACGGCGCGCCTGCCGGCAGGCCGCCGCAGGGGCAAACTGCAGCCGCATTATTTTTCTTCATGTCTTGTTCCAGCAATTATTTGTTGCGAACGGGTCGAGCCTGCCCGTAAACTTTCGCCTTTGTGAGAAGCACCATTTCATAACTACTTCAAGAAGGCATTTCAATGTCAAACTCATATTTTCCGCGGTGGCGACAGGTTAACCCCGACGCCTCGGGCGGGGTCGTACAGCCCGACGAACGTCTGTCATGGCCTCAAAACGTCGCCATGGGCGCCCAGCACGTGGTGGCTATGTTCGGTTCTACCATTCTTGCGCCGTTGCTTATGGGTTTCGACCCTAACGTGGCTATTTTAATGTCCGGCATCGGCACGCTTATTTTCTTCTTGTTTGTGGGTGGGCGTGTGCCCAGCTATCTGGGCTCTAGCTTTGCGTTTATTGGGGGTGTCATTGCCGTTACCGGCTATGCCGGCGGCGGTGCCAACGCCAACATCGGTGTAGCGCTGGGCGCCATTATTGTCTGCGGCCTGGTGTATACCTTAATCGGTTTGGTGGTGTGGTGGCTCAATGCCCGTTCGGCCAATGGCTCCGACTGGATCGATGCCTGGATGCCGCCGGTGGTTACCGGCTCTATCGTGGCGGTTATTGGTCTTAACCTGGCGCCTATTGCCGCTAAAGGCGCTATGGGCGGGTCAACCTTCGAAGCCATCATGGCGTTGATCACGGTGTTGTGTGTGGGCGGCGTAGCCGTTTACACGCGCGGTGTCACCCAACGGCTGCTGATTCTGGTGGGGCTTATCCTGGCCTGCGTTATTTATGCCATTTTGGCCAATGGCTTCGGTTTGGGTAAACCCATGGACTTCGGCGGAATCGCCGCTGCAGCCTGGTTTGGCTTGCCGACGTTTTCCAGTCCGGTCTTCGACGTCGGCGCCATGAGCGTGATTGTGCCTGTGGCCATTATTCTGGTCGCCGAAAACCTCGGCCACATCAAGGCGGTCAGCGCCATGACCGGCCAGAACCTCGACAAATACCTGGGCCGTGCGTTTGTCGGCGATGGTGTGGCCACCATGGTGTCGGGTTCGGTGGGCGGTACCGGCGTTACAACCTATGCCGAAAACATCGGGGTCATGACTGTCACCCGCATTTATTCCTCGCTGGTGTTTGTCGTGGCCGCAGTGATTGCCATTTTCCTGGGTTTCTCGCCCAAGTTTGGCGCACTCATCCAGCTTATTCCCGGGCCTGTCCTGGGGGGCATGTCAATTGTTGTGTTTGGTTTAATAGCCATTGCGGGCGCCCGTATCTGGGTCGTCAATCAGGTCGACTTCAGCGACAACCGTAACCTTATTGTCGCCGCCGTCACCCTGGTACTGGGCGCGGGTAATTTCTCGCTCGAGCTCGGCGCCTTCCGTCTCGACGGCATCGGCACCGCCACGTTTGGTGCAATTATTCTTTACGCGTTGCTAAGGCAGTCAAAACGCAGCTAACTGCCGGTATTTTTTGGTTTTTTGGCAATTTTTACCCAAGGGCTTGCTTTTTGGGCCAACTTTGCCGACAATAGGTTCAGATCCCCGGTTGTCACCGACCGGGGATTTCCTTTGTACCTTGCAGTACTAACGTTTTACCAATCGGGCGCTCCTTTGGGGCGTCTTTTTTACTTTTTATTCAGGAAGCATTATGTCTGCGATCCCGTTGACGGTAAGTGGCGTTGAGCGCTTGCAAAAAGAACTACATCGGCTGAAAACAGTCGAACGCCCCGAGGTCATTAACGCTATTGCCGAGGCGCGTGCTCAGGGCGATTTGTCTGAAAATGCCGAATACGACGCGGCGCGTGAGCGTCAGGCGTTTGTAGAAGGGCGTATTAAAGAGCTTGAAGGCACGCTGTCGAATGCCCAGGTCATTGACCCGGCTGCACTCGATGCTGAAGGCAAAGCGGTGTTTGGCGCCACCGTAGAAATTGAAGAGTTGGAATCGGGCAAACGTGTGGCCTACCAAATTGTGGGCGACATCGAAGCCGACATCCGTGAAAACCGTATTTCAGTATCCAGCCCTGTTGCCCGTGCCTTAATCGGCAAAAGCGAAGGCGATGTCGTTGAGGTACAGGCGCCCGCCGGTGTGCGCGAATACGAAATTCTTTCTGTCAGCTACGTCTGATTTTTGCGCCGGCTGGCTGGCGCACCTAATGTAAAGCCCGAGCGAGTTTTGCCGGGCTTTTATTTTTGCCTTGCCGCAATAGGCGCCTGCAGCGTGGGTCGCACGCCAGGCGCCACGACGGCAAGGGCTTTAACGGATTTTAGGCCGTGCCACGGCAGAGCGGCGGGCGCCGGCCTTGAGTGACAACGCGCTGCCGCCACGACGAGGGATGCCGTGCGAAGCGCCGGCTGCGGGTTTGGCAGCCGTTTTACGTGCACCCGATGCCACGGTGCCGGGGGTTGACGCGCGACGTACCTTGGGCGCAGCATTTTCGAGGCGTTCGGTTTTACGCGCCGAGCGTTCGGCAATGCCGGCCTTGCGGGTTTTAGTCACGCCGGCAGCAGCCAGTTTTTTGGGCGTGTGCGGCTCGGTGGGTTTGCGTACGGCGCGCGTGGCATTAACGCTTTCTTCTTCGGCCCGACGTTGTTTTGCGTCGGGGCGGAACAAAATAAGCGTTTTGCCCAGGTGGTGTACCGGGGCGCACGACAGCTGCTCGCACAATGACTCGAGCGAAGCTTCACGTTCGTCGCGCTCTTGCCCGGCCATTTTTACCTTGATGAGCTGGTGCGCGGTAAGATTACGGTCGATCTCTTGAATAACCGATTCCGTCAGGCCACGGTCGCCGACGAGGACGACAGGGCGTAAAGGGTGGGCGCGTGCGCGCAGGGCGCTGCGTTCTTGCGAAGTAATGTCTAATTTGGGCATATTTGAATTGTACGGGAATGGCCAAGAAAAAATTCTCAAAAGAGTGGGTTCAGCAACACATAAATGACCCCTATGTGAAAATGGCGCAACAAAAAGGCTATCGGGCCCGCGCTGCGTTCAAACTTATCGAAATTCTCGACACCGAGAAGCTCATGCGCAAGGGCGATATCGTGGTCGACCTGGGTGCGGCCCCGGGCAGTTGGTCGCAAGTGGCCCGCGAACGCCTGGTGGCTGCCGGCGGCGTCATTGACGGGCGGGTCATTGCGCTTGACCTGCTTCCCATGGAGCCCATCGCCGGTGTAGAGTTCTTGCAGGGTGATTTTCGCGAAGACACCGTTTTGCATCAACTTGAAACCATGCTTGAAGGCAAACAGGTCGATCTTGTAATTTCAGACATGGCCCCCAACTTGTCAGGTGTGGGGGCTGCAGATTCAGCTCGTATTCAGCATGTTTGCGATTTAGCGTTAGAATTTGCTGTAAATCATCTTAAGCCCGATGGCGCGCTTATTGTTAAAGCGTTTCATGGCAGTGGTTTTTCGCAAATCGTCGAGTCGTTCAAAAGGCATTTTGTCCGGGTTGTCGAGCGCAAGCCCAAGGCATCGCGGGGCAAGTCGTCTGAAACTTTTCTGGTCGGCCAGCGTCTCAAGTCTTGAGCCACACTTTATTATTTAACGGGTTAGAATGGCCTGTTAACCGTATTATCGGGGCCGCCTTATATGTTCCCCGCAAGCCGCAGTTTCTAGGAGGTTGGCTTTGAACAACTCGTTTTCCAAAGTAGCGATCTGGATGGTGATTGCGCTGGTGTTGTTTACTGTTTTCAAACAGTTCGACGGCCGGCCTGCTACCAGCGATTCCGTGACCTACACCCAGTTCATGGATGAAGCGCGCGCGGGGCGCATTTCCAAGGTCGACATCCAGGGCGACACCATTTTTGTTACGCCCGACTCCGGCCGGCCCTATAGCCTGACCTCTCCCGGCGACCTCTGGATGGTCCCCGAGCTGGTCAAGGCCGGGGTGCAGGTATCCGGCAAAGCCCGCGAAGAACCTTCCTTCCTTACCAGCGTATTCATCTCCTGGTTCCCCATGCTGTTGCTCATCGGGGTCTGGGTCTTCTTCATGCGTCAAATGCAAGGCGGCGGCAAAGGCGGTGCGTTCAGTTTTGGCAAGTCGCGCGCCCGCATGCTCGACGAAAACACCAACAACATTACGTTTGCCGACGTTGCCGGTTGCGACGAGGCCAAAGAAGACGTCAAAGAACTGGTCGACTTCCTGCGCGACCCCACCAAGTTCCAGCGCCTGGGTGGCCGTATTCCCCGTGGTGTGTTGCTGGTGGGCAACCCCGGTACAGGTAAAACCTTGTTGGCCAAAGCCATTGCCGGCGAAGCCAAGGTACCGTTTTTCAGCATCTCCGGTTCCGACTTCGTCGAAATGTTCGTTGGGGTGGGTGCAGCCCGTGTTCGCGACATGTTCGAGAACGCCAAAAAGCAGGCGCCTTGCATTATCTTCATCGACGAAATCGACGCAGTCGGTCGTCAGCGTGGTGCGGGCCTGGGCGGCGGTAACGACGAGCGCGAACAAACCCTTAACCAGTTGCTGGTTGAAATGGACGGCTTCGAAACCGGCCAGGGCGTGATTGTTATTGCTGCCACCAACCGTCCCGACGTTCTCGACCCTGCCTTGCTGCGCCCCGGTCGCTTCGACCGCCAGGTTGTGGTGGGCTTGCCCGACATCCGTGGTCGCGAGCAAATTCTGAAAGTGCACATGCGTAAAGTGCCGCTGGCGTCCAACGTCGATGCCATGGTGCTGGCGCGTGGTACCCCGGGGTTTTCGGGTGCCGACCTGGCCAATCTGGTCAACGAAGCCGCCTTGTTCGCAGCGCGCCGTAGTGGCCGCACCGTCGACATGCAAGACTTCGAAAAGGCCAAAGACAAAATCATCATGGGTGCCGAGCGCCGTGGTTTGGTCATGCCCGAAGAAGAGCGTCGTAATACGGCCTACCACGAGTCTGGTCACGCACTGGTGGCGCGTTGTCTGCCCAAAACCGATCCTGTCCATAAGGTCACCATCATTCCGCGTGGCCGTGCCCTGGGCGTGACCATGCAGTTGCCCGAAAGCGATCGCTACAGTATGGATAAAGAGCGTTTGCTCAATATGATCGCGGTTCTGTTTGGCGGTCGTATCGCTGAAGAGGTCTTCATGAACCAAATGACGACCGGCGCATCCAACGACTTCGAGCGTGCTACGGCCATTGCCCGCGACATCGTTACCCGTTACGGCATGACCGATACCCTCGGGCCCATGGTGTATGCCGAGAACGAAGGCGAGGTCTTCCTGGGCCGCAGCGTGACCAAAACCACACACATGTCCGAGTCCACCATGCAAAAGGTCGACCAGGAAATCCGTGCCATCATCGACCAGCAGTACACGGTTGCCCGCAACCTCATCGAAAGCAACCGCGACAAAATGGAAGCGATGGCCAAGGCGCTGCTCGAGTGGGAAACCATCGACGCTGACCAGATCAACGACATCATGGAAGGTCGTCCTCCCCGTCCGCCCAAAGACCTCGACGACCTGTCGTCTTCGGGTGGTGCATCAAGCGGTGGCACACCCTCCGAAGGCGTGTCGTCGTCCGACGGAAAAGACAAGGGCGTTGCCGATACCGCTGCAACGCCGGTGTAATTTACCGTATCGCAGCGTGTTCTTTTCATGACGCAACGTCTCCAATGCGGGCGCTTCGAACTGACGTTCGAGCGCCCGCTTGTCATGGGTATCCTTAACGTTACCCCCGACTCTTTTTCCGATGGCGCCTTGCACTTTGCCACCGACGATGCCATCAGGCATGCGCGTCAGTTGGTTGCCGAAGGCGCCGACCTCATCGACATCGGGGCCGAGTCTACCCGGCCAGGCGCGCAGCCTGTTCAAGCCGACGAAGAAATTTCGCGCCTTTTGCCCGTCATCGAAGCCTTGCGGCCGATGGGTGTGCCGCTTTCAGTCGACACTTTCAAGCCCGACGTCATGCGCCGGGTTATCGATGCGGGCGCCGACATGATCAACGACATTTTTGGCTTTCGACAGCCGGGCGCCATTCAGGCGGTTGCCGGGTCGCGCTGTGGGTTATGTGTGATGCATATGCAGGGCGAACCTCGCACCATGCAGCAATCGCCCAGTTATATCGACGTTGTTGCCGAAGTACGTGCATTTTTGCAAACGCGTGTGCAGGCGCTGCACGACGGGGGGGTTGCCGCCTCTCGTATTTTGCTCGATCCGGGTTTTGGTTTTGGTAAAACACCCGCCCAAAATTATCAGTTGCTTCGGCAACTGCACGATTTACAATTCGACGATTATCCCTGGTTGGTGGCGTTGTCCCGCAAGTCCATGATTGGTCATGTGACCGGTCGTCCGGCGCCAGAGCGTCTGGGGGGCAGTGTGGCAGGCGCTTTGGCCGGGGTAATGCGGGGTGCGGCCATGGTACGTGTTCACGACGTTGCGCCCACCCTCGATGCCATCAAGGTCTGGCAAACAATAGAAAATGGAATAACAGAATGAGTCAGCGCAAGTATTTTGGCACCGACGGTATACGCGGCGTGGTTGGCGGCGCCACCATCAACCCCGAGTTTGCCTTGCGATTAGGTTATGCAGCGGGTCAGGTGCTGGCCAGGCATCATACCCAAGGGCGCGGTCGGCCTACGGTGGTTATTGGCAAAGACACGCGTATTTCCGGCTATATGCTCGAGTCGGCACTAGAGGCCGGGTTGTCGGGGGCCGGTGTCGATGTCTTGCTGGCCGGGCCGGTGCCTACGCCGGCCGTGGCTTACCTCACGCGGGCGCTGCGCCTGACGGCGGGCATCGTCATCAGTGCGTCGCATAACCCTTATCAAGACAACGGCATCAAATTCTTTTCGGCTCAGGGCATGAAGCTGCCCGACGACATCGAGTCTGAAATCGAGGCGGCCATCGATGCGCCGCTTGGGTGTGTGTCATCCGAGGCCCTGGGCCGTGCCCGCCGTATCGACGATGCTGCAGGGCGCTATATCGAATTTTGCAAAAGCACATTCCCCAACGAACTCGACCTTTCCGGGATGAAAATCGTGGTCGATGCGGCGCATGGTGCGGCCTATCACATCGCGCCGCATGTGTTCCGCGAACTGGGCGCCGAGGTCATTGCCATTGGTTGTCAGCCCGACGGCTTCAATATCAACGAGGGCGTTGGTGCATTGCACCCCGAAAACCTGGCGCAAACCGTTCGCGAGCATGGCGCCGATCTGGGCATTGCCCTTGACGGCGATGCCGACCGATTGCAAATGGTCGACAGCGAAGGCCGTGTGTACAACGGCGACGAGCTGCTTTACGTGATTGTGGCAGGCCGTAGCAAGGCCCAGGCCGTCGAGGGCGTCGTTGGTACGCTAATGACCAATTTTGGTTTCGAAAAGCGCATGGCCGATATGGGTATTGGCTTTGCGCGCGCCAATGTGGGCGATCGCTACGTGCTCGAGCTCATGAAGCAGAAGGGCTGGCTTTACGGTGGCGAGAGCTCCGGGCATTTGTTGTGTCTCGATTGCCACACGACAGGCGATGGCATTATTGCCGCTTTGCAAGTGCTGACGGCATTGCGCCGTTCGGGCCATACACTTCCACAACTGGTCGCCGACCTGAAAATGTACCCCCAGAAAATGGTGAATGTGGCGCTAACGCCCGGTTTGCAATGGCAAACGCACCAGGGTTTGCAGCAGGCACGCGAGGCCGTCGAGGCGCGTTTGGGCAACCGCGGGCGTGTGCTGATCAGGGCATCGGGCACCGAGCCCAAATTACGCTTAATGGTTGAGGCCGAAGAAGCTGACCTGGCCGAGCAATGTGTGCGAGAATTGGTTGCAGTTAATTTAACAAAGCAGTAACGTAAATGGCGAATACTTGAAACATTACGCGGTCATAATCGCTGCATGTTTGTGGAGTAATGTCTATGCTAGAGCTTGTGCGTGTTAATGCAAACGTCGATACCACTGCTGTCTGGTCAGCTTCTCCGGCCGAGAGTCTTGTCATGGGTTTGGCGCGTACCAACGAAGAACTCGAGGCCATTCAGCGCCTGAGGTTCAACGTGTTCACCGAAGAAATGAACGCGGTGTTCCCCGATGCCGTCGATGGCCTTGACGCCGATCGCTACGACCCATGGTGTGAACATGTCATGGTCAAAGAGGCCAACACCGGGCGCGTAGTGGGCACTTACCGGTTCCTGGCGCCCGCCAATGTTGTCAAGGCCGGCGGCTATTACTCCGAATCCGAATTCGATATCAGTTCGTTGCAGGGGTTGCGTTCGAACATGGCTGAAGTGGGTCGTTCTTGTATTCATGCCGATTACCGCAACGGCTCGGTCATTATGCTGCTCTGGTCGGGTATTGCCACCTTGGTCAAACAACACGGTCTTCGTTATGTGCTGGGTTGCGCCAGTGTCAGCCTGCGCGACGATGGCGTGACCGCCGCCGAGGTCTGGCGTTCGGCCAAAAAAGCACTCGATGCCGCGCCCGACATGCCGCGCGTCATTCCCCGGCACCGTTATCCGGTCGAGCGTCTTAACAGCGAACTTCCCGCCCGCGTGCCGCCGCTAATCAAGGGGTATTTGAAACTGGGTGCCACTATTTGTGGCGAACCGGCCTGGGACCCTGACTTCAATACGGCCGACTTCCCGGTGCTGCTCGACATGACCCATATGGACGATCGCTACCGCAAGCATTTTGGGCTGGCCTAGTCGTTAGCTGCTGATTGCCGGCACATTTATTGATAATGCAAAACGCCTGTCGGTAACCCGGCAGGCGTTTTTGCATTGGGCATCGCTTTTGTGCAGCGTTTGCTTTCGCGTGGCGCTTACTCCAGAACGACGTTAAAGCCTGTTTTTACCCATTCGGTGACTTCGTTTTCAAGCGAGTAGGCCGTGAGTGAATGATTGGCCATCCAGACTTTGTTGGTAATGATGCGCAAGCTGTTGTCGTCGAGCTCGATACGCAAAGGCAGGCGTTGCAGGCTTTCGCGCCGGCGCATGAGCAACACCGCAAGGCGCAGGCAGAGCAGTGCTGCCCATTGGTTACGCGACGGCTTGCGCGATTTGAGCTTGCCCAGTTTGCCCAGGTGCCCAAGCACCAGCCACGATAATGCCGCTTGTTCGTCGTTTGAAAACCCGGGCATATCGGCGTGCTCGAGGATATACGCACTGTGCCTGTGGTAGTGGTCGGCCGTAATCGAAAACCCGATTTCATGAAGTTCGGCCGCCCAGCCCAGCGATTTTTGCAGATCTTCTTTTTGCTGCGGGTCGACAGCGAGGGGTTCGAACAGCTTGAGCGCCGCCTGGCGAACGCGCGATGCCTGCGCGGTGTCGACGTGGTAACGGCGCATGAATTGCTTCGAGGTTTCGTCGCGCTTGTCGTGCGCCGACTCACGGCCGAGCAGGTCGTAAAGCACGCCCACGCGCAAGGCCCCTTCGCCAGACCACATGCTTTCGATTTTAAGTTCGTGGAAGGCAGCCAGCATGATGGCCAGCCCCCCCGCAAGGACGTTGGCTCGGGATGCCTTCAAGCCGGGTAACTGGTCGACCAGCACCTTGCCGTCTGAGACAAGCTTGGCACGCAGCTTTTCGAGCCCCTCGAGGGTAATGCCCTGGCGCGACATGTTGGCGTCGGTCAGGACCGCGAACAATGCTTTGGCGGTGCCCGAAGAGCCGTAGGCTTCTTGCCAGCCGGCCTTGCGAAACTTGCGTGATATGGTTTCGAGCTCGCGCCGGGCGGCAAGCTGCGCGCGATCCATGCGGTCGGCGGTAATTTTGCCGTCGGGGAAAAAGCGCTGCGTGTAGCTGACGCACCCCATCAGCAGCGACGACAGCTGCATGGGTTCGAACCCGCACCCGATAATGAACTCGGTGGAGCCGCCACCAATGTCGATGACCAGGCGGCGGTTCTGGGAGGGCGGAAGTTCGTTGGCGACACCGGAAAAAATAAGCCGGGCCTCTTCCTGGCCGGCAATGACTTCGATGGGAAAGCCCAGCGCCTCTTCGGCCAGGGGCAACAACACATTGACGTTTTTGGCGACCCGGAAGGTGCTGGTGGCGACGGCACGCACGCGGTCGGGGTGAAACCCTTTCAGGCGCTCGCCATAGCGGCGCAGCACAGTGATGGCCCGCGCAATCGAGGCATCGTCGAGAATGTCGTCGGGCCCCAGGCCGGCAGCCAGCTGTACCGATTCTTTCAGCCTGTCGACGGCGTAAATATGGGCGATGTCGTCTTGCTGGACGACGCGGCCGATAGAGAGCCGGAAGCTGTTGGAGCCGAGATCGACGGCGGCAAGTAGGTGGTCCATTCGTGGTTATCCGTTTTTCAGCCCTTGATTATAAATTCTGTTTGGGCTTGCGTCGGCGATGGGTGCAAAGGTTTATTGTGCGTTGGCCTTGTCATTGGTCAAGGCAGCAAGGGGTTACGGCTTGAATGTCCTGTGGGGGGTTGTCATAATCCTGTCAAGAAACTGACGTATAAGTCTGGCAGCCCCTTTGTAACCTGGATTCCGTATGCCTTCGATAGTTCCGTTAAATGGTGATCAGCCCACGCTGCTGAATCGTGAGTTGTCTTTGCTGAAGTTCAACGAGCGTGTTCTGGCGATGGCCGACAACGCTACCACGCCATTAATCGAACGTTTGCGTTATCTCTGCATTGTCAGCTCGAATCTGGACGAGTTTTTCGAAATCCGGATTTCCAGCCTTAAAGAGCAGATGGCCCGCAATGCCAATGTGGTGGGCCCCGACGGCTACAAGCCGACGGAAGCCTTCGAGCGTATTCAGGTTGCCGCCCGGGGGCTGATAGAGCGCCAGTACCACCTGCTGACCACCGAAATCTTGCCGGCTTTGGCCAAAGAGGGCATTACGCTGTCCGACCCGCATCACTGGACAGACGAGCAACGGATGTGGGCGCACAATGTCTTTATGCGTGATGTCATGCCTTTGCTTACGCCCATTGGCCTCGATCCTGCGCATCCTTTTCCGCGAGTATTCAACAAAAGTCTTAACTTCATTGTGTCGCTGTCTGGCGAAGACGCGTTTCGCCGCCAGGGGCAAATTGCCATTGTGCAGGCGCCTCGCGCCTTGCCGCGCGTCATGCGCGTTCCGCCCGAAATTTCCGGGGTGCAGCATGGGTTCATCTTGCTCTCGACGCTTATTTCCGAGTTTGTCGGCGAACTGTTCCCGGGGCTTGAGGTCGGCGGCTGCTACCAATGGCGTGTTACGCGCAACAGCGACTTGTTCGTTGACGAAGAAGAAATTACCAACCTGCGCCTGGCATTGCAGGGCGAATTGTCGCAGCGCAACTTTGGTGCGGCGGTGCGCCTGGAAGTTGACCATGTCATGCCGCAAAAGCTCATCAACTTTCTGCAGCAAGAGTTTTCGCTCGAGCCGCACGATACTTACCGGGTAAATGGCCCGGTGAACTTGTCGCGCCTGATGCAGGTGTGCAGTGCAGTCGACCGGCCCGATCTGCAGTTTTCAGAGTTTCGCCCGAAAGTGCCCGAGCCCTTTGCGCATTTGCATAACGACCCGGCCGGTATTTTCGATGCCATCAGTGCCAAAGACCACTTGCTGCATCACCCTTATCAGTCTTTTCAGCCGGTGCTTGACTTTTTAATTGCCGCGGCGCGCGATCCCGATGTCGTGGCGATCAAGCAAACCATTTACCGCACGGGCGAAGACTCCGAACTGATGGCAGTGCTGCTTGCCGCCGCCAAAGCCGGTAAAGAGGTTACCGTGGTGGTCGAACTCATGGCGCGTTTCGACGAGCAAACCAATATCAACTGGGCCGCTCGCCTGGAGGAGGTGGGTGCGCATGTCAGTTACGGGGTGGTCGGGCACAAAACGCACGCCAAAATGGCGCTGGTGCTGCGACGTGAAAAGGGGCATATCAAGCGCTATGGCCACCTGGGCACGGGTAACTATCATGTGCGTACCTCGCGCCTTTACACCGACTTTGGCTTGTTAACGGCCAACCAACGCATGTGCGAAGACATGGACAGGGTGTTTTCGTTGCTGACCGGGCTGGGTGCGCGCCGCCCGCTCAAGTTGCTGCTGCAGTCGCCCTTTACATTGCACGACACGGTGGTCGAATTTATTCGTCAAGAGGCCGAAAATGCCCGAGCCGGTAAAAAGGCCCGGGTCATGGCAAAAATGAACTCGTTGCTCGAACCCCGGGTGATTGACGAACTGTACAAGGCCAGCCAGGCCGGGGTAAAGGTTGACCTGGTCATACGCGGTGCCTGCGCGTTGCGTGCCGGTGTGCCCGGGTTGTCTGAAAACATCCGGCTTCGGTCAATTGTCGGGCGCTATCTCGAGCATTCTCGTGTATTTTATTTTCATGCCAATGGCGAGGAAAAAGTCTATTTGTCGTCCGCCGACTGGATGGACCGCAACTTTTTCCGCCGTGTTGAAGTGGGGTTTCCCATTCTGGACAAGGCCCTTAAAAAACGTGTCATTACCGAGGCCTTCACCTGGGCGCTGCGCGACAACGTGCTGGCGTGGCGCGCCCAGCCCGATGGGTCGTACCTGCGTGTCAAGTCGCGCGCCGCCCGCGTAAACATGCAAGAAAAGCTCATGGCATTGCTTGGGCGTTAAAAAAATGGTCGCTGTCACGAACATGTCATATTGGGCTCGTACGATATCGACTGTGCAAGTTGTTGCATGTGTCAATTCTTAAACAGTCCAAGAGGATCACTCGATGTTTAAACGCGTTCTATTGCAAGTTTCCGTTGGTATCGCCTTTGGCGCCGCCTCGCTGGCCGCCCATGCTGCCGATATCACAGGCGCTGGTGCTTCGTTCCCGTACCCCATTTACGCCAAGTGGGCTGCCAAGTACCAAGAGGTAACCGGCAATCGTGTTAACTACCAGTCCATTGGTTCGGGTGGTGGTCAGCAGCAAATTATTGCCAAGACCGTCGACTTCGGCGCCTCCGACGACCCAATGAAGGCCGACCTGCTCGAAAAGCACGGTTTGTTCCAGTTCCCCGCCATTATTGGTGGCACGGTGCCCGTCATCAACGTCGACGGCGTCAAGCCCGGCGAACTGAAGCTGACCCCCCAGGTGCTGGCCGACATCTTCCTGGCTAAAATCACCAAGTGGGACGACGAAGCCATCAAGAAAATCAACCCCGACGTTAAATTGCCTTCGGCGTCTATCGTTGTGGTACACCGCTCCGATGGTTCGGGTACAACATTTGGCTGGACAAACTACCTGTCCAAAGTATCTGCCGAATGGAAAGAAAAAGTTGGCGAAGGTAAAGCCGTTAAATGGCCTACCGGCCAGGGTGGCAAGGGTAACGAAGGTGTTGCCGCTTATGTTCGCCAGCTGAAGAACTCGATTGGCTATGTCGAGTACGCTTACGCCAAGCAAAACAACCTGGCCTGGGCCGCGCTGCAAAACAAAGACGGCAAATTCGTACAACCTTCGCAAGAAGCATTTGCTGCTGCAGCCGCTAACGCCGACTGGAAGAGTGCACCTGGCATGGGTGTTGTCCTGACCGACGAGCCCGGTGCCGAATCGTGGCCCGTGACTTCGGCGTCGTTCATCCTGGTTCACAAAAGCCAGGACAAACCTGAAAACGCCAAAGAAGTCCTGACGTTCTTCAACTGGGCCTTCGAAAACGGCGCAGGTATGGCTGCAGAGCTCGACTATGTGCCTATGCCCAAAGCAGTTACCGATCAGATCACTGCCGCCTGGAAGACAGACATCAAGGCAGCAGATGGCTCGGCGATCTGGAAGTAACTTTGGGTGTAACGCGTTGATCGTGTGACCCAAACCTGACGGACGGTGTCGCAGCATATGCGACACCGTCTTTATTGTGTGTAAATACTGGTCGTTTGGCGCTTCGTCGCCAAAGGTCGTAATCGGCAAAAAACAAACATGGCAAACAGAACCGGCACCCTGATGGATATTGCGTTCAAAAACCTGACACGCACGTTCGCTTTTTTGGTTTTCATCTTGCTGGCTGCAATCATGGTGTCGCTGATTTACGGCAGCCAGGAGTCCATCGCAAAGTACGGCCTCAGCTTCTTGTGGACCAACGAATGGAACCCGGTTGAAGACCAGTACGGGGCATTGGTGCCTATTGTGGGCACGTTGCTCAGCTCGATTATTGCGCTGGTTATTGCGGTACCTATTTCTTTCGGGATTGCGATGTTCCTGACCGAACTGTCGCCGACATGGTTGCGCCGCCCCCTGGGCACGGCAATCGAAATGTTGGCGGCCATCCCCTCGATTATTTACGGGATGTGGGGTCTGTTTGTCTTTGTGCCCCTGTTCCAGGAATTCATCCAGCCTGGCTTGATTTCGTTTTTCGAGCCCATCCCCGTCCTGAACCAATTCTTTGCCGGCCCGCCGTTTGGTATTGGCGTGTTTACGGCAGGTCTGGTGCTGTCCATCATGATCATCCCGTTTATTGCGGCGGTGATGCGTGACGTATTCGAACTGGTGCCGCCATTGCTTAAAGAGTCGGCCTATGGCCTGGGTGGTACCACCTGGGAAGTCGTCTGGAAGGTGGTGTTGCCATTTACCAAAAATGGTGTGGTCGGCGGCATTATGCTGGGCCTGGGGCGTGCGTTGGGCGAAACCATGGCGATTACCTTTGTTATTGGTAACTCGTATAACCTGCCCAGCTCCATCTTTTCTCCATCGAATTCTATTGCGTCTGCGTTGGCCAACGAGTTCAACGAAGCCGGCGGCATGCAGAAGTCTGCGTTGCTCGAACTGGGGCTGATTCTGTTCCTGATCACGACGGTCGTGCTGGCATTGTCAAAAATGATGCTGCTGCGTTTGGGCAAGAACGAGGGAACGGCGCACTAACGCCCAACGAATACGAGAGAACCTCTAATGTTTAATTCTGACTCTATCGTTACTGTCGACAACCCCGTTTACCGCAAACGCCGGGTATTCAACAAGCTCATGCTGGTGCTGTCGATGGCTGCGTTGCTTTTCGGCCTGTTCTGGTTGTTCTGGATCATCGGTACGCTGGTATTCAAGGGTGGCAGTGCCTTGTCGTTGACGCTGTTTACCGAGCCCACACCGGCGCCCCGCGCGGAAGGCGGCTTGCTTAATGCGATTGTCGGCAGCGTGATGATGGCCACTGTGGGTACGCTAATCGGCACGCCTATCGGCATTCTGGCCGGCACCTATCTGGCCGAGTACGGTCAGCGCGGCTGGTTGGCGCCGGCAACGCGTTTTCTTAACGATGTTTTGTTATCGGCCCCGTCAATTATTATCGGTCTGTTCATTTACGCTGTGTATGTGGCGCAGGTGGGCCACTATTCGGGTTGGGCCGGGGCTGTCGCGCTGGGGATTATCGTCATCCCGGTTGTCGTGCGCTCTACCGACAACATGCTGTCGCTGGTGCCCAACAGCCTGCGCGAAGCCGCTGCTGCTTTGGGTTGCCCGCAATGGAAAATCATTTCATTCATTTGCTACCGCGCCGCGCGTTCGGGCATTGTGACCGGTATTTTGCTGGCGGTGGCCCGTATTTCGGGTGAAACAGCCCCTTTGCTGTTTACCGCTCTTAACAACCAGTTTCTGTCGTTCAACATGAACGCACCGATGGCCAACTTGCCCGTCGTTATTTTCCAGTTTGCGGCCAGCCCGTTTTCTGACTGGAACGAACTGGCCTGGGCCGGTGCCGTACTTATTACTTTGCTTGTGTTGGGTATCAATATCCTTGCGCGTGCGCTTTTCCGGAAATAAATCATGAACAGCAATGTCTCTGACGAGCGCGTGAAGCTCGAAGTCAAGAACCTGAATTTTTACTACGGCAAGTTCCACGCCATTCGCGATGTCAATATGTCGATTCGCGAGAACAAGGTGACGGCGTTTATTGGCCCATCGGGTTGCGGCAAGTCTACGCTGTTGCGTACGTTCAACCGCATGTTCGAGCTCTACCCCGGTCAGCGGGCCGAAGGCGAAATTTTGCTGGGCGGCGAGAACATCCTGATGTCCAAAATGGACATTTCTCTGATTCGCGCCAAAATCGGGATGGTGTTCCAGAAGCCAACGCCTTTTCCCATGAGCATTTACGAGAACATTGCTTTTGGCGTTCGTCTCTTCGAAAAGCTTAGCAAAGGTGAAATGGACGAGCGCGTAGAATGGGCGCTGACCAAAGCTGCGTTATGGAACGAGGTGAAAGACAAGCTGCAGCAAAGCGGTAATAGCTTGTCGGGCGGGCAGCAGCAGCGTTTGTGTATTGCGCGTGGCGTGGCCATCAAGCCTGAAGTATTGTTGCTCGACGAGCCATGTTCGGCGCTCGATCCGATTTCAACGGCCAAAATCGAAGAGCTCATTACCGAGCTGAAAACAGACTACACCGTGGTTATCGTGACGCACAACATGCAGCAGGCCGCACGTTGTTCCGACTACACCGCTTACATGTATTTGGGCGAATTGATGGAATTCGGTGAAACCGACAGCATCTTCGTCAAGCCGCAGCGCAAAGAAACCGAAGACTATATTACGGGTCGTTTCGGTTAAGACATATCAAACGACCCTGTCACAACGCATATGACAGGGCCGTTTTGCGAATGCATTCGGGTGGCCAGGGCTGGTTTTAGCGAGAAGCCGTTACTGCGTTAATAAACGCCGTGACGGCTTCGTCGTATCCGGCCGTCCGGCTGGCGCCGGAGTGCGAAGCGAATTCGAACTTGACCAGACGGTTGGCAGGGTGTGGGTTGCGCTGTGCGGCGTCGAACAACTGGTCGCTCATGGCATGAGGCACGACGCGGTCGCTGGTGCCGTGCATTACCAGGGTGGGCAAAGCTTGCCGGGCCAGCGCCCGCTCTGTGTCAAAAGGTTGGGTGACCAGCCATTCAAGTCCGGGTATGTCTGCCCAGCGGCTTGTTGAAATCATGTCTGTTATGTTGGTAAAGGTCGATTCCAGAATCAGCCCTGCAATGGCCGGACGGCCCTGCTGTGCCGTGGCCATGGCGGCAATTGCACCGCCCAGGCTGTGCCCATACACAAAACGGCGGCTGGGGTCGGGCTGCACACGGGCAAGCTCGTTGATGGCCGTCAATGCATCTTCTATGGCACTGCTTTGTGACGGCAGACGCGGGGTCGACTCGCCAAACCCGCGGTAATCGATGGCCAGCAGGGCATAGCCCATCTCAAGCCAGCGTTCGATTCTGAAAACGCTGCTGTTCAGGTTCCAGCGCGACCCATGCAAATACAGTACCGTGGGTGCGTCAGCCGACTTCCCGGCGATATACCAGGCGTGGACCTGCTCTTTATCGGGTGTTTCGAGGAAGTAGGCCTGCGTGCCTGCCGGGGCTTCACGCGCCCAGCGCGCTTCGCCCAGTTCAACTGAAAAAATGGTGGCGCGTTGCCAGCGGTTGAGTGCGGTGTAGCCGGCGGCTGCCGCCACCAAAAGCAAAAGACTAACAAGGTACAGCAGGCCTCGGCTGAAACGTATAGACATGTTTGGGGAGTGAAGAAATGAATGCACTATACGAGACTGCGAGACGCATGAAAAGTTCGCCGGATGGTGCCGTGAGATCGGGTCGTGTTGGCGTGGCTACCTGCAAAGTGAGCGACCGGGCGCGTGGAGGCCCGCCTTGCTTGGGGCATAAAAACACCCCGCAAACCTTGATAGGGCTTGCGGGGTGAGAATGTGTGGCGTTTGCGGCCACCCATAATGGACAAGGTTGCCGGCATGGCCGGCCAGGCCAGTAGCGCTTTTGGGTTAGCGGTTTTGGCCGCGGAACGCCCAGCCGGTAAAACGTTGTTCGACCAGCGCCGTAGCCACGTACAAAATAATGCCCAGGAAAGCCAGCACCAGCAGGCCGGCAAACACGATTTGTACCTGGAAGGCGGCCTGGGCGTCGAGCATGAGTTTGCCGATGCCCTTGTTGGCACCGACCGTTTCAGAGACGACCGCGCCCACAAACGCCAGCGTGATGGCCACCTTGAGCGAGCCAAAGAAGTAGGGCAGCGCCCCCGGAATACCGACCTTGCGCATGATGTCGAGCTTTGAGGCGCCAAGGGCGCGCAAAACGTCTTCGAGCTCGGGGTTGGTGGTGGCCAGGCCGGTGGCCACGTTGACCACAATGGGAAAGAACGAAATGAGGAAGGCGGTAATGATGGCGGGGATTTCGCCCAGGCCGAACCACAAAATAAGAATGGGTACGACGGCGACTTTAGGGACCGAGTTAAACCCCACCAGAACGGGGTAAATGGCGGAATAGATGTTTTTGTGCCAGCCGACCGCAATACCCAGAAGCAGCCCGCCCACAGTAGCCAGCAAAAAGCCGACCAGCGTTGTCCAGAGGGTGACCCAGGAGTTTTCGGCGATGGGGACGCGGTACTGCCACAGGGCGATGAAAATATCGGAGGGCGCCGGCAAAATGGTCAGCGGGATGGCGAAGCCTTTGCAGATCAGCTCCCAGATCACAAACAAAATGACGGTGAATGCCAATGGCGGTAATACGTTTTGAAGAATTTCGTTGCGCTGCATTTAGTGTTTCCCCCCGATCATTGACCGTAGTTCGTGGACAATGTCCTGGAATTCCTGGGTGTAGGTCACCTCGAGGTCGCGCGGACGCGGAATATTGACATTGCACTTTTTAACGACCTTGCCCGGGCGGTCGGACATGACGTAGACCGTGTCGGCCAGGAAAACGGCTTCGCGCAGGTCGTGTGTGACCAGCATGACGGTGACTTGCCGTTGGGCCTGGATGTCGCGCAGGGCGCACCAAAGCTCTTCGCGGGTAAAGGCATCGAGCGCACCAAAGGGTTCGTCGAGCATGAGGATTTCGGGTTCGTGAATGAGTGCGCGGCAAATAGAGGCACGCTGCTGCATGCCTCCTGAAAGTTGCCAGGGGAATTTTTCGGTAAACCCCTTGAGCCCGACGGAATGCAGCAGATCTTCGGCCTTCTTTTTGTACTCGGCCCGGTTGGACGAGATTTTGCTGCGATACGGTTGAACGATTTCTAGGGGCAGCAAGATGTTGTCGACGCAGGTGCGCCAGGGCAACAGGTTGCTGGCCTGAAAAGCCATACCGACCGACTTCAGGGGGCCGTTGACGGGCTTGCCTTCGACGGCCAGCTTGCCCGACAACGGCGCATGCAGACCTGAAATCAGTTTCATGAGCGAGCTTTTGCCGCAGCCCGACGGGCCGACCACGGCAATGAATTCGCCTTTGCGGATTGATAATGTGACGTCTTCAATAGCCAGAACGGCAGCGTCGCCTTTGCCATAGGCCATAGATACATTATCGAGTTCAACCAACATTTCCGTCATGGGGACTCCTGTGAAACTAGTTATTGTTATGGGTTACTTGACCATGCGCTGATCGAGGGGCGGCAGGAACTCGTTGGTGAAGACGTCGGATACTTTGGGCTTGTTGGTGTACTTGAACGTCAGGCCGATTTGATCCATGGCCTTTTCGAAGCGTGCCGTGTCAATATCGCCCAACCCGTTTTTAAGGACGTCGGGCGACACAAAGTTACGCTCGAGCGACATTTTGAGGCGCTGCAGTTCGACATCGCGGTTGGCGATGGCGTTGCGCTTCATGAGTGAATCGATGGCCGATTCTGGATCTTTGAGGGTGTCCTGGATGCCTTTGATGGTGGCTTTGACAAAGCCGGCGACCGCTTTGGGGTTGTTTTTGGCGAAGTCGGGGTTGGCCATGAGGGCATTGCCGTAGAGGTCGACACCATAGTCACGCATGAGCAGCACCACGATGTCTTCGTCTTTGACGCCGTTGGCTTTCAGGTTCATGTACGACGAAAACCAGAACCCGGTAATGGCATCGACCCTGCCTTGCGCCAGCATGGGCTCGCGTACCGGGAAGCCGATGTTTTCAATTTTTACTTTGGAGGCGTCGATGTTATTGGCGGCGACAAAAATGGGCCACTGTGCGTAGGCGCCGTCGGGGGCGGGTGCGCCCAGGGTTTTGCCTTCGAGGTCTTTGGGCTTGCTGATGCCTTTGTCTTTAAGGGTAACGATAGAAAATGCCGGGGTGTCGTACACCATCATGACGGCTTTGACCGGCGGGTTTTGCGTGTTGTCGCGGTACTTGACCAGCGAGTTGATGTCGGCAAAGCCCATTTGGTAAGTGCCGGTGGCGACGCGGTTGATGGGTTCGACCGAGCTGGCGCCGGGGTCGATGGTGACATCAAGGCCTTCTGCCTTGTAATAGCCCTTGTCGAGCGCCACGAAATAGGGCGCAGCGGGACCTTCGAAGCGCCAATCGAGCGCGAAACGCACAGCCGTTTGTGCCATGGCGGCACTTGAACTTAAGGCGATGGCTGCTGAAAGAATGAGTCGGGAAACGCGCATACTTACCTCCGGTAGTTGAACGCCGGCCAGATGGCCGGCGCGTCGAACAGGGTCATTGAACGGGTGCGTAGCTGGCTATTTTTTTATGCGTGCGCTTGAACAATTTTCATATTGATCAGGCTGACTCAATAGTATTCAAATCCATCACAACTTAGCCCTTAGTAGTTTCCCGATAAATCCGGTGTTTTAGGCCTAAACTGTCAGACAATAGAGGGAATTGAAGCGATTATTCTCTTGGGTGCCATCGGGGTTGCCTACGCCGCGGGGGTTGGTAACCACGCGTGTACCCTGTTTTTCGGTGCCTAACCGGTAATCGAATGAGTCGTGCGTGTGTCCGTGAATACATAACACGGGTGGTGCGGTCAGAATGACGTCTTCGAGGTTGCTGATGAAGCCGCCGTTCGAAGCCTGGCCTGCCCACTTTGGGTGGATAGAGCCGGGTGAGATGCCGTGATGGGTGACCAGCACAGTTTTTTCGTTCCGGGCATGTAACGAGGCCAGCGTTGCGCTGATCCAGCGACGGGCCAGATGGTGAGCCGTGAACTGGTGTTCGGGCGTTAAAGGCTCGGGCGGGTTTGGGGCTTCGTGGTATTGCGTATGCGTAAAGTCGGGCGAAAACTTAAGACATGCGGCTAGGCAGTCTGGGTCAAGGTCGTAAAAGTCTGTCCAGAGTGTGGTCCCGGCAAAGGTGATGTCGTCAATTTTTACCGTTGTGTTTTCAAGCACGTGCAGGTTGGCGGGTAATTGCCAGTGTCGTAGTGTTTTGCGGCTGTCCGGGAAGTTGCCTTCGTAGTATTCGTGGTTGCCCATCACGTAAATCACATGGGCAAAACGTGCGGCTGCATGGCGTAAAAACGGCTCAAGCACGTCGCGTTGGTTGATTTGCCCGATGTCGCCGGCCAGGATCAGTGTCGATGTGTGGTCATCTGGCAGCGGGGGGATGTCGAAGGGGCAGTTTTCAAGGTGAAGATCTGACAAAATACGCAGTTTCATGACGGTACCTCGGCGGGTTTCAAAGGCGGGGTGCGGCAAGCGGCCCTGTGCGTGGCGGCCGTTGCCGGTAACCGTAACCGGTTTTTTTTGCCATTATGGGCGCAACACAGGAAACTTTAATGCACAACTGGATCTATCTTCTGCTGGCCATTGTGGCTGAAACCGTTGCGACCTCGGCACTAAAGGCCAGTAACGGTTTTACGCAGCTGTGGCCTTCGGTAATTACCGTGGTGGGCTACGCAATTGCGTTTTATTTTCTGGCCCTGACCTTGCGTACCATCCCGGTGGGCGTGGCCTATGCAATTTGGTCCGGCCTGGGCATTGTGCTTATTACCGGTGTGGGTTGGGTAGTGTTCAAGCAAACCCTCGATGCGCCGGCGCTGATCGGCATCGGGTTGATACTGGCCGGCGTTATTGTGATGAATGTGTTTTCGAGGTCGGCCGGGCATTGACACGGCGGTGCACCGGCACCGGCCGGCCGCTACAGGTTTTGCCGGGCGGTTGCCGCCAGTTGTGCGGCGGCGTTACGCAATAACGCGGTATCGGCCCCTAGCGCCATGAAGCAGGCACCCGCCGCGCGGTAGGCAGCCAGTTGCCCCGGGTTGCCGCAAAACAAGCCGGCGGCTTTGCCGGCCTGGCTGATACGGCTTAGGGCGGATGTAATCGCGGCCTGTACCTCGGGGTGCTGCGGGTTGCCCAGGTGGCCCAGTGCTGCGGCAAGGTCGGACGGCCCGATAAACACACCGTCTACGCCGTCAACCGCGCAAATGGCCTCAAGGTTGTTCAGGCCGTCTGTCGATTCAATTTGCACGACCAGGCAAATATTGCTGCCGGCATGCCTGACATAGTCGCTGATGGCGTTCCAGCGTGCGCCGCGTTCAAGGCCTGTGCCCACGCCGCGTAAGCCCCGGGGCGGGTAATGTATAGCCCGCACCAGTTGTTCGGCCTGCGTTGCGGTGTCTACCATGGGCGCCAAAATGGTTTGTACGCCCATGCCCAACAACTGTTTTAGGGTGGCGGGGTTGTGGTCGACCGGGCGAACCAGCGCCTGCGTCGGGTAGGGGGCCATGGCTTGCAACTGGGCCTGTACCGTGGGCATGTCGTTAATGCCGTGTTCGCAGTCAATCAGCAAGAAGTCGAAACCGCACGTGGCCAGAATTTCGGCACTGACGGTATTGTTCAGCCCCATGAACAGACCCACCTGGGGGTGACGGTTGTTCAGGGCGTGTTTGAATGTGTTGGCAGGCAGGGCAAGCGGCGCGAAGGACATGAGGCACACAGAAGATAACAGAAGCGTTAATTATGTCATGCCCGATGGGCCCCGAACCGGTTGGAACGGTGTGATTAACCGTGTCTAGTGAGTGCGTATCTCCCGTTAATGAGGGAGAGCCAATGCGTATCCCCCGTCAAAGGGGACGAGCCGACGTGCGCCAAAACAAAAAGGGCTGATGCTTTTGGCATCAACCCTGTTTGCTTAAAAGAGGTGGTCGGGGCGGCGGGATTCGAACTCGCGACCCTCTGGTCCCAAACCAGATGCGCTACCAGGCTGCGCTACGCCCCGACAAGACCGCAATTATGACATATTCGAAAGGGTTTGTGTAAAGCGCAGAGCATTTATTGTTTGACCAATAAATGCGGCAGTGTGTACTGCCCTTGTTTGTACACCTGGTTGGGCCACAGGGCATGCGCCAGCGCTTCGCGCTGCAGTGCTTCGTCGAGCGGCTGTGGCGTATAAGCGTCGCCACCGTTATAGGTGAATTGACTGGCAGGGCGATGCGGCTCGAGGACAACCAGTTGGGTATCTTTCAGGTAGCCGTAGTTTTCGCTGAATTGCATCATGGCGCGGCCCCCTGTACGTGGCAGGTTCAGGTCGTGACCGATCATGGGGTGATCAAGGTTGACGCCCGCCAGTGACAACAGCGTGGGGGCCAGGTCGATCTGGCTGACCAGACGGTTGTCTTGTCTGGGCGCTATGGTGCCCCCCAGGAAAAGTGCCGGAATATGAAAGTGCTTGAGTGGTATCAGGCTCATACCGCCAACACGCGCATCGTGGTCGGCCGCGATCAGAAAAACGGTGTTATCCCAGTAGGCGCTTTGACGGGCTTTTTCGAAAAACTGGCCGATGGCCCAGTCGGCATACCGGATGGTGTTGTCGACAGTGGCAGGGTCGCCGTTGGGCGTAATGCGGCCTTGCGGGTATTCCCACGGCGAATGGTTGCTGACTGAAAAAGCCAGTGTAAAGGTGGGGGATCCGGATGACGTGCTTAGATGATGGTGCAGTTCGTTGAACATGTCTTCGTCGCTCGCGCCCCATGTGCCCACAAAGGCCGGGTTCCGGAAGTGTTCGCGTTCGATGATCTTGTCGAACCCGTTGCCCAGAAAGAAGCTTTTCATGTTGTCGAAGTGGGCCTCGCCGCCATAAATGAACGTGCTTGAATACCCCTGCAGGCGTAGCGCCTGGGCCAGTGTGAAAAAGCGTGATTGCGCGCCGGGCAGACGAAGGGCGGCGTCGGAAACCGTTGGGGGGAAGCCCGCCGACAAGGCTTCTAGGCCACGGACAGAGCGGGTGCCGGTGGCATAAGTGCGCGTCAGGTTCCAGGCTTGTTTCGACAGGGCATCGAGCTGCGGGGTGAGGCCCTGGCCGTTCAGGTAACCCGTGAACTGTGCACCCAGGCTTTCTTCAACAATGATGACGATATTAAGAGGCCGGGTGTGCGTATGCGCGGCTGCCTGGTGGTGCAGCGTTGGAATGCCGGGGTTTGTGTTTTTGATGCCCGCGCATTCGCACACAATGGTGTTGACCTGCCCGGTAGGCATGTCGCCGTAAACATCGGCCGCCGATCGCTCGTTTTTTTGGCTGTAAATGGCGTAAATAACGCTGTACAGCGAATTAAGCGGCAGCGTGTTGAGCATGCTGTCGCCGCAGTAGGCCACACTGGAAGGGTTGATGGGCCGGTGTTTAAGGGTGCCGCGAATGGCCAGAAACACAATGGCGGCAGTGGCCAGCGAAAGCAAAATAGCTTGCCACCAGACGACGGGGGCGTCGGGTGCCACCTGCCCGAACAGGATATGCCCACCCCAGCCAAACAAGCCCAGCGCGCCTATGCCGCCAAAAATTACCGGCTTGTAGCCCTTCCAGAGCATGCCGAATACTTCTTTTGGGTGTTGCAGGTATTGCACGTAAAGGCGGTCGGGCCGGGTATCGTACTCGTACACAAATTGTGGTGTTGACACTTCAAGTAGTACCAGCAGCAGCCAGGAAATCTGCAGCCAGAAACCAGTGATGTCGACGAACAAGGGGAAATGGCCCAGCCAGGGCGCAAGCAGGGCAGGGATGCCGGCCAAAACCGCAATTTGGTGGGCGTCGATGCGCAAACCACCCAGCATAATGGGGGCGAGCCCGCCGTTCAGGCTGACGCGCCGCCACTGCCAAAGCGACAAGCCCAGGCGGCTGGTCGACAGCAGCAGGAAGCTGGCGGCGATAAATATAAGGGTTTGTTCCTGCATACTTTTGGGTGCTTACGCTCGAAAATTTACCTTGCGTAATATATAGTGCGTAGGGCTATGCGCATAGTGTTTTCACGTCTATTAACAAAA
Organism: Pusillimonas minor; assembly: GCF_014237865.1. Classification (GTDB taxonomy): domain Bacteria; phylum Pseudomonadota; class Gammaproteobacteria; order Burkholderiales; family Burkholderiaceae_B; genus Neopusillimonas; species Neopusillimonas minor. Next base: position 109,462 of record NZ_JACJUU010000008.1, read on the forward strand.
TCGAGCCCCTAATGTCCGATAACCACACCCGCAAACCCGTATCGCCGTCCGGCGAGCCGCAATACGATTTTTCCCAGCAGGTGGGGCATTTGCTCAGGCGTGCCTACCAGCGCCATACGGCACTGTTTCAGCAGATCATCCCCGATACCCAGCTTACAGCCGCCCAGTTTGTGGTGCTGTGTGCGGTTCGCGACTGTGGGGCGTGCTCGCTTAGCGAAATTGTCAAGCGCACGGCCATCGACCAGGCCACTGTGCGGGGCGTTATCGATCGCCTTAAATCGCGCAAGCTGCTGGGGGTTCGTCACGACGACGCCGATCGCCGCAAGGTGCTGGTCAGCCTGACACCGGCCGGGCTTGAACTGGTTGACAGCATGGTGCCGTTTGCCTTCGACATCACCGAGAAGACCTTTGCCGGGTTTAATCCGGCCGAAAAACTGGCATTGGTATATCTGTTGAACAAAATGTGCGAGTCCGACGTCGCAGATTTGTCTGGCAATTAAGTGTATGCGCTTCAATGGTTCGTCTTTGCACCAGCGTGTTTCATGGGTGCGCCGACATTGTGCGTTGCGGTAAATATTCAGGTGGATTAGGCACCTATAGCGGTTTGTTTTGCTTTTGTAGTCAAGGGTTTATCCCTAGTAAAAACAGTCTTGTGGCTGAAAACTTAGGTGTGTACACTTGAAAGGTGCTATTACTCTTGCAATAGCGTTCTTGCCGATATCCACCCGGCAAGGCGCGCCACATAGGAAACTAACAATGAAAGGCATGAAATTTTATTCATCGCTGCTGGGCCTGGCGCTCGGCGCGGCGGTAAGCACATCCGCCCTGGCTCAAGACGTTATTAAAATCGGCGAACTGAACAGCTACAAAACACAGCCGGCCTTCCTGGGGCCTTACAAAAACGGTATGGATCTGGCCATCAGCCAAATCAACGAAGCCGGTGGCTTGCTGGGCAAAAAAGTCGAGCTGATCATCCGCGACGACAACTCCAACACGGGCGATGCCGTACGTGCCGCCGAAGAACTCATTTCGCGTGACAAGGTTGACGTTCTTACCGGTACCTTCCTCTCGCACATTGGCCTGGCGGTTACCGACTTTGCCAAACAAAAGCAACGCTTCTTCCTGGCCAGCGAGCCACTTACCGACAAAATCGTATGGGGCGACGGCAATCGCTACACCTTCCGTCTTCGCACCTCAACCTACATGCAGGTGGCCATGCTGGTCCCTGAAGCGGTCAAACTGAACAAAAAGCGCTGGGCACTGGTTTATCCCAACTACGAGTACGGTCAATCGGCTGTAAACACCTTCAAAACCCTCATGAAGGCCGCTCAGCCCGATATCGAGTTCGTGGCCGAGCAGGCTTCGCCATTGGGCAAGGTTGATGCCGGCAGTGTTATCCAGGCCTTGTCCGATGCCAAAGCCGATGCCGTCTTCAACGTGCTGTTTGCGGCCGATCTGGCCAAACTGGTACGTGCAGGTTCGCAGCGTAACTTCTTCGACAACGTGCCTGTAGTCAGCCTGCTTACCGGCGAACCCGAATACCTCGACCCGCTGGGTAACGAAACACCCGAAGGCTGGATTGTGACGGGCTACCCCTGGTACGCCATCAACACGCCCGAGCACAAGGCATTCCTTGAAGCCTATCAGGCCAAGTTCAACGACTATCCTCGTTTGGGTACAGTTGTAGGTTATTCGGCCATCATGTCGCTTGCCGAAGGCATCAAAAAGGCGGGCTCTACCGATACTGAAGCCCTCATCAAAGCCTTCCGCGGTCTCGAGCTCATGTCGCCGTTTGGTCCCATTACCTATCGTGCGCAAGATCACCAGTCGACCATGGGTATTTATGTGGGCAAACTGGCCAAGAAAGATGGTAAAGGCATCATGACCGACTTCGTCTATGTTGACGGTAAAGATGTTCAGCCTTCCGACGAGCAAGTCAAAGAGTGGCGTAAGGCTGCTGAATAAAGCAATACAACAAACCTCTGTCACCTGTTCCGGTGGCAGAGGTTTTTAATTTTCAGGTGGCAATCAAATGGATTTGTCGGGTTTTATCGTTCAGATGCTGAACGGGTTGGCCGAGGCGTCATCATTGTTCTTGGTGGCGGCGGGGCTTTCCCTGATTTTCGGCGTAACGCGCATTGTTAACTTTGCGCATGGTTCGTTGTACATGTTGGGCATTTATGTGGCCTTCACTATTGTCCAGTCGTTCGGAGGCAGTCCATTTGGTTTCTGGTTCAGTCTGATTGCAGCGGCTTTATTGGTAGGCGCGTTTGGCGCACTGGTCGAAATTATTCTGCTTCGGCGCATTTATCGCGCGCCCGAGCTTTTCCAGCTGCTGGCGACATTTGCGCTGGTGCTGGTCATTCGTGATGCAACCCTGTTTTTGTGGGGCCCCGAAGACTTGCTGGGGCCGATTGCGCCTGGGCTTGACGGCTCCATCATGATTTTGGGCAATTACTTCCCAAAGTACGACATTGTCCTTATTTTCATTGGCCCGGTTGTCCTGGGTCTGCTTTGGTTGCTGCTGACGCGCACCCGGTGGGGTACGCTGGTTCGCGCGGCCACCCAAGACCGCGAAATGCTGGGCGCCTTGGGCGTAAATCAGGCCTGGCTCTTTACGGCAGTTTTTGCGCTGGGTTCTTTTCTGGCCGCCTTGGGCGGCGCTGTGCAAATCCCGCGTTTGCCCGCTAACCTCACCCTCGACCTGAGCGTCATTGGCGACGCCTTCGTTATTGTGGTGGTGGGTGGTATGGGTTCCATTCCGGGGGCCTACGTGGCGGCGCTTATCATCGCCGAGCTTAAAGCGCTGTGTATCGCGCTGGGCACAGTCAGCCTGTTTGGCCTTACCTTCGAATTCCCCAAGCTAACGCTCGTTGTCGAGTTTATTTTCATGGCGCTGGTCTTGGTGTTCCGCCCCTGGGGTTTGTTCGGCACCGTGTCGGCCGTCAGCCGCAACTCTGCGCCCATCGAAGCGCCTATTCGTCCGGCCACCATGCCGTTCAAGGTGTTCATTGTGGTGTCGGTGGCGGCCATTGCCGCGCTGCCATTGTTGTCCGATATCATGCCGTATGCCACGGTATTGGCGCTCGATATTATGGTCGCCGCGTTGTTTGCGCTTAGCCTGCACTTCATGATGGGGCCCGGCGGCATGCACTCGTTTGGCCACGCCGCGTATTATGGTCTGGGCGCCTACGCAGCAGCGTTGTTGCTTAAAACGGCGGCGTTTTCCATGGGTTGGTCGATGGCCATTGCGCCTATTATTGCGGGCTTCGGTGCGCTGATTTTCGGCTGGTTCTGCGTTCGTCTCTCGGGCGTGTATCTGGCCATGCTAACGCTTGCCTTTGGTCAAATCGTCTGGTCCATCATTTACCAATGGGACGACTTCACCGGTGGCTCGAACGGCATGATCGGTATCTGGCCGGCCGAGTGGTTGTCGGGCGACGCGTATTACTACTTCGCCCTTACCGTTGTTGTGCTGTCGGCGGTTGTATTGCGCAGGCTCTTGTTCTCGCCATTTGGCTATGCCTTGCGTGCCGCACGCGACTCAACCTTGCGGGCCGATGCGCTGGGCATCGATGTCAAGCGGGTGCAGTGGGTAGCCTTTGTTATTGCAGGTGTATTTGCCGGGTTGGCAGGCGTGTTGTATGTCTTCTCAAAAGGCAGTGCTTCCCCCGAAATCATCTGGGTCGGCAAATCGGTCGATGGCCTGGTCATGGTGTTGCTGGGCGGTATTCAAACACTCATTGGCCCGGTTGTTGGTGCAGCCACATTCAGTTTCTTGCAAGACTATTTCAAGGGCCTGACCGATTACTGGCTAGCGATGTTCGGCGGCGTGATTTTGCTGATCGTTCTGGCGTTTCCGCAAGGTATCGCGGGCTATGTCAAAGAACTTTTTGAATATTGGGGCGCCAAGCGTGCCGCCCGCCAGGAGCAGCCACTATGAGTTTGTTGGAAGTTCGTAATCTCAGGAAGGCCTTCGGCGGCAATATCGCCGTCGATGGCGTCAATTTCGATTTGCATGCCGGCGAGCTGCTTGCCCTTATTGGCCCTAACGGCGCCGGTAAAACCACAACGTTCAACATGGTCAATGGCCAGTTGCGGGCCACCGCGGGCTCAATCAAGCTTAACGGCACCGAACTCACCCGTTTGCCGCCGCGCGAAATCGCCTATCTTGGTGTGGGTCGTACGTTTCAGATCGCCGCCACATTTGCGTCGTTGACGGTGGTTGAAAACGTGCAAATGGCTTTGTTGGCGCATAACCGCAAGGTGTATTCATTCTGGAAGCCGGCTGCCGCTTACTATCGCGAAAAGGCCATGGCCTTGCTGGCCCAGGTGGGCATGGACTCGCAGGCCGACCGCGCCTCCAGCGAGCTGGCTTACGGCGACGTCAAGCGCGTCGAACTTGCCATGGGCCTGGCCAACGACCCGAAGCTTTTGCTTATGGACGAGCCAACGGCCGGCATGGCCCCCAAAGAGCGTAACGACCTGATGGCGCTGACCAAAAAACTGGTGGTCGATCGCAATATGGCGGTGCTGTTTACCGAGCACAGCATGGACGTGGTGTTCGCGTATGCCGATCGCATGATTGTCCTGGCGCGCGGGCAATTAATTGCCGAAGGCAGCGCCGAAGAAATTCGTAATCATCCCAAGGTCCAGGAGGTTTACTTCGGGACGGGTAAAACTTTCGAGAAGAAAACAGCAGGGGCGCAAGCATGAGCAACACCCAATTCAACCCCGACGAAACGTTATTGACGGTATCGAAACTGAATGCCTGGTACGGTGCCGCACATATTCTTTTCGATGTCGACCTGAACGTCCGGCGTGGCGAGGTTGTGGCCCTGATGGGGCGCAATGGCGCCGGCAAGTCCACCACACTCAAGTCCATCATGGGGCTGATGGAGAAATCCAAAGGCGAGATCCACTTCATGGGGAAAAAAATCAGCGGGCGTCAGCCTTACGAAATCTCCCGGGCCGGCGTCGGGTTCGTACCCGAAGACCGCCGCGTGTTTTCCGACCTGACCGTGACCGAAAACCTTGAAGTGGGCCGGCAGGCCGCGCGCCAATGGCCCGACGGCACCACTGCCTATACCTGGACACCCGAAGCGCTGTACAAGCTGTTTCCCAATTTGGGGGCCATGCAAGACCGCCCCGGCGGCCAAATGAGTGGTGGTGAGCAGCAAATGCTGACGGTGGCGCGCACGCTGATGGGCAACCCTTATCTGGTGCTGCTCGACGAGCCCTCTGAAGGTGTTGCGCCAGTGATTGTCGAGCAAATGGCCAACACCATCATCGCGCTCAAAGAGCACGGTGTCAGTGTGTTGTTGTCAGAGCAAAATGTGCACTTTGCCGAACTGGTCTCAGACCGTGTGTATGTCCTCGAAAAAGGTCAGATCCGTTACACGGCCACGATGGAAGAACTGGCTGAAAACGAAGAGATCCGTCGCAGCTACCTGACGGTGTAACGCGGTATTCGGTGTCATGCCGGTATTTTTGGATGGTTAAAAAAGTTCAGCCCGGGTGATACCGGGCTGAACTTTTTGGGGCCTGCAGTTAGCAGCAATTAGTGGCCGTGCATTTGGCGTATAGACGATATTTTGTCGTCAAGCCCTTGCCATTGGGGTTTGCCAGGCGCAAACCGGGCGCGCATATATTCGATGAGTTCGCGGATTTGCGCGTCGTTCAGACTGTCTTTGAAGCCTGGCATATAGCCCAACCCCTGGCCTGTGGGGTCGTCGATGCCGTGCATCAAGACCTGGATCACGTTGTCGGGGTGGTCGCTGTGCAAGTTGGTGTTCAGCGCCAGCGATGGCCGCGCGCCAAACAGCGGTGGGCCTTCACGGGCATCGTGACATACGGCGCAGGCGCCCTCGAATAGCGCTTCTCCGGGCAGCGTCATGACCCCGACGTTGCTGCGGCTTGCTTCTTCAAGCTTGGCGGCGGTAAGGGCGGAAGGTTCGGCCGAGGCGGGTGGCGGGTTGATGGCTGCCAGATAATGCGCCATGGCACGAACATCAGCTTCGGGCAGTTGCGCAAGATTTTGCACCACCGGGCCCATTGGGCCCGACGCAACGCCATGCACCGACGAGTAGCCGGTGCGCAAATAATCGAAAAGCGTGTCTTCGGTCCAGGCGATGGGCGCTTTCGACAGGGCGTTCAGGGCAGGGGCTTCCCAACCATCGGCGAAACCGCCCGCCAGAAAGTTTTCGGCGCCGGACTTTTCGGCGCCCATGCTGTTGCGCGGGGAATGACAGGCCGTGCAGTGGCCGGCGCCTTGCACCAGGTACGCACCCCGGTTCCAGAGGGTGGATTGGGTTGGGTCGGGTTGGTAAACCTCGTTTTTATGGAACAAGGTGTTCCAGCCTGCCATGAGGGGGCGCGCATTGTAGGGGAACGCCAGTTCGGTTTTTGGTGGTGTTGCCGAAACAGGCTCGCGCGTCATCAGGTAGGCATATAACGACTGCATGTCGGCATCGCTGATTTTGGCGAAGGCCGTGTACGGGAACACCGGGTACAAATGTCGGCCGTCGCGATGGATGCCTTCGCGCATGGCGCGCTCGAACGCCGCGTAAGACCAGTTACCTATGCCCGTTTTCGGGTCGGGGGTGATGTTGGTGGTGTAGACCGTACCGAAAGGCGTATCGAGGGCGCGCCCTCCGGTGTTTTCGATGCCGCCTTCGGCGGTATGGCAAACCATGCAGTCGCCGGCCAGGGCCACCAGCCGGCCGCGTTCGATGGCCGCCGCCGAGTAGATTGAGGTATCGACAGCCACAGGCGCTATGGCGCCACGCAGGGGCAAGGCCGTGAGCACCAGGCCAGCGGCACCGGCGGCAATGCCACCCAGCAAGCCGTAAGCCCAGCGTTTGTTGCGTTTGTTTTCGGTGGTTTCGGTTGACGACAGCAGGCTGTTGGCACTGAAGGGCGCCTGGCGGATACGGGTGCCGGTTGCTTTGTAAATGGCATTGGCAATGGCGGCCGCGGCCGGCAATTGCGCGTTCGGGTGCCACGCCAGGGGCGTGCCGACAGCGCTTTGCTGTGGCACGACCGACACTTCGGGCAGGGTCAGGGCGCCGGCCGTATTGGCGTTGGCATCGGCCCATTGGTCGAAGGTGTCGGGTGCGCCCAGCAGGCCCCGGGCGGTATCGCGAACCTGGTTTTCGATTTTGTCGGTATCGCTTGCCGATGCAAGGCTGCTGGCGGTATGGCCAACCGTTAAACGCGTGATGTCGATGGCGTTGCCGCTGACGGCTACTTCGGCCACCCAGGCAGACCAAACTGTTTGCGGCGGGTCTTGTTCGTTGTCGATAATTTGGGCACAGGCAAAGCCTTTGCCGGCCCCCGGTTGGGGTTGATCGAACCAGCCCGCCTGCTGCGCCACCGACTCGATCAGCGCTTTGCCGGAAGGGTCGGTAATGGTGTCTAGCCGTGCCTGTACCGGGTCGTGGTTTTGCAGTGCGCACAGTTCATCGAAAAATGATTCGCGGGCAAATACACTGGCGGCAGTGGGGGTGTCGTTGGCCGGGCCAATGCTGTAGGCGTTGCCGGCAGATTGCTGGCTGACGGGTATGCCGTAAAGCGCATTGCTTTGGGCGATTGTGCCGGCGTATTGATGTTCGACGCCGCAAAGCAGGGCGGCGACTGATGGTCGTCGTGCATTGGCAATGTTTGCGCGCTCGATATATTGGCTCGCGGGCGTGCGGTCGGCTTGCAGCTCGAGGGTGATTTTTGTGGGCGCGGCGGTGGTGTCGTGTTGTACCCGCACAGGTTTGCCGCGGCCAAAAGCCAAAAGCGCAGCATCGACCGCGGTATCGTAGCCCTCGCCGGGCAGGCCGTTGGCGACCAGGGTGATCTGCTCGGCCGGTAAACCGCACAACGATGCGATTTCGGCTCTTAACTGGTTTGCCCGGCCGGTGCTCGCCCAAATTGTCAGGCCGGTTGAGGTATGGCGGGCAATTGCCCATACCGGGGCGTCGTCGGGCGTGTTCACCCACGTGTAGCTGAGGGTGGTGCTTGGCGCGGCGGGTGGCGGTGTGGCGTCACTTTGCCCGGCATTGGGTAACTGCGCGTTGCGTTGGGGTTCGGCGTTACGCCATTGGGCCTGGATTTGCGCGCGGGCGTGCGCCGCCTGGCTGGGCTGCGATGCAATCACCGCCACAAAGTTGTGGCGTATAACAATATCGACAACGCCCGGCACGTGCCGGGCGGGGTCGACCTGAATGTGTTGAAGCACCGGCCCGCAATAGGCGTGGCCGTTCCAGCGCATGTCGGGCGGACGCAGCACGGTGCCGTGCAGCAGGTCTCCGGCGCCGGGAAGGGCCAGGTCGTGGTGCCCGACGTGGCGGGCAAGATTCGGGTTGTGTTGTGATTGGGTGTTGGCCGGTACGGTCATTGGGTGGTTTGCAGCGCTTTTGCGGCTTCGAGGGCAGCGTCGACGATTTCGACATGCGTGCCACAGCGGCAAAGGTTGTATTTGAGTTCTTGGCGAATTTGTTGTTCGGTGGGGTTGGGGTTGCGGTTAAGCAGTGCCTGAATGGTCATGATCATGCCGTTAAGGCAATAGCCGCACTGGGCGGCTTGTTTGTCGATGAAGGCTTGCTGCACCGGGCCGGGCGCTGCGGCTGTGCCCAGCCCTTCGAGGGTAACGATGTCGTGACCGACAACACCCTTGACAGGCAAGACACAAGACCGCGCCGCGACGCCGTCAACCAGTACGGTGCAGGCGCCGCATTCGCCCAGGCCACAGCCAAACTTTGGCCCGTTCAGTTCAAGGTCGTTGCGCAGTACATAAAGCAGCGGGGTGTCGGTTTCGACCTGGATGTGATGCGCGTGACCGTTAACATTAAGCTCAACAAGCTGGGGCGGTTTGTTCATTATTTTTTTTTGCATCGACCAGTGGTGTGGTGAATACGTCGTATCCGAAGCACCAGTCGGGGTTTTCGTTGGTTTTTAACCAGGTGTTGTTGTGGGAAACCAGTTGCACCTTGCTGGCGCGCTCGGCACGATTGGCTTCGTATAGGTTAAACACTGCATCAAGGTCTGTAAAGCCCATTTCCTGGAAGCAGCGGGTAAGTATGGCGGCGTCTTCGATAGCCATGGCAGCCCCCTGTGCCATGTGCGGTTTCATGGGGTGGCAGGCATCGCCCAGCAAGACCATGCGGCCACGGCTCCAGAGCGGCAGAGGGTCGCGTTCGAGCAAGGGCCAACGGGTGACTTCCTGGGTGCCTTCGATAAGGGCCTGGACACTTGAATGCCAGCCGCCAAACACGCGTCGCATTTCATCTTTCGAGCAAGGCTCCCAGCTCTTGGACATGTCCCAGGTGCTTTCGGGCACGCCGGTCACGTAGTAGATTTCGTCTTTTTTGCGGGTGACAAAGTAGACCATCATGTGGTCATTGCCAGCCCACCATTTGCAGCACATGTCGAAGGGCAGCGCGCCACTGTCAAGGGGCGTGGGGAACACTGCACGATGGGCAACGTACCCGGTGTACTTGGGCAGTTCGGAGCCAAGCAGGGTGTCGCGAATTTTTGAGTTGATGCCGTCGGCGCCAACGACAATGTCAGCCTCTTCAGTGGTGCCGTCGGCAAAGCTCAGGACGACTTTGTCGCCCAGGTCTTCGACCTTGGACAATTTTTTATTGAATTCGAGAATGCCGGGCGGTAGCGCGTCGGTCATGAGTTTGTGGAAGTCGCCGCGGTGAACCGTGAGGTAGCTGGCGCCGTAGTGTGAAACGGCGTAGTCACCCAGCGGAATCTGGGCCATGACCTCGCCTGTGATGCCGTCGCGGCTGTACCAGTAATCGGGATGGGCGCCAATGCGGTTGAGTTCATCTTCAATGCCCATGGCACGCATGACTTTCATGACGTTGGGACCCAGGTGGATGCCGGCGCCAATGCGGGCAAAAGCAGGCGCCTGCTCGTACACCTTGACGTTGAAACCTGCTTTGGCCATAAGGGCTGCACCGGCGGTGCCGCCAAGGCCGGCACCAATAATTGCGATACGAGGGTTCTGTTTCATGGCAGGGCTCCTGAGAAGTGAAAGTGCCAAATGCTGGAATCAAGTTATTTATAGTGTATGCACTCTAATTTATTTGGTAAATAAAATTCTTTTAGGTGTTTACACCTAGATTTTTATTTTTTAAGCGTATTTGTAAGTCACTGTATTTAATTTGAATATTTTATATTTATGGCATTATTTCGTAATATGAAATGAAAATATGCCATATGAAAAATAGGCTAATAACCTGTCGTATGTAGTGTGTACATTGTATATGGCTGTGTTTTTATGATTCTTGGGGCTACAATGAGCACATGTGCTGTACTTCGTTGCACTTACGAGGCCCTCTATGCAATTTCTCGACCCCAAAGCCGACCGCGAGGCTCTTTTTTCACGCGCAGGTACATTGATTGTGGTGCGCCCGGCGGCAGCCTCGCCCAAGCCTGCGCCTGGGCAGCCAGGTATCGCATCCGACTACCAACAGCCTTATCCCGATATCTTCGTGGCGATGCTCGACGACGGTCAGGTGCTGGCCTTCAATGGCCACGTCGATCTGGGTACGGGAATTCGGACGGCGTTGGCGCAGATCGTGGCCGAAGAGCTTTACCTGCCACTCGACCGCGTGCGTATGGTGTTAGGCCACACCCAGGCCACCCCGAACCAGGGGCCCACCATTGCGAGCGCCAGTATCCAGATTTCTGCGGTGCCTTTGCGTAACGCCGCAGCAGTGGCGCGCGAGTTCTTGCACGATCGCGCTGCGGCGCAGCTTGGCGTTGCACGCGGTAACCTGCAGTTGGTCGACGGGGTGTTCTGCGCACCCGATGGTGCGCGTATCGATTACGCTGCGCTGCTGTCCGGCCAGCATTTCCAGCTCGAGTACCAGGCCGAGGTCCCCATTAAAGACAGCGGCCGTTATGCGGTGGTGGGCCAGTCGGTACGTCGTGTCGATATCCCGGCCAAGGCTACCGGCCAGTTAACCTTTGTGCACGATGTCCGGGTGCCGGGCATGTGGCACGCCAGGGTTATTCGCCCGCCCTACACCGGGCGCGACAGCGGCGATTTTGTCGGTCACTCGCTGCAGTCCGTCGATGCATCGGCCCTTCAGGCCATTGCCGACGATATCCAGGTGGTGGTCATTAAAGACTTTGTTGCCGTGGCCGCACGGCGCGAAGAGCACGCCATCAAGGCCATGAAAGCGCTCAAACTCACCTGGAAGCCCGTGCCGGCACTAACGCCCCTCGATGACCTTGATCAGGCGTTGCGCGCCCAGGCGCACAACGTCAGGCCACTGGTTCAAAAAGATGAAGCCGATCCGGCCGCCCGACCGGGCGTTACCCTGAAACGCACCTACATCTGGCCCTTCCAGATGCATGCATCCGTTGGGCCGTCATGTGCGGTGGCCGATTACGCCGCCGATCAGGTCCGTGTGTGGTCCGGTACGCAAAACCCGCATATGCTGCGCGTCGAGTTGTCGCGTTTGCTCGAGCGCGACGAAGGCGATATAGACATTATCCGCTACGAGGCTTCGGGCTGCTATGGCCGTAACTGTGCCGACGACGTCTGCGCCGATGCCGTGCTGGTGTCGCGCGCTATCGGGCGTCCCGTGCGCGTGCAGCTTACGCGCGAGCAAGAGCACGGTTGGGAGCCCAAAGGCGCCGCCCAGCTTATTGATGTCGAAGGCGGGCTCGACCAGAACAACGAATTGCTGTCTTACGATTTCGTGACGCGTTATCCGTCCAACGATGCGCCCACCCTGGCCCTGATTCTGACCGGGGTTGTCAGCAACCAGCCGCGTATGCTCGAGATGGGCGACCGCACGTCGGTGCCTCCCTATCGTTACCCACGGCAAACCATTACATGTCACGACATGCCGTCCATTGTGCGTTCGGCGTGGTTGCGTGGTGTGTCGGCGCTGCCCAATTCATTTGCCCACGATTGCTTCATCGACGAGCTGGCCGTCGAGGCAGGGGCCGATCCTGTCGAGTTCCGCCTGCGTAATCTGCCCGACGAGCGAGCAGCCGATTTGCTGCGTGCAACGGCGCAGCGTGCACATTGGGCGGCGGGTCAGCGCGGTTCGCGAGGGGTGCCCGATGCCGCGCACGAGCTGCATGGTCGCGGTGTAGCCTACGCACGCTATGTGCACAGCAAGTTTCCAGGTTTTGGGGCGGCGTGGGCCGTGTGGGTGATTGACCTGACGGTCAACGCCGATACCGGCAAAATTCGTGTAAAAAAAGTGGTGGTGGGTCAGGATACCGGCCTGATCGTCAACCCGGATGGCGTTCGTCATCAAATCGAAGGCAACGTCATCCAGTCATTAAGCCGTGTGCTTAAAGAGCGGGTGGTGTTTAACGACAAGGGCGTTGTCGATCAAGAATGGGGTGCTTACCCGATTTTGCCTTTCACCGAAGTGCCGCCCATAGATGTGTTTTTATTGCCTCGCGACGACCAGCCCCCCATGGGCTCCGGCGAGTCGGCCACGGTACCCAGCGCTGCGGCCATTTCGAATGCCTTGTTCGATGCCACCGGGGTGCGTTTTCGCGAAATCCCGTTCACACCCGACCAAATATTGGCCGGCCTGGCCGCTGTGCTTGAGGGCCAGGCCGAGCCGACAGCGTAAATACAGTGAGGGTGGGTGCCGCCGCGTCAGGGCACCAACGCAATCCCGATGCGCACCTGGCCGTCACTTTTCTGGTTGTAGCCCAGCAGCGTCTCGCCCCAGCCCCTGAAATACTGGACATGCAAAAAGCCATTCATGTTCAAGAACGTGCGCTGCAGGGGCCAGGCCGCTTCCAGTTGTGTGGCGGTGCGGCCACTTTTTCCTTGCCGGTAAAGCCCGGTCAAAATCAGGCCATTGGGTTGCGCCCACCTTAGTTTCCAGTCGACATAGCCGGCGTAATCGGCATAATCGGGGTTTTCGTTTTTGCTGAAATAAGCTTTGGCCCTTGGCATAAAGCTGAGTATGCTGCCGCCGTCAAAGCGGTAATTAAGTTCTGGCTGTATATACGCGTTGTTGATCGATCGCGAGTCGATACCGCTTTTGCCATTTGACCGATGCTCGACCCCCATGGCCAGGCCGCCGATCCATTGTTGATCTGAGGTGCCTGCCAGGGCCGGGTTGTGCCAGAAAATGCCTGGATTGTAGGTGCTATCAATAAAGGGTTTGGAGCTGCCGTCCAGGTCCCATAGCGAGGTTTGTGTATAGCCCAGATAAAAATGGTCATACCAGGCCGGGCGCGCAGGGTTTTCGGGCGAAAACAGTCGATACTTGAAGCTGACCTGAAAGCGGGCGTTTGTGCCGTCGCGGCCGCCGACATCGAAGTAAATGGGCTCGTAGGGTGAAATGGCGCGCCGGAAGGTCTCGAATGGGGATGAACTGACGGGGAGCGCTTCGGGGGCGGGCGGCAACCCGGCGGCGTCGGCATGATGTGCAGGAACAGGCAGGTTGGGGTTGTCGGCCTGAAGTGCTATTAAGGTTGGGCTGTTGTCGACGGCCAGTGTTTGTAGCCCCTGAATATCTTTGGGGACGATTAAGGCCCAGCGTTGGGCGGCAAACTGGCCTGGAGCAAGGGTGAAAGGGGCGGGGTTTTCGAGCAGTGTGGCGTTGACCGTCATGACTTGCCCGGCCGCGTCCTGCCATTGAATCGGTAAGGTTTTCTGGGGTGTCCAGGTGATAGGCGCCTTGGTTTCGTTGGCGGCCACCCCTTTAACGTAAAGCGTTTCGCCGGGCTTGGCGCGGCTGGTGTCCAGCTGGTAGTTTACAAAGGCCCATGCCGGGCGTGCGGCCGCGGCAACAGTAACCAGAAGCAGCAAGTAAATGAGTTTGAGCAGTGGGCGCATGATGATAGCCAGCCGGGTAATGTATGGGGCCCGGCCACAGGAAGTCGAGTCGGTCGTCAGTTTAACCGTTTGGCGGCAATTGTCGGGCACGCGGGGGGGCATCAGCTATAATGCGCCCCGGCAGCCCTTGTTGCCTGTGCGTCGTTAGCTCAGCTGGATAGAGCACGGGCCTTCTAAGCCTGAGGTCGGGGGTTCGAGACCCTCACGACGCGCCATCGGCACCCGTTGATAGCGCCTGTACTACGCGGTTACGGCCCTGGCTTTTGGCCCGGTACAGGGACTGGTCTGCGGCAAGCAGCCAATGGGTGGGCACGGCCTTTTTTGTGGGTGTTTGCAGGCAGTAACCAATACTGATCGTCAGGTGCAATACCTGGGTTTCGTATTGAACCGGCATGGCGCCTACCGCTTCGCGCAGCAGTTCAAGGCGGTTGTGAGCCTCGCCTATTGATTCTACTGCTGCAAAAATAACAAACTCCTCCCCGCCGAAACGTATGACGTGGTCCCCGGTGCGCTGGAAGTGGCTGCGTAGGGTGTCGGCCAGCAATTGCAGGCACTCGTCGCCGGCGGCGTGCCCATAGTCGTCGTTTATCCGTTTGAAGTGATCGATATCGACCATTGCCACCAGAAAAGGCGTGGCGCTGCGTAAACAGTGCTGAAAGAGAATGTCGTAGGTTTGGTCAAAGCGAGTCCGGTTTCCCAGGCCGGTTAGCTGATCTGTGGTACTAAGCTTGGCCAGTTGCGCGTTGGCTTGTTCGAGTTGCCGGTTTAGCGAACGCAGTTTCCGGTTCCAGGCATAAAACCCCAGCAGCAGTACCAGTGCACCTGCCGTCAGCTGCCATACCAGGGTGTAGTCAACCTGAGCATTCAGATGCACCGAGCGCCACTGGTTCTCGATTTGATTCAGCTCGTCTGCCCCCGCACTGCCTACAACTTTCTGCATAATACCGGCCAGAATCGGGTTGTCTTTTACTGTGGCAACGGCAAGTGTGGTGTCCATAGGCACCCGGCCAATGACCCTGATGTCGGCTAGCCGAAGGTCTTGCAGCTGTTGGCTGGTTGTGGCCAGCGTGCCAATGTAGCCGTATAGCTCGCCACTTTGCACTTTGCGTAGCCCCTCTGCTTCGTTGGCAACGGGGACCAGGTTCAGGTTGGGGTGGCGCACGCGCAGGTCCTGGAAGAGTCCGAAGTCGCGCGTGATGCCGATGGGCGAGCGTTCGAGTTCGGCCAGGGTGGCGATGAAGGGCGATTCGATGCGCCCGAGCAATACGGTGGGTAGCGAGTAGTACGGGGCCGAATAGATGATGTCAGAATGATTTTGCAGCCCGCTGCCATTTGACGCGCCGGGAATCAGGTCGCAGCGCCCGGCCTGGAGCGCATCTAGTGATGCCCGCCACGAGGCTGTTTCGTGAAGCCGGGTTTCAATGCCCAAACGGCGACTGGCCAGTCGCAAAAAACCAGACGCAACACCCTGATGTTGCCCTTTGGCATTAATGCCGTCCAGCGGCATCCAGTCGCGGTGAGCGCAAAAAGTCAGCGTACGGTTCTTTTGCGTCAGGTAGGCGTTTTCAACGTCCGACAGCATCACCGTGCCGGCCGCGTTGGTCGACGTTTCAAAATAGGCGCCCAGCCACCGGTTTTCGATAACCCGCATTTCAGAAGGGGTAATGCCGTTGAGCGCCTGATTCAGCACCGGTACCAGCGCTTCGAGCTCGGGGCGGATGGCAAAGCGCAAATCTTCGCGCACGATGTCATCAAGATGGAGTTCGCCGGCAATATGAATGTTTCTCAGGCCCCGGTCGCGTATCCAGTGGTTGCCGTTATCGAGCGCAGCGAGCACCAGGTCGACCTGCCCGTTTGCCAGCGCCACAAACATCGATGCCTGATCGTCGAACGCAATGGCGTCGTTGCCCAGAATGTCTCGTAATGCATCGGCATAAAAAATGCCGGCGCCGTAACCTACGCGCAGGCCGTAGAGGTCTTCTTTGCGGGTCAGGCGAAAATCGGGCGATTGGCTAAAGCCCACCACAGACACAAAGTGATACGGTTGCGTGAAGCGGCTGAATTCGCGCCGTGCGGGAAGGTCGGAAATATTGGCCATGATGTCAATTTCGCCGCGCTGAAACAGTTCGATCAGCTGGCTCCATTGGCCCACGACCGGTACGGCCCGAAGCCCGGTCAAGTCCATGATGCGGGCCAGGATGTCGACCGTTAACCCCTGAACCTGCCCGCCGTCTTCGAAACTGAGCGGCGCGTAGTCGCGCATCAGCCCGACGCGAAGCGGGCCTTGCTGGCGAAGCAGCGCCTTTTGCGCCGGTGTCAGTTGAAACTTGGGCGCCTGTAGCGATTTACCGCCAAATTCCTGCCATTTCTCTCGCGTGTCCTCAAGCCATTCGGGGTCAAGGTCGGCCAGTGCCGCTTCAAGTTTTTGCAGCAGGTCGGTAAGTTCGGGTTGAACGGCAATACGGAAGTCTTCGTTTTCCTGGCCGCCCAGAGGGGCCGGGCCAACAGGCTGCAAGCTGACCAGGCCCTTTTGTCGAGCAAAGTAAGAAAGGGTGACCTCGGAACCGATAATCGCGTCCACCCAGCCAAACGACAGCGCCTGAATCATTTCGGGCTGCAGGTTGTACTCGATGAGGTTCAGGCCCGCGTCGCGTAACGTTTGCAGGTAGTAAACGTCGCGCAGCACGCCGATTCGTTTGCCTTTCAGGCTGGCCAGGCTGTTTGCGCTTGACAGCGGCCGGTTTGCATCGTGCATGATAATGGTGCGACGCAAATGGTAGGGTCGGGTAAAACGCATAAGCTGGACGCGGTCTTCGCGCCACGAGACCTCATCGAGGGCGTCAAGCTCGCCGCGCAGAAACGCGGCATAAATATCCGTCCAGCTACCGACGCGGTAATCGAAATTGATGTCCGATTTTTCGCTGACCTTGTTCAGGATGTCGACTGAAAAGCCTGAAGGGCCGTTGATGCCGAAACTTGAGTAGGGCTCGTTATCGGCGACGATGCCGATGGAGACCGTGTTTTGAGCGGATGAGGATGTCGGGATGGCTGCCAGCAGCGGGGCGCAAAGCAGGAAAAAGCTAAGTATCAACCTTTGGGGCCAGTGCATTGTGAGGCTCGGCAATCCGTAATCTGTCGCAATGTCTCAATGTGCCTGTTCCCGCAGAGACTTTCCAGTCTCATTTCTCTCAGTTGTCTCGATTGTTGACAAAATCAGGGGTCGTGGCTGACCAGCACCACCCCTTTGCCAAAAATGGTGCGTAGCGGCAGCGGAAAATGTTGCTGGCGCGCTTTGGAGCGCAGTCGGTTCAGGATGACATCGATACGGTGGGTGTCCGGCTCGGGTTCGTAGCCAAACAGCAGGTTGTGCAGCATTTCCTTGCTGCATACCTCGTTTCGGTGGCGATACAGGGCCTCGATAAGGCGGTGTTCTTGTGTGGTCAGATGCAAGGTGCGGCCGTCGGGGGCCTGAAGGCTGTTGTGTTCGAGTTGCCATTTTGCGCCAGACGCGGGCGTTTGTCCGGTTGTATTGTGTGATGATTGCTTTTGCAGACGAGACCACAGCGCCTGAACGGTTTGCGCCAGGTCGGCAAAGTTAATAGGCTTGATCAAGTAATGGTCGGCGCCCAGCCCCAGGCCGCGCAGCTGGTCGTCGCGACTGCCGCGCGCCGAGATGACGATCAGGCCATAGGTGCCAACCGTACGCAGGTATTCGACGACGCTGAAGCCGTCTTCGCCGGGCAGCCCGATATCGACCAGAACAATGTCTGCCGGCGTGCGGTGCAGCTGTTTCCAGAATGATTCTGCGCTGCTTTGCCCCCAGACACTGTGGCCCCGCGACTGCAGAAAAAACACCAGTTCTTCGCGCAGATCGTCGTTGTCTTCAATAATGGCAATGCGTGCGTTGTCTGTCATTTTCTTTTTTTGGCGTTGCTTTGGGCAGGAAGCGTAAGGATAAAGCAGCAGCCTTGTGGGTGATTGGGTTTTAGCACAAGCGTTCCGCCGTGAGCAGTTGCAATTTCGCGGGCAACATGAAGTCCCAGGCCGGTCCCGCTGGTGCGGCGGCCCGGGCTTTCGACGCGCAGGTAGCGCTCAAAGATGCGTTCGGCGTATTCAGTGGGGATCCCGGGGCCCGTGTCGGTGATGCTGACAGCCACCATGTCGGCAAAGGTAGAAATATCAATGCTGATCGGGCCGGTGCCTGTATGTTTGAGTGCGTTATCGAGCAAGTTGGACAAGGCGATACGCAACAGTGCTGCATCGGCCGACAAAATGACCAGGCCGGGTACGCGCAAGGTAGGTTTGCCGTTGATGGTCAGCTTGATGTTGTGTTCGCTGGCCGTGTTGAAGAGCTCGATGACCGATTGGGTCAGTCCGACCAGGTCTGTCGATTGACGATCAAGATACAGGTTGCCAGATGAAAGTCGGGAATCGGCCAGGCAGTTGTCGGTCAGTTGTACCAGCCGGTCGGTGGCGCGCTGGATCTTGTCGTACCTGATTTCGCGTTGCGCTTCGTTGATTTGGGTCAGTCGCAGGTTTTGCAGGGCGCTTGAAATAATCGCCAGGGGCGTGCGAAATTCGTGGGCAACCATACCGATAAACTGCCGCTGGTACACATTGGCTTCGCGCTCAAGTTGCAGTTCGCGAGCCAGCAGGCGTTTTTCACGGGTTTGCTGGTTTTCGGTTTGCACCCGATGAACGGCCAGGCCCAGAACCGTCAAAATATTAAGCATGAGTGCGTACTGCCACACAACGTAGATCGTGTCGTAGTAAGGGATCAGGCCATACAGCGATAACTGGGCCATGATGCCCGTGGCAAAGTAGACCAGCGGCGACATGCCCAACAACAATAACCCCAGACTTATTTTTTTTTGCAGGTAAATAACCAGCAGCCAAACCAGGAAAGTGACAACCCCGACGCTGAAAATCAGGGTTTGTATTTTTACGGCCAAACCGTATCGACCCAACGGAATCAGCAGGGTTAGCAGTGCAATAAGTACGGCCACACCAAGTACAAACCGGTATATTTTCGGGGCATGCCTTTTAAACTCAAGCATTTCGGACCACATCCAGAGCAGGCTGGAAAAGGCCATCAGGTTCAGCACACTGGTCAGGTAGTGTTGCAGGTTGGGGGCGTAGTCACCTATCAGCCAGTTAACAAAGCCCTCTACGCAGGCAACCAGCACATAGGTCAACGAAAACAAACAAATGGACCACAGAAAAGGCTTTCGGATGAAAATGGCCATCAACAATGCCAGCCCGAACGATATTGCGGCAAGCCCGAAGTAAAAGCTCCAGAACCCGGTCGATTTAGCCGCGTGCTCGGCCATATCCGCAGGTGTTCGCAGTGTCGCCTTCAGCAGCAGGGCGCTGTCGCTTTCTGCCCTGAAGACCACGTCGTAGCCGGGGTTGCCGGGCACGGGGGCAGGGATGTTGAATACCGCGAAGCGGTAGTCAATGTCGCCTCGTTTGCCCGGCCAAAGGTCACCGGCGTCTTTGCGTGCCCAGTCACCGTCCGAGCCCGCCGGCCTAAAATACACCACAATATCATTGATGAAGTTGGGCCCCACTGTTAGCCAGCCGTCTTTACCTTCGAAGGCGCTGGCGGGTAAAAAAATTTTTACCCAAAGCGCAGAGGCGGTATAACCCAGCGATACCGGAACTTGACTGCGGCGTAACGAGGTGTCGGGCAGCTTCAGGAACTCGTCCAGGTCGATGGCCGCAGTCTGGTCTTCGTGCCAGACAAAGGGCAGGTCTGGCCCCAGGTGCACCTGGGCCTTGGCGGACGGCCATATGCCCAGGGCGGCCACCAGCAAAACCAGTTGGGCCATAAGTCGCCACGTTGCACAACTGTGCCAGGCCCTGTGTGGCTGCATGTAACGGTGCTCCGCTTGAGGTGAACAGGCCGCTTTTGTAACCCGGGCGGCGCGCGCCGCGCAAGGCTTTGGCAGTGGGGTGCATGCTAGAATCTTCGCCATCTTTCAACGTAAAAATCAAGCAATATGTTTGCGCCGGAGACTCAATTTATGTCTAGTTTCAATGGTTTGTCCAATGGTCGCGTCAAGTGCCCCACCGAACTGAGCGAAAAAGGTTATGCCTTGCGGGCGGCTTTTCCCGACTTTCCCGAAGTCGCTAAAGGTTGGCAAGACAAGACGGCAGCGCTTATTGCCCGCCTGAACCCCGAACGCGATATTTCGTACGGCGACGAGGCCCTGCAAAACCTTGATTTTTATCGCGTCGAAAAGCCCAACGCGCCGTTGCTGGTGTTTGTGCATGGCGGTTACTGGCAAAGCGGCGATAAAAGCGATGTCGGTCTTATCGCCGAGCCCTACGTTGCCGCCGGCATCAACGTTGCCGTCATCAATTATTCGTTGGCGCCGCAAGCGCGCATCGAAGACATGGTTGTCGAAGTGCGTCGTTGTATTAAATGGCTCCATGCCAATGCGGCACGCTTTGGCTTCGATGCTGGTCGCATTTCCATTATGGGTCACTCGGCCGGTGGGCACCTGGTGTCCGAAATGGTGGCCAACGTTCCCGAGAACCAGGGTATGCCCGATATTAAATACTGCTTCGCCATCAGCGGTGTATTCGACTTGCCGCCGCTGGTGCCGTCCAGTGTCAACAAGGCGCTTTCGCTCGATCAGGCCCGGGCCGAAGCCCTGAGCCCGGCCGCCAAAAAGGCGCCGGTGTCGGCGCGTGTACATACCATCATCGGCGAACACGAAACGGGTCAGTTTCACCTGCAGTCTGCGGCTATTGCCCAGCAATGGGGTGCTGCTGTAACCGATCATCATGTCGTGCCCGACACGCATCACTTTACGGTGCTCGATGTCCTGGCCGACCCGTCATCGCCCTACAGCCGTGTCATTGCCGACACGATCAATGCTTAAGGCAAGGGGTGACGGGCGTGGCTGACCTGGCGTCTTCCGATACCGATTGGGTAGCCCGCAGTCTGCGCAGTGTCTGGCATCCGTGCACGCAAATGCAGCACCACGAAACGGTGCCTTTGGTGCCGGTCGCGCGCGGGCAAGGGGCCTGGCTGTTCGACCACGATGGTCGCCGCTTCCTTGATGCCATCAGCTCGTGGTGGGTCAACCTGTTCGGGCATGCCAACCCGCGCATCAATGCTGCGTTAAAAGACCAGCTCGACCGCCTTGAACACGCCATGCTGGCCGGATTCACGCACGAGCCGGTTGTCACGTTGTCCGAGCGCCTGTCGGCGCTCACGTCGGGGCGATTGGGGCACTGCTTTTATGCGTCCGACGGCGCGTCTGCTGTCGAAATCGCGCTCAAGATGAGCTTTCATTATTGGCGTAATACGGGGCAGTCGGCAAAGCAAAGTTTTGTATGTCTCCAAGGAAGCTATCACGGCGAGACCATCGGCGCCCTGGCGGTGACCGATGTGGCTATCTTTCGAGATGCCTACGGGCCGTTGCTCGGTCGCGCTCATGTCGTGCCATCGCCAGACCCGCGCTTTGCCGATGCGGCAACCCCGGCGCAGGCGGCCGAACAGGCGCTTGCCTCGGTGCAGCGCTTGTTCGAAGATCAGGCCGACACCATCGCGGCTATTATTGTCGAGCCCCTGGTGCAATGCGCCACAGGCATGGTGATGTACGACCCAAGCTACCTGACTGGCCTGCGAAGCTTGTGCGACCAGTATCAGGTTCATCTTATTGCCGACGAAATCGCGGTGGGTTGCGGGCGCACCGGTACGTTTTTTGCCTGCGAACAGGCCGGTATCTGGCCCGACTTCATCACGTTGTCCAAGGGGATCAGCGGCGGCTATCTGCCTTTATCGCTGGTCATGACGAACGACACGGTTTACCAGGCGTTTTACAGCAACGACATGTCGCGGGCGTTTTTGCACTCCCACTCGTATACGGGCAACCCCCTGGCCTGCCGGGCGGCGCTGGCGACGCTCGATATCTTCGAACAAGACGATGTGTTGGTCACCAACCGTGACAAGGCGGTCAAGCTGACCCGGGCCCTGGCACCGGTGGCGGCGCATCCGCGTGTGCGGCATTTTCGTCATCTGGGCATGATCTGGGCGTTCGACGTTCATTTCGACGACCCGGCGCAGGCCAAGGCGTTTTCAAAAGCCTTCTTTACAACGGGTTTGTCGTATGGGCTGTTGGCGCGCCCCATTGGCACAACCGTCTATTTAATGCCGCCTTACATCCTCGACGACGCTCAAATCCGCTTTCTGGCAGACGCGGTGCTGGCCGTGTTGTGTCAGGTCATAGGCGCTGCACGATGACTTTGCAAGACAAAGTGTTGGAACGCCTTCAGGGGCTCGACGATGCCGGTTTGCGTCGTCGCTTGCGCGTGGTCGATACCCCGTGCGGGCCGCAGGCGCGCGTCGACGGGCGCGAACTGCTGGCGTTTTGCAGCAACGACTACCTTGGTCTGGCCGCACACCCGCAAGTTGTGCAGGCGTTGCAGGCAGGCGCAGCACTGTACGGCGCTGGCAGTGGCGCGTCGCACATGATCAGCGGGCACTCGCGGGCGCACGCCCTGCTCGAAGCGCGTTTGTCTGCACTGTACGAACCCTTTATCGATCAGGCGCGCGCACTGTATTTTTCGACGGGTTATATGGCCAACCTGGCCTTGTTGACGGGGCTGGCGCAGGCCGATGACACGGTCGAGTTTTTTTCCGAACGCCTTAACCATGCTTCGCTGATCGATGGGATGCGACTGTCCCGGGCGCCTGTTCAGGTGTACCCGCATGGCGACGTTGCGCATCTTGAGCAATTGCTTAAAGAAAGCACCGCGTCAACCCGCGTTATTGTCACCGACAGCGTGTTCAGTATGGATGGCAACCTTGCGCCGCTGCGCGAGCTCGACGCGCTGGCGCAAGCGTATGACGCCTGTCTTGTGATTGATGATGCCCACGGGTTTGGCGTGCTGGGTCAACAGGGTCTGGGGGCGCTGGAGCATCTCGACCTGCGCTCGCCACGCATCGTGTATATGGGCACGTTGGGCAAGGCGGCGGGGGTGAGCGGGGCGTTTGTTGTAGCGCACGCCCACATCACCGAGTGGCTGGTGCAGCGCGCGCGCCCCTACATTTATACGACGGCGGCGTCACCGGCCCTGGCCCATGCCCTGATGACCAGTCTGGATATCGTGACGGGTGACGAGGGGCGTCAGCGCCGTGAAACGCTTGCGACACATGTGCGCCGTCTTCGCGAGCTGTTGTACTTGAAGCATTGGTCCACACCGCCAACCGACACCGCTATACAGCCTGTCATTATCGGGGCCAACACGACTGCAATGCAGATATCGTCATTTTTGCTCACCCAGGGCTTGTGGGTGCCTGCCATTCGTCCGCCAACCGTTCCCCCCGACACCGCTCGCCTTCGCGTCACCGTGTCTGCGGCGCACGACATCGACGATGTCTCCCGTCTGGCGCGCGCCTTGAACCGGGCCGAGCGAGAGTTTCACGATTATGAGTCTTACTGAGTCGCCCCTTAAGTTCGCGTGTTTTGTCACCGGTACCGACACCGAAATTGGTAAAACCCTGGTTGCCGCCGCCCTGATCCACGGGCTGGTCAAGCAGGGGTTGTCTGTGGCTGCCATGAAACCGGTGGCCGCCGGAACAATGCTGCGGCAAGGGCGGGTCTCGAATGAAGACGTAGATACCCTGTTGGCGCAGGCCAATGTGCCGTTACCTGACGACCTGGTCACCCCGTATTTGTGGCACGAACCGATTGCACCGCATATTGCAGCGGCAAAGGCCGGCCAGGTCATGGCGGTAGAGGTGGTGCTCGACGCATACCGTCAGGTAAGCATGGCGGCGCAAGCCGTTGTCGTCGAAGGGGCGGGGGGCTTTTGTGTGCCCTTGTCCGACACGCAAGACATGGCCGATATGGCGCGTGCGCTTGGCTTGCCGGTGGTGATGGTTGTGGGCTTGCGCCTGGGATGTATCAGCCATGCGCTGCTAACTGCCGAAGCCGTACGCGCGCGCGGGTTGTCGCTGTGCGGTTGGGTGGCCAATACGGTTGACCCTGACATGCCCTACCAGGCCGAGAACATTCAGACACTTCAGGCCCGGCTGGGTGCGCCTTTATTGGGGGTGATCCCTCGCCTGCCCAATGCAGACCCGGCCCTTGCCGCAACGTATCTCGACTTTTCCTTGTTGCCCAAATGAAGGCGCTGGTATGTGCACAGTTTGGTGCGCTCGATAACCTGCGGCTTCAGTCGGTACCGGCGCCAACGCCTGGGCCGGGGCAGGTTGTTATTCAGGTTAACGCCGCGTCGCTTAATTTTCCTGATGTGCTGATGTGTCAGGGCAAGTATCAGGTCAAGCCGCCTTTGCCTTTTACGCCCGGCGCCGAGGCAGCGGGGGTCGTGTGCGCGGTAGGCGCCGGTGTCACCCACTGGCAGCCAGGCGATGCGGTAATGGCGTCGACCGGCTATGGTGCGCTGGCTGAACAATGTGTGGTCGACGCGACGCGTTTGGCCCGGGTGCCGGCGGAGATGTCGTTTGCGCAGGCATCGGCCATGGTGGTGACATACGGAACAGCGCTTTACGCGCTGAGGCATTGTGCCAATGTGCAGGCCGGCGAGACGGTCTTGGTGCTGGGCGCCGCCGGCGGGGTGGGGTCGGCCGCGTTGCAGGTGGCGCGTCAGATGGGGGCTCGCGTCATTGCCGCAGTGTCGTCCGACGCCAAAGCGGCGCTTTGTCGCCGTCAAGGGGCTGACGCAGTCCTGGTCTACACCGAACCGGAACAACTGAAATCGCAGGTCAGCGCGCTTGCCGGGGAGTCGGGCGTGCAAGTCGTGTTCGACCCGGTCGGCGGTGATTATGCATTACCCGCGTTCCGCGCTTTGGTCTGGGGCGGGAGGTATTTGGTGGTTGGGTTTGCCGCCGGCGCCATCCCGGCGTTTCCCCTGAATTTTGCGTTGCTTCAGGCGCGCAGCGTATTGGGGGTGTACTGGGGCGAGGTGATCCGTCGCGATCCGGCCGCGTATCAGGCGGTACTGCGGCAATTATGTGATTGGGTTGTCGCCGGCCAGATCGCGCCGGTTATCAGCGCCGAAATCGGGCTTGAGCAGGCCGTTGAGGGGCTTAAAGCGCTTCAGGCCCGCCAGGTGACCGGCAAGCTGGTGGTGAGGCTTACAGATACGGGCTGGCCAGCCAGATAACTTTATTGCGCAGTTTTTTGGCAAAGGGCAGACCCGACAGCTTTGACAAGGTCAGCGGTTCGCTGTTGTTGATTTCGTCGTCAATGACCGACGAAATTTGCAACGCAATATCATGGCTGTAAATCTCGACATCAAGCTCGAAATTAAGCCGCAGGCTGCGTGGGTCGAGGTTGGATGAGCCCACGTACGACCAGGCCCCGTCGATAGTGATCAGCTTCGAGTGGTTGAAACTGCCTTTGCATACCCATACATTGCACCCGCTTTTAATGACCTGATCGATTTGCGCCATCATCGCGTAGTTCACCAGGCGCAGATTGTTTTTGCCAGGGATGACGATGTCGACCCGGATGCCGCGCCGCGCCGCCGTATTGATGGCGCCCAGCAACGTGGCGTCGGGCAAAAAGTAAGGCGACTGAATGCGGACATGATGCTGGGCAACGGCCAGTGCCCCCAGCAACATGCTGTGGTTGCTGCCCAGGCTGCGGTCCGGGCCCGACCTGATGCTGCGGGCGGGTACGGTGGGTTGTGGCGGCGACCATTCTTCGGCGCACCAGGTTTCGTAGGGCAGCGCTTCACGTGTGGTGAACTTCCAGTCGTGCGCAAATACGGTCATGAGCTGCTGGACGATCGGCCCCTCGAACCGGAAGTGGGTATCGCGCGCGGGCGGCAGGCCGTCGCTGCCTTTGACGAACGCCTCCCGAATATTCATGCCCCCGGTGAACCCGATTTTGCCGTCGGTCACCAGAATTTTCCGGTGGCTGCGCAAATTGGCATAAGGCATGCGCATACCCAGCGGGTTGGTCATGAACAAGGCGGTTTTTATGCCCAGCTTTCGCAAGAGCCGGGTAATGGGCGGGCGCGAGTACTTTGCGCCAACCGCGTCAATCAGCACCCTGATTTCAACGCCCCGGTCTTTGGCGCGCGCAAGCGCCTGGGCAATTTTTTGGCCCTCGGCGTCGTTGTCGAAAATATAGGTTTGCAGTGCAATAGAGCGGCATGCGTTTTCAATGGCGCGGATCATGGCCGGGTAGGTTTGGTCGCCACCCAGCAGCATTTGCACGTGGTTGTCTTGATGCAGCGCAAAGTGGCTGACCCGGTCGCCCAAAGTACGCAGCGAGGCAAACTGCGGCGCCGCATAGGGCGTGACATCGGCCAGTTGCGGCAGGTCGACCTCGGCGTAGTCGCGCAGCGAAGCGTCGCGTTGTTGCGAAATCTGGTCTTTGCGGGTGCGGTTGATGCCGGCAATGATATACAACAGGGCACCGAAAAAGGGCGACAGCATGATGACCCCGACCCAGCCGATGGCCGCGCGGACATCGGTTTTGGTCATGGCCGCGTGTATGGCCGCCAGCGCGCCAATGATCAGGCTCAGGGCAAACGCCACATGGGGCCAGTATTCTGCAAAAAGCGCTTCAAATGCGGTCATAGTCCGTGGCTCAGGGTAACGAAGATCGGCTTGCGGCAAGTATATATAAAGTTGCCAGGCGGTATGACAAGCGGCTTTGCAAAATTTAAATTACCTATGCTAGAATAGCGATCTTTAGTGGTGACCGTAGCTCAGTTGGTAGAGTCCCGGATTGTGATTCCGGTTGTCGTGGGTTCGAGCCCCATCGGTCACCCCAGAATTTAAAACGGGTTTCGTGCAATTTGCCGAAACCCGTTTTGTTTTGCGTTGCATCATGCGCAACGACGACTTACACTTGGCCGGCTGCGTTGCGCGTTTTGCGTGTGCAGCAAACTTAACGTTTTTGCGTGTATCACCCATGGCCCAGTTATTTACCGTTCATCCCCAAAACCCACAACCCCGGTTGCTCAAGCAGGCGTGCCAGCTTATCGAAAAGGGCGGTCTTGTCGCCGTGCCTACAGACTCGAGTTACGCGGTTGTGGCGCATCTCGACGACAAGGCGGCAGCCGATGCCTTGCGCAGGCTGCGGGGGCTCGATGAACGTCATCACCTTACACTGTTATGCCGCGACCTGGCCGAAATCGGCCATTTCGCGCGTGTCGACAACCGTCAATACCGCTTTCTAAAAATGGCGACGCCAGGGCCCTGGACGTTCATTCTCGAGGCCACGCGCGAGGTGCCCCGCCGGGTTTCGCATCCGTCCCGTAAAACCATTGGTATCCGAGTGCCCAATAACCCGGTTCTGCTCGAGTTGTTGGGGCATGCGGGGGCGCCGTTGCTGTCAACCACGCTTATCCCCGAGGGGGAAGAAGACCCGCTCAACGACGCACAAGACATTGCCGACCGTTTCGGGCATGCGCTGGCGGCAGTTATCGATGGCGGGGCCTGCCCGTTGCAGCCTACAACAGTGATCGACCTTACCGGCGACGAGCCCGTCGTATTACGGCGCGGGCAGGGTGATCTGTCCAGTCTGGGTCTGGACTGACGTCCAATTTTTAAAAAGCCTGTATGGAATCAATTATTCAAACCATTACGGTGTACGCGTTGCCGGTACTTTTTGGCATTACGCTGCACGAAGCGGCCCATGGCTATGTGGCGCGCATGTTCGGTGACCCAACTGCGTATCAAATGGGGCGGGTCAGCCTTAACCCCATTCGGCATATCGACCCCATCGGCACGATTGCCGTCCCCCTGTTTTTATTGTTGACCACAAAACTGATGGGCGGGGCAGGCCTGTTGTTTGGCTGGGCCAAGCCGGTGCCCGTCGATTGGGGGCGTTTGCGCCACCCCAAGCGGGACATGATGTGGGTTGCGCTGGCTGGGCCGGGGTCAAACATTGTCATGGCCATCATATGGGCGTTGTCGTTGCGTTTGTTCATCTCTACAGGTATGGCGCCCGACGACTTCTGGGTGCGCATGGCTATTGCCGGCATTCAGGTCAACCTGGTTCTGATGGCACTTAACTTGCTGCCACTGCCTCCGCTCGACGGCGGCCGCGTTGTCTTTAGTCTGCTGCCCGACCGCCTGGCATATCAATACGCCAAACTCGAGCCCTACGGCATGGTTATACTCATTGTGCTTATGCTGACCGGCGCATTGTGGGTGTTGCTGCAGCCGCTTTTAATGTTGGGGCAAGGCGTCGTTCGCTGGTTTCTTTAAAAAACAGCAGGCGGGCAATATCTGTTTGGCGGCTAATCCGTTAAACTTGCAGGTTACTGTGTATTCTCGGAGCTAATACTCATTATGGTCAGTACCGAAACTGCGATCCCAACGTTTCAGGGGAGTATGGTTGCACTGGCAACCCCCATGCACCCTGATGGCAGCCTCGACCTGCCTGCGTATCGCAAACTTATCGATTGGCATGTGCAAGAAGGCACTGATGCGCTGGTCGTTGTGGGTACCTCCGGCGAATCTCCCACAGTCAGCATGGAAGAACACGCCGACCTCATTCGTATTGCTGTCGAGCACGCTGCAGGTCGTATTCCCGTCATTGCCGGGGTGGGGGCCAATTCCACCTCCGAGGCCATCGAGCTGTCTGAATACGCCCTTAAGGCGGGTGCGCAGGCGGGTTTGTCGGTTGTGCCTTACTACAACAAGCCTACCCAAGAAGGCATCTACCAGCACTTTCGCACCATCGCCGAAGCCGTCGACCTGCCTGCCATTGTGTACAACGTGCCGGGCCGCACGGTGGCCGATATGTCCAACGACACCGTGCTGCGGTTGGCGCAGGTGCCGGGCATTATTGGCATCAAAGACGCCACCGGCGACATCGCTCGGGGTGCCTGGTTGTTGCATCATAAGCCTGCCGGTTTCCAGGTTTTCAGCGGAGACGACCCCACCGCTGCCGCCCTTATCATGCTGGGTGGCAACGGCAATATCTCGGTTACGGCCAATGTGGCGCCACGCCTTATGCACGACCTGTGCGCCGCAGCGCTTGCTGGTAATGTGGCGCGCGTGCGCGAACTCAACGGGCGTCTTGTTCAACTGAACAAGGTGCTGTTCATCGAAGCTAACCCTATCCCCGTCAAGTGGGCCATGGCCGAAATGGGCTTGTGCCAGGCGGGCTGTCGTTTACCTTTAACTCCCTTAAACGAGCAGTACCACGCCGTTGTGCGTAATGCTTTAAAAGACGTGGGCTTAATTTAATGATCAAGATGCGCTTAAACAAACGCTTTACCGCCCTTACCCTCGGTTTGGGCGTGGCTTTGCTCTCGGGTTGCTCGCAACTGAACCAGTTCATGGGCACCGAAGACGCCGTCAATTACAAAAGTACCGTAGCGGGCGATCCGCTCAGTATTCCCCCCGACCTGACCCAGGCCAATCGCGACGCCCGTTATCGTGCGCCCGAAGGTACGACAACTTTCAGTCAGTACGCCGCCGCCCAACAAGAGCGCGGCCCTAACACCGGCGCGCAAAATATTTTGCCTACAGTCGACGACGTCAACGTCATGCGCGACGGCGATATTCGCTGGTTGGTGGTTAATCGTCCGGCCGAAGCCGTGTATCCCCAGGTTATCGAATTCTGGGGTGAGCAGGGCTTTACCATTCAAACTCAAGACGCCCTGGCTGGCCTTATCGAAACCGACTGGGCAGAGAACCGGTCGAAAATTCCTGAAGGCTGGATTAAATCTGCGCTGGGCAGCATTTTCGACCAGGTCTTCGACAGTGGCGAACGCGAGCGTTTCCGTACTCGCCTCGAACGGGTCAATGGCAAGACCGAAATCTATATCAGCCACCAGCAAATGGTTGAAACCGGTACGGCCGACAACTCCGGCTGGAAATGGACAGCCGGTAAAGAAGACCCGAATCTGAATGCCGCCATGTTGGCGCGCCTGATGGTCTTCCTGGGTACCGATGTCCAGGCGGCGCAGCAAAAAGTAGCGCAGGCCCAAAAAGATGCGGCCATGCCTACCGTCGAACCGGTTGCACCCGACCAGGCCGCCATTACCTTGGGCGAGTCTTTCGATCGCGCCTGGCGTCGTGTCGGTGTTGCCATTGATTCGGCCGGTTTCTACGTCGAAGATCGCGACCGTTCGGCAGGTGAGTACTTCGTGCGCTACCTCGATACCGATACCGGCGAAAAAATCGAGCAGCCTAATTTCTTCAGTCGCATGTTCGGTGGCAAGGGTACATCCGAGCCCAAAACTTTCCGTATCCGTGTGGCCGATCAGGGTTCAAGCTCGGTCGTCAGCGTGCTCGACGCAAACGGCCAGCAAGACAACTCCGATACCGCCAAACGGATCATCAGCGTGTTGTCCACCAATATGTAAATCAGGCGGTGGCCAGTTCGTTCTGGGGTTCTTCCAGCGTCTGGCCAAACCACTTAAGCTGCGGGCCCAGCCCGGCAACTTTACCCACGATAAGCAACGACGGCGCCTTCATCTGGTGCCGTTTTGCTTTTTGGGGCAGCTCCAGCAAGTGACCGTAAAGGGTGCGCTGGCCCGGGCGTGTGCCGTTTTCTATCAGTGCAAACGGCGTGTCGGCATCAAGCCCTTGGGCCAGCAGGCGTTGCGTCAGGGCTTCAAGCTGGCCAACGCCCATGTAAAAGGCCAGGGTTTCGTTAGGCGTTACAGGTTTGGCCGCTCGCGGCGAAGACAAATGGGTTTCAGGCACACGGTGTGGCGGACTGTTGGCAGGCGCAGGGGTGTTTTGTGCTTGTGTTTGGGGCATTACAGGGGCTTCCTGCTCGTGCGCAGTCACCAGCCTTACCGATTGCGCGTGGTCGCGATGTGTCAGGGGTACCCCGGCATACGCAGCGCACGCCAGTGCGGCGGTAATGCCCGGCACGACTTCGTAGTCTATGCCGTGCGCAACCAGGTGCTCCAATTCTTCGCCGCCTCGGCCAAATACAAAGGCATCACCGCCTTTTAGTCGGACGACAGTGTGTCCGTTGGCTGCATGCTCGACCATTAACGTGTGAATTCGGCGTTGGGTAGCGTCGTGATCTTCGCCAGGTCGTTTCCCTACTGAAATTTGCGTGGCGTCTCGTCGGGCCAGGTCGAGAATTTCGGCGCTGACCAGACGGTCGTACAGAATGACATCGGCTTCGTTCAGGGCGCGCAGCGCTTTTAGGGTCAACAGGCCAGGGTCTCCGGGGCCGGCGCCTACCAAAATGACTTTGCCGGGTCGATTGGTCGATGGCTGGGCCAGGTGCTGTATTAACAGTTGCTCGGCCTCGTCGCCGCGGTGTTGCCGCAGTGCTGCGGCGACCGGGCCGTCGAGCAGCTCATCGTAGAACGCGCGGCGGGCGCGCAGGTCGGGGCGTTGGGTCTTGATCGCTTTGCGATGTTTCTCGGCCAGTGCGGCCAAGGCCCCCAGGCTGTGGTCAAGCAGGGTTTCCAGTTTTTCGCGTATGCGCCGGGCCAGCACCGGAGCCTGGCCGGAAGAGGACACCGCAATAATCAGCGGGCTGCGGTCAACAATGGACGGCACCTGAAAAGAAGAAAGTTCTGGATCGTCGACAACGTTGATGAACAAGCGCCGTGACTGTGCCGCATCGGCAATCTGCAAGTTGACGTCACGATCGTTGGTGGCGGCAATGACCAGCCATTTTCCATCGAGCCAGTCAGGGGTAAAGACGTCTTGAATGACCGTGACTTTGCCCAAGGCTTGCCAATGCCTGATCGCCGGGCTGAGTGCGGGCGCGCCCACGGTAACGCGGGCACGCGTCTTGAGCAGTGCCGAAACCTTTCGCTCGGCGACTTCTCCGCCGCCAACGACAAGCACGTCCCGGTGATCAAGACGGGCAAACATCGGGAAGAGTTTCATGGCGGTATTCCTGGAAGTATGTGACTCAACGAACAAAGCTCATTCTAGGAAGAACGGGCTTTGTCACAAACGACCGGATAACTATGTCGATATACCTGGCAGGTATTAAAGGGCGGCGCTTTGTTAAATCAGGTAATGAATCCAGCCGTCGTCGAGCCAGGCATTCAACATCTCGAGGGCCTCGGCGGATGGACGGGCCTTGCGCAGGGCGGCGCAACTGATCTGTCGTTCGTCGGCCAGTTGCCGCAGCCAGGGCTTGGCGGCGATGGCCGCCACTTCGCCGTTAATGAAGACGCTGTTGTCCCGGTACATCAATCGGCTGCAGCGATCGAGCTTCAGCAGACCTTCGTCGGGTATCCCGTCAAGCAGGTCCAGGGTTTGGTCTCCCGGCTGGAACCAGGCGGCCTGTGAGGGCTCCGTCAGCCATTGACCTAAAAAGCGCGCCGCCAACTGCGGGGTGAACGGCACGCGACGCACCGCCTCAAGGGCAGCGCTGATCAAGGCTTCGGGCAGCTCCGCCGGGTGGGTTGTTGCGTGTATGCCGCGGTCTTTGTAGCGGGCGTCGAGCGTGGGGCCGGGCAGGGGCGGGCTGGCATACAGCCCGCCGGTGTCGCCCAGTCGTGCCATGATCTGGTCGCCGGCAGCGTCCAGTAACCCACGTGCCAGCGCCCCGGCGGTTGGGGCACGAAACCCGATAGAGATCGTCATGCAGTCGCCCTGCGCCACGCCGTCGTGGGCGATATGCGGGGGCAGATACAGCATGTCGCCGGGTTCTAATTCAAAATCTTCTTCGGCCCTAAAGTGAGACAAAATTTTAAGCGGCAGGCCGGGCATTAAAGAGAGGTCTTTCTGGCCACTGATTCGCCAGCGACGACGCCCGACAGCTTGCAACAGGAACACATCGTAGCTGTCGAAGTGCGGACCGACCCCGCCGCCTTCGGTCGCAATGCTGATCATGGCGTCATCCAAACGCGCGTCGCTGATGAACCGGAACTGATGCATCAGTTCTGCCATGGCGTCGTCATGCGCATCGACATTCTGGGCCAGAACCGTCCAGTTGGGTTTGCGCGCGCCGGGTAAGCGCTCAAGCGGGCCGCTTTTCATGTGCCAGCCTTTATCGTCGTGCCAGATCAGTCGGGATTCGACTTCTTCGCGCTTGACCAGGGTCTTGATGTCGGCGATGGAGAGTGATGGCTTGAAGCCGGGAATGGCTTGCCTTATTAGCAGGGGCTTGCGCTGCCAGTACTTGCGCATGAAAGTGTTGGGGCTGATACCGCCCAACAGCGGCAGGGGATGATCCAGGTTCATGACAATTGGGCTCGTAATTTGTACAGCAGGTCAAGGGCTTCCCTTGGGGTCAGCGTGTCGGGGTCAACCTGCTTGAGGGTGTTGTGCAGTTCGGTCAGCACAGGGTCGGCGACGTCTGTCGGGGGCGGGGGGGCAATTAGCGCCTCGGCCAGGTCGGCGTCTGGCTCGACCGGGCTGAACAAATCCAGTTGCGGTTGGGTCGCACCTGCCGATTCGAGCCTGGCCAGTTCGCGACCGGCATGACGAATGACGGCGGCCGGAATGCCGGCACGCTGCGCGACCTGAATACCGTAGCTTCGACTGGCCGGGCCGGGTTGGACTTCGTGCAGGAAGACAATGCCTGACGCCGACTCGGCTGCGGCCAGATGCACGTTGACGGCGCCTGCGGCCTCGTCAGGCAAACGGGTGATCTCGAAATAGTGCGTGGCGAAAAGCGTCAGCGCCTGATTGTGGGTCAGCAAGCGGTGGGCAATCGCCCAGGCCAGCGCCAGGCCGTCGTAGGTAGAGGTACCTCGTCCGATTTCATCCATCAGGACGAGACTTTGCGGGGTGCTGGCGGCCAGAATGGCAGCGGCTTCCGTCATCTCCATCATGAAGGTCGAGCGCCCACCGGCCAGATCGTCGGCTGCGCCGATGCGGGTGAAGATGCGATCGACTTGGCCGATGGTTGCCTGGGCGGCCGGCACAAAACTGCCGACCCGCGCGAGCAGGACGATTAGCGCAATTTGGCGCATATACGTGGATTTACCACCCATATTCGGGCCGGTAATCAACAGCATGCGCCGGTCAGGCCCCAGGTCGCAATCGTTGGCAATGAAACGCTCGATGCTGTGCTCGACCACGGGGTGGCGACCCTGCTCGATGACAATGGCGGCATTTTCTGACAGTTGCGGCGCCACCCAGTCGTTGGCCATGGCGTGTTCGGCCAACGCCGCCAGCGCGTCGATGCGTGCCAGGGCCTGGGCACATGCCGAAAGTGGCGTGACGTGAGGGGCCAGCGTGTCGAGCAGTTGCTCGTACAAAAGCTTCTCGCGGGCAAGGCTGCGGTCTTGCGCCGACAACACTTTGTCTTCCCAGCTTTTTAGTTCGGGCGTAATGTAGCGCTCGACGTTTTTCAGGGTTTGGCGTCGGCGGTAGTCGTCGGGAACCTTATCGGTTTGCCCCTTACTGACTTCAATAAAAAAGCCATGCACCCGATTGAATTCGACGCGCAGGTTGGCAATGCCGGTGCGTTCGCGTTCGCGGGCTTCCAGCGCCACCAGAAACTCGCCACTGTCGGTGGCCAGACGGCGCAGCTCGTCGAGCGTATCGTCGAAGCCGTCGGCGATTACACCGCCGTCCCTGACCATGAGGGCAGGTTCGGCCGCAATGGCTTGCTGCAACAGGGTCGTCAGACTGTCTTCGAGGCCAAGTTGATGGGCCAACGCACTCAGACTGGCATGGGCCTGGAAAGACGACAGGAGGTGTTGTTGCAAGGCGGGCAGTACTTGCATGGCATCACGCAAACTGGCCAACTCGCGCGGGCGTACCGACCGCAAGGCGACGCGGGTTGCAATGCGTTCAATATCCGGGATTTTTCGAAGCGTTTGCCGTAAAGCGTACAGCGGTGTCGGAGCATTGAACTGGTCTGAACCGGCGGCGGGTGACAGCAGGCTTTGAATAATGCCTTGTCGCTCGACGACCGGGGTATTGTCGCGCAGGGGGTGATGCAGCCAGTAGCGCAGCAGGCGGCTGCCCATCGGGGTCTGGCAATGATCCAGCGTCGAAAACAGGGTCGGGCTGTCTTCACCCGATAACGTCTGGGTGATTTCCAGATTCTTGCGGGTTACCGGGTCCAGCACCACGTATTGCCCGGCACGCTCGACACGCAGGCTTTGTATGTGGCTTAGTGCCTGGCTTTGCGTGCGGCTGACGTAATGCAGCAGGGCCCCTGCCGCACCAATGCAGGCGGGCTGGTCGGCCAGGTCAAAGCCGGCCATCGAATCGACACCAAAATGCGACTGCAGCGCCGTCTGGGCGTTGTCGAGCTCGAAGTGCCAGGCCGGCATGCGGCGTGTCGACGTGCTGTCGTCCATGGATAGGGGTTGCTGCTCCGGGAAAATCAATTCGGCCGGGGCAATCCGGTGCAGTTCGGTGTCCAGCATTTCGGGGTCGCACGAGGTAACGGCAAAGTCGCCATTGGCCAGGTTCATCCAGGCAACACCTGCCGTTTTGCTGCGGTTTTGCGACATCACCCAGGCTGCTGCAATCAGGCGGTCTGCCTTGGCTGGCAGCAAGGCCTCATCGGTCAGGGTGCCGGGCGTGACGATGCGTACAATCTGGCGCTCTACCGGCCCTTTGCTGGCGGCCGGTTCACCAATTTGTTCGCAGATGGCCACCGATTCGCCCAGGGCGACCAGTCGCGCCAGGTAACCTTCCATGGCATGAAACGGCACGCCCGCCATGGGGATGGGGGCGCCGTTCGACGTCCCGCGTTTCGTCAGCGTCAGGTTAAGCAACCGCGCCGCACGTTCGGCGTCTTCGTAGAACATTTCGTAGAAGTCACCCATCCGGTAAAACAGCAGATGCGATCCGGCCTCTTCTTTAAGGCGCAAATACTGGCGCATCATGGGGGTGTGGTTGTCGTGGTTAGTCACTGTCATTGCGTAAAACGGTGGGGGGTCAGTGTGGCCGCAGCGTGGGCCCGACAGTATATCTGCCCTGGTGCTCTTGCTGTGCGCAAAGGCCAAGGCACGCGTGCGGCCGAGTGGTAACCGGTGCGCTGGCCCGAAAAATCGCAAGGTTTGTTTGTTGCAGTTTTGCCTATAAAATAAGCGCTCATTTGTGCAATTACCATGTTTTAACGGCAGAATCACCCTATGCAAGAACTTACCCCCGCGCCCGCAGCCGATGACGACCTCACCGACTTGTATATTCAGCCGGGTCACTTGTTGCGTCGTGCGCATCAAATTGCGGCGTCGATATTCCACGACGAGCTGGGGCACATGATTACGCCGGTGCAATACGCCATTTTACGAACCCTTCGCGAGCACCCCGGTATCGACCAGGTGTCGCTGGCAGGGCTGGTGGCCATGGACACCTCGACCGCCGCCAGTGTGGCTACGCGTCTTGAAGAAAGAGGCTTGCTCGACCGCAATATCGATCCGGCCAACCGTCGGCAAAGGGCCTTGTATTTAACCGAACAGGGGCGTATGTTGCTCGAGAACGCAGGCGGTGGCATTAATCGTTTGCACGACCGTCTTTTTGCGGGGTTCACACCCCTCGAAGAAGCGCAGTTTATGGGGTTGCTTAGAAAACTGGTTCATCTTAACAACCTGCAAAGCCGGGCGCCTTTTGCACCGCCCAAAGAAAAAACCGCCAATGCCGACTAAGTTGTGGTTTGCTCGGGGCTTGACTAGGGTAAACCCTTGTTGCGCGGCATTTTGGCAGGCGTAAAATACAACCCACGTTCAGTACACTGAATCTGCCCCGGCCCGGTGCATTTTAGTGTGCAATCATTCACTCCGTGCGAGGTTGTTATGTTTTTGAAAAATGCGTGGTATGTCGCCGCTACACCCGACGAAATCGATACCAAACCCCTGGGCCGCAAAATCTGCGGCGAGCGCATCGCGTTTTATCGTGGGGCCGAGGGCAAGGTCGCTGCCGTAGAAGACTTCTGTCCGCACCGTGGTGCAGCGTTGTCGCTGGGCTACGTCCAAGACGGTAACCTGGTCTGCGGTTATCACGGGCTGGTCATGGGGTGCGACGGCAAAGTCGTGTCCATGCCTTTACAGCGCGTGGGCGGTTTTCCTTGCGTCAAAAGCTACCCCGTCATCGAACGCTATGGTTTTATCTGGGTGTGGCCCGGCAACCCCGAAAAGGCCGACCCCGCATTGATGCCTGACCTGTTCTGGGCCGAGAGCGATGAATGGGCTTATGGTGGCGGTCTATACCACATCAAGTGCGATTACCGCCTCATGATCGATAACCTGATGGATCTGACGCACGAAACCTATGTGCACGCCGACAGCATCGGCCAGGAAGAGATCGACGAGACACCGGTCAATACCAAGGTTGAAGGCGACGAGGTGATCACCAGCCGCTACATGGAAAACATCATGGCGCCTCCGTTCTGGGCGGGTAACCTGCGCGGAAATGGTCTGGCCGACGATGTCCCCGTCGATCGCTGGCAAATTTCGCGATTCACGCCACCCAGCCACATTCTTATCGATGTGGGTGTTGCACACGCCGGTAAGGGCGGTAAAGACGCCCCGCCCGAAAACCGTGTCCGCGCCATTGTGGTCGACTTCATCACCCCCGAAACCGAAAACTCGCACTGGTATTTCTGGGGGATGGCACGTAACTTCCGTCCCGACGACGCCGAGCTCACCGCGCGTATCCGCGAAGGCCAGGGCCGTATTTTCGGTCAAGACCTCGACGTACTCGAAGCTCAACAGCGTAACCTCGAAGCCTACCCCGAGCGCCGCTTGTTGATGCTCGCTATTGATGCGGGTGGCGTACAATCTAGGCGCGTCCTCGACCGTCTGGTCAAGGCAGAGTAGGAAGAAGAAACCACGCAAACAGCCTGAGCCTGATTGTCTTATCCACAGACGGTTGGCAGGGCGGTTTTCATACGCCCGCACCGCCTGTGGGTAAACCAACCATGTATAAAAAATGAGTCAATTAACCGTAAAAGTCGTCAACAAAGTTCTGGAAGCCGTAGATATTGTCAGCCTCGAGCTGGCCAGTGTCGATGGTAAACAGCTTCCGCCGTTCAGCGCCGGTGCTCACATCGACATCCATTTGCCCGGTGGTATCGTTCGCCAGTATTCGTTGCTTAATGATTCTGCCGAACAGCATCGCTACATTGTTGGTGTACTCAAAGACCCAGAATCGCGCGGCGGCTCTGTGGCTGTACACGACAAGGTCAATGTCGGCGACATCCTCGAAATCAGTGCGCCCAAAAATCATTTCGAATTGGTGCATGCCAAGCGCACGTTGTTGTTTGCAGGCGGTATCGGTGTCACGCCTATTTTGTGTATGGCGCGGCGTCTTAGCCAAACCAATGCCGATTTCGAAATGCACTATTGCACGCGTTCACCCGATCGCACTGCGTTCGAAAAAGACATCAAAGCGTCGACTTTTGCCGACCGGGTGCATTTTCACTACGACAGTGGTGATGAGGCCCAAAAACTCAATCTCAAGTCATTGGTGGCCGGCCCCCAAGACGGCACGCACCTGTATGTGTGCGGCCCTACGGGCTTTATCGACTACGTGGTCAATACGGCTAAAGAAGCCGGCTGGGCAGCGGGCAACGTCCACCTCGAATACTTCGGTGCTGCCGAAGTCGACACCAGTGGCGATACTTCGTTCGAAGTCAAAATTGCCAGTACGGGTAAAAGCTTTACGGTTCCGGCCGATAAAAGCATTACTCAGGTGCTCGACGAAAACGGTGTTTTCGTACCCGTATCGTGCGAAGAAGGTGTTTGTGGTACGTGTCTCGTGCGCGTCCTCGAGGGCGAGCCCGAGCACCGCGACTTGTATCTTACCGATGCCGAGCATGCTGCAAATGATCAAATGACACCGTGCTGCTCTCGCTCGAAGTCACCTGTCCTTGTGCTCGACATTTAATAGTTTGACTGTGCCGGCTTCGCCGGTGCCATAAAAACGCCGCTGTTGCGGTGTTTTTATGGCCACTATCGGTTATTTCGTTATGCAAGCCTCAGGCCTTAGGTCTGTCCAGACCAAGGCCGATTTTTCGTTTTCTTTTCGTTTTAGTGGTTTTTGCCTGTTGTCCTGATGACTGCTTTTGCAGTATTTGTCTGTGTTGCAGTTCGGTCAGGTTCGGCAGCATCTGTTTTTTCAAAATAACCGGAGGATCTCTCTCATGCCTCACGTCTTGAAGGGTGGCATTGGGCTGCCCGCTGTACGTTTGTTTCGGAGGCCGCCATGCTAAGTAATTTGGTGGGCGTCTTGTTTGACGGTATTGCCTTTGGGGCTCTGCTGTTTCTGATCAGTGTGGGGTTGTCCATCACTATGGGCCTCATGAACTTCGTCAACCTGGCACACGGGGCATTTGCCATGCTCGGTGGCTATGTGTGCGTCGAGTTGATGAACCGCATGGGCGTGCCGTTTCTGGCAACGCTGCCAATTGCTTTTATCGCAGCGGCCGCGGTTGGTTTCGTGCTCGAGCGCACCTTGTATCAGCGCCTGTATCAAGCCAGCGCACTAGACCAGGTGCTCTTTTCCATCGGCCTGGTATTCATGGTTATTGCAGCAGCAACTTTTGTCTGGGGGCCAACTCAGCAACCGGTCTTCTTGCCCGAGTTCCTGAAAGGGCAAATTACCGTCTTCGGTATTGGTCTGGGCATTTATCGTCTCTTCCTGATTGCGGTGGTTGTACTGGTCACCATTGCGCTGGGCCTCATCATCGAGCAAACCCGCTTTGGCGCCATGATCCGCGCGTCGGTCGATAACCAGCAGGCTTCTGCCGGTCTGGGCATCAACGTCAATCGCGTGTTCAGCCTTACCTTTGCGCTGGGTTCCGGCATGGCCGGCCTGGGCGGTGGTTTGGGTATCGACGTCCTTGGTCTCGACCCGACCTTTCCGCTCAAGTACATGGTGTACTTCCTTATCGTGGTTGCGGTGGGTGGCGCCGGTACCATCAAAGGGCCCCTGGTTGCAGCCATCTTGCTGGGTATCTTCGACGTGGCCGGCAAGTACTACGTGCCCGAAATCGGCGCCTTCGTCATTTACGGCATGATGGTTGTCTTGCTCCTTCTCTTCCCATCCGGGCTTATCTCGAGGCGCGCATGAACTTGAAGTCCTTCTCTATCATCGACAATCTTCCCGCGCCGCGGGTACCCAACGATCGCTGGCACAAGCTTGAGTATCTGTTCTGGGTACTGCCTTTCGTGGCGTATTTTCTGTTTCCCAACCATCTGGTACTGGTTAGTCAGATGATGATTCTGGCGCTGTTTGCCTTGTCGCTTGACCTGATCGTCGGTTACGCAGGCATTGTGTCGCTGGGTCATGCCGCATTCTTCGGGCTGGGCGCCTACACGTCGGGCTTGTTGTCTGCTCGTTACGGTTGGGGCGAACCTATCAGTGCCATGCTTATTGCCGCATCGTTCGCGGCTATTCTGGGCTATCTGACCAGTTTCCTGGTGGTGCGAGGACACGAGCTTACCCAACTGATGGTTACTCTGGGTATAGGTCTGATGCTCTACGAAGTTGCCAATAAGGCCACCGACTTTACCGGCGGGGCCGACGGCCTATGGGGTATCGAAACATGGCCTATCTTTGGCATGTTCGAAATCGACCTGTACGGCAAAACGGGCTTCTTTTATAGCTTTGTCGTTTTGTTTCTTATGTTCTTGCTGGCGCGTCGTATAGTCAGTTCAACATTTGGCCTGAGCCTTATCGGTATTCGTGAAGGCACCAAGCGTATGCCGGCTATCGGTGTTAACGTCGAGCGTCGTCTGGTTGCGGTGTATACCGTCAGTGCGGCCATGGCCGGTGTGGCCGGTGCCTTGCTGGCGCAAACCACACAGTTTGTCAGTCTCGACGCCCTTGGCTTTATCCGCTCGGCCGACCTGATGATCGTGCTGGTGTTAGGCGGTACAGGTCGTTTGTACGGCGCACTCATCGGTGCGGTAGTTTTCATGTTTGCACATCACTATATTTCAGACATTAATCCGGTGTACTGGCAGTTCTGGTTAGGTTTATTGCTTATCGTTATTGTTATGGTTGGCCGTGGCGGTATCCTGGGTACTATCGAAGCCATTTTCGAGCGCCGGCGCGAGCGTTTGGCAGGGGGGCGTTCATGAGCCAGCAAAATACAACATTGCGCACTGAAGGCCTGACCAAAATCTGGGGTACCTTCAAAGCTAACAGCGACGTCACCCTCGAATTCAAGCCCGGGGCGCGTCACGCGCTTATCGGGCCCAACGGTGCGGGTAAAACCACCTACATCAACATGCTCACGGGGGCGCTTAAGGCCACCAGCGGCAAGGTGTTTTTTGGCGACCGCGACATCACCAATTTGCCCCAACACGAGCGGGTCAAGCTGGGCATGACGCGGACGTTCCAGATCAATACCTTGTTTGCCGGCTTAACCGTGCTCGAATCGGTCGTTTTGGCGATCAGCGAGCGCGAGGGCATGTCGGGCCAGTGGTATAAAACCGTCGAGAAGCAAACCGCGCTTATCGAAGAGGCCATGGCGTTGTTGCAAACGCTGCGCCTGGCCCAAGAGGCCAACACGCGCACACGTAACCTGCCTTACGGCAAGCAGCGTCTGGTCGAAATTGCCCTGGCGCTGGCAACCAAGCCTAAAGTATTGCTTCTCGACGAACCTGCAGCAGGTATTCCCTCGGCCGAAAGCCAGGAGCTCTTCGAAGTCATTTCCCAGCTGCCGCGCGACGTCACCATTCTGTTCATCGAGCACGACATGAGCCTTGTGTTCCGGTTTGCCGAACGCATTACAGTGCTGGTGGGCGGTAAAGTGCTTACCGAAGGCACACCCGACGAAATCGCAAACGACAAGCGCGTCAAAGAAGTCTATCTGGGGGAGGCAGAACATGAAGAGTAATGGTGGCAAAGAGATGCTCGCGCTCGATAACGTTCGGGCAGGCTATGGCGAGTCTGTCGTTCTTGAAGACATCTCGTTCACGCTGAATGAAGGCGACACGCTGGCGTTGCTGGGCCGCAACGGGGTTGGTAAGTCGACGTTGTTGCTGACCATGCTGGGCCTGACGCAAATGCATGGCGGTTCGGTGCGCTGGCAAGGTGCAGACGTTACTCGTATGCCTACTTTTCGCCGCGCCCAAGAGGGTATGGGCTGGGTGCCGCAAGAGCGTCATATGTACCCGTCACTTACCGTCGAAGAACACCTGACGGTGGTGGCTCGCCCCGGCGAGTGGGACGTCAAGAAGGTCTACAATCTGTTCCCGCGTCTTGAAGAGCGCCGTAACAACATGGGTAACCAGTTGTCGGGTGGTGAGCAGCAAATGGTGGCTATTGCGCGTGCACTCATGCTCAACCCCAAAATGCTGTTGCTCGACGAGCCCATGGAAGGTCTGGCACCCATTATTGTGCAAGAGCTTCTGGGGGTTATCCGCCGTCTGGTCGAAGAAAGCGGCATGACCGTGATCGTGGTCGAGCAACACGCCCGTATGGCGCTTGGCCTGACCGACCGGGCCATTGTGCTCGATCGTGGCCAAATCGTGCACCAGTCCAGCAGCCAAGAGCTACTGGCCGACGGCGACAAGCTCGATCGCCTGGTGGCGGTGGCCTGACACTTATATCCTGGCTTAGGGCGGCGCGCTGCGTTCTGCGCGTTTAGCCTGGCAATGTGCAACCCTGTGTTCCGGTGCATCCGGAGCACAGGGTTTTTTCATTTCCGACACAATATGGTCAATATTGTCACCCGACTTGCAGGCCATTGTTATGTAATGATAATTTGATGTAATTAAAAGCTTGTCCATGCAGTTGTCCACATTTTTAGTGGATAACTGCCTGTTAACATGGATGAAATTCACACGTTTTATATAACATCTTGATCCTTTAGGTGAATTTTCACCTATTACCAAGTTATCAATGCGTTTGTCCACAATTGACGTGGATAACTCGTGTGATCAACCATTTTTTTAGCAACTTTAAAAGGTAGGCATGTCTGAATCTGATCTAAGCAAGTTTTTCGAATGGGCCGTTAGCGGCTTTAACGCCATTGCGTTCGATCTGGTCGTAGCGCTCGTTGT
Source organism: Pusillimonas minor (assembly GCF_014237865.1). GTDB lineage: Bacteria > Pseudomonadota > Gammaproteobacteria > Burkholderiales > Burkholderiaceae_B > Neopusillimonas > Neopusillimonas minor. Next base: position 152,153 of record NZ_JACJUU010000008.1, read on the forward strand.
TCTGGTGGTGGGCTGGGTGGTCTCGAACTGGGTAGGCCGGCTGGTGCGTCGCGTAGCAACGCGTTCGACGCGCATTGACCCCACTATTGTTCCCATGGCGCATTCGGTGACGGTCTGGTCAATTCGCGTCATTGTGCTGGTGGCTGTGCTGGCGCGTCTGGGCGTACAAACGGCCAGCATCATTGCGGTGCTGGGTGCGGCGGGTCTGGCCATCGGTCTGGCGCTTCAGGGTACGCTCCAAAACATTGCTGCAGGCATTATGTTGCTGGCCTTGCGGCCCTTGCGTGCGGGCGAATCGGTGTCTGTGGTGGGCAAGGCCGACGGCACCGTCGACGAGGTGGGCTTGTTCCTGACACGCTTCAAGCAATTTGACGGCACGTACATTACGCTGCCCAACAGCCTCATCTGGGGTAGCCCCATTCTAAACTTCAGTCGTCACGATACCCGGCGCGCCGAAATTCAGGTACTGGTGCCGTACGGCGAGGACATTGACCTTGCTCTGGCCGAATTACGCGCTATGGTGGATACCCACGAGCTGGCATTGAAAGACCCCGAACCATTGGTCATGGTGTCTGGCTACCGCGATAACGCCATGCTGGTAACGGTGCGCGCGTGGGCTGCCGCAGCTAATTGGTTCGACCTGCAAAACGATATGAACCGGCAGGCGCAACGCGTGCTGAAGGCGGCGGGTGTCGAGCTGCCGCCATCGCGCCCGGTGCATGTGGGCGCCTAAAACGTAATTTGCGCTTTGTGTGGGCGTGATGTTGCCACGTGACATGGTATGGCCGCATCGGCCAGCGTGCTCACGCGGCCAATGTGGTCATTTGTTTCAGTCTTTGCGAAGCTGGCCTTTGGCGGCCTTGATCATGGCTGTACACACGCCGCGCATCATGTCGATTTCGTCATTGGTCAGGGCGCTGCGGGTAAACAGATGCTGCATGCGCGGAATCAGTTTTTTCGGGTAGGCCAGGTTTAAAAACTGGATGTCGACCAGTGCTTCTTGCCAGTGCGCCAAAAACGCCTGCACTTTTTCATTGGATGCCAGGGCGTTACCTTCGTCTGACGACGAGACTTCGGCGCTGCCGGCGGCCGGCGTAGCCGCTTTCCCGTCAAGGTTGCCCAGTGCATAACGTAACTCCCAGGCGGCCAGTTGCAGCGCCTGGGCAACATTCAACGAGCTGTATTCCGGGTTGGCCGGTATATGACAAATGCGCTGGCATTGTGCAATGTCTTCGTTGGTCAACCCCGACCGCTCGGTGCCCAACACCACGGCGACGTGGCCTTCGTTGTGTTCAAGCAGGTGTTGGCGACTCAGTGTTGCCGCTTCGCGAATATCGCAGACGGGCGGCCCCAGCACCCGCTCGCGTGCGGTCATGGCAAAGGCCAGGGTAATGGGTGCCAGGGCCTGCGCCAGTGTGTCGACAACCCGCACAGAGGCCAGCACGTCGGTGGCGCCGCTGGCCAGTGCCTGGGCTTCGGGTAGTTCGGCCACGTTTTCAAAACGCGGGGCAACCAGGCAAAGTTCGCGAAACCCCATGGTTTTGATGGCACGTGCCGCTGCGCCGACGTTTCCGGGGTGGCTGGGGTGCACCATGATAAAGCGTGCACGGTTAAATAAGTCTGTCATTTCGGGGAATAGCGTCTATCAACTAAAATAGGCGGTTAACTATAATCAGCCTGTTTCAGTTTTTGTTATTTACGGATACTTATGCACCCCATGCTCAATACCGCCATCAAGGCGGCACGCCGCGCCGGCTCCATGATCAACCGGGCAAGCCTCGACCTCGAACGCTTGCAGGTGGCGCGCAAGGGGCCCAGCGATTATGTCACGGAAGTCGACCAAAGCGTCGAGGCCGCCATTATCGACATCCTTAAAACGGCGTACCCTGACCATGGCTTTCTAGGCGAAGAGTCCGGCGAGCAACCGGTGCCCGAGGGGCAAGCTGCGCCCGAATACCAATGGATCATCGATCCGCTCGACGGCACAACCAACTTTATTCACGGGTTCCCGGTCTATGCCGTTTCCATTGCTCTGGCGCATCGGGGGCAGGTTGTGCACGGCGTTATCTACGACCCGGCGCGCAACGAGCTCTTCACTGCCAGCCGCGGCGGCGGGGCCTTCCTTAATGACCGCCGCGTGCGCGTATCGGGTATGGCGCGCTTTCACGATGCCATGCTTAGCGCCTATGTGCCTGACTCGGGCGGTGGTGTGTCGCCCAACTCAAAGTTTTCCGGCATGCTCACCGGGTGCGCCAGCGTGCGGCGCATGGGGGCTTCGGTACTCGACCTGGCTTACGTAGCTTGCGGCCGTCTCGATGGCTTTTGCGGCGTTAACCTCAAGCGTTGGGATCTCGCTGCCGGCGGGCTGCTGGTCCTCGAGGCTGGTGGTCTTATTTCCGACTTCCAGGGCGAGCAAACCTGGTTTGAAACCGGCAGCGTCATTGCCGGCACGCCCAAAGTCTTTACCCACATGCTGGCCAGCTTGCAGTCCTGAACGCCCCATTCATTAGCCATGACCTCACCAACAGACGGCAGTACGGGCGGGTTCGCCCGCACCTTTTATGCAGACAGCCTTGACCGGTTCAGCGTCAGGCCAGGGCAGGGGGGGCGCTAATGGAAGCCTTTTCTTTCGATTGGATATCACACCCGGCAGCGTGGGTCGGGTTGCTGACCCTGGTCGTGCTCGAAATCGTTCTGGGCATCGACAACCTTATTTTTATCGCCATTCTGGTCGAAAAGCTGCCCCCAAAGCTGCGCGACCGTGCCCGGGTGATGGGGTTGTCGCTGGCGCTGGTCATGCGCCTGGGCCTGCTCACCATCATGTCGTGGCTCATAAAGCTGACGACGCCCATTTTGTTTCTGGGGCCGTTTGTCTTTTCAGGGCGCGATCTCATCCTCATTGTGGGCGGCTTCTTTTTGCTGCTTAAAGGCACACTCGAACTGCACGAACGCATCGAGGGGCGTGCGCAGCATGCGTCGGGCGCGCGGCTGCACGCCAGTTTCGGCCTGATCGTTACGCAAATCATTATTCTCGACGCGGTCTTCTCTATCGATGCCGTTATTACGGCTGTCGGTATGGTCGAGCAGTTGTCCGTCATGATGGTTGCCGTAGTGATCGCCATGGGTGTGATGCTGTTTGCCTCCAAGCCGCTTACACGGTTTGTCAACGCGCACCCTACGGTGGTTGTGCTGTGTCTGGGGTTTTTGTTAACCATCGGTTTCTCTTTGGTGGCCGAAGGGTTCGGCTTTGCGGTGCCCAAAGGGTATTTGTATGCGGCCATTGGCTTTTCGGTCATTATCGAAAGCCTTAACCAGCTGGCCCGACGCAATATGCAAAAGGTCGAGCTGCGCCGACCCATGCGCGAACGCACCGCCGAGGGGATTTTGCGTATGTTGGGCAAGCAGCCATTAGTTGGGCCTGAAGAGCCCGAGGTCGCTCAGCGGCAGTCCCCCTCGCAACCGGTTTTTGGCGAAGAAGAGCGCAATATGGTCAGCGGCGTGCTTACGCTGGCCGATCGCACCATTCACTCCATCATGACGCCGCGCAACGATGTGTCCTGGATCAATCTTGACGATGCCGCCGAAGACATCCAGAAGCAGCTCATGAAAACGCCGCACAGCTTCTTCCCGGTGTGCCGGGGCTCGCTTGACGATGTCATTGGTATTGGACGAGCCAAAGAGATGCTTGCCGACGTGCTCACGCATGGGCATATCAAACTGTCCCGTCTGCGCGATCCGCTCATCGTGCACGAATCCATTGGCGTACTGCGTCTTATGGAAACCCTTAAGCGCTCGCGCGGGCAACTGGTACTGGTCACCGACGAATTCGGCACCATCGAAGGGGTCGTGACGCCGATCGACGTCTTTGAAGCGATTGCGGGCGAGTTCCCCGACGAAGACGAGACCCCCGACATTGTCGAGGCCGGGGATAACCGCTGGCGTGTCGACGGCGCTGCCGACGTTCATCACCTTGAACAGGTGCTGAACACTACGGGCCTGGTCGACGAAGAAGAAGGCTATTCGACCTTGGCCGGTTATTTACTGGGGCGCTTCGGGCAACTGCCGTCGCCCGGCGACACTTGCGAACTGGTGCAGCCCCATGCAACGTTTACGTTCAAGGTGGTTCGCCTTGAAGGCCGTCGCATCGCCAGTGTCGAAGTCGAGCGCGTCCCCGCCAACCCAGATGACGAAACTATTCAAGAAGGTTCTGCATGACCGAAAGCACGTTGTATTTGTTCAAGGCTTTTTTTCTGGGCGTCATCGAAGGCTTTACCGAATTTATTCCGGTGTCCAGTACGGCACACTTGTTGCTGATTGGCGAATGGATCAATTTCGACTCCGGTAGCAACAAAGTCTACGAGGTCGTTATCCAGTTCGGGTCAATTCTTGCGGTCATCTGGATTTTTCGTCACCGGCTCTGGCAATTGGTTCGGGGCACATTGCACGGTCAGCCCACCGAGGTCGCTTTCACGCGTAACCTTATCATTGCGTTTTTGCCGGCTGCCGTCATTGGCGCACTTACCATTCAGTACATCAAAATGATGTTCCACCACCCGGGAATTTTTGTGGTCACGCTGGTGTTGGGTGGGGTCATCATGTTGTGGGTCGAGCGCAAGCCGCATATGGCCAAGCAGGGTGCAGCAGGCGAAGAGGCTGCTACTAACCATGCCGCGGGCCCGTCATCGTCGTCTTCTCAGGCTGCCGGGCTTCCGGTACAGGCGCAAGCCCGGGGCTTGGGGCAGCCGGTCACGTTTGCCCTCGAAGACATCACCTGGAAGCAGGCGCTGGCGGTGGGTTTTGCCCAATGCCTGGCCATGATTCCGGGTACGTCCCGCTCTGGGGCCACCATTATTGGCGCCATGCTGGCCGGTGTGCAACGTAAAACCGCAACCGAGTTCTCGTTTTTTCTGGCCATGCCCACCATGCTGGCCGCCACGGTGTACGACCTGTACAAACACGGGGCGGTACTGACGGGCGAGCAAACCTGGGGCATTGTCATTGGCTTTGTCGCGGCGTTCTTCAGTGCGCTGGTATTGGTCAAGGCGGTGCTCATGTGGGTGTCGCGGCACACTTACCGGCCCTTTGCCTGGTATCGCATTGGCCTGGGTCTGGTTGTTTTGGCGTGGCTAATGCTGCGCTAGTTTGTGGCGGCGTGTCTTGCCCCTGTTTAGGTTGCGGTCAGGTTGCGCAGGTGCAGGCCTTCGGCGCTTATTTCCAGCCAGCCGCCACGCTTTTCCGGGCTTTCATAGTCCCAATCGGGCATTACGGCGCGGGTTAGGGCGCGGCCCTTGGTCGTCAGGTGGTGTATGGCGGCGCGATGCGTGTGACCATGCACCATGGTGTCGACGTGGGTCGCATCAAATGCCCGTAATACGGCCTCCGGGTTCACATCCATAATGTCCGATGGCTTCCAGGCATTGGCCTGCATACTGCGCTGGCGGGCATAGCCGGCCCAATTCAGGCGTCGTTTAAGGCTAAAGGCTAAAAATATGCGTTGCACCCAGGGGCGGCGTACCCAAGCCCTGAAACGCTGATAAGACAGGTCGTCGGTGCAGTATTCGTCGCCGTGGCTAAAGAGTACGGGGCCGGCGTCGGTGGCCAGCAGGGTTTGGTCGGCCAGCAGCGTGGCCCCGATACGTTTGCACAGCGCCGGCCCGATTAAAAAATCGCGGTTGCCGCGGCACACATAAAGCGGAGTCTCGCGGCCCGTGGCGGCCAGCGCGTTGAGCAACGGGGCAAGCCAGGGGGGCGGGGTGTCGGCCAGGTCGTCACCTACCCAGACGTTAAAAATATCACCACCCAGCAGCAGCGCCGACGCATGCTGCCGGGCTTGCGATAAAAACGTCAAAAACGCCCGGGAAGTTTCTGGCGAATCGGGCCCCAGATGGATGTCTGAGGCCAGCCAAATCTTGCCGGGCAGGTCGAGCTTATTCAACAACCGTGGCTTTTTCGATGACAACGTCTTCGGTGGGTACGTCTTGGTGAAAGCCTTTGCTGCCGGTTTTCACGACTTTGATCTTGTCGACGACGTCGGTGCCTTCGATAACCTGGCCAAATACCGCATAGCCCCAGCCATTGCTGGTAGGCGCAGTGTGGTTAAGGAAGTCGTTGTCGGCAACGTTGATGAAAAACTGTGCGGTAGCCGAGTGCGGGTCGCTGGTGCGCGCCATGGCCAGGGTGTAGCGATCGTTGCGCAGGCCGTTGTTGGCTTCGTTTTCGATGGGAGCGCGGGTTTCTTTTTGCTTCATGCCGGCTTCGAAACCGCCGCCCTGGATCATGAAGTTGTTGATGACGCGGTGGAAAATGGTGCCGTCAAAGAAACCGTCGTTAACGTAGGCCACGAAGTTCTCAACGGTTTTAGGGGCTTTTTCGGCATTCAGTTCGATGATCATGTCACCGAAGTTGGTTTGCATTTTGACTTTTGGGTTTGCGCTCATGGATGATCCTTGTGACGAAGTTGATGAAGCGATGGCAGGGCCGGCGCTGATGGCGGGCAAGGCGACCAGTGCAGCACAGGCAAGCCCCAGGACATGTCTGCGAAGCAGACGTGCCCCGAAAATTCTGGTGGCAAAGAAGCTCATGGTGGTTAACGTTGAAGAATGGACTGAACGGCCTGGGCCCGGGCGGCAGCAGCGCGCATGCCTGCGCTTTCGGCTTCGCGGTAAAGGGCGTAGGCTTTAAGCAGGTGCACCTGGGCCAGGTTGGCTTTGGCCGTGGTGTAATTGGGGTTGGCCCGAAGCGCCATATTCAGGGCATCGTAGGCCATGTCGGTTTTTTGCTGTTTAATGTACAACGATGCCAGGTTGTTCCAGGGTTCGGGCAGTTCGGGGTAATCGGTGGTCATGGCCAGGTAGGCTTCAACCGCTTCGTTGGTTTTGCCGTTGGCGGCCAGCGCCCGTGCCCGCAAAAACATCAGTTGCACGTCTTGCCCGATTTCGCCGCTGGCCTCGCGTTGCGCCTGGCGTTTTTCAATAACTTCAAGCGCTTCCTGGTGGCGACCGTCGTTCAGCATTTGTGCAATGCGGTTGGTAATATCAGACGGCGTCAGGGGTATGGATGTGTCGACACTGGGGGTTAACGCGTCAAGTACGTTAGCCAGCCCTTGCCAGCCTTCTTCGGCCGGAGGTGGGTCGTTGAACAGCGGGCCGTTAACAGAAGCCGACTGCGCCAATGCGGCTGGCGCATGCAGCCCGCCACATGCAACCAGAACCAGAGCGGGCAGAAAGCGACGAGAATTTTGAAACACCGGCGATTACCTATTGGGGTGGAGTTGGGTTTGAATTGCTATACTTATCGACCGCCATTTTAGCCTTGCTTCACGTCAAACAAGTTTTTCTAGCGAATGCTGCACATTTATAACACCCTTTCTCGCGGCAAAGTGCCCCTCGAACCGACCGAACCCGGTCACGTGCGTATGTACGTTTGCGGTATGACGGTCTACGATTTCTGCCACCTCGGGCACGCCCGCATGTTGGTCAGTTTCGACGTGGTTCAGCGCTGGTTGCGTGCCAGCGGGTACAAGGTCACGTACGTGCGCAACATTACCGATATCGACGACAAAATCATTCGTCGTGCCGTCGAAACCGGCCGCCGTTTGGGCGAAGTCACCGACTTTTATATTCAGGCCATGCACGCCGACGAACGTGCGCTGGGCGTGCAGTCGCCCGATGCCGAGCCACGCGCCACGTCACATGTTGGCGACATGCTCCACATCATCGGCCGCCTCGAAGAAAACGGGCTGGCCTATCAGGCCGACAACGGCGACGTCAATTACGCGGTGCGCAGCTTCCCGGGTTACGGCAAACTGTCGGGCAAGTCGCTCGACGACCTGCGTGCCGGCGAGCGCGTCGCCGTGGACTCGGGCAAGCGCGATCCACTCGATTTCGTGCTCTGGAAATCGGCCAAGGCCGACGAGCCCCCGGAGTCGAAGTGGGAGTCGCCTTACGGTTTGGGTCGCCCGGGTTGGCATATCGAATGCTCGGCCATGAGCAAATCCCTGCTGGGGCTACCGCTCGACATTCACGGTGGCGGGCCCGACCTTAAATTCCCGCACCACGAAAACGAAATCGCCCAGACCGAGGGCGCTTTTGGCGGGCAACTGGCCAATGTCTGGATGCATTGCGGTCCGCTGATGGTCGATAGCGACAAAATGTCCAAGTCGCTGGGCAATTTCCGCACAATCCGCGAAACGGTCGGGGTGGGCACATCACTGTCACCCAGCAGCGCCAATTACGATGTCAATGCGCGCGAGGCCGAAATGCTGCGCTTCTTCATCGTTCGCAATCACTATCGCAGCATTCAAAACTACACGCCCGACAATCTGCGCGATGCCCAAAGCGCGCTCGATCGCCTATACCAAACGCTGCATAACGTACCGGCCGCGCCGGTGCATATCGACTGGGCCCAGCCTGCGGCCAAAGCGTTTCGCGACGCGATGGATGACGACTTCAACACGTCGGGGGCGGTGGCGGTGCTGTTCGAGCTGGCCAACGAGGCCAATCGCAGTGGCTCGGCCCAAACGTCGGGCCTCTTGCAGGCCCTGGGCGCTGTTCTGGGCTTGTTGCAAACCGACCCGGCTATTTATTTGCAATCGCCCAGCCGGTTTACCGGCGCCGGCCAGGTTGCCGAGTCGCTCGATGCCAACGCCATCGAGGGCCTTATCCAGGCCCGTGCCGAGGCCAAAAAGCAAAAGCAGTTCGCGCAGGCCGATGCCATCCGCGAACAGTTGCGTCAGGCGGGCATCGAGCTTGAAGACAAGCCCGGCGGCACGCAGTGGCGTCGGGTGTAAGGGGCGGCCATGACCACGACTGCCATTGTCAAGCCCGATTACTGGGACGAAGCCGCTGCGCATCTGATGCGACGTGATCGTATTCTCAAGAAGCTGATTCCCCAGCATAAAGAGCAGTTTTTGCAGGCGCCGTCGCCACCGTTCATGACCTTGGCCCGCGCCATCATCGGCCAGCAAATTTCTACCAAGGCGGCCGATGCAGTATGGCTGCGCTTTACCGAAAAATGCGGAAAGCGGCCCACGCCGGCCGCCGTTGTGCAGCTCGACCTCGACGCGTTGCGCGAGCTGGGGTTGTCCAAGCGCAAGTCCGAATACATTTCAGACCTGGCGGCGCATTTTGCCGAAAAAAAGGTCAAGCCTGCCGCCTGGGCAGCCATGGATGACGAAGCTGTCATCACCGATTTATGCGCCATTCGCGGCATTGGCCGCTGGACGGCCGAAATGTTTCTTATCTTTAATTTGCAGCGCCCCGACGTCCTCCCGCTTGACGACGCCGGTCTTATCAAGGCAATTTCGTTACACTATTTCAGCGGTGAGCCCGTTTCGCGCTTTGAAGCGCGCGAAGTCGCCCAGGCCTGGGCACCGTGGCGAACCGTCGCGACGTGGTACTTGTGGCGCAGCCTTGCGTCTGTCGCCAAGTAAAACTAAAGTCGTATGATCCCTATCTGGAATTCAAGCTCTTATGCGTAATACTTTCCTGGAATTTGAACAGCCCCTGGCCGAGCTCGAGCAAAAAATCGAGCAACTGCGCTACATGCAGTCCGACTCAGCCGTCGATATCTCCGACGAGGTCAGCCGTTTGCAGCAAAAAAGCCAGACGCTGGCCAAGAATATTTACGCCAAGCTCACGCCCTGGCAAACCGCACTGGTGGCACGCCACCCCCAGCGGCCCTACACCTTCGATTATGTTCGTGAGATCTTCACCGATTTTCACGAATTGCATGGCGACCGCATGTACGCAGACGATCAGTCTATTGTGGGCGGGCTGGCGCGCTTTAACGGCACGCCGTGTATGGTTATTGGCCATCAAAAAGGCCGCGACACCAAAGAGCGTTCGATGCGCAACTTTGGCATGCCGCGCCCCGAGGGCTACCGCAAGGCGCTGCGATTAATGCGTTTGGCCGAAAAATTCCGCTTGCCTGTGTTCACCTTTGTCGATACCCCCGGCGCCTACCCGGGTATTGGCGCCGAAGAGCGCGGCCAGTCTGAAGCCATTGGCCATAATCTTTACGCCATGGCCGAGCTCAAAGTGCCCATCATCTCCACCATTATTGGCGAGGGCGGCTCCGGCGGGGCCTTGGCCATTGCCGTGGGCGATGTCGTCATGATGTTGCAATATGCCACTTACGCCGTCATTTCGCCCGAGGGTTGCGCATCAATTTTGTGGCGTAGCGCCGATAAGGCGCCGGTGGCTGCCGAAGCCTTGGCAATTACGGCACCACGCCTTAAAGAGCTTGGCCTGATCGACCGGGTTGTCAACGAACCCGTGGGCGGAGCGCATCGCGACCCCAAAACAATGGCTAACCAGCTTAGCCGTGCGCTGGCCGACGCTTATCGCCAGGTGGCCAACATGACGACCGAGCAAATGCTCGAACATCGCTTGCAGCGTCTTATGTCGTACGGCCGCTTCCAAGAAGCCCGTTAACACGCGGCCGTATGTTCCCGGGCCCCGACGCCCTGATTCAAAAAGTCCGGCTGGCGATAACGGCGTTATCGCCGCAGCCCCGCAGCCTCGGGGTAGCCGTCAGTGGCGGCGCCGATTCGGCCATGCTGGCGGTAGCGGCGGCACACTATGCCGCCGGGCATGGGTTGGTCGTTCATCTGTTTCATGTGCATCATGGCCTGCAGGCATCGGCCGACGAATGGTTGCATCGGGTGCACGACCTGGCGCATCAATTAGCGGTGCCTTGCCATAGCATGCGCGTGACGGTCAGTGAAACAGCAGGTTACGGTATCGAGGCTGCTGCACGTGATGCCCGTTATAAGGCGCTGCATGACATGGCTAGCGTGGCGGGTGTGCGTCATATCTTGTTGGGTCATCACCTTCATGATCAGGCTGAAACAGTGCTGTTGCGGCTTCTGCGCGGCGCGGGGCCCGTCGGGCTGGCGGCCATGTCGCCACACGTCGAGCGCGACGGAATCGAGTATGTTCGGCCCTGGCTTGACGTGGACCGCGCCCAGATCGTCGATGCTGCCAATATTTATGCTGCACAAACCGGGTGGCAGTACGTCACCGACCCGACTAACACTCAAGATCGCTACACGCGTGCCGCCGTGCGCGAGCGACTTGCGCCGACGCTTGATGCACGTTGGCCTGGCTGGCGCGACCGGCTTGCGCGTCATGCCCGGCAGTCGGCGCAAGCCGCGCAAGTGCTCGACGAGGTCGCGGCCGCCGATTTGGGGTCACTTGATTTTGATGCTGATGACCAGAGCTTTTCTTTGGCCGGTTGGCGCCTGCTGTCAGAGGCGCGTCAGGCGCTGGTGTTGCGTTATTGGCTGGGGCAGCAGGGGCTGGCCATGCCAACCGATGCGCGGCTACACAACCTGATGCGGCAAATGCGTCAGTTGCATGCTTTGGGCTTCGACCGGGCAATGCGGGTAGGGCATGGCGCCGTTGATATTGTGTGCCACAAGGGGCGGGTTTTGGTGGCCGGCCGGCGAGTCGACCGCGACAAACACGATCCGTCCGCAGGTTTGTCTGACTAAATGCCGGTGCGGCGATGCGTTGACCCGGGTCGGCAAAATAACCCTTTAATGTTAAAATGTTGCGTTTTGTCTGTCTGTATTTGCAGGCAGTTGTCCTTTTTGCAGAGTAAAAGATGTCCCTGATTGTTCACAAATACGGTGGCACTTCAATGGGCTCGGTCGAGCGCATTCAAAATGTCGCACGTCGCGTCGCAAAATGGCACGCCGCTGGCCACCAGGTGGTGGTTGTTCCTTCGGCCATGTCAGGCGAAACCAACCGCTTGCTTGGGTTGGCCAAAGACATTTCCCCGCGTCCCAACGAGCGCGAGCTCGATATGCTGGCCGCCACGGGCGAACAGGCCAGCAGTGCGCTGTTGGCCATTGCCCTGATGGAGCAAGGTGTTGCCGCACGCAGCTATACGGGTTGGCAAGTGCCGGTTAAAACCGACTCTGCCTACACCAAGGCGCGCATTACGTCTATCGACGATGCCCGCATCAAGGCCGATCTGGCCGACGGCCGTGTGGTCGTGGTAACCGGTTTCCAGGGTATCGACGACGAAGGCCACATCACGACACTGGGTCGTGGCGGGTCCGATACCTCGGCTGTCGCTATTGCCGCCGCTATTGGCGCCCAAGAATGCCTTATTTACACTGACGTCGATGGTGTTTACACCACCGATCCGCGCGTCGTTCCCGAAGCTCGCCGCCTTTCGGTGGTTTCTTTCGAAGAAATGCTCGAAATGGCCTCGCTCGGGTCCAAAGTGCTTCAAATTCGCTCGGTAGAATTCGCCGGCAAATATCGTATTCCCATCCGTGTATTGTCGTCGCTTACCGACCCCCTGATGTCGCTCGAAGAAGAAATGACTTCGGGCACTTTAATTACTTTCGAGGAAGACCAGAAAATGGAAGCAGCCGTTGTTTCGGGCATTGCCTTCAGCCGCGATGAAGCCAAACTTACTCTGCTGGCGGTTCCCGACAAGCCGGGCGTGGCCTATTCAATTCTGGGCCCTATTGCCGCCGCCAACATCAACGTCGACGTCATTCTGCAGAACCAGTCTGTCGAAGGCACCACCGACTTCTCGTTCACTGTTAACCGCGCCGACTTCCCCCGCGCCCTCGAAGTGCTCGAGCAGCAGATTGGCCCGGCCGTTGGCGCCCGCGAGATCCGCTCCGACGACAAGGTATGCAAGGTATCGGTCGTGGGTATCGGCATGCGCAGCCATGTTGGCGTGGCCAGTTTAATGTTCCGTACGCTCAGCGAAGAGGGCATCAACATCCAGATGATTTCCACCAGCGAGATCAAAACGTCGGTTGTTATTAGCGACAAGTACATGGAGCTGGCGGTACGTGCATTGCACAAGGCCTTCGGTCTCGATCAAGAAGGCGGCAGCCTGTAAGAAACTGCCGTTTTCGGCCCAAAGCCCGGCGTTCTTATGCTAGAATGCTGAGCTTAATTCGGAGATGTGGCCGAGTGGTTGAAGGTACTCCCCTGCTAAGGGAGCATACGGCTTATACCCGTATCGAGGGTTCGAATCCCTCCATCTCCGCCAGTACAAACAAAAAAGCCCCTGTTTATCAGGGGCTTTTTTGTGGCTCTTCCCCATTAACGGGGGATGAGCATTCATCAGACACGGTTGATCACACCGTTCCAACCGCATTGAGCCAAGACTCGCATGCGGTAATTTTCAAAATTCCGGCTCTTCCCCATTATCGGGGGATACGCACTCACTAGACACGGTTAATCACACCGTTCCAACCGCACTGGGTCGCAGTTTTTGTTCGATGCCGGCGCTTTTCAAGGTCTGGGTCCGCAAGGCATCGCATGGCCCCTTCGGGGCTTCCCGACGTTTGGTGTCTGCGCGGCGCGGGCGCGAAACTCGCGAGATCGACCAGCCCCCGGCTGGTCGAAAACGACTCGCTCAGACAGTCGCACCCTTGAGTCGCCGCGCAGACACCAAACGTCGGCATGCTCAAAGCCTTGTGGCCCCAGACCCTGAAAAGCACCTCGGCTCTTCCCCATTATCGGGGGATACGCATTCACTAGACACGGTTAATCACACCGTTCCAACCGCACTGGGCCAAGACCCGCATGCGGTAATTTTCAAAATTCCTAAACCCATACGCACGG
>NZ_JACJUU010000019.1 GCF_014237865.1 Pusillimonas minor
GCTTGCTCTGGGGTGTTGACCGTTCCACCTGCTAACAAATAGACCTCTTGCTCCTGGCGCAATTCCTCCAGCGTCAGTCCTTGAATCGGTTGCGGATCAACGCTTATGATCCAGTCTAACGCCGGTTGCTTGGGCAAAATGATAATTAAATTGCGATTGATGGTCTCATGATCCATATCGGGCCTAAATGTCGGTAAGAGGTGAAGGCCGATTTTAATTGTGAATGGATTGTTGAGCCCGCGCGGTCAAGACGGTACGGGCCGGAGCATTACAATGCTCTATATCCAAAAGTAGAAGGCCTGCGGAAGTCGAATGTGTGTTCGTCTTTAATATGTTTTACCATCCAATCATCATGTTCCGCCTCAGCCTTTTCCAATTTCTCCTTTGCTTCGGCTGTTAGCTTCAATGCTTTATACCTTTCATACGTCGGATAGCTGAGAGAGCGCCACTCCCGCTCATATGACCACTCGGCAGACTTTTGAAAGCAAGCAATTTCAGCTAGTTCGTCTTCTGTGTAAGCCCAAAAATCTACTAGACGGTAGGATGATAGATAAGTCACTTCTTTGGCCGCAGGCAGACCTGTTTTTCCCCAGTTAAAGCCCAAGCACATACCTTTGTGTTCGGATGCGTAGTGAGCCCACATAAGCAAATTATTGCGCTCCTCACTAATTGACAAAATTCCGTGGTTGTTCATGGCGTCGCGGTAATAACCGTCGAAATCTAAAGTTTTATTCTTGATGTGTTCCATCTGCTCCTTAACGTTCCGCTGCACTTGATCCCAAGTTTGGTGAAGTGTTTCCAGAGTGTAGCCATTGATGCGATTTCGCTCTCTTAAAACTCTTAAATGACTAATTTGAGCTTTTTTTTCGCATGCACTAAAGTCAAACTCTATATGTGCTTCATAGGGGTCGTTTAGCGTAGTCGGTTTAGCGTAGTACAGCGCTGATGCAGTAAAAATCCTGGCCGTATTGCACTTTGTATTAACCGTATTGAAGTCAGTAATTGCGGAGCGATATTTGTAAAGCAACATTTACTTTTACCTACTAGTTAGTGGGGTATATTTCTTATAAAAGCGGCCAGTCGGTATTCTACTTTTATATCCAATATAAATAGATAAACAAGATATCTCTGCCTCAGCAAATGCAATGGCTCCTCATCTGAATATGAGAAGTATTTGGGCCCGTTAGCTCCGCGTTAGGCGCTTTCTATTTGCACGGCAGTGTCCGCTATGGGTCGAGGCTGTGTGAAAACGCATCAAGCACTGGCACCGGCAAAATACCGACCTCTCAGATCGCCCCGCATGCGATTTTCTTGCTATAGGTAATGGTAAGAAGACCTCTGAATTTTGTAGTTTCCCGAGTTTTCACAAAGCCTCGGTCGCGTCCTGTCATACAAGTCTGACGACTTCTGTCAGATCGAGCCTGGATTTATACACTTAAGCCTGACTAGAAAAAGTTAAAGGCCCCGCAGGGCCTTTGACCGACGGGGCAAACCCGCCTGCGAGCTTCTATTTCCCTTGCTTGCCGCAAGACCCAAATTAGATTTGGGCAGCATGTCCGTATTGCACTCGCTCTCGAACATCTTGGATTGATCATACCAATTTAATTAAAAATAATGGTCAGGCATTGAACAACGCAATTGAATCGGCCCGAGCCAACACAGAGTAAAACAAGGAGCGTTGGATTAGGCGTTCTTGCTGTACCGGTCATTTTGTCACATCGTTCTCGGATTCAAGGGCTGCGCACCTAAGGTGCTTGCGTCCATTCGGCCGTCTTTGACCCTTGAGTCCTGTGCTTGCGACGTGACCGACTCCCGGCCAGGGCAATTCCGCCCTGCAATCAGGAGAACACCATGCGTCAAAATACACAAATTCTGGCTACCGAAGTTAAAGACGAACTGCGCTTTGGGTTTACCACTCAGCTTTTTGGCGAGAGCGCTTGCATAGAGGGCGAAATGGCGGTTTACCAGTGGTTGCGTCGTCTTTGCTCAAGCTATAACGGGGGCTTCTGGCAGTTTTACAGCTTATCCAATGGTGGCTATTTTATGATGCCCTCCGGTGCTGATTCACTGCGCTTGGTCTGGCCACTGAACTGGTCAGATGAGGTGGTCAGCCCCCAGGCTGCAGGCATCGTGGCCACGCTGTTTGCACTGTCAGAGGTGATGGAGCGCGGTGCGGACGATCTGCAGATTCAAAACTATTACCTCTTGCGTGATTTCCTGGCTGATCACCCTGAGGCTGGTGCGATGTTTCGACTAACCAATTGAACCTTCGTAAAGCTCACAGGCCCGCGCATGTCGCGGGTTTTTTTTGCGTCGTCGCTACACGTAGCGGTGTGCCACTGGTACGAACGGCCTTTTCTGGGTTCTTGAGCTAGGTGGCTGGGTACGGTCGGTGCCCCTGGCGCCATTTTCTCAAGCCGAGGCGGGGTGGGGCGGTCTTGCTCCGGGTCAGTGTGTCATGTCGTTCTCGAATTCAAGGGCTGCGCACCTACGGTGCTTGCGTCCAGTCGGCCGTCTTTGACCCTTGAGTCCTGCGCTGCGACATGCCCTTTGAGAGCCGGGCAATTTCGCCCTGACTCGAAAAGGAGATCCTCATGCAATTCGCACTGTTCAGCCCAACTGTTTCCTATGCACCTTCGGTAAGTGCCGATCCTACTGCGCTTTATGTACGCGACCCAAACGGTGTGTTCGTGCCTGCCGATACGAGCCGAGTACTGGATGCTGCCCGTCAGATTGCGCACCAGGTTTTGCCCGAGCGTATCAATATGTCTCGGCCGCAGCAGGTCAAAGAGTTTTTTGCGATGAAGCTGAACAGCAACCTGGAGCATGAAATCTTTGGGATGGCGATGCTGGATGCTCAGTATCGACTGATCGAGTACGTTGAACCATTCCGGGGTACGCTAACGCAGGCGAGCGTGTATCCCCGCGAAGTGGTCAAAATGGCCCTGGCTGCCAATGCGGCCGCAGTCATCATTGCGCATAATCACCCCAGTGGCACGCTTGAGCCCAGTGCGGCCGACTTAAATCTGACTAAACATTTGCGCACAGCACTAGCACTGGTTGATATTCGGTTGTTGGACCATATCCTGGTTGCTGGCAATAAGACGCTCTCCTTTGCCGAAAGCGGGCAACTTTAAGTGCCTTGCCCGGTCCGGCGCCCGGTTAAGCGCCGACTTTGTATTTGGTTGCCGGGTAGCGTGTTTGGGTTGTATTTATAGCTTGTAATTTCTGCGTTGCTCAAAAGCGTGATATCGCTCGAGCACGCCAGGATCGGAGTAGGGGGTTGATATGTCCTCACCAGCTTGATTGCCGTCCAAACCGGGCAAATCGGTAATGACGGCTGTCCACTCGTCGCGCCCAATTTTTGGGCCGATGAAATTGCGCAGGTAGTCATCTAGGTGCTTGGCGTTGGGCGCTTCGATCTCCCGGGTGAGCGCCGTCAGATAATCGGCCTTTCTTGTGCTTGCCCAATCAATTGACAAATTGGCCCGATAGCACAGCTCAGCGTGTACGACCAGCATTGTGCGCCCGTTTCCATCAAGAAACGGGTGTCCATAAGCAAACAGCCCCATGATGTGGCCCGGACGTGCAGCCATTTGCTGTTGCTCTTGCGCCATTGATAAGCCGAGCTGAACCGCGCGTTGGCAGTCGGCTGGGTGACAAAACTCAACCGCACCTTTCCGAATGGCACTTTGTGGCGCAACCTGCTGGCGATCGGCACCAGCCCAAGGGTAAAGGCCTTCGAACAATATTTGGTGCACTTTGAGAAAGTCAGCATATTCGATGCGTTTGCGACTTTCCAGATAATCCATGGCTTCGGATAATTGCGCACGAAACAATTCGTGCTCGGCTTGTTTAATCAAGTCGAGGTCTTTTTCTTGAAGGTGGTTTCGAAGATATCCGGCCGTGGCGTAATCGCCAAACGGGTCAAACACGGCGAGCTTCGCGGTGATGCGAAATCACCAGCTTTGTCATGTCTTTTGGCGAAAGCTTGCCTGCACGTCTTAACGCTACCAGCAAATCGTCTGTTTTGTCGCTTTTAACGTCATCATCGGCTAGTCGTGTGACCGAGCTTGCCCAGCGATCGGAAAACGTGGGCTCGTAATGAACTTTGTGCCTATTTGCCAGTGCGCGAACGTAACGCGAGACGGCAGTGTCTGGATTCGATGTGTTCGGGTAGATGTGGCCGGTAAGCTTGGCAGGACGGTTCACAGCATCATCCGCTTTTGCGCCTGATGTTTTATCGGTGAACGCATAAACATCGTCGTTCACCTGCTCAAGATAGCCTTGGTTGAGCAGTGCGATGAGCGCCTGATCTAAATCGCTTGTATTACCCATGGCTTTAATCTCCGAACGAAGAAGTATTTTCTCGTTTCGAGCACGTAAAAAACCGAGTAATTTGCGTTGGATATCCATGTCTTAGATTATACATTCAAGCATTATTTTTAGCGATCTCAATGGTTTACGAAAGTTCGGATTGTGCTGTGCAGAGTAGGGGGATTGCGCAGGTTCTGGGAAGGGTTACTGGCGCTCACGACCCGGTATCAATTTGGTATCCGTGGCCATCTGCAGAGGCAGTGCTCAAAAACACTAAAGCCGCGCTAAAATACTGTAATTTCATACAGTATTAATCATGGATACGCCAATCGCATTATGTGCGCTGCCGTCGTATGTTTGGACCGTGCCTACAACCTTGCAATGCGGGTTTCCCAGCCCGGCCGAGGATCACGCCGAGCAGCGCCTGGACTTGAGCAGTTTGCTGATTCAGCAGCAGGACGCAACGTTTTTCATGCGCGTGCGCGGCGCGTCCATGCGTGACGCCGGCATCGATGACGGCGACCTGGTAGTAATTGACCGCTCCGTGAATGCCAAGCATGGACAGATTGTCGTAGCCGTCGTCGACGGCGAGTTCACCATTAAGCGTCTCTGCAAAAAACGCAATCAGGTTCGGCTCGAAGCGGCCAACCCGACGTTTCCGAACATTGAATTAAAAGATGGCCAGGAGCTTGTCATCTGGGGTGTTGTGACATGGACACTCAAAAAACACAGCCACGGCGCATAGCGCTTATTGACGGCAACTCGTTCTACTGTTCATGTGAGCGGGTAATGCGCCCCAGCCTAGAGGGTAGGCCCCTGGTGGTGCTTTCAAATAATGATCTGAGGGGTGGGAATCGTTAGTAAATCCTGTAGAGTCCGCGCCACCTTCTGAACCCCTCTGGAACAGCAGTTTCCAGGCTTCATAAGGCAATCCATTGGAAGTGGTTTAGGGCAGCGGCATGAGGCTGGTATTCGCAACAAAAGACCTAGCATTAGCAGGTCGATCCTTTGAAGGCTTTCCGTTGCTGATTGGGTCAGAGGGATGGCCAGTCGAGCCAGCTCAATCCTTCCTTTGGCACACGCTTATCGAGTCAGGTGAGGCCCTAAGCGATTTGACTTGGGAAGCCTATGGACGGCGTCTGTACGATTACTTTGCCTTCCTGGAAGCCAATGGATTGGCCTGGGACGAGGAAAGCCCGGCCCACGGTCTGAGTGTTCTGTCGAGGTACAGGGATTGGTCGAGCGGAGAATTAGCACTTGATCCCGGCACGGTGAACAATCGTCTGGCCTTGATCGTGAGGTTCTACCGATGGGCTAAGCAGCGCAACCTGATAACTGTGCTGCCCTTCGGTGAGAAAAGGGTAAGAGCTGCCCAACATTCCGGTCTTCTCAGTCATATCGCTCGGCCCGGAGCCGAGAGCACGAAAGTTTCGGTGATGGTTCGCGACCGAAAGCGCTTGACCAAATTCCTGACCAAGGATCAAGTCAAGGTATGCCTTGCCCTGGATACCGATCCAAGCCACCAGATATTGTTCCACCTCATGGTGCGTACCGGCCTTCGCTCCTGTGAAGCGAGGTCTTTTCCTCTCAAATATGTGTTCAACCCCAGGTTGAAGAAGGGGCTGCGCCCAGGGCAAATGATCAGCGTTGCTCTTGATCCTTCAGACATGCATATCAAGTACGACCGGCCTAGAACTATCGACGTGCCATGGTCGTTGATGGAGAGCATGTGGTCTTATTCCCTTCACCAGCGAGAAGTTCGTAAGTCCAATGGTGATGGAAGTGTTACCGCGCTGCTGCTGACTAATGAAGGCAGGCATTATTCAAAAGATTCCGTAGTGGACGTTATGAAGTCCTATGAACGAAAGTGCGGTTTTTATGTTCGGGCCCACATGCTACGCCACACCTATGGGACTTATACCTTGCTTGCTCTTCGGAAAAGCAAAGAGTTTGAAGGTGAGCCGCTGTTGTATGTCAGAGACAGGTTGGGGCATGCAGATGTTCAAACAACGATGATTTACTTGCATCTTATCAATCAGCTTGAGGCTCAATCCGTCCTTGCGCATGAGGACGAAATTGACATGATGTTCATGGCTGACTCCACTAAGCGCACCTGAGGTAGTTACGTTGGCTCGGCAAAAGAACTATAAGGCAGTCCTGCAATCCGTCACGAAAGGATTCGAGGCTGTCGAAGACAGCATCAAGATTGATTTGCCGAGAAACCCGCGAAATCATAGGCAGCTCGACCATTCTCAATACCTAGGTTTGGGTTTCGACACTTGGGCAATTCAAAGTATTTACGTTATCAGGGCGTTGCTGCAAGGAGGGAACTTCTCTGTGGCCACTTTGATTGGTTACTCTGTGAATGGATTGAGGTTCTTTCTGAGTTTCTTAAGTGGAGGTTCGGTCGAGTCGCCTCCTGCAACGCCGAACGGGAGTATCCGTCTTTTTGTGGGCGAGGCGGTTTAACAACTTTATCCCCGAGCCTGCGTGAACCGTTCGCCGAACATGATGGCAAACTGATTCATGGCTGACTTCCAATCAAAGGCAGCGCGCACGGATTTGTTCAGCACGTTGCGCAGTGCCAGCCACAGCAGCTTGATGGCCGCTTCGTCGTTAGGGAAGTGACCTCGCGTTTTGATGATTTTACGCAATTGCATGTTCAGGCTTTCGATGGCGTTGGTGGTGTAGATGACACGTCGGATCTGCGGCGGGAATACGAAGAACGGAATTACGTATTCCCATGCCCGTTGCCAAGCCTGCACGATGGTCGGATACTTGGCGCCCCATTGGCCCTGTGCAAAGTCCTGCAAAGCCATTTCGGCCTCTTGCTCGCTGCTGGCGGCATAGATGGGCCGCAACGCCTGGGCAACCACTTTGCGATCCTTCCAGCCAGCGTAATCCAGACTGTTTCGGATTAGATGCACGATGCAGGTTTGCACGGCGGTCTTTGGGTAGGCGGTATTGATCGCCTCTGCCAAACCCTTCAGGCCGTCCACGACAGCGATCAGAATGTCTTGAACGCCGCGGGTCTTCAGTTCATTGAAGACCTTGAGCCAGAACTTGGCACCCTCGGTCTGCTCGATCCATAAGCCCAGTACGTCGCGCTGACCGTCGGCCTGGATGCCAAGAGCCAGGTACACCGCCTTGTTGCTGACGACCCCATCGGTGCGAATCTTGACTCGCAGCGCATCGAAGAATACGACCGGGTACATGGCTTCGAGCGGGCGGCTCTGCCAGGCGATGGCCTCGGCCATGACCTCGTCGGTCACGGAGCTGATAAAGTCCGGCGACACCTCGGTGCCGTAGCTCTCGGCCAAAAAGCCCTGGATCTCGCGCACGCTCATGCCGCGCGCGTACATGGC
Organism: Pusillimonas minor; assembly: GCF_014237865.1. Lineage (GTDB taxonomy): Bacteria > Pseudomonadota > Gammaproteobacteria > Burkholderiales > Burkholderiaceae_B > Neopusillimonas > Neopusillimonas minor. Next base: position 7,683 of record NZ_JACJUU010000019.1, read on the forward strand.
GATGATGCGTTCATCAAAGCCGGTAAACCGGCGCTCGTGCTTTGGGATAAGAATGGGCTCGAAGCTGCCGTCGCGATCCCGAGGCAGGTCTACGCGCACAGGGCCGCGATCGGTAATGATCGTCTTGCCGCTGGCACCGTTGCGCTCGTTGGCTTGCTCAGGTGGCTTGGCCTCGCCGGGCCTGTAGCCCAGATGTATGTTCATCTCCGCACCCATGGCCCGTTCGATGATCGCCTTGTTGAACGCCAGCATCAAATCCTGGACTTCAGTGGGCGTCATCGGACCCTTGACCAGTTCATCGAGCAGTTCCCTGGGTAGATCAGGCAACGGCCCACGGGCGGCTGCCTGAGCGGCAACGGTACGCTTCTTCTTCATTGGCATATCCATGGTTTTTAACCCCTATGATATGCCTCACCCACAAAATTACGGACAGGCTCCGTCCGCTGCTCGGGCAGATCGACGAGACGATCGGTCAAGTGACAGCCAATGGCACCTACGATGGCATGCCTACCAGACCATCGCACAGCATGGCGATGCTATTGCGGTAGTTATTCCTCCCCAAAAAACTGCTGTTGCCGGCATTGAATCGCGTTCGCCAAGTCAGCGTGGCCGTCATCTTGAAATAATCAATACCGAAGGTCGGCTGGCCTGGCAACAAGCCACGGGTTATGGAAAACGCGTCTGGTCGAGACGACCGTGGGCCGCTATAACTCGCTCATCGGTGCTCGCTTGCAGGCACGGGGTTTTTAGGCGCAACAGACCGAGGTCGCGATCGGCGTGGCTATGTTAAATCGCATGCTCGCTGCCGGACGCCCAAACTCCGTCCGCAGCCAGAACGCCGCCGCATAGCCGATCCGCAGTGGACGGTACTTTCGCCTTCAATTTTTAAGTGCACCTATGCGGCGCTCGGCAGTCACCGCGTTCAAGGATCGGTACAATCGTCGCTGGCGTCTTGAAAAACTGGGCTTCCGATTACCCTACGAAGCCCGTCAGGCTTATGCCATGCAAAAGGCCACCTGAGTTGCAAAACCGTGTCCGGACAATCCGAGCCGGTACATCGACGATTACCGATGAGGTGCTCGCCGAAGTCGAGCAATGCCACAGACTGTGCCTGCACCATTCATACAAGAGACAGCTCGCTTACCTGGCAATGATGAATGAATAGTTGCAGCCTGGCTGACAGATATTTTTTCTTGTGGTAAATAATATAAAACTGACGCGTGAGCTCGGGCAGCGGCGTATCGAGTACTGCAAGCCGTCCGCAGGCAAGCTGATCCTGGATTGCCCAGTGTGACAGGCAGCTTAGACCCAAACCGTGCACCGCGCCGCGCTTGAGCGCCTCGGCGCTTCCAAAAACCGTTCCCTCGTTGAGATAGTGCAGATGAGGTAACAGCATCTCCTCAACGACTTCCCGTGTGCCGGAGCCTCTTTCCCGGAGCAGCCAGTCGGCCTTTTGCAACTCCTCTATCGGAATCTTTTGATTCGGATACCGGCGTGTTACCGGGTGGTTGGAGGAGCTCACGATCACAAGTTTATCTAGCATCCAGGTTATCGTTTTGAGTTCCGGCTCATGGCATGGCCCCTCGATGAAACCGACGTCGACGTCGAAATTGGTGACCGCGTTGGCGATCTCGTTGATGTCGCTGATCCGGACCGCCACATGCGTAGCGGGTTCCTGCTCACGAAAGCCTGCAACCAGCGCCGGCATAATGTAGTGACCAATGGTCGCGCTGGTTCCCACCTTGAGCAGCGATGCTGCAGGCCCGCCGCGCGAAGAAAATTCCCTTTCCATGGTTTCCGCGCCATCGACGATCAGGCTTGCCTGTGGCATCAGCATGCGGCCGTTGTCGTTGAGAGCCAGCCGATTGCCTACCCGGTCGAACAATCGCGTATCCAGGCAGGTCTCCAGTTCATGGAGAGCTGCGCTGACCGCAGACTGCGACAACGATATGTTTTCGGCGGCCGCGGTCGTGCTCCCGGTCCGCCCGATCGCGATGAAGATCTGCAGCTGGCGTAGCGTGAAACGCATTTTGCTTATCCCCAACTATCAACAAATTAGGTAATCATTATAAAGATTATTCATTTCACTACTAGTTACATAATGGATATGCTGTTAGTAATTGGCCGTATTCATCTAACCTGTAAGGGAACAATATGAAGGGAAATGAGACATTTTATTCCATTCCTTGGGAAGACCTTCCGCCGACTCACTATGTGGACAATCGAATTTTTTGCGACCAAAAAATTTTCGATATCGAGCAGCGCACCATTTTCTCCAAGGTATGGAAATTCGTTTGCTGCGAATCCGAACTCGCTGGCACAAATGACTTCCGTACCACCACGGTAGCGGGCGTTCCGCTTCTTATTGTACGCGGACCGGATGCGAAGATTCGCGCGATGGTCAATTCCTGCTCGCATCGCGGAGTAAAGCTGGTCGAAGAGCCCGCGGGCAACGCGCGCAAGTTTGAATGCCTGTTCCATCGCTGGACCTATGATGCGCGCGGCAGATGCATCGATATTCCGCGCGAAGAGGGTTATGCATGCGTCAAAATTGACAAGGCGCAATGCGGTCTCAAGCAGGTCCGATGCGAATCCACGCGCGGCTTGGTGTTCGTGAACCTCGACGATGATGCGGCCCCGCTCGAAGACTACCTGGCGGGATGCCTTTCCGTGTTTGACGATGTCTTCGGCCAAGTGGAGCTTGAAGTCTTACATTTCCATGAGCAGGTGCTCGATACCGATTGGAAGCATTGGCAGGAGACGAACATGGAGCTCTACCATGAATATCTGCATGTGCTCAATCGGAAGACCGGCATGATCGATCCTGCCTATTTCAATAGAGCTTGGCATGCGTTTGAAAACGGCCATATGGCGGTCGATCCGCTCATCATCCAGTACGAGAAAATGCAGGGCGGCGCCTCGCGCGAAGAGCATACGCTGCCCGGATTGAAGCCGAATGAATTTCGCATTCTGGATATTTTCCCCGACGTCATGCTCAACTGCCGCGCTTCCGTCCTGCGGATCGACACACAGATTCCGCTAGCGGCAGGAAAGACCTTGGTCCAATTCCGCGGTCTGGGCGTCAAAGGCGAACCGGAACAGATGAGACGCCAGCGCATCCGGGACCACGCCGAATTCTGGGGGCCATTCGGCAGGAATCTGCCCGAAGATGCCCTGGCGACGGAGAGGCAGAAGGAAACCATGGGAAAAGCCTCCAAATACTCTCTGATGGCCAGGGAGGAAAACCGCTTGACCCAGGATGACTTCCCAGTTCGCGAGTTCTATCGCCAGTGGGAACGTCTTACAGGTTTGCGCGCGGCTTCCGCTTCGATGCTCCCTGAATAGCTGACACGAACCTCTGTAGGAGACGATATGGTACAAACTCATGCAATACCACCGGTCCGGATAACTGAAGCGCCACTTTCCACAGAACCGTTGGAGGCGATACGACGGGTCATCGAACGAGGCTGCCAATTGCTCGACGCCGAAAATTATTTCGAATGGCTAGCCACTTGTGCGGATGACCTCGAGTACTCCATCCGCGCTTATAGCCCTGAAATCCGTAATGAAGTCACTTGGCTCGAAAAAGACCATAAGGGGTTGGAGGTGCTCTTCAAGCAGCTGCCCATGCACGAAAGGTACAAGGGCCAGTTCAGGAGAATACTTGGCTGGACTGGCTCGGCCGGCCACGACCCGGCAAAGCGGATATTCGCCGTGGAAAGCAGTTTGTGCGTCTACCACACCGACCTGCATGGCGCATCAGTGCTCTACTGCACCGCAAAATACCGGGACAATTTCCGCTTTGAGTCCGGCGTGCCCGTCATGTGCTCAAGGATGGTGCTGATGGACACGCGCAGATTACCCTTCGGATCCCATATTCCGATTTAGGGCTGCTGTCGCGTCAACGCTGTTGCATCAACATACATAGACCGAAAAGGCAATTTTTTGACAAAGGAGACATTGGCGGCGTTAGCTCTTGTCTATGTGGGATTTCATTTCTTGAACCTGTTCATGACTTTCGGGCCGATGGGCTCGAAAGTTATTCACATCTCCATGGGCATCGGCGTGCTGACGCTTGACCTGCTGCGCCGGCATTCAGGCCGGTCCATGAAGATTGTCGCGGCCTTTGCATGGGTGTCCGTGCTCGCGGCATCCGCTTACTTTCTGTCCGATCAGATCGGCGTATTGACCCGATATGGCTTCGCCTCTCCTCCCGACATGCTGGCCGGAGCGGTTCTCGTATTCTGGATGTTTTTTCTGACCGGGCTTTACTTCGGCGTTCCTTTTGCGGTCATCGGCATTGTTTTTTTCGTCTATGCCTATCTGGGAAGCTATTTGCCTGCGCCTTTGACCGCGCCTGCGTTAGACTTGCTGAGGGTGACTTCAAAGCTGACGGTAGGCGCGTTGGGGGACGTCGTTGAGTTAAGCGTCACAATCATTTTCTTGCTATTAGTCTTCGGAACCTTCCTACAGGCGTCCGGCGCCGGTGCATTCATCTGGCGGGTCGCAGGCAATTTGGCACGCCGTATTGGCGGCGGGACCGGAGCGCTTACGGTGGTATCTAGCGGCCTGGTGGCTAGCTTTAGTGGTGTTGGCGCGGCCAATGTCGGCATTACGGGGCCGATTGCGATCCCGCTGATGAAACGCGATGGGTATACGTCCGAGCAGGCCGCCGCAATCGAGGCGATAGCGTCTACCGGCGGGCAGATCACGCCGCCGATCCTGGGAATGGTGGCGTTCCTGATGGCCGATTTCATCGGCGTGCCCTACGCCAGGGTTGTTCTGGCAGCCATTATTCCTGCGGCGCTTTTTTATATGGGGCTGCTGCTTTTCGTAGTCTTGATTTATCGCAGGAATGGCGGACAAGGGCAAATTCAAGGAGAAGCCCATGCCGGCCCGGCGCATGGATGGATCAAGGTTAGCATCAGTTTTCTTTTTCCGATCGCGGTGATCGTCGCCCTCATCATCGCTGGCATGTCGGTCCAGCTGGCGGTGTTCTGGTCTATCGTCGCCATCGCGGTGCTGGCGCTCATATTCCGCCTCGAGCGCGATCCGAAGGTTTGGCTGCATGCCGTATTAGAGGCAGCCATCAATGGAGCGGCGCTTGGAATGGCTTCCGGTGTGCTCGATGTCGTGATGGCCTCGCTGGACATTACACAGCTCGGGATGATCGTCGGCTTTATTGTTAGCCAGATCGGCGGCGCCAGCGTGCTGGCGAATTTCCTCCTGGTGCTGGTGGCCGCGTATGTGATGGGTATGGGCATGCCGGGCGTTGCGGTGTATACGGTACTGGCCGTCACCTTGGCTCCGGTGTTGATCAGCCTCGGGGCTGAGCCATTGATGGCGCATTTCCTGATCATGTACATGACCATTCTTTCCAACTTCACGCCGCCGGTCGCGCCAACGCTGATGCTTACGGCGCGGATCGCGGGAGCGAATTATATGCGCGCGGGTCTGGAGGCCATGAAGGCTGGAGCAGGGTCAATTCTGTTGCCTTTCTTCCTCTTTTCCTATCCGGCTCTCCTGTTGCATGACGCATCGCTGGGAGCCGTTCTGGAAGCGGTAATAGTTACGTCGGTAAGCATTTTCCTGTTGACGGTAAGTTTGCTGGGATGGCTGGGGCGCCCGATATCCATGTTCGAAAGGGTACTGCTTGCCTTGCCGCCGATAATCGCATGGAGCGCGGGATTTGCCGGTATAAGGTCGACCTACTGGGCCGCGGTAGCCGTATGCCTTGCAGCCTTCATCTGGTCGGTTTTTGCCGGGTATCGTACGCGGCAAAAACCGATTGCTGCACGAGCCATGGAGATGGAGCGCATATGAAAAAGGAGATTGCACTGCCGAACTGCCGCCCCGATCGTGCTCGCGCCACGGTCCCGGTCACGATCGAAACGGAGCATAACTCATATAAGGTGGATGTTGCGGCAGGTGACCTGATTCTCCACGAGGCCTTGCGTGCCGGAGTTCCATTGGCGTATTCGTGCGCGAGCGGAACCTGCGGAACCTGCGTGGCGCAGGTGATGGAAGGCGCGTTGGAGAATCGCTGGCCAGACGCGCCCGGCCTTTCAGCAAGGATGCGTCAAGGCGGCCGGGTTCTGTTGTGCCAGTCTGCCGCATTCGTTCCGACCCGGTTGCGTACGGCCGAAAGCGCAGTTAACAGACACGGGCCGTTGCACACGCCGGATTATTGCTCCGCACACGTGCTAAACAAATCCTGGCTTGCGCCGGGCGTCACCGAGCTGCAGCTGCAGCTCGATCGCGGCCTGCTTTTTACGCCCGGGCAATTCATTCTGGTCTGGTTTCAAGGCTTGAACGGGCCGCGCGCGCTCTCGATTTCAAATACCGATCATTCCCCTGTAGACCAGGTTCGCCTGCTAGCAAAACCCCGAAAAGGAAGCGAGCTCGATGCGTTGCTGGGGTCTGATAGCGTGATCGGCATGCCGCTACGGCTATTCGGCCCGCTGGGATCAGCATGTCTTGAAGATGGCGCGGCTTACGATGACATCACCTGCATCGCTGGAAGTACCGGGATAGCGCCTATGCTTCCAATCATGTTCGAGTGGGCGCGTCAGGGTGCGCCGGGTTCCATGCAGCTTATCTACGCGGCGCGCACGCGCGAAGACGTGTTTCTGCTGGAGGAGATTGAGCACATAGTGAAACGTTCCGGCGGCCATTTGAAGGCGATCATTGCTTTATCCGAGCCGCGCAACGACGACGTTGATGTTCTGCGCGAGCAAGTCCGCGACTTTGCACAGGTTTTTGCCGGCTATGCGCACGACGCGGTTCGCGAGCTGGCAAGCGCCAAGCCACTGGGCGGCATTGCGTTTGTCTCGGGGTCGAAGCCGATGGTGCAGGCGACGGTTAAAGCGCTGATCTTGCACGGCAAGTTGAGCCCAACAGCAATTCGTTCCGATGATTTTTGTTGAAAGGATAAATGCAATGCCCTGGAAGAAAGTTTGTTCTCTTAATGAACTTGAGCAGAATCAGATCATGGAATTTGATGTGGACGGAACGCCCGTGGCGGTAGTCCGCGGCGACAACCAAACGGTAGTAATTCCTCCGATGTGCCCGCATTTGGAGGAACCACTATGCCAAGGAATCTGCGATGGTCAGACACTGACGTGCCACAAACATTTATGGCAATGGAATCTCAAGACCGGCGAGCCGTTGGGGCTGGCGCAAAAACCGCTGAAACGCTACGACAGCAAGGTTGAGGGGGAGCTGCTTTTTGCGTTGATAGATCAGGAAATTCTATACGACTATGAATGAGCCAACATTGCTGAAGAGGCCGGCTGTGATCGTCCGTAATCGCAGGTCTTGCGATTAACTTCAGAACTCGCCGACATGAAGAGCTTACCAGCAATTGATAGCGGGGCAGGGGCGACAAACTGCCGTCATGCGATCCGACTGCTGCAGACGGGCGAAGCCTATGTTTGCAGTAGTGCGGAGACATTGTTGCAGGGCATGGCACGCATTGGCAAAAAGGGCATTCCGGCTGGATGCCTGAACGGCGGCTGCGGCGTGTGCAAGGTTGTGATTCGCTGCGGCAGGGAGTATCCGTCTTTTTGTGGGCGAGGCGGTTTAACAACTTTATCCCCGAGCCTGCGTGAACCGTTCGCCGAACATGATGGCAAACTGATTCATGGCTGACTTCCAATCAAAGGCAGCGCGCACGGATTTGTTCAGCACGTTGCGCAGTGCCAGCCACAGCAGCTTGATGGCCGCTTCGTCGTTAGGGAAGTGACCTCGCGTTTTGATGATTTTACGCAATTGCATGTTCAGGCTTTCGATGGCGTTGGTGGTGTAGATGACACGTCGGATCTGCGGCGGGAATACGAAGAACGGAATTACGTATTCCCATGCCCGTTGCCAAGCCTGCACGATGGTCGGATACTTGGCGCCCCATTGGCCCTGTGCAAAGTCCTGCAAAGCCATTTCGGCCTCTTGCTCGCTGCTGGCGGCATAGATGGGCCGCAACGCCTGGGCAACCACTTTGCGATCCTTCCAGCCAGCGTAATCCAGACTGTTTCGGATTAGATGCACGATGCAGGTTTGCACGGCGGTCTTTGGGTAGGCGGTATTGATCGCCTCTGCCAAACCCTTCAGGCCGTCCACGACAGCGATCAGAATGTCTTGAACGCCGCGGGTCTTCAGTTCATTGAAGACCTTGAGCCAGAACTTGGCACCCTCGGTCTGCTCGATCCATAAGCCCAGTACGTCGCGCTGACCGTCGGCCTGGATGCCAAGAGCCAGGTACACCGCCTTGTTGCTGACGACCCCATCGGTGCGAATCTTGACTCGCAGCGCATCGAAGAATACGACCGGGTACATGGCTTCGAGCGGGCGGCTCTGCCAGGCGATGGCCTCGGCCATGACCTCGTCGGTCACGGAGCTGATAAAGTCCGGCGACACCTCGGTGCCGTAGCTCTCGGCCAAAAAGCCCTGGATCTCGCGCACGCTCATGCCGCGCGCGTACATGGCGATGATGCGTTCATCAAAGCCGGTAAACCGGCGCTCGTGCTTTGGGATAAGAATGGGCTCGAAGCTGCCGTCGCGATCCCGAGGCAGGTCTACGCGCACAGGGCCGCGATCGGTAATGATCGTCTTGCCGCTGGCACCGTTGCGCTCGTTGGCTTGCTCAGGTGGCTTGGCCTCGCCGGGCCTGTAGCCCAGATGTATGTTCATCTCCGCACCCATGGCCCGTTCGATGATCGCCTTGTTGAACGCCAGCATCAAATCCTGGACTTCAGTGGGCGTCATCGGACCCTTGACCAGTTCATCGAGCAGTTCCCTGGGTAGATCAGGCAACGGCCCACGGGCGGCTGCCTGAGCGGCAACGGTACGCTTCTTCTTCATTGGCATATCCATGGTTTTTAACCCCTATGATATGCCTCACCCACAAAATTACGGACAGGCTCCGCCGAACGGTCTGACCAAACGCCATTTGGAACGTTATGTCTCTTGGCTAAAACTTAAGTACCCCAACGGCTCGACGGCCAAGAACTACTACACCAGCTTTAAGTCATTGGTCATCGTTCTGGCTGATTATGGATTTGTAGAAACCGCTACTGACGATCTCTTGCCGCCAAATCCATTCCCCAACAATGCGCAGAACACAAAAGATGCAGATCCGCTTACCATGGGGGAAATGCAAAGGCTGCTCGGCGCATTAAAGTCAGACCTTGTTGCTATCCATAAGGGTACGTTCCTCGGTAATGGAGCAGAGGCAATGGCGGTGATGCTACTAATTACGGCGGCGAGGTCAGGTATTAATACCACGCCATTATTAGAAATGACGAGGGATGCCCTAAAGCCTCACCCGTTTGTACCAAATCTCAGATTGATAACTACTATCAAGCGTAGGGGCAAAGGTGCGCAGAGTAAAACAATACGTCAAACTAACTTGCTAGATGAGTACAGCGCCATTCCACTCGATGGGGTTGCAGTCTTGAATAAAGCCCTTGAAATCAGCAAGCCACTTCTGGCGATGGCATCCGAGGAGATTTGTTCATATGTATGGTTGTATCGTAAGCGCATGGGGAACTACATTCCCCTTCCTACCTCAAGCACAAATTTTTTCAAGAACAGCGTCGGCGCTGTCGGCCTGTAAAGCCGCCCAATTGTGCGGCAGAAGCTCATCGATCCGGCTGTTCGGGTGTGTCGGCAGGCGTGTGAGCACATCTTTTAGATAGGCGTGCGGGTTCAGGCCATTGAGCTTGGCCGATTGAATCAGACTCATGATGGCCGCTGCGCGTTTACCGGCACGCAATGAGCCTGCAAAGAGCCAGTTGGATCTTCCAACGGCCACCGGTCTGATCTGCTGCTCGATGTGGTTGTTATCGATTGGGATGAATGGATCGTCCAGATAGCGGGTCAGTGCCACCCAGCGTTTCAGGCTGTAATCGAGCGCTTTGGCGGTGCCGGTGCCATTTAATACCCGCTGGCGTTGAGCCAGCATCCAGGCGTGCAGGGCATCGGCCAGGGGCCTGGCTTTTTCTTGACGTAGCGCAAGGCGTCGGGTGGGAGACAGGGTCACCGCCTCGCGCTCAATGGCATAAAGCTCGCCAATCAACTCCAGCGCCTGTTGACCCACAGGGCTCTGGTTGTTCTTGTGCAAATCGAAGAATTTTCGCCGCGCGTGCGCCATGCAACCGAGCTCAGTCACACCCTGGCGGAACAAGGCGTTGTAGCCCGAGTAGTCATCAACGACCAGCTGACCTTGCCAATCACCCAGGAACTCGCGGGCATAGAGACCTGCTCGACCCTCATTGAAGTCGTAGATGACGGCCTTCAAGGATTCGAACTTGCCCGGTGCATAGGTCCAGAGGTAGGCCTTATGGGTCTTGCCGCTACCGGGCTTGAGCATGCGCACCGGGGTTTCGTCGGCATGGATGATACGGTGTTGCAAGATACACCGACGCAGGGCATCGACCAGTGGTTGCAGTTCATGACCACATTGCCCGACCCACTGAGCCATGCTCGAGCGCGGGATGTGCATGCCGTCGCGCTTGAAGATCGCTTCCTGGCGATACAGGGGCAAATGATCGGCATATTTGGCGATCAGAACCTGAGCCAGCAGCCCCACCGCCGCGATGCCTTTGTCGATGATGTACGCGGGCATCGAAGCCTGCGTCATTGACTGACAGTGTGTACACGCCCAGACCCCACGCACATGACGCTCAACGCTGAAGGTGCCCGGGGTGTAGTCCAGCTTCTCGCTGACGTCTTCCCGGATACGCTTGAGCTGACAGCCGCAGTCGCAGGTTGTGGACGCGGGTTCGTGGTGGATGGTGGTGCGGGGTAACTCGGGCGGTAAGGTGGCACGACGCGGTTTATCGCGTGGTTCACTTGGAGCCGACTGGTTTTTAAGTTTATTGAGTTCGCGCTCGATCGCCTCAAGGTCTTCGCCCACGGCCTCGTCAAACAACAACGCCTGCTCCCCGCTGAACTGCTCGCTTTTTTGGCCGAACTTGTGTCGGCGCAAGATGGCAATCTCGTGAGACAACGCCGTGATACGCGCCGCTTTGAACGTGATGTCTTGATCTTTGCGTGCATTGGCCAGCATGAGCTGACGCGCCAGTTCGCGCAACTGGTGCGCGTCTAGCTGGTCAAGGTCATCGGGCGTGCTCGTCATCATGAGGCGTAGTGTTGCACAGGGCCTGTGCGCCGACTATTGGCAACGTCCCCGATTGCAGAATAACGATCTTTGAGGGTTAAACCAGACGGATAATGCCGGCCTGGCCGATGCGCTGCCAAGGCAAGCCCAGCACCAGGGCATCGAGCTGCTCGTGAGTGAGTGATACGCTGCCATGGCCGTCACTTGACCACACGAAATGGCCTTGATTCAGACGCCGAGCCACCAACCAGACGCCGATGCCATCATGCACCAACACCTTCATGCGATTGGCCCGTTTGTTGGCAAACACATACGCGTGGTGCGGATGGGCTGCACCGAAGACACGCACAACCCGGGCCAGTGCCGTGTCGGCCCCGGCGCGCATATCCATGGGCTCTACCGCCAGCCAGACGTGATCGATCCGGATCATGCCATCAGCGACCGTAGCCATGGGGCCAGCGCGTCAAGCCGCTGGCCAGGCCAGTGCACGCGTACGTGCCAGGCACCGGCCGTCAGTTCGACCTGAACGGGTTCGGTCTGGACGACGGCGCCGGGGCGTGATGCCGCTGCGGGCATCACGCGCAATGGTGACGCTGACAGCGCAATAAAACCAGGAGTTGGCCATGCTTGCGACTGATCCGGGGCATCTGCTGTGGTCTGCGTGGCATGCCGTTGCAACGGCGTCGATTGCGAAGGCGCTACACTCGGCTCAAGCCGTAATTGCTGGCGCTGATGATCCGAGACCCAGCGTCGCAACAGGTTGGCATTGAGGTCATGGGCGCGTGCCACTGACGCCATCGAAACGTGGGGTTGCTGGCACAGGGCAACCACCTGGGCCTTGAACTGTGCAGTGTGGTGACGTCGTTTGGGTCGGTGTGTGACCAGCTTGGTGTCATCGTGCATACGTGTCCATTAAGATTTTAGTGGACACGTATGTTCTACGACACTATCGCGGATTACCAGATGAGGTTCCCCGGACGCTTACGTTGTATCGCTCAGGGCAGCGGGGTGGCGCGAACAACATTGTTACTCTCACGCCCAGCGCTTTATACGTGTCTACCAAAAATATTTGTGAGCGTCACGCACTCCAAGACGATCTAGGTAATCGACTAAATGTAACGCTTAGTCGGCTGCGAAAGACTATGGAAAGCCGTTTGTGGAAACTGAGTGGTGGCGACATTCTAGAAGTTTCCTCCGTTATGGGTCACACCCCTAGTGTCGCCGATAATCACTATTTGAAAATCAACGATGAGATCAAGGTCGAAGGGGCGATATTTGTTGGGGAGGCTTTCCCGGACAGGCTACGTGGCATCAACATTACACCAACCCCACCAGGCGGCTGTAAAGATAGCCTTTACGGTAGCCTGGCGCCTAAGGATGGCGTCAATCATTGTTCTGAGTTCATCCACTGCCTCGGCTGCTCTAGCTATGCAATTGTAGGCACTCTGGAGGATTTATATCGGCTATTCAGCTACCAACAATTCTTGTATGCCGAAGTCGAATACTTTCTAACGGACGAGTGGGACGCATGGCGCAAGCGCCAGTTTGACTATATTCGACTGATAGATGATTTCACTTCCCGAAAGTTTGATCTTGCATTGGTTTCGCAAGCAAGGGCCAAGGCTGAGTCATCTCCGCACTTGTTCTGGGCTAAAAAGATCGAATTCATGAAGAAAAAATTTGGCGGTAAAATTTGAGCATAAGAAGCACGAATGCGGTGTTAAAGGCATATGATGTCCTCATCGCACAGCCAGTTACAGCGAATGGCCTAAGTCCCGCAGAGCGGAATGCAATCGTCATCAGCGCTATCATTAATGAAGATGGCGAAACGTTGGTTCTCAGCAGGTTTGGCGATGCACAGTGGGATTTTCGCCCGTTTTTTGATCAGGCCAATGTTGCTCATTCCTTTAAATTCATCAACTGGGATATGGGCATGCCTCGGGCGCTCATTGATGACTGCAAAGCTGTTGCTTATGCTTGGTTTAAGAGAGGCATGCCTAGCTCTAAGCCTCCTATCGCACGGGGTGTCACTACTTTCGCCGTTGCCAGCGTGATGCCTTTTGTTCGCTGGTTAAATAATCTGGGGGTTTCAAGTTTCGCAGACGTCCGTCCGATCCATATCAGTAATTACGTTCATCATTGCAAAGATGAGTTGAAGTTAAGGCCTTTGCCGCTGTATGGGCGATTACGGATTATTGATTTTCTTTGGGTGTTTTCTGCCGACACGATGTTTCCCCTCCAGAGTTATCCTTGGGGTAATTCGACATTGTGGCGGATTTGCGGAATTGCGAACGTAAAAGGGTTGGATGCTGCCAATAAAAACGTTGGGCGGACGGATATAATTCCCCCTGATGAACAATCCAGGATTTTCAATTATTGCGAAAGCATTGTCCGGGAGATGAAGGTCGAACTGGCTGTCAATGGCATTGGATATCATCCCAGTGATGAACGGATGTCAATTCGTTGCAGAGATGCTGTGCTGTATATAGTTTCAATCACTAGCGGTATGCGCAATGACGAGGCAATTGGGATTGAGGTTGACGCTTGGCGCAAAGAGTTAAAAAATGGGGTTACCTTTTGCTGGGTGGCCACAATCGAGCATAAGACAGGTAAAGGCCGGGTCGAGTATCTTGTGCCAGAGCTGACGCTTGAAGCATTAACTCTTTTGGCTAGATATTCAGCGCCTATCAGAAAGGAGTTGGATCAAGAGATTAGGCAGCTTGCAAGCAATCGGGAATTTTCGAATTCAACTGAACATCTCCTTAGACTCGAAAAAGCCCGAAAGGATTCGAAGAAGCTATTTTTGGGACGAAACACACAAGGGGGGAAAGTTCAGGAAAGCTATCACGTTGAGGCACTCAGCGGCCAAGCTTCCAATGCTGCGTTTGATCGTATAGCCAAAGCCGCTGGAAGCGATTGGCCATTGAGGACACACCAATGCAGGAGAACATACGCACGGTGCTTTGTAGAGTCCCGTATGGGGCGAACTTCACTTATCTTTCTCAAGTGGCAGTTCAAGCACAGCAGCATGAGCATGACCCAACTCTATGCGTCAAATCCGCAGCAAGACCTGACGCTTTTTGATGAAATCTTGCAGCAGATGACAGAGTTTAAAATTGATCTGATCGAATCATGGCTCGATGATCAGCCTTTGGCAGGTGGTGCAGGCGAAAAGATCGTGGAGCTGCGAGCAATTCCAATCAAGGATAGGGCTGCATTGCTTGCCCAAACGGCGCCACATGCCAACATTCGTGCGACTGGACACGGTTGGTGCATTGCAACGGAGCGAGGCTGCGGCGGCGCTGGTCTATACGAGGCCACACGGTGCCCAGGGTGCAAAAATTCGGTGATCGATGAATTCTTCGTTGGCACTTGGCAGGACATTTACATCCAACAGCAGGAGCTGATCAAAATTGAAGATGCTGGCCCTGCCGTGCGGCAGCGAGCAGAGCGAGATTTACAAGTCGCACTCGACGTCATTACGAGCTTGGGTCTCTCTCCCATAAACGATGATGTGGACGAGGCTGTAAATGGCGAATAAGTCTACCCAGGATCAGACCCCAGGTCGTTCAAGATCGAAGACCCTCGACGCGCTAGATAAGGTCATTGATAGTCTCGTCGCAGGCAACGAAAAGCTCTCCATCGCTTCGGTTGCCCGAGCAGCAGGTGTTACGCCGGGTCTCATCCATAATACCTACCCAGCGGTGGCAGAGAAAATTCGCAATCTCATGGGCAAGTCGGTGCGCGCCCAGCGTGATTCGAAGCACCAGGCGCTGATGAGCGAGAAGGAAAAAAACAGGGCGCTCCGTGCGGAAAACGACCAACTCTTAGAGGAGCTAGCCAGGATTGCTTCTGTAAACCAGCGCCTGCTGTTCGAAATGGCTGAGTTGAAAGCGGTCTCCAGCGGAAAGGTTGTCGCTATGGCCCCGAAGCCCGGCAGATAGCTCCCATTGGCATTTGACAGTCCAGAGCTGATCTAACCTGGTTGTGTAGCTAGGACTGAGCATCTCGCGCTTCATATTCCACACTGGGGTTACCGGGACACGACCAGGCCGCAGTGTGCCCGGCGCCATTTGCATTGATTTGATCCATCACCTGCATGACTTTTGCGAGACGGTGGGTTGCACATTGGCGAACAGATTAGGGATGTATTCGCTTGGTTGGCAAATGCTAGGTAATTGCACAGACTTGCCCACCCATTAGCATTCGACCTGACCAGTCATTTGCATCGGATTTGACCAGCATGCTTCGGGGCCCTGACCGGCAGAGAGCGACCCATAGCAGTCATTAGCTAGTGATAGAGGGCAAAGTTTTATGCTTTATCCTTTCTTTACTGGGCGGCGGATCAACACAACAACCAGCGTCACGACCGTCAGCGGTACGACGAAGCTGAGCATGACGCCCGAGAATGCTGGCAGCGCATCGTGCTGCTGCGCGGCCATGATCAAGTAAGCCACGTATGCGACGTAGTAGCCCAGAAAGACCCCGCCTTCCCAGCGAGCGATCTCGCGACCAGTCATGAACACGGGGAGGCAGGCAAACGACACTGCCACCATGACCCAGATGTCAAAGGCCAGCAGCGATGGAGCCATGTCCAACCCCAGGTCACCCGACACTAGGCCCGAGACACCCAGGCAGCCCAGAATGTTGAAGGTATTGCTTCCCACCACATTGCCCACTGCGATGTCCCGTTCGCCCTTGATGACTGCGGCGATGCTGGTGGCAACCTCGGGCATGCTGGTACCAGCGGCAACGATGGTCAGCCCAATGATCAGGTCGCTCACACCCATGGCCTTGGCGAAACTCACCGATGCTTGCACTAGGTACTCGGAGCCGAACACTAACGCAGCTAGGCCAGCGGCAATCAGCAGCAACTGAACCGGCAACCGATCGTCCCAGGCGCCGGGGGCAGAGGGTTTGATCTCACCCGCGTATTCGTCCTTGGCGAGCTGGGTTTCGCGCCGTGACTGCACGATCAGGAACACTGTGTAAGACACCAGCAGCACGAAGAGAAAACCGCCATCGAAAAAAGAAAGTTGACCGTCCAACCCCAAGGCGAGCAAGAGAAAACATGCACCGATCATGATCGGTACCTCCTGGCGTATCAGCTGAATGTTGACCACCAGCGGTGCAATCAACGCGCTGATGCCAAGGATGAACAGAACGTTGAATATGTTGCTGCCCACCACGTTGCCAATGGCAATGTCGGTTTTCCCATCGAGCACGGCCCCCACGCTGACTGCAACCTCGGGTGCGCTTGTGCCGAGCGCAACGATCGTCAGTCCCACGACCAGCGGACTGATGCCAAACGACAGGGCCAGCTTGGAAGAGCCTCGCACCAACAAGCTGGCACCCATGACCAGCAAGAAAAGCCCGCCGAGAAATAGAAGGATGTTCATGACTGAGAACTGTAGCTAAGAATCAAGTGGCACAGCTTACCAGACGCGTACCTTTATCGAGCCTCCATGCATGCCATAGCTCGCCATAAGTCCTCCTTATCGAGCGTCGGCTTCTGGCCGTTCTCTGTCGATCATTGTTACAAAGCGGACTGGTCGAATCTGATGCAATCGGTGGTCAGAACGAATGCAAATGACTGGTCAGGTCGAATGTAAACAGGTGGTCAAGTGGAGTGCAATTTCCCCAACAGCAGAATTTTCCGCTTTGCTGAAGGCAAATCCAGGTTGGCAAATCAGTTCCATTCCTTGGATCGCGGCCTTGGTTAACCATATAAATGATGCAAGCCACCGCTCTGAACACGGTGAAACGCCAGCCGAAGACTCGCCGCCAAGCCAAAAAACAGAAAAATGTTAGCGGGATAATTTCTATATAAATCAGTATGTTATACGCTACTAATTGTTAGGGTCATTCAGATATAACGATGGCTGCGCCATTGCGCGCACGCAAGAAGCTAAAGACCTGGGTGTCAAAATGGGTGCACCCTGGTTTCAGATCAAACACCTGGCGCAGACGCATGGTTTATTGGCTCTGTCGGCCAACTTTTCGTTGTATGGCGACTTAAGCCAGCGGATGATGAATGTCATTGGGCAGTTTTCCCCGCTACAGGAAATCTATTCCATTGACGAGTCTTTCCTGGACTTGACTGGCGTTCCCGGTACCGGCCGCGAGCTGGGCAGCACGATACGTGAGCGCGTAAAGCAATGGGTGGGCATACCGACGTGCGTCGGTATTGGCCCCAGTAAAACGCTGGCTAAATTGGCCAATCACCTGGCTAAGAAAATTCCCCGGCTGCAGGGCGTATGTGATTTATCAACGCTTGATCATGAGCAGCGGCTTCGAGCACTGCGTCATGTGGCGATTGAGGATGTTTGGGGCGTTGGGCGGCGCCTGGCGCCTCAATTGCGGGAATTGGGTATTCATACGGCCAGTGACGGCGTCTGTCAAGGTAGTTGGAACATGAGTCATGCTGCTTTTAACTCATTCTGATCATGGATAACGGTCGTTTCCTTTTCTGGATTCAGCCAGACGCTGCCTATGGGTTGCCAGTTGCGCGTTTTTCCCGACCAGCGTGCAGGGTGATGGGCGCGAGCAGCCTGATACAGAGCATG
>NZ_JACJUU010000020.1 GCF_014237865.1 Pusillimonas minor
AAATGATAATTAAATTGCGATTGATGGTCTCATGATCCATATCGGGCCTAAATGTCGGTAAGAGGTGAAGGCCGATTTTAATTGTGAATGGATTGTTGAGCCCGCGCGGTCAAGACGGTACAGGCCGGAGCATTACGATTGATGGGGTGAAGGTGCCCCATCAACCATTAAATCCGTATACCCAAAATATTTAGATAGTGCGAGAGCGTGATTCGCCTTTTGTCGCCGGATCGGCTCTGATTAGAATCGTTAAATAAGCAATTGGCAGCACTGTATGCAGTGCTGCCGCTCTGGGGGAACGTATTGTTGCTGCTGTGCCTGGTAACCCATCACGAAGTGGATGGATAATCAAGCCATTAGGCACTGTCTTTACGTCGCCTTATCCGACTTTTACCTTACCGATCATGCCCGCCTCCATGTGACCAGGAAGAAGGCAGGCAAAGTCAACGGTTCCGGCCTGAGGAAACTGCCAGACGAGACCACCCTTTTGGCCAGGATTGACCGTGATCATATTGGGCTCAGCATGTTTCATCCCCGGCATTTTTTGCATCATGGCGGCATGCTCTTTGAGTTCTGCAACGGAGCCGATCACCATTTCATGAGGAATCTTACCGTTGTTTTTCATGAAAAAACGGACCGTCTCGCCAGGCTTGACGTTGAACTGGCTTGGAGAAAAACGCATGGTGTCGTCCATGACGAGTTCGATCGTACGCGTGACCTTGGCGGCATCGCCAGGTTGTCCCACAGCTGAATCGCCGTGGTTCATGCTGGACATATCATGGCCTTGCATCATGGTGCCGTCTTTCATTTCATGACCTCCACCATGGCTTCCGGCGGCTAATGCCAGGGCGGGTAACGTGCTTAATATCAGTACAGATAGTGTCTTTTTCATGAAAACCACTTTTGGATAAGGGAAAAATAAGAGCATCAGGCTTGATGTTCCCTGGTACAACAGTTAAAACCGAAAGCTCAAACCGGCCACGAAACGGGTTTCCTGCTTGGAGTCGCCCGCCGCGCGCGCGTAATCCGCCGTTTTTCCGAATTTGCTGGACCACTCCACGCCAACGTAAGGAACAAACTGACGCGTGACTTCGTACTTCAAACGCAGACCGGCCGTGCCATCCGATAGCCCGCTTCCAATCTCTCGCGCTGGATCGTTCTTACCGTAAAAGTTGACCTCTACGCTTGGTTGAAGATACAGTTTCTGGGTAAGCAAGATGTCGTACTCTGCGCTTAGGCCTAGCGCAGTTCGACCGCTGGGGCCGACATAGGCGGTGGCATCGACTTCAAACCAGTAAGGCGCAAGCCCATTAAAGCCGAATGCCAGCCATTCTCGGTTTGGCGCGCCCTGTGCATGGTCGAATCGTACGCCCAGTTCCGTATTCCAGAACGTTGAAACCGCATGGCGCCACAGGAGCTGCGTCTCGGATTCCTGCAACTTGCCGCTCGCCACTTCGCCCTCCGCTTTAATGACGGCGCGGTTATAGGTGCTGCCGTACCAGGCCTCCCCTTCGTAGGCCGCCCATTCTTCGCCTCGCGCCCTGACGTACTCCAACCGGTCGAAGTAGACCGAACCGAAGTTGTGCATGTCCGACATGATCAGCGCATTTGAGGGTGGTAATGCATACTTGCCCGCGTTACGCACGTAGCCATCGGAGTAAGCATCCGGATCGCGGGCATCGGGTGGCGCCGATCCGCCTTGCATCTGCATATCGCCGTGGTCCATTTCTCCACCGCTCGTATTCATTGCTCCCATATCGTGAGCAGGCGCAGGTGGCGCTGTGTTGGCTTGGCCATGGTTCATCCCCGGCATGGCCTCTGCTGGCTTAGGCGCGGAGGTTGGCTTCATATTCATGGTGCCATGGTCCATGTCAGGCATACTCATTTTGCTGTGATCCATGCCAGGCATGCTTGCTGCATCGGCAGGCGCCGAGCTGGCCGGCATGGCGGTATGGCCGCTATGGGCGTCGTGCGCTTGGGCGTAGGCAAAAAGCGGAGTTGCACCGAGCGTTGCGATGGCGACTCCAAGCATGCGTTTTCTTATATGGGTATTCACGGTCAAGATTTCCTTTTTCTCGATTATTGAGCTCATGCCACCACCACTTCGCGAAACATCCCCGCATCCATATGCAGCATCAGATGGCAGTGCCAAGCCCAGCGACCCAGTGCATCGGCGGTCACGAGAAAGCTGATGCGTTGCGCCGGCTGCACCGGAATTGTGTGACGGCGAGCTTGGAAGCTGCCGTCGGGGGCCTCCAGCTCACTCCACATACCGTGCAAGTGCATCGGGTGCGTCATCATGGTGTCGTTGTGCAATATGACTCTGACCCGCTCGCCGTAGCGGAAATGGACTGGCGTCGATTTTCCATATTCAACGCCGTCGAACGACCAGGTATAGCGCTCCATATTGCCGGTGAGGTGCAGCTCGATTTCACGCTCTGCACCGCGCGGATCCATCGCGCCACCCACGGTGTGCAAGTCCGATAGCGTCAATACTCTGCGGCCGTTGTTGCGCAGCCCAATGCCGGGATCGTCCAGGTTGGTGCGCGGCATGTCGACCCGCATATCGATACTTGGGCCATACTCGGTCTTGGCGTGGCGCACTTGGGTGCTCGCGCCGGCTGCTGCCATCGCGCCATGATTCATACCCGTCATGCCCGCGTGATTCATTCCCTGCATGCTGCCATGGTTCATCCCTGCCATATTGCCGTGGTCCATACCGCTCATCGGCGACTGACCAGACGCGCCATGGCTCATTCCCGACATTCCGCCACCCATGGCACCCATCATGTCCGCCATGGTGAGCCATTCCACAGGGTCAAGCGCGGGCACGGGCGCCTCGAGACCAGCACGCGTAGCCAGCGTGCCACGGGCATATCCGGTGCGGTCCATGGCCTGCGCATAAACGGTGTAAGCGTCGTCCTTCGGCTGCACCAATACGTCGTAGGTTTCTCCTGGCCCGAACCGGAACTCATCAACGGTTACCGGTTCTACATTGACGCCGTCCGCCTGAACAACTGTTAACTTCAGCCCTGGTATGCGCACATCGTAGAAAGTGTTTGCTGCGCCGTTGATAAAGCGCAGCCGCACACGTTCTCCAGGTTGAAATAGCCCAGTCCAGTTGCCCGCTGGCGTTGTGCCGTTCATCAGGTAAGTCAACACGTTGGCCGATAAGTCCGCAAGATCGGTCGGACTCATGCGCATCTCGTTCCACATCTTGCGCTTATCGATAGCCGCTTTTAGGCCATCTCGCGAGGCATCCTGGAAGAAATCAATGGCGGTGGGTTGGTTGTAGTTGTAGTAGTCGCCTTGCATCTTGAGTTTGGACAGGACTCGCATCGGGTCCTCGTCGGTCCAGTCAGAGAGCTGAACGACGTACTCCCGATCCGCGCGTATGGGGTCGGTTTGTGCCGGGTCGATAATGATCGCCCCATAAACGCCGGTCGCCTCCTGCATCCCTGAGTGCGAGTGATACCAGTACGTGCCGCTTTGTTCGACTTTAAATCGGTAGGTAAACGTTTCCCCTGGGGCGATGCCCGCAAAACTGATACCTGGCACGCCATCCATTTGGAAGGGCAGGATGATACCGTGCCAATGAATGGAGGTGGCTTCCTTGAGGCGGTTCTTGACGCGAATAGTGATCGTATCGCCTTCGCGCCAGCGTAAGGTAGGCGCAGGAAGCGAGCCATTGACTGTTGTCGCCATGCGTGGATTGCCGGTGAAGTTGACGGGCGATTCACCGATCTCCAAGTTGAACTCGGTCCCCGTCAGCACAGCGGCTGAGCCGGTGCTCGTCTTGGCGGACGGACTCCCAGCAGCTCGGGCAAAGGGCGATAAGCCCAACAATACGCCGCCGGCCGCTAGGCCCTGAACGAATCGGCGACGGGGCAGTATAGGTAGTGCAAGCGAGGACGGTAGCAGGTGTTTCACGTGAGCGTATCCCAAAGTCGAAAGAGGCAGACATCAATCATCCTTCGATGATCAAAGCCTCAAATTAAATTGATGACTAGCACTTTAACGAAATGTGCATGTCGGCCCAATGACGCCGGCATTACATTTTTGTAATGCATAGGTATTCTTCAGGTTGGGCTGTGTGGTTGCATTTTCGATACTGGCAGCAGGGAGGCACTTAAGCGTGTAACGCTCGCGTTAAGTGCCCATCATCCAAAACATCATGGCTCCCATGCCGACAAAAGCAAAAACGGCTATGAGTCCAATCGCCGCCAGTGCGATCACAATGATTTTTATCAGTTTATTACTCATGAAACTACTCAAATTGCTTTACGCTATGTGAATGCCAAACGATACGATGTCAGGAGATTACTTATCGAGCGTCGTGCCACCTTTAGCAATCTGTAGCCAGGTCGCACCACGATCTTGACTGATATAGACGCTACGCTTGAAGGTCGCGATCGCAAGTTCTTCGTGGCGGGTAGGGTTTTGAGCAATAAAGGCCACCGCGTCTTCATCTAGTGCGGGAAGCTCGATTTTTTCTATAACTCCGCCGTCCTTCAGGTCCATGCGACTTAGCACGGGGACATTTGCATAACTGCTAACCCAGAGGTGCTCGCCATCCAGATCGAACCACTGCGCAAGTACCTGCGCGCTCTGGACCAATGGCTCAAAATGGTTGCCCGCGTCACGAGACAAGTACAACCCGTCGGCAGCGCCCACGGCAACGACGTTGACATCGCGCGGGTGCACCGCCAAGCTATTAATTTTGGCCCTTAGGCCGTTAGCGGCTGCCCGCGTCCATGCCAGGCCGTCTGTTTGAGTCATATACAGCCCAGCTTGGGGCATCCGGGTATTAGGCCCATAATTCAGGACGTACACCGCATCGGTTTCATAGCTTGTGGCCAAGGTATGAAAATCGGACTCTCCTTCCAGCCCCAACTGTCGCCAGGTTTTTCCCGCATCCGTACTCTTGATGAGGCCGAACGGATTAATTAGCTTCGAGCCTGTTGCGGGATGCCCGCTGCTGTAAAACGCCCCGCGGGTGGTGGCGAATCCCATGTAATCATGCTCGGGGCCGGCCATCTTTGTCCATTGACCATTCGAATACGCCGCGATGCCATGATGGCTCGGGATCAGCAACTGTTTACCGTCTGTGCTATAGGCAAGCCCGTGCACGTGCGTGAGTTCAATCGGCGCAGCCTGTGCCAAAGTCATTATGGCTTGTACATCGGCTACGGATGGATCGGTACTTGCGGTTGCTACGCCGATTCCGCCGAACATCAATAGCGTGCCAACGCTTGTTGCCGCCAGGCTGGTAAAAATCGTTTTAGAACTCATCACGTGATATCCGTAAATCTAAGTGCTACCCCATCAGGAGTCCGCTATGGGTAGGGTAGGACGGCTGCGAGCCGGCTAGTCTTTGAGCGGCGAGTGTCCGACCGATGGTGTGGAGGGAGCTTGGTCGGCTTGGGTTTTTCCCGCCCTTTGGTCCTTGTCGCAGGAGTGCATACCTTTCATCATGAAAAACATCATCAAGGGACAAATTAGAAAGAACAAAAATGGGGCGCTGGCGGTAAGCCATTCACGGGCGGCGGGAAAAGTCGCGTACGCCACGGCAATGGCGACAGCTAGGCCAAGAGCCGCCTTCAGCATGGTTTTTACATCACATTTCATCATCGTTTCCTTCAAATAGGCAGGTTGCTTCAGATCTACCCGACAGTGATAAAGGGGTAGTACCCAATGCACTGTAGCGAACCCAGGCTGTCAGTCCGATTGCGCTCTCATTACATATTTGTCATGTTTGCTCACTGCTTGATCGTGATGATGAAATTTTTCGTTACTGTCACAGAAGTAGAGATGGTGTCCTCTTGATTGCCTGGAGAAACTCGGACAATAATTTAGTAATACGGGTAAATATAGCTAAGGGCTGGCTTGACATTGCTACCGTAGGAAGGTTTAAGGTGTCTTTTACTTTAGGAGAGTGCAATGATTGAGTTTGAAGTGAAGGATATGACGTGTGGCCATTGCGTGGATACGATCGCTCGTGCCGTTAAGGAAACCGTCCCGACGGCATCCGTTCACATTGATCTTTCCCAACATTTGGTCCGTGTGGAGGGGTCATCCAATCTGGATGTCATCGAACGCGCCATTCGAGAGGTCGGATATACGCCGGTGCTCAAGGCTTAATGGGTCAGATACATTAAACGGACTGGCCCTGATTTTCCCAGTTCACTTCGACCTTTTCGGTTAGGGGGTAGGTCGTCTTCAATCAGCGCTCAGTGAGCCATTTACTCAAACACTTCTACGCATTTTCGACACGCTTCGGCGCGATGCTGATAATGCTTCATCTGATGCTGACTACATTCTTGAACGCATGCTTCGCAGATGCTCGCACATTCCTGCACAACGTTTGAGCAAATTCACCGCCGCTCCGCTGTTCAAGAGAAACTTGTCTGCAATCGGCAGATTACAATTTTGTAATTCTCCAGTCATCGTGCTGTCAGCTTCGCGCGGGTAGAGTCTTGCTATGAATTCTGACGATGCCGGGTCAGAGCGCCGCCTTTGATTCAGGCGCAAAACAGAAGGAATTTGCAGGAGTGACCCATGAAACTACTCGTCGTTGAAGATGAGATAAAAACCGGCGAGTATGTGCGCCAAGGCTTGATGGAGTCTGGATTTGTGGTCGATCTGGCTCGTACGGGCCTGGACGGGCATCACCTTGCGCTGACTGAAGACTATGATTTGATCATCCTGGATGTCATGCTGCCGGATGTTGACGGTTGGCGTATTCTTCAAGCCTTGCGCGAAGCGAAATCGACTACACCAGTATTGTTCTTGACGGCGCGCGATAGCGTGGAAGACCGGGTCAAGGGCCTGGAGCTGGGTGCCGACGATTATTTGATTAAGCCTTTTGCTTTCTCGGAACTGCTCGCGCGAGTGCGTACCTTACTGCGCCGAGGAACCATGTCAATCTTTCATGATCAATTGCAAGTGGCCGACCTCGTGCTGGACATCCCTCGTCGGCGAGCAACGCGGCAAGAGGTACTCATTAATCTAACCAACAAAGAGTTCGCGTTGCTCGAACTGTTGGTGCGCCGCCAAGGCGAGGTATTGCCACGGTCCCTGATAGCCTCCCAAGTATGGGACATGAATTTTGACAGTGATACCAATGTCATTGACGTGGCGATTCGGCGCCTGCGCGCTAAAATCGACGACGCCTTTGAACCCAAGCTAATCCATACCGTTCGCGGCATGGGTTACATGCTTGATGTCAGCAGCGCGAACTGAATGATGGCACGTCGTCCCGTGTCCCTGGCCCTGCGCCTGACGATATCCATCGGAGCAGTCATAACGGTGGTGCTTCTTACGTTTGGATGGATGGTCGAACGATCCATTAATAGCCACTTTGTTCAGCAGGATGTTGATGAACTTAATGCTGTTGTTCAATCTCTGGCGAAGTCACTTTCCGGACCGCCAGCCAGTCAAGAACCAAATGCGCTGAGGCAACAGTTGGCCGCGGCGATATCAGGTCACCATAATGCGCAGTTTCGCATTTCGGACCTTACCGGAAATGTGATTTACGCTACGCCTAATTCGAATCTTGATGGTTTTGCACGATTGGCTCCCATTACGGACACGATAGATCTTGACTCGGTAAAAATCTGGCGAGATAAGGGACAAACCTACAGAGGTGCTGTTGTGCAGCTCATGCAAAAGGGCTTTCCAGACGGAAAGCCCTTAACCATAGCGGTTGCCACCGAGATCAATTTCCATTTGCACTATCTTGAAAGCTTCCGTAGCTACCTGAGAATTATTACCGTGGCGGCGTGCTTGATTGCGATTTTGGCGACATGGTTTGCTGTTTATCAAGGCCATGCGCCAATTCGACGCATTAGCCAGGAAATCAGACGCATTAGATCAGATCAATTGCATATCCGACTCGCCCCTGAGACAGTACCAGTCGAATTGACCGAGTTGGCGATGTCGTTTAACGACATGCTCGAGCGAATTGAAGGGGTCTTTCGACGGCTCTCCAATTTTTCGGCTGATATCGCCCATGAACTGCGTACCCCGATCACCAATTTGAAGACACAAACGGAAGTTGCCCTATCCCAAGCACGTAGCATTGAGCAGTATCGCGAAATTCTGTATTCGAATCTGGAAGAGTACGAACGTATGGCCAAAATGGTCGCAGATATGCTGTTTTTGGCGCAAGCCGATAATAACCAGCTCAAACCTGAGCTGGTCAGTGTGAATCTGGCTGCGGAAGTGCAAGGTCTATTTGATTACTTCGAGGCATGGGCTGAAGAACGCTCTGTTTCATTGATACGCGAAGGACCAGTCTTACGTATTCAGGGCGATAGCTTGATGATACGCCGCGCCCTGACCAATCTTTTATCTAATGCCATACGCTATACCCCTGAGGGGCGCGCAGTCACAGTTTCACTAGCAGTGAACAGCAACGATATGGTGATTATTTGTGTAAAAAACCCGGGGCTAATGATTAATTCCGAACATCTTCCCAGATTGTTTGACCGATTTTACCGCGCGGATCCTTCACGCCAACGTAAGGGCGACGGAGCCGGTTTAGGCCTAGCCATTGTCAAATCGATTATTGACACACATGGCGGCACCATTACTGCAAAAAATGAGGATGGGCAAATAGTTTTTGAGATCAAACTTCCTCGGGATCGAGATCGCGCGACTTACAACAGTTAACTATTAAGTAAGTAGATCGACTGGCGGTTCTGAAAGGTAACTACGCACTGGGCGCTTTAGCGGCGACGTTATCGCCGCCTCCTCGGGCGGATAGTCACCGTTGCCAGCAGCAGCGATCATATTTACCTTCGGTTGTTTCGTCGCGCTGCGTCAATCTGGTTCGCTCGAATTGCCATGTTGGTGTCCGCCGTGCCCACGCATCAGATGTATCAGCGGACAGGCTGCAAGGAGTAAATAAGGCCACCAACCGGCGATATGCCCCCAATGCTCCCGCAGTAGGTAAAAACCCGTCACTAGGACGAGGGAAATCCAAGCCTTGGCCCCCGGACGCGCCCAAAACGAGGTAGATGGCCGCAGGTGCTCGGGGTCGGACGGATGATGGTTCATGTGTAGGATCTCCAATTGGGATGGCTGAGTCTAGTCTTTCTAGGATACGGGAGGCCATCAGCGTGTTCGGCGAAATATCGACCAACTACTTCGCCAGGCTCAGTGCCCGCAGCAGCATCCCCCGCGGTTTGCTCGAGGGTCGCTGCTAGAGCCCCCCGGGGCGGCTCCTTGAGTGCCTTTCACACTGACTGCGCTGCCGGTCAGCGGCTCAGAAGGGTAGCCCGCCGCCGCGAGAGCCTGTAGCAAGGCAGGTTGTACCGCAGCGATGTCGTCCACTTGGGCGCGCGCCATGCCCCGCGCAAGGTCCACCTCCGCGTTACGCACCCCAGGTATGCTGAGAAGTGTCCGGGTCACTCGGGCGACGCAGGCGCCGCAAGTCATTCCTGCTACCTTAAATTCGATTTGTTCCATACGTTACTCCTTAGGTGTCAATTCGATCCGAAGGGTAGGGTGAGCCGGTAGGTCGCCTCGGTTTCCTCTACCCGGCAGTCCCACATTGCGTTCTGCCAATAACAAGATAAACCTTCCCATCGTGACAAGGTCAAGCAATATCGCTACCGATTCTATCCCGGTTCCGGATAGCGATCGATTTCGGCGCGCTCCAAGCCGGACAGCAGATAGAAACCATATTCCAGGAAAAACTAGCTAGTCGTGTGCAACTCACCGAAGTGCAGATCTACTTTCGACTCGAACAGCGTCGACCACGAGTGGCCAA
Organism: Pusillimonas minor; assembly: GCF_014237865.1. Taxonomy (GTDB): domain Bacteria; phylum Pseudomonadota; class Gammaproteobacteria; order Burkholderiales; family Burkholderiaceae_B; genus Neopusillimonas; species Neopusillimonas minor. Next base: position 9,776 of record NZ_JACJUU010000020.1, read on the forward strand.
CCGTCGTGCGACAGTGGCTCGTCGGTTGGGAGGCGCTTCTGAAGCCATCCTGAGAACAGGTAAAGCGTCAGTGGGAAGCCATACATTTCCACGAACAAAGCTACAACGAATGCCGTAAACGCCTTGAATGTTCGCCAGTCTCGCCCGGTGGTCGATTTGAAAAAACCGAAAGCGGAGGTCGCAGAGTAGAGAATCACCAGTGACTATAGCCCGTAGGCCGATTCAGCACGGTTAAAACGAGGACAAACGGGCTTCACCAAGCCGTGAATAAGCGCTTTGATGCTTGATCTGTTCGTGGAAGTCCACCTCAAACGAGTGGTTCTGTTTGTTGTGATTACAAAAATGTAATTGTGGAGTCATCGGATTGAAAGGGGCGCTTAAATATATTGAAACCGTTGTTCAGTGCAATTCAGTCCATACCGCGCCGGGCTTGCCGGATTTCAACTTCGAACTAATTAGGAGATGTGCGCATGAAACGACTAACCGAGTGGGTCGTTTCAACGTCGGGCATCTCGAGAAAGATTAAGCAGAGCGGTACGTACTTGAGCCGCCGTTACTTCGGATCGCACGAGGGAGCAGGGAAGTATGACCCACATGGCTCAAGCCGGTTTCGACCGTGCGAACCCAGTGTGCGCGCACGAACCGCCAGTCTAGGCGATGAAGACCCGAGGCGCATCCGGGCCAAACGCAATGAAATTGCTACAAATGTAAGCCTTACGTCGATATCGACTCCTTCCAAAACTGCTCGCCATCCCGGCGCCATTCGCAGAGGGCACTTCCATGTCTATCAACCACACCTCGCCTAAGCGCCGGCGCTGGACTCTCTGGGTCTTCCTAGCGCTGGCAGCGTTTTACCTAATTGCGGAGCACCGTGCTCATCTCGCGGGATCGCTGCGCTGGTTGCCGCTGGGCCTTCTACTGCTGTGTCCCTTAATGCATAAGTTCATGCACGGCGGTCATGGTGACCACGGTCGTGATGATGACGAGAACAAAGCGGATCGCCCGCCCGATGGCGGACATGCCAGTATGCGCGATAGCGCTTCATCGAAGGACAGCTCCGATATATCTTCAGGAAGGCACTGACATGCATGAATCTCAAGGCGAATATGGCCTATGGCTCCTTGCCGCCATTAACGCAGCATTCTTTATCTTCTTCGCTTGGAGCTTTTATAAGCCGTTGACCAGATGGGATTGGCGGGGGTTTGGGATGTTCTCGGCGTTTGTCGTGGCGTTGTTTGCTGAGATGTACGGGTTTCCGCTCACGCTTTACCTGCTGTCCGGCTGGCTGAGCGCGACCTATCCACAAGTAGACTGGCTCAGCCATGACGCAGGGCACTTGCTTGAAATGTGGTTCGGATGGCGCGCCAACCCGCATTTTGGGCCGTTTCATTTGGCGAGTTTCGTGCTGATGGGCGGTGGGTTCTGGCTGCTGGCGTCTGCCTGGCCGATCTTGTACCAGGCACAGCGCGAGGGTCGGGTCGCGCGGGAGGGCATCTACGCACGCATCCGCCATCCGCAATACGTGGCGTTTGCCCTAGTGGTGACTGGATTCTTACTACAGTGGCCGACGTTGATCACGATTATCTTCTACCCCGTGCTGCTGTGGGCCTATGCGCGGTTGGCTCGGCGTGAGGAGCGCGACAGTTTGGCTCGTTTTGGCGACGATTACGCCCGCTACATGCGCGAGGTGCCCGCATTCCTGCCTCGACGCCGGCGAGCTCATGATTCACACGAAGGGGAACTTTGATGCCTGTCCATAAAACAGCGGCGAGGACGCGCACTTGGCCTATTGGCGGCATGGTGAGCGCCGGATGCGCGCGCACCCTAGAGAAAGTAGTCGCGGCCGTACCAGGCGTCACCGCAGTATCCGCCAACTACGCCAATGCGAGCCTGCAAGTGTCCTTTGATCCTACTAGTCTCTCGACTGGGGCGGTCGCCGCCGCGATCAGGAAATGCGGATTCGATTGTGAGGCGGTGGGGCAAGATGCCGAGCCGACGCCAGAAGTTGGGCGTAAGCAGCCGCACAGCGCGCATGCGGAGGCCCATGACGCGCACGCCGGCATGCACCACGGAAACGATTTGCATGCCGCAGCCCGCGATATGCGCCGCCGCTTTCTGGTCGCGCTCGCCTTTGCGATCCCGGTATTCCTATGGTCGCCGATGGGCATGATGGAACCGCCGCCCGTTCCTTTCGGTCTGCGAGAGAATGTCTGGCTATTCCTGCTGGCGACCGGCGGGGTGCTGTATCCCGGGTGGCCATTCTTCGCCGCCGCGGTTCGCTCGCTGCGGCGCGGCGTTCTCGACATGGCGGTGCTGGTGCTACTGAGCGTCGGCACCGGCTACGGGTTTAGTATAGCTTCAACGTTTCTCTTCGACGGTCCCAACTTTTTCGAGGCGTCCGCCGTCCTGCTCACTTTTGTCCTGCTAGGTCACTGGCTCGAGATGCGGGCCCGCGCCGGTGCTTCGGATGCGATGAAGGCCCTGCTGAAGCTCTCACCGCCGCGCGCCGTTGTGCGACGCAGCGGTCAAGAGATTGAGATGGCGACCGCGGAGGTGTTGGTCGGAGACCTAGTGGTCGTGCGCCCGGGTGCAAAAGTCCCTGTTGACGGGGTTGTGACGGAAGGCAGCTCCCAGGTCGATGAGTCGATGCTGACCGGAGAATCCATGCCTGTGCGCAAGGATCCAGGCGCACTCGTGGTCGCTGGGTCGATCAACAAGAGTGGCGCGTTTACCTACAGCGCCACCAAAATCGGCAGTGACACCGCGCTCGCACAGATCATCAAACTTGTGCAGGACGCACAGAATTCCAAGGCGCCCGCCCAGTTGCTCGCCGACCGCGCCTCGCAATGGCTCGTGCTTGCAGCCATCGTGATCGGCTTGGGGACGTTCGCCGTGTGGTTCTGGTGGTTGGGCCAGCCGTTGCTCTTTGCTCTCACGCTCACGATTACCGTTTTTGTAATCGCTTGTCCGGACGCGCTTGGATTAGCGACACCCATGGCGATCATGATTGGGACGGGGTTAGGAGCCCGCCACGGCATCCTCTTTAAGCATGCGGAATCCATCGAGAAAAGCGCCCGGCTGGACGTCGTGATTTTCGACAAGACTGGCACTCTAACCGTGGGCGCCCCGGAGGTCGTCGACATGGCCATCGCAGCGGGCTGGACGCAGGACCGGCTGCTCGCGGTCGCCGCTGCTGTGGAATCGCACTCCGAGCATCCGCTGGCACAGGCCATCCTGAAGCGGGCCGGTCCGATCTCAGAACGCGCCACTGCCTTCACCAACATCGATGGGCAAGGCGCCATGGGTGTGGTCGACGGCGTGCAGGTGTTGCTTGGCAACCGCCTGCTCATGGTAGAACACGGTATCGACCTTGGCGTGTTGGAAGTCGACGCGCAACGCCTAACCGGCGCAGGTCGCACCGTAATCTTTGCCTCGGTCGGTGGTCAGCTCGTTGGTCTTATTGCAATTGCTGACGCGATTCGTGAGACGTCGCGCGCAGCGATCGATGAGCTGCACCGGCGCAGCATAAAGGTCGCCATGATCACTGGCGACAACCGGCCGACCGCCGAGCGCGTGGCTCGAGATCTCGGGATCGATATCGTGCTGGCTGATGTGTTGCCTGGGGGCAAGGCCGACGAAGTCAAAAAGCTGCAAGCGCAGGGTCTCAAGGTCGGCATGGTCGGCGACGGCATCAACGACGCCCCGGCACTTACGCAGGCCGACGTCGGCTTTGCAATCGGCGCCGGTACGGACGTGGCTATCGACAGCGCGGACATCGTCCTGATGCGCAGCGATCCGCACGACGTTGTCCGAGCGATTACCGTAGCCCGAGCGACGCTGCGTAAGATGCACCAGAACCTGGCCTGGGCGGTCGGCTACAACGTGTTCGCCTTTCCGTTGGCAGCCGGCGTGCTGTACCCCTTTACGCTGTCACCCGAGGTTGCTGCTCTTTCGATGTCGGGTAGTTCAGTCATCGTGGCTCTCAACGCGCTGCTGCTACGGCGGGTCCGGCTGGCTCCGCGTAGTGCCGCCGCAACATCCTCTTCCTCGCCTCTCAACGCTGCGGGCTCGCCGCTCGCCCCTGATCGGGGCACTCATGAATAACAATATTGGACCTACTCTCCAGTTTTTAGGCGCTGCGGGCACTGTGACTGGTTCCCGGTATCTTGTGGAAGCCAACGGGCGCCGCGTGCTCGTGGACTGCGGTCTGTTCCAAGGCTACAAGCAGTTGCGTGATCGCAACTGGGCACCGTTTCCCGTCGACCCCACATCAATCGACGCCCTAGTACTTACCCATGCTCACTTGGACCATTCGGGATACGTGCCTGCACTGGTTAAACAAGGTTTTCGTGGCCGTATCCACTGCACCAATGCGACTGTAGCCCTGTGCGGTCTATTACTCCCGGACAGCGGACACTTGCTCGAAGAGGCGGCGCAATACGCGGCGCGCAAAGGCTTTTCCAAGCACAAGGAGCCCCTCCCGCTCTATACCGAGCGCGACGCGAGGCAAAGCCTGCGCCAGCTGCAAGGACACGCCTACGAGCTCGATATCGAGGTCGCACCCGGCATCCAGGCCCGATTCCACCCAGCTGGCCACATTCTGGGCGCCGCCCATATCAGCCTGGATGTGCAAGGCCGACGCCTGCACTTCAGCGGGGACCTGGGGCGGCAACACGAATCGCTCATGAATCCCCCCTCATCGCTTCCCGGCTGTGACGTGTTGGTCTGCGAATCCACTTATGGCAATCGATCACATGTAAACGTGGACCAGGAAGCGGAGCTTGGGCCTATCGTGCGTCGAGTGGCTGCTCGCGGCGGGGTGATTGTCATACCTGCGTTTGCTGTAGGTCGCGCGCAGGCGCTGATGCTGCACTTGGCGCGGCTGCAGCAGCGGGGCGAGATCCCATCGTTGCCGGTCTACCTTGACAGCCCAATGGCAGTGAATGCGACCCGACACTACCACGCGCATCATGACGAACACCACGTATCCAACGAGGACTGCCAGCGCATGTACGAGCTGGCGACTTTCGTCAACAGCGTCGACGAATCGAAAGCGCTTGACCGACGCCGTGTGCCGATGATTATTATCTCGGCCAGCGGCATGGCCACCGGTGGTCGCGTGCTGCACCATATCGAGGCCTTCGGATCTGATTACCGAAACGCGATCCTGCTGTCGGGTTATCAGGCAGGCGGCACGCGAGGCGCCGCACTTGCCGCGGGCGTCCGCACACTGCGTATGTTCGGTCGCGACGTTCCTATTCGCGCCGAAGTGGTGCAGCTGCAGGGATTTTCTGGCCATGCCGACGCCACCGAACTGCTGGACTGGATGCGGACTGCGCCTTCGGCACCGCACATGGTGTACGTCACCCATGGCGAACCGGATGCTGCCGACACGCTGCGGATCAGCATTCAGCGAGAACTAGGCTGGCAAGCGCGTGTGCCGGAACACCTGGAACGCGTGGAGCTGGAGGCAGTGCGATGACTGTATCTGCGTCAAGCCATACATCCTTGCGAGTTACCCGTGCCGGTATTGATACCTATCAACAGCCGATCGCGTATATGCACCGCGATTGCGAAGTGTGCCGCTCTGAAGGCTTTGTTGCCATGACCCGAGTTCGGATACAGGTGGGCGACCGGTTCTTGACCGCAACATTAAATGTGGTGGTGAACGAACAGATTGCCCTTGATGAAGTGGCATTGTCTGAGGCTGCTTGGAACATCCTAGAGCCGGACGTCGACGCGCGGGCAACCGTTCGACACCCTGCGCCTGCCGCTTCGGCTGGAGCGTTGCGTGCCAAGGTCTTCGGGGCGCGTCTGGACGATGCACAATACCTCACGCTGGTAGAGGATGTGGTAGAAAGTCGTCTCTCTGATCTAGAGTTGGCGGCCTTCGTCTCAGCTAGTGCCGGTGAACGCCTCGACCATGGAGAAACCACCGGGTTAACCCGCGCAATGATCTCCGTCGGGCAGCGATTAGACTGGGGGGAGGGCACTGTGTTGGACAAGCACTGCGTCGGTGGGCTGCCCGGCAATCGCACGACACCGATTGTGGTGGCTATTATTGCAGCGCTGGGCTATCTCATCCCTAAAACGTCCTCTCGGGCGATCACCTCCCCGGCGGGTACGGCCGATACGATGGAAGTCATGGCGCCGGTCTCGCTGGACATACCGGCGATGCGCCGCGTGGTCGAGCGCGAGGGAGGTTGCATCGTCTGGGGCGGGAACGTTCGCCTAAGTCCTGCGGACGATGTTCTCATTCGTATTCAACGGCCGCTGGATTTCGACAGTGACGGGCAATTGGTCGCCAGTGTGCTGTCCAAGAAGGTCGCCGCCGGATCCACGCATGTGCTGATCGACATGCCGGTCGGGCCCACCGCCAAGGTCCGCAGCGACAGTTCAGCGGACAGCCTAGCTGCACGTCTGCGCCACACGGCTGAGGCGGTCGGCCTGCAGTTGGGCATCTATCGCTCCGATGGTACACAGCCGGTGGGTGTGGGAATCGGGCCAGCTCTTGAGGCACGGGATGTTCTCAAAGTCCTAAACAATGACGCCGACGCGCCGGCCGACCTCAAAGAGCGAGCGATTGCCTTGGCGGGTGCCTTACTCGAGTTGGCCCCTGGAAGCGCCTCAGGCACCGGGATCCAACGTGCGCGCGCGGTATTGCACTCCCGGCAAGCGCTGGCAAAGTTCCTTGCCATCTGCGAGGCTCAAGGTGGATTTCGAGAGCCTCCACAGGCGGCATTAACCGCCGATGTCGCCGCCCCCTTGGAGGGGCGCATTACAGCGATCGACAATCGACGCCTTGCACGTATTGCGAAGCTGGCCGGGGCGCCGACTTCGCCCGCCGCCGGTTTGGAAACGGCGTTGCGGGTCGGCAATACGGTGCAGCACGGCCAGCCCCTTTTTACCGTGCACGCGCAATCGCGCGGTGAGCTTGCCTATGCTCTGGAGTACGCTAGGATCAATCAGCCATTCTCAATTTCTACGGAGGGCGCATGACCCGAGTTTTGATGCCTTTTCCCGCTGACGCTACCTTGGCTGCTACCATCGCTACACATCTCCAAGCGCGCGTGGCGCCAATAGCTTGGCGGCACTTTCCCGACGGTGAGTCGCTCGTCACGTTAGACGATGACCTCGAAGGGGCGGATGTGGCGATTTTGGCCACGCTGCGCAACCCAGATCCACTGGCTTTGCCGTTGCTGTTTGCGGCCCACACTGCCCGTGAGTTTGGCGCACGCTCGGTCGGATTGATTGCGCCGTACCTGGCCTATATGCGCCAGGACACCCGCTTTCACGGCGGCGAAGCGGTCAGTGTGCCGCTCTTTGCTCGATTTCTGGAAGAGGCCTTTGATTGGTTGGTGACCGTGGATCCTCACCTGCACCGGATCCGGCAACTGCAGTCGTTGTATCGTATTCCCGTCGCTCACGTTTCGGCGACGCCAGCCGTGTCGCGCTGGATCGCTCAGGCGATCCCCGAGGCTATACTGATTGGTCCTGATAGTGAAAGTGAGCAATGGGTATCACGCATTGCCCAAGAGGCGCAGTTGCCCTATCAAGTGCTAAACAAGGAGCGGCATGGTGATTACGACGTTCGCGTCAGCCTGCCGGATCCTTCAGCAGTAGCAGGGCGCATCCCCGTACTGGTTGACGATATCGTCTCATCGGGTCACACGATTCTGGAGACGGTGACGCACTTACAGCGCCTTGCGTTACGCGAAGCGGTGCTAGTCACTATCCATCCCGTCTTTGCCGGCAACGCCTATGAACGTCTGCAGGACGCCGGACTTAAACACATTGCCAGCACCGACACTATCGCCCATCCATCCAACGCGATCTCGGTTGGATCCGACCTTGCGGCGGCCGCCTCGGCGCTAATGACTTCTTCATCGGTTTCCTGGGAGGATACATAAACCAGCATCTCACCTGTTGTACCTCCGATCAACTGGCAGCCTCCGAACGCCAGCGCATCGTAGAACTGGCAGCTGCTCATAGACGGGCCGACCCCGAGTTTGCGCACTGGGCTGCCGGCTATGGCGTAATTCGCCACGATCCGCTTACTCAGATACGGGTGCGCCAGATGGTGGACGAGCTTGTCGCCCGTAGCCGCACGCCGGATGCAGCCACTGCCTGGCGGCAGCTCGCCGCGGCCGACCGTCTTACGAGCGCCGGCATGTGGCTGGTCGCGCACATGACGTACGGTCGCCGCGTGCGTACCGACGGCGCGGCGCTCGACGCGGCCGAATTCAAACCCACACCAGAAGGTCATACCGGCGGCTCACTCAACATGGTGCCCGCGTACACGGGGTACCTCCTGATGGACGCGCTGGACGGGGTGACCCGCGCCTGGATGATGGGACAAGGGCACTGCGTTGCCGCGATCGATGCACTCAACGTGCTGGTCGGCAACATGACTGAAGCCCATGCGGCACGCTACGACCGTTCCGACGCGGGCTTGAGTCGCTTCGTCAGCGACTTCTACGCCTACACGCTTAACTCCGATGGGACGCCCGCCTCGCCGCTCGGTTCTGACACATTGCCCCCAGATTTTCAGCGTATCGATGACGTCGTAATCGCAGTGAAGGCCGGGCGGCAGTTTTTTGGGCATGATCGCACTTTCTGAGGAATATAGATATTCCATTATAAGAAATAAAGGAATTTTTATATTCCATGGTGTTGGGCTGGGAGGTCGCACATAAGTAGTTTAGGGTAGTTTGGTCTGGCTGCTTTGGTATTTGAAAATCGGGTTAAAGTCCCTTTTTTGGCGAAATTTTTCTCCTACACCTCTTTTTTGCGGGTGCAATCTCTTGTATTTCTGCTTGTTTTTGCCGTTTATGCTGCGTTTTTGCTGGCAAAAATCAGTGTGGTGGCGGGGCGGGGCTCATGAAGTCGGCGTTGGCAGCGTCAATTGCTGAGTTTTGCCATGATTCTAGGTCGGTCGAAATCTCAAAGCCAGCACTGGCGCGGGTTTCCGCGCCTTGGCCCTGTATAAATAACTGTAAGCTCTCTGAGTTTTTTGCCTCTTTTTTGGCTTGCGCCCTGGCTTTTATGGTCTTGATTAGCGCGGCGATTTGCTCGCCCGTGCTTTCTTCATCGTGCTCTTTCTCCCAGTGCTTAACCTTCCTGCTGATTAATGTAGGGCGGCTGTTTTTATTGGCTTTGTAAAGAAGGGGCGCTTTGTTTAGGCTTGGTTTGGCTGGCTCGCCGTACCGGTTCAGTTTGCGTTTGAAGAGCTTTGCCACAAGGGAGTAGTCGTCTGTGTGACAGAACTCTAAGTAAGCGTCTTTGTACTCCTCGTAGCTGTCAAAATCATCGATGGTTTTATATTCGATGTCATAGTAGTCTTCCATGCGGAAGGCTGGTTTGTACTGCGTCGCGCCAGACTCCAGGAAGATTAGGTAGTGCTCTGGTTTTGTGGTTTCACTGCCTGTCCCGTGCGCGGCGTGCCAGGCGGCCTTCATCTCGGCTGGGAAACGTTCAGCGCTTGCCTCATCACATGCGCGAAGCCATCGCCAAATTCCGACAAAGTCTGCGCTTGTGTAAAAAGTGCGTTTGCCAATCGCTTTGTTGAAGAGCGATTCAGCCGCTGGTTTGTCGCCTTGGTCGTTTGTTTCTTCGCCCTTTTTTTCTTTTTCTGTGTTGAGCGTTTTTAAGGGGTAGGCAAGTAGTTTGCTGATGTAACTTTGAACGCCGCCGTTGGTGTGTTCTTTCTCTATTTTGATGCGGTGCTCTCGCGCGCCCGGCTCGTCGGGCTCGTCGCTGTATAGAAACGCTGTTTTTAAACAGTGTTCGAGTATGTTCTCGTCTTTTATGCGGATGTAGATGATGTAATGCCTATGGGGCGTGCCGTCTTTATGAGGTTCTTGAGCGCCAAAATAGCTGAATTGGGTTTGGTGCTCATTCATCAGCGCGCGGAAATTTTGCCAGCTTTTTTGCAGCCAGTCGGCTGCTAAGCCGGGTGTGATGGCTGGGTCGAATTTTGGGTTTGGCTCGCTAAAGCCTTTGTTCTTTCCCCATCTCGCCAGGCGCGCGCTGTGCATGCGTGATGGCGGTGTAACGGTCACAAAGAAAGCTATGCACCCAAGTTTTTTCATGCGTTTGGCTTGGGCAAGGATACGGATTTGAAGTTCGTGGAATTGCCTGACGGGCGCTTCGAAAGCGATTTCGAACAGGGTTTTGATTGTGCCGCCAGAACTGATGATGCTGCGGGCAAGCCAGTCGTTCATCATGTCGATCTGCTCGTGCTTTCTGTCTATCACGTATCCTGGCAGGTAAGCTTCGCGGCCTGGGCCTGTGCCCATCTGCTGCAAAATTCTGCTGGTCTGTATGGCTGCTTGGTTTGCCTGGGCTTGTATTTTTTTTACCCAAAACTTTGGCTCGCTTGCTCTTTTATAGAAGCCCTGTGCGTCGGTCTGTTTTCGTTTTTTGTAGTTGATAATGCGCTTCACTTCTTGCAGGTCTTCTTCAAACTGCGCTTGGGCTTCCTTGTCCAGTTTGTCGGCAATTTTCTCTTTGTATGACCAGCCGCGAATGAAAAAATCTTCTGCTAGCGAGTTGGCTAGCGCCCTTGCTTTTTGATAGCTGATGTCGATGGCTGGCGCGGCTGGTAGGGTGTGCTGCTGGACTGCTTTGATTAACTCTGCCGCCTGGTTTGCCCCATTTTTAAAGAGCACTCCTAATAGCTTTTTATTGTGGCGCGGGGTGGGGTTGAGTTTGTCAATAGCGCAGAGCACTGGGGCGGCCTTAAGCGCTGTATGCAGGTTTGTTTTCTTGAGGTGCTTGTGAAGCTCTGCCCTAAGCCTTGGGTTTATCCTAAGCCGATTGCACTCAATCTCTAGGATACTGTGATTGACTTGCGCTCTGCCTTCATCCAGCTCGCTGAGCAGTTCGGCGGTTTTGTCTTTCGCCAACGCAAGCAAAACATTTGTGCTCTCGCCGACGTTGTTTGTTGTTCTGCTGCTTTTGTTTGTATACAATAAAGACATAACGCATTTCCCTTGGATTGTTCCATTGGTTTTGTTTTTGAACCCGTCAAAGTTCAGTTTTTGCCACCCTTGGGTGGATTAAAAGCCCCGGCGCTGCTAACGCTGGGGCTTTTTCTTTTTATCGGTTGGATTTGTGGATTGGTTTCTTGTTCATCAGCGAGACGGCATGTTGAACTGCAAGGGCGGCCTGCCTTTCGCTCTCAAACCTCGTGGCTTCGCTTTTTTTGTGGGTTAGGCCGCCCCCGCTGTCAGAATAGTTGGAACCTCTACAGATGTTAGAGTTTGAATCTCCAACCTGGGGCAGAGAGAAGGTTCCCATGAAGTATTCACCCGAGCGGCGCGAAGCCATATTGGCCAAGCTGGAAGCGCCATACAACCGCACCGTCAATGATCTGGCCTCCGAGGAGGGCATTTCAACAGCCACGATATACAACTGGCGCAAGCAGGCCCGCAACACAG
>NZ_JACJUU010000021.1 GCF_014237865.1 Pusillimonas minor
TAAACCCGGAATCCCTAGGATAGAATCGATTGGAGACATCGACATTACCTCCATTAAACGTGTTTCTTCGCAAAAACAAGTCTAATGAATGTCGCTGTCCCCCTTTAATGATGAAAAGCCAAGAATAATCCGGCGCTGGCCGTGACTTCTACTGCTGGGTTTGTCGGAATAGCCATTGTCACCAGCTCCACATCAAATGCGGGTTTCAAGCAGGTGCTGCGGAAATGCTCGCTGTTTGTCATTCCCAAGGCATCAGCCAACTGTTAGCAGGACAAACGAATCTCGAACGAAGGTCGATCACAGCCAAACTCAAACACAGACTCGAGGAGTCACTCCCGATCATATGTATCAAAGTTTGACGATTTGAAAAAAATCTCCCACAATCACTATCTGAAAAGCATCCGGTTTCCGCGCATAGCGACAAGTGCTAACAAATTGAGGAAATTAGCTACCACCCAGGGAAAACCAGTACCAAACGGCTGAACTTCTTAGCTGTTGAAACCAACATCAATACATGAAACAAAAAAAGGCCTCTAGGCACGCCGACGCGACTCCCCATGCTGCCGCACTTATAGAAGGACTTAGGGACATTGGCTACTCGTTGGAAACAGCCATATCAGACATCATCGACAACTCCATAACTGCCGGCGCAAGGCAGATTCGCATCATTACAGAGACATCTGTTGACGAGCCCTTTATCGCCGTTGTCGATGACGGCTCGGGAATGACAGAGGATGAGCTCGTCGCAGCTATGCGGCCAGGGAGCCGTAATCCACTTTCTCCGCGTGACGCGCCAGATCTTGGAAGATTCGGACTGGGCTTGAAAAGTGCGAGTTTCTCGCAATGCCGCCGGCTGACCGTTGTATCCCGCAAGGTCGGGAAAACTTCTGCCGCAATCTGGGACCTGGATGACGTTGCAATTCGCAATGAATGGATGGTTCAACTGCCTGATGACATCAGTGGCAGTCCGGGAATCGATGAGCTTGGCAATACAGGCACACTGGTTTTGTGGCAGAAGCTTGATCGGCTGACCGGAGGAATGTCACACAACGCTGTCAAACGAGCGGAAATTATTAACCGAAGAATCGCCGAGGCGGAGAGGCATCTGCGTCTAGTTTTTCATCGATTCATTGAGACCCCAAAACGACTGAGTATAGAACTGAATGGACGTCAGCTTCTGCCACTCGACCCATTTGCAACAAGTAACCCGGCGACAATCTCTGATCCCGAAGAAGTCCTGAGCCTGAACGGAAGTGAAGTGAAGATAAAGAGTTTCACGCTTCCACATCACAGACAGATGAGCACAACAGATTGGGAAGACATCGCCGGCCCCGAAGGGCATTTAAAGTCGCAGGGATTTTATCTCTACAGGGGTGAGCGTCTTATCCTTCACGGGACATGGTTCGGACTCTGCCGACAGTCCGAGCTGAGCAAGCTTTCCCGCGTGAGGATCGACATTCCGAACAGCATGGACGCCGATTGGAAAATTGACGTAAAAAAGTCATCTGCCCAGCTACCACCTGTTGTCCGCGACCGCCTGAGAAACGTGATCGAGCGTATTCAAAATGGTTCAAAACGAACCTACCTCAAACGTGGCCAGAAAATGGTCGACAACAAACGACTCCCCATGTGGAACCGCATTCTGGCTGATGACAAGATCCACTACAAGCCGAATATCGATCATCCGGCCTTCTCGGCCTTTGCTGACAGCCTGCCACCCGACCTGCGACGCGGCTTCCTCAATTGCATTGCCTTGGTTGGCGCCTCGCTGCCCGTAGAGGCCCTGCATGCCGACATGGCGGGCACACCAGAGCAAATTGTTCCTGACAGTGTTGATGAGGACACTTTGGACCAGGCAGTAAAAGCCACTCTTTCGGTTTTGTTAGGAGCCAATAAGGACATAAATGAGATCATGGCGCTTATGAAAGATGTTGACCCCTTCCGTTCAGCCTGGGATGGCACACAGCGCATCATCGCCGCAACGATAGGAAGCAAGGAAAAAAAATGACCCAGACTCTGAGCAGCCTCGAAGGCATGACAACTCTCTATATGGCATCCCAACAAGGTGCTCATACGGCCGAGTCGATACGGGCCATCATCGGACAATTGCGGGTTACGCCGATGTTCCAAGACAAGGTCAGCGACGACGAGGCGGAAGAGCTTGCCCGATTGATTGAGGAAAAATACGGTATCAGTATGGGACTTGGCGCCGTGGTGGACGCGGAGGGCTTCCGTCCCTGGCTACACGATGCCAGGATCAACAAAGACATTGGGGATTTTTACTGGGGTCGCTATCGGCAACTTCTGAACCTCAAGGGACTGCCTAAATCCGTAATCGACGCGACCGACGAAGTGACCGATCGCATACTGGACCGTCTGGGCGACCCGAGGAACATAACTCCGTGGAGCCGCCGGGGCATGGTTGTGGGCCATGTCCAGAGCGGCAAGACGGCAAACTATACCGGCCTGATATGCAAGGCTGCCGACGCCGGTTATCGCCTGATCGTAGTGATCGCCGGCATTCACAACAATTTGCGCAACCAAACCCAGGCACGAATTGACGAAGGATTCATAGGTCGTGACACTGGACGGCTGGCCCATGCCAACAAGGCTCAGCGGCAGAAGCTGATTGGTGTAGGCCAGTTCGATCAGCGCGAATTTCCGGTTTCTCTGACCAACACCCTGCGCGATTTCAACAAGGCCACCGCTACAACAAATACCTCGCAGATCGGACAATACAACGTACCTGTCGTGCTCGTAATCAAGAAGAATTCCAGCACGCTGAAAAACCTGCTGGAGTGGCTGAAGGAGCATTCGGTTCATCAGGGCACACAAATGGTAAGCCAGCCAATGCTGCTGATCGACGACGAGGCCGATAACGCTTCGATCAATACGGCATATTCCCGAGACGAGGTTACCCGCATTAACGGCCAGATCCGCGAACTGCTTTCACTTTTCCACCGCAGCTGTTATGTCGGCTACACCGCCACGCCTTTTGCCAATATTTTCATTGACCCGGACACTGACGACGAAACATTAAAACAGGACCTCTTTCCGCGCCACTTCATCATTGGTCTGGACTCCCCGACAAACTACTTCGGCGCCCAGAAAGTCTTCCTAGACGACCGCGAGCGGCACACTCGACTGATCGATGACAACGAAGACGTCCTGCCAATGAGGCACAAAATCAACCACCCTGTTGGGGTACTGCCGGGTAGTCTTGTCCGGGCTGTCCGTTCCTTCATCGTTGCACGGGCAATCCGGAATGCCCGTGGCCAGACGGCCTCGCATGCCTCAATGCTGATCAACGCCTCCCGCTTTACAGACGTGCAAGGGCGCCTGAGGTCGAAAGTGGCCGACCTTGTTACGCGGATCAGGGACGCAGTTGTAGTAGACGGGGCAAAGGGGCAAACCGCCCGCCAAAACCCTGAGATCGAGGCGCTTCATGAAGTCTGGGAAGCAGAGTACCCTGACGCGGAGAACGGAAGCTGGCCCGAAGTGCAACCTCGACTGCATGAGGTGCTGGCGGGCATAAAAGTTGTTGAGGTCAACGCATCGAAGCGCTCCCAGCCTCTGGACTACGACCAGGGAGGCGAACATGGCGTGACGGTGATCGCAATAGGAGGCTTCTCCCTGTCACGAGGATTAACCCTAGAGGGACTCACTGTCAGCTATTTCCTGCGAAACTCGATCATGTACGACACGCTCATGCAGATGGGTCGATGGTTTGGCTACAGACCCGGGTATGAAGACCTTTGCCGAGTGTGGATGCCCGCCGACGGCGTCGGATGGTACGCCCATATCCACGAAGCTATGGATGATCTGCAGACGCAATTGAAGCGCATGGAACTGGCGAAAGCTACGCCAGAGCAGTTCGGCCTCGCGGTTCGCAGCCACCCGGAATCTTTAATCGTAACTGCCCGAAACAAGATGGGTACCGGCCGCGAATTACCCATGAAGGTCGGATTGGCAGGCAAACTGATAGAGACCACGCGTATTCGGATGGACCCTGTGCAGCTCGAGCGCAATCGTGATGCAGGAAAGGTATTGGCAGCGAAGGTAAAAGATCTCGGACTGGCCGCAAACAATCCATCACGAGGTACTCTTTTCCAGTCTGTGCCGGTGTCCCTCGTAAGTGATTTTCTGCGGGCATTCCGTAGTGACGCGTCCGATCCTCTCACTGACCCACGACTGATAAATGACTACATCGACGCCCGCGCTGAAAGCGAACTTCGCGAGTGGGACTTACTTTTTGCCAGCGCTCAGAAAACCATGAACCCTCCGGAGGAACTTGCCGGACTTCGGATAAGTCCTTTCACCAGAGCGGTTGGAGAGCCCGATCTACGTCAGGGAGTGCTAACGATTAGCGGCACCAGCAGAAGGGTTGGATCGCCCGGTGACGAACGCGTAGGCCTTACACCGGAGCAGATAGATCAAGCGACCCGAAGCTTCACCGAGGAGTATTCTCGGCAAGGAAAGGAAGTGCCGAAAACCCTCCCTCCACGCATTTTCTGCGAAGTGCATGGACGACGCCCGCTCATCATCCTGAGATTTGTCTCGCCCTCGGTCTCGGACGAACTGCTGAAACGAAAACTGCCTGACGTGGTGCTCGTCTGGAGCATTTGCTTTCCGTCTTCCGAGGTTGAAGGGGGTACGGTCGAATACGTGGTCAACACGATTCGCCTGCGCGAGATGTTCGGCGAGGAGGAAATCGAAGAGGAGGCTCCCGGTGATATCGAATAACACCCCTTGGTCCGGCCTTGAGGCCGGGAAAGTCGACACGCGACGAGTAGATGCTTGCGCGCGGTGGAACTGGTTTTGGGCTGTGATGCCTCACGCAGATGCTGCACTTGTCTTGCAACTATCAAGTCTCCCTGAGCCGGCGCCCGATTTGCCGACGCTAAAAAACCTGGAAATCCGGTTTCAGACGCTGCCGGGAGGGCCGATCCTCTTCATACGACTAAAAGACAGCACTCAAATCGAACTGTTCGAGACTCTCTGCCGTGATGTCATTGCTGCTGGCGAACTCGCAGAAACGGAAGCTGAGGCTCTGGAAAGAGCCGTCAGGCGCACTTTCCGGTGGCATTACCTGCTTCGTAGCGCCAGGGTTGAGGCGCTGACGGAAGATGCCCAGAAAGGCCTGATAGGTGAAATTGAAGTCCTCAAGCTGCTTATAGCGAGCCTTGGCGTGAAGACGGCTCTTGATGCATGGACCGGACCTTCCGGCGCACCGAAGGATTTCGAACTGGTGACTGACTGCATCGAGGTAAAGGCAAAGCGTGGGGCTTCACAACCATTTGTGAATATAGCCAATGAACACCAGTTGACAGATGTACCAGGTCGCCGTCTGTGGCTTGCAGTAATCGCGGTAGACAAGGCCCAGCCGCCCCACGGTCGAACCCTGTCGGAGTACGTAAATGAGGTTACACAGCTACTCGAACAAAGCGATCCTTCCGCCATAATGGATTGGGATTTGCGCCTAGCGGACACAGGCTACGATGTGCTGCACGACTACTCACACCGAGGCTGGATCACGTCGCCTTCAGAGTTTTTTTCAGTGACGGAAGGATTCCCGCGAATTACCGCACCCACCCCGCTTGGAGTCTCGGGGGTAACTTACGCATTGGCCCTTTCAGCCTGCGCACCATTCCGCACGAACTGGGACTCAGTACGATTGAACCTCCAGGAGGCACAGCAACCATGAATGAGCTCAATGAATACCTGCGGAACTTGATGGCGGACATCCGCCGGGAGGCTGATACAAGCGGTGTAATGATGGTCGAGGCATTCTTTGACCAGATTACTGCGCGGCTGACGGAAGCGGGAGAGTTGGAAACGGCAGATCGAGCGTTCTACGAGAGCGGTGAACGTGCCGAAAAAGTAAGGATCGACGGCTATGCCGGTGACCCGCGAGACAGCGAAGGTGTGCTGGCATTGATTGTTTGCGACTTCGCCACCTCAGACGAACTCCAGACATTTGGAAAATCCGATATTCCGCGTATTCTGAATCCCCTTATCCGCTTTCTGCAGAGGGCTCGCACGGAGAAATTTCGAGATAGCCTCAATGAGGTAAGCCCCGCCTTTCAGGTTTCCGATCTTGTTATTACTACGTGGCCGCAGATAACAAAGGTCAAACTAATTCTCGTTTCAAACCGTCTGTACGTTGGACGAGATGATGCGGTGAAACTGCAAAATCTTGATGGCGTGCCAGTCACGTGGTCTGTCTGGGACCTGGCCAGATTTGAACGGTTTGATCGCTCCGGTCTGGCCCGTGAGGACATGATCGTTGACTTCTCGAATGACTTTGGAGGCCCACTTCCAGCGCTGAAAGCCTCCCAGGCCGGTGCAGCCCTGGAGAGCTATTTGCTGATCTTGCCGGGGGAGCAATTGGCCGCCATATATGATCGCTGGGGTGCCCGCCTGCTTGAGGCCAACGTCCGAACCTTTCTTCAAGCCAGAGCGAAGACCAACAAAGGCATACAAAAAACGATAAAGGAAGAGCCGGAACTTTTCTTTCCATATAACAACGGCTTGTCGGCTACTGCCGAAGAGGTGCATTGTGTCGATACCGACTCTGGCTTGGCAATCTCGTCAATTGGTAACCTGCAGATTGTCAACGGCGCACAAACCACTGGCTCCATCCATGCAGCCCTGAAATTTTCGCGGCAACAACTGGAAAAAGTTTTCGTTCAGATGAAACTAACGGTCGTTCCCCCGGATCGCTCAGAGGAGATCGTGCCAAAGATTTCTGAATATGCAAACACCCAAAACAAAGTCAACGCCGCAGACTTCTTTTCGAATCATCCGTTCCACATCCGTATTGAACACTTCTCACGAAACGTGATATTCGCCGCGCGAGAAGGGGAACGCCATGACAGCAAGTGGTTCTACGAGCGTTCCCGAGGGCAGTACATTAATGAGCGAGGAATGAGAACGGCCAGCAACCAAAGGAAGTTCGATCTTGAGTTTCCGAAAGCGCAATTATTCAGCAAAACGGATCTAGCCAAGTTTGAGAATTCGAGCTCGGGTCTGCCACATATTGTTTCGCGCGGCGCTCAGAAAAACTTTGCCCACTTCGCCAGAGACATAGGCGAGAGATGGGCAAAGAGCGAGACGAAGTATGACGAACTCTGGTTTCGAAGGCTAATTGCAAAAGCCATTATTTTTCGCAAGCTGGAAGCTGAAGTACCGAAACAGCCGTGGTATCAAGGAGGATACCGGGCGAATATCGTGACCTACGCCATGGCAAAAATATTCCATGACGGGAATCAGAACGATAAAGCTATCGATCTCGATTCAATTACGAAACGGCAAATGGTTTCCAATGAGTTAACCGCTGCCCTTCTTGTGGCCGCACAAGAGGCCCATAATGTTATCAGCCACCCCGTTGCTGGTATGCGTAACCTGTCGGAATGGGCAAAACAACAGGCTTGCTGGAGCCAGCTGATGGACCGAAAAATTGACTATGGGAAAGGATTTGGGCAGTGCCTGACATCAAAAGGAAGGGTTAAAGAAAACGAGCAGGCCGCAAAGGAAAGACTACGTGAAATCGCTGGCGTAGAGGCTCAGTCACTTGCGGTCGAGCTGGGTGCTGATTTCTGGTCTGGAGTTGTGAGACGAGGAAAGCTTGCGGGCAGTCTGACAATGAAGGACGAGCAGATACTGAAGATATGCGCATCGATACCCCAAAAAATTCCCACCGAACGTCAGTCGAGCTATGCACTCACAGTTCTTGACCGGCTAAAGGAAGAAGGCATTTTGACGACCGGGCACACGGATCGCTGACGAACCGGCCCCATAAAGCACGAGACGACAAGACAGCCATTCGCCATTCTAGCCATCACGAGGACGGGGACTGTGCATGTTGAGATGACCGATATATAACTGTATAAAAATACAGTTATATGCAACAATGGTCAAAATGCCCACCTCAGTGTCAGCTTGTACCACAATGAAGGGATCGGTAGAGTTTGCCGCTAGGCATAAAAAATGGCAAAATGTCCGCCATTATTCCCAGCGAACCGGAGAACATCATGGGTGACCCCACCGAAGCACTCGCCCTGCTTCAAGAAGCGTTGAAGCACAACACCCAGAAAGAAGTAGCAGCATTGCTCGGCGTCGATGCAAAGACGGTTTCACGCTGGAAATCCGGCAAGGTTCCCCCCTCGACAATAGCTGGTCTTGCGCTTGAGAAGATCGTCGTCAAAGACGCTCCTGCGATCTCCCCGGATGGCCACGACTTTACATTTATCGATCTTTTCGCAGGCATCGGTGGCATCAGGCTGGGCTTTCAGCAGCACGGCGGAAAATGTGTATTTACATCCGAATGGAATACATGGTCGCAGAAGACCTATTCGGCAAATTTCGGGGACGATCACACGGTAAACGGGGATATTACCGAAATCAACGAGCACGATGTGCCAGACCATGACGTGCTTCTGGCCGGCTTCCCCTGCCAGCCCTTCTCCATCGCCGGAGTGTCCAAGAAGAACGCACTTGGCCGTCCCCATGGCTTTGAATGTACAACCCAGGGCACGCTGTTTTTTGATGTCGCACGAATTATTGCCGCAAAGCGCCCGAAGGCGTTCCTGCTGGAGAACGTGAAGAACCTTGTCTCCCACGACAAGGGCAATACATTCCGCATCATCATGGAAACCCTTCGTGACGAGCTTGGCTACACCGTAGAAGCGAAAGTCATCGATGCGAAGCACTTTGTGCCGCAGCACCGTGAGCGCATCATCATTGTTGGCTTTCGGGAGAACACCGGATTCTCGTTCGATGACCTGCTCTTGCCCGGGCAGGGCCCAAAGCTGGACACTGTTCTCCACCCGGAGGATGGATCAGAGACAGACGATGGGCTGTACACAACACCGGATGGCAAGGTGCTTCCGAAGTACACCCTTTCAGACAAACTTTGGGCCTATCTGCAAAATTACGCGCAGAAGCACAAGGCGGCTGGCAACGGTTTCGGCTTCGGGCTGGTCAACAGGGAAATGACATCTCGCACCCTGTCGGCCCGATACTACAAGGACGGTTCGGAAATTCTCGTGGATCAAGGCCCCGGCAAGAACCCCCGACGTCTTACCCCGCGCGAATGCGCCCGGCTGATGGGCTTTCCCGAAGGCTGGAAGATCCCCGTTTCCGATACCCAGGCATACCGGCAGTTCGGAAATGCAGTTGCAGTTCCGGTTATCGCCGAGGTCGCCCGGATCATGAAGCCGCACATTCAGGTCCTGATCGAGAAGCAAACCGGGGTTCCACAGAAACGGCTGTTCACCTGATATGACAGATGTCGTTACCCCCGGAACCCGCAGCAAGATGATGGCGGGAATCCGGGGGAAAGACACGCGTCCCGAGATCATCATCAGAAAAGAACTCTTCAGACAAGGGTTCCGGTACAGACTCCACGAAAAGAAGCTGGCAGGCAAACCTGATATCGTTCTTCCGCGCTACCGGGCTGCCGTCTTCGTTCACGGCTGTTTCTGGCATGGTCACACCTGCAACCTTTTCAGGTTGCCATCAACCCGTACCGACTTCTGGAAAACCAAGATTGACCGCAACAGGCATAACGACGAGCGGGCGATTTCCATCCTGCTGAAGTCTGAATGGCGCGTAGCCATCGTGTGGGAATGCGCTCTCAAAGGGCGAGGTAAGTGGGAGCTTCTCACCTTGACCGATGCGATTACGAAATGGATACGTAGCGACGTCCCCGAACTGGAAATCCGTGGGTGTCAGCCTTGACAGGCGGGCAGCCTTCAAGGAAACGCATGCTTTCATGCCGCGCATAGCCTGATGCCTTGTCGTCGTGTACGATGGCAAGAAAGTAACTGACTCGTACAAACTTTTAAGGCTCATGAAAAAAGGCTATTTATCAGAGTTTTTCTCGGGTGTCGCAATAAAAACCCTCAGCGCTGTCGAAGCTGACCTGGTGAGCTCGAACCAGCACGAACTCAACGGTGTGGAAGCCCTGAAGAAACTGTTCGGTACGGCTTCCGAGAAGCGAAAGTATTACTCCAGGTTCATCTATCTGACGGATGAAGATACCGACGCGCCCGTCATTTCAGAGGGGTTGCTTACCTGGTACGACGCGCGCGCAGCGCATCCAACCCGTTCCGAGCACCGGCTCTACTTTCCAACCACAGAGGTGTCCACAAGGGCCAGCCCTGGCGACCTGATGGTGATTGGCCTGAAGCAGGACGGTTCGGTACTGGTGGTAGTGGCGGAGGCCGGCTCGACGGTAGCAAACCAGATCAAATGGTTGTTCGGATTTGCCGATACTGAACGTCCCGGGTTTTCGATAAAGGCAGAAACAGAATCAGACCATATCAAGCTTGAGTTCGCATCCAGGCTCATTCTTGAACAAATCGGAGTCGTTCAGGACGAGGAGACCGATGACTTCCTTGACATAATGCTTGAACAGTTTGGCGGCAAGTTTCCGACAACGCGAGTATTCTCGACGTTCGCACGCAGCACTGTTTCGCAGCTGGATCCACGCGACGACCCTGATGGCGTTCTGATGGCGTGGATGGTCCGTGAAGAGCAACTTTTTCGCACACTTGAGCGGCACATCGTTGCGGATCGCCTGACCGAGGGTTTTGAAAACGACGTCGACGGATTCCTCGCCTTTTCACTGTCAGTACAGAACAGACGCAAGAGCCGGGTCGGGCACGCACTTGAGAACCACCTGGAAGAAGTTTTCATCCGTCATGACATCCGCCATGACCGCACAAAAATCACCGAAAACAAGTCGAAACCCGATTTTGTCTTTCCCGGAATCGAGCAGTACCTGAATCCGCACTTCGACACCAGACGCTTGACGATGCTCGGGGTGAAATCCACTTGCAAAGACCGATGGCGTCAGGTACTCGCCGAAGCCGACCGCATAGAGGACAAGCACCTGTTGACGCTTGAGCCCAGCATTTCAGTCGCGCAGACAAGCGAGATGCGCGACAAGAGGCTGACGCTCGTGCTTCCGGAGGCAGTGCATACCTCGTACACAACGCACCAGCGGCCATGGCTTCTCAGTCTTCATGACTTCATTCAACTGGTCAGAGAAAGACAATAGCACTGCAAGGCTATCTCGAAGGGAGCCCCTAACTCGTCGTCCCTGAAATATTCATTTGAGCGCTCAGCGCCCCTTTTCACGCCGCCAATAGCCACTTCTTTCGAACGCCGAGACTGTCATTCAAGCGCTCGACAGGCCGACTCGCGGCGAAGGCTAGCCAGAACCAGCGTGGCATCGTGCCTTTCACGAGGCGCAAAAAAAGCGCCCTCAGGAAGGGCACGCCCTTCTTGGCGATCATGCGCAGCAGCCACTTGATGTTGTAGCCCGCCGCGCACAGCACCGCGTGCAGCCGGTCGCCGTATTCGCCCTTCAAGTGACAGCGGTCCATCCGGTGATCTGCCTTCAGGTGTCCGATGATCGGCTCGATGGCCTGGCGTCGCTTGAGCTGCCGTCTTTCCTGTGCCGTCAACCGTTTCGGCTTGCCCCGGTGCACCACGCGTACGCCGGGATTGTCGGCATCGACGCCCCGGTAGCCCAGATCAACAAAGACCGTTTCCGGCACTGCGGCACAGTCCTGCATGAGAATACTGGCCTGCTCCAGTTGGGAACTCAGCGTGTGGCCATCATACGGATTACGATGAAACGCCCGAGCCCCCACAATCAGGTTGCCTTTGAAGGTGCTGGCAATGCCCACCTTCACGCCAAACTCGTAAGGCCGGCGCGCCTTGCCCTTGCTGATACAGCTGACCTCCGGGGCGTGCCAGGCGTACAGCTTGGGCTGGCCGTCGGGTGGGCGATGGCCTTCTCCTGCACTGTGCTGTCCACGATGACCCGATTGAGCTCCTGCGGCTTGATGAGTTCGAGTTTGACGGCCACATTGATGGTCTGCGCCAGCAACTCTTCTACACCGTCCTCGCCCAGCAGTTTGCGAAACTTCACCAGCGTGGTGGCGTCACACGGCGGGCGGTGTTCAAAGTACGCCTGACCTGCGAAGAACTGCCATGTTGGCGTCTCGCCCCAGCGCTCAACCACACCCTCGTCCGACTCGTTGAAGGCATGCTTCAGATACAGCAGCGAAATCATGATCCGCAGCGGCACGCGTGGGCGCCCGGCATTGCTGCGCGACACCTGGCGCTGCACCTTCTCGCCAAACAAATCCAGGTCCGGCATCGCCACGCCGTCGTGCGCCTTGCGCACGAGCCGGTGCGCCACCGCCGCCTCAATCTCCTGCCACGGCATGCGCGAGGCCAGCACTGCCAGCGGATGGCGCAGGTCGATCATCTGGTCGATACGGGCACGGAAAAAGTCATCGGTGGCGGGGCAGGCAAACATGACGGTAAAACTCCCAGAAAGCAACCTCCATTGGACAACAAACCGGGAGTTCCGGGTATCGGAAATTGCCCCAATCATCAGTGTTTATGCGGGTTGCGGGGATTATTCAAGGCCGACTAAATATTTTTCAGTTGCCATTACGAAAAAATTTTCGTAAAAATTTTATCTAAAAATCAACTAAATCAATTAGGCTTTTTTCCCGCCTCCCCAGCGTACTTTTCCATAATTTGTCCCATAGCCTGCATCATCTCGGCATGCATCTGCATTTGCTGCTGTGGGGTCAACACACCCGTCATTCCGCCCATCATTGGGCATCCTGCCATCATGCCGCTCATCCCTTGCCGGCCACCCATCATCATGCCGGGCATTTGATCCGCCATAGAGCCGCCCATCATGCCTGGCATTTGCCCACCCACCGCCCCTGGCATACTGGAAGGGGGACCACCCTGCACTTGCCTGTTGTCCATCGGTGTGCCAGGCTGGGCCGCTAAACTCGCGCCGGCCAGGGTCATCAAGGATGCCAGCAAAGAAGCTGCTAATACGTGTTTGTTCTTCATAAGACTCTCCGAAAAATCATGAAAAGTGTCGGGCAACGAGGATGGACGCTTTAGGCGACCGAACGCCCGCCCTATTTCTTGCTTGACCAACGATGCTGTTTGGCAGCACACCTTAGCCTAGTCCAGAATAGGCCGGAGCGACAGAGACATTCATCATATATTACGCAAATGTAATGATAATGAAATTGAATTGTCAGAAAAAACAACTTAGCTTGTGTCATGATCAAACTGTTGTCTTTAACCAGCACGGCGGCCGGGGCAAGAAAGAAATCTTCACCACAAAGCTCCCGTTCATCCGCTTACTCACTCGAAATAATTTGGACATGGCAAACCATCAACACCATTCGGCGCATCATCACGCAGGTAACCACCAGCCTCGCGAACTTGTCGGTACGGGTAATGATGATGCCCAGAGCCCCCGTCATGCTTCGCAGCCACCAGCAGAAAGCGGCACTCTTTACACCTGCCCAATGCACCCGCAAATTCGACAAGCAACGCCTGGAAACTGCCCGATTTGCGGCATGAGCCTTGAACCAGTGATGCCGACACTGGAAGAGGACAATCCGGAGCTGGACGACTTTTCACGTCGTTTCTGGAGAACACTGCCTCTTACAGTAATTGTTACCGTTCTCGCCATGTTCGGCCATCAACTGAACTGGTTATCGATGCAAGCACAGTCCTGGGTGGAACTCGTTCTATCCACTCCTGTTGTTCTATGGGCTGGCCTACCATTTTTCATCCGGTGCTGGCAGTCGTTCCGCAACCGCAGCCCAAACATGTGGACACTGATTGGCCTGGGCACAGCGGCAGCCTATGTATACAGCGTTGCCGCAACCATCGCACCCCAAACCTTTCCAGATGCCTTTCTGAGCATGGGAAGGGTAGCAGTCTATTTTGAGGCTGCCGTTGTCATCATTTCACTTACGCTCTTCGGCCAGATGCTTGAACTGCGGGCCCGCTCACAAACGTCGGCGGCCATCAAGGCCCTGCTTGGACTGGCCCCAAAGACTGCCCGACGCATCGACAAAGACGGTACCGAATCAGATATTCCACTTAGCCACGTACACGAGGGAGACAGTCTACGTGTTCGCCCAGGCGAGAAAGTCCCCGTGGACGGGGTGGTTCTCGAGGGAACGAGCCTGATCGACGAATCAATGCTCACCGGCGAACCCTTGCCAGTCAGAAAAAAAGTGGGTGACCACGTCATTGGCGCAACAATGAACACCTCCGGAGCCTTGGTGATTCAGGCGGAAAAAGTCGGCGCCGCCACCGTTCTATCACAGATTGTGCAGTTAGTAGCGCAAGCTCAACGCTCGCGCGCTCCCATGCAGCGCATGGCTGATGTCGTGGCCGGGTATTTTGTCGTCGCTGTGATCCTTGTCTCTATCGTTACCTTTTTCGTTTGGGGCCTCTGGGGCCCGGATCCCGGCTGGGTGTACGGCTTGGTTAATGCCGTGGCAGTGTTGATTATTGCCTGCCCCTGCGCGCTCGGGCTGGCAACCCCCATGTCCATCATGGTGGCCACTGGCCGTGGGGCAACCCAAGGGGTGCTTTTTCGCGATGCTGCCGCCATTGAGCACATGCGCAAGGTAACCACACTGATTGTTGATAAAACAGGAACCTTGACTGAGGGCAGACCAACTTTCGATCGAGCCATTGGCGTACAGGATTACGATTCTCGCGAGGTCTTGCGGCTGGCGGCCAGCCTGGATCAAGGCAGCGAACACCCGCTTGCCGCGGCCATCGTCGCTGCCGCACACGAAGCTGGCATAACATTGGCCGAAGTGACCGACTTCAGTTCTGATAGCGGTATCGGCGTAAGTGGCATCGTCGAGGGCAAGCGCCTGACACTGGGGAACACAGCACTGATGCAAGCCCGGGGTGTTGGCACCACTGTCCTTGATGCACAAGCCAACGACGCCCGGGCCAGTGGAGCCAGTGTCATGTACCTGGCCGTCGGTGAGCGCCTTGCCGGAATTCTGAGCGTTACAGATCCCGTGAAAACGAGCACACCTGAGGCCGTAAAAAGCCTTCAAGACATGGGTATCGAAATCATCATGGCAACCGGCGATGGCTTGGCCACCGCAAAATCTGTGGCAAAACAACTGGATATCAGCGAGGTTCATGGCGAGGTCACGCCACAGGACAAGCTCGATCTCGTGGCAAAGCTCCAAAGCCAGGGGCATATTGTCGCAATGGCGGGTGACGGTATTAATGATGCGCCTGCCTTGGCCAAGGCCGATGTGGGTATAGCCATGGGTACGGGTACTGACGTTGCCATGAGCTCTGCCCAGGTAACGTTGGTAAAGGGCGACCTTCGAGGCATAGCTATCGCCCGCAGGCTGTCTACCAAGACCATTATCAACATGAAGCAAAATCTTGGCTTTGCCTTCATTTACAACGGTCTGGGGGTGCCTGTCGCGGCTGGGCTACTTTACCCGGTGAGCGGATTGTTGCTGTCACCAATGATCGCCGCGCTGGCTATGAGCCTAAGCTCGGCCTCGGTGGTCTTCAATGCTCTGCGCTTACGCAAGCAGGTTTGAATTGACAATACTTTATGGGACGTTAAAAAATGGATGTCGGCAAAATATGATGTCATATGTATTTATGGTCACGCTCCTGTCCTGCATCTGCCCGAAGAACTGACCTTATCCAGAACGTATTTAGGACGGGCCTTGACCTCATGATATAGCCGGCCAACATACTCACCAACTATGCCGACAGCGACCAACTGCAAGCCTCCAAGAAAGAGGATGGCTGCGATCAACGTAGGAAATCCTGGAACAGGGTCGCCGAATAAAATAGCTTTCACAAGAAAATAAATGCCGCTAAAGAATGCTGTGGCGGCACTGATCAAGCCTACGTACATTGCCACCTTCAACGGCCCCGTAGAGAAGGATGTAATACCGTCCAGCGCATAATTCCACAAGCCCCAATATTTCCATTTTGTAGCACCTGCATACCTGGCCTCCCGGTGATAATCTAGAGTAATTTGCCGGAAACCTATCCATGCATATAACCCCTTCATGAACCGACAACGCTCCGGCATTGACCGCAATGCGTCTGCTGCCCGACGACTCAACAAACGGAAATCCCCAACGTCCTGAAGAATTGGAACATCGCTTAACCGATTAATAACCCGATAGAAAAGATGTGCCGTCAGTTTTTTAAAGGCCGACTCTCCTTCACGACTCTTTCGCCTCATGTTGACTACATCAGAGCCTTTGCGCCATTCCTGAATCATGTTGTCAATCAGCTCTGGTGGGTCCTGCAGATCGGCATCAATCACAATCAGCACATCCCCAGTGGCAACATCAAAACCTGCACTAAGCGCACTTTCTTTGCCAAAATTTCGACTCAGCTGCGCGATCACCACACAAGGATCTTTTGACTGTATGACATGCAGTACCGCACGCGACGCGTCTGTACTGCCGTCATCAATGTACACAATTTCGCTATCTATGCCTGCTATCAAATCCAGGGCTTCACGAAGCCGCAAGTGAAATGCCTCAAGCACTTCAGCTTCGTTGTAGACAGGGACAATGACGCTCACGAGATCATTCAAGAATGCTCTCCAAACAAGAAATATGCGGCTTGGACGGCTCTAATCACGAGAGAATGGCCTGCCTTGAAAGTCGACCGTGACAAGGTTCCCATCGAGATCACCCATACCCGGTGCGTTGGCGGGCATCCCCGGCGCAGCGACGCCCTTAGTTGCCGACTGTGCCAAAAGTTTGTGTACAACGTTAGCCGGCACATGCCCCTCAACAATCTGGCCAGACGCGGAGACAATCGCTGTATGGCACGAGCTTAATTGGGGGGGCACACCCAACCTAGTCTTATGCTGAGCCACATCCGACGTCTTGATTGACGTGAAAGTAAAGCCTGCTGACTCCATGTATTTCGCCCAGCCCGTACAACACCCACAGTTGGGATCCTGATACACAGTAAGGTGCGTTGCTGCCTGAGCAGCCGCGACAGAGCCGGCAGCCATCGCGCCGGCTAACAGCATCAAAATACTTTTCATAGCCTTCATTCCACTACCCCATCAATATCACTCGTTATTACGCATCGTCACTTCTTTTTGGGCCTGCAACACCTTGGGTGGCCAGGTGCTTTTTATGTAGGCAATCACTGCGACAATTTCCTCGTCAGTCAGTATCCCGGCGTAGGCAGGCATGTCGCTTTCGTAGCCCGGTGGCGCCGTGCGACCGGGTACCAGGCCGTTCTTGACCATGTCTATCAACAACCTGTCGGGGTGGTGCCAGGTATGGCCTGTCTTGTCGTGAGGTGGTGCAGGCAAACGGCCACTTGCAAGTCGCTCGCGCCAGTTTGCCTGTCCTTCCAAACTAGCGCCGTGACAAGCAGCACAGTTTGCTGCGTACACCGTCTTGCCCAGAGTGATACGCCCGTCATCAGCCGATGGATCAATGAAGCCAGCGTTTTTCTCCAACGATGTCAGATATATAGAGGCAGCCAGAGCGGCCAGCACTAGCGCACCCACCACCGCAACCCATCGGATACTCGACATATCAGCTTTTCCGGTATCAGTTGACTCTGACCTTGCCCGCCATGCCCGCCTCCATGTGGCCGGGAATCAGGCACGCAAAATCCACCGTACCCGCTTGGTCGAACGTCCACACCAGTCCGCCACGCTGGCCGGCATTAAGCGTAATCATGTTGGGCTCGACGTGCTGCATTCCAGGCATTTTTCTCATTTCCTCGGCGTGAGCCTTCAAATCCGCAAGTGATCCAATCACCATTTCGTGAGGGATTTTTCCTGAGTTTTTGACAAAAAATCGAATGGTTTCACCCGCTTTGACGTCGATCTGAGCGGGGGTGAACCGCATCGTGTCATCCATCACCACCTCGATAGTTCGGCCCACCTTGGCCGGATCACCCGGTTTGCCCACACTGGACATACTGTGCCCACCCATACTGTGTCCACCCATGGAATGCCCGCCCATGCTATGACCACCAGAGTGCTCGCCGGCTGCAAAAGTCAGCGCAGGAGCACAAGCCAACATCAAAATAGGTACAAATTTCTTCATGCTACTTACCCTTTAAGTTTTAGTAATTGAACTTAGAACCAGAAACTCACACCCGCCACGAAACGGGTCTCTTGCCTCGCAGAACCAGCTTCGCGCGCGATGTCAGCCGTCTTGCCGAACTTGCTTGACCACTCCACGCCAACGTAAGGCACCAACTGACGGTTGACCTCGTACTTCAGCCGCAGGCCAACCTTGCCATCCGACAAACCCTTGCCAATGTCACGCTCGGGGTCGTCCTTGCCGTAGAAATTCACCTCCATGGCCGGCTGCAAATACAGCTTCTGGGTCAACAGCAAGTCGTATTCGGCGCTGAACCGCAAGGCCGTACGGCCGCTCGAGCCCACATACGCCGTAGCGTCAAGTTCGAACCAGTAGGGGGCCAGCCCTTGCACCCCAAACGCCAGCCATTGACGCGAGGGTTCCCCGCGACCGTAATCGAAGCGTGCACCTAACTGCGTATCCCAAAACGGGCTGACTGCATGCCCCCATAGAACTTCCGTGCGTGACTCTTGCATCTTGCCATCGGCGAACTCCCCTTCCCCCTTGAGCACCAGCCGGTTGAACGTGCTGCCAAACCAGGCCTGGCCTTCATAGGCACCCCATTCCTCACCCTTGGCCCGTACGTATTCCAGCTTGTCCATGCGGAAACTGGCAAACATATGTTCGTCGGACATGCGCAAGCGATAGCGCGGGTCAAGCGCGAACTGCCCTTCGTTGCGCGTGAAGCCTCCGGAATAGGCATCAGGATCGCGTGCATCGGCAGGAGCGGAGCCGCCCTGCATCTGCATATCACCGTGATCCATCGGCACCTGAGCTGCGGGCGAGGGTGTGGCCGACTCTCTGGCTGGTTGAGCGCCATGGCCAGCATGCGCATCGTGAGACTGGGCCTGTAGGCCCAACGGCAGCATCCCCGCGACGAAAAGAGCAAGCGCCGTGAGTTTTACTTGAGTAGTCATGATTCTGAAATCCTTTGAAAATTCAATTGTTCTCATGCAATCACCACTTCACGGAACATGCCCATATCCATGTGAAACATCAGGTGGCAGTGCCAGGCCCAGCGCCCCAGGGCGTCGGCTGTGACCAGAAAACTGATGCGCTGGGCCGGCTGTACCGGAATCGTGTGCAATCGCGCCTGGAAGGCGCCATCGGGGGTTTCCAGTTCGCTCCAGACGCCGTGCAGGTGCATGGGGTGCGTCATCATGGTGTCGTTGTGCAGAATCACCCGAACACGCTCGCCGTAGCGCAAATGCACCGGCGTCGATTGCCCGAACTCCACGCCGTCAAACGACCAGCTGTAGCGTTCCATGTGGCCTGTCAGGTGCAGCTCGATCTCGCGCTCGGCCCCGCGCGGGTCCATCGCGCCACCCACGGTGTGCAGATCGGCCAGAGTCAGCACCCGGCGGCCGTTGTCGCGCAGGCCAATGCCGGGGTCATCCAGGTTTGTGCGCGGGGTATCCACGCGCATGTCCACGCTGGGGCCATACTCGGTTCGCGCATGACGCACGGTTTTGCTCGCCCCGGCGGAGGCCGCCGAGCCGTGCCCCATGGCCGCATGATTCATACCACCATGATTCATGCCGCCATGATTCATGCCGCCGTGATTCATACCACCGTGGTTCATCCCGCCGTGATTCATGGCGGCCGAACCGGCAGCGCCGTGGTTCATCGCCCCATGCCCCATCGCACCATGGTCCATGCCCCCCATGTCACCCATCATGTCGGTCATGGTCAGCCATTGCACCGGATCCAGGGCGGGCACCGGTGCCGTCAGGCCCTCGCGCACTGCCAGGGTGCCACGTGCGTAGCCCGTGCGGTCCATCGACTGCGCGAACACGGTGTAGGCATCGTCCTTGGGCTGCACCACCACGTCGTAGGTTTGCCCGGGTCCAAAGCGGAATTCATCAACCGTCACC
The DNA here is from genome assembly GCF_014237865.1 of Pusillimonas minor. Classification (GTDB taxonomy): domain Bacteria; phylum Pseudomonadota; class Gammaproteobacteria; order Burkholderiales; family Burkholderiaceae_B; genus Neopusillimonas; species Neopusillimonas minor. The sequence continues at coordinate 19,859 of NZ_JACJUU010000021.1, forward strand.
GGCTCCACATTCTGGCCGTCGGCCTGCACCACCGTCATCTTCAGGCCAGGAATGCGCACGTCGTAGAAGGTGTTAGCCGCGCCGTTCACGAACCGCAGGCGGACACGTTCGCCCGGGCGGAACAAGCCCGTCCAGTTACCGGCCGGCGTCGTTCCATTCATTAAATAAGTCAGCACATCGGCGGACAGATCGGCCAGATCCGTCGGGCTCATGCGCATCTCGTTCCACATCTGGCGCTTTTCCAAGGCCGCACTCATGCCCATCTGCGACACGTCGCGGAAGAAATCTACGGCCGTCGGCTTGTTGTAGTTGTAGTAGTCGCCCTGAGCCTTAAGCTTGGACAACACCCGCATCGGATGCTCGTCTGTCCAGTCGGAAAGCTGGATGATGTGGTCGCGGTCCACACGAATGGGGTCGGCATCGCGCGGCTCGACGATGATCGCCCCGTACATGCCCTGCGCTTCCTGCATGCCCGAATGCGAGTGGTACCAGTACGTGCCGCTTTGCTCCAGCTTGAACTGGTACACAAAGGTTTCGCCGGGGGGAATGCCCGGAAAACTGATGCCCGGCACACCGTCCATCTGATACGGCAGAATGATGCCGTGCCAGTGGATGGAGGTATCTTCCTTCAGGGTGTTCTTCACCCGTATCGTTACCGTGTCGCCCTCGCGCCAGCGCAATGTCGGTAAGCGTACGCCCAGTACCGTCTAGCGCTCTCGTTGGAGTCTCATCAGAATAAGTGTCCATTAATTTTGGTAAATGGACATTTATTTTAATGAGCGAATTCTCTGCTTCTCTCGTACCT
>NZ_JACJUU010000022.1 GCF_014237865.1 Pusillimonas minor
CCGTGCGTATGGGTTTAGGAATTTTGAAAATTACCGCATGCGGGTCTTGGCCCAGTGCGGTTGGAACGGTGTGATTAACCGTGTCTAGTGAATGCGTATCCCCCGATAATGGGGAAGAGCCATTGCGGGAAAATGGCTCGTGCGGGAAAATTTTTCCACAGGTGGCCCAGCGGGGCTTCCCGAGGAAATCGAGCTAAATCAGGGGTTTATCAGAGTGGTGCCCGGGGCCGGAATTCAAACTCCCTCCTGCGGCACCAGTTTTTCCCTTATAAGTCAAGGGAAATCAAGACCTTGAGAAGTTACCGAGGGTGTTTTCGTGTGGTAATCTTTGGGGTTACCAGACGTGAAGGCCACCTTTGGCATTATCCAAGTGACAGTACCGTACACATATCAGCGCGGGGGAACGATCTACTATCAACGCGGCATCCCCGATGACCTGCAAGACCGCTACGGATCGAAGCGGATCAAGATCAATCTTGAGACATCAGACATACGGGTCGCGGCAAAGCGCGTTGAGGCCATCAATCGTGAGGTTGAGGCTGAATGGGTTCTCCTCAGGGCAAGCCCGGAGTCTTCTCCAAAGGCACTCAAGAAACACGCTGAGGAGCTTCTGAAGAGGTGGGGACTTTCACCCGCACCAACTCCGAATGACCGGGACGCGGTTGACCTTTTCTACGACCATCTAGAACAGAAGCGCGAAGCCTACGCAGCAGGCGATGAGGACTCATATCGAGAAGCACGGGGCGGGGAATACCTGGACCCGGTTGAAATCAAGGCGGCGCAACTTCTCGCAGGCGCTGTTAGGCCGCTCCTCAGTGATGCCCTGGAGCTTTATCTTCAGGTTCACCCGAAGCGCGACGATGAGAAGTTTGTCACGTACACACAACGAGCTTTCAGCACTCTCTCCAGCGCCATCGGAGACAAGGCGATTGATGAGCTTTCCCGAGAGGACGCACATAAATACGTAGCGGCGCAGAGCAAGGGCGGAGCCAAGACCTCGACCATTCGGCGGCGCTTAAACGTGGTGCGGGTTGTAATTGAAACGTGGTTTCGTGAGAAGGACATCAACCGCAAGAACCCGTTTGCACAGGTCCCCATTGCAGCCGAGGGCGCAGACGCTAAGAAGCGCGAGACGTTCACCACCGAGGAGCTTCAGGCACTCATTACCGAGTGCAGAGAAAAGGATGATGATGTCCGTTGGCTTGTCGCCATATTGGCAGATACAGGCGCACGGCTGGCAGAGGTAGCGGGCCTTGCACTTGATGACATCATTCTCGATGGTGATGTCCCCCACATCGTTATAGAGCCCAGGCCCTGGAGGAGTATCAAGAATGCCGATAGTGCCCGCTCAGTGCCACTCGTAGGGTCCGCGTTATGGGCAGCACAGAGGGTTAAGGAAGAGGCCAAGAAGGGGCAGCGTTTCGCGTTCCCAAGATATACCACCGAGGAGGAGACGAAAGCGGTCCACGCATCCGCGACTATTGCGAAGTGGATACGAAGCCTCAAGCTGGACGGCGTGAGCATGGACCATACCGCGCACGAGTTACGGCACACAATGGCTGACCGACTGAGGGACGTTCAGTGTCCCGAAGACATCCGCTTTGCCATCGGCGGATGGGCCTCGAAAGGTATCGGGTCGAAGTACGGCAAGGGATACACGCTGCGGGTTATGCAAGAGTGGCTGAAGGAGGTTGTATGACTGTTATTGGGCCGTGCTGGCTTTGTGATGGTACAGGAAGTGGGGAGAAGGCCCCCGGCCCCAAACGTCTTAAGCGTTGCCCTGTGTGTTGTGGTAGGGGCTACCTGGAGAGTACTGAGGGTCATCCTCCGATGCCTGGGGAGACCATCGAAGACGCTGTAGAGAGAGCTAAAAATCTACGGCGAAAAAATGGGAAACCCCCACTCGACTACTGACTTAGCGCGATTCCCCCCGTGGCCCCCTCAGCGACCGGTTACCAAGGCCGGGAAGATTCTTCCTCAATGGAGCGTAGTGTCTTAAGGAGTTGAAAACGCCTGTCTATAAGCCTGCGGCGCTCCTCGGAAGGTACAGCTATTCCATCGGCGCGTATCCATGTGCGTGAGAGTTCTTCAATCTCATCCGCCTCTTTCCTCATGCTAGTTGCGCTTTCTGAAGTCAGGTAGCCACGGAGATAATTGCCTTTCCTCGCATACCAGATCAATGCGGCAACACAGATGGTAAAACCCAAGTATTTATCGACAGTCAGTCCGATAAATCCGCCCAAGAGCACCACGATGAAAGTGCCGATTCCCGCAGCGTCAGATGCCTTCATGTCTATCTCCGTTTTTGACCCTGGCACATAGTAGCGCAAGTCTCTTTGTTTGGTGTCTAGTTGGAGTACACCCATTCTTGACTGTCAGGAGCGTGGCTATTTCACGTCAGAATAGAGTCTATATCTGATTTTCTTGACACTTGGTTGATAAGGTCTTAGACTTTAACCTGACACTCTTCACCTAGGACTACCGCCATGAGCAACCAACTAGTCGGATACATCCGCGTTAGCACCGTAGACCAGCACACTGATCGCCAGCTTGAGGGGCTGAAGCTGGATGAGGTCTTCACCGATAAGGCCAGTGGCAAGGACACTGACCGCCCAGAGCTAGCAAAAGCCCTCAAACATGTCCGCAAGGGAGACACTCTAGTGGTCCACTCAATGGACCGCCTAGCCCGCAACCTGGATGACCTACGTAAGATCGTGCGGGACCTCACTGACCGAGGGGTCAGAGTCCAATTCATCAAGGAGGGACTGACCTACACCGGGGACGATAGCCCTATGGCAAAGATGCTCCTGTCTATGCTGGGTGCAGTGGCCGAGTTTGAACGGGCACTGATCAAGGAGCGGCAGCGCGAGGGTATCGCTATCGCCAAGACCAAGGGCGTGTACAAGGGCAGGAAGAGAACCCTAAGCCCTGAACAGGTCCAGGAGTTGAAACGGAGAGTGGCTGAGGGGAAACCTAAGGCCACCGTAGCGCGGGACTTCGGGGTCAGCCGGGAGACGCTTTACCAGTACCTAAAAGTGGCCTGATGGCTCTTAGTTGTACATACGATAGAAGGGCCCCTAGCTTTTCTTCCTTGCGCAATAGGAGAGGGCAACCCTTTTTCAGCCGGGTAAGGGGCGCAGCTTCTTCTGTGGACATCAGGATGGAACCCCTGGCTTCTCTTACGCCGACAATAGGATAGAACCCCTTTTCAGTCAGATGCGGGGTCAATCAGGGCCGTACACGCAGAATAGGACCCAGAGGCCATTAGCCCACATTAGGATCAAGCCGCTCCCCAGTTTCTTTTGACGGCTCATGGTTGCACACTAGGACCAAGCCGGTCCCCAGTTTCTTGGCGGCTCATGCCGCTAATGACAGCTAGCTTAAGCCGTCTCAGACGGCCAATGAGGTTCGCGCATGGCCCGACAGAGCGCGCCCGTCTGGTAGCGGGAGTGTTCGCGCTAGTTGTCACCCCAAGACCGTTAGCTTGCAGCGCAAGCCAACATTAAGACGGCCACCCAAGGCGGCTTATGCCGCTGACCCCAGTTGTGCCCTCCGAGAGGGAGCGAGGCCACAACTACGGGGAGCATTCCTTGCAAACCTTGGCGGGAGGTTACCCCGCTACCTGAACCCCGGTCTATGGAGCCACCTCTGTGAGAGGCGGGTGGTCGCCATAGGCTGGGCGGAAGGTCTTGATCTGGATGTTTATCCAGTATTTTGGATGTCCGTTTCTGGGTATCCGTATGCACTGAATTCATCATCTCTGGAAAATCACAATGCCAATAGACACTCAATACAACAAACGACTTCCCCCGACTTCTTCAGACATGCTCCATGTCCGCCTTGAGTTGCCACTTGCGGCAGCGATCAGGGCCACCCAGGAACACCCTAAGCTTCTCATCAAGGGGCACCGCAAGCCTTCCCGCAGCCTCATCGTGAGGCGGGCCGTAGATGTCTACACCCGGAGGATTCGGGCTATGGATGACAAGCAGCTTGAGCGGGAGAACCTGGAACTTCACCGGCTGGCGTAAGGGGGCCTTATGACCGACATATACGGTCTCACTCACCCACACCTCAGGCCACCTCAGGAAGTACCCTTCGATTCTCTTCATGTAGATGAGGCCCGTTTCCAGGTCCGCAACTTGGATGCCTGCGGGTTCATTCAGGCCAAATGCGTATTTCGGCGAGCGTGACCGGCCATTTCGGGTGAACGTGACCGCTTGCGCAGCGTGTGGTGTTGCGCGGTTAAATTCTAATGCAGTCGGTCACGTTGGGTCTGTTTTTTGCTCCTTTTCAGTGGTTTTTGGCTTGATCTGTCGGAGGGAGTCTCCGGTCAGGGTGAAGCGATGATGACGTTGCATCAACCGATCCAGAATGGCGTCGGCGACCGTCGCATCACCGATCCACGCGTGCCAGTGCTCGATCGGCAATTGACTGGTAATGATGGTGGCGCGGTGCGCCGCGCGGTCGTCAATAATTTCAAGCAGATCCGATCGCGTCGTACTGTCCAGATCGCCCATGCCCCAGTCATCCAGAACCAGCACGTCCGTTTTAGCCAGTTGCAGCAGCCATCTGCCGAAGATGCCGCTGCCGTGGCGGATGCGTAGCTCCTCAGACAAGCGAGGTACCCGCTGGTACAAGGCCGAGTAACCACGTCTGCAAGCATACTGCGCTAGTGCGCAGGCCAACCACGACTTGCCTGCCCCTGTGGGCCCGCTGATCAAGATGCTTTGCCCGGTCGTGACCCAATCGTCCAGCGCCACGCTCATCACGACACGCCTGTCCAGTCCACGGGCAGGTCGGGTGTCAATGTCTTCAATGGCAGCCTGGGGGTATTTGAGCTTGGCTTGCTTTAATAGCCGGGCTTGTTTGCGATCGCTGCGATGGTGGGTTTCGCGATCGATCAACAGGGCCAGGCGCTCCTCGAAGCTCATGGCCCCCAAGCCGGGTTGGGCCAGTTGCTCTTCAAGACCTGCGGCCAAGCCATCAAGTTTCAGGGCACGCAGTTGTGCCAGGGTGGTGTGCATCATCATGTCAAGATCCTTATTGATAATAGTTGGGGCCACGAACATGCTCGTGCGCAGGGCTGACCCATTGCGTTGCGCCTGCCGATACGGCCGTGGTTCGATCCTGGTTATTGACCAAGATGTCGCGTACATGCCGATACCGGTAGGCACCTAACTGCAATGCCAAGGTGCATGCAGCTTCCAATCGGTCTTTACCGTAACGTTTGGCCAGTGAGAGCAAGCCCAGGCAGGTGCGGTAACCTTGCTCGGGATGTTTGTTCTGTTCCAGAATACGTGTCACGGTCAGCCCGGTTGCCGGACCAATGTCTTGCGCCCAGTGGATGAGCCGTTGGGGTGTCCATTCCATATGGGCGCGGTGCGCTGCTGGCATATGCGCCGCTACCGTGGTGAAGCCACCGCGTTGGCTGGAACGTAAATGACTGGCCACTCGCTGGCCACGATGCAGAACCTCGACAGTATGTTTTGTGACGCGCGCCTCAACGGTTTGGCCGACCAGCGCCTGCGGAACACTGTAACGATGCCCCTGAACTTCAACGTGGTAATCGATATGCACCTTGACAGTTTTAAAGTGTGCCAGCTCATAAGGTTGCGCCGGCAGCGGCTGCAACGCCGGAGCATCCAATGCAGCGAAGGCACTGGCCCGGCACCCAGGCAATTTCTGGAACGGCCTTTGGTTTAACTGTTCCAGCAGGGGCGAGATGGCCTCATTGACCTGTAGCAAGCTGCTGAATCGCTGGTGACGTAACCGGGCCAGTATCCAGCGCTCAACCACTTGCACGGCCGACTCTACTTTGCTTTTATCTTGCGGATGGTAAGGCCGTGCCGGCAAGATTGAGGTGCCATAGTGACGTGCGAAGTCCTGCACCGTTTCATTGCTGCGTGGCTCATAACGATCCGGGTTGGCAATCAGGGCGCGTGGATTATCAGGCACAATCAGTTGCGGCACCCCGCCCAGGAATTTTAGGGCCCTGCCGGTGGCATCGAGCCAATCGGCCATCGTTTCCCGTTCCGTCGCCCAGGCGAACGTATAGCTGGAAGCGCCCATAGCAGCCACGAAGATATGCGCCCGCCCGCCGTCGGCCACCGCAATCGTTGGCCCGGCATAGTCAATAAACAGCTTCTCGCCTGCACGATGGGTTTGACGCATTGAGCGCTTGAGCTGTTTAACGAAGGCCCTGTAATGGTTACAGAACTGCGTATATCGATAGGTTTGGCGGTCGGCATACTCGGTCTGGTATTCGTCCCACAGCAGCATGAGGGTCACGCCTTTGCGCTGCAACTCCTGATGGATTCGACCGTAGTCTGGCAGCACGTAGTCCGACCGCTTGACCGGCTTGCTCAGCAAACGGTGTTCTAGTTGCGTTTCGTCAAGGTCCCGGATCGACGCCCAGTCCAGCCCCGCCGCGTTGGCCAGACCGGTGTATTTGGCAACGACCCCTTTGGATATGTGCAATGCCGTCGCAATGTGCTCGTGCGACAACCTGGCCTGCAATTTGAGGCGCAGTACATCTTTAATCTTACGCATAGTCATCCTTTGCGCGGGCATTGGCTTCTCCGGGAAAAACCGGCAAGCGTACCCGCTTTAAGTTCGTTCTATGCGCAACACCGTCACGCCGCTGTAGGGTGCCGTCACGGCATCGTGACCGACCATTTCGCTATCGTGACCGCTCGTTTCGGTCAAAGACAAAAATCGGTCACGTTCAGCCGAAATGGGCGGTCACGTTGGAGCGAAACCGTCGGTCACGTTCGGCCGAAATCAGTGGTCACGTTGCTCCGAAATACCCACCAAACTGAAGGAGGCCGAACAGGAGACGCTACGGGAAACTCTTCGGGTCCTTGTTAAGGCTGACATCCCGTTAGACCCTTTCATTGTCTGGAGAGACAGCGAGGGCGTGACGTGGATTATTGATGGTCATCACCGCCACGAGGCATTGACGGCAGCAGGAACGGCACCGGATGCACTGGTCTGGATTCAGGAAGCGAAGGTAGCGACCGAAGCAGAAGCGCGGGCAGTTGCCTTAGACATCAATAAACGGGTCCACTTCAGTTTGCATCCTAAGGAGCTCATTCAGTGCCTCTGGATGGCGATCCTCACCGGGGAAGCACAAGGCAGCGTCAGGGCCAAGGCTCGGAGATATCAAACCAGCATCGGCACTGTACAGAGCATCACGAAGGAAGCCCCCAAGGTCCTGCGAGAGTTGGAACGCAGGGCCGCGCTGGAGGGCCTGCCGATAGATAGAGATTACATCATCACCAATGCCCCCACCTGGAGAGGTTTGAAGAAGTGGTGGAAGGATGTTGAGAAGCCAAAGAGTGCGGATATGCAAGAGAAAGAACGACAGCGGATCACACAGGCCCTTTTAGATGCCCTGAAGCAGGACCTTAAAGCCCAGCCTGAGGTAGTGGCTGAGGTCTTTCAGGAGGTGACCGAGGAAGTCACGGGGAAGATACTTGAGGTGACCTGGAGGAGGCAACCTGAAGAGGACTTCTGAGCCCTCAGGCGTATACAGACAGGGCGTTCAATTTGAACACTTGCCCCACATTCAGCCCGCCACTGAGCGGGTTTTTCTATGCCCATTTGAACCATGAACCTATCAACCACCATCAAGCAAGACTGGGCAGACGCGCCGTTATGGGCTGGTCTGTACCGTGATGCTGGCGTCCGTCAGCCCCCGCATCGTCTTCCCTGCACACCCCGCCTCATGCAGCGCTATCTGAAAAAGGTTGGCGTGAGTGTGGATCAATACCGGGAAATCACCGGGTTTAAGACCCTGAAAGCTTATCAAGAGGCAAACCCTAGCGTTCCCCTCTGGGCATTCATCGGGACGATTTTAGAAGCAACAAGCCCTAGGGAATAACCGATATGACCAGCCTTGAACGACGCATGACTGTCCTATGCACCTTGCGACAAGAATACGAGGACAACATCCCCGATCCATACCGCAGGGAGTGATGCCGGAAGAAGTAGCAGACGCTATTGATGCAGCAGCCGCAGGCATTCCCCAGGCAGCAATCCAAAACGGCATTGCCTCAGGTATCGCCGCAGCAATGGGACAGCTTACGCCTGATGATATCGCCCAGAGCATCGCCAGTAGCACTGGGATGGAACCTAGCGAAGCACAGGGCCGGGTCCAATTTATCGTTGACGCCTATCAGGCTCAGACAGACCACTTCCTGACCAGCAAGATGGGTCTATCCTCGGAAGAGCTTCAGGACTTCTATACATTTGTACGTCAGGCGGATAACCGAGGACACCTCAGGCAGGCCCTTGAGAGCCAACTTCATGGAAACTCTATGGCGGGCTGGCGTCCCTTGGTGGAGCGATACATGAGCAATGTAGCGCCCTCCAGTGCGACCTTGAAGGCCCGAGGATTTGAGACTCAAACGACAGCCGAGGGGGAAACCCTAGTGCGGATTAGTGGGACATGGATGTCTGTGAAGGCCGCAGCCCAGGCAGGCATCTTGTAATCGCCTGTACCGGAGCGTACCGCCACGGCTAAAGGGCGCTATGTAATGAGCGGAAGTGTGTGGTAATCTGCGTGGTAATTTAATCACTACCACACACCACCCTCTAGTATTCATGCGGCTTTGCGGGCCGCTATTGGGTCAGTGGTGCCCGGGGCCGGAATCGAACCGGCACGCCTTGCGGCGGGGGATTTTGAGTCCCCTGCGTCTACCAATTTCACCACCCGGGCATTCGGACTGGGTCGGTGGCTATAAGGGCCACCGGGCAGAAGGGCACGATTATACGCTGAATTTAAATGCTTTGCAGCGGGCCGGCTTAGTACCGCAAATTCAAATACAGCGAAGCCGTGTTTTGGGCGTTGCCGCCGCCGAACTGGCCGCTGTAGTTCAAGCCAATTTGGGTGGATTTGTTTACGTCTACTGCGCCGTTCAAGGCCAGTTGCAGCGCGTTGCGCGCCACCGGGGCGCCCTTAACGCTAAACCTCACATCAGTTGCATTGGCAAAGGCCATATGGCGTGTGGCGGTGGTGTTGCCACGGGTGTGTTGCCAGCTCAGTCCACCGTTAATACGTGCGGTGGTGGTTGGCGTGAGCAGCCATTCGCTATCGGCGCGCAGGCCCAGGTTCAGGGCGCCTTGTTGGTCTGTCGTGGCGCCAGATTGCAGCGCTGCCTGGCCGCCGTTTTCACGCATTGACGACGTTTGCAGTTGGGTCCATCCCAGGCGCGCGTAGGGCTCCAGTACCAGGTTTTGGTTTGCCGCAAAGGCATACCCCAGTTCGGTAAACGCTTGTACCTGGTGGGCGTGGTAGTCGGCCTTTAGGGTCTGGCTACCGCCAACGTCCAGTTGGCGGCGGGTGTTCAGGTCGTGGTAGGTATAGGCGGATGAAGCACGCCAGTTCAGGGTGCTGTTCTCACTGGTTGGCCAGTGTTTTGCGCCGTATAGGGCGGCCGTGTAGCTGTGCGCATCGGCGCGGCTGCGTCGTTCGCCGACGTCGACGCGTGTGTCGTGAGCCCCCAGGGCCGCGCCGGCGTGCCACCCGTTGCGTAGCGCGGTGTCTGCGCCCAGAAAAAGGCCGTTGGCGTAGCTGCGGGTATCGGCCGAGCCATTCGCGCCATTCATGTTACTCCATTGGCGTTGTACCGTAACCCACAGGGGGCGGCGCTGGTCAATGTCGGGACGCGTCAGCACTTGGTTTAACCGTCGGGTTGCAGACGCCGTCCATAACTGGCTTTGGCTGAATAGGCTAGACGCAACGCTGGCGTGAATTTCGCCGCTCAGGGCGTCCATGAGCCCAGGCAAGGTTCTGGCGGTGGCATTCAAGACGTCGTCGTACACGCTCGACAGCGCGGTTGGCGGGTTGGCCGAGAAAGGGTCGAGCGCGGCGGCAACGTTGCGCTGGTTGGCGGTGTGGGTATACGCGGCAAAGGCTTGCGCGTTGCGGGCCACCGACAGCGAAATGCCCGTTCCCGAAACACTAAGGCTTGGGCTTAGAAAGAGCAAAGAGGTGTCGATTTGCGCAAAGTTGCCTGTTAAACCACCGCCGCCGGCCACCGACAAAAAGTTGTAGTTCACGCCTTGGCGAAATGGCCCGCCGCGCAATGCCAGTGTGCCGTCCAGTGCGGCGTTGCCTTCTACAACCAGTTGGTCAAAGCCGTTATTGCCGTCAACTTCAATTTCTAGCACCGACGTTGCCGTTTGGGTGTAGTCGCCTTTTACGGTCAGGGTGCCAACAGAGTTACCGGGGGCGACGGTGCCTTCGTTGACCAATATGCCGACATTGCCGCGGCCACCCAAAATGCCGTTAAGTTTGACGGTGGTGGTGCTACCTATCGCCAGGTCACCATTCACCACCATTTTGCCGCCGTTAACCGTGTTATTAGCCGAGTTCAATTGGCCGCCGCGGTCTACGGTCAGGTTGCCGCCATTAACAATGGTGTCGCCCGTGTTGTTGGTGCCGGCAACAACAAGGGTGCCGCCTTCAACGGTTGTGGTGCCCGTATAGCTGTTGGTGCCCGCCAGGGTCAGCGTGCCTGCGCCGCGTTTAATCAGCGACCCGGCGCCCAGCCCTTCGCCCGACAGGTCCCCAATATTGTTAGAAAACGTGGCGTTGTACCCTTGGGTGTTCACATCAAATACCGATACAAACGCTGCCGGGCCCAGTACGGCCTTGCCGACGTTTAACAAGCCCCAGCCGAAGGTGTCGTCGTATCGGTGGCTGTCTGATGGGGTCAGGTCGGTTGCGGTGGTGAGCAGGGTTTGCTGCAACTGGTAGGCGTTAAAAAACGGGAAGGCCTCTTTGACAAGGGCGGCTGCGCCGGTTGCGTGTGGCGCAGCCATCGAGGTGCCGGGCAGGGGGATGTACAGCCCGTTGTTGTTAACAGACCAGATGCCTTCCCAGGTGTCTGAGTCGTTGGCGTCGGGGGTAGACCGGCTGCCCGGTGCGGCCAGGCACCATGCCTTGGCATCGCCGCATTTGTTGGCATAGGCGGCTAAAGCGGGGCTATCGAAGTCTATATCTACATTGACGGCGGTGACCGCCAGCCAGTTGGGGGTTAGCTCGGGGTACAACACAGGCATGCCGGCCAGTATGTCGGGGTGCGGCTGGGCTTCGTTGCCGGTGGCAAATACCATGAGCGTGCCGGCGTCTTGTAGCCGGTGCAGCGCCAAAATCGTTTCGCCAAACAGTTCGTCGGCCTTGAAGTTACCGGAGTACCCGGCGTTGGTGCTTAAGCCAAAATCTTTAACGTTGCAGGGCTCGGTTGCCGTGCCAGGCGCGCCAAGCGCGCAATCGTTCAGCCCCACGCTATTGTTAATAACGGTCAGCCCCTGGCGCGCCATGTAGTTCCAGGCTTTGCCAAACACAAGGTCAACCGCCTGGGCTTTTTCAAAAAATGTAGGCCCGCTGCCCATGTCGAAATCGTCGACGCCGTCGTCATCGTCGTCATCGTCGTCAGCCCCGTAACGGGTAGAAAAAATCTTTGCGTTGAACGCCACGCCGTGCATGCCCACCCCGTCGCGCCGGGCAGCCATAATGCCGCTCACGTGCGAGCCGTGCCCATCGGTGTCAATGCCGTTGGCTTGGCTGACGGGCTGGCTAAGCATGAAGTCGTAGCCACCGACAATTTGCCCGGCAAACTCTGGGTGCCACGGCACAATGCCCGAGTCGACCACGCCAATGGTTACGCCGCGCCCGGTATAGCCCAAACGGTAGGCATCGCCGGCTTTAATCAGGTCCAGCCCGGTTTGGTTGCGATATTCTTGTGTGTCGTAGTTTTGGGTGTGCCCCGCAGAATGAAATGCGGTAACAACGGCTAGCAGGGAAACGGTGAGCAGACGGTGCATAACATGACGCCAGGTAACGCAAACTGGCAAGACCTTAGCACTATTCAATGAAAATCGCCCGGTATTAATGCCGTATTGGCCTGGCTGACGTGTACGTTTTGTTACGTGGCAATAATCCGGGCCCTTGAAATCTTCCAGTCGGCCCCCACCTATCAGCAGTTCGCCGCCTGTGGCGGCCGTTACCGTTTTTAACCGCATTTATGGAGTGCGCTGACATGAGCCAATCCGAAACCGCAATGGCCTCTGAAACCCTGGGTTTCCAGGCCGAAGTCAAACAGTTGCTGCACCTGATGATTCATTCGTTGTACAGCAATAAAGAAATTTTCTTGCGCGAACTGGTGTCGAATGCGTCAGACGCCTGCGACAAGTTGCGTTTCGAAGCCATCGACAAACCCGAGCTGATGCAGGGTGATGCCGATTTGCGCATCCGTGTTGAATACGATGCCGATAAGCGCACTATTACGATTTCAGACAACGGTATTGGTTTGTCGCGTGACGAAGCCATTGCCAATTTGGGCACCATTGCACGTTCTGGTACCAAAGAATTCTTTTCTCAACTGACAGGCGACAAGCAAAAAGACGCGCATCTTATTGGTCAGTTTGGTGTGGGCTTTTATTCGTCGTTTATCGTGGCCGACAAGGTGTCGGTGCTAAGCCGCCGTGCCGGCGCCGACGCAACCGAAGCTGTGCTGTGGGAATCTGACGGCCAGGGCGAGTTTTCCATCATGACGGTCGAGAAGGCGGACCGGGGTACCGCCGTAACCCTGCATTTGCGTGCCGAAGAAGACGACTTTTTGAGCGGCTGGAAACTGCGCGAAATTTTGCGTCGTTATTCCGACCATATTTCGTTGCCCGTGCAGATGCTGAAAGAAGAGTGGGACAGCGAAGCGTCAAAGCAGGTCAAGACGACTGAATGGGAAACCGTTAACCAGGCCAATGCGTTGTGGACACGCGCCAAGTCTGACGTGACCGACGAGCAGTACAAAGAATTCTACAAACACGTTTCACACGACTTCGAAGACCCGCTGGCCTGGACCCATAACCGGGTAGAAGGCCGCAGCGAATACACCCAACTGCTGTACGTGCCCAAGCGGGCGCCGTTCGACCTGTGGGACCGCGATGCCCGTCGTGGCGTCAAGCTGTACGTCAAGCGCGTGTTCATTATGGACGACGCCGAACAGCTGTTGCCGGCTTATTTGCGCTTTGTGCGTGGCGTGATTGATTCGGCCGATCTGCCGCTGAACGTCTCGCGCGAAATCTTGCAAGAAAGCCGCGACGTTCGCGCCATTCGCGAGGGTTCGACCAAACGCATTTTGTCGGTGCTTGAAGATATGGCCGAGAACAATGCCGAGCAATACGCCGAGTTCTGGGGCCAGTTTGGCCAGGTGCTTAAAGAAGGGATGGGCGAAGACGCGGCCAACAAAGAGCGCATCGCCAAGTTGCTGCGCTTTGCCTCTACCCAGGCCAACAGCGCTACCCAAAGCGTGTCGCTGGCCGATTACGTGTCTCGCATGAAAGAGGGCCAGGACAAGATTTACTACGTCACGGGTGAATCTTATGCGGCGGCCAGCAACAGCCCGCACCTCGAGATCTTCCGCAAGAAGGGGCTGGAAGTCTTGCTGCTGTCTGATCGCGTCGACGAGTGGATGCTGTCCTTCATGCAAGATTTTGAAGGCAAGTCGCTGGTGTCGATTGCCAAGGGTGGGCTCGACCTTGACGCATTGGCCGACGAAGACGAGAAAAAGCGCCAGGAAGAAGTCGCCGAAAACTTCAAGCCACTGGTAGAGCGTCTGAAAGCGTCTTTGGACGACAAGGTCAAAGATGTGCGCGTCACCGTTCGTCTAGTCGATTCGCCATCATGTGTGGTCGTCGATGCCAACGAATTAAGCCCGCACCTGTTGCGTATGCTTCAGGCGGCCGGCCAGGCAGCGCCCGAGGTCAAGCCTATTCTTGAAATCAACCCCGAGCACCCGCTGATTGCTCGTGTGCAAGATGCCAACGACGCTGATTTTGCCGAATGGGCGTTGCTGCTGCTCGACCAGGCCATGTTGGCCGAAGGCGCGCAACTGAAAGACTCGGCCTCTTTTGTGAAGCGGCTGAACAAGCTGTTGCTGCAAAGCGCGTAATCGTTAACGGTTGTCGCGTATAAGGCAAAGGCACGCATACGCGTGCCTTTGCCTTTTTGCTTAAGTGTTGGCGGTTGCGCTGGTTTGCGGCAATGGCTTAATCGTGTATTACTTCTGTGGTGGTAGCTGTCGTAACAGCCAGCGAGCTTCGCGGCCATAGCGGCGCCAGTTAAAGTGAGGCCCCGGGTCGGTTTTCCGGCCCGGCGCAATGTGTTCGTGGCCACGTACGGCCGTTAAGGTGTGCCGTGCTTGCAGTACAGTCGTCAGCCGTTTTAAGGCGTGGTATTGCTCGTCGGTAAACGGTTGGGTGTCGGTGCCTTCCAGCTCTATACCAATCGAAAAGTCGTTGCAGTTGTCGCGCTGGTTAAAGCGCGACACCCCGGCATGCCAGGCGCGATGCAGGGTCGATACAAACTGCACCACATCGCCGTTGCGGCGAATTAAAAAATGGGCCGACACCTTCACCCCCCGGATATTTTCAAACCAGGGGTGGCTGTTGCAGTCGAGCTTGTTTTGAAAAAAGTCGCAAATGGCGTTACCGCCAAACTGGCCTGGCGGCAGGCTGATGTTATGCAGCACCAGTAGCGTGGGCTCGACCCCTTTCGGGCGTCTGTCGAAATTGGGCGAGGGCAGGCGCTGTACCTTGCCGTGCGGTTTAAGCCAGCCTTGTCTGTCGAGCATCAGCCCGATCATTGGCGTACTCCAAGCTTGGCGTGTTCGGTGCTGCACCAGGTATCGCCGCCAGAAAGCACAGCTTCAGAGCGGGGCATATGTATGCCGCAGTGGGCGCACCGCACCATAGATTCGGGGTTTGCAGTGTTGCCGGCAACCGATTTACCGCCGTTTTTTTTGCGCGCTGCAGTGGCTGTTTCGCCATTATCGGCGGCGTTTTTATTGCGGTTGTGTATGGCCAGCAGCCGCACGGCTACCAGCGCCACAATAACAACAATAATCCAGAAAAGCAGTTTTCCCACGTTAGCCCCGTTGAAGAATGACGTCGATGACGAACCGGCTGCCCGTGTAGGCCAGCAACACAAATGCAAAGCCGGTAAGTGTCCAGCGCAAGGCCAGCCGCCCGCGCCAACCGCGTACGTAGCGGCCGGTAAGCAGTACGGCAAAGGTAAGCCACGACAGCAGCGTAAAAATGGTTTTGTGGTCTACCGGAAACACCGGGCCGGCGAGGTTAAGCGACACCAGCGAGCCGGTAATAAGGGTAAGGGTCAGGGCAATGAAGCTGATCCAGATCAGGCGGAACAGCAGGCGCTCTTGTACCAGCAGCGGGGGCATGACGTCGAGCGCATGGGTAAACCAAGGTGCGTGTTGCGATTGTTCGGCCGGGCGGTGCAGGTAGCGGTCTAGCGCGGCCATTAAAATGCTTTGTAGGGCAGCGACAGTGACCAGGCCATAGGCCATAAGTGCAATGAGCAGGTGAAGCCGCAGAAGTTCGTTGTGGGCGTGTGCAACCAGGTGCCCCGTGGGGAAGAGGGCGGCCAGTGCGCTGACCAGTGCGCTGCCGGGGAGTAAAATAAGCAGCAAGCCGTTAAGACTGAGCACCAGGCTTTCAAGCCAGAAAATCAGCATGCCCAGCCATATGGCGGCCGATAGCGCCAGCGCCCAGCCCAAGTAAAGCCCGGTGGCCGGCAATACGGCTTGGTAAAGCGCAACGCCGTGCAGTACCAGTGCGCCCAGCAGGCAACTTTTGGCGGCTGCGCTGGTGTTGGTAGGTATCCGGCCGTGCCGCAGGGGGCGCCAAACCAATAGGGCTAAAGCGGCGTAGGCCAGTGCGGCCAAGGTGTGAAATACAATGCCTTCAGACATACATCCTGCGTTGTTCGTTGATGGCCTGGGGCATAATGCCCTAAAGCCATCATTTTAGACGGTATCCCACGATACTAAACCAGTTTCAGCGAATCCATCGTCATGCTAGAAAATCTTACCCAGCGTCTTTCCCGTGTTGTTAAAACCATCAAGGGCGAAGCGCGTTTAACCGAAGCCAACACGCAAGATATGCTGCGCGAAGTGCGCATGGCCTTGCTCGAGGCCGACGTTGCTCTGCCTGTGGTGCGCGATTTCATCGCCCGCGTCAAAGAACAGGCGCTGGGCACCGAGGTAGCCGACAGCCTTAACCCAGGGCAGGCCCTGGTCGGGGTAGTGCATAAAGAACTCACCGGGTTAATGGGCGGGTCCGATGGCGAATTCGCCAGCGAGTTATCGCTGGCTACCCAACCGCCCGCTGTCATTCTTATGGCCGGTTTGCAGGGTGCGGGTAAAACAACCACCACGGGTAAGTTGGCCAAATGGTTGTCCGAAGGCGGGCATACGGCCAAGGGTAAAAAATCGGGCAAAAAGAAAACGCTGGTTGTCAGTGCCGACGTCTATCGTCCCGCGGCTATCGATCAGCTGAAAACCGTGGCCGCCCAGGTCGGGGTCGACTTTTTCCCGTCCGATGGTTCGCAAAAGCCCGAAGACATTGCGCGTGCTGCGCTCGATCACGCCAAGCGTCATTATTACGACATACTTATTGTTGATACGGCCGGTCGCCTGGGTATCGACGAAGACATGATGCGCGAAATTCGCGCGCTCTACGATTTGCTCAACCCCATCGAAACCCTGTTTGTGGTCGACGCCATGCAGGGGCAAGATGCAGTCAATGTAGCCAAGGCGTTTGGCGATGCGCTGCCACTTACCGGGGTAGTGCTCACCAAGCTCGACGGCGACGCTCGTGGCGGTGCGGCGTTGTCGGTACGCCATGTTACCGGCAAGCCGCTCAAGTTTGTCGGGGTGTCCGAAAAGCTCGACGGCCTCGAGCCGTTCCATCCCGAACGCATGGCCCAACGTGTGCTGGGCATGGGCGACATCGTTTCGCTGGTCGAGCAAGCACAAAAAAATATCGATATTGCCGAAGCCCAGAAGCTGGCCACCAAACTTAAGTCGGGCGACAAATTCGATCTGAACGATTTTCGCGACCAACTGCAGCAGGTCAAGAAAATGGGCGATATGGGCTCAATGCTCGAAAAGCTGCCCGCCCAATTTGCACAGGCGGCCAGCCAGTTGCAAAGCGGTCAGGCCGAAAAGCAATTGCGTCGTACCGAGGGTATTCTTAATTCGATGACGCCGGCCGAACGCGCCAAGCCCGAATTGCTCAAGGCATCGCGCAAGCGCCGCATTGCAGCCGGTTCGGGCGTGTCGGTGCAAGAGGTGAACCGGCTGCTGGCCCAGTTCGACCAAATGCAAGGCATGATGAAGCAAATGAAGAAGGGCGGCATGGCCAAAATGATGCGGGCCATGGGCGGCCTTAAGGGCCTGGGCAAGGGCGGGGGCGGTTTCCCGTTCCGTTAAGGTCAAGCCCGCGCCAGCGGGGTAGACCGGGGCGGTAGTTAGCCGCCGCCTACAGCCACCACAATTTCAATTTCATCACCCTCGGCCAGCGCTTGCTGGCCGTGTTGGCTTTTGGGCACGATGTCGCCGTTGCGTTCTACAGCAATGCGCTTGCCTTCGTAGCCCAGATAACGAATCAGGTCGGCCACAGTCGCCACCTGGTCCAGCGCTTTGGGCTGGCCGTTCAGTGTGATGTTCATGACGGTTTACGTGTAAAGATCAAGTCCCAGACGCCGTGACCCAAACGCAGGCCACGGGTTTCGAATTTGGTTTGCGGGCGGTAGTCGGGCCGGGGCGCGTAGTCTGTGCACGTGTTTTGCAGCAAGGGCTCGCCGCTCAAGACCTCTAGCATTTGCTCGGCGTAGTTTTCCCAGTCGGTGGCGCAGTGAAAGTAGCCACCCGGCGCAATGCGGCTGGCCAGCAGATGTACAAACGGCGGCTGAAGCAAGCGGCGTTTATGGTGCCGTTTTTTTGGCCATGGGTCGGGGAAGTAAACATGCACCCCGGCCAGGCTGTCGGGGGCGATCATGTCGCGTACGACCTCGACGGCATCGTGCTGAATAATGCGAATATTTTGCAGCCCATTTTCATCGATGCGTTTTAATAGCGCGCCAACCCCGGCGTTAAAAACTTCAACGCCCAGAAAGTTGTCATCGGGCCGTGCCGCTGCAATTTTGGCGGTGGTCTCGCCCATGCCAAAGCCAATTTCTAAAATAACGGGCCCGGGCCGCCCAAACGTCTGTTCGACGTTTAAAAGCGCGTTTTTATAGGGCAATGACCATTTCGGCATCAGCACATCAATTGCGGCTTGTTGGCTGGGCGTAATGTGACTGCGGCGATGCACAAAGCTTCGGATGTGGCCGGTGCGCAGCGCTTCGGTATCGGCGCCGTCGGTAGCTGGGCTTGGGGGGATGTCGGACATGAGGTTGGAATTAGGCGTGCTGGTCATGCGCGCCATTATACTTGGCGCTATAATGCGTGCGCCGCGGGTGTAGTTTAATGGTAAAACTGAAGCTTCCCAAGCTTCCGTCGTGGGTTCGATTCCCATCACCCGCTCCAGAATTTTCCGAAGCCGTCTGTGGTTTCACGCAAAAAAGCGGCTCTTCCCCATTATCGGGGGATACGCATTCACTAGACACGGTTAATCACACCGTTCCAACCGCACTGGGCCAAGACCCGCATGCGGTAATTTTCAAAATTCCTAAACCCATACGCACG
>NZ_JACJUU010000023.1 GCF_014237865.1 Pusillimonas minor
TGGAATTAGCGAAGGAAACATGCACCAGCAGTAGGTGAAGCATCAACCAGATAATCCGATGAGATGCCGGTCTGTCTCACTCTCATGCAAAGGTAAGATCAACCATTTAATCCGCTTACCCAAAATACGCCGACGGCAAAACCGTTATGGTGTATGGCCAAACCGAAGTTACCCACGACCTGATGGACGCGCGCAAACAAAGCGGCGCCCTGTCCATCTACGAAGCCGACGACGTCCAGCCGCACGATTTTTACACCGACAAACCACGCATTACGTTTGTCAAAGACGGCGAAACTGTCGAGCTTGAGTGCGACTACATCGCCGGCTGCGACGGCTATCACGGTGTCGCCCGCCAATCGGTACCCGCCGACAAAATCAAAACCTTTGAACGCATCTACCCCTTTGGCTGGCTGGGCATCTTGTCGCGCACACCGCCCGTTGACCACGAACTGATTTACGCCAACCACGAAAACGGCTTTGCCCTGTGCAGCCAGCGCAATGCCATGCTCAGCCGCTATTATGTTCAGGTGTCGCTCGACGACAAAATCGAAGACTGGTCCGACGACCGTTTCTGGGGCGAACTTAAAACACGCCTGCCCGAACATGTCGCCGACCGCCTGGTTACCGGACCGTCTATCGAGAAAAGCATCGCCCCGCTGCGCAGCTTTGTGGCCGAGCCCATGACCTTCGGCCGCCTGTTTTTGGTCGGCGACGCCGCACACATTGTGCCGCCCACCGGCGCCAAAGGCCTTAACCTGGCCGCCAGCGACGTCTCTACCTTGTACCGTATCTTGACCAAGGTCTACAAAGAAGGCCGTGCCGACCTGACCGCCAAGTATTCAGAAATCGCCCTGCGTCGCATCTGGAAAGCCGAGCGGTTCTCGTGGTGGATGACCTCGATGCTGCACAAGTTTTCCGACGACGCCTTCGGCAAGCGTATGCAGCTGGCCGAACTTGAGTACTACACCACGTCAGACGCCGGCTTGCGCAATATTGCCGAAAACTACGTCGGCTTGCCCTACGAGCCTATCGAGTAAAGCCAACTGCGGCGCCACCGGCAAGGGGCGCCGCAAAAGCGCAACGTGCGCGGCTTAGCCGCAAGCAGACCACGCACAAAAACGCCTAGGCCCCGTTGCAATTTAGTATTTGCGACGGGGCCTAGGCGTTTTACGTATTAACGATTACTTCTGTGCGGCGTAACGGGCGGCGCTATCGGTAATCTCTTTGCGGGCGGCTTCTGCGCCGTCCCAGCCCTTGACCTTGACCCACTTGCCTTTTTCAAGGTCTTTATAGTGCTCGAAGAAGTGCTGGATACGGGCCAGATCTTCTGCGGGAAGATCTTCAGGTGCCTGGATATGACGGTAAGGGGGGTAAAGCTTGTCGACTGGGACGGCCAGCAACTTGGCGTCACCACCGGCTTCGTCGTCCATGTTCAGAACACCGATGGCACGGCAGCGAATTACCGCACCGATCTGGATGGGGAACGGAGCAACAACCAACACATCAACCGGGTCGCCATCGTCGGAGATGGTTTCTGGAATATAACCATAGTTGGCCGGGTAATGCATGGCTGTCAGCATGAAGCGATCAACAAACACAGCGCCCGAGTCTTTATCGACTTCGTACTTGACCGGGTCGGCGTTCATTGGGATTTCGATGATGACGTTGAATTCGTCAGGCAGTTTCGGGCCGGCAGGCACGCGATCTAAACTCATAATTTAAAACCCTAAACAATAAAAATAAGCTAACAAAAATCTGTTTTGAATAAACCGCTTAACGGTGCTCCCCGCCTTTGGGGCGATCGGAAGTTTGCGAGACATCGACCCCCGGTATTGGCGCGCTGTCAAAGTACTCGTCGAAATCTCCCGCGGGCGTTTGGTCGTAGCGCGACGGCGTGCGACCCTCAACAGACGGCGTAGCTGCCGACGCCGTCTCGTCGAAATAATCGGCAGCACTGGCCGCTACAGGCGGGGTATCGGACGCCGGCGTCTCGATGGGTTCGAGGTTGTCGACATCAACAAGGGATGGATCGGACCGGGTATCGGCCGGCGGCAACACGGTACTGGCCTGTAACGGCGGCAAGGCACCAGCTACGCCGGAAGCCAGGCGCCAATGCGTCATGGCATCGTTGGTGCGGCCAAGTCGGTCGTACAAACTGCCCAGCAAGGCATGAATTCGTGCGTCGCTACGGATCGACATACTGCGTTGCAAGTACCGCTCGCCCGGGCCCCATAGCTGGCCGGTCAGGCACAGCTGCCCTAACGCGGTCAACAAGGCAGCATCGTCAGGGTTGGCTTTTAGCCAGACCTCGGCCTTGTTAATACGCCGGCTTACCAAACCAGGCGGGCACTGTGCATACGCAGCCAGCAAGCGCGCGTCGAGTTGAACAGACAAAGCGGCTTCGAGGATCTTCCCGGCCTCTTCGTCATGACCGCCCAATTGCCGGACATGCGCAGCGGCCAACGCAATGTCGGGCAAGGTCTTTTCGTCGCCTTTGAGCTCGCCCCATATCGTACGAAAACCGTCGGGCCCTGCAGCACGCAAGCGCTCGGATGCCGAGAGCGCGATAAGCGGCATGGCCTGGGCACGGTCTATGGCCCCACGACGCATTAGCTGGCGAGTTAACTCGAAGACCTGATCGAAATTGCCCAGTTGCTGATGCGCCTTGAGCAGCAAACGAGTGGCGTTGACGTGTTTGGCGCTACCGTCGTGCAATGGCTGCAACAAGCCCAGCGCCTCTTGGGCACGATGCTGGTCAAGATACATTTCGGCGGCGGCGGTGGCCCACACCTCTTTCAGGCGGGTGTCTTTGGCGGCGGCCGTTTGGGCCAGGCCCAGCGCTTCGTCGCGACGTGCCATTTCACCTTCGTGGTGGCAGGCGCGGGCCAGCGCCAGGCCGGCAAGTACACGCGTATTGACCGACCGCGTGCGCGCCAGCAGGCGCGACAACTCTTGTTCAGCCTGCGTATAACGCCCCTCGAGCACCAGCAACCAGCCCTTTTCAAGCTGTTCGTGATCGCGCTTGCGTGCGCGCAGACCACGCCACGAAC
Source organism: Pusillimonas minor (assembly GCF_014237865.1). Lineage (GTDB taxonomy): Bacteria > Pseudomonadota > Gammaproteobacteria > Burkholderiales > Burkholderiaceae_B > Neopusillimonas > Neopusillimonas minor. The sequence goes on from NZ_JACJUU010000023.1 coordinate 3,051, forward strand.
GGAAGCGTTCAGGCCCCGACGAAAACCACGCCAGAACACGCAACACGACATATAAAACGACAAATGCGGCAACCAGCAACAAGACCGCCAGCGTGAGCGACAGCTCGATGCGCCAGGGCTGCGCCACAATAAGCACGTTGCCGCTATGCTCTTTAAGCACAACCCCAAGCGCCACCGCCAGCGCCAGCACAATAAGTGTCCAGAACCAGGTTCTCATGCTTTACCCCTGAACGGCGGCCAATGCCGAATGAACCGCAGATACCGATGAGGCCTCTGCTGCAGGTTGAGCTGCCGGATCAGACGCAGCTGGCGAAGCTGACGGCGCTTGAGCAGGTGCAAGCGGCGCCGCGGCCCCCTGGTCAGGTGCTGAAGGCGCCGGCAGTGCCGCGGGCCCTGCATTTTCACCTTGTGACGGCGCAGCCGTGTCGGACGAAGACGCGTCGGGTTGAGCCGGTGCGGCCTGGGGTTGCGACGAATCGATGGAAGACGGACTGCGACGACGCTCGATGGCTTGTGCGCTTTCCTGACGCAGGGCTTCGAGCACCTGCAAGGTTTGCGCAGGCGCGGGCAGCTTGGCATCGACAGGGGTATCAGCCAGACGTGAGGCCAGCAACGCGGCGCGCTGTGTTAACGGGGACTGCTTGTCGAAGTGCGACTGCAAAACCTGCCCAACGGACAGCATCTCGGTCTTCCAGACCTCGGGTTGCCGCATCATCAAGGCCAGTTGCGCGGTCATAAGACGCAGACGCAGCGTCAGGCGCAGCTGATCTGCCTGGTCGGGGGAAATCAGCAAGGCCGATTCGTTGTCGACACGGCGAACACTGATGAAGCCGGCCAGATCGTGACGCAGCACACCCCAGGCCTGCGCGGCCCAATGGGCGCCGGCATCCAGGCCGTTGCGCCACCAGGGCGCGTTGGGGTCAGACTGAAAGTCGGGTGCAGCCTGAGACGGCTTGAGCGCGGCATCGCGCTCGGAAGTGTCGACCCGCGGCACCGCATCGTCGGGAACCAGCAAAGGCGCCTGATTCAGTAGCCCGCCCAATTGCTCGAGCTGACGCGACACGGACGCGACATCGACGGTGGCCGCTGCACGCAGACGTTCGAGGTCGCCATTAAGTGTTTGCTGCAAAGAAGCCAGGGCCGGGCGATTGGCGCGGGCCAAGCGGGCCTGTGCGGTTTCGAGGGCCACCACGGCGTTGGCCACATTACCGCCCAGCAAAATTTGTTGATTGGCAATAGAAACCAGGTGATCGATGTCGTTGAGCAGAACCAGGTCGGAGCCGCTGTCGGTCAGCACCTGGAACGCCTGATCGAGACTGCCGATTTGCGCTTGCAACTCGCCGACCTGCGCCTGTAACTGAGTCAGTTGATCTGCCTGAGCGCTAGCGACGGCCTGCGCCTGACGGGCGAGCTGATCGGCCTGCCCGGCGGCTGCCGTGCTTTGGGCCAGCTGCGACGCCATGCTTTGATGCGATTTTTGCCAGGTTTGGTACTGAAACCAGGCGACGCCGCCCAGCGCGACAACCAGCACCAGCAAAACCACTATGACCAGGGTACCCCCCGAGCCTTTGCGCCCTTTGGACGCCGCGGGTGACGCAGGTGCAGCCTTTGCAGCGTTACCCGGTGCAGTGCTTTTGTCTTGGGCTTTATCGCCAGGGGCCTGATCGGCAGATGAAGAAGCTTTAGGTTCAGTCATGGCTAAATTCTAATCGTTGGCGCCTTTGAAACCGGCGCGGTCTTATCGGGCCATTGCGACCAAGGCATCGGCCATGGACGCATTGTCTGTAGCGCATAGTGTAACCGCTGGATGGGCACCGGGGCCGTCACAGACGGCGATTTGAGATTTTAATCGTTGTGCGATCCGCTCGTGAATGGCCACAAAACGCGCATTGGCCATGAGCTTCAGTAGCTGATGCCGGCCCAACTGATCGAAAATGGCATCCACGCCGTGCACGCTGGTCAGCAACCATACCGTGGCCAGCCCCTGGTCAGCGATCACGGCCAACTGCGACACCTGCGCTGGCGTCCAGTCTGCGGGCAACCGCGCATAGCTGGCATGACGCACGACGTTGATGCCGGCCCGCACAAGCTGCTCGCCCAACCAGTCGCGGCCCGTTTGGCCGCGCACAATCAAGGCATCTTGAATGGCGTGCAAATGCGGTTGCAGCGCCTGCCACAAGCCTTCGGAATCATGCGATGCTTCTGGTGGCGGAGCGAGAACCTGCGCGGCCACGGCCTGATCGAACCGGGCCAGCGCCACCGCGGTTGACGGGCCGACAGCCGCCAGATACCTGGGGCGGAGGCCCGATGACGGGTAGTGTTCGGACGACATCTGTGGTGGCGTTTGGGGTGTCGATCGACGTCTTGTCTGCAACGTTGTCTTAAGTTTTGCCAGAGGCGCCACCTGAGCGGTTGTTTGCGTGGACGCCTCACCCAATACTGCCCTGCCGGCCCCACCCGTCGCAGACGCACCAAAAAGCTGCCCGTGTTGCCATTGATACGACGTCAACGCGATACGGCTGACGAAAACCACCAGATCAAAGCCTTCGAGCCGGGGAAAGCTGACCGGATCGGGAGGGACAGGGTGTGTTTGCAAGGCGGGAAGGTCAAGCGCCGCAACCCCGTGCGCCTGAAGCGCATTGACCAGCGCTGCATTTTTCCCGGCTGGCCGGGTCAACACAACCCACGGACGCTCGCCACCCGTCATGCGGTCGTCAGGCAGACGGAGGCTGTGCCTGCTGCAGGCGATCGAGAATGGGCTGCGCGCCCTTTTGCAACAGTTCGCGCGCGACCTGCTCGCCCAGTTGCAACGCTTGAGCCACAGGCGCACGACCTTGCGCACTGATGACCTGGCTGCCATCGGGTTCGGCCACCAGCGCATCGACGCGAATGATATCGCCTTCGAGCTGAGCAAATGCGGCCAGAGGCACCTGGCATGAGCCCCCCAGAACGCGCGACACTGCGCGCTCGGCCTGTGCCCGGGCGGCCGACTGGGCGCACTGCAACGGTGCCAGCCATTGCGCTAGGTCGGCTCGGTCGGCCATGATTTCAATACCCAACGCGCCCTGCCCAGCGGCCGGCAAACTTTGCTCGGGCTCGATACACGACCGGATGCGGCTTTCGAGGCCCAAACGACGCAACCCCACGGCCGCCAGAATAATGGCGTCGAACTCGCCCTTGTCGAGCTTGCCCAGGCGCGTATCTAAATTACCCCGTAACGGCTTGACCTGCAGGTGCGGATAAACCGCACGGATTTGGGACTCGCGCCGCAAGCTGGACGTACCCACCACGGCACCGGCCGGCATATCGGCCAGGCTGCCATACTGGTTGGAAACAAAAGCGTCGCGCGGATCGTCGCGCTCGAGAATGACGGCCAGAGAAAACGGCAACGTCAATTCGACCGGCACGTCTTTGAGCGAGTGCACGGCCAGATCGGCACGGCCGTCGAGCAAGGCGTTTTCGAGCTCTTTGACAAACAACCCCTTGCCGCCGACTTTAGACAGCGAACGATCGAGAATCTGATCACCGCGTGTCGTCATTTCAAGCAGGCTGACATCGCAATCGGGGTAAAGCTTTAGCAGAAGGTCGCGCACATGGTAGGCCTGCCACAGCGCCAACCGACTGGCCCGGGTCGCAATAACCAGTTTGCGAGGAGATGCTGTCATACGTTGATTAACCTGCAAAATAAGACAAGGCAATGTAGGCCACAATGCCTATCAGCGCCAAAATACCCAGCCCCTGCAACAGGGTCAGCCCTTTGTCACCTTCTTTTTGTTTAAACAGGCCCATGTGATTTCCCCTGAATAGCCACTTTACGTGACGCAATGAATTTACCCACCAAAACAACGGCCAGCGCGCCGGCAATTTCGGCGCTGTACTTAACCAGCGACGTCGGCGGGCCGAACTGATCGGTAAGAATGACGTCGGTTACCAGCATGCCACCGGCAATCCAGCCCAGCAATGCCGCACCCAGGGTAATCACCAGCGGGAAGCGGTCGATAAGCTTGAGCACCAGCGTACTGCCCCAGATAATAATAGGCACGCTAAGCAGCAGACCAAAAATAACATAGCCCATTTGGTGGTCGGCCGTTGTGTTCTGGGCCGCACCGGCAATGGCAATAACGTTGTCCAGACTCATGACAAAGTCGGCCACCAAAATAGTTTTAACCGCCGCCCAAACCGATTGGCTGGCGGTGATGTTGCCATGATGATCATCGTCGGGAATCAGTAACTTGACGCCGATCCAGACCAGCAAAATGGCGCCGGCCAGCTTCAGAAACGGGATGCCGAGCAGCGTGAGCGCGAAGAAAATCAGCACCACACGAAGGAAAATCGCACCTGCGGTGCCCCACAAAATACCTTGTACGCGCTGACGCGCCTCGAGCTTGCGACACGCCAGTGCAATAACGACGGCGTTGTCCCCCCCGAGCAAGATATCGATCATCACGATCTGGAACAATACACCCCAGTGCAGCGATTCGAAAAACTCGACCATTTGATGTCCTGATTACCCGGTAACCCGGGCAAAGTAAAACCTTGAAAATATACCCGCCAAAAAAAGGCCCGCCGGAGCGAGCCTTTTCCGGTGTGCCGGGTATTACAACACCGACTTGAGCAATTTGCCCATTTCGGAAGGATCGCGGGTGGTACGGATACCGCACGCTTCCATGACTTCGAGTTTGGCGTCGGCTGTGTCGGCGCCGCCCGAAATGAGCGCACCGGCGTGACCCATGCGCTTTCCGGGAGGGGCAGTAACACCCGCGATAAAGCCGACAACAGGCTTCTTCATGTTGTCTTTGGCCCAAAGCGCGGCGTTGACTTCGTCGGGGCCACCGATTTCACCGATCATGATGACGGCGTCGGTGTCGGGGTCGTCGTTGAACATTTTAAGAACGTCAACATGCTTCAGACCATTGATGGGGTCGCCACCAATACCAACGGCAGTCGACTGGCCCAAACCCAGTTCGGTCAGTTGGGCAACGGCTTCGTAAGTAAGTGTACCGGAGCGGCTGACCACGCCGATACGACCCTTGCGCGAAATGTGACCGGGCATGATGCCGATTTTCAGTTCGTCGGGCGTGATGAGGCCGGGGCAGTTCGGGCCCAGAACCAAGGAGGTCTTGTTCTGATCGCGCATACGGTTACGTAGTTCGAGCATGTCGCGTACGGGGATACCTTCGGTAATGCAGATCACCAGATCCAGGTCGGCGTCGACGGCTTCCCAGATGGCTTCGGCTGCACCAGCGGGCGGTACATAAATAACCGAAACGGTAGCGCCGGTTTCAGCTTTGGCTTCTTTAACCGATGCGTAAATAGGCACGCCTTCGAAGTTCTCGCCGGCTTTCTTGGGGTGTACACCGGCCACAAACGCGTTCTTGCCGTTTGCGTATTCGCGGCACATGCGGGTATGGAACTGACCGGTTTTGCCGGTCATACCCTGGGTAATGACTTTTGTGTCTTTGTTGATCAAGATCGACATTTACAAATCCTCGACTAATTCTTATTTCGTGGCGGCAACGACTTTGGTCGCGGCTTCGGCCATGGTGTCAGCACTGATGATGGGCAAGCCGGACTCGGCCAGCAGCTTCTTGCCCAGCTCTTCGTTGGTACCCTTCATGCGCACGACCAGCGGCACATTGAGGTTAACGGCCTTGCACGCGGCAATAACGCCTTCGGCGATAACGTCGCAGCGCATGATGCCGCCGAAGATGTTGACCAGAATGGCCTTGACGCCTTCGTTCTTGAGCATGATCTTGAATGCTTCGGTGACTTTCTCGGCCGTTGCACCACCGCCCACGTCGAGGAAGTTGGCAGGCTCGCCGCCAAACAGCTTGATGGTGTCCATGGTGGCCATGGCCAGACCAGCGCCGTTGACCAGGCAGCCGATATTGCCGTCGAGCTGAATGTAGGCCAGATCGAACTTGCTGGCTTCGACTTCGGCGGGATCTTCTTCGTCGAGATCGCGGTAGGCGACGATATCGGGGTGGCGGAACAGCGCGTTGGAGTCGAAGTTGAACTTGGCGTCGAGCGCGATGATGTCGCCTGACCCGGTCAGGATGAGGGGGTTGATTTCAGCCAGCGAAGAATCGGTATCCCAGTAAGCTTTGTAAAGCTTCTGGAATTCGGCGGCGGCCTTGGCAACCGATGCGTCGGGCACACCAATACCACGGGCCAATTCGGCAGCCTCGGCGTCGGTCAGACCGGTTTTCGGGTCGACAAACACTTTCAGGATTTTCTCGGGGTTGTGCTCGGCAACTTCTTCGATGTCCATACCACCTTCGCTGGACGCCATGACGCAAACGCGCTGGGTGCCGCGGTCGGTAACGATACCAACGTAGTATTCTTTTTTAATGTCGGCGCCTTCTTCGATAAGCAGGCGGCGCACTTTTTGGCCTTCGGGGCCGGTTTGGTGCGTAACGAGCTGCATGCCCAGAATTTCGGACGACAATTGACGGACTTCGTCGATGGAGCGGGCCAGCTTGACGCCGCCGCCCTTACCGCGGCCACCCGCGTGGATTTGTGCCTTGACGACCCACACAGGGCCACCGAGCTTTTCAGCAGCGGCAACGGCTTCGTCAACGGAGAAAGCAGGAATCCCGCGCGGCACTGTAACGCCAAATTTCTTCAGCAGTTCCTTGCCTTGATACTCGTGAATTTTCATTTGTTACCTGTCAGAACGTAAAAATAAGAAAAAAACTTGCCTGTGATGACACCGGCTAGCCGGCAGAGGTTGCGCCCCCTGGCTCCGTCGTGCCGGGCTCGGTATCGGACCCGGGCTTGACGTACCACTGGGGATAAAACTTCAGGGTCATGGGGCTATCGACCCGAAGGGCGTGACACCCTTCTATATGAAACGGACGCCGGGCCGGCTTATCGCCCTGTTCGGCCTGGGATGCATCGGACTCAGCCTGCTTGCGACGGCGTCCGGCCATGGTTTGAACGGCCGCCGTAGGCAAAATGTAAGACAACTCGGATAAATGCGTACAGCCTTCGGTACGAGCGAAGCGCGCCTTGACTGCCTGACGAAACCCACGCAGCAGGTTCATGCCAACCATATCTTTGTAGTCGGGCGCGATGGACGAACAATATTCGTTGTACGGGGCCGCATCGTAGGCAGCAACCGCATCGGTGATGGTGAAATCTTCGGTGATGGTGAGACGAAGATGCATGTGATGCACAGGCTGCCCGGCCTTGTGAATGGCGCCACCTGATTTGGGGAAATCGTAGCCTTTAACGTCGATGAGTTCGGCTTCGAGATCCCACTGGCCGTCGTCTCGGGCGTATGCGTTGACACGCATTGAGCGTGTGTGCACGTGCTCGCGAGCAACAGGTGATGGTGGCAAAGGCATGAAAGTGAGTTAATGCTTTAGGGCGATAAACTTTTCAAGTATAACGCACTGCCCGGCGCTTGGCATAACCAGGCGCTATTCGAGAAAGTCGTCGAGATCACCAAGAATTTGTCGCAAAATGGCCGGCGAAAACCCGCGCGAAGCCAAAAAACGCATTTGACGGGCATATTCTTTTGAGTCGGCCGGTGGCGCGCCAAACTTGCGTTGCCACACTGCTTTGGCGCGATCGTATTCGGTAGCCTTGAGCTGATCGTGGATGGCGGCGACATCGTCGTCGGCCACACCATGACGACGCAATTCTTGAACCACTACGGCCGCACCCTTTTTAGATGCCCGACGATGCACCAGACTTTGTGCAAAACGCTGATTGGACTGCCACTTTTCGCGCTCGAGTTCGTCGAGCACGCGGGTGAGTTCGGCGGGGTCGTCAGGGTTGGTGTGCGGCGCAAGCTTGCGCTGGAGCTCGGCCCGGGAATGCTCGCGCCGCGACAAATACCCGATGGCACGCGCCTTAAGCGAAGGCCCTTGGCGTGAAACACCCGGACGCCGACCGGCACCCGCGTCGGGCGCGAGTTGCTCGAAATCGTCGTCGGGGGAACCAGCCATAAGGCGCAACCGCTAATGCGACCGATTAGTCTTCGGGTTTGCCTTCGAGGTCTTCGCCAGGGGCGGGAGAATCGCCCGACTCGGCGTAGGCCTTGGCTTGCGCACGCGCCACAACCCCCATTTGGTCTCGCACACGGTTTTCGATTTCGAAAGCCATTTCGGGGTGCTCTTTAAGGTACTCGCGGACGTTGTCTTTGCCTTGACCAATACGCGTACCGTTGTAGCTGAACCAGGCGCCGGCCTTGTCGACAATACCCGCCTGCACGCCCAGGTCGATGACCTCGCCTTCGCGGGAGATACCGGCACCGTACATGATGTCGAATTCGGCCTGCTTGAAGGGCGGGGCCACCTTGTTTTTGACCACTTTAACGCGGGTTTCGTTACCGACGACCTCGTCGCCCTTTTTGATTGAGCCAATGCGACGGATGTCGAGGCGGACGGATGAGTAGAACTTGAGGGCGTTACCACCTGTGGTGGTTTCGGGGTTGCCAAACATGACGCCGATTTTCATGCGGATTTGGTTAATGAAAATAACCATGCAATTGGCACGCTTGATGTTTGCCGTAAGCTTGCGCAGGGCCTGGCTCATGAGGCGGGCCTGCAAACCGGGGAGCGAATCGCCCATATCGCCTTCGATTTCGGCCTTGGGTACCAGCGCCGCGACCGAGTCGATAACGATAAGGTCGACACCGCCGGAGCGCACCAGCGCGTCGGTGATTTCGAGGGCCTGTTCTCCCGTGTCGGGCTGGGAAATGAGCAGGTCGGACAAATTGACACCCAAGCGCGAGGCATATTGCACGTCGAGCGCGTGTTCGGCGTCGATGAACGCACATGTGCCGCCGATTTTTTGCATTTCGGCAATGACTTGCAAGGTAAGTGTCGTTTTACCGGAGGATTCGGGACCGTAGATTTCGACCACGCGACCACGCGGCAAACCACCGACGCCCAAGGCAATGTCGAGCCCCAACGAACCTGTGGAGACCACCTGGATGTCGTGTTCGACCTGGTTGTCGCCATAACGCATGACCGAGCCCTTGCCAAATTGCTTTTCGATTTGCGACAGGGCCGCCGAGAGCGCTTTGGCGCGTTCTGCGGAAGCGGTTTTGCTTTGTTTAGCGTCCATGCTGGTTCCTTGGGAAAAAATTGAATTATTGCATCAAATTATACTGTATAAAAATACAGATAAACAACTGTACAATGTGTTTTCCCTACCCGCCGGGGCACCGCCTGAGTATATCTACGGGTGGATCATTCCGGTTTTTTTGGCCTTACAATCACCCGCTTTCTTCCTTCTTGTTCAGGCAGCTACCCTATGTGGTTCAAAAATCTAAAAGTCTTTCGTCTGGCCCCCACGTGGTCGCTCTCGGTCAACGCCATCGAAGAAGCCCTTGAAAAAATGGCGTTCCGCCCCGGCAGCAGCCAAGACATGCAAAGCCTGGGGTGGGTGCCCCCCGCCGAAGGCCTGGGCCTGGTGCATGCGTTAAACGGCCAACTGCTGTTCAGCCTGCGCGCCGACAAAAAACTGTTGCCCAGCACCGTGGTCAACCAGGTGGCCCGCGCTCGCGCTCAAGACATCGAAGAGCAGCAAGGCTACAAGCCCGGCCGCAAACAAATGAAAGAAATCAAAGAACGGGTCACCGAAGAGCTGCTGCCAAAGGCGTTCAGCGTGTACCGCGACACCCGTGTCTGGGTCGACACCCGCAACCACTGGCTGGTTATCGACGCGGCCGCCAGTGCCAAAAGCGACGAAGTCCTGGGCATGTTGGCCAAGGTATTCGACCCGTTCCCCGTCAGCCCGCTGTACACCGAAATGTCCCCCGCCTCGGCCATGACCAGCTGGCTGGTCGATGACGAGGCCCCGGGCGGCTTCAGCATCGACCAAGACACCGAACTGCGCTCAACCAGCGAAAGCGGCGCGGCGGTTCGTTATGTACGCCACTCGCTCGAGTCTGCCGAAGTGCGTAAGCACGTTGAAAACGGCAAGCAATGTACGCGCCTGGCGCTTACCTGGGCCGACCGTATCTCGTTTGTACTCACCGACGGGCTCGATATCAAACGCGTCGCCCCTCTCGATGTCATCAAAGAAAACCCCGATGTCACCGGCGCCAACGATGCCGACGCCTTCGACACCGACTTCGCCCTCATGACGGGCGAACTGTCAAAACTCCTCGACGACCTTATTAACGCGCTGGGCGGCGAAAAAGCCGTTCGGTAATAACCGGCGTGTCGCAACAAAAAAGTCCGGCGCAGTTACCTGCGCCGGACTTTTTTACAACCGATAGCGCCGTCGCTTTCGACCGACACGCCGGAAAATAACCCGACTCTCTTTAATTAATCAATGCCATGGAAAATACTGTCGTCAGGCCCGATGTGCGACGGGGGGCTCCAGGTTACGTCGCGCAACGAATGCTGCACCAGGCCTTCTACCCCCAGCAACACCGCAAAAATCGCCATCCGTACAGGGATACCGTTGTCGGTTTGACGGAAAATGGCCAGGCGCGGATCATCGTTCAGGTCAACGCTTAAGTCATTGGCCCCTTCGCGGCTGTCGCGCGGCAACGGGTGCATCACAATGACGTCGGGGCCGCAGCATTGGTCGACAATGGCTTTGTTGACCTGGAAGTCGGCGCTGTAACCCTCCAGGTCTTCGCCCGAAAAGCGCTCTTTCTGCACGCGGGTGGCGTAAATCACATCGGCCCCCACCAGGCCCTCTTCCAACGAATGCGTTTGCTCGATCACGTGCCCGCCATGACGGCCGACCTGCTCAAGAATGTAGTCAGGCATTTCCAGGCCCTTCGGTGCCACCAAGGTAAATTTCAGGCCGCGGTACAACGCCAGCAGCTTTATAAGCGAATGCACGGTACGGCCATACTTCAGGTCACCCACCAACGCAATATGCGCACCGTCAAGCAACTTACCCAAGCGCGAGAACTCGGTCAAAATGGTGTACAGGTCAAGCAAGGCCTGGCTGGGGTGTTCGCCAGGGCCGTCACCGCCGTTAACCACGGGGATATTCGTTGCCCGCGCAAATTCAGCTACCGAGCCTTGGTCGGGGTGCCGAATAACCATGGCATCGACATAGCCACTAAGTACGCGGCTGGTGTCGTAAATCGATTCGCCCTTGGCCATTGAAGAAAAGGTGAACCCCGTGGTGTCGCACACCGAACCACCCAGGCGGCAAAACGCTGCACCAAAACTAACGCGAGTACGGGTACTGGCCTCGAAAAACAAATTGCCCAGCACAGCGCCTTCAAGCACGCGCGACACCTTTTGCCGCCGCGCAATAGGCTGCATCAGGTCGGCAATGCGGAACAGCTCTTCAACCGATTCGCGCGAGAATTGGTCGACTGACAACAACTGATGCTTGCCATCAGCGGCAATGCGTTGGCGCAACGGCCCCGACTGCGCGCTTTGCGCATACTTTTGCAGCAACGATTCGTTTTCAACGATTTCGGTTACGAACCGCCCCACGACTTCGGGCATATTGCGGGCCTCTTGCGAACCCTCCGGGAGCAACCATGTGTCGAGCGCACGACGCTTGACGCCGATACGCGCGGCAAAAACATCGCGCGTTAAATTGAGCCGGCGCATGGCATCGCGCAGGAAAACTTGTTGAGAGACAGACATGGAAACCCCTTAATATACGCAGTGCGTATATTTTATTTTGCGCAGCACACAAACACGAGGGATATGTACGCAGTTTTGACAAAAAACAACGCCTGCTCCCACAAAGGACGAGCAGGCGTGAATCTTGTACGGGTGTGACAGAGTGACTTGCGCGTGTCAGCTAACGGCAGATTCTCGATGTATTGCTGTTTTTAGTGACCGCAACTTAATTTCTTTGGAGGCCATCAGCAGCATTTAAACGATGTTTACCGTCGCTTAATTACCCGGCGTTGCGGTGCTGGCACCCGAAGTCGCAGGTTCGGGCGGCACGCCCGCAATGGCCCGCGCGGCCGCAGTAGCATTGGCTTCGGTACCTACGCCAAACACCAATTGGTCGGTAGAGACGGCTGTGGTGTAGCCCGGTGCCGCCATCATTGTGCGCCCAACCACCAACGCAAGGCGCATGTTGGGGTTCGCGCCGGTGATATCTTCGACTTTTTTCTTGCCCAATTCAGTCAGGCCCAAAGCCAGCAGGCCTTCGCCTTGAGCGCTGGTGCCTGCGCGAACATCGTCGAGGTCGTCGCGAGTAATAATAGGCTGCGGGTTAAGGTAAATGGTGCCAGCCTGAATTTGCACCGCACGCCAACCCGCGTGGTTTTCGGTGTCGGCCAGGAAAACGGCCACAGGGGCGCCCTGGCGGGTGGCCTGAACAGTTTCGGCAGGTTTGGACTGCTCGGTGGCACCTTGCGGTGCAGGCGCAGCGGCGCCTTGTTGCTGGCTTTGCCCCACGGGTACGGTTTGGCAGGCGGCCAGCGCCAACAGGCCCAGCGGCAACAAGAAACGACCAAGTTGATGAACTGTTTTCATAATGCCCCTTCCTTTGCTTCAAATTTGATAGCCCATTTTAGCAGGCCTATTTTTACATTTAGATGGTCTATTCTTGCACGCCACCAGACAATACCTTTGTAAATATGTCGTTATAATGCCGCCTTTGAAGCGAATTGCGCAATCAACCCTATTTCACGGAGGCCCCACATGGCTAATGACAAACCCAAGTTTTCTGCAGGCCTGGTTACGGTAATCGTTACACTGGTTTTCGTTGCCCTGTTCGGCTTTTTTGTCATGGAAGGTGCTGAAGGCATCAACCAGCACGCTGCGCTTTTGCAGGGTAATTAAAGTTATTTAATGCATTGGCCGCCCTGCTGCGGCCGGTGTGACAGTTTCGGGCCTCTAGCTCATGCCTGGTTAGAGCAGCGGACTCATAATCCGTTGGTGCCGAGTTCGACTCTCGGGGGGCCCACCAAAAACCAACAGCCGCAAACCCGCATAAATACTGGCTTTGACCAATTTTTTGCATTTTTTGAGGCTGCAGCGTTTTGAATCTTGAGCTCAATTTGTGACCATTTAAGTCACTTTTTGAGCCACATTCGCAATCACCTGCGGATCTGAGCCAAAAAAGTTCTTGTTCAACTTTTTTGAAGATTCAAGACCATGACCAAACCATTCAAAACGCCAACAGGCTGGCGCATCAATTATCGCCGCAGCCGCACAGGCGAAAAACCCTTTCGCTGCCAGCGCTCATTCCGCACAAAATTAGAAGCCGAAGAATTTCTCAAAGCGCTTGATGCAAAAGTGCGACACGCCGCGCGCGTTGATATGCGCATGCCAGACTCAACCACCGTCGGCCAAGCACTTGAAGAATTCTTTGAAGAACGCAAAGAAACACTAGCAGCAAGCAACGCCAAGGCGTACGCAAACCGCATCAAAAAATGGCAAGCAACGCACTATGCAAGCATCAAGATTGGCGACCTAACGCGCAAGCACATGCGCGCGTACATCAAAAGTGAGCGAGCGCGAGGCAGCAGCGAGAGCACAATTCGCAACAGTGTTCAAATCATCAAAAGCATGTACGATTGGCTCGAAGCCGAGCGCGACTTCCACGTTGAAAACCCCGCATCAAAATTAAAAGTGGGCAGCAGCAAAGAGCGCAAACGCAGGCTCACACAACAAGAGCACGAGCAAATCATTCATTCTTTTGATGCACTCGCAGCAGCATACCAAGCGCGCGCGAGCGAGCGCGACACACTGACAGTGACGCTCACAAACAACAAAAAATTTAAAACGCTCGCAACATCAAACTTGCTTTACTTAAGCGCAGCCTACCAGGCCGCCATTGAATGCGCGCTGCGACGCGAGAAACTCTTTTCACTGACCTGGCGCGACGTCGATTTGCAACGCCGAGTAATCACGATTCGAGACACCGGCGCATTAAACAAAGAAACACCCGCATCAATCCCCATGTCATTAAAGCTAGTAAATGTTATGCGCGGGCTGGCGGGCAACACGCCGCGCATCGGTGCAGCCCTGGACGATAGAGTGTTTAGCACGCTAAACGGTGAGCGCGCGTACCGCTACTTAAAAGAAATCTCCAGGGCGCTAAACATCAATGATGTTCGCTGGCATGACTTGAGACATGAAGCATGCACACGTCTCGCTGAATTAGGCTTTTCAGTGTTGCAAATACAAAGGGTCAGTGGACACAAGTCCCTTCAGAGCCTCAAGAGGTACGTCCATATCTCGGACGACGTGATGCTGAGAATGTTGGACGAAGCCCACCAAAAATTGCATCGCACTGCATAAAAATACAACTAAATGCATTTTTACTGCGGGGGCTTATAAATTAACTTCCAGCTTTGCCATTCAAATTGCAATCAAAAAACATTAATTTCGCTCTTTTTCTATATTTTCGAATTGCAAATGAAAAAGGAATGACGCAGAATTAAAACATGTAAGTTTTAAGAGTGATCAACATGCAAATGACACAACAAATCATCACCTCAGGCGAGCTCTGCAAAATTTTGGGCATGAGAAAAGAGGCCCTCAGAACTGCTATTTGGAGAATCAAACATGGAAAAGCGCCAGCGGGGATAATCCCCCCTCCACTTAACCTGCCAGGAGCGCACGCGCGCTGGCATGTGGAAGACGTCCAAAAGTGGATAAATGACGCGCGCCAGGCTGTAGTAGTGGCGCCAGATGAGCCGCCAACACCGAAACCCAGGCAGGAAACAAAAAGGATCGGACGCCCGCGCAAAGCCGGCCTTCCAAAAATCGACCTGATATAAAGGTGTAGAAAATGAGCGCCGACGAGTTTTTAGCGGCCGTCAGGCACGCCAGGACGAGAGAAATTTTGTTTGTAAGCCAAACCGGCCTGCGTCTGTCAAGGTAGTTGGAACATGAGTCATGCTGCTTTTAACTCATTCTGATCATGGATAACGGTCGTTTCCTTTTCTGGATTCAGCCAGACGCTGCCTATGGGTTGCCAGTTGCGCGT
>NZ_JACJUU010000001.1 GCF_014237865.1 Pusillimonas minor
CAGTGGGTAGCAACGAATTGCTGTTTACATTTCCGGTAATTAACCTGGCTAAATGGGCTGCAAGGGCCGACGAGCTACACCGCATTGCACCCGCAAACCCCTTTGCCGTCGTGATCCTGGCGCAACTGGCTTGCCGGGCTACGCAAGCATCGGCCCAATCCCGCTTGGTCAGCAAGCTGGAATTGGCTAAACTATTGAAATATTGGGGTTATGACGTCGACCAGCGCACCGGCTTGTTACGTATCATTGACTCTTTGCTGCTGCTCCCCGAAGAGCTCGACAATGACTTCTTCAACACCCTGACGCAAATCGAGGACGAACAAACCATGGCCTACATTACCAGCATTGAACGTATTTACTGGCAGCGCCACATCGATGAGAACAAGCAAGGGTGGCTGGAAGAAGGGTTGAGCAAGGGCGAGCAATTGGGCCAGCGTCACGGCGCTGCCAACGTACTGCAAACCCTTTTGCAGCAAAAATTCGGCACGCTACCCGACTGGGCGACTGACCAAATCCACCAGGCCGATACCAGCACCTTGCAGCGCTGGGCCATCAACGTCTTAAACGCCCAGACCCTGCAAGCCGTTTTCGAGCAGTAACCTTTGGCGCAATAGCAGCCGACTAGTTCAGTTTCCGTCACGCAGCAGCCGGCTATTTCCATCCCGCGTACATCTGCGACTATTTTGATTCGCCCCGGGCCGATACAGTCAGCATTCCGCAGCCTTTGCCGCTGCAGCCTTAAGGAATGCCGTCATGTTCAACACCGCCGTCAACCCCGACTTTGACGGCATCTGGAAAGACGCCTTAACCCGCTGGCTGCCTGGCTGCATGGCGTTATTCTGGCCCGAGGTGCATGCCCAGGTCGACTGGCGTATAGCGCCGGTGCTGCTGGATAAAGAACTGCAAAGCTTGCGTAAGATTAACAAGCGGGGCGTAAGATATGTAGACCACCTGGCGCAGGTGCAATTGTGTGGCGGCGGCGCGGCCTTATTGCTTATCCATATCGAAGTGCAGGCCGGTAGCGTCAGCCATGACCTGGCCCAGCGCATGTTGGTGTATCGGTTTAGCCCGGACTTTTCATCAGCAAAGTGATTCGAACGTTTTTCGGCCGATTTAGCTGAAGCCGTTCGCAGCGAAGGCAAGACGACGGCGCGGATGTCATTTTATTGATGCAACAGGCGCAATTACCCCAACCCCCGTTGCTTTATAGCGTGCCGGGGACAGCACTTTTTCAGCGCTACGGGGCCATGGCGTGTGCCGCGTGGGCGAACACATGACGCAAGGGATGGTGTGAGGCCAACAGGATACGAACGCGTCGGGTATTGCGCACGATGGCCGCCCCGATCTTGAGCAGTCGCACGCGGATGGTGGCGGCACTGGCCCGTTCCAGTTCTGTGCCGCGCAGGGCCAATTCACGCAGCCGTTGCATCAGGGTGTAGGCCAGCGCGGCCAGCAGCAGCCGGAACTGGTTTGCCGCAAATCGGTGGCAACTGGCGCGGGTGCCGAACAGGTCGAGCTGCGCTTCCTTGATGCGGTTCTCGGCTTCACCCCGGGCACAATACAGCTGATCGTACAGCTGTACCGCATCGGCCTCAGAACTGGCAATGTTGGTGACGACGAAGCGCGGGTTCGCGCCCTGGGCACCGTATTCCAGGCGGGTGAGTACGCGTCGCGGTCGGTTCCAGGACGCGGCCGCATAACTGAATTGGCTGACCAGGCGCTGCTTGGATCCGGTGCGTCGGTAGTCACGTTCGAGCACCTGTTCGGCCAGTTTCACACGCGCCTGAAGGCGCGTGTTGCGGGCTAGGCCGATGATGTACCGCACGTTGGCCCGCTCGCACCAGCGCAGCAGACGCTGACGACAGAATCCGGAGTCGCCCCGGATGATGATCTTCACATCCGGCCAGGTCTGACGCAGCCGTGTCACCAGCAGCCGCAGCACGGCCGCTGCATGCCGGGCACCGTCAATGCGGCTGGGTCGCAGCAGGCAGGCCAGCATCGACTGGCCGCAGAACACGTACAGCGGCAGGTAGCAGTGGTGGTCGTAATAGGCGTGGAACTGCTTGAGTTCCTGTTCACCATGTAACGGGATATCCGAGGCGTCGACATTCAGAATCAACTCTTGGGGTGGGCTGGCAAAGCTGGCAATGAAGTGCTCGACCAGAACCTGATGCAGCGCCCAGGCATCGGCGCGGCTGGCACCGGTCTCGAGCCGACTGAGTGTGGGCGAACTGGCCAGTGCCTGATCGCGCCCGACGGCCGTTTGCATCAACAGGTCCGAGCGCAGCGTGTCGTGATCGTTCAGGTCTTCGTAGCCGCAGCACAGGCCATACAGGCGCTGGGCGATGAGATCGCGCAGGCGGTGGCGAATCCGACCCCCGGCACGTCGATCGGTCAACGCCTTGGCGGCCAGACGCGACAAACCGGTGCGCGCATCAATCTGTCGCAACAGCATCAGCCCGCCATCGGAACTGAGGTCACCACCCTGGAAATTGGCCTGCAAATGACTGCGTCCAAGGCGCCCAAAGTTCAGTTGTTCAGTGGTACGATTTGGCATCGGCGCTACCTTCCCGAAATCTTGTTTCGCACCTCGATTTTATGCGGGCTTAAAGGTATGCGCCGATTCCTTTTGGTGAAATTTCCGGGTTAGGCTTATGGAAAAGCACCCGCGCCACAGTCACTTTTCTTGCACTATTTTGCTCGACAGGGCGCATGGCGCCGACACTGAGAGCTACCGAGCGGCAGTGGGTAGCAACGAATTGCTGTTTACCTTCCCGGTAATTAACCTGGCTAAATGGGCCGCAAGAGCCGACGAGCTGCACCGCATTGCACCCAAAAACCCCTTTGCCGTCGTAATCCTGGCGCAACTGGCCTGTCGGGCCACACAGGCATCCGCCGAATCCCGCTTGGTGAGCAAGCTGGAATTGGCTAAACTATTGAAATATTGGGGTTATGACGTTGGGCAACGCATTAACCTGTTGCGCATCATCGATTCATTACTGATACTGCCCAAAGCCATGGAAGATACTTTCATGACAACCCTGACGACGCATATCGAGGAGCCGCAAGCCATGTCATTCATCAGTAACATCGAGCGCTACTACTGGCAGCGCCACATCGATGAGAACAAGCAGGGGTGGCTGGAAGAGGGGCTCAGCAAAGGCGAGCGCCATGGCGCCGCCGATGTACTGCAAACTCTTTTGCAGCAAAAATTTGGCACGCTACCCGACTGGGCGACTGACCAAATCCACCAGGCCGACACCAGCACCCTGCAACGCTGGGCCATCAACGTCTTGAGCGCCCAAACACTGCAAGCCGTTTTCGAGCAGTAATCCTCGGCGCCCAGTAGCGCACAAAACCCCCTCAGCAATGGCACACACCGCTGTTCCGTGGCCTAAAACAACGCTGCAACACCCTGACACAACCCGCACCCCACCCAAAAATAGCTCGATGAACACCAACCGCCCCAGCCGATGCGGGGTGTGGCGCCGGGCGGGCTTTGAGCGTGCCGGCGGGCCGGCCTTGGCCGTGGGTGCAAGGGCGCGGCTGTTCGAGCGAATCGTTTTCGACCAGCCGGGGGCTGGTCGATCTCGCGAGTTCCGCGTCCGCCACGGCCAAGGCCTGGACGCCGGGCAGCCCCGCAGGGGCCACGCGATCGCCCGCCCGGCGCCACACCCCGCATCGGCATGCGCCGACGTCACGCATTCGCCAGGTACGCGCAAATGCAATTTACATTCCTCGGCAACTCACAGACCGCTAATCAGCCTTCCGACACACCGCAACCGGCTAGTTAATATTCCGGTAAACCGAAGCTGGATTTTTTCGTCCCGCGTACATCTGCGACTATTTTGATTCGCCCCGGGCCGATACAGTCAGCATTCCGCAGCCTTTGCCGCTGCAGCCTTAAGGAATGCCGTCATGTTCAACACCGCCGTCAACCCCGACTTTGACGGCATCTGGAAAGACGCTTTAACCCGCTGGCTGCCCGATTGCATCGAACTATTCTGGCCCGAGGTGCATGCCCAGGTTGACTGGCACATCGCGCCGGTATTGCTAGATAAAGAACTGCAAAGCTTGCGTAAAATCAACAAACGCAGCGTGCGCTATGTAGACCACTTGGCCCAGTTGCAATTGCTCGGTGGCAGCGTGGCCTTATTGCTTATCCATATCGAAGTGCAGGCCGGCAAAGTCAGCCTCGACCTTGCCCAGCGCATGTTGGTGTATCGATTTCGGCTAATGGAAAAACACCCGCACCACAGCCACTTTTCTTGCGCTATTTTGCTCGACAGAGCCGATGGCGCCGACACCGAAAGCTACCGAGCGGCAGTGGGTAGCAACGAATTGCTGTTTACATTTCCGGTTATTAACCTGGCTAAATGGGCAGCAAGGACTGACGAACTGCGTGACATCGCCCCTAACAATCCTTTCGCCGTGGTTGTATTGGCCCAACTGGCCTGTCGGGCCACGCAAGCATCCGCCGAATCTCGCTTGGTGAGCAAGCTGGAATTGGCTAAACTACTGAAATATTGGGGTTATGACGTCGATCAGCGCACCGGCTTGTTGCGCATCATTGACTCTTTGCTGCTACTGCCCGAAGAGCTCGACAACAATTTCTTCAATACCCTGACCCTGATAGAGGACGAACAGACCATGGCCTACATTACCAGCATCGAGCGTATCTATTGGCAACGTCATATCGACGAGCGCAAGCAGGGGTGGTTTGACGAAGGTTCAACCAAAGGCGCTGCCAACGTACTGCAAACTCTTTTGCAACAAAAGTTCGGCCCACTCCCCGACTGGGCTGCCGACCAAATCCACCAGGCCGACACCAGCACCCTGCAACGCTGGGCCGTCAACGTCTTGAACGCCCAGACCCTGCAAGCCGTTTTCGAGCAGTAATTCTCGGCGCCCAGTAGCGCACAAAACCCCCTCAGCAATGGCACACACCGCTGTTCTGGGGCCTAAAACAACGCTGCAACACCCTGACACAACCCGCACCCCACCCAAAAATAGCTAGCTAAACGCCAACCGCCCCGGCTGATGCGGGGTGCGGCGCCGGGCGGGCTTTGAGCGTGCCGGCGGACGGGCCTTGGCCGTGGGTGCAAGGGCGCGGCTGTTCGAGCGAATCGTTTTCGACCAGCCGGGGGCTGGTCGATCTCGCGAGTTCCGCAGGGGCCACGCGATCGCCCGCCTGGAGCCACACCCTGCATCGGCATGCGCTAACATCACCCAAAACCAATACAAAAAAGTCCCCCATGCACGAATCCGACTACCGCAAACTCATCGACGAACTCCAAACCGTCATCCGCAACACCTTAAAACTACTCGACGCCTTCGAAGACTCCGGCATGAACGAGCACATGATCGACGACTACGAGCGGTTGCACAGCATATTAAACACCGCCATCGCCGACCAGCGCCGATACCACGCCGAACTTCTCGACATGCTCAAGCAAAACAACCCACCCCTCGGCGGGTAAACTCCCCTTTTACCCGCAACACAACGCCAAGCGCCCCAAAACTCAATGTCAGACATCCTGTTCCCGTTCATCGGCGGCATCGGCCTGTTTCTTATTGGCATGATGCTGCTGTCCGAAGGCCTGGTCTCGTTTGCCGGTCCTGCCCTGCGCAGCGCCCTCATCCGCTTCACCGGCACCCCCTTCAAAGCCTTCCTGTCGGGCACGCTTACCACCGCACTGGTTCAGTCATCCAGCGCCACCACCGTCACCATCATTGGCTTTGTCAGCGCCGGGCTCATCACCTTCACTCAGGCCGTCGGCTTTGTCATCGGCACCAGCCTGGGCAACACCGCCACCGGCTGGATCGTTGCCGTCATCGGCCTGAAAATAAAATTCGGCTTTTACACCCTGCCCCTTATCGGCATCGGCGCCCTGCTCAAACTGCTGGGCCGGGGCCGCATCCGCGACCTGGGCGTTGCCCTGGCCGGCTTCGGCATGCTCTTCCTGGGCCTTACCACCCTGCAAGACAGCATGCGCGAACTGTCATCCCTTGTTGACTTCGCCTCATTGCCCGTCGGCGGCTTCTGGGCGCATATCGTCGTCATGCTCTTTGGCCTTGTGCTCACCATCATCCTGCAGTCATCGTCGGCCGCCATCGCCACCACCCTCACCGCCCTGTACACCCAAACCATCAACTTCGAACAAGCCGGCGCCCTCGTCATCGGCGCGTCTATTGGCACCACCGTCACCGGCATTCTCGTCACCATTGGCGCCACCGTGGCCGCCAAGCGCACCGCCGTCGCCAACATCGTCTTCAACCTCGTCGCCGGCGTCATCGCCATCATTCTTTTCCCTGGCTTGCTGGCCGCCACCAAGTTTTTAAGCCAAAACGTCGAAATAGAGCCCGGCACCATCGGCCTCGTCCTCTTCCACACCCTGTTCATCGGCCTGGGCGTCGTCCTCTTCATGCCCTTTACCACCCAATTTGCCCGGTTCGTCGAACGCCTGTTGCCCGAAAAGGAGGAAGACATCGCCGGCAACCTCGACAACAGTACCCTGGGTGTCCCCGAAGTCGCCCTGGAGGCCTCACAACGTGCCCTGGAAAAAATCGCAACGCTGCTCTTTTCCACCTACGAAGACGCCTGCAAACAGCCCGGCACGGCCATTGACGCCACACTGCTTGACCGCACCCGTATTGCGCTTGACCGGGCCTACGACTTCATCAGCCGTGTTCCCCTTGAAAGCGACCAGAACAAACTGGCCGAGCAACGCATCGCTCAATTGCATGCCGCCGACCACCTCATCCGTTTTCGGCAACGGCTGTTCGAACTCACCACACAACCCATCGACTTTGCCGGCCCCGACTATCAATGGGCGCTTGAGCACAACCTACGCATGCTGGAATTGGCCCGCGCCAGCACACAACGCGACGCCACCCAAGACACCATTGAAGAAATTGGCCGTGAAGCCGGCACACTGGAAGGCCTCTCGCGCCAGTTGCGGCACGATATCCTTCAAGGTGGCGGCCGGCGCCACGCGGCGGCTGCCCAGTTACTGCACACCACCGACGCCATCCGCTGGCTTGAACGCAGCGGGCATCATATTTGGCGTATCTGCCACTACCTGACCGAAAGCCGGGTCAACGGCCACCCCGTTGCTGAACCGGTTATTGAAGAAACGCCACCCGCCGTAACCGAAACGCAGGCTGCAGCTCAAGCCGATGCCGGCATCGAGCACGCGCCTGGCGAACAACCAGCAACATCACCGGCCACAGAATCGGCCGCAAGCATCCAACCAACCGCACCAGAAACCAGCGATGCCCCGCCGACAACTGAAACACAGCAACGTTAAACTACCGGGGGGTTACAGTCGTTAACCCGGTAAGACATCCCTTTAAAAGCAGCTCATGAATCCATCCACCCTCATCGGTATCGTCGCCAGTATTCTGTTGCTGGGGGTCGTCTTGTTCTTCTCGGCCGACGACCCAACCCTTTTCATCGACCTGCCCGGGCTGGGCATTGTGCTTATTGGTACGCTGGCCGCCACCTTCATCAGCTACCCCCTGCGCGAAGTCGTTCGCATTTTCGGCCTGCTAGGCACCGTCATGCGCAACGAGCGCCTGTACACCCAAGACGACATCGAAGAACTGGTCGCTATCTCCAAACTATGGATGTCCGGCAGTATCCGCCAGGTAGAACAGGCACTGGAAAAAGTACACAACCCGTTTCTTAAAACCGGCGTCCAGCTCATTATTGACCACACCCCCGAAGAAGACGTCGTCAAGCTTATGCACTGGCGCATTGCGCGCCTGCGCGCCAAAGAACACGCCGAAGCCCAGTTGTTTCGTACCATGGCGGCCTTTGCCCCGGCCTTCGGCATGATCGGCACGCTGATTGGCCTAGTCAACCTCATGTTCATGATTGGCGACGGCGACATGGCGTCTATTGGCCAGCAAATGTCGCTGGCCCTCATGACCACGTTTTACGGTATTTTGCTGGCCAACCTTATCTTCAAGCCCGTCGCCGTCAAGCTCGAGCGCCGTACCGAACAGCGCGTGGCGCTGATGAATATGGTCATGCAAGGCATATCCATGATGAGCCAGAAACGTCGCCCCGCTTTCATGCGCGAAACGCTGAACACCTTCATGGCCGAGTACGACGACGAACTGAACGACGACGAAAGCCGCCGCCTGTTTGGTGAAAACGGCAAAGGTGCAGACAAGGCCGACGACAGCCAGCCGGCAGGCCAGACGGGGTCGTAATGCCACCGCGCAACACCAGCAACCTCACCCTCGAAGAAATCGCCAAACTGCGTCGGCGCGAATTTCAGCGCCAACAGGAAGCCGGGTCTTACGGCATTGCCAACGGGCCCGCAACGCCTGGCCTTGGGCCGTCCGTATCGACTGCCGCTTCGCCCTACGGCCCCAAACCCGGTATGTCGCCCAATCTGCGGGCCCAGCCAACCCCCGGCGCATTGGCCGCCGCACAGGCCGCCCAGTCGGCGCCCGCCGCTGCCAACCCGCAGCGCTTCGACAAGTGGTATTTTGAGCCGCAATCGGAAGAAGAGACCGACAGCTGGCTAATGACTTACCTCGACACCATCACCCTGTTGCTGGTGTTCATGCTCGTCATGCTGATGCTGGCCGGCAAGGGCGAGGGCTTTAATATCCGCGAAGGCATTATGCCGGGTAACCTGGGTATTTTTGCGCGCGAGCGCAGCACGCCTCCGCCCGACACCTCGGCGTCTTCCGCAGGCAAAGCCCCAACCATGCAGGCCGGTGGGTCAACGCCCATCCCCCTGCAACCCTCGGCCGACGACGGTACCCGCCCCGCCCCCCTGCAGGGCCTTGACCTGGCCAACCTGGGCAGCGATATCGATGTCGTCGTCAACGAAAAGTCGGTCAGCTTCCGCATCAACAGCGAAATCCTGTTCAGCTCCGGGCAAGCCGAACTCAGCCGCGACGGCCTGGCCGTTTTGCAACGCTTAATTAAAGTACTTAAAGACAGCCCGCATAACGTCACCATCGAAGGCCACACCGACGCGATCCCCATCCGAAGCGTGCGCTTTCCGTCAAACTGGGAACTGTCTAGCGCCCGGGCCGGCAGCGTAGTGCGCTACTTCGAGGCCAACGGCATTGCCAGCACGCGCTTGCGCGCCGTTGGGTATGCCGACACCAAGCCCCTGGCCACCAACGACACCCCCGAAAACCGGGCGCTTAACCGACGCGTTGAGCTGCTGATGGAAACCGTGGAAGAATGAGGGCTGGCCGCGGCGAAGCCTGCACGAATTGGCCAGCAGGCCTGCGCAGCTAAGGGGTTTCTGGGGTTGCAGATTTTCTGCGCTGACCTTGCAAGCCCGGCCCGACCGAATACCAAACGCTCAACCCCGACCTGACAAACGCCGGGGGCGTTTGCGGCCCCTTCCCTACCAACGTATGGGTTAAATAAAACGTTTGGTCGGCCGGCAAGCCGTTAAAGACCTGTGTTGATGTATGGCTGCCAAACAAAACCACGCAACGCCCCGCACCGGGCGACGTGCACAACACGCTGCCCAACTGCCCCACCGTGCGCGTTTGGCGCTGCACCCGAACCGATGTAATTACCGCCCGCGGGTGTACGGGCTGGGGCGCCGTAAACGTTTGCGTGACCGACAACCCTTTTTGGTTAATGGCCGGGCTAACGGCTTCTTGTGACCAGACCTGCCCGCCCTGCGCCGCCGCATGGCCTGCCACCGCGGCCAACATAAAACCCGCCAGCCAACCAGAAAACGTGCGGCTCAGGCCACCCACTAAAACCAGACGCGCGCCGTCTTCATCAATATCAGGCATCGGTATACATGGGCTTGTTGTCGGCCAGGCGCAACCAGCCTTTAACAATACGGTAAATAAACCAAACAACCACGACCCCGAACACCAAATACCCGACCATGACAAACGTTAGCAAGAAGGCCACGACGCACCACAAAATGCCATACCAGAACGTACGAATTTGCCATCTGAAGTGCGATTCGAGCCAGGTGCCTTTGGCGTCGGATAACTTGACGTAATTAATGATGATGGCCACCAGACTGGTGATGCCCACGAAAAAAGACAGCGCCTGCAACGCATAAATGACCGTGGTTATGGTTTTAAGTGAAGCGACCTTTTCGGGGTTACCGCCATTACCGGGCTGCAAGTTGTTGCCGGGGTTCGTGAAATCTACAGTCATTGAAGCTTCCTAAAGGTTTGCGTTTGCGACGGGTTTTGCGACTGTTACGGATAACCTACCCGTTTGTCCGTTGACGCCCGGGTACCGTAGGCCTATGCTGGCCGTCAGGGTGTAAATACCTGAGCCCTATTGTAAACAGCAATAGCGGTGGTTTTTCAGTGATCGCAACACCTTGCAATACCAGCAAACGGAGTGCACATATGAAAACAAGACCATTACCCGAGCTTCCTGCCGGCACCACTGCCTTGCATCAAAAGCTGCAGGCCCAAGAAGCGCTCTTTCTTGAAAACGAAAGACGCAACCCCGAATCCCCCTACTACCATGGCGACGCCGACCCTGCCCGACAGCGACGGCGTTTTTTATTGGGCAGTGTTGCCGCGCTGGGCGCAGCTGCGCTGGCCAAAACAGGGGCGGCCCACGCCAAGGCCCCTCCCGGCGCCATCGAACGCACCGTCTTTCCTGACCCGACCAAAGCGCAAGGCGTAGGCGTTGGCGTAGACGATGGCGGCTATGGCTTCCGGTCGCAGTTTGAAACCGAAGTGCGCTGGCGCTTCGGTACCAAAACTACCGAATCATCCTGGAGCATGACGCCGCTTGAAAAGAGTCAGGGCATCATCACCCCCTCGGGCCTGCACTACGAAAGGCACCACGGCGGTATCGCCACAATCGACCCCACCAAACATATGCTGTATATCCACGGCATGGTCGACGAGGCCAAGAAATTCAACATGCAAGACATCCGGCGCTTCCCGTTTATGTCGCGCATCTGCTTTCTTGAATGCTCCGGCAATGGCCTGACCGAGTGGATCAAGCCCACACTCAAAACGGTTCAGGGCACTCACGGGCTGACGTCCACGTCCGAATGGACCGGAGTTCCGCTGTCGACCTTGCTTAACGAAGTAGGCGTCAAATCTGGTGGCAAGTGGCTGCTGGCCGAAGGCGGCGATGCCGCCGTCATGACGCGTAGTATCCCGCTTGAAAAAGCCATGGCCGACTGCTTCCTGGCCTACGGCCAGAACGGCGAAGCCATACGCCCCGAACAAGGCTACCCCTTGCGACTGGTCGTTCCCGGCTACGAAGGCAATATGTGCATCAAATGGATCCGGCGTATCGAAATCTCCGACACGCCTTTCATGACGCGCGAAGAGACTTCAAAATACACCGACCTCATGCCCGATGGCAGCGCTTTGCAGTTTTCATTCACCATGGAAGCCAAATCGGTCATCACCTACCCCTCAGGCGAAATGCTGCTCCAGCGCCCGGGGTTTTACGAAATTACGGGCTTGGCCTGGTCGGGCAAGGGGCTGGTCAAAAAAGTCGAGGTCTCGGTCGATAGCGGTAAAAACTGGCGCGAGGCCAAATTGCATGGGCCCATCTTGCCCATGTGTCACACTCGGTTCTCCATCCCCTGGGAATGGGACGGCAAAGAAGCTATTTTGCAAAGCCGCTGCACCGACGAAACCGGCTATGTACAGCCCACCATCAAAGAATTGGTTGCCCAGCGCGGCACCAACGGGCCGCTGGCGTCCATTTACCATCTGAACGGCATCCAAAGTTGGAAAGTCGCCGCTACGGGGGAGGTGTCAAATGTCCATCATTACTAACTATGTACTGGGTGGGGTCGGCGGCATTGCGCTGGCACTTGGCCTGGCCGGCGGCGCCGTCGCCGACAATCACGGCAAAAAGTTTGGCTTTGGGCACACGGCCACCCCCGAAGAGCTCTCGCAGTTTGTGTCACCGCTACCCGACGGGCGAGGCTTGCCCAAAGGGTCGGGCACGGTCATGCAAGGTGAAAAGGTCTACACCCAGCACTGCCTGGCCTGCCATGGCGCCAACCTGGAAGGCGGTATTGGCGACCGGCTGACGGGTGGGCGCAGCACCCTGGTCAACAACGACCCGACCAAGGCGCCGGTTAAAACCGTCGAAAGTTATTGGCCCTACGCCACTACCCTGTTCGACTACATCAAACGGTCAATGCCCTTTACCCAACCCGGCAGCTTAAGCAACGACGACGTCTATGCCGTTTCGGCCTATATTTTGCACAAGGCCAATATCGTCGATGCCAACGCCGAACTGAACCAAGACAACCTGGCCAAGGTCGACATGCCCAACAAAAACGGCTTCAAGCCTGCAGGCCGTTAGCAACATCCAGGCCACAAGGCGGCAAGCGGGGCTTGTGACAGGCCGATGAACCATGGCACTATGGTCATCATCTTGTTACAAGCCCCTAGTCGCTATGGCCCAATTCAATACAGTCGTCTCACCCTCGGCCACAAACGCCGACACCCCGCAACGCGCAGATCTTTTTGCCGGCCAAAAGTCGCTTCGCATCGCAGCGTTGGCCGACCAAAAATCGCGCTGTTTCAAACGGCCTAAAGCCCGCTTTGCCGCACGTCTGGCTGCAGTGCTTCTATGTGGGCTTGCACCGGGTTTGGGCAGCACCCAGACGGCTACAGCAGCGGCCGCATCAATTAACCCGGCCACGACACCGGCATCAGCCCAGGCACAAGCGGGCCAGGCAACAACACCAGGGCCAAACACCCAAAGCACCGTGCCGGCGCCCACCGCATCGTTAACCATCAGTGCCGACCCGGTCTGGTTTATGGCCGACGGCAGCCCACACCCGCAGGTGGCCGGGGCACTGCAGGTGTTGGCGGCAGCTGATACGCACGGCCTTAACCCCGAAACCTACGAAGCAACCACGCTGATCGAGCAATTTGCACGCCTGGCGCAGCCCGATGCACCAATGGCCACACAGCAACAACGTACCGAGCTGAATGCCCGACTAAACCAGAACCTGGTGCAATACTTAAGCGACCTGCGCGACGGCCGGGTAGACCCGCACCGGGTGCATCAAAAGTTCGACGTGCCACCAAAACCCGCCTTTGATGCCAGGCAGTATTTGTTTAGCGCCTTGCAAAACAATACTGTCGCCAAAGCGTTACACGACGCCCGCCCGCGCGTCCCCATGTACGATGCCGTCGTCAAGGCCATGGCCCAGTATCGTCAGTTGCAAAACAACCCGGCCTGGGCCAGCCCGCTGCCCGCATTGCCCGGGCGCAAACTGGAAGTCGGCCAACCGTGGGCAGGCGCCACGCAACTGGCACAGCGCTTAATATTATTAGGCGATATTCCCGCTCACATCGCACCGTCCGGCGATACACCCGCGGGCAATATTGCTGCGACGCAAGCTCCTCAAGCCATAAGCAACGCGTCAGCTTCCAGCGCGTTGTCGGGCTCGGGCACGACAACCACCATGTCCAATACACCCGCCGTATACGACGCGGCGCTTGAGGCCGGGGTCAAGGCTTTTCAGAAGCGTCATGGGCTGACCGAAGACGGCATCATCGGGCCGGCAACACTGGCGCAACTTAATGTCACACCGGCCCAGCGCGTCAAGCAAATGGCGCTGACGCTTGAACGGCTGCGCTGGACACCGCTGGTCAGTGCACCACGCATGATCGTGGTCAATATCCCCGAGTTCATGCTGCGTGCCTACGACGTCATGCCCGATGGCAATATTGATATCAGCCTGCAAATGCGGGTCATTGTGGGCCGCGCGCTCGACACCAGTACCCCGCTGTTCGATGAAGACATGCGATTTATTGAATTCAGCCCTTACTGGAATATACCGCCGTCGATTGCACGCGGCGAAACACTGCCGCGCCTGCGTCGCGACCCCGCGTACTTCGACCGCCAGGGGTTTGAATTTGTCTTGAAAGACGGTTCTGTATCCACCCAACTGACGCCGGCCAACCTCGAGGCCGTGCAAAAAGGCGCCGCGCGTATTCGGCAACGCCCCGGCCCGCAAAATGCGCTGGGCGACATCAAGTTTATCTTCCCCAATAACACCAACATCTATCTGCATCACACGCCATCGCCCCAGTTATTTGAACGGAGCCGTCGCGACTTCAGCCATGGCTGTATTCGCGTCGAGGCGCCGGTGGCGCTGGCGCAGTTTGTGCTTAAAAACGAGCCCCAATGGACGCAATCGCGCATAGAAGCAGCCATGACCGCCGGAAAATCGCAAACCATCCGGCTGGCTGCACCTATTCCGGTGGTGCTGGCCTACGCCACCGTGGTCGTGCTTGAAGACACCGTCTATTTTTATGACGATATATACGGGCACGACAAGACGCTGGCAAAAGCATTAAAAATGATGTAAAAATAGAACCCAGTTAAACGGATTTAACTTAAATTGCCTAAAATTTAGGTAATTTTTGGACGACTGCGTTAACTAAAACGGGTGAACTGATTTTGCTTGTTATCAAATGGTCGTCCCCTGTTAAACAATCCGTTTTGCAGTGCCAAGGTCCCGGCTTAGGCCGTACCAGTACGTCGAACCAAAGTGTCAACCCGGTCGTTTACTTTTATATAGGGCGCATTATCGCGTCCCAGTTTCAGGTTTTTGCCTATGTCCACACCGCCACACCCCGCGCGCCGCAGCTTTTTGCGTCGCGCCGCTTCCATTACGCTGGCCGCCGGCCTGCCCGTTTTATCGGCCCCCGCACTGGCCGGCATCCGTATCTACCCCCGCCACGTTGCCTTCAACCATACCCACCGCGACGACCGGCTGTCGCTGGTCTATGCCCACGGCGATCGCTACTTGCCCCCTGCCCTTGACCGCCTGAACGTATTTTTACGCGACCACTACACGCAGGCCATTGGCACCATGGATCCGCTGCTGTACGACCAGCTTGACCGCATCCGCAAACTGCTGAACACCGACATCCCCTACGACGTGATTTCGGCCTACCGCGACCCGCAAACCAACGAGCGCCTGCGCACAACGCGCGGGGGTGGTGTGGCCAAACGCAGCCTGCACATGGACGGCAAGGCCATCGACATCCGCCTGCCCGGCATCCCGCTGGCCGAAGTTCGCGACGCCGCGTTGTCGCTTAATGCGGGCGGGGTCGGCTTCTACCCGCGTGACCAGTTCGTCCATATCGACACCGGGCGCGTCCGCAGCTGGTAGAAAGACAAGAATGCCGCATATATCGCGCCGATCTAAAGACATACAAAATTCTTCGTTCCCGACGCCTGCCACGCGTGCGACCATTCAACGCATGTTGAACACTATGCGGCGCACCCAGGCAACACGGGGCCCCGCGGCAGGAGCCCCTCTTGAGCATCGAAGTCAAAAACATTACCAAACGGTTCGGCGCGTTCGCGGCCCTCGACAATATTTCGCTGAAATTTCAGGGCGGCGGGCTGACCGCGCTGCTGGGCCCCTCGGGCTGCGGCAAAACAACCTTGCTGCGCATTATTGCGGGCCTGGAATCTGCCGATAGCGGCAACGTCATTTTGCAAGGCCGCGATGCCACCCATATCGACGCCCGCGCCCGCAATGTTGGCTTTGTCTTCCAGCACTACGTGCTGTTTCGCCACATGACTGTGTTCGAAAACGTTGCCTTCGGGCTGCGTGTCCGCCCGCGCAAAACACGCCCCTCCGAAACCGAAATCCGTGAACGGGTTTACCAATTGCTCGAGCGCGTGCAGTTGTCGTGGCTGGCCGACCAATACCCCGACACGCTTAGCGGTGGCCAGCGCCAGCGCATTGCGCTGGCCCGGGCCTTGGCCATTGAACCGAAAATATTGCTGCTCGACGAGCCCTTCGGGGCGCTGGACGCCAAAGTACGCAAAGAACTGCGTCAGTGGCTGCGTCAGTTACATGCCGAACTGGACGTCACCAGCGTTTTCGTCACCCACGACCAAGACGAAGCGCTGGAAGTCTCGGACAATATCGTCGTCATGAACCGAGGTCGGGTTGAGCAAGTGGGCAGCCCTGCTGAAGTCAGGGCGCAGCCGGCCACCGAATTTGTGTACGGCTTTCTAGCCGCCTGATTTATTTAAGGTTTTAGTCAGGTTTGGCCTGCATAATCACCACATGGCCGGCCGGGGGGCCGCAAGCGGGCACGCAAACCCGGCGCCCCGCAACAGCAGCAACGGCCTGAAACCTTGCCACGCCTTGTTCATTTTTTTACACAAAAAGGCCGCTAAGTTCGGCCTTTTTTGCGTTTCTGTCCCAAAAAGCGACACAAAGTATCGTATTATTTAATGCAATAAAACAACACTTTGGCCAGACTTGATGTCGCTTCTCCTGATCCTAGCCCTACCGTTTGTTGGAAGCATTGTTGCAGCACTGCTGCCCAGTAACGCGCGTAACCTTGAAGCCTGGCTGGCCGGGCTGGTTGCGCTTGGCTGTGCGGTCATGCTGGCGTCGTACTACCCCGCCATCAGTTCGGGGCTGGTCATCAAAGAAGTCATGCCCTGGATCCCGGCGGCCATGGAAATTGACTTCACCTTGCGCATCGACGGCTATGCCTGGCTGTTTGCCATGCTGGTGTCCGTCATGGGTGCCCTGGTTGTGCTGTACGCACGGTACTACATGTCTCCCCAAGACCCGGTACCGCGCTTTTTCTCGTTCTTCCAGCTGTTCATGGGTTCGATGCTGGGTGTTGTCATGTCGGGCAATCTGGTGCAACTGGTCGTCTTCTGGGAACTGACCAGCCTGTCGTCGTTCATGCTGATCGCCTACTGGAACCACCGGCTCGATGCACGGCGCGGGGCACGCATGGCCTTTACCATTACCGGGGCCGGCGGCCTGTGCCTGCTGGCGGGGATGCTCATGATGGGCCACATTGCCGGCAGCTACGACATTGACGACGTCCTGCGCTCGGGCGAAATCATTCGCAATCACCCCTGGTACACCGCCACGCTGGTGCTTATTGCGTTGGGCGCCCTGACCAAAAGCGCGCAGTTCCCCTTTCATATCTGGCTGCCTAACGCCATGGCAGCGCCAACGCCGGTATCGGCCTACCTGCATTCGGCCACCATGGTCAAGGCCGGCGTGTTCTTGCTGGCGCGCTTCTGGCCCGTGCTGTCGGGCACCGAAGAATGGTTCTGGATCATCAGCTCGGCCGGCCTTATTACGCTCATACTCGGGTCATACGCCGCAATTTTCCAGCAAGACCTCAAAGGGGTTCTGGCCTATTCCACCATTGGCCATCTGGGGCTAATTACATTACTGCTGGGGATGAACAGCGCCCTGGCCCTGGTGGCCGCCGTGTTCCACATGATGAACCACGCCACATTCAAGGCCTCGTTATTTATGGCGGCGGGCATTGTCGACCACGAAACCGGCACGCGCGACATGAGCCGGCTGTCGGGGTTGCGGCATGCCATGCCCATCACCACCACATTGGCCATTGTCGCGGCGGCCTCAATGGCCGGCGTGCCGTTGCTTAACGGCTTTTTGTCCAAAGAAATGTTCTTTGCCGAAGCCGTTGTGGCCGACCAGGATCGCTTTGTTGAAATTGTGCTGCCGCTGGCCGCCGTTATGGCCGGCGCGCTCGCCGTTGCCTATTCGCTGCGGTTGGTCATGACTGTATTTTTTGGCCCACCGGCCACCGACCTGCCGCAAAAACCGCACGAGCCCCCGTTCTGGATGCTCGTCCCCAGCGGTTTGCTGGTGCTTACCTGTTTGGTTGTGGGTATTTTTCCGCGTTATACCTTGGGGCCGCTGCTGCAATCGGCCAGCCTGTCGTTACTGGGGCCAAATACCCCCGAGTACAGCCTGAAAATCTGGCACGGGTTCAACATGCCTCTGGTCATGAGCCTGGTGGCCTTGGCCGGGGGGGTATTGTTGTGGCATTTGCTTGGGCCCAGCCACAACAAGCCCGTCGACCCCGACAGCGTCGAGCAAAAGCCGCTTATCTTCCGCCTTAACGGCCGCCACACCTTCGAAACTTTGCTCGAAAAGCTGGATGCCGGCGCCGCATACGCCATGGAATGGATTGCAACGACCCGGCTGCAACGTCAAATGCTGCTGATTGTGACCGTATCCATTGCCGTTGCCGCCCTGCCGCTTATGGCCCCCGGCTGGTTCGACCCGCAACTGTCCACTCCCCTTAACCTGTTCTTTTTAATGCTTTGGGTAGCAGGTGGGGCTTGCGCCATTGGCACGGCCATCCAGGCCAAGTATCACCGGCCGGCTGCCCTGGCCATGTCGGGCGGCGCCGGGCTTACCACTGCCATGACCTTCGCCTGGTTCTCCGCGCCCGACCTGGCCTTAACGCAATTGGCGGTCGAAGTCGTCACTGTGGTTCTCATCCTGCTTGGCCTGCGCTGGCTGCCGCCACGCATCCGTGCCGAAGAAAACTACGTCATCGACAAATTCAAAGCCACGGCAAGGCGCTCCCGCGACCTGATCGTGGCCATACTGGGCGGGCTGGGCATGACGGCGCTGTCCTACGCCGTCATGACGCGCGGCTTCGACAACGAAATTGCACGCTTTTTTGTTGAAAACGCCCTGCCCGAAGGCGACGGCAGCAATGTGGTCAACGTTATTCTGGTCGACTTTCGGGCCTTCGATACCCTGGGCGAGGTCGTCGTGCTTGGCATTGTGGCACTTACAGTGTTTGCCCTGCTGCGGCGCTTTCGTCCCCCACCAGAAACCATCAAAGACGGCCCGCTGCGCCGGCAAAAGGGCGCCGGCCCCAATATCCCCGCCGATGTCGAGCCCCCCGACCCGAAAGCCGCGCTGGTGCCCACCGGAGCCTTCAAAGTACCCGCAGTACTGGCACGCTTGCTGCTCCCCATGGCCGCGCTGGTCTCGGTGTTTTTCTTGCTGCGCGGGCATAACCTGCCGGGCGGGGGCTTTATTGCGGGGCTTATTTTTGCCACCGCCATCATATTGCAGTACGTCGTGGGGGGGGTCTTGTGGGTCGAGGCGCGTCAAAACATCAAGCCCCAGTACTGGCTGGCCCTGGGCATGCTTATTGCCGGCGCCGCCGCGCTGGCCGCCTGGTGGATGTCACGCCCCTTCTTGGCCGCCTTTAAATTTGAAGTCGCCCTGCCTTTGTTGGGCACGATCAAACTGTCTACCGTCCTGATTTTCGATATTGGCGTTTACATGCTGGTTATTGGCTCAACTGTTCTGATTCTGGTCGCGCTGGCTCACCAATCGCTGCGCTTCCGTCGTAAACCGGCAGCGCAACGCACTGAACCCGCCACCGAAGGAGCTCTCTGATGGAAATCGTGTTGTCTCTGGCCATCGGCGTACTGGCGGGCTCAGGTATCTGGCTGCTGCTGCGTCCGCGCACCTTCCAGGTCATCATGGGCCTGTCATTACTGGCGTACGCCGTCAATTTGTTTATTTTTTCCATGGGCCGTCTAACCATCGGGGCGCCACCGGTCATCGACGCAGCCAAAGGTTCCGACCCCTCACTTTACGCCGACCCGGTCCCGCAAGCATTGGTGCTTACCGCTATTGTCATCAGCTTTGCCACTACGGCGCTGTTTCTGGTGGTTCTGCTCGCATCACGCGGGCTGGCTGGCAATGACCACGTCGATGGGCGGGAGGCTGACCTGTGATTGACTGGATGGTCCACCTGCCTATTTTGCCAGTCGTCATCCCGCTTTTTGCGGGCGGTCTGCTCATCCTCATCAAAGACTCGCACCGCCGTCTTCGGTTGGCCATTGCCTTCGCTTCGGTATTGCTGCAACTGTTTGTCGCGGTCAAATTGTTGTCGGTTACCGCGGGCGCCGAACCCGACCGCTGGCCCAGCCAGATTGCCGTGTACCTGTTGGGCGACTGGCCGGCCCCCTTCGGCATCGTTGCCGTAGCCGACCGGCTTTCAGCCATCATGCTCACGCTCAGTGCTTTTCTGGGTCTGACCACCCTCATGTATTCGACCGCACGATGGGAGCGCGCCGGCGTCTACTTTTTGCCCCTGTTCCAGTTCCTGCTTATGGGGCTGAACGGCGCCTTCCTGACCGGCGACCTGTTCAACCTCTTCGTGTTCTTCGAAGTCTTGCTGGCCGCATCCTACGGGCTCATGCTACATGGCTCGGGCGAAAACCGCGTTACGTCCGGCATGCACTACATTGCGGTCAACCTGGTGGCTTCACTGCTGTTGCTTGTTGCCATTGCACTTATTTACGGTGTAACCGGCACACTGAACATGGCCGACCTGGCCGCGCGCGCGGGCGACCTGGGTGGCGGCGACCGTCGCCTGTTTGAAGCGGCAGCCGCCATTCTGGGCGTTGCGTTTCTTATCAAAGCCGCCGCCTGGCCGCTTAACTTCTGGCTGGCGCCGGCTTATTCCAACGCCTGCCCGCCCGTTGCCGCTGTGTTCGCCATCATGACCAAGGTCGGCATCTACGCGCTGGTACGGCTGGGCTCGCTGCTACTGCCCACGGGCGCCCCTGCCGCATTCGGTGGCGACTGGATGTTCCCGGTCGGGCTGGCTACCTTGCTGTTTGGCACCATCGCCCTGCTCGCTGCCTACCAAACCGAACGCATCGTTGCCTATTGCGTCATCATTTCGTCCGGCACGCTGCTGTCCGCCCTGGGCATGCCTGGCGTCACCATGACCGGCCCCGCCCTGTTTTATCTGGTCAATTCGGTACTGGCCACCGGCGCGTTCTTTTTGCTTATCGAAATGGTTGAACGCACCCGCAGCTTTGGCGCCGACGTACTTGCCGTCAGTATGGACCTCTTCGACCTGGACGACCCAGACGAATCGTTTACCGAAACACAGACGCCGGTTGGCGTGGCTATCCCCGCCGCCATGGCTTTTTTAGGCATGAGTTTTATTGCCTGCGCCCTGCTCATTACCGGGCTGCCTCCACTGTCGGGCTTTGTCGCCAAGTTCTCGTTGCTGTCGGCCGCGCTGCAAACCTCTGAAACCACCCCCGATATCGAAGCCTGGCTGTTGATGTCGGTCGTGTTGCTGTCTAGCCTGGCGGGCATTATTGCGCTGGGCCGTACGGGTATCCGCCTATTTTGGGCCAACGAAACCCAAACGCCACGGCTACGCATCAGCGAAGCGGCCCCGGTTGCCGCACTTATTCTGGCCTGTGTAGGGCTTGCCATCTGGGCTGGCCCAGTGCTTGATTTCATGAACGACACGGCACTGTCGCTCAGCTTCCCGGATACCTACATTAATGCCGTGCTTAACCACGACACCGTGCGCACGTTGGGCAACGGAGGCAAGCCATGACCCGAATCAAACGCGTCATCAACTGGTTGATGCTGCCGGCCCTGCTGCTGGTACTGTGGCTGATACTTAACCAAACAATTGCACCGTCGCAAATCTTGTTGGGTGCGGTCGTATCGCTTTTGCTGGCCTGGGCGGCCATGCGTCTGCGCCCGCTGCGGTCACGTCCCAAAAAGCCCTTAACCATCATCCGGCTTTTCTTCAGCTGCATCGCCGACATCACCCTGTCCAACCTTCAAGTCTTCAAAATCATCTGGTTCAAGCCGCAAAGCCATACGCCGGGGTTTATTCGCATCCCCCTCGACATGAAAGACCCGCACGGTCTGGCCGCGCTGGCCTGCATCCTGACGTACACCCCCGGTACCGTGTGGGCCGGGTATTCCGACGAAAGCGGCATACTGACGCTTCATGTGCTTGACCTTGAAGACACACAACACTGGATCGACCTGGTTAAAAACCGCTACGAACGCCCTCTCATGGAGATTTTCGAATGATGGACACCATACTGATTTGGGCGGGCACATTTGCCCTGTTCTGTTTTGCACTGGCCTTTGCCGCCGCCACCTTGCGTCTCATGCTTGGACCGACACCGCAAGACCGCGTGCTGGCCGTCGACACCATGTTCATTAACGGGATTTCAATTGTGCTGGTACTGGGGGTCAACTTTGCCACCGGCGTGTATTTCGATATCGCCCTGCTCATGGCCCTGTTCGGTTTCATCAGCTCAACCGTTATGGCCAAGTTCTTGTTTAAAGGCGAGGTCATCCAGCCATGAATTCCTTACCTTTATGGGCCTCTATCCCGGCCACCTTGTTATTGATAGTCAGCGGTGTACTTACGCTATCCGGGTCGTTGGGCCTGCTTCGCTTCAAGCGCTTTTATTCACGTATGCATGCACCCACGCTGGGTAATACGCTTGGCATTACGTTTGTATTGTGCGCCTCGGCACTTGTGTCCAGTGCGTTACAACAGCGTCCGGTTATTCACGAATTGTTAATTACCTTCTTCCTCATCGTCACCTCACCCATTACCGCTATCGTGCTCATGCAGGCCGGGGTGCGACGCGATCCACGCCAACCGGTGTCCGAAGAATAGTGCGGCGGCGAACCTGCCCTGGCATGCCGCGCGCCCACGTTCAGTTACATTTCTGCTTTACGTGGCACAGGCCCTGTGTAAAGATCAACAACGTGTTCAACTTGCGGAGATCACCATGCGTATCAAACGCTTTTTGCTGACTGTGCTGGCAACCGGCGCCGCTGGCGTCCTTAATCCGGTAATGGCCCAGGGCCTCAGCCCCGAAGCGCAATACCAGCAAGATTTGCTGCGTTGCGAGCAAGAGCAGTCTCTGGTTGATATAGAAGCCTGCAAAAAAGAAGCCGGGGCGGCATTGCAAGCCACAAAAACCAATGCATTGGGTAATGGTCAGGGAGCCAACTACCAGGCTAACGAACGGGCCCGCTGCATGGCCCTGCCCGAAGACCAGCGCGCAGACTGCCTGCTGCTGTTGTCCGGCCAAAACACTCAGGTGAAAGGCAGCGTGACTCAGGGCGGCGTGCTACGAGAGACCACGATTACCATCCCCGCGCAGCCGTCGGCACCCGCACAGGCGCCCATACCCGCTTCGCCCGAAGCGGCCACCCCCAGCCCTATCCGGCCCTGACACAACATACCCCCGAATAAACGAAGTGACGTTTGCGTGCGCAGGCCCTTATTAATACGAGCCCAAGACAGCGCCAACATCCCCAATGGGGGCTGCATGCGCAGGCCCCTAAAGCTCTAGTTGCATGCCCATCTCAACCACCTGGTTAGGCGGGATTTTATAAAAGCGGGTACTGCGCGCGGCGTTGCGCGCCATGAATGCAAACAGCAGCTGGCGCCAGCGCGCATACAAGGCTTGCTTGCGCACAACAATGACGGTTTGACGCGACAAAAAGTATGACGTCAGCATGGGCTCGAGCTGGATTTCCGGATGCTCGCCGGCCAATTGCGCCAGTAGCTGGGGCATATTAGGCTCTTGCTTGAAGCCCCAACGGGCAATCACCTCGTAAGCACTGCGGCTAAGCTTGTTCAAGGTATAACGTTCGGTGTAAGGCACATAAGGCACATCGGCTGCGGCAACGGTAACAAACAGCACTTGTTCGTGCAGCACTTTATTGTGTTTAAGGTTATGCAAGAGCGCCGGGGGCACGGTGTTCACAATCATGCTCATGAACACAGCAGTACCCGGCACACGCGTGGGCGGATACGCTTCCAACCCTTCCATAAACGCTTTCAGGGGCTGCTGGTCGCCGGCCAAGGTGCGATGAATCTGGTCGCGTCCGGTTTTCCAGGTCAGCATCAAGGTCAGCAACGCCAGCGCAACGCCCAACGGCAGCCAACCACCGTCCAGAATCTTTTGGGTGTTAGACGTAAGCAGTAAAATATCGAGCAACAAGAACAACGTCAACAATGCAAGCCATAACACACGCCGACCACCGCTGGTTTTGCCCGGCAACACCGCGAAGGCCAGCAACGAAGTCATCAGCATGGTGGCAGTGACCGCAAAACCGTATGCGCTGGCCAGGTTGGCCGACGAACCAAACCCGATGACCAGCACCAGTACCGCCACGAACAAGGCCTGATTAACACGCGGCAGATAAATCTGCCCTTCTTCACGGGCCGAGGTGTGCAAGATTTCCATGCGAGGCCAGAAACCCAGCTGAATCGCCTGGCGCGTGACAGAAAAAGCACCCGAAATCACTGCCTGCGAAGCAATGACGGTCGCCGCCGTTGCCAACACCACTAACGGAATCAGCGCCCAGGATGGCGCCATCAGGAAGAACGGATTACGAATGGCTTCGGGCTGGTCAATAAGCAAGGCGCCTTGCCCGAAGTAGCACAGCAAAAGTCCGGGTAACACCACCATAAACCAGGCGCGCCGTATAGCAGGCCGCCCATAGTGGCCCATGTCTGCGTACAGGGTTTCGGATCCCGTCAGGGCTAGAACAACAGCCCCCAGCAGCAAATAGGTAGCCAAAGGCGCTTCACCGATCAAGTTCCAGGCATAGATCGGGTTGATAGCCAGTAATATTTCGGGAGTTTGTGCAATACGCCAGGCGCCCATCGTGCCCAATACCGCAAACCAGAACAGCATGATGGGCCCGAAAAACTTGCCGATGGCCCCAGTGCCGCGACGCTGCACCATGAACAGGCCCACAATAAGGCCGACAGAAATGGGCACAACCCAATCGTCGAGTGTGTGTGACACAACCCCCACGCCTTCGATAGCGGAAAGCACCGAAATGGCAGGCGTGACGATGCTATCGCCATAAAAAAGACAGGCGCCGAACAAACCCATGACCGTCAATACCCAGCGCTTTCGCCCGGTGGCGCCGCGCAAGGCCAGTTCCATCAGGGCCAGGGTGCCGCCCTCACCCCGGTTATCGGCTCGTAGTATCAGCGTGACATACTTGAGCGACACCACGAACATCAGCAGCCAGAACAGCAGCGACAGAACACCCAGGACTTCAGTAGCGCCAAAATGGTCAAAGCGCGATACCGATTCGCGGATGGTGTACAACGGGCTGGTGCCAATATCACCATAGACAACCCCAAGGGCGCCGATAAGCAACGCCGCGCCGGGTGTCTGCTTGCCTGGAGACAAACTTTCTTCTTGAACTGGCTGAGTCATAAATTAAAAACTAGTCGTGACGGCTTAAGTTGGCCCCTTTGCGCGGCCCAGGAAAGACGACCCCGATCCGCGTGCCCTCAAAGTCGGGGCGACTGCTCAGACTCAGCCAGGCGCCGTGCGCAGAAGCAATTTCTCGCACGATGGCCAACCCCAGGCCGGAGCCCTCGGTGGTGGCACTATCAGACCGATAAAACGCCTCGAACACTCTGGCCTGATCGACGAGGGCGATCCCGGGGCCGTCGTCTTCGACAGAAAAAGACGGTGGGTTTGCCGTAACGTGCAAAGTAATCTGGGTTGCCCCTTTGCCATACCGTAAGGCATTATCGATCAGATTCCCCAGCAGCTCTTCAAGCAACAACGGGTCACCATCAATCCATACCGGACTATCCGGCGCGTGCAAGTGTAATTCAATTTTATGTTGCAGTGCAGCAGGAACCCATTCGCCCGCCGTTTCCCGCACCCACTCGGCCAGGTTAATGCGCTGAAAAGACTCGCGCACAGCCAGCGTCGAATCGGCTCGCGCGAGCACCAGCAATTGTTGACCCAACCGGATCATACGGTCTGTAACGGCTTTGATGCGTTCAGCGCGCTGGCGAACATCAGGCGGCAATTCGCCCGCCAGCATCAGCTCGCACTCAAGCTTCAGGCCGCTAAGGGGCGTGCGCAACTGATGCGCGGCAGAACCAATGAACCGCTTTTGCGCCTGCATTGACGCATTCAGGCGCAACAGCAAGTCATTGATGTGGTTGACGACCGGGACAATTTCGGTAGCTACCCCATCAACCCGCAGGGGCTGCAAATCGTCTATCGAACGCTCCCGAATTTCTTCGGACAACGCGTTGAATGAGCGCAGCCCGCTTCGGACACCCGACACCAGCACCCAGGCAATCAGTGCAACCAGCAGCACCTGGCCGGCCAGCATCATCCAGAAAATGTCGCGCAAGACCCATACCGCCAGATTGATGCGGCTGGTAATCACCCAGGTTACGGTAAGGTCGACGGCGACCAGCGCCATAATAGGCGGGAGCAGCCTGAGAGTAAGGTGCCGCGCCAGCGAACCGCGCGGCAAAATACGACGAAAGAGAAGCTGTTCAGGCCGCTTCAACGTCGAGCAGATAGCCGAAGCCGCGTACCGTCTGGATACTGACGCCTGTACCCTCGAAGCGCTTACGCAGACGGTAAATATAGACTTCGACAGCATTTTCGCTGAAATCGGCATCCCAGGCCGACAGCGAATTGACGATCTGGCGCTTGGTAACAACACGGCCGGCACGCGCCATCAGCATTTCGAGTACGGAAAGCTCGCGTACCGACAGGTTGATGCGATCGCCACGGATACGCACTTCACGCCCCACCGTATCGAACGTCATTGGCCCAACCTCGAGCTGAGGCTGTGCCTGCCCGGTACGACGCCGCGCAAAAGCCCTGACGCGTGCGGCCAGTTCAGCCAGCTCGAAAGGTTTGGTGACGTAATCGTCGGCACCCGCGTCCAGCCCGGCAACCCGGTCTTCAACGCCGTCTCGGGCCGTCAAGATAAGCACCGATACCTGGTTGCCGCGCGCCCTTAACTGACGCAAAACGTCGAGCCCGCTGATATCGGGCAAATTCAGGTCAAGCAGCAGCAAGTCGTAGTCTTGCTTGTCGAGGGTTTCGAGTACCGTACCGCCGGCCGAAAGCCAGTCAACGGCGTATCCCTGCCCTGCCAGAAACTCGTGCAGGGCATGACCTAATGTGGTGTCGTCTTCAATTACCAGAACTCGCATGCGCAGATTCTAGCCCTTTTTCGGAGGGACGGGTAACGAAACCGACCTTTTGAAGACCCGCTTGCTTGGCGCCCGCCATCACTTTGGCCAACACCTCGTAGCGGGTATCGAGGTCGGCACGAATGTGCAGGTTGGGCTGCGGATCTTTACGTGCCTGCTCGGCCATCAGTTCGGGCAGGGCCTCGAGGCCAACCGGCGACTCGTTCCAGAACACCTGCCCGGTGCCGTCAATCGCAAGGTCGATTGCGTCGGGACGCTGCTCTACCGGCTGAGATGACGCCTGCGGCACATTGATTTTGATCGAATGACTGAGCAGCGGCGCCGTCACGATAAAAATCACCAGCAATACCAGCATCACGTCGATCAACGGCACCATATTGATTTCGGACAGCGTTTGCCCGCCGCCCTTGTTGTCGAAACTCCCAAACGCCATGATCAGGCTCCTTGGTGACCAGAGTTAGAACTGACGAACGCCATGCTTAAATGCCCTTGCCCTTGACCTGCTGCCCGGTCGACAGGAACGTAAACAGATCATGTGCGAAAGCGTCGAGTTGTGCCAGATACACCCGATTAGTGCGCACAAATGCGTTATAAGCCAGCACAGCGGGGATCGCCACCGCCAGGCCCAGGCCGGTCATGACCAGCGCCTCGCCCACCGGGCCCGCGATACGATTCACCGACACGCCATCAGACAAGCCAATGCCAATCAAAGCGTGGTACACGCCCCACACCGTACCAAACAGACCAACAAACGGTGCTGTTGAGCCAATTGAGGCCAGCACCGTCAGACCATTTTCCAGCCTGGCTGTTTCTTCATCGATGACTTTGCGTATGGTGCGCGTGACAAACGCGCTAGTCGAACCCTTTTCTTCGAGTCTAACCGCGCCGTATTTGACGTGGTGATTACGTGCATGAATGGCATGGCTGGCCAAATGCGAAAACGGTTCGGCTGCACCATGCGTGGCGATCTCGTTTTCGACTTGCTCCAGCGAACTGGCGGCCCAGAATTGTTGCAAAAACCGGCTGGACAACCGACGAATGCGCCAATTAGACAGCGACTTCACAAAAATAAGATACCAGCTGACCAGGGACATCAACACCAGAATGGCAAACAACGTCTTACCGACCACATCGGTTTGCGCGACAAAATGCAGCACGCCTGGGGGCTCGGCAGCTGCGGGCGCGGCGGCCGCACCACTTTGCAAAAGTTGTGCAGACCCCTCAATAATAGCGGTCCCCTCTTGCACTAACTGCCCCACCCCGGTCACGGTCGCAGCATCTTGCGTCACCTGCGCAAGCAATATCCATGCGGTTTGCAGTAAATCAGACATACTCGTTCCTATAAGACAAAATCAAAGGGGATATCGGCCAGCGCCGGCAAGGCAACGCCGTTTTCTTTGTAAGGTTTAAAGCGTGCCGACTTGGCGGCCTGCAAGGCAGCATCGTCAAGCCGGCTATGACCGGAGGATTTCCGCACACTTACCTGATCGACACTGCCGGATGGCGAAATCAGTACCCGCACAATGACGCGCCCCGTTTCACCCCGCCGCACAGAAAGGCGCGGGTAGTCAGGGACAGGCCTGCGCCCGGCGTAATCGACCTGGCTGACAAAGCGGGGACGATCTGGATCGACAGGTGCGACAGGCGCTTTGGGGGCTGCGGCATCGGGCGCTTTGCCTGTGGCAGGCGCAGGCGTTGCGGGCTCTGCCGCCGGCTTAGGCTTAGGCTTGGGCCGTGGCTTAGGTTGCGGCTTGGGCTCGGGTTTAGGCTTGGGCTTTGGTTTAGGTTCGGGCACGACCATTTCAGGCTCAGGAACCGGCTCGGGCTCCGGTTCTGGAATAGGCTCTGGCTCCGGTTCTGGAATAGGCTCCGGTTCTGGTTCTGGTTCCGGAATAGGCTCGGGCTCTGGCTCTACAACGGGCTCTAGTACCGGTTCGGTCATAGCGACGTCTGTGGGTGCAGGCTCGACAAACTCTTCGGCAATTTCAACAAACTGAATCGCTGCCGTATCAGGCAGCTCGATGTCGGGCTCGTGATCGGATGACAGCCATATGGCCGCAGCAACAGCCAAATGCACCCCCACCATACCGCCAATGGCAGCAACTTTCAGAAAGGCAGAGTGATATTCAGGACCAGCGGAACGCAGCGGCATTGGCGACAACAACGGTAAACGAAATGGGAACAACCTAAAAAGTACAACAGGTTAAATCGACGAAAACAGGACGATTCGCACACAAGCCAATAACAATAACAAAAATGCGAATTATTCGCAATAAAAATATCGCCAAATTCCTGTGGTCATCAACTATTTCAATTCATCTTTGACGTGGCGA
This sequence comes from Pusillimonas minor, assembly GCF_014237865.1. Classification (GTDB taxonomy): domain Bacteria; phylum Pseudomonadota; class Gammaproteobacteria; order Burkholderiales; family Burkholderiaceae_B; genus Neopusillimonas; species Neopusillimonas minor. The sequence continues at coordinate 28,935 of NZ_JACJUU010000001.1, forward strand.
CATCTTGCGCTGAAGACCAAGGCAAACCCATGCGCGCGTCTCTTAACGCGCCAAACACGAAACCTGCACCGCCCTATTGAACCAACCCGGTCAACCGCTTGACGTCGTCTTCAACACACGCACTAAGCCCTTCAGTTGCGTTTGCAGATGCTCGACCTCTTCATCGCTGAAACCACCCAACATCTCGGCCTCGATACGCGCTACATCATGGTCGCACTGCCGCATTAAGGCTAACCCAGCGTCGGTCAGGCCTATAGGTATCACCCGCCCCTGCACGGCTTCGGCCTGGCGCGCGATCCAGCCTTTATTAACCATGACATTGACCATTTCGTTAGCCGACTGCGGCGAGACCAGCGACCGCTCGGCCAACTGCGCATTGGACAAATGGCCATGAGTGCGAAACACGGAAAGCGCCGTATATTGAGCAGCTGTTATGCCATGGTCTGCCAGACGCTCGCGAATTTTACGGCTTAGCATCCGATCGAGACGACCGATTAAATAAGCAATGCCGGTGGGCCGCTCTGCAGCCCCCAATTTATTTGTACTCATTATTGTTCTTCTGCTGGTTAATGAGAGTTGCCGGTTGGATTAACAAAATGTAGTATAAGACCTATGTCAGGTAATCTGATATACCGCCAACTGGTTTACGCACTAAAAATCAGTTGGCAAGACATCATAAAGCACAGGGACAACCCTGCTCATCCTCGAGGAGACACAACATGAAACGTATGCTTAAAGGCACCCTGCTGGCTACCGCACTGGGTATGGCATTGGCCACTGGCCCCGCACTGGCCGACATTAAAATTGGCGTCGTATTGTCGCTCACAGGCCCAGCCTCTGGCCTGGGCATCCCCGTAAATACGGGCTTTGCGCTCTGGCCCGACAACATTGCCGGCGAAAAAATCACCTTTATCACCCTGGACGACGGCAGCGACCCGGCCAGGGCCCAAAAAAATGCCGAAAAACTCATCACCGAAGATAAAGTCGACCTGATCATCGGCTCCAGCACAACCACACCAGCTATTGCCATGGGCGAAGTCGCTGCAGCCGGCAAAACGGTTCAGCTGGCAGCTGCCCCTGCCGAATTCCCCGAAGGCAAAGGCAGCTGGACATTCCGCCTGCCCCAATCAACCTCCGTCATGGCGGGTGGCGTCATCGAGCACATGAAAGCCAATGGCGTTAAATCATTTGCGTTCATTGGCTACAACGACGCTTATGGCGACCTGTGGCTGCGCGACTTAAGCCGCCTGGCCGAACAAGCCGGCATCAAAATCACCACAGCCGAGCGCTACGCCCGCGCCGACACCAGCGTTACCGCGCAAGCACTTAAAGCTATTGGCACTAAACCCGACGCCATTCTTATTGTGGCCTCGGGTAGCGGTGCAGCCATGCCCCACACCACTGTGGTCGACCGCGGCTTTAAAGGCAAGGTCTACCAAACCCACAGCGCGGCCTCGCGCGACCTGATTCGCCTGGGCGGTAAAGCCGTCGAAGGCTCTTTCGTAGTGTCGGGCTTGGCGGTACTGCCCGAAGGCTTGCCCGCAGACCACCCGTCCAAAAAATTGGCCACTGACTTTGTCAACGCCTACGAGGCCAAAAACGGCCCCGGCACACGCAACCAGTTTGCAGCGCACGCCTACGACGCTTACCTTGTCCTGGATAAAGTCGTACCCGTTGCAATGAAAACGGCCAAACCAGGCACGCCAGAGTTCCGTACGGCACTAAAAGACGCCCTTGAAAACTACGGCAGCATCCCGGTTACTCAAGGTGTACTTACTTACACCAAAGACGACCACTTTGGCTTTGACGACAAAGCCCAAATGATGCTGACCATCAAAGACGGCGCCTATGCCGCAGCCAAGTAAGGCACGCTGGCTTTGCAAGGCCGGAATCAAACCTGGCAACTTGCCGGGCGGTAGTTAAAACCGCCCGGCTTTAAAAGGCGTGCTTCGCGCCGCCTAACCACCCCATAAGCGTAATAGCTTATGGGGTTTTTCATGGCCTCACGCGTTTCTTTTCACGTTCGTTGAAGTTGTGCACCAACGCCGTAATATAGGCCGTAAAGATCGGAAACGTCGTCATGCCCACGACCGCCAACACGGCAGTGCAAATCTTGCCTATCGTTGTGACCGGAATAATATTTGAGCCCACCGTGGTCACGGTCATAGACGCCCACCACAAGGCGTCAGGATACGACTTGACCAAGGGGTTAACCCTGACCTCGAACACATAAAATATAAGCGTCTGGAAGTAGCTGATGGCGAAGAACAAGGCCAAGTACACAATGAACAGGCCAGAAATGCGGTTGCTGACCACCATTTTCACCAACACCGCCAGCGCAATCCCGCCCCGCACTATCGGCAAGAAGTGAATCACATACAGGGTTTCGCTCGAAAAATCGAACGCAAAGTAATCCACCAGCCAGGCATAAGGCACCGACAACAAGATAAGTATGAAATTTCTGGAGAAAAACCGCCACCGATCGCGTGCCGTGACCAGCAATAATAAAAAATCAAGCAGGAAGTAAAGACACACCCCCAACTGAATACGGGTGTAAATAGTCTCCCCCGAGAAGGTGGCATTGGTCAGCGCCTCGAACGAAATACTGGTAATCAAGACCAGCGAGGCCGCTACGCCCAGTAAATTCAACACCTTGGTCATGACGGTTTTCCAGCGAGGTTCTGTGACGTTCATGGCAAGATAAATTTCAAGCGCAAAACAAGCCAAACCGAAAAACAGCCCATGGCTTTGTTGCAAATTAAACGGGCATAAAAAAACCACTTGGTAACCCAAGTGGTTTTATTTTTTACAACGAAGCATTGGTGGGTGCTACAGGGGTCGAACCTGTGACCTACGCCTTGTAAGGGCGCCGCTCTACCAACTGAGCTAAGCACCCCTTTGTGCCTGCCAACCTGCTCAAACTTTACTGCCTGAACCTGCTGGCCTTGGGGCCACTTCACTTCGTGTAACGCGAAAAGAATTATAGCCAACTATTTTTTGTTTTGCAAATGACTTTGCTGGCTATTTTCAACAATTAGTTGACGGCGTCTTTAAGCGCTTTACCAGGACGGAACTTAGGCACACGTGCTTTCTTGATTTTGATGGCTTCGCCAGTGCGGGGGTTGCGACCTGTGCGCGCAGCGCGCTCGGAAACAGCAAAAGTACCGAAACCAACCAATGTAACGGTGCCCTTCTTTTTGAGCGTGGTTTTTACCGCACCAATAAAGGCCTCGAGGGCGCGGCCGGCGTCGGCTTTGGACAGGTCGGCTTTGGTGGAAATGTGCTCGATAAGCTCTGTTTTGTTCATTAAGGAGTACCCCTGAAAATTATTATCGCCGGGCGGCAAAATGCCCTGCCCGACACCCCGTTGAAGAAGACAGCACCTGGGCGCTGTTTACCGCATCTGCGTACTGCCAGACACCAAAGCACAAGGCTTTGGCAAGGCCAAACTGCATTAGGCCTTTGAAAAATAGGCATGTCAAGAAGAGAATACCCGAAAACCCGCACGGACATTGACTTTCAGGACAGTATTTATGCACCGTAATATAAAACCAGCCTTCGCCAAATACAAGACCTGAAACGGCCCATACGCATAAAAATTTTCGCAGTTACTTGCCGGCCAATGCCTGTTCGAAATCCTGAATCAGGTCGGCAGTGTCTTCAATACCCACCGAAATACGCAACAGGTTGTCTGCGATGCCCATCAAGGCGCGCCGCTCCGGCCCCATCTCGTAGTAAATGGTGTGCGCCACGGGCAAAACCAGCGTACGGGTATCGCCCAAGTGGGTCGCCAGGACCAGCACACGCAACCTGTTCAAAAACTCGAACACATCCAGATCATCTGACAATTCGACGGCAAGCAAGGCCCCAAAGTGCTTGCCACCGAATAGGTCAGCGGCCCGATTATGCTGGGCATGCGAGGCCAGCCCAGGGTATTGCACGCGATTGACAAGCGCATGTCCTTCTAAATAGGACGCCAGCGCCATGGCATTGGCACTGGCTTTTTCCATACGCAACGCCAGGGTCTCGGCGCCCACCGCGATACGGTGCGCCGCATCGGACGACAATGTCGCCCCCATGTCGCGCAAACCCTTTTTCTTGATTTGCGTCAGGCCCCACGATGTGGGGTTGCCCTTGCGATAGGGCTCGGCGATGTTGGGGTAGGCAGACCAGTCATACAAACCCGTGTCGGTGACGGCACCGCCTAGTGCGTTGCCGTGCCCGCCCGTGTACTTGGACAAAGAGTTGACCACCAGCGACGCGCCGACATCAATACCACGGCACAACCAGGGCGTTGACAAGGTGCTGTCGAGCACATAAACCAGGCCTTGTTCACGACACCACTGGCCAATACCCTTAAGGTCGGCAATTTGCGTGCCCGGATTGGCAATAGACTCAGTGAACACCATACGGGTCTCGGGCCGACGCGCCGCCTTGACCTGTTCAATGTCGGTTGCGTCAACCAGCGTGACCGCCACGCCAAGGTCGGACAGCGTCCCCAGCAAGCTGTTGGTATTGCCAAAAATATACTGACTGGAGATCAGGTGATCGCCTTGTTTAAGCAACGTAAAAAACGTGGCCGCCAGCGCGGCCATACCCGTGGCAAAAGAGACGCTGTTGACGCCCCCTTCCATTTGCGTCACTTTGGATTCAAGCGCCGCAGTGGTGGGGGTGCCTTGTCGGGCATAGGTAAAGCCGGGTTTGCCCTGAAACACAGCCGCCAACTCGCGTGAATCGGCATAGGCGTATTCGGACGACGGGTGTAGCGGCTTGTGCACCCCGCCGTGCTCGACGCCACCGCGTCGGTCGGAGTGCAATATGGTGGTGGTGAATCCGTTGCTAGACATGAAAAACACTAAAAAATAAAAAATTATGCGGTGCGCTGGCGTACGGTTTCGTAAAGGCAGACCGCGCTGGCCACACTGACGTTAAGGCTTTCTACCGAACCGGCCATCGGTATGGTGACCAGTTCGTCGCAGGTTTCACGCGTCAGACGGCGCATACCCTCGCCTTCGGCGCCCATGACCCAGGCCATGGGCCGACGCGCATCGACAGCATATAAATTGCTGCTGGCCTGATCATCGGTACCCACAACCCAGATATCACGGTCTTTTAATTGCCGAAGCGTACGAGCAAGATTAGTCACCATCAAGTACGGCACCGTTTCTGCACCGCCACAAGCCACCCGCTGTACCGTTGCATTGAGCCCGACCGCGCGATCTTTGGGTGCAATGACGGCATGAACGCCTGCCGCATCGGCTGTGCGCAGACACGCCCCCAGGTTATGCGGGTCGGTCACCCCATCGAGCACCAGAAACAACGGCGTTTCTCCGCGGTCTTCAAGAATGTCGAGTACTTCGTCGACATCGACGGCCAACGGGTTGTCTTCGGCTAGCGCCACAACACCCTGATGCCGCGTGCCTTTGGCCAGGCCATCAAGACGCTCGGCAGGCACAGACACCAGCTTGATTTTTGCAGCTTGCACCTGATCGATAAATGACTGCATGCGCTTGTCGCGCCGAGACGCCTCGATGTAGATTTCTTTGATGGTGGCGGGCGCGTGGCGCAACCGCGCCACGACTGCGTGAAAACCCGCCAAAACCTGATGGGACGCCATAGTATTCCTTGAGTTAGCGACTCAGAACATGTCAGCGCCGGCGACCGGTTTTTTTGGCCGGGGCAGCCGCTTTACGCGCATTTCGTTTAGCGGCGTCGCGGCGCTGGCGAGACGTTGTACCGCGCAACTCGACAGGCTTTGCCGGTGCTGCCTTTTTGGCACGCCGGGTTTCGGTACGTGGTTCGGCCGCTTTCTGCAGCTCTTTGAACGTCGTGCCTTTAACCAGACGAAACTCAATGCGTCGCGCTTCGAGATCGACCCGCGCCACCTGCACCTGCACCGCGTCGGTCAAACGATACCGGATTCCGGTGCGCTCTCCCCGCAACTCGTGCATGGCCTCGTTGTACTGGAAGTAGTCGGACCCTAACTCGGAGACATGCACCAAACCCTCGACAAACAAGGTGTCGAGCGTAATGAACACCCCAAAAGTCGCCACACCAGTAATACGACCGCTGAAAACTTCGCCAACATGTTCTTTGACAAACCAGCATTTTAGCCATGCTTCGACATCGCGAGAGGCTTCATCGGCCCGACGTTCGCGCGCTGACAACAAAACACCGAGTTTTTCCCAGATACCGTATTCGCGATCTTTTTGCGGCAACGAAACCACTGCGGCCACATCGTCAAGGTCGGGAACATAACGCTTGCCCTGCATGATCGATTTGATGACCCGGTGCGTCAGCAGGTCGGGGTAACGGCGAATAGGCGAGGTAAAGTGTGCGTAGTGCTCGTAAGCCAGGCCAAAGTGCCCGGATTCTTCTGGGCTGTAGATGGCCTGCTGCATTGAGCGCAAACACATGGTCTGAATGACTTCGTAGTCGGGGCGCCCCCGCGCGGCAACCAGTAACCGCGCGTAATCATTGGTTGAAGGGTCGCTGCCCCCGTCAAGCGTCAGGCCGATGTTGCGTAAATAATCGCGCAAGGCCTGGAGCTTTTCGGGCGTCGGGCCTTCGTGTACACGGTACAAGCCAATACGCTTGTTGCGCTTGATGAAATCGGCCGCGCAGGTATTGGCCGCCAGCATGCATTCTTCAATCAATTTGTGCGCATCGTTGCGCTCGTAGGCCACAATTTTTTCGATGCGGCCCAGCGGGTTGCAAATGATCTTGGTCTCGACAGTGTCAAAATCGATAGCGCCCCGCTTGACGCGAGAATCGGACAGCAAATGATAAAGATCGTACAAATGGCGCACATGAGGGTAAATGTCGCCTAACGCCTGCGCCGCCGGCCCCGAGGGCTGCTGCAACGACTCCCAGATATTGGTGTAGGTGGTTCGGGCGTGCGAGTGAATAACGGCATCGTAAAACTGATACGCCGATACCGTACCCGCTTTGGCCCCGCTGGCCACAATGACCATATCGCAAACCAGCACCAGGCGATCTACATGCGGGTTAAGCGAACAAATGCCATTAGAGAGCGACTCGGGCAGCATGGGTATTACGCGCCGCGGGAAATAAACGCTGGTCCCCCGTTCGAGCGCGTCGTCGTCGAGCGCATCGCCCGGGCGCACATAATGACTGACATCGGCAATAGCCACCAACAAACGCCAGCCCGGCTTGCGACGCTTTTCAGTGCCCAGGTTGACGGGTTCGCAATACACCGCATCGTCAAAATCGCGGGCGTCTTCGCCATCAATAGTAATAAAGGGTACATCGCGTAAATCGACGCGACCTTTAAGTTCGTTGCGCTGCACGGTCGCGGGCAAATTGCTCGCCTGCTTCAAGGTAGCTTCAGAAAATTCGTGTGGCACATCGAACTTGCGCACGGCAATTTCAATTTCCATGCCCGGGTCGTCGATTTCGCCAAGCACCTCGACAATGCGCCCCAAAGGCTGGCTGTGTCGCGTAGGTTGCTGCATGATTTCTACTGTAACCACCTGACCCGATTCGGCACCATCGGTTTCGCCTGGCGGGATAAGCACGTCGTGTTTGATGCGCTGGTCTTCGGGTACAACAATATGCGCCCCCCGCTCGTACAAAAAGCGGCCCACCAAACGGTTGGTGCGGCGTTCGACAACCTCGACAATGCTGGCCTGCGGACGGCCGCGAAATTCGCCATCGGTTTTGGCCAAAACGCGGTCGCCATGCAACACTTTAAGCATTTCGCGCGGCGACAGGAACAAGTCTGGGCCGCCGTCGTCGCGTAACAAAAAGCCAAAGCCATCGCGGTGCCCCTGCACTCGCCCGGCAATAAAATCCATTTCGTTGTTTACCAGCAACTTCCCGCGGGCGTTGTACAGTACCTGACCATCGCGCTCCATGGCGCGAATACGCCTGTCGAAACCGGTAGACACTGGGACCTGCACCCCCATCCCTCGCGCCAGGTCTTCCAGACCAACGGGTCTTGCAACCCCGCGTAAATATTTAAGAATTTCTTCACGACTAGGTACTTCGGGATCAAAATCCGGCGGCAGCTCTGGCGCATCGCCCACCCCGCTCGGGGTGACGACGGTATCCGGACTTTCGATTTTTTTTCGTTTACTCAAAGGAAAATTTCCCTTTTTAAAATTTTTGAGATATAATTTTGGTCTTAGTTGATGACAACTAACCACTTGGTACCGCAAAGCGCTGCACACCGTAAGGTTAACAGCTCCTGACTTGCAGTAACGAACCCAAGTACGTTAGCATACAACTGTTAAGCCCAGATGGCGGAATTGGTAGACGCGCATGGTTCAGGTCCATGTGCCGCAAGGTGTGGAGGTTCGAGTCCTCTTCTGGGCACCACCGCTTTACAGAATACCCAGCTAAGCATTTTTGTTTAGCTGGGTTTTTTGTTTTTGGGCGGCGGGCTCTGGCTGGCTCTTCGGCTCCTCCTCATTAACGGGGGCACACACCCATCAGCTCCGGTTAATCGCACCGTTCAGCCTTACCCCAAAATCACGCTTTTTCACCAGGCCTTCCCCACTGGACCATGGCCAAGACTCGCGCGTGAAGCGCCGAAATTCCGTGCTAAGATCAAAACAACCATGTTAGACCGCTATCGGCGGGGCAACACCCAAAATCCGTGCGCTTTGGGCATTCGACAAAAATACCCGCACTGATGCAGCTACGCAAGCCGCTTGTCGCCATTTGCATGCCACCAAAATGCAGACAAAAGCCCGGCCGACCGCAACGGCACTTTAGTCAGCCCCCGGGTCATCTCATTCCTACAAAGGCCATCCCATGCAGATAGCGCCCTTACCCGAACGCATCCGGTTGTCCGAACTCATGGGGGCGTTTAGCCACGCACTCGATATCACCGAAGGTCAACCGCCCGGCCACTGCGTTCGCTGCTGCTGGATAGGCATGCACCTTGGCCAAGCGATTGGACTCGACGACGCCTCACTGTGGGAGCTGTACTACACACTGCTCCTGAAAGATCTCGGTTGCAGCAGCAATGCTGCCAGGATTTGCGAGCTCTACCTCACAGACGATCTTCAGTTCAAACGCAACTACAAGACAGTCGGCGACAGCCTACCCAGAGCCCTTTCGTTCGTACTAACACATACTGGCCTGAAAGCTGGGCTGGCCGATCGCTTCCGTCGCATTTTCTCCGTGGTGCGCGATGCCGACGCCCTGGCACAAGAACTGATTGCCACCCGCTGTCACAGAGGTGCAGAAATCGCCTTGATGTTGCGTTTTCCGCAGGGCGTGGCCGACGGCATTCTCAGCCTCGACGAGCATTTCAATGGAAAGGGCCGACCTGAGGGCTTGGCCGGGCCCACCATCCCGCTATATTCCCGCATTGCCCTGCTGGCGCAAGTTATCGATGTATTCCACACCCAGGGCGGACCACAGGCCGCGCTAGACGAGGCTCGGCTACGCTCGGGCCGCTGGTTCGACCCGGAGCTGGTCAAAGCCTTTGAAACCATCGCGACCAAACCTGACTTTTGGGAAGGGCTGGCAGCCGACGATCTGGCCGCCCGCGTGCATGCCATCGAACCGCAGGTCCGCCAAGTGGTGCTCGATGATGATTATCTGGATGATATTGCAGCAGCGTTTGGCCAAGTAGTTGATGCCAAAAGCCCCTACACAAGCGGTCACAGCACACGGGTAGCCCAATACACTGATGCCATCGCCGGCAGGCTGGGTATAGACGCCCCCACCCGACGCTGGCTGCACCGCGGGGCTCTGCTGCACGACGTGGGCAAGCTAGGGGTTAGCAACAGCGTACTCGACAAGGCGGGTAGCCTGGATGCCGCCGAGTGGGACGCGGTAAGGCGACATGCCGAATACACAGAGTCGATCTTGGGGCGTTTTAGCGGATTTGCAGAACTGGCCCGTATTGCCGGAGCCCACCACGAGCGCCTTGACGGTGCGGGGTACCCGCGCGGCATAACGGCCGATGCCATAGCGCTGGAAACCCGCATTATCACCACCGCCGATATTTTCGACGCCATAACGGCCGAGCGCCCGTACCGTGGCGCAATACCGCTCGACCAAGCCCTTGAAATGATGCGAAAAACTGTGGGAACTGCACTTGACCCGGTATGCTTTGATGCCTTGTGTGCAAGCGCCGGCAAACACGGCAACTTGGCGGCATAAACAGGCAGACATGCCTAAGCATATGAACGGTGCACGCAAACCGTAAGACATTGTCCGTCACCTACACTACTTTTTTGTAATAACCTTCGCCCCCGAACTAAACCCGCAGATCCGTCAGTTCACGTTCACCTTGCCCACCATGCCAGCCTCCATATGGCCCGGAATCAGGCAGGCAAAATCCACCGTGCCTGCCTGGTCGAATGTCCAGACCAGGCCGCCACGTTGGCCACCTTTAAGGGTGATCATGTTGGGCTCTACATGCTGCATCCCGGGCATTTTCTTCATTTCCTCGGCATGGGCTTTCAGATCAGCCAGTGAACCAATCACCATTTCATGAGGAACTTTTCCTGAGTTTTTGATGAAGAATCGAATGGTTTCGCCCGCCTTGACATCAATTTGCGCAGGGGTGAACCGCATCGCGTCATCCATCACCACCTCGATGGTGCGACTGACCTTGGCCGGGTCACCCGGTTTGCCCACACTGGACATACCGGACATGGTGTGACCACCCATGCTGTGACTGCCCATGGAATGCCCTGCCGCACCGTGACCACCCGAATGTTCGCCGGCCGCAAAAGCCAATGCAGGCGCACACGCCAGAACCAGAATCGATACAAGTTTTTTCATGCTGCCTATCCCTAAAAATAAATAAACCTAGAACCAGAAACTCAACCCCGCCACGAAACGGGTTTCCTGTCGTGCCGAACCGGCATCGCGTGCGATGTCAGCCGTTTTACCGAACTTGCTTGACCACTCCACACCAATGTAGGGCACAAGCTGACGGTTCACTTCGTACTTCAAACGCAGGCCTACCTTGCCATCCGACAACCCCCGCCCAATGTCACGCTCGGGGTCGTCTTTCCCATAGAAATTCACTTCCAGGGCCGGCTGCAAATACAGTTTTTGCGTCAGCAGCAAGTCATATTCGGCGCTGAACCGCAAGGCGGTGCGGCCACCAGACCCGACATAGGCCGTGGCATCAAGTTCGAACCAGTAAGGGGCCAGCCCTTGTAAACCGGCCGCCAGCCACTGACGCGAGGGCTCCCCGCGACCGTAATCGAAGCGCGCACCCAGTTGGGTATCCCAGAACGGACTGACGGCATGCCCCCAGAGCACTTCGGTGCGTGATTCGTGCATCTTGCCGTCCGCGAACTCCCCTTCGCCCTTAAGGACGAGGCGGTTAAATGTGCTGCCGAACCAGGCCTGACCTTCATAGGCGCCCCATTCTTCACCCTTGGCCCGAACGTACTCCAGCTTGTCCATGCGCAAACTGGCAAACAGGTGCTCGTCGGACATCTGCAAACGGTGGCGCGGGTTCAGCGCGAACTGGCCCTCATTACGCTTGAAGCCTCCGGAGTACAAATCCGGATCACGGGCATCGTCGGGCGCAGTCCCCCCCTGCATCTGCATATCACTGTGGTCCATTGGCGCTTGATTGGCGGGCGAAAACGTGACGGCCTGATTGCCAGCGGGCTGGACGCCATGGCCGGCATGCGCATCATGGGACTGTGCCAGGGCGCCGAAAGGCAAAAGCCCCGCAGTGAAGAAGACCAACGCTGTACGTTTGACTTGAGCGGCCATGGTTGCGATACCTTTCGAAATTTCAGTTGTTCTCATGCAATCACCACTTCACGGAACATGCCCATATCCATGTGGAACATCAAGTGGCAGTGCCATGCCCAGCGCCCCAGGGCGTCGGCCGTGACAAGAAAACTGATACGTTGCGCAGGCTGAACGGGAATCGTATGCAGTCGCGCCTGAAATTCGCCGTCGGAGGTTTCAAGTTCGCTCCATACGCCATGCAAGTGCATGGGGTGTGTCATCATGGTGTCGTTGTGCAGAATGACCCGAACACGCTCCCCATAACGAAAATGCACTGGCGTTGACTGACCGAACTCCACACCGTCAAAAGACCAGCTGTAGCGTTCCATGTGACCTGTCAGGTGCAGTTCAATCTCGCGCTCTGCGCCGCGCGGGTCCATTGGACCGCCCAAGGTGTGCAGATCGGCCAAGGTCAACACCCGGCGGCCATTGTTACGTAGACCGATGCCGGGATCATCCAGGTTAGTTCGCGGTGTGTCCACACGCATGTCTACACTGGGCCCGTACTCGGTGCGCGCATGCCGCACAGTTTTGCTTGGCCCCAAAGGGGCCGACAAACCGTGCCCCATGGCTGCGTGATCAATACCGTCATGACTCATGGCAGCTGCGCCTGCAGCGCCATGGTTCATCGCACCATGATCCATGCCGCCCATATCCCCCATCATGTCGGTCATGGTCAGCCACTCCACCGGGTCCAAAGGGGGAACGGGTGCGGTCAGCCCCTCGCGCACCGCCAGAGTGCCGCGGGCGTAGCCCGTTCGATCCATCGACTGGGCGAACACGGTGTAAGCATCGTCCTTGGGCTGCACCACAACGTCATAGGTTTGCCCGGGCCCAAAGCGGAACTCATCGACCGTCACCGGTTCGACATTCTGGCCATCGGCCTGCACTACAGTCATCTTCAAGCCCGGGATACGCACGTCGTAGAAGGTGTTGGCTGCCCCATTCACAAAGCGCAGGCGAACACGTTCGCCGGGCCGAAACAGCCCCGTCCAATTGCCGGCAGGCGTTGTCCCGTTCATCAGGTAGGTCAGCACATCGGCGGACAAGTCTGCAAGATCCGTCGGGCTCATGCGCATCTCGTTCCACATTTGCCGCTTATCCATGGCGGCTCGCATGCCATGCTCGGACACATCACGAAAAAAGTCGACGACGGTGGGCTTGTTGTAGTTGTAGTAATCGCCCTGTGCTTTCAGCTTGGACAACACCCGCATCGGGTGTTCGTCCGTCCAGTCGGAAAATTGAATGATGTGATCACGGTCCACACGGATAGGGTCGGCATCGCGCGGCTCAACGATAATGGCACCATACATGCCCTGCGCTTCCTGCATGCCCGAATGTGAGTGGTACCAATACGTACCGCTTTGCTCAAGCTTGAACTGGTATACAAAGGTTTCGCCAGGAGGAATACCCGGGAAGCTGATGCCCGGCACCCCGTCCATCTGATACGGCAGAATAATGCCGTGCCAATGAATGGATGTGTCTTCCTTCAGCGTGTTCTTTACCCTTATTGTTACCGTATCACCCTCGCGCCAACGCAAAGTGGGGGCAGGTACCGACCCGTTGATGGTAAACGCCATGCGCGGGTTGCCGGTAAAGTTCACCGGCGACTGCCCCACTTCCAGGTTGAACTCGGTACCCGTCAGCACGGGCGCGGTACCTGTGCGGGCTTGCGAAGAAACAATTCCGGCCGCATGGGCAAACGGTGACAACCCCAGCATAACGCCGCCTGCAGCCAACCCTTGCACGAAACGGCGACGGGGCATATAGGGGGAAAGACCTCTGCCTGAATGTCTCACGTGAAATGAATCCTTTAAAAATTGGCCTGAACCGTTACGCAAAAGGGAAAGATTCAGTACTTTTTTGACCGGACTACACTGTAGCGAGCGCGGGCTGTCACGGGGATGACGCCTGCATTACATTTTTGTCATTCACGGGCAATGGTTGCGTCATGTTGACCGCGTTACATTGGGCACTTGAATCAAATCGTTTGCTTAATCACTCATCACTCTCGATTGCCAGGACGCGCGCCTATGAAACTACTCATTGTTGAGGATGAGGTCAAAACCGGGGATTATCTTCGGCAAGGCCTTACCGAGGCGGGCTTTCAGGTGGACTGGGTACAAACAGGCCTCGACGGCCATCATCGGGCGCTTACCGAGCCTTACGACCTGATCATTCTGGACGTCATGCTTCCCGACGTGGACGGCTGGCGCATCGTACAGGCGCTACGCGACGCGCAGTCCGCCACACCCGTGTTGTTTCTTACCGCGCGCGACAGTGTAGAGGACCGCGTAAAAGGTCTGGAGCTCGGCGCCGACGACTACCTGGTCAAGCCGTTTGCTTTTTCCGAACTGCTGGCGCGGGTCCGCACATTACTAAGACGGGGCGCCATGGCTGTCATGAGCGAACAAATACAAGTAGCCAACCTGGTGCTGGACATTCCACGTCGCCGCGCCATGCGGGGTAACGTACGTATCACCCTGACCAACAAAGAGTTCGCTTTGCTTGAATTGCTCGTTCGCCGACAAGGCGAGGTGCTTCCACGGTCGCTTATTGCATCCCAGGTGTGGGACATGAATTTCGACAGTGACACGAACGTGATTGATGTGGCTGTTCGCCGGCTGCGCGCCAAGATCGACGAACCCTTCGAGCCGAAGTTAATCCACACAGTGCGCGGCATGGGCTACATGCTCGACGTTCCCGAAACCATTTGAACATGCGTGCACTACTCAGATCACCACCATCGCTGGCCCTGCGACTGACGCTGTCCATTGGGGCGGGAATTATCGCCTTGCTGTTGTGTTTTGGTTGGCTGGTCGGGCGCTCGATCAATGCCCACTTCGTGGCCCAAGACACCCATGAGCTGAATGCCGCCAAAACTTCAATTCAAGCCAAATTACGGCAACTTGACAACAAAACAGCCGGCAACGCATTAAAGGCGCATTTCAACGCCACGTTGTCGGGCCACCACAACGCAGAATTCCTGATAGCTGACGGCAATGGACGCCTGCTCTACAGCACCCTGGGCACAAATCTGGAAGCTGCGCTTGCACAACTGCGCCCCGTAGAGGTCATCAACGAAAAAACCGTCTCGTCTTGGCAGCATCAAGGTAAAACATTCCGCAGCGCGCTGGTACGCCTGGCCGTTGGCACTAGCCAGGGGGATGAGCCATTTTCCGTCGTTTTGGCCACCAACATCGACTTTCATTTACATTTTCTGGACAGCTTTCACCGGTACCTATGGTGGCTGACGGCAGTGGCCTGCCTGATCGCCATTGGCGCCACCTGGCTGGCGGTGCACCAGGGCCATGCGCCCATACGACGCATCAGTCAGCAAATAAGCCAGGTTAACTCAGAGCAACTGCATCTTCGACTGGACGAAACTGGCGTTCCGGCAGAGCTTGCGCCCATGGCCACTGCCTTTAACGAAATGATCGACAGACTGGAGGACGGCTTCAGGCGGCTATCGAATTTTTCAGGAGACATCGCCCACGAACTGCGCACCCCCATTACGAACCTGACCACTCAAACGCAGGTTGCATTATCCCGGGCACGAACCGCCCAGGAATACCGCGAAATACTCTATTCCAACCTAGAAGAGTACGAGCGCATGACCAAGATGATTGGCGACATGCTTTTTTTGGCCAAGGCCGACAATGGCCTTATTGTCCCGGAGCATTCAGCGGTACCGCTGATGGCCGAGCTGAGCGAGCTGGCCGACTTTTTCGAGGCATGGTGTGAAGAACGCAAAGTAGCGATTGTCGTTTCCGGCGACGAAAAAGTAACAGCTACCGCAGACCGGGCAATGCTGCGCAGGGCACTATCCAATCTACTGTCGAACGCCATCCGGTACACCCCGGAAGGCGGTACCGTAAGGGCCAGCGTTCATGATGACAACGACGCCGTCAAAATCCGCGTCACAAACCCTGGGCCCATTATTCCCGCTGAACACCTGGCACACCTGTTCGAGCGCTTTTATCGACCGGATGCCTCACGGCATCGCAATGGCGAAGGCGCCGGGCTTGGATTAGCCATAGTGAAATCAATTGTTCTGGCACATGGCGGCCAAGTCACTGCATCGTCTGATAACGGAATCACGCGCTTTGAAGTGCGTCTGAAACATCACCGGCATCAAGCACTGCGTTCATCAGCAGCACCTTAATAATATTAGGCAGGACAGTTCGCTACCTACTTATCCACAACATCCGTGGATAAGTAGGTGCAAAACCCACTGTTGACCAGCGCTGTCTACAGAGGAGTACCGTTCTTTGACCCACAAGTGACCACACCGACAAACCTTTAAACGTAATTTTTATCGTGCGAACCTATAGCTGCTTATAAACGAGTGTCGCCAGCCGCAACATGTTCTCGCGCCCGACATTACCCGAAAGCGCATATCCAAAATCTCCTTCTACCCAATAGAAAACATCAATACCTTCCTCTTGGGCATAACGGAACGCCGCAGCCTGAGCCGTGGGTAGCTTGGGCTGTATGTAAAGTGTAAGCCGTTGATGTTGATTGTCTTCGTACATAAACTGGGCAACACTACCTTTCGTGCCAGGCAACAGTCGGCCGCCAACCAACGCGTATCCGGCACTGGTAAGCTCTGGCAACGTCAGGGTGCTACCAAGACGCTTTGACAGCCAGGCAATCAAATGCGCTTCTTGTTCAGCAGGAACCTCGACAGGATGGCGCACCTCGGGCGTGTAGACCGCGTGCGCAACGGCGGCCATGCGCGGCAAAGACCCCTGTGCCAGCGTAACGCTATCGGGCGAGGCCTCTGTACCTCGAAAGACGTATCCAGCGAAACAACCCACAATCAACCAAACCAGAAAAGCAAGACGCCGGAACTGAAACCGATGGGCAATAGGCTCGGATGGCACCAGATTAGTCGGCACAGGACAATCAAGCACGGCATCATAAGCTCGATGAAACTTTGTCGAGTGCGCACGCCATTGTTCAATACGTTTTTGCTCCTCTGGATGCGAAACAAGCCAGGCCTCTACCTGAATGGATCGCGCCACATCAAGCTGATTGTCGGCATAGGCGTGCAGGTCTGCTTCAGAAATATGTCTTTTCATGACTTGACCACGCGCAGCAGGGGCGCGGCATCTTCTTCGAGCAACGCTCGTAAACGCGTTCGTGCACGAGACAGGCGGGACATTACCGAACCAACGGGTATCCTTAGTGTTTTAGCCACTTCTTTATATGAAAGCCCTTCAAGGGTAATCAACAACAAGACCTGACGCTGATCAATCGGCAACTGCGCCAGCGCTCTGTCAAGATCACGAATTTCCAGACCATCTAACTGGTCTGGACGGTACAGTACTTCGGGCAGTTCGTCTTGGGGAAAATAATCGATGTGTTTTGCCTTGCGCAGATGGTCGATGTGCAGGTTGTGCATTATCGAAAACAGCCAAGGCCGCAAGTCACGCTCTCTCTTCCAGAACAGCCATTTTTCCAGGGCTCGCTCCAAGGTCTCTTGCACCAAATCATCGGCGGCATCCATACTGCCCGTCAGCGCCCTAGCATAGCGACGCAGACGGGGGATCTCGGCAATGATGAGATCGCGACTACCCACGATGCATCAGGGTTTGGCTAACTGCCAAACGCCATTGACGCCTTCGCCGGTTTTATCGCCCGGGCTCTTGTCTTTCACCCAGAAATAAAGTGGCTTGCCTTTGTAAGCCCACTGCTTTGCACCATCATCACGGGTGATGATGGTGTAGTCACCCGAAGCCGAAGCACCGGCCTCGGCGACCAACGGGGGCCAGTTAACCGCGCAGGGGCCATTACATACACTCTTGCCAGTGCCAGCCACATCTTTATCAAAAGTGTATAAGGTCATACCATTTGAACCCGTCAAGACACCATCGGCTGCCTTTACAGGGAGACCATTGGCTAAGACAGGGGCAGCAAATGCGGCGACAATCAGGCCTGCAAAAAATGAACGGACTTTCATTGAGGATTCTCCGATGAGCGTTTAGGGTTGTTGTATTAGGTATACGGATAACGATGTCCGTTTATTCCATCGCGTGAAAGTACCTCGCATTGGCAACTTTCCCTGGTCATGACTAATAGTCGTTACGCGATTCAGCCTTTTGGCTCAGTAACCGTGGCGGCACCCATCAGCCCAGGCGCATCTTTTGAATATCAATCGCCATCTGGCGCGCCTCGATTTCGGTGATGACAAGACTGGCAAGGTCGACTGCGTCTTGTATCTGCGCATCGGTCCATGCACGAGGCACAAAGTCGATTGCACAAAATGCGCCGATGACTTCACCCGAAAGCAGGACCAGCGGCGCGCCAAGATACGCCGCCACACCGAGTGACTCGACGGTCGGGACATCGCGATATAGCGGGTGTGCCCGGGTATCGGGGATAACCAGCGGTGCCTCACGTTCGATCGTAAAGTGGCAGAAGGTCTGACCCGTAAGCTGGCGCCCGGAAGCAAGGGGCTCCCCAAAGCCACAGTGGCTCAGATAAAAGTCTCTGTAGCCATCGACCAGAGAAATGAATGTCGCCGGCGCGCCGATCAGGCGCGACCCGATCTTGGTAAGGCGATCGAAACTTTTATTCGAGCTGGTGTCGAGAAGACCGGTGGCCTTGACCGCCGCAAGTCGTCGGGGATTGCGCAAAGCGGACGCTGATGCCGCAAGCCCCTGCTGCAGGGGCGCCGCAGGGGGTTCTTTTGCAGCCACTTGCTGTTGAGCCACCGGGGGAGTTTCTTTTGCGACCGATTGCTTTTGGGCAACAGGGGGAGTTTCCTCTTCAGCCATTTGCTGTTGCGCCGCAGGCGACATGCCATGACTGACGACAACGCCGTACCGCCGCGCCAAATAAGTTTCGACATCCATCCACTCACCCTCGAACCAGACGGTTCGGGTCCAGGCGCAGAGTGTGACAAACTCTGGGTCGACGTTGCCGTTATTCAGACGCACCACCTTCGGCCTCTCCCAGCGCAGCTTTTTCGGCGCGGTCTATCAGCCCATAAACATCGGCAATACGATTGCTGTAGCTAATGGTGGCAAGCTCGCCGGCATCGGCAACGCTGCCCAGAACTTCGCGTTCCATTTTGGCAATAAGCCCACGCATAGGCCCGATAATTTGCGGGTTGGTGGTCAGCATGGCCAAAACCAGGGCATCGAGCGTGACCTGGTTTGCGGCCTGAAGCCCCTCAAGCACGGCATTGATGTCACTGACCTTACCTGCGAAACGCTCTACTTCCTTTTCCATGTCACTTCCTTCGGTTTTTGGCAAAAGCCCGATGGTAATTCATTCATAGGCTTAAAATGCTTTGTAGTTTGTATCGGTAAGACAATCAATAGCAAAAACACATCATCGCCAGTTTCCCAGTTCACCGGAGCTCCCCATTTTTTTCCTTGATCCCGACACCCCGCATCAGGCCTTTGTGCATGGTACCCACGATAGTGGCCTGGTGCTGCTGGCTATTGTGGTTTCTGTCTTTTCAGCCACCATGGCGCTACAAACCGCCAGCATGTCGGCCAGCACACAAAGCCGGCTGTACCGACACATTGGCCTGGGCGCGGGCGCCATCGCCCTGGGCGGCGGGATCTGGACCATGCACTTCATTGGCATGCTGGCTTTCGAATTGCCTGCGCCGGTACGCTACGACACCACCATTACTTTGTTTTCAGTCGTGCCCGCACTGCTCGCGTCGTGGTGGGCACTGCACCTGCTGGGCCAGTCGCACGTTTCACGCCTGCGGCTGATCGCCGGCGGCGTACTGGTCGGGGCAGGCATTGGCGCCATGCATTACACCGGTATGGCAGCCATGCAAACGCCACTGCAAATGCGCTACGACCCGGCCATGTTCGGGCTGTCCATCATTGTGGCTGTAGGCATGGCCATGCTGGCGTTATGGGTCAGGTATGGTTTGCGGCATACCCCGTTTGGCCCTACCCCGCGTCTGTTAATTAGCGGCCTGGTCATGGGGCTGGCCATTGCGGCCATGCACTTTACGGGTATGGTGGCCGTGCGTTTTATTGGCGACCCGGCGCCTACACAAGCCGGCCTGCTTATCAACACGACCTATGCCTCGTTGGCCTTGTCGTCATTTACCGTGACCGTGACCGTCATGGTTGTCGCGGTCAACGGCCTCATTCGTGCGTACGATCTCAACCGCCGCATCCAAGAAGGCAGCTCCCGCCTGCAAGCCACGCTCGACACCGCCGTCGACGGCATCATCACCATCGACAGCAAAGGCATTATTCACGACTTCAATCATTCGGCCGAACGTCTGTTTGGCTGGCACGCCGACGAGGTCATCGGCCGCAACATCAAAATGTTGATGCCCGAGCCCTATCAGTCTGCCCACGACGGCTACCTGCAAAATTATCAAACTACCGGGCAAGCCAAAGTTATCGGTGTGGGGCGCGAAGTGGTGGGCTTGCGCCGCGACGGCTCGCACGTGCCGTTGCGCCTTGCCGTCGGTCGCGTCGACCTGCCCGGCCAGTTGCTTTTTGTGGGTTTTGTCACCGACATCAGCGATCGTCACACGCTTGAGTCGTCGTTGCGCGAAGCGGCGCAACGCGCCGAACAAGCCGCTGCGGCAAAAAGCACGTTTCTGGCCACCATGAGCCACGAGATCCGCACGCCCATGAATGCCATTATCGGGTTCACCGATCTGCTGCTGCAAACCAATCTCGATGCGGTACAACGCAGTCACCTGAACACAGTTCGCGAATCGTCGCGCTCGCTCCTGCGGCTGCTTAACGACATTCTTGATACCACCAAAATGGAGAAAGGCCGGCTCGAGCTGGAGCAAACCGACTTTTCGCTGCGGGCTGTCGCCATGCAGATCGAGTCATCGTTGCGACTAAGCGCCAGTGCAAAACACCTGGCCCTGCGCACTGTGTTTTCAGACGACATGCCTGAATACTTTCGCGGCGATCCGCTGCGTGTCGTGCAAATCCTGACCAACCTTGTCGGCAACGCCATCAAGTTCACTGAAAGCGGCGAGGTCGTCATGAAATTTGAATGGTGCGCCGGACAGGTGCATATCAGGGTCAGCGATACCGGCATTGGCATGACGCCAGAACAGGTCGGACGACTCTTCCAGCCGTTCACACAGGCCGATGCCTCTATCAGCCGTCGCTTTGGCGGCACCGGTCTGGGGACGGCAATTTCGCGACAATTGGTTGAACTGATGAACGGGACCATCGACGTCGAAAGTGCACCAGGCAAGGGCAGCACATTCCGCGTCATGCTTCCCTTGCCTGTCGGGCAAGCTCCGCATGCTGCCGACGAAGCCCGTCCGGCGCCGGCGCTGCCCAAACTGCGCGTCCTTATTGCCGACGATGTACCGCAAAACCTCCAGCTGCTAGGCCTGGTTCTTGAAAATGCCGGGCATAGCGTACTTCGGGCCGTCGACGGCAACGACGCCGTCGACCAGTACCGGCGCAATGCATTCGACATCGTATTGATGGATGTTCACATGCCCGGCGTCGACGGTCTTCAGGCCACGTGCCTGATTCGCCAGCACGAACGCGAAACCGGCCAAACCAAAACACCCATCATTGCCCTGACGGCCAGTGTCATGGCCAATGACCGGGACGCAGCCATCAAGGCCGGCATGGACGGTTTCGCACTAAAGCCACTTGACCCGCCACGTTTGTTTGCCGAAATGGCGCGGGTGCTCGACATCAAACCAACGCAAGACGCCACCGGTACTCCGCCACAGCAAGCGGCCACAGAAGCCATTATTGACACTCAAGCCGGGCTAAGGCTGTGGGGTACGCAAGCGGCCTACGAACAAGCGCTTCAAGACTTTATACACACCCTGACTCAAACCGAACCGCTGCCGAAAGAAGTCCCCGAAAAAGCCGACTGGGACGCACTACGGTTCCAACTGCATCGCCTGCGCGGCGTCGCCGGCAATCTTGCGCTACCAGTGTTGTCTACCCTGTACGGTCAACTCGAAGACCTGATTCTTCAGCAACAACATGCGGTTGTTCGGGAGCGCTTTCCAGAGATCCACATCGCACTTGAAAAAGTGCGGGCGCAATCACCCAAAGCCTCCCTGCAGGCCAACGACAAACCCAGCCAAACCGCATCGCCAACAGACATTCAACAGGCCCTCAAGCGTTTGCACGGTGTTGCAATGCGCTGCGAGTTCGACGATGCCCTGCTAAGCTCAGTCTGCTTGCACCTTGAACAGCGCGGTGCCCGCGACGATGCCGGCGCATTGCGAGATGCCATGAACGCCTTCGAATTTACACAAGCCACCGAAATTATCCAAAGACACCTTGGCGCATCGTCCCTCGACGACAAGAACACAGCGGAAACATAAGTATGCAAGACAGCCCAGACCAACGCCCCACCCTGCTTCTGGTTGACGATGAACCGGCCAATCTGCAAGTTTTGCGCCATACCCTGCAGGCCGATTACCGGCTTTTATTTGCCCGCGACGGTCAAGCCGCCCTTGAGCGCGTGCACGCCGACCGCCCAGATCTTGTTTTGCTTGACGTCATGATGCCCGGGATGACGGGCTATGAAGTGTGTACAACGCTTAAACAAGACCCCTGGACGGCAAACATACCTGTCATTTTTGTGACTGCGCTGGCCGATGCAGAAAATGAACATAACGGCCTGGACATCGGCGCCGTCGACTACATCAGCAAGCCGTTTAACCCTTCTGTCGTGCGTGCCCGGGTTCGTACCCATCTGTCTTTGGTTCAAGCCCACGAAGTGATGACCACGCGCCTGCAAATTGTGCAATGCCTGGGGCGTGCCGCCGAATATAAAGACAACGAAACCGGTATGCATGTTGTCCGGATGAGCCATTATGCGCGCACCCTGGCAATAGCCATGGGCTTTTCCGACCAGGTAGCCGACGAACTACTACACGCCGCGCCCATGCACGACGTTGGCAAAATCGGCATCCCGGACGCCATTTTGACCAAGCCCGGGAAGCTGTCGGACGACGAATGGGTCGTCATGAAGCAGCACACTGTCATTGGCGCCGAAATTCTGGGTCAGCACCCTTCGGGCCTGCTTAACCTGGCGGCCACCATTGCACGCAGTCATCACGAACGCTGGGACGGCACAGGCTACCCCGATGGCCTGAAGGGTGAGGATATCCCGGTGGCGGCACGCATTGTTGCCGTCGCCGACGTTTTCGATGCCCTGACCAGCGAAAGGCCATACAAAAACGCATGGTCCGTCGACGAGGCCCTGGACTTGATCCGGGCGCAAAGCGGTCAACACTTCGACCCAACCGTGGTCGATGTCTTTATCGAGAATTTGCCGGAAATTCTGGCCATACAACAGCGCTGGGCAGATACGGCCTGACTATTGACCTAGATGTGTGGCACACCACTCCCACACGGCGTTGGCGGCGCTGTTTACAAATGTGCCGCGCTTGCGCACCAGGTAAAAGTCGGGCTCAACAACTTTGCTGATATCTGTTATTTGCAGCAATCGGCCTGCCGCCAGGTCGGCGGCGACAAATGCCCGACACGCCAGCGCCACACCCTGCCCCGCCATGGCTGCATCCAGCGCCAGCGTGGTCTGGTTAAATACCAGGCCAGGCAGCTTGCCCGAAACCCCCAGAAATTTCGGCCAATGATTATGCGCGTCGTGCAACAAGGGAAGCGCCCGCAATTGCTCGGGCGCGAGCGGCAAGCGCAGCCCTGTGGCCAGGTGCGGGCTGGCCACCGCCACCAGCGCCTGTCGAAACAGCAACCTGGCCTCGAGGTCGGGCGCAAATGGCGGCCTTGTCAAACGTACGGCCAAATCAACCTGATCGCGATCGAAGTCAGATAATGACTCTGTGGCCAGCGTACGCAAATCAATACCCGGCAGGGCTAAATTAAGATCGGCCAAACGCGGGATAAGCAGTTTGGTGGCCACAGTGGGGGTAACGCTGATGGTGACCATGTCGGGCTTGGCCTGCAACTGGTGGGTTGATTCGGCCAGCGTATCGAAAGCCCGTGTGATATCGGCCAGATAACTTGCCCCCGACGGCGTCAGCGCCAAACCCCGCGGCAACCGCCGAAACAGCCCAACACCCAAATGCGCCTCGAGGGCCCGCACCTGTTGCGCCACCGCGCCCTGCGTCACCCCCAGCTCGTCGGCCGCGGCGCGAAAACTCAGCCGACGGCCCGAGACTTCGAAGGCACGTAACGCGTTAAGCGGCGGCAATTTACGACGAGACTGCATGACACCTTTTGACAGTAGTTTTTCTACACTTTATTGCGTTTATTTGTCGCGCGCAATTAAGCCAAATTATCCACATAATACATTGGTCAAAACGCATTAATGGAGAAAAAAATGTCTGTAGAAAAAGTAGCTTTAATCACAGCCGGCGGCTCGGGCATGGGCGCCGCAGCAGCCTGCAAGCTGGCCCAAGACGGCTATCGGGTGGCCATACTGTCGTCCTCCGGCAAGGGCGAGGCCCTGGCCCAGGAACTGGGCGGTATCGGTGTTACCGGCTCGAACCAGAACGATGACGACGTGCAACGTATCGTCGACCAGGCCATGGCGCGCTGGGGGCGCATCGACGCCTTGGTCAACTCCGCCGGGCATGGCCCCCGCGGCCCCATTCTCGACATCTCCGATGTAGACTGGCACAGCGGCATGGAGGTTTACTTTTTAAGCGCCGTCAGACCCGCCCGACGGGTGGCTCCAATCATGGCGGCGCAAGGGGGTGGCGCCATCGTCAATATTTCGACGACCTGGGCATTTGAGCCCGCCGACATGTTCCCGACGTCAACGGTCTTTCGAGCCGGGCTAGCCAGTTTCACAAAAATTTTTGCCGATACCTACGCCGCCCAGAATGTGCGTATGAACAATGTACTGCCCGGATGGATCGACAGCCTGCCCACCACCGAAGCGCGGCGGGCCAGCGTACCCATGCAACGCTATGGCAAGGCCGAAGAAATCGCTGCCACCATTGCATTCTTGCTATCCGACGGCGCAGGCTACATTACCGGTCAGAACATCCGCGTCGACGGCGGCATCGCACGCTCGGTTTAATTGAAACACAAAGTAACTTAAGTGGCTTTATGCCGTCATACAGTCCACAGTGTCTGTGGGGATACTTTTCCCTTTTAACTAGGAAATTCAATTGACTACAGAAATCGGTATCGTGAAATGGTTCAACAACGAGAAAGGGTTCGGCTTCATCATGCCTGAATCCGGTGGCAAGGACCTGTTCGCTCATTACAGCGAAATCCAGGGTTCAGGACACAAATCGCTCGAAGAGAACCAGCGCGTGTCTTTTGTTGCAACGCAGGGCCAAAAAGGTCCGCAAGCTTCAAACATCCAGATTCTCTAATTACCCCCGCGCCTTAACAGGCGCATTGCGGTAGTTATGCAGAACACCAGGCCGGCCCGATTGAAACAATCGGGCCGGCCTTTTGATTTTATTGCGCCACCAAGCGCCCAGGTATCGGCCGTATTGTGGCCGGCAGCTCCGCCAGCACCATGCGTTTTGCATTATGCCCGCATAGTGGCAAGCCAGTATAATAAGGCTTGGCCCGATTAACCTGCCTGTAGAAGGCGCTACTCTTGAGTTTTATGGACACACCATCGTGGGGCTACGAGCGCCCGGACTGCATCGGCGATCATGCCCTGGCCTTGTTCATCGATGATGTTCAGCGCGTGCTCGACCATTACATGCAAACGTCGGGCACGCCCGAAACACGTGTGTTGCAGGCCCAGGCCACGGCCAACAAGCTGCTTAAGGCTTACGAGAACAACGCCCGAAAGACAACGGCCTTCACTGGCCAGTCTATCGAAATCAAACTCGTCAGCACGTCGCAATCGGAACCGCAATGGGTTCCGTTGTTTTCGCCGGGCCTAAAGCAGGCGCTTAAAAAGCTGCTTGACCGCAGTCAAGGCACGCCAACCCATTAAACTTACCCGCACGTCAACCCGCCAACCTTACCGGAGCGGCGTCTGCATGCTGCCAAAAGCTGCGCCGGTGCATACGACCCCTTAATCGTTTATGTCTGCAGATACGTCATCGACCCAACTTAGCCCCTACGACCAGCTAGGCGGGGAGGCCAAAGTACGCGAACTGGTCGACCGCTTTTACGACCTGATGGATCTGGCGCCCGATTACGTGCAGTTGCGCGCCACACATGGCCCCAGCCTGGCACAAGCACGCGAGCGCCTGTTCTGGTTTTTATGCGGGTGGCTGGGCGGCCCGGCCTATTACATGGAAAAGGTCGGCCACCCCATGCTGCGTGCCCGGCACCTGCCGTTTTCTATCGGTATTGTCGAGCGCGACCAATGGGTAGCTTGCATGGCTCAGGCCATGAAAGACGTCGGCGTTCCCGAAACACTGCACGCCCCCCTGAAAGACGCGTTCATGAATACCGCAGACTGGATGCGCAACCGGCCAGAATAACAACAGATCGCCCGTGTTTGTTGCCTTTAACTGCGCATTGTTATGCGACTTTGGCAGCACACTTGTCGGGCCACACCAAGGCACCCGGCACAACCTTTCGCTCAGCCCGTGCTGTTTAGCGCTCTGGCCTCCTGATTGTCAGGGTGACCCAGGCCACACCGCCCAAGGTCACCAAGGCCGCGACAGCACTCTGCACACTCATACTTTCGTCTAGTAAGGCCAAACCCATCAAGGCGCTAATAACAGGGACAGATAACTGCACCGCGCCTGCGCCTATCGCCGTCATTCGCACGCGAACCCAATACCAAACGGCGTAGCCCAAGCCAGAGGCCACGCAACCAGACAAAAGAGCATACGTCACACCAAAGGCATCCGTGTTCAAGTGCGGCAATTGGGTCAATATCAGTACGGCCACCAAGGGCAAAGCCCATATAAAGCTGCTGGTTGTACTGACGATAGGAGCCCCTTGTGAGCGCCCCAACAACGAGAAAGCGCCCCAGGCAAAGCCGGCAACCGCCATAAGCGCGGCGGCAGACACGGGCGGAGCCGATGCGGACGGCGCCAGAAAAGCCGCCAACCCACCCAAAGCGCACAATAAACCCAAAATACTGGCGCGTTCGCCCTTAAACAGCCCATAAGAGATCATGAGTAATTGCGCCGATGCAAACAGGACCAACGCACCTGCACCCGTACTGATGTCACGATAGGCAAAAGAGAACGCAGCGGCATAAACAAACAGCATAAAAGCGGACCAACCGCCCGCTTTAAGCGATGTGGGTTTACCCCCCTGACATCGCAAAATAACAAATAGCGTCAAGGCGCCTGCCGCCAAACGTATAGCCGTAAATGATGCCGGGTCGATCGTCGTTGTGGAAAAAGCTGCTCGTGCCAGCAACGAATTGGCCGAAAAAGCCAGCATAGCCAACAAGGTAAACGCCCACACCAGCGGCGTCATGTGGGTAAGGTCACCAGATGGGGGCCTGTTTTAAGGTAGACCGTCGCCCCCTTAGGGCCCGCAACAATATTGGGATAGCGCCCTGCCGGCAGCCGCAACCAGGTGTTTTCAAGATACATTTGCGCGCCTTCAGCCAGTTCACCCTTCAGCACCAGAGCCTCCGCGCCTTCGATTTCGGCCGGCAACAGAACCGCGCCGGCATCCAGTCGCAACAACCAAACTGATTCGATGCCATCGCTAAACAACGGACACTGGGCGCGATCGGCACACTGCTGCCACGACGCCGGGTCGTTGGTATTGACGCGCACAAAGCTTTGCTCGGTGGGCCGCATTTGCCATAACTTGACAAAAATGACGGCGCCCTCGAGGCTGGACGGCTGATGACTGGAGCCCGGCGGATTGCGCATATACCAACCGGCCGGGTAATCATCATTGTCTTCCGAAAATGTCCCCGACAGCACCAATACCTCTTCGCCCCCCGGATGGCTGTGCTGCGGAAAAAAAGAGTCTGGTGCATAACGCACGATGCTGGTGGCGCGAGCCTTTTCGGCCCCTACCCGATCAAGCATAATGCGTTCGACACCCCCTTGCGGGGACGCCACCCATTTCTGCTGGTCGGGCAACACCAGCGCACGGCGCGAAAAATCTGCGTTTAAAAGCATAGGCAGCGCCCTAGTCGCGGGAAAACGGGCGGCCATTGAAGTCGACCGTGACCAAGTTACCGTCGAGCGCCCCCATACCGGGGGCATTGGTGGGCATACCCGGCGCAGCAACGCCTTTGACGTCGGGGTTAAGCAATAACTTGCGTACGGCGTTAACAGGCACATGGCCTTCAATCACCTGGCCTGTTTCCTCAACAACCGCTGTATGGCACGACCCCAACGCAACAGGCACGCCCAGCCGGGCTTTGTGCGCCACAACGTCGGGCGTCTTGACGGCAACCACATCAAAGCCCTGCGCTTTCATGTAGTCGACCCAGCCCGTGCAGCAACCGCAATTCGGGTCTTGATAAACCGTCAGCTTGCCCTCGGCGGCGTGAGCCATACCAAAAGCACTGAACAAAGCAGCCACTGCTATTAACTTCTTCATCATGTTTTACCTTGAAATGTATCGTTCTTAAAGCACCGTGATGTGGTTAATAATAGGCGGATTTTCTTGAAAACCAATCCATAGACCCGACTTTGCGGGTCATGCCACACGGCGTACAGTTGTGGATATCGGTGGTCAGACCACGATTGCCCGTAAAAATTCCCGCGCAAACGCCCCGACGCTAAAACAAAATATATTATTTGGTTGCATTTTCTGCTAGATTGACCGGCTGCGAAAATATAAAGATCACTATGGCCCTTCGTTTGGTGGCGCAAAGCATCTTGTTCCGGCTGGTCGTTGTGGGCCTGGGGCTAATACTTGTCGGGTCGACGGTACGCTACTTTGCGCTGTCCGGATTTTTGCGCGACGACATGGCCGAGGTCGTTTCATCGCAGCAAATGTCGCTGGCAACCTACGTGGCCAACGATATCGGCCATAAAATCCTGATGCGTCAGTATCGGCTGCAACAGCTGGCCAATACCCTGACCCCGGCCAGTGCCGAATACGACGCCGATCTGGACCGCGCCTTCGGCCGGTCTGCTCCCTTTGAAGCCCTGTTCTCGGCCGGGCTGTTGTTAACCACCACAGACGGCAGGGTATTGCGCGACACGACAACATTCAAGTGGCACGGCAGACCCTTATCGCTGGTGCCAAACAAAGTACTTCATGGCGTGTCAGAACAGGCCGCCCACATCGGCAAACCTCTGGTCATCGCCGGGCAAATCAGCCCCATTTTGCCCATGACACTGGCGTTGGTCGATCACGACAATGTCCCCTGGGGATACCTGACGGGCTTCACCATTTTGAACAGCCCCGACTTTATGGGCAACCTTATGCAAGCCCGCCTGGGCAGCACAGGCAGCGGGTTTTTGCTCATTTCGCCCGACGACCAAATATTTATTGCGGCTTCCAACCCCAAAAAAGTGCTTACCGCAACGCCACCGCCCGGCGTCAACCGTTTACACGACAAGGCCATGCTCGGCTACCGGGGCACCGGTGTAACGATTAACGCCCACGGGGTCGAAGAGATATCGGCTATGGCATCGGTACCCAATACGTCCTGGTTCGTGGTGTCGGCCATTGCCACCGCCGAGGCACTGGGCACGGTCGAGCGCGTAAAGGACTACTTGCTGCGCAATACACTTTTAACGGTTTTATTCTTGTTCGCCTCTTTGGCTGTGGTGGTGCCCTTTACGTTGCGCCCGCTCACACAAGCCACACGCCAGGCCGACAAGATGTCTCGGGGTCTTGCGCCGCTCGCCCCGCTTTCGGGGGCCGACAAAGGCGAAGTCGGCGTATTGATTTCGGCCTTCAATCGCTTGCTGCTCAAGCTTCAAGACCAGCAAAACGAATTATCACGCGCGGCGCACCACGATTCGCTTACGGGGCTGCCCAACCGGCGCCTGCTGGCCGACCACCTTAAAACTGCGTTGGCAGCAGCACGCCGTAGCCACGAAACCTTGGGGCTGATCTTTATCGATCTTGATCAATTCAAGCCTGTCAACGACACGCTGGGTCACGAGGCCGGCGACAAAGTCCTTCAGTTAGTGGCGCAACGCTTGTCCGGTCTGGTCCGCGAAAGCGATGTCGTTGCCCGGTTGGGAGGTGACGAATTTGTTATCTTGCTTACCCAACTTGGCGCTGAAGCCCAGGCCAGACAAGCCGTCGAAAACACGGCCAACCAGGTCATCAGCACGCTTAAGCAACCTTTCGATGTGGCGGGTGTACAGTGCGAGCTGGGTGCCTCGTTGGGGGCCGTAATTAGCGACGGACAAAATAATGCCAGCGACCTGATGCGCTGGGCCGACATGCTGATGTATCAGGCCAAGGCAAGAGGCAAAGGCCAGTGTATCGTTAAATCCACCCAAGAAGTCTCCGACAGCGGCATGCTCTAAAATGACGGCGATGCCCCGCTGACCCGGGCCTTTCGTTTACCTTTCAGACATTAATGGCCGCTTCCCACGACATCCGCCCCGACCAGTCGGTCGAGTTGCTCAAGGCGCTTCATATTTTGACGCGCGACGGCAAAATGAACCAGGACAGCCGACGCAAACTGAAACAGGTCTATCACCTGTTTCAGTTTATCGAACCGCTGTTAAAAGACGTCAAGCAGCACCACGAAGCGATCAACCTGGTCGATCACGGTGCGGGCAAATCGTACCTGGGTTTCATTTTGTACGACCTGTTTTTCAAGCAGCTCAACGACACCTCCCATATATACAGCATCGAAACCCGCGAAGACCTCGTTACCAGCGCGACCGAACTGGCCGCGCGCCTGGGCTTTGACGGCATGTCGTTTTTGAATCTGTCTGTCGCCGACTCTATTTCGGCCCGCCAACTGCCCGAACGCATTGACGTAGTAACCGCCCTGCACGCCTGCAATACGGCCACCGACGATGCCATCCGGTTTGCGCTCGAAAAGAAGGCGCGCCACATTGTGCTGGTGCCATGCTGCCAGGCCGAGGTCGCCAGCGTCTTGCGCAAAAACAAAGCAGCCATGCTGTCTGCCGGTGCGCTGGCCGAGCTATGGCGCCACCCGATTCATACCCGCGAATTTGGCAGCCATACCACCAACGTACTGCGCTGCCTGCAACTGCAAGCGCATGGCTACCAGGTTACCGTCACCGAACTGGTTGGGTGGGAACACTCTATGAAAAACGAACTGATTGTCGCCAGCTACACCAACCAGCCCCGCCGCAAGCCGGCCGAACGACTGGAGCAGTTGCTGGGCACACTGGGGCTGGAGGAACTGCGTGAGCGTTTCTTCACGTCACCGACTTAACACTAAGAAGCCACTATGCGCCTGGATAAATTCCTCTGCGAAAGCACCGACCTGACCCGATCACTGGCGCGACGCGTCCTGTCATCCGGCGAGGTCACCGTTAATGGCGAAGTGGTCGACAAAGGCACTTACGTCGTCAAAGAAAATGATGTTGTTCAGTGGGAGGGTGAAACGCTGTCGCCCGTCGGGCTGCGCTATCTGATGCTTAACAAGCCCGCCGGCTACGAATGCGTACTGAAGAACAGCCAGTACCCGTCGGTCATGGACCTGATCGACATCGAGAAGCGTGATCGACTGCATACCGTAGGGCGGCTGGATGTTGATACCACCGGGCTGATTCTGGTCACCGACGATGGGCAATGGACGCACCGGATTATTTCGCCCAAACACCAGTGCGACAAGGTGTATCTGGCCACGCTGGCCGAACCTTTAAGCGACGACGCCGAGCAACGCTTTGC
This sequence comes from Pusillimonas minor, assembly GCF_014237865.1. Lineage (GTDB taxonomy): Bacteria > Pseudomonadota > Gammaproteobacteria > Burkholderiales > Burkholderiaceae_B > Neopusillimonas > Neopusillimonas minor. The sequence goes on from NZ_JACJUU010000001.1 coordinate 60,341, forward strand.
AGAAGGTATTTTGCTGGATGGCGAAACCAAACCCACACTGCCCGCACACGTCGAACGCGTCAGCCCAACCCTGGCCCGCCTTACCATCCAGGAAGGCAAATATCATCAGGTGAAGCGCATGTTTGCGGCCTTGGGCAACCTGGTTACCGCATTGCACCGCGAACGCATTGGCCCGGTTGCGCTGGACACTGACCTGGCACCGGGCGAATCACGGTTTTTAACCGCCGAAGAAGTAAAGGCCCTGGCACCTTGAACAAGCTACCCAGGCGCTAAACCAATCCAAAATCACAGCGCATGAAAACATGCGCAATACCCGCCTCTTGGTAGACCTCGCCGTCTTGCTTGAAACCCAGGCGTTCGTAGAATTGTGCGGCGTGACACTGGGCCGACAACTCAACGCTAGTGTGGCCCTGGTCTTGCGCTGCGCGTATTAATGCACGCATGATGCATTCCCCAACCCCCTGCCCGCGGGCGGGTTTAAGCACAGCAACACGCCCGATATGACCATCGGGAAGCAACCGGCCTGTGCCAATGGCGTGGCCGTTGGCATCTAGCACCAGCACATGCAGCGACACCGAGTCAAACTCATCAAGCTCAAGCGATTCGGGAACGTTTTGTTCTTGTACAAAAACCGTATAACGCACTTCTCGGGCCATGGCGCCCAGGTCGTCCCATGTCCCGGTTTTCAGGGTCAGCGTGCCCGGCAACCCGGTTTGTGTTTCTTTACTCAAGGTTGTTGGAATTTCTTTGTTCAAGGCTAAAAATGCTATGCAGGTTGGTAAAAGTCAGGGCGCCGCCCACGCTGCCAACGGCGACTAATCTCGACCGTCATCGTCTTCGGGCTCATCGTCGTTGCGCCTGTCTGTGCCGCTGGGTTCGGGCCTGAAGTGCGCGGCCTGGCCAGGCACAGGTTGCAGCTTGTCTGTCGCGTCATCGGCAAACCCCGACAGTATAAAAAAAGCGCTGCGGCGCCGCTGATGGATTTGACGCATATGCAGGGGGTAACATTTCATCGGTAGACTCCATCTGGGCTGAATCGTTCGTCATCGTGCCATGTTTGGCCTGCAATGGCCAGCCTGGGTTAAGCTGAGCCTGCCACCGTCGGCCCTTTGGCAGTCAGCTGCCCTGCCCGCCAAAACGCGGGCCCGGTTTGGCCCCTACAGAAACACAGGAGTTATTTATGCCCCAATTGCTTACCCGCCATACCGTGTTTTATCTGGTCATCGTCGGCACGCTGGTATTCAGCTTGCTGGCCCTAATGCATCACGGGGCCTGGTGGGTGGCAGCTGTCGTGTGCCTGTGGCTGAGCCTGCTGGGCGTCTACGACCTGAACCAAACCCGGCATGCCATTCGGCGCAATTATCCGGTTATTGGCAATCTGCGCTATTTCTTCGAATTCATCAGGCCCGAGATCCGACAATACTTTATTGAAAGCGACAAAGACGAACTGCCGTTTTCCAGGGCCGAGCGCTCACTGGTCTACCAGCGCGCGAAGCACGACATCGACAAGCGCCCGTTTGGTACACAAAACGATGTCTACGGCAACAACTACGAGTGGATCAACCACTCCATGAATCCGGTCCATATCGACAACAGCAACTTTCGCATCACCGTGGGCGGCCCCGACTGTGGCAAGCCCTATAGCCTCTCGGTATTCAATATTTCGGCCATGAGCTTCGGTGCCCTGTCGGGCAATGCCGTCCGTGCGCTGAACAAGGGCGCCCAAATGGGTCAGTTCGCTCACGATACGGGCGAAGGGGGCATCAGTCTTTATCACCTTGAGCACGGCGGCGACCTGATCTGGAATATCGGCTCAGGCTATTTCGGATGCCGCGATGCAGCGGGCAATTTTTCAGAAGAGGAGTTCGTCAAGCGCGCCACCCATGACAACGTGAAGATGATCGAAATCAAGCTGTCGCAAGGGGCAAAACCCGGCCACGGCGGCATGCTGCCGGGGGCCAAGGTCACCGCCGAGATCGCACGCGCCCGCGGCATTCCGGTGGGGCAAGACTGCAACTCACCAGCCCGCCACAGCGCCTTTGGCACACCCGCCGAATTGCTTGAATTCATCGCCCGGCTGCGCCGCCTGTCAGGCGGCAAGCCCGTCGGATTCAAGCTTTGCATTGGTCACCCCTGGGAATGGTTTGGCATCGCCAAGGCCATGCTCAAAACCGGCATCACGCCCGACTTCATTGTTGTCGATGGGGCCGAAGGCGGCACCGGCGCGGCACCGATAGAGTTTGTAGACCATGTGGGCACACCGCTGCGCGAAGGCCTTCGGCTGGTACACAATACCCTGGTGGGCATCGGGCTACGCGACCGCATAAAACTGGGGGCATCTGGGAAAATCATCAGCGCCTTCGACATGGCCCGCACCATGGCGCTGGGCGCCGACTGGTGTAACAGTGCGCGGGGCTTTATGTTTGCCGTGGGCTGTATTCAGGCCCAGGCCTGCCACACGGGTGCCTGCCCCACTGGTGTGGCAACCCAAGACCCAAAACGCCAAAAAGCCTTGGTGGTTGAAGACAAATCGGTCCGTGTACAACAGTTTCACGACAACACATTAAAAGCGCTGGCCGAATTGCTGGGTGCGGCGGGGCTACGCCACCCCACCGAGCTGCGTCCCCACCATATTGCGCGCCGGATCTCCAGCAGTGAAGTCAAAGTATTGTCGGCTCTGTTTCCCGACCTGGAGCCCGGAGAGATCCTCGACGGCAAATTCCGCCAGACTATTTTCCGGGTGGCCTGGCCTATGGCCCGTGACGACTCATTCGACCCGGCCTACAGCTTAAGTGCTGCGCTTTCGGGCAACAAAGCCAACGCCAAAGAGCATGCACAATAACCGCCTGCCGTCCGCCCCCTTATCGCCTGTCGCCAGGCCGCTTGCCGTTATCAGGTTACCTAAATCAGTAGTAATCCTAGGTTGAAGCCGTTGAATGACAGCAGTAAATTGAACTCACTGCCCTCAGGGGGCAGCTTAGCCGCTCTCCGAAGCGGCTCTTGAATACACCTGTTATATCAGGTGTCACTGCCATCGTGGCAGTAAGGCCCCGCCAGAAGGCGGGGCCTTTGCATTAGATGCCCCCCAACTGGCTTTCTCCCAAAGCACGCGTCACTGCCTGTGTATGCAGTCCACGTGCTCATTTGCCCTTCGGGCCCAAACAAACTTAAGAATGTCTCAGGCGGCCAGATGAGCGCCACGAGCCAATAGCAAGGCTGCCTCTGAAGCCGCAACGCGCCCTTCGTCGGTGGGTATTACCCACACCTCAATCGCACTGTCGGCTGTATGAATTGTGCAGGCCTCACTGCCACTGGCCTTCTGGTTAAGTACGGGGTCAATCTCAACCCCTAACCACGCCAGCCGCGCACTGACATCGGCACGTAAAGTGGCGTCGTTCTCGCCAATCCCGCCACTGAACGCCAGCACATCCAGGCCGCCCAGGCACGCCGTCAGCGCACCCGCTTCACGCACCACTCGATACGTAAATTGTTCGAGCGCCCTTACCGCATTGGGCGAGCCGTTTGCACGCAGCGTTCGTACGTCGGCCGAAATACCCGAAACGCCCAACAAACCGCTTTGCTTATATAGCAAGGTTTCGATCTGGGCATGCGTCCAACCCTGCTCCATCAGGTAAAGCAGAACGCCGGCATCAAGCGAGCCGCTGCGGGTGCCCATCATTAAGCCATCGAGCGCCGAAAACCCCATGGTTGTGGCAATGCTTTGCCCCTGACGCGTGGCGCACAGACTGGCCCCGTTGCCCAGATGCGCCATGATGACGCGGGCGTTGGCGCGGGCAGATTGCTGTTGCAACACCGACATAATGTACTGATACGACAAGCCATGAAAGCCATAGCGTCTTATGCCCTGTCCCAAAAGCTTGCGGGGCAAGGCAAAGGCGTAATCGACTTCAGGCAAGGTGGCATGAAACGCAGTGTCGAAGCAGGCCACCTGGGGCACCGCCGGAAACGCCTTCCGAAAACGGCGGATGCCTTCGATGTTATGTGGCTGATGCAGCGGCGCCAGCGAATTGAACGATGCAAGCCTGGCCAGAATATCGTCGGTAACCACAACGCTTTGGGTAAACTGCCCGCCGCCATGCACAACGCGATGCGCAACCGCGGCGATTGCCGAGCCATGCGCCAAACTAGATAACAGCTCACGCAACCGTTCAAGCGCGGCTTCGAAGGGCCCGATGCCCGGCGGCACAGCCAGGCGGACTTGTGCATTTTTACCCAGATACTTCCAGCGCATGCCCGGGCAACCTTCGGGCTCAAGCCCGTCGATACAGCCCGACAACACAAATGGCTGGACCTGACCGTCACGCAAGGGGTGCAGCGAAAACTTCAGGGAAGAAGAGCCCGCATTAACAGCAAGAATGGCCATCGCCTACCTTTAAAGAAACACACTTAACCCAGTCTCAAGGAATCAACCCGGCATCAAAGAAAGCAGAGCCAATCCGGGCTGATAAACCTTGCTCAGCCTAATTTCCAGGCGTTTTCGGCCTGACGCCGTTGTATATCGCGCGCCGCCAGCACGGCCAGCACGGCAGAAGCCACCCTCGCCATCGGCCCGTCGGCCCGACTGGTGAGGGCAATGGGTACGCGCGCGCCCAGCACCAGCCCAGAGCCGCTCGCCCCGGCCAGATACTCGAGCTGCTTGGCCACCATATTGCCGCTTTCCAGGTCGGGCACCGCCAGAATATCGGCCTGCCCGGCCACGTCTGACACAATGCCTTTGATACGCACCGCGTCGGGCGAAATCGCGTTATCAAAAGCCAAGGGACCGTCAAGGCGGCCGCCTTTTATTTGCCCCCGATCGCTCATTTTGCACAAGGCAGCGGCGTCGATGGTTGACGGGATGGCCGGCGTGACAGTCTCTACGGCCGACAAAATAGCGACACGCGGCTCATTCACGCCCAACACCCGGGCGAAATCAATCGCGTTCTGGATAATGTCGGCTTTTTCAAGCAACGTGGGCCGGATATTGATGGCCGCATCGGTAATCAGCAAAGGCTTGGGGTACAACGGCACGTCGAAACGGAACACATGAGACAGACGGCGCCCGGCGCGCAAGGCCGGTTCAGACAATACCGCCTTGAGCAGTTCATCGGTATGAAGACTGCCCTTCATAAGCATGGCTACGTCGTTACGGGCGGCCATACCCGCCGCCATTTCGGCAGCGGCATGGCTATGCTCCACCGAAACAATTTCAACGCCCGACACATCAAGCCCGGCATCTTGAGCGACGCGCCGTATACGGCCCTCGGGGCCGACCAGCACAGGCACAATCAACGCATGACGCGCGGCGTCAAGCGCGCCGCTTAACGAGTCGCTATCGCACGGGTGCACAACCGCGCAACGTACAGGGTCTTCCCCTTTTACCCGCGCCAGTAAATCGTTAAGGCGCGCTTCGGGGTCAAAAAGCTGAATATGCGGTGCGCTGACGCGGGGGACACGCACTTTTTGGGACGGCGCGAGCAAACGTGCCGTCCCTTTAAGCACGGCGTCTCCGGCCTGATTAGTGACCAGGCAGTCCATGACTACATGCTTTTTAGGGTCGACTTTTTCAAGCACGGTGGCCAGCACGGTCAGTGTGTCGCCAATGCGTACCGGCCTGATGAACTTCAGGTCTTGGCCCAGGTAAATGGTGCCGGCGCCCGGAAAATGCGTGCCGAACAGGGCTGAAATCATGGCGGCGCCCAGCATGCCATGCGCGACAACCCCATGAAAAATCGACGCATTGGCGTAATCGACATTTAAGTGGGCGGGGTTAATGTCTCCGGAGACGGCGGCGAACGCCTGAATATCTTCGGTGGTGACGGTACGCACCAGGCGTGCGCTCTGCCCGACCTTCAATTCGTCAAAAGTGACGTTTTCCATCCATTCAGAATCAGTATCGCGATGCATAGGCAGACAGGCTCTTACAAAAAGTTGATGACCAATATAAACGTCACCATACCGAAATCAACGACCGATTGTAAGAACCCCGCATGACAACCCGATTGACAAACCGCAAGCCTGCCGAGGGATCTGCCGCTGTCTTCGCCGGTCGTTTATACTGCAGCGCAGCATCAAAACATGCACAAGGAGATACTGACATGACGATTTCAACGGTAGGCATCATTGGTGCCGGCACAATGGGTAACGGCATTGCACAAGCGTGTGCCGTATCCGGTATTAATGTAGTAATGGTCGACATTTCTGACGCAGCCGTCGAAAAAGGTCTGGCCACCATTACAGGCAGCCTCGACCGCCTGATCAAAAAAGAAAAAATTACCGAAGCCGATAAGGCTGCGGCATTGGCGCGTATTAAAGGCTCGACGCGCTACGAAGACCTGAAACCGGCGCAAATGGTGATTGAGGCCGCAACCGAAAACCATGAACTGAAAGTCAAGATTCTGAAGCAACTGGACGACATGCTGGATAGCGACGTCATCATCGCCACTAACACATCGTCTATTTCCATTACCCAGCTGGCTGCCGTCACTAAGCGCGCCGACAAATTCATCGGCATGCACTTCTTCAACCCGGTGCCCATGATGACGCTGGTTGAACTGATTTTAGGTCTGCAAACAGCCGATACCACGCACGCACGCGTCAAAGACCTGGCCGAGCGTCTGGGCAAAACCCCCATTACGGTCAAGAATGCGCCCGGCTTTGTCGTTAACCGCATCCTCATCCCTATGATCAACGAGGCGTTTTTTGTGCTGGCCGAAGGCCTGGCAACGCCCGAAGACATTGACGCCGGCATGAAGCTGGGCTGCAACCACCCCATTGGCCCACTGGCGCTGGCCGACATGGTCGGGCTGGATGTTTGCCTGGCCGTTATGGAGGTTTACCTGACCGAATTTGGCGACAGCAAGTACCGCCCCTGCCCGTTGCTACGCGAAATGGTGGCCGCAGGCCGCCTGGGCCGTAAAACCGGCCGTGGTGTGTATACCTACTGAAGAAAGTGAATTTTCCGGGGTCAATAAGGTCACGACCCCGGAAAGTTATTGGTCGCTACCTGCAGGCAACATGTGCTTAAAGGTTGCGCATCAACAAATAGGCTGCTGTACCCACCACAATACTGAGCAACGTATTTCGGGTGCGCCACTGCAGCACAAGCACCAAAAGTATCGCCACCCCTTCTTGCCAGACCCCCGCAGGGTTGTCGCGGGCAGCGCCCACCATGGCATGCAGCAGCAACAGTGTCATTACCGACAAAGGCAGTGTCGCCCCCAGTTTGTGCACCAGGCCCTGACGACGTAACCATCGGCCGGCCACAAAAGGCAAGGCACGCAGGGCGAAAGTCACGCCGGCCATCACGGCAATCGTTATCCATACGTAATTTGTGTCAGCCATTGCTGCCCCCTGCTGTGGGTGATACCGGTTTAACCAACGCACCGGCCAGCACGCTTAAGCCAATGGCAATCACCAAGGCCTGATCTGGCGCAATGGCATAGCCCACCCCATAACCCAGCACCGCCACCCAAACCGGCCAGACCAAACGCTTTGCACGCCATTGCTCTATGGCCAGAACGGCAAACAGCGCGGCCAGCACAAAATCAAGGCCGGTCAGGTCGAGCCGTACGACCGAGCCCGCCCACACACCCAGCGCCGTACCGCCAACCCACCACAATTGATTCAGGGCCGAGAGCAACACCATTTTTTGTCCGCGCAGGTGCTCGGGTAGCGCCGTAAGTACAGCGTAAGTTTCGTCTGTTAGCGCAAAAATGCAGTACCAACGCCGCCAACCCGCCAGCGGCACCGCTTTAAGCAAAGAGATACCGTAGAACACATGGCGCAAATTGACGACCAGCGTCGCCAGCGCAATGGCGCCCAACGGTAAACCAGCGGCCAGCATAGGTACCATCATGAATTGGGCCGCACCCGCATATACCCATACGCTGGCAGCAATGGCCAGCCACGGGCTTCCGCCCGCTTCAACAAACAAAAAGCCAAAGACAATCCCTAACGGGATATAGCCCATCGCGACAGGCGTGGTCAGTTCCGCCAGCGTGGGCGCAGTATGACGTGCAGACATAGGCGCCGATTTAACCGTTAAGACGCTGCAGGTGTACGGTGGCCTCGCCCGCGTCTGAAGACACCCATAATGTGTCGTCCTGGATATTGATGTTAAGCGTCATTTTGCGCTCGGCCAAAGCTGCCAGGGCCTGGGTACCGTCTACATCAAACATAAAGGCGCGCACTTTTGGGTTACGGGCCAATTTATTCTGCACCCCCTGCCACCACAGGGTCGCGTTACGGCCATACGCTATAAGCACCACCGCGTCAGAACGGCCACAGGCCTTGAGCACACGACGCTCGTCGGGTAGCCCGGCTTCAACCCACAACTCAATAGCTCCGGTAAGATCAAGACGCCACAAATCGGGCTCATCGGCTTCCGACAAACCTCGCGTAAACGCCAGCGTATCAGCATCGTCGGCATACAAGGCAAACGCCAGCAACCGCACCATCATGCGCTCATCCGTTTCCGACGGATGCCGCGCCAGCGTTACCGCATGGCTGGCATAGTACCCGCGGTCATTGTCGGCAATATTAAGGTCGGCTTTATAAACAGTGGCACGCAACGCCATGATGCAACTCGAAAAAACAACGGGTGCCCAGTGTATCGCAATCGCCGACCCTTAAAAGATCAGGCCTGGGGCATCAAAAAATCAGCCATTTGCTCACCGATGTAAACGCAGGTGGCCATTGTTGCGACTGAGGCGATGCGAGGCATGACAGAGCTGTCTGCAATGCGCAGCCTCTTTACCCCATTTACCCTCAGCCTTGAGTCCACCACGGCGTCGGCATCGCTACCCATACGGCATGTACCAGACTGATGAAAGTAAGTGGTTGCACCATTTCTAACGAAATTTTCCATTTCAGCGCCCCTCAGTGCTTTCCCAGGCGCAACCTCTCTCTTTACATAAGCCTTCATTGCCTGTGAATTCCCGATATCTCGACAAACCTCGATGCCACGGGCCATGGCCTTCACATCGTCCGGGTGGCTCAGAAATCTTGCATCGACTACAGGGCGATCTTCTGGCTTAGAGGACCGCAACCGGATTTCGCCCCGACTTTTCGGCGCGACCAACCCGGAACATAGCGCCCACGCAGACTTGGGCGGATCAAACTGCTTGGCAATAACATCGCTTGCATAAGGCAATTCAATTTGTACGATATTGATATCCGGTGCAGCTAGGTCAGAATTACTTTTAATAAATCCAGCGGCGTTGGCACCACTGTTTCGGTGTGGAAGATGATCCTGCGGCTCCCACAAGCACCCACCGTGCAACAAGTGATCTTGAAAATTCTGCCCGACTTCCGGCGAGTGCACTGCAAGCTTTACATTAACGTCTTTCAAGTGCTTCTCATCTCCAATCCCGCTTAACATCAGTAACTTGGGCGTATTGATCCCTCCGGCACATAAAATGACCTCTTGGTCGGCGGCCAGTGCACTGAGTTTACTGTCGCGGCTTATTTCCACGCCCGTCGCGGTATCTCCGGAAAGCAAGACCCTATTAACATGACAACCCGTCAATAATGTAACGTTGGGCTTACTCAATACCGGGTACAAGTAAGCGCGCGCCATACTATTACGACGCCCATCCTTGATGATCTGATTCATCAGCGCAAAACCCTCCAGGCCCTCTTCGCGCTCACCATTCAAGTCATCAAATACTCTGAGCCCCAAGGTTTTACATGCAACAAGCATTGCCGGCGCCACGGGATGCGGGTCTTGAGCAGGCTGACACCACACCGGCCCTCCTGTACCTCGATACGCCGACGGCGGGCCTTGCCAACTTTCCATTCTCTTCATTACCTTAAGCGCCGCCTCATAACGCCATACGTCGTCACCCGCAACTTGCGCCCAATGATCGAGATCCTGTCTGAAGGGTCGCGCCCAAATCGTTGCGTTTATACTGCTACCGCCACCAACCACGCGCCCCATGTGCTCGGGTATTGCCCGATTGTTCGTTCCGGGCGATGGAAGTGCAATATCGTTCCAATCCCGTTCGGTTCCAAGATTCAAAAACCATTCTCGCGGATCGAGTACAGATGGGGCCACATCCCAGGCGCCGGCCTCAATCATCAATATTGAAGCATCGGCGCGGCTTGCAAGTCGACCCACCAACGCACATGCAGCGGACCCGGTACCTACGACAATGTAGTCGTACGACTTACGCAAGTTCCGAACGCCTTTATCCTGATTGGCACGAATAGCGTCAAGCTCGTCCGCCAATGCAGCCAGACTATTACCGGCAAAACCCAGAGCTACGGCACCCATCATAAATCGCCGACGTGTAATTTTTCCCGAAATCAGTGATCGTTCAAGTCGATCCATCAAGCTATCTGTCTTGCCGTCACAATTTCTTTTATCAAACATCTCCGCTCCTCCTTGGCCAACAAAGGGCTGACTCGATCAGCCCGTGTCAGTACATTTGGTTAGTTATTTAATGAGCCTTTTTATAAGATCTCGGGTCAAAGTCTAAGCAGAGCCGCCAACCGACATAATCGCGGGTTTTCCCGATAAGAATATGTTCCGAAACAGAACAACCCACCATGGCTTTCTGAAGGCATCCAATGACATTTATACTGGGCAATCGTGCGCTTATGACGCGACAAACCTAATGGGAGGGATAACTTGAAAGACCCGCAAAGTTCATTATTCTTCAAGACATTAGAGGAACGGATTTCACTGGCGCGTCGACGTTATTTTGACGAAGGCCTGTTGCCTTCTGGAGTCGTCGACAGTAGCGTTTTCGAGTCCTGGATGCGATGCCAACGACGAGGTATTGATCCGGACACAAAAACCGAATTCAATGAAGTCACGCAGAGTCGGATCGCGTTGTCACAGCAACGAAACCATCAATTGCTTCTGGCTTGGTCATCGCAAGTTTCCGAGCTAGAAAAGACACTTGCAGGCACTTCGTGCTCGGCAATACTGACCGACGCTACAGGCATTGTGATTGCCTGTAGCGGAAAAAATGACGATCGCGACGGGATTACCCGTCATGCGCACCGAATCGGCGTGAATCTTTCGGAAGAGGCCGTCGGCACAACCGCCCCAGGCCTAGCACTAAAAGCGGGAAAAACGATTACCGTAAAAGGGGGTGAGCACTTTTCCAACCACATTAGTCACATGTACTGCGCTGCGGCCCCTATCAAAAACATCCACAACAATATCGCAGGGGTGTTGAATATCGCCCGAGAAGGAAGCCCGTTCACTTTCCAGGCCTCTGCACTTGTATCGTTGTATGCCGCCTCAATCGAGAACAACTATCTTGCCTCAAGCGCGACCGACCAAATCGTCATTGCGCTGCAACTAAATCCTTCGCTTCTAAACACCCCTTACGTCGGCCTCATAGGATGCTCAGAAACAGGTGACGTGCTATGGCAAAATCAGGTAGCAGGACAACTAATCGGCGACACCAATAATATCTGGTGCGACGATGGCCCACTAAACATAAAACATATATTCGGCAGCTCGATCAATAGATTGCTATTGGGGTCGTCGGGCTACCCCCTGGCTGTGCAACTTTCCTCTGGCCTGCGCATCTGGCTAAAAGTAACGCGCAAACCGTGCGGCCCGATCCCAACACACCACCTTCAGCCAATGGCAACCACGCGCTCGTCAACAGCATCCTCACTACCCATAGCAAACACATCTGTTTCCACTGGACAAACAACAACGGCCCCTAGCGCACCTCTTCCAAACCCCGGACACAAGCCAGATAACGAAACACCCCCCTCTTCACTGAAAGAATGTGACGTAGACATTATTCTGAACACCGTTAAGAGATTCGACGGAAACATCTCCAAAGCAGCAAAAGTTCTAAAAGTTTCACGAGGACTAATTTATCGACGATTAGCACTACAAAAAGAAACACCCGGGTAGTTTGTTATCACAAACTACTCGGGCTGCCCTGGGCACGTTACACAGTTTTTTTACCGTTCAAAAAGGATACTGCTGAACCTGAGGCTCAATCGTCAACCACTTTAACTCGGTAAACTCGTCAATAACCGCCCGCCCATCAAACCGACCATAGCCACTGGCTTTGGTGCCGCCGTAAGGTGCCTGCGCCTCATTCTGAACTGTGCTGCCATTGATATGTACCGACCCATAATCAATCTCCGAGGCAACGGCTAATGCTTTGTTTACGTCTTTGGAAAACACCCCGGACGAAAGGCCATAAGCACTATCGTTGGCTACTTTAATGGCCTCTTCGGTATTTTTAACCCGAATAACAACCGTAATCGGACCAAACGTTTCTTCGTCATATATGCGCATGCTCGCATCAACGTTGTCAACAACCGTGGCTGGCATCAGCGCGCCATCAGCGACACCACCACATCGCAATACAGCGCCCTTGCTCAACGCATCATCCAGCATTTCATTAATTCGCGGCCCCGACGCAGAACTGATCATTGGGCCAATAATGGCACCCGGATCCTTTGCCGGGTCAGCGCTGGTCAACGTACGCGCCCGTGCGACAAATTTTTCCACGAACTCGTCCGCAACCTGCTCATCGACGATAAGCCTCTCTGTAGACATGCAAATTTGCCCCTGATACAAGAAAGTGCCGAAAATGGCGGCTTTGACAGCTTCATCTACATTTGCATCGTCAAGAACAATCAAAGGTGACTTAGCGCCCAGCTCGAGCAAGCAGCGCTTTACATGAGCAGCAGCTTTTTGGGCAATAATGCGGCCAACGCGTGTGGAACCTGTGAAGTTAATACGCCGGATAGCTGGATGACTAATCAATGCGTCGACCACCTCCTCGGCCTGGTCCGGCGCATTGTTAATGTAGTTCAGCACTCCTTCCGGGAAGCCAGCATCAAGCAATGCCTCGGCAACCAGCGCATGCGTTTTTGGACTTGACTCCGACCCCCTAAACACCACGGAGTTACCGCATACAATGGGGTATGCAATAGCCCTGGCGGCAAGCACCACCGTCCCATTCCAAGGGACGATGCTTAAAATGGGGCCTACAGGTTGACGAAGGGTCATGGATAACGCACCAGGTTTATCTGTCGGTATGGTTTCGCCCTGAATCTGAGTAGCCAGCGATGCCGCTTCACGAAACACATTTGCCGCCAAATGCACGTTGAATCCTGCCCACAGCGCACTTGCACCTACCTCGCTGGCCATTGCTTCAATGAACTGGGGAGTTTTTGCCTCGAGGATGTCCGCAGTCTTTAGCAGTAACCGCCGTCGCTCAGACGGCGCACTGCTCTTCCACGATCTATATCCCCCCTCGGCGGCAACAGCCGCCTCTTGAGCATCTATCCGGCCTGCAGCAGCACAAGTCGTGACAACCTCACCCGTCACCGGATGCTTTCGAATAAAGGTTTTTCCGCTACTGGCCGCTGCCCAGCGATTCCCAATAAGCAATTTTGCTTCCATGATGTCTCCTGATTATGAGTGACTTGAATCTGAGAGTGCGTCACACTCTCGAAGACAGACTGTAAAGGGCGTGAACAGCGGCGCTAAACTTAGGGAAAACCCGTTGAACCAATTGTTCCATAACGCGACAATAAAAGATGCTGCACCGCGCCCAGACCCTCAATTTCTTCACACATCAGCATAGTTATTTGCAACGTCACATGCTCTAAGAAGGATCACTCGCTTGAACCCCCTACATCCAAAGAAATTGTTGCTGACCAAATGGACTGCGCTCCAGCCGGTAAGCAAGAACAAACACTTTCTAGTAACAAAAGTTATTGCCCCCTTACCGCCCGACACTCCAATCAAGTGGCTTGAAATGGAAGCGGTCTATTCAAAAACGACAAAAATCATAGACTGGCGTGAGCTAAAAGACATTACCCAATGGCGTCAGGGTTGGGTTTAGGCATCTCTTTTCTTGACCTAAACCCTGGCACGGCAGACTATCTCTTTAATGTTGTCGAGGCCCCAAAAAAGATACTGGTGGAAGCCGTATTACGGTCAACACTGCTGTACAACGGCCTGCGTCTCCGAAGAATCAGCCGAAGTGGGACACCAGACTAACGAAGGCTTACTTATAGACGAGACCTCGGTATCGCTCAGGGCTTCAGGGGCGAAGAGGAGAAGCCATAGTGTGAAAACTTCCATTGGCCATCGGCCTGCTTTTGCAGCACGAACAGCTCTTTGAAGGCGGCAGGCGCTGCAGGCTGGTCCGTACCATTGACCTTGACTGTGCCAGCCGAATGCGTACGCAACAATGCAGTGTTTTCGCTTAAAACTTTGACTTCGTCAACCTCAAAATCGAGATTAAACGCCACGGCTTTGAACGTGCCGTTGTACGCCGCGCGCACCGCTGGCGCCCCGACGGCTGCTGGGGCATCAGGTGCCATCTGAACACCATCAGGCATGTAAAGATCCACGATTGTCGCGATATCACCAGCGTTCAAGGCCGATTCGTATCGAGACAGCGTCTGAAGAATGGTATTCTCGACAGAGCTAGCCGATGCGTTGGAAAAAGTCGGAATGAGCGCAAGACTGAGCAAGACAGAAGCTGTGATTCGACGGGTATTCAACATGATATGTTCCAAGAAATAATAGTGAATAGGCTGAGCTAAAAAGTCAGTGCAACAATGTGACTGATAAGGGTCTTAGCCCCCGAAGAGCTTGCCATCACCGGCCCAGTCAGCCGGCTTTACATCTTCAAAAATGACATAAATGTATTTTGGGTCGGTTCCCGTGTGCCGGACGATGCTTTCAGTGATATCGGCCGCAACGGCCTGCTTAGTGGAAGTGTCTTTGCCTTCAAACCAGGCAACGCGAACAACGGGCATAATGAATCCTCAAGAATTAGTTTGATGTTTATGTGTACAGACGTTGGAGCACTCGTACTTTAGTATTGACAACATATCCGAATCAATGAGCTAATCAGCTCATCACTTGAAACTAATTATTTGGAATGGATCGCTTAATGAGCATGCAGGCTTTTGCCAAGTCGGTAGAAGCAGGCTCTTTCTCTGCCGCCGCCGAGGCATTGGCTATGTCACCGCAACTGGTGGGTAAGCATGTTCAAGCGCTTGAATTGCACTTGGGGGTACGCCTCCTAAACCGAACCACCCGACGCCAGCGTCTCACCGAAGCTGGCGAGGCCTTTTACGAACGGGTGAAAATCATCTTGGCCGAGGTTGATGCAGCAGAGGGGGTAGCAGCACAAAGTCTGGGCACCCCGCGTGGAAGATTGCGTATTAATGCGCCGGTGTCCTTTGGCGTACATGCGCTGTCTAAACATTTGCCAAAGTTCATGAGTCATCACCCAGAAGTAACCGTTCATCTTTCGCTGACAAACCGTTCCGTAGACTTGATCGACGAAGGCTTCGACGTAGTCTTCCGAGTGGGTGAGCTGTCCGACAGCGGACTCATCGCACGCAAACTGGCCCCTTATCGCTTGCGACTTTGTGCCGCACCCGATTACATTGCCACACACACTCCAATTGTTCATCCCAGCGATCTGGCACGGCACGAATGCCTGGGGTTTTCGTACACCGATCTTCGCCGACGCTGGCACTTTGAGTCGCCGCAGGGCGCGATAAACATCGAGGTGTCAGGTCGTTTCATGGCCGACAGCGGCGAGGCGTTATTATCTGCAGCACGCGCGGGAATGGGCGTTATGCTTCAGCCCGATGAGCTGGTACGCGACGACCTAGTCAACGGCACTCTTGTCGAGCTATTGCCCAACTATTCCGTGCCAACGCGCCCTTTGCAACTTCTTTATGCTCCTGACAGAAGAATGACGCCCAAAATACGCAGCTTCATCGATTTCGCCATTGAAATTTTTGGCGAGACAGAATAATTGGGTTCAAAACACACCCTGTACACCATGGAATCAAAGATCAAGACCGTAGTTCCAATATACGTATCACTTGTCTTGATCTGGGCGCTAACGCCCCTGGCTATTGTCTGGAGCGTGGCCGAAATCCCCAAGCTATGGTCGTTAATGCTGCGCTTTTGTCTGGCCGCACCTGTCATTGCCCTGGTGCTGGTGGTGCTTAAAGTACGGCTGCCATTAACGCGCACGGCATTGCACAGTTACCTGGCGGGCTCGTTCAGCCTGGTTGTCTCGCAAACGTTTACCTACCTGGCCACAGGGTACTTGTCGTCGGGCATGATTGCACTGATGTTCGGCTTTGCGCCGATTGTGGCCGGCCTGATTGCCTACCTGCTCTACCGGCACAGGTTATCGGGCATTCAGTGGCTTGGCATGGCGGTGGCCATTGTGGGCTTGTACACCAACACCATGGCCGACGAAGCAGCACGCCTCGACACCGTAGGGCTGGTACTAATGTTCAGCGCCATATTCACCTACGCCATATCCATCTTCTGGGTAAAACACATCAACGCACGTATCCCGCCTATCGCACAAGCGTCCGGCTCCATCTTTGTCTCAACGCTCATCTCGTTCTGCTTTCTGCCATTCATCTGGGCAGAAATGCCCCAAGCTATGCCGGGCGCCCGATCAATGATGGCCATCGGCTATTTGGTCATTGCTTCATCGGTATTGGGGATGTTTTGCTACTTCAACCTGATGCAAAAAATATCAGCAACCACGCTCTCGCTGGCAACGGTATTAACGCCCATGCTGGCCATTGGTTTTGGCATTTTGCTGAATGACGAACCGTTCAAGATCAACATTGTGATTGGCACGGCATTGGTTATTACCGGGCTACTGCTGTACTTTTACCGAGACCTGACTGCCTTGCGGGCAAAGCAATAACAGCACAAAATTACATGCCATTGTCAGCCGCCACCACTGGCGTATGATGGCTTTTCAACCCCAACCGGACATCCATCATGTCAAACACACCCCAAGACACCGACCCCGACGAAGCCGCCCTGATTGAGTGGTGCATTCAAGTTGAAGAACTGTTCGTTGCAGCCGGTGTGCCGCGCAAAGACGCCCAGCAATACATCGAAGACGAGGCCGATTGGCTGACAGACATGTTCTATGACGGCCTGACCCCCGAAGAAGCTGCCAAAGAAGCGCTGGCCTAAGCAAACAAAAAGGTCAACCTGTAAAGGCCGGCTTTTTTTGGTTAGACAAATTAGCCACATAGCGCATACCTCCCGCCTCGTGCGGGTTTCTTTTTGCCAAAAATACTGTATATTTAAACAGTCTAATTAATGGGCTGAATTATGTATACCATCACACTCCAAGATCCTCCCTCCGACACCCCGGAACGCGCCCGATCCGACGCCGAGCATCGTTTCCAAAGAACACTTGAACGGGCGCTTGGCGGGCCAGAAAACGTCATCGCCGCCTACCGTGCCTGGCAAACAGCCGAAGAAACCTCAGAAGCAGAAATGTCTGACGAAGATATGGCGATGGCCAAAAAATGGTTTGCCGCAGCATCGCGCGCCCGAAATGACGGGTTGCGCGACCTGGGCGAGACCGAGGCATGGTTTGAGGTTCGGTTGGCAAAGTAAGATGTGTGGCTGATGAAAACCTGAACGCAAGAAGCCGTCGAGGCCCACTTCGGGGTAGATGAAGACCCTATCCCTCAGGCCAGCACCGGGTCGTTATTGCTTCGGGTGGTTGCGCCGATAGAACTCCCATTCATCGACTCGTGACCCATCAGACAGTACGCATGTAGTGACATCTCCGTCCGGGCGTTGCTGGATATCAAGCGTACCCCCCCGCTCTATGCAGTAAACCGAAGCAGGATTGGGCATACCAATAGAGAGCGCCGGGTTTGGTCCCGAGACAGTGCAACCCGTAACTAATATTGCGGTAACCACGACACCGAATCTATACATAACCCCTCCTGTTTGATTTGCCGGGATTGTACCGCCAGCATAGCTGCTATGCCCAACCGCGACCTTCAACTACGGAAAGTAGATAATGGGTGCACAACCCCTGGCGAGCAGTGCAAGCCTAGCTTGATGACAATAAATTCTTGAGAAAAGTATTCGAACGAATACAATGAGACATGTACACGATAAAGTCACTACCGGAATTTGACACTTGGTTTGACAGCCTGAAAGATTCAACTACTCGCGCCCGCCTCATCCGCAGGCTTGAGAAGGCAGCGCGTGGCCTTCTAGGTGATGTGGAGCCGGTTGGAGAAGGAGTCAACGAAATGCGCGAGTTTTTTGGCCCTGGTTGGCGCATGTACTACATCGAACAGGGTGATGTGTTGATCGTCATGCTGGGCGGTGGCAACAAGGCCACGCAAGGCCGAGACATCACACGGGCCAAGGAACTGGCTCGAATCCTGAGAAACGACGAGGAGAACCCGTCATGAGCAAGACAAAAAATATCAAAGTATCCGAACTCCCAGTTTTCGACCCAGCGCGTTATCTTCGCGACGATGAGGACATTGCGGCTTACCTGACTCAGATCATCGAGGAAGGTGACTCTGGTGAGCTTGCCAACGCCTTGGGCGTTGCTGCTCGGGCACGAGGCATGGCCCAAATTGCCAAGGCCGCTGGCATTGGCCGTGAGTCTCTGTACAAAGCCCTTCGACCGGACGCTAACCCACGCTTCGATACGATAGCCAAGGTGTGCAAGGCACTGGGGGTGCGTCTTGTCGTTCAGACTGAGCAGCATCCATAACGGCAACCCGCAGAAGTACACCCACATGGACGCCACACACCTGGCACCCTTCGCAAACGCGGTCACGTTTTGGTCACACGGGACACCAGAAAACAAAAACGCCACCGGCGAGGGTGGCGTTAACGTCTTGATAAACAAGTAAATCTCTGGTGGCGCATCCCTGATTCGAACAGGGGACCTGCGGATTATGATTCCGTCGCTCTAACCGGCTGAGCTAATGCGCCACACTTGAAGACCAAAACTATAGCATAAAAATTCATTTCCAAGCAAGTCGTTCAATAAATTTTCACGCAAAAAATCAAAAATAAAAAAACACCCCCCGCTGCAAAACAACGGGGGGTGTCAATGTCGGGCCAGCACCCTAAAGTGCCCTGCCCTGATTACTTGCTTTTCATGATCTGGGCCGCTTCAGATGAAGCCGCCGTCAAGGTTGTCACTGCGGGGTTGTTACCCTGAAGTGCTTCCTGCAATTTTCGATGAAACATTTCGCGGATTTCGGGGTAGTTGTTGATTTTGAAGCCGCGTGCGGTTTGTGTTGGCGGCTTGGCATAAACCGCCACAAGGTTCTTCCAGTCGCCCAGCTTTTTGTAATAGTCGTTGCTGGTAGCCGCAAACGCCTGCTGGGTTAACGGCAGGAAGCCTGTTTTCTGGTACCAGGTGGCGGCGTTGTCGGCGCGGGTCAGCCATGCCAGGAACTGCGCCGTGGCCTTGTTCTCGGCATCGGCGTGGCCCGACGTTACCCACAAACCTGTACCGTCAAGAAACGGGTTGCCTGGCTGCTTGGTAACTTGCGGGTAATACGGTAAACCCACTACGCCAAAGCTCAAGGGGCGAGTATCTATAAACCGCCCCATGTTGCTGGATTCAGACATCAGAATCGAACACTCGTTATTGGCAAAGCGGTCGATGGCTTTAGGGTCGGCGCCGGGGTTAACCAAAAGTTCGGTACGCACCCAACTGATCATGAGCGACAAATGACGTACAAACGTGATGTCGAACGAGAACGAAGGAACGCCTTTTGTGCCGTTGTCGCCCGCTGTAAAAAACTGGTTGTTTACAGCGGCCAGGTTTTCAAGGTTGACCGACACCGACTGGTCGGTGGTTGCCGGACAATAACGTGTGGCTTTATTGGCCAGTTCTACCAACTGGTCTTGAAGCCCCATCCAGGAGCGGTCGGGCACTGCGGGCTGCAGGCCGGCCTTTTTAAAGGCTTCGTGGTTGTAATACATGACGGGCACATCGATCATGTAGGGGAAAGCCAGCAAGCGGCCTTTAGCGTCGCGCATGCTTAGGTTTTGCGGCGCAACAAACCAGTTGGCATCTTTAATGGGGTACTTGGCCAATAACGTATGCAGCGGCATGATGTAACTGCGGTTGGCCAGCGATTCCGGGTCGCGGTTGTCGTCGATTTGAACCAGGTGCGGCGTTTTGGCTTTGGCGCCAACCTGCTTGAGCAGTTCGGGCTCGATTTCTTTGGGGCTCTTGAACGACTTCAGGGTCACCTTGACGTCATCTTGATCCCGGTTGAATTTTTTGACCAGGTCTTCGAAGACTTCGTGGTTATGCTCGTTTAAAGAAAACCACACCTGGATGTCTGTTGCGGCGTGTGCTGAACCCGCCCCCAACACAGATACTGCAACCGCAACTGCTGTCGCGCGCCAGGAAGCGGGCGCACGAAAAAACCGATGTATCGTCATAACGGAATCAACCTAAAAAGGGGAAATCAGGCTCGGGCTTTTGGCCTGAAATAATATCGGCAAGAACCTTGCCAGACCCGACGCCCATCGTCCACCCCAGCGTGCCATGGCCGGTATTCAGGTACAAATTGGATATTTTTGTACGCCCGATAAGCGGCACATTAGACGGGGTAGACGGGCGCAGGCCCGACCAAAACTGAACGTTATCAAAATCAAGTGCAGAAGGGAATAGATCCTTCGCCAGAGACACCATATTCTGGCAACGATTTGTGTTTAAAGCGCGACTATAGCCCGATAATTCGGCAGTGCCAGCCATGCGCAGGGTATCGCCCAGGCGACTGAACACGACCTTGTGTTCGCTGTCGGTAATGCTGACTTCGGGGGCGGCATCGGGGTTGGTAATTTTGAAGGTGGCCGAATACCCTTTGGCCGGGTACACCAGGCACCGCACCCCCAACGGGTTGACCAGATGCGGCGTAAAGGCGCCCAGGGCCGCCACATAGGCGTCGGCCGTCACTTCGCGGAAGATACCTTCTGCATCGATGACCTCGACGCCCGTAATGCGCCCGCCCTCGGCCCGCAGGCGGTTGACCTGGGTTGAAAACATGAACTCGACACCGGCATGACGGGCTTTTCGTGCCAGGGCACTGGCAAACATATGAATGTCGCCGCTTTCGTCAGTAGCGGTGTAGTCGCCACCGACAATGTCATGAATAGCCGGTTCAAGCGCCGGTTCAAGCGCCAAAACCTCATCGACGCTGACAATACGACGATCGACGCCAAAGTCGCGCATATAGCTGGCTGCCGTCTGCGAGGCCTCGAATTGCTCCGCGTCGCGGTAAATGTTCAGAATACCGCGCGACAGGTGGTGGTAATGGATGTCGAGGTCGTCGCGCATGGTGCGCAGGGTTTGCAGGCTGTACTCGGCCAAACTGACCATTGCCCGGATATTCTGGGGCACACGCTTGGGCAGGCACTCGCGCAAAAATGCCAGGCCCCAGGCCCACTGACGCCAATCGGCCTGCGGGCGAAACACCATCGGGGCGTTGTCGGACACCAGCCATTTCAACAGCTTGAGGGGCGCTTGCGGGTTCGCCCAGGGTTCGGCGTACGACACTGAAATTTGCCCGCCATTGGCCCGGCTGGTTTCCTGGGCCGGCCCCGGTTCGCGGTCGATGACCACCACGTCGTGGCCGGCCTGGTTCAGCCACCAGGCCGTAGAGATTCCAATAATGCCACTGCCCATTACCACTACTTTCATAACGCTTACCTTTGAATGACAGTATGTTGGCGTTAAACGACGTGCGCCCGACGGGGCTGCTAACGCTTAGCCCTTGTGCGTATCGGCCTGCGACGTAAAGGCGTCGGCGTAAAACTCGGCCTCGGGCAATCCGTTGTCGCGTACAAAATCGCGACGCGCCGATTCGACCATAACGGGCGCACCGCAGGCATACACCTGATAGCCCGATAAATCGGGGATGTCTTGCTGCACGGCCTGGTGAACGAAGCCGGTACGACCTGCCCATTGGTCTTCGGGCAAGGCGTCGGAAATAACGGGCACGTAACGCAAGTTGGGTAAAACCTGCCCGAAGCCCTGCGCCAGCGCGTGCATGTACAAGTCGGCCGGGCGGCGCCCGCCCCAATACAACACCGCAGGGCGTGTATTCCCCGTAGCAATCATGCGCTCGATCATGGCTTTGACCGGCGCAAAACCCGTACCGCTGGCCAGAAACACAATAGGCTTGTCGGAATCTTCGCGTAAAAAGAACGACCCCAACGGACCTTCGATGCGCAGGATTTCGCGAATCTTCATGGCCGTGTCGCCGGCGCCGAACACGTGATCGGTAAACACCCCGCCCGGCATATGCCGGATATGCAACTCGACACGGTTGTTTTCGGCCGGCGGGTTGGCCATGGAATAGCTGCGTCGCTGCCCGTCTTTAAGAATGAACTCTATGTACTGACCTGCGTAATAACGGAAAGGTTCCGCCGGTGGCAACTGCAAATCGATGACCATGACATCGTCGCGAATGCGATTCAGCCCCATGACCCGCGATGGCATTTTGCGGATCTGGATATCGCTGGCCATACGGATTTCTTGCGCCTCGATAAGCAAGTCGGAGGTGGGCTTGGCCTGGCAGAACAAGGTGTAGCCTTGGGCGAGTTCTTCGGGGGACAACATTTGTGCCGGTGACGACCCGGCATCAAAAGTACCGGAAACCACCCTGCCCTTGCATGTAGAGCATGCCCCCGTACGGCAGCTGTAGGGCAAAATAATATCGGCCGCCAAAGCGCCATCGAGCACGGTGCTGCCAGGCTCGACATTAAACGTGTGATTCGATGGCTGTACGGTAACTTTGAAACTCATGGCACTAAAAATATTAGGGTTAGCCCGCTATTTTACGCCGGGCGAATAAGCGGCTGCTTGACTTTCGCGTCGAGCATTTTGCCTTTGCGTGCGCGCTTGCCTACGTACTCGGCCAAGGCCGGCATGTCGAGCACGACGTCGGTTTGCTTGTTGCGGTAAACCCCGCTGACGCAAACCCCCGCAGGCCCGATGGCGGCCCACTGACTCAGGGTATCACCCTCGTCAAGCCCCATCAGAATTGTCCCTCGGCCGCCACCCGACAAGGTCTTAAACTCTTCGAGCCCGACAACCAGAAAACGGCCTTTGCGTGTCAGCATGGCCAAATGGCTGCTGTCGGACGGCAGTGCAAGCGGCTTGAGCATGACATCTTTGGCTTCAAGCGTGACAAATTGCTTGCCCGCCCGCTGGCGCGTGCTCATGTCTTTAAACGATGCAATAAACCCGTAACCCGACTGTGTGGCAATGAAATACCGCTGTGCCTCCGGGCCGGCCACCATGTGCACCACCCGGCTGCCTTGCTCGATATCGACCATGGCGGTAATGGGTTGGCCATCGCCGCGCGCCGAGGGCAGACTGGACACCGGTACCGTATACACGCGCCCCGTTGAAGAAAACGCAATCAGGCTTTCGGTGCTGCGGCACTCTATAGCGTCGTAAAGCGCATCGCCCATTTTGAAACTGAATTGCGACGCATCGTGGCCGTGCCCCTGGCGCGCCCGCAACCACCCTTTCTGGGAAATAATCACCGTGACCGGTTCGTCTACCACTTTGGTTTCAAGCACCGCCCGCTCTGCGGTTTCGATCAGCGTGCGGCGGTCGTCACCATACTGTTTGGCATCGGCTTCAATTTCGCGAATGATCAACCGCTTTAACGACGACGGGTTGGCCAGCAACTCTTGCAACTTGGCTTGTTCTTCTTTTTGCTCGACGAGCTCTTTTTCTATCTTGAACCCTTCCAGGCGCGCCAACTGGCGCAAGCGCATTTCAAGAATGTCTTCAGCCTGACGCTCACTTAGCGAGAACCGGGTCATCAGCGCTTCACGCGGCTCGTCTGACTCGCGAATAGTCTGGATGACCTCGTCGACATTAAGGTAGACCACCATGCGCCCTTCAAGCACATGGATGCGGTCGGTGACCTTGTCCAGGCGAAACTGGGTACGACGCGTAACGGTTTGCGTACGGAACCCCAGCCATTCAACCAGCACGTCGCGCAACGCGCGTTGGCCCGGGCGCCCATCGGTGCCAATGCACACCAGGTTGACCGACGCGCTGCCTTCAAGGCTGGTTTGCGCCAACAACGTATTAACGAACTCATCGCGGTCGATACGGCTGCTTTTGGGCTCGAAAACCAGACGCACAGCCGCCTGCTTGCCCGACTCGTCGCGAACCGCATCAAGCAAATTCAGCATGAGCGCCTTGGTTTGCTGCTGCTCGGTAGTCAGGCTTTTTTTACCCGCCTTTACTTTCGGGTTAGTGCGGTCCTCGATTTCTTCAAGAATTTTCTGGGCCGATGTGCCCGGCGGCAATTCGGTCACCACCAGTTGCCACTGGCCGCGCGCCATGTCTTCGAATTCCCAGCGCGCACGTGCCTTTAAAGAGCCCCGGCCGCTGCGATAAACCGCGGCAATGTCTTGCGGCGACGAAATAATATGTCCGCCCCCCGCAAAATCGGGGCCCGGCACCAATGCCATCAGTTCGTCGTCATCGAGTTTGGGGTTACGCAACAAGGCCACGCAGGCCGAAGCGATTTCGCGCAAATTGTGCGACGGGATTTCGGTGGCCATGCCTACGGCAATGCCCGAAGCCCCGTTAAGCAACATGACTGGCAAGCGCGCCGGCAACAATTGCGGTTCTTTCTGGCTGCCATCGTAGTTGGGCGCAAAGTCGACCGTCCCTTCGTCAAGCTCGTCGAGCAATACCTTTGAAAACGGCGTCAGACGCGCCTCGGTGTATCGCATGGCCGCAGCGTTATCCCCGTCGCGAGAGCCGAAATTGCCCTGCCCGTCGATAAGCGGATAACGCAGGGAAAAGTCTTGGGCCATACGGACCATAGCGTCGTAGGCGGCCTGGTCGCCATGCGGGTGATACTTACCCAGCACATCGCCCACCACACGCGCCGACTTGACCGGCTTGGCGTTAGGGCCCAAGCCCATGGCGTCCATCGCATACAAAATACGGCGCTGCACGGGCTTTTGCCCGTCGGCCACCTCGGGCAGGGCGCGACCGCGCACCACCGACACGGCGTAATCCAGATAGGCCTGCTCGGCGTAGTGGCCCAGCGTCAGCTGTTCGCCGTCGTCGCCGCCGCCGTCAAACAAGCCGGGTTGAGTATTGTCCATAACTATTGTTGTCCTGCGTTGTTTTGTTAGACGTCGACATCGGCAAGATTGCCTTTTTCTTCGAGCCAGGCGCGGCGCTGCGCCGATTCGCCTTTACCCATCAGCATGTCGAACATTTCCACGGTGCCTTTGACGCCCAGTTCGCCACACGAGACCACCATCAGGCGGCGGGTGTCCGGGTTCATGGTGGTTTCCCAAAGCTGTTCAGCACTCATTTCGCCCAGGCCCTTGAATCGGCTGATGCTCCAGGAGCCCTCGCGCACCCCTTCGGCACGCAGCTTGTCTTGAACGGCTTCAAGTTCGCCCTGGTCGAGACAATACAGCTTGCGCGCCGGGCGCTTGCCCAATGCGGGAACGTCGACCCTGAACAGGGGCGGCCGGGCAATATAAACGTTCCCCGACTCGACCAAGCGCGGGAAGTGCCGGAAAAACAGCGTCAGCAACAACACCTGAATATGAGAGCCGTCGACGTCGGCGTCTGACAAAATGCAAATACGCCCGTAACGCAAGCCGGACAGGTCGACCGTGTCGTCGGGGCCATGCGGGTCGACCCCGATTGCCACCGATATGTCGTGGATCTCGTTATTGGCAAAAAGCCGGTCGCGCTCGACTTCCCACGAATTAAGCACCTTGCCCCGCAAAGGCAAAATGGCCTGGAATTCTTTGTCGCGCCCCATTTTTGCCGACCCGCCTGCCGAGTCGCCCTCGACCAGGAACAGTTCGGTACGCGACGCATCGGAGGACTCGCAGTCAGTCAGCTTGCCGGGCAATACCGCCACGCCCGAGCTTTTACGCTTTTCTACTTTTTGCGCAGAACGCGCCCGCGCCTGGGCCTGCCGAATGGCGCTTTCAGCCAGCTTTTTGCCGGCCTCGACGTTGGCGTGCAAGACCAGCTCAAGCGCATTCTTGACATACGCACTAACTAACCGGACCGCGTCGCGACTGTTCAGACGTTCTTTAATTTGCCCCTGAAACTGCGGGTCGAGCACCTTGGCCGACAACACAAAACTGGCGCGGGCAAAAACGTCTTCGGGTAACAGACGCACCCCTTTCGGAATAAGGTTGTGCAGTTCGGCAAACGACTTGACCGCGTTGAACAGACCGTCGCGCAGACCCGCCTCGTGCGTCCCGCCTGCAGGGGTCGGGATCAGGTTGACGTAAGACTCACGCACCACGTTGCCCTCGGATGTCCAGACCACCGCCCAATGCGCGCCCTCGCCTTCGGAAAAGCTGTCGTCGTCGGCGCCGGCATACTGCCGCCCTTCGAAGAGCGGGACGATGCGCTCGGCATCGCCCAGGGCCTCGTCAAGGTAGCTGCGCAGGCCGTCGGCATATTGCCACTGACGGGACTCACCGGTTTTTTCGACCGACAACGACACTTTGATGCCGCTGAGCAACACAGCTTTGCTGCGCAAAGAATGCACCAGCTCGGCCGCCGGGATAACGGCCGAATCGAAATACTGCGGATCGGGCCAGACACGAACCCGGGTGCCTGTCTTCTTTTTGGGCACCGACTGCAACTGCTGCAGGGGTTCGATGACTTCACCGTGCCCGAACACCAGCCGGTGGGCAGAACCATCGCGCATGACATCGACTTCGAGCCGGGTAGACAGGGCATTGGTGACCGACACGCCGACACCGTGCAAACCGCCCGAGAACGCATACGCACCACCGGCTTTTTTATCGAATTTGCCGCCGGCATGCAGCCGCGTGAACACAATTTCAACCACGGGCACCTGCTCTTCGGGGTGCAGCCCCACCGGGATACCGCGACCGTCGTCTTCGACGGAAATGCTGCCGTCGGTGTGCAAGGTGACACTGATTTGCGTACCAAAACCCGCCAGGGCCTCGTCGGCGGCGTTGTCGATGACCTCTTGCAGAATATGCAGCGGGTTTTCGGTGCGGGTGTACATGCCCGGGCGCTGGCGTACCGGCTCCAGCCCCTTCAGGACCCGAATCGATGCTTCGTCGTAGTGTGGTGTCGTAGCCAAGGTTTCCCCAAAAATCTGGTGGACGAAAAAACAGTATTTTGCCTGAGATCGGCTGACCAGGTAGTCAGCAAAACCCGGCAGATGTTATGCTTAGTATAGTTTTTAGTAACTCAAACCTTTATTTCAATACCATGAGCGAACTCATCAAAAACGTTACCGACGCCAGCTTCGAAGCCGACGTTCTTCAAGCCGACGGCCCTGTCCTGGTCGATTACTGGGCTGCCTGGTGCGGGCCCTGCAAAATGATCGCCCCGCTGCTCGACGAAGCCGCCAAGACATACCAAGGTCGTGTTACTATTGCCAAGCTAAACGTCGACGAAAACCCCGACACCGCTGCAAAGTTTGGTGTACGCGGCATCCCGACGCTCATGCTGTTCAAAGACGGCAAGGCAGCCGCCACCAAAGTGGGCGCGCTCACCAAGTCTCAGCTTGGCGCTTTCCTCGACGACGCCGTCTAATTTCAACTAACCGTTTTTCACTTGCGCGCAGGCCTGTCCAGGCCTGCCACTAGCTCAACTTCCCTTCTTCCCCTCTCATGCATCTCACCGAACTCAAAGCGCTGCACGTTTCGCAGCTGCTCGAAATGGCTGCCAGCCTGGATATCGACAACGCCAGCCGCCTGCGCAAACAAGAAATCATGTTTGCCATCATGAAGCGTCGCGCCAAACAAGGCGAACAGATCTTCGGCGACGGCGTTCTCGAAGTCCTGCCCGACGGCTTCGGCTTTTTGCGTTCCCCCGACACGTCTTATCTGGCCAGCACCGACGACATCTACATTTCGCCGTCCCAGATCCGCCGTTTCAATTTGCATACAGGCGACTCCATCGAAGGCGAAGTGCGCACACCAAAAGACGGCGAACGCTACTTTGCCCTGGTCAAGGTCGACAAGGTCAACGGCATGCAACCCGAGGCCATCAAGCACCGGATCATGTTCGAAAACCTGACCCCGTTGCACCCCAACCAGGTCATGACGCTCGAGCGCGACATTAAAAGCGAAGAGAACATCACCGGCCGCATCATGGACATCTTTGCCCCCATCGGCAAAGGCCAGCGCGCGTTAATTGTTGCCAGCCCCAAATCGGGTAAAACGGTCATGATGCAGCACATTGCGCATGCCATTACCACCAACTACCCCGAAGCCACGGTCATTGTGCTGCTGGTCGACGAACGCCCCGAAGAAGTCACCGAAATGCAGCGCACGGTGCGCGGCGAGGTCGTCGCGTCAACCTTCGACGAACCCGCCACCCGGCACGTTCAGGTCGCCGAAATGGTCATCGAAAAGGCCAAGCGCCTGGTCGAACTCAAAAAAGACGTCGTCATTCTGCTCGACTCGATCACCCGCCTGGCCCGCGCCTACAACACGGTGGTGCCTTCATCGGGCAAAGTGCTTACCGGGGGTGTCGACGCCAATGCGCTGCAGCGCCCCAAACGCTTCTTCGGTGCGGCACGTAACCTTGAAGAAGGCGGCTCGCTCACCATCATTGGCACCGCGCTTATCGAAACCGGCAGCCGCATGGACGAGGTCATCTACGAAGAATTCAAAGGTACCGGCAACTCCGAGGTCCACCTCGAGCGCCGTCTGGCCGAGAAACGCGTTTATCCGGCCATCAACCTGAACAAATCCGGCACCCGCCGCGAAGAACTGCTCATCAAACCCGATCTGCTGCAAAAAATCTGGGTCTTGCGCAAATTCATTCACGACATGGATGAAGTTGCTGCTATGGAGTTCATTCTCGATAAAATTCGCGCCACTAAAAACAACGCCGAATTCTTCGACATGATGAAGAAATGATTTACCGCCCCTAAGCCTCTCAACCGAGAGGCTTAGTGCATCTTGGCTGTCTTGTGCATCCGGGATGTATCCACGGGCAGCTTGCCAACAACAATAACAGTCAACAAAAACAAAACGTTTCTTTCTCTCGTTATCAATCACAAAGGCAAACCCTTTGGGTGCGTCTGCGTGAGCAACTTAAGAAAAACAGCCAATGAAACTACCCAGTCTTAACCAGTTCCTGGATCAGGTCCAGGCGCGTGACCCTCATCAGCCTGAATTCATGCAGGCCGTCAAAGAGGTCATGATTTCGCTTTGGCCTTTCATCGAACAAAACCCCCAATATGCCGAACAGGGCTTGCTGTCGCGTCTGGTCGAACCCGAACGCGTCATTCAGTTCCGCGTGTCCTGGGTCGACGACAAAGGTCAGGTCCAAACCAACCGCGCCTTCCGCATCCAGCACAGCTCGGCCATTGGCCCCTTCAAGGGCGGCATGCGTTTTCACCCCTCGGTGAACCTGTCCATCCTCAAATTCCTCGCATTCGAGCAAACCTTCAAAAACGCACTGACCACGTTGCCCATGGGCGGCGGTAAAGGCGGTTCCGATTTCGACCCCAAAGGCAAGTCCAATGGCGAAGTCATGCGTTTCTGCCAGGCACTCATCATCGAACTGTATCGCCACCTCGGCCCCGACACCGACGTGCCTGCCGGCGATATTGGCGTTGGCGGTCGCGAAGTCGGCTTCATGGCCGGCATGATGAAAAAACTGTCGAACTCGTCAGCCAGTGTTTTCACCGGTAAAGGCCTGACATTCGGCGGCAGCCTGATCCGCCCCGAAGCTACCGGCTACGGTACGGTTTACTTTGCCGAAGAAATGCTCAAGCACGCGGGCAAATCGCTCGACGGCCTGACGGTTTCCGTGTCCGGCTCGGGTAACGTGGCACAGTACGCCATCGAAAAATGCATGCAAATCGGCGCCAAAGTCATTACCGTATCCGATTCCGACGGCTGCGTTGTCGACCCGGCTGGCTTTACGCCCGAAAAACTCGCGCTGCTCATGGACATCAAGAATAACCGCCGCGAGCGCCTGACCACTTACGCCAAAGAGCTGGGCCTGACCTACGAACAAGGCAAGCGCCCCTGGCACGTGCCTGTCGATGTCGCACTGCCTTGCGCAACGCAAAACGAGCTCGAGCTCGACGATGCCAAAACGCTGATCAAGAACGGCGTGCTGTGTGTCGCCGAGGGTGCAAACATGCCTTCCACGATCGAAGCAGCAGATGCCTTCATCGAAGCAGGTGTACTGTACGCGCCTGGCAAAGCCAGCAACGCTGGTGGTGTCGCGGTATCGGGCCTCGAAATGAGCCAGAATGCCGCCCGTTTGTCGTGGACCCGTGAAGAGGTCGACCACAAACTGCACGCAATCATGCGCGACATCCACGAAAACTGCGTCCGTTTTGGCCAGAATGGCAATGCAGTCAATTACGTCAATGGTGCCAACATCGCCGGCTTCGTCAAAGTCGCCGACGCCATGTTGCAGCAAGGTGTTTATTGATCGGAGCCTGACATCGTGAACCGCAAGATTGGGTTGGCCAACGCATAGCCAAGCGCTGCGAAGGCCAACCCCTTCTTTCATTTACGGCTGTGTTTTTTATTCGCCCGCTGCTTTTTCTGTGTTGCCGTTACCGGCGCTTCGTTTGTCGGTAACTTCTTGCAGTCTGGGTTCGTCCCATTTGCCCGTTACCTGGTAATGCAAGGTCATTGCTCGCGATAACGGCGCTTTCAACAACCACTGCGTTAAAAACGCGCCCACCCCGACAATGGGGTTGATTGCAATGCCTGCCAATGCGGCGCCGCTCATATCCAGGTTGGGCACAACCATGGCCTGCAGGTTCAAGGTTTCGTCAACCAGATTAACATCGCCCCCCAGGCTGATATTGCCCACAGGCCCCTCAACGCGGTAATTATTGGTCGTCATTACGCCGCGCTCGATGGCCAGCGTGCCCCCAAAAGAATCAAACGGAAACCCCTCACGAAACATGCCGTTCGGGTTGAGGTCGAACGTCAGCAGACGTTGCATCGACTGAAAAGACAGCAGCTCCAGAACTTTTGCCGACCTTGAATTGACCGAACTGAACCGGCCCTTTTGCAGATCGATGCGCAACTGGCCACTGATATCTTGCCGGCTGAAACGCCAGGGCATATTGCCCCAACGGATCTTGCCCGTCACCGTGCCGTTACCGCCCGACACCGCATCAGCCATGCCCAGCCGGTCAAGCAGCCCCCCCAGGTCAACCACTTTAACTTCAGCATCCAGCGACAGGCCTCGGTCTGGCCCAGACAACTTCCAGACGCCGGTCCCGTCGAGCTCACCCGACTCGTTCTTGATGGCTAGCCGGTTCAATACCCACTGATTGGCTTCTGGCGTGTTCACGCCGGCCACAAGCAACTGGCCCAACGGCTTGCCATACAGCGTGAAATTACGCACATCAAGCTTCAGTTCCGGGATATCAAAATGCTCCAGACCGGTGTCGTCTTTAGCCTGATCGGCACCCGAGGCATCGTCGGCTTGCCCGGCCCGGCCCAGGGCCAAACGCTCAAACTTGCCGTCAACGGCTTCAAGTTGTGTGCCATTGGCCTCTTTCCAGAACAGCGTCCCCGCGGTCTCGGTTGCACTAACATCCACACGCCATTGCGCCATAGGCTGATAAGCAGCGGTTAGCGTGGCTTTATCAAGATCAAGCCCGTAAACCTTAAGCTGCCCGGCCTGCGCACGAAGCTGGCGCAATGAAGGCAACAACGGCAACTTTCGCGCACCCGTGCTCTTTGCAGGCTCGCGACCCGACAGGCTCCGGTCGAATTCATCCACAATAGCCATCCAGATATCGGCATCGATAACGGGATAACGCGCATCGACAGACAGGCCACGGGTCGGCAACAGCGGCGTCTGCCCGACGCCAATGGCCACCGCGTCGAAATAAGCCTGCGCATCGGGGGAAACACGCCGCAACAGGCGCAACCGGACGTCGTTAGCCAGACTGACGTCAAGACGTGCCGAGCCGCGTTCTAAAGGTACCCATTCGGCGCGCAAGGTACGCTGTTGTTGCGCACCTTTACCGACTGGCGCGGGGAAATCGGCCGACAGCCCCTGCAACGCCGACTGCACCGCCATGGCATAGCGACGGGTAGGCAATCGCCGAACCGTACCGGTGTAATCGATAACACCAGACAGCCGCTTCATCCCTTCAAGGTCGAAAAACGCTGTCAAGGCATCGGCTGTAAGGCGCCCTTCAAGGGCCAGCCCCTTGCGCCCGCCGCCAATGCCGCCACGCACGGCCAGCGGCCCACCCAGGAAGGTCGCCTTGAGGTTATCAGTATCCAGCCCCGTGTCAGAGAAGTTCAGGTGACCACTGACTTGCTGCAATGCGGGCACGTCAGGGTCAAGCACGACCTGACCGCCATCAAAAAAAATCTGCCCCTGAACGGTGGTGTCGTCTGTATTGAGCAAGGGCACGCGCAATTTCAGGGGGACCTGCCACTGCCCGTCGGCCTGCGCCAGGTCAAGGGCGTTATCCAGCAGCCCACCCAACGGCGAATGATGCGCCAGGGCAAGATAAGCCGACGCCGGCGCCACCGATGCGCCCTGCACTGTCAGTACGGCATCAGATTCAATGTTTGGGATGCGCGCCCTCACATCGGCAAGCGCAATGACGGCGTTTTCGGCGGGGCTGACCTGAGCGGATTCGGCATACAAACGCAGGTCGACCCGATCGAGCATTACCACGCCATTCACCCCCATCAGGCGGGGCCAGCCGGGTTCGTCTGTGTCGGCCGGGGCGTAATCGATATCGGTGTCTTCAAAACGACCGGCAATCTGGAACCGGCCCTGATCGGGGGCCTCGCCAAACGGGAAATGGTCGAGCGCGCCGGCCAGCACAATATCGGCCGACAACAACTGCCCCGACATCAATCCGTAACCCAGCCATTCGCGCGCGTCGGGGTCGACTGATTTTGGCAGGTGCGCCCCAATGCGATTAAGGCTGGCCCGATTGAACCGCCCCTTGAAGTCGGCCATACCCGCCGTACCCGTGTCGCCTTGCTGCCACCGGCCCTGCAGCACCAGGTCCATCGCCTCGCTGACCACATGCGCCTGGCGTACCGGCACCACAAAACGTTGCGCGGCGTCTAGCCTAAACGCGCCATCGAGCGCAACATGCTCGAACGACAGGGGCGCCTCGAAGACCTCTGGCATCGAAAGATTCAGCTCGTCGGCCCGAAGGCGCCATTGCACCTCGTCGCCCTCCCGGGCAGGGGTGGGCCGGCTTTGCTCGACACCCAGCGATTCGAAAATGGCTTTGATGGCCGACCACGGGCCGCCCGCATATAACTGCACATTTCCAGCCTGGATGTAGTGGGACTCAAGGTCGTCGAGCTGCCACCGACCTTCATTGATGTGCACATCGGCCGTAATCACAGGCGACTGACCGGGACGCACGTCGATCCACCACTGGCCCGACACCTCACCATGCTTCAAATGCTGTGGAATATCAATCCAGGGCGCCCAGGCCTGGGGCTGCAACTGCGTCATGCGCGTATAAAGGCGCCCCGACCAGGCACCCGGATCGGTGATTTCGAGCGTCTGGTCTTCGTATTGAATGTTGGCCGACAGACTGAGCGACTCTGCCAATGCGGCGGGTGCGTTAAGCGTTAAAGACGCCTGGTACCCTTGACCGACCTTCAGAAACTGCAAGGTCACATCGTCGAGCGCCAGCGGCCGGCCGTCCCGCATTTCGTCGCGCCAGCGCAATGTGGCATGGTCAAGGGCAATGTATTGTTGCGCCAGCAACCATTGCGCAAACGGGTGCGGCGTGTCGGGGGCATGGGTATCTTCGGCCTCTAGTGGCTGCCCCATCAGCCAGATCCGGCCATCGGTCGCCCGACGGATATCGAGCACCAGGCCGGTGGCTTCGAGGCCCAGCAGCCTGACCTGCCCGCTTAGCAAGCCCAGCCAATGCAACTGTGCGCTGACCTGCGGTAAAGAAAACACCTGCCGCCCCTGGGCATTGTTTACAGCCAGTTGCTCGACCTGAAGCGATGGGTTAAGACCAGACCACGACGCCGATACCTTCCCCAGGGTAACGGGGCTGCCCAAGGCGCCCGACAACTGCTGCTCGAGATAAGGGCGCCAGGTGTCGATGTTGGGCAGTACCCAGTAACGTACCCCCAGCACCAAGGCGGCCAGAACAAAGTACAGCACCAGCGCCGTGCGGCCTAGCCAGCGGATATAGGGATAGATCTGACGCACGTGGGAGTATGTTTACCGGAACAGGGGGTTTTGTTGTATCTTTTGGAGTCTTATACCCGAATTATGCCTTAGCGTCTTCAATTACCCCAATATCTGGCTGCAATCATGTCCCGTCTTTCACTCGCACCGGCATTGCGCTGGTCGGGCGCTTTGCGCCGCAAAACCAGTGCCCACCCCGGCTTCGAATCATGGCTTGAACAAGCCGCCGACCAACCGGTAACTGCGTCGCTTATCGACGCCTGGTTCACCGAGCTGGCGGGGCACGCGTTGACCGCACAGGCGCCAGCGCTCGACGTATTGCGCAAGGCGCTGCGCCAGACGCGCGAAAGAGTGTTCTACACCCTGCTGGTGCGCGACCTGGCCGGGGTGGCACCGCTTGAAGAAGTCGTCGGCGCCATGAGCCATTTTGCCGACCTGGCCATTGCCCAAGCATACCGGGCAGTGGCGGCAGACCTGGCAGGGGTACATGGCACCCCCCTCGACCCGGCAACCGGCGCCCCCCAAGAAATGCTGATTATCGGCATGGGCAAACTGGGCGGGCGCGAACTGAATGTATCGTCCGACATCGACCTGATTATGCTGTACGGCGAAGAAGGCGAAACCGACGGACGCCGGCGCATCAGTCACCACGAGTTTTACGGGCGCCTGACGCAACGCATGATGCCCGTGTTGTCAGAACCCGACGCCAATGGGCAGGTCTTTCGTACCGACTTGCGCCTGCGCCCAGATGGCGACGCAGGGCCTCTGGCCTGGAGCCTGGACGCCCTTGAAAACTACCTGATTACACAAGGTCGTGAATGGGAGCGCTATGCGTGGCTGAAAGGCCGGGTGATCCCGGCCCAGGCGTTTGCCGACAGCAATATGCGTCAGCAAGAGGCTCAGCTAGAAGCCCTTCGCAAACCATTCGTCTATCGCAAGTACTTCGACTTCGACGCGCTGTCGTCGCTGCGGGCGCTGCGCGAACGCATTCGCGAAGACTGGAACAAACGGGCCAGCCAGCGCAACGGCATCGACGCCACACACAACATCAAGCTGGGTGACGGCGGTATTCGCGAAATAGAATTTGTGGTGCAGCTGAACCAGCTGATTCGGGGCGGGCGTATCCCGTCATTGCAAAAGCGGGGGCTGTTAAAGGCCCTGCAGCAACAGGTAATTACCGGTGTCATCGACGAAACCCTGGCTAAACGGCTTGAGTCTGCCTACGTGTTTTTACGTCGCACCGAACATTTGCTGCAGTATCGCGAAGACGAGCAAACCCATTTACTGCCTCACAACCCGCAGCTTCGGGCAGATTTGGCCACAGCCATGGGGATGACCCCCGACGAGTTCGAAGAAACCCTGGCCGCCCATCGGGCCTTCGTTAATGGTACGTTCCGCAACGCCTTCCGGCTTGCCGGCATGGGCGACGACGGCGAAACCGCGGCGACGAAGCCCGAGCCCGAATCTGGCACCGGCACGGCCGCCGCAACCGACGATGCCATGGCCCGGCATATCGAGGCACATTTCGGCAGCCCGAACGAAACACTGCTGCAGCGCATCGACAGCCTGCGCCAAAGCCACCGGGTGCGCAGCCTGCCCACCACCAGCCGCCGACGTCTTAAGGCGCTGTTACCGGCCATTATCGAAACGGCCGCCAAAACCGCCAACCCCGAGCAAACCGCCCTGCGGCTGCTCGAATTGATCGAACAAATCGTGCAGCGCAGCCCTTACCTGGCGCTGCTGGCCGAATACCCCGAAATTCTGGCCCGTGTCGCCCGGATTGTGGGCGCCAGCCCATGGGCGGCGCAATACTTGCGTCAGTATCCGCTCTTGCTCGACAGCCTGATCGAATGGCACTCGCTCATGGCGCCGCCCGACTTCGTCGAGCTGGCCCAGCATATGCGTAGCGAGCTCGATGCCTGCATGCTGCCGACCGGGCAGCCCGACGTCGAACAGCAAATGAACCTGATGCGCGACATCCAGCGCCAGGTCAGTTTTCAGCTACTGGCGCAAGACCTGGGCGGCGTACTCAGCGTCGAACAACTGGCCGACCAGCTTTCGGCGCTGGCCGACATGCTGCTGGCCGAGACCATTCGGCGCGTCTGGCCGCTTGTGCAGCCCAAAGGCCAGGCCGTATCGTCACTGCCGCCCTCCCGGTTTGCCGTTATTGCCTATGGCCGGCTGGGCGGTAAAGAAATCGGATACGCGTCCGACCTGGACCTGGTCTTTGTATACGACGACGATCGCGATGACGCCGGCGAAATCTACGCCAAACTGGGGCGGCGCATGGCTTCTTGGCTATCCACCATGACCTCATCGGGCCGTTTGTACGAAATTGACCTGCGTCTGCGCCCCGACGGCGATGCCGGCGTGCTGGCCGTGTCGCTCGACGCCTTTGAGCAATATCAGCTTGAGCACGCCTGGCCCTGGGAACACCAGGCGATTACACGCGCCCGCTTTGCCGCCGGAGACCCTTCCGTGGGCGCCCGATTCGAAGAAATCAGGCAGCGGGTGCTGCTTTTGCCGCGCGACCCAAACAAACTGCGCGACGAGGTCAAGGTCATGCGCGAAAAAATCGCGGCCGGCCACCCCAACCCTACCCAACTGTTCGACCTTAAACACGACCGTGGCGGCATGGTTGATATCGAATTCATTACGCAGTACCTGGTGCTGTCGACATCTACCGCCCACCCCGAGCTGCTCGACAACCTGGGCAATATTGCCCTGTTGGGCCTGGCCGCACGCGCGGGCCTTATACCGCAGCAGCTGTCGTCCCAAGTTGCCGACGCCTATCGGGTGTTTCGAAAAGCGCAGCACGAAATGCGACTGCAGGGCAACGACGTGGCCCGGATCCCTGCCGACCAGTTCCAGCCCGAGCGCGACGCCGTGTGCGCGCTCTGGAAGGCGGTTATTGGCGATTGAGCCCAGGCGCCGGCGCCAAACACACCCGTTGGCGCCGGCACTTTTGAATTTCCGGCAGCCCGCTTAAAATAACGACATGACTGACATTAAACGCCCCACCCTCGAACTGCCCGAATCACGCAAGAAAGTCTTGCTGCACTCGTGCTGCGCCCCCTGCTCCGGCGAAGTCATGGAAGCCATGACCGCCTCGGGCATTGACTACGCCATTTATTTTTACAATCCCAACATCCACCCCGACCGCGAATACGACATCCGCAAAAACGAAAACATCCGTTTTGCGCAAGAGCACGGCATAGAATTTATCGATGCCGACTACGATCGCGACAACTGGTTCGAACGCGTCAAAGGCCTGGAAAACGAGCCCGAACGCGGCGAACGCTGCACGCAGTGTTTCGATATGCGCTTCGAGCGCACCGCCCTGTACGCCTACGAAAACGGCTACGACACCATCACCAGTTCCTTGGGCATTTCTCGCTGGAAAGACATGAACCAGATCAACGGCTGCGGCGAACGCGCGGCAGCACGCTACCCCGGCATGTTGTACTGGACATACAACTGGCGCAAAGGCGGCGGGTCGGCCCGCATGATCGAAATCAGCAAACGCGAAAACTTCTACCAGCAAGAATACTGCGGCTGTATTTATTCGCTGCGCGATACCAATCGCCACCGCCGGGCCCAGGGCCGCGAGCCGGTGCAAATCGGCGTCAAGTTCTACGGGCGCGAAGAAACGCTTTAAGCGCCAGTCCGGTGTCGGGCTGGGCTGGCTTGGCCTGGGCACGATCAGACAGGCTCGAACCAGATCAGACCAGATCGAATTAAGTCAGGTCAGGCCAAGTCGGGTCGGCTCGGGTTTGGTTGGGTAGAGTCAAATCAGATCGGCTCAGGTCAGCACGCTACCCCTACCTGCCACGTTGCATCAATGCAAAAAAACATCGGGCGCCCTGGGGCGCCCGATGTTTTTTGTAGCAAGGCCGGTGTTACTGCAACGTACGTTCGAACACAAACTTGTCATCCCGCCAATCGACCGGAATCACGTCTTTGGGCCCGAACTTGCCTTCCAGCAACAAACGCGCCACCGGATTTTCGATGTGCTGCTGAATTGCCCGTTTCAACGGTCGCGCACCAAACACAGGATCAAAGCCTGTCCGAGCCAACTGCGCCAACGCCGCATCCGACACTTCCAGACGCATCTCTTGCTGGGCCAGACGCTGTTGCAAGCGCTGAATCTGGATCTGGGCAATAGACTCGATGTGCTTGGCTTCCAGGCCATGGAACACGACAACCTCATCGATACGGTTGAGGAATTCAGGGCGAAATGACGTTTTGAGCTCTTCCCAGACGACTTCTTTAACGACCTCGTAAGGTTGCCCCGCCATACTCTGGATATGTTGCGAACCCAGGTTGGAAGTCATTACGATGACCGTATTACGGAAATCCACAGTTCGCCCCTGACCATCGGTCAGGCGACCGTCATCAAGCACCTGCAAAAGTACGTTAAAGACATCCGGGTGGGCCTTTTCTACTTCGTCCAGCAAAATCACGCTGTAGGGCTTGCGACGCACCGCTTCGGTCAGATAACCGCCCTCTTCGTAACCCACATAACCGGGAGGCGCACCGATAAGACGGGCCACCGAATGCTTCTCCATGAACTCGCTCATGTCGATACGAACCAGATGCTCTTCTGAGTCGAATAGAAAGTCGGCCAATGCTTTGGTGAGCTCGGTTTTACCCACCCCTGTCGGCCCCAAAAACAGGAACGAGCCGTAAGGACGTGCCGGATCGGACAAACCTGCACGCGAACGGCGGATGGCGTCGGCCACCAGGCTGACGGCTTCGTCTTGCCCCACCACACGACGATGCAGGTGGTCTTCCATACCCAGCAGCTTGGCGCGTTCGCCCTGCATCATTTTGGACACCGGTATGCCCGTGGCGCGCGCCACCACCTCGGCAATTTCTTCAGCCCCAACCTGGGTGCGCAGCAAGCGCGGCTTATCCGTCTCGGACGTTTTGTCGCCATCGCCGCTGGCCTCGGCCGCCTTCAGGCGTGCTTCCAGTTCGGGCAGCTTGCCGTACTGCAGCTCGGCCAGCTTGTCGAACTGGCCTTTGCGTTGCAACTCGGCCATTTCGGCACGCGTACGCTCGATTTCCTCTTTAACCGACTGCGACCCTTGAACGGCCGCCTTTTCGGCCTTCCAGATTTCTTCGTAGTCGTTATATTCGCGCTGCAGCTTTTCCAGCTCGTCTTCAATGGCTTTCAGGCGACGCAACGAACCCTCGTCGGTCTCTTTCTTGACCGCCTCGCGCTCGATTTTCAGCTGGATAATGCGGCGATCCAGCTTGTCCATGACCTCTGGCTTGGAGTCAATCTCCATGCGGATACGCGCGGCAGCCTCGTCGATGAGGTCAATGGCCTTGTCCGGCAGAAAACGGTCGGTAATATACCGATGTGAAAGCTCAGCCGCCGCCACAATGGCCGGGTCGGTAATGGCAACGCCGTGGTGCAGTTCGTAGCGCTCTTGCAAACCTCGCAAAATAGCGATGGTTGACTCGACATCGGGCTCGTCGACCAACACCTTCTGGAATCGACGCTCCAGCGCGGCATCTTTTTCGATGTACTTGCGGTATTCGTCGAGGGTGGTCGCGCCAATGCAGTGCAGTTCGCCGCGCGACAATGCAGGCTTGAGCATATTGCCCGCATCCATGGCACCTTCGGCTTTACCGGCCCCCACCATAGTGTGGATCTCGTCGATAAAGACAATAATGCCACCCTGGTCTTGCGACAGCTCTTTCAGCACCGCTTTCAGGCGCTCTTCGAACTCGCCTCGATACTTGGCGCCGGCTAGCAAGGCCGCCAAATCAAGAGACAGCACCCGCTTGCCCTTCAGGGTTTCCGGGACCTCATTGTTGATAATGCGCTGGGCCAGGCCTTCGACAATTGCCGTCTTACCCACGCCAGGCTCACCGATCAGGACCGGATTGTTTTTGGTGCGACGCTGCAGAATCTGGATGGCACGGCGGATTTCGTCGTCGCGGCCAATCACCGGGTCGAGCTTGCCTTCGCGCGCGCGTTCCGTCAGGTCGGTCGTGTATTTTTTCAGGGCTTCGCGATTAGACTCGCCTTCAGCGTCGGATACCGTTGCGCCACCCCGTACGGCCTCAATCGCCGCCTCTAAAGGCTTGCGTTGCAGGCCGGCCTCGCGCAGCAAACGCCCGGCCTCGCCTTTGTCGTCGACCAGCGCCAACAAGAACAGCTCGCTGGCAATATAGGTATCGCCCCGACTGGATGCTTCTTTGTCGGTACGCGCCAACGCAGCCTGAAGTTCGCGGCCAACCTGCACATTGCCACCGGCCCCTTTGACCTGAGGCAGTGCCTTTATGGCCGTATTCAGACCCGATGTAAGGCGGTTGGTGGCCACACCGGCGCGCGCCAGCAAGCTGCCGGTGCCACTGTCGGTATCGGCCAGCAAGGCCGCCAGCACATGCACCGGCTCGATATACTGGTTGTCATTTTGCACAGCCAAGCTTTGCGCATCGGCAATCGCTTGCTGAAATTTCGTGGTCAATTTGTCGAATCGCATAGTCGTCTTTCACTGTAGGGTAAGAGCATTCGCTCGAATGATGATTAAATAAGGCCTGCCAAGAAAATTTCAAGATGTGAAATGGACAAGTTCAAACAACTGGAAAGTTTTGTCGCGGTAGCCGCCCTGGGCAGCCTGTCGGCCGCAGCCCGGGCCCAGGACATCGCTCCCACCATGATGAGCCGGCGCCTGGACGCCCTGGAAGCCCGTTTGGGGGTCAAGCTTTTTGTACGCTCGACGCGCCGATTGTCGTTGACCGCAGAGGGCGGGCTGTTTCTGGAAGAAGCCCAGCGCATTTTGCGCGACCTGGCCGAAGCCGAGGCCCAGGTGGCCCAAGGTGGGACACGACCCAGCGGCCCGCTGCGCATCAGCGCCCCGGCGGGGTTTGGGCGGCGTCATATTGCCCCCTTGCTGCCTGAGTTTCTGGAACGCTACCCGGACATCAGCATTACCCTTGACCTGAGCGACCGTCTGGTCGACCTGATCGACGAGCGCTATGACTGCGCCATTCGTATTGGCGACCTGGACAATTCGCAATATGTGGGCATACGGCTGGCCGACAACCGCAGGGTCATTGTGGCGTCGCCCGACTACCTGAACCGCTTTGGCCGCCCCAACACCCCCGACGACCTGGTCAATCACAATTGCCTGTCGTTCGGCACCCAGGGCAACCAGTCGCGCGGGTGGCTGCTTAAACAAGAAGGCCATGTCAAAGCCTACCGGGTCAAGGGAACCGTGAGCAGCAGCGATGGTTCGGTACTGCACGCGTGGGCCCTGGCCGGCTGCGGTCTGGCCTGGCGATCTTTGTGGGAAGTGCGCCAGGACATCGAAGAAGGCCGCCTGGTGACGGTGCTGGACGAGTTTGCCGCACCGCCCAACGGTATTTTTGCCCTTATGCCCGAACGCCGACATATTCCCCCCCGGCTGCAGGTTTTTACCGACCTGCTTAAAACCACATACACGCAAACCAGCTACTGGGATTCGCATTAAGCATTAATTTTTAAAGCATGTACAATGTTCAGACAATCTGCCCATTAGCTTATGCCATAGGGCTATGTCTATATGCCAGCCGCGCATAACTAGTCTGTTTCCTGTATGCAGAAAAAAATCACGCTGACATCCGATTCCCATCGTTGCTCGACTTGCATGCTTAACAGCCTGTGCCTTCCGGTGGGGATGTCAACCGTAGATATTGCGCGCTTCGAAGAAGTCGTCCAAGAACGCATTCGCGTACCCAAAGGCGACACCCTGTTCAACACAGGCGACCCTGCCCAGGCCATTTACGGCATTCGGGTGGGCTCAATGAAAACCCAGCTCGAAGATGCTACCGGCCATATCCAGGTGACGGGCTTTTTGTTGCCAGGCGAAATCGTCGGGCTCGACGGTTTCCTGGAAGGCAAGCAGCTGTCGCACGCCATTGCCCTTGAAGACACCGAAGTGTGCGTGGCCCGGGTCAACGAAATTGACCGTGTTATCGCCCACGTACCCGCATTGCAGCACCAGTTGCGCAGGCTGACCAGCCAGGAAATCAAAAGGTCGCAGCAATTGGTCATGGCGTTGGGTGTGCTGCGCTCCGAACAACGTCTGGCCGCGTTTTTGGTCAATATGTCGCAACGGCTCTCCATTTTGGGGTATTCGTCAACCGAATTCATTTTGCGCATGAGCCGCGAAGAAATCGGCAGTTACCTGGGCCTGACCCTGGAAACCGTCAGCCGGTTGTTTTCGCGGTTTGCCAAAGAAAACCTCATCCGTATTCATCAGCGCGAAGTCCAGTTGCTCGACTTGCCCGCCCTGCGCGAACTTGCCGGCAGCGATTACGGCTAAACCCCGGCGCGCATTACAAGCCATCGTCTTTCAGTTTTGCCGGCCCCTCGGGGGGCGCCATGTAAAGCGTCAGCGCACTCGACAACGCCGTGACCACCCAGAAAATAAAAAAGCCTGCGGTGTACACAACCTCGCGACTGAAATGCATTGAACCAAACACGGCAATATCTAAAGGGTCGACCAACGCGAACACTGCGGCACTACCTGCCCCTGCCAGCAAAAAAGACGGCCATAAAATCCACATTAAAGAATAGCGACTCATGGCGCACCCCGTGCGTCGTTTTGCGATACCGCCGATGGGGCCTGTGGGCTGCGTTCGGGGCCGACGCGTTTAACGACCAAACCCTGCCGCACGCCGCCGTCGGTAATGGCTTCGCCACTAAAATGCTTGACCGCCAGTGCGATGGTGATGGCGCACCCCACCAACGCCAGAAATGGCCCGGCCATAATGATCCAGGGCCACGGTTCTTTCCACCAGGGGTTGGTTGTGTTGTTTTGCTCAGTCATGGCTCCACCTGATTATTGTTCGGGTTTACTGAGGTACATAAAAACTGGTTTTTTCTGTAACATTGTGCGGTGCAATTTCGGGGTTCAGGTCGGAGACGATAATTGAAATATCGTGCATGCCCGGCTGTACCTGACCGGCCGGCGCGCGCACAATAACCGGCACCAACCTGTTGGCCGAACCATCCACATAAAAATAAGAACGTTGTGCATTTTCGGCCAAGGCAATCGACAGCCCGGGCAAGCCATCGGCACGCAATTGCAAGGTCAGCGGTGCTTCGCTGGTATTCATGACTTGCAGCCGGTACACGTTTTCTATCAGGCCGCCGGCCACTTCGCGACCCAGCGCCCCCCGATCCCGGATAACGTCGACCTTAAGCGTTTCGCGTACGACCAGGGCATACAAGAAGCCGGCCGTAATGACCACCAGCAAACCGATGTAAAACAACACGCGCGGCCGAAACACACGCTTGCGCGCTTGGGTTTGGCTCAGGCGCTCGGTGATCGCCGAGCCCGATGTATAGCGTATCAGGCCTTTCGGGTAGTCCATTTTGTCCATCACCTGGTCGCAGGCATCGACACAGGCCCCGCAACCAATGCACATGTACTGCAGACCATCGCGGATATCGATGCCCGTCGGGCAAACCTGCACGCAAAGACTGCAGTCGACGCAATCGCCCATCCCGGCTTCTTTATGATCGATGCGCCGCGAACGCCCGCCCCGCGGCTCACCCCGGACATGGTCGTATGTGACGACAAAGGTATCGTCGTCGACCATCACGCTTTGAAACCGCGCATACGGGCACATGTACTTGCATACCGCTTCGCGCATGAAACCGGCATTTCCCCAGGTGGCAAAGGCGTAAAACACCATCCAGAACCACTGCCAGGGGCCCAGCGACAGCGCCAGAAGACCTGCACCCAGCTCGCGAATAGGCGCAAAGTAACCAATGAACGTAAAACCCGTCCAGAAGGCAATGAGTACCCAGACGGTGTGTTTAGCCGCTTTCAGCCGGAATTTTCGAAACGACAGGGGTTGCTCGTCGAGGCGGATACGCGCCAGGCGGTCGCCCTCGATTTTGCGCTCGACCCACATGAAAATTTCGGTGTAAACAGTTTGAGGGCAGGCATACCCGCAAAACAATCGCCCCGCAATGGCGGTAAACAAGAACAGCGACAACGCCGACAAGACCAGCAACACGGCCAAATACACGACGTCTTGTGGCCACAACACCATGCCGAAAATATAAAACTTACGCGCGCCCAGGTCGAAAAGCACCGCCTGGCGCCCGCCCCACTCGAGCCATGGCAACCCATAGAAAATAATCTGGGTAAAAAACACCATGATGATGCGCCACCGGGCAAAAATACCACTGACAGCACGCGGGTAAATTTTGCGGCGTACA
The DNA here is from genome assembly GCF_014237865.1 of Pusillimonas minor. Lineage (GTDB taxonomy): Bacteria > Pseudomonadota > Gammaproteobacteria > Burkholderiales > Burkholderiaceae_B > Neopusillimonas > Neopusillimonas minor. Next base: position 104,567 of record NZ_JACJUU010000001.1, read on the forward strand.
TCGGCCAGCGCTTGTTCAACCTGGGGCGACGCGCCCCTGGACGCCGTCGCCTCGACCCTGGGCGGCTGCCACGCGGGGATGGGCTGATCCCCGGTTAAGGGTTCAGTAGAGACGACGGGTTTCTTGTCCATGATGCTTCCGGCTAGTTGTTAGACAAACCCCAGACGTATGCCGTCAGCATACGGATCTGCTCTGGCGTAAGAATGCCCTCTTGGGCCGGCATCTGGTTGTTCCGGCCGCTCATGATGGTTTGGACAATCGTTGCCGACGAGCTGCCGTACAGCCATACATCGTCGGTAAGATTGGGGGCTCCCAAGGCCTGGTTGCCCTTGCCGTCAACCCCGTGGCAAGCCGCACAGAACGTTTCGAAGCCGCGCTTGCCGGGCACCACCATTAGAGGGTCGCTGGCCAGGCCCGACAACGACCTGACATACTGGGCAATAGCCGCGGCCTCGTCGGGTTTGACCTGGGCTGCCATGGGCGGCATGATGCCGTGACGACCCTTGGTGATGGACTGCATGATTTGCTCGGGAGAGCCGCCATACAGCCAGTCGGTATCGGTCAGGTTGGGGAAACTGGGTGCCCCCTTGGCGTCGGAACCGTGGCACTGGGCACAGGCGTTCAAGAATAAACGCTGCCCGATCTCGCGGGCCTGCTGCTCTTTGGCAATTTCGGGAATGGGCATTGCCTCGTAGCGTTGATACACCGGCCGGATTTTTTCGGCCAGTTCGGCTTGTGCCTGCTTGACCGACTCGGCCGTTGAATAATTAAGCACCCCCTGAAACGTCCCCAGGCCCGGATACAAAACAAGGTAACCCAAACTGAATACGCACAGCAGCACATAGAACACCGTCCACCAGCGCGGCACGGGGTTGTTCAGTTCGGTCAGGTCGCCATCCCAGACGTGGCCGGTATCTTGTACCTGCTTGACGTCTTTGCCCAACCATCGGCGTTGTGTAAACAGCAGCCAGACGCAAAAGGCAATACCCAGCAGGGTAATGATGGTAATGAAATACCCCCAGAAACCACTGAAAAAGTCACTCATGAGAACCCCCTTGTGGCTGACGGCCCGACGGCAACGTACTGCCGTTGCCCGCGGTGGCGGCTTCGTCGGGAAGTGCGAATGGCAGCATGGCGGCTTCTTGGTTGGCTTTGGCGCGACCCTTAGAGAACGCCCAGAACACAATGCCCAAAAAGGTCACCAGTGCAATTAAAGTAACAATGCCGTTAAGAACGCCCATGATCAGCGACTCCCTTCTGCCACGGCCTTGGCGGCCGCTTCGCGACCGGCCACGCCCAGACTTTGTAAATAGGCCACCATGGCGTCTTCTTCGGTTTTGCCTTTAAGCTGCGCCGGTGCCGTCTCGATTTGTTCGTCGGTATAAGGCACCCCCAGCACACGCAACGCGCGCATGCGTGCCTGCACGTCGGCGCCTTCAACCGTGTTTTGTGCCAGCCACGGATACGCCGGCATGTTCGACTCTTTGACCAGGTCGCGGGGGTTGCGCAGGTGCACGCGATGCCATTCGTCGGAATAACGCCCGCCGACACGCGCCAGGTCGGGACCAGTACGCTTGGACCCCCACAGGAAGGGGTAGTCGTAGACGAACTCTCCTGCTAAAGAATACGGGCCGTAACGCTGGACTTCGGACTGCAGCATGCGAATTTGCTGCGAGTGGCAACCCACACAGCCTTCGCGAATGTACAGGTCGCGCCCCACCAGTTGCAGGGCCTCGTAGGGCTTGACGCCCTCGGTCGGCTGCGTGGTGGAGTGCTGAAAGAACAGCGGAACGATCTGGACCAGACCGGCAAAACTGACCACCAGAATGCTGGCGATAATCATCCAGCCAATATTGGTTTCGAGGGTGTCGTGACTGAAAAATTTCTTTTTCTCGTTGGCCATGTTGTTTCTCCTTATGCCGATGCAGTGCCAGTCACGGCTTTGTCGGAAGCGGGCCCGACCAGTGCAGGGTCGGTGCTGTCGGGGTTGTACAGATAAACCCGGGGATTAGGTTTGGGTTGGCCCACAACCGTTTTGAACGTGTTCCAGGCCATCAGCAACATGCCCGACAAGAACATGATCCCGCCCAGCAAGCGGATGAAATACAAGGGATAGGTCGCCTTGACGGATTCGACGAAGCTGTAGGTCAGTGTGCCGTCATCGCCAGTGGCGCGCCACATCAGGCCCTGCATGACACCCGCTACCCACATTGAGGCGATATACAGCACAACACCAATGGTGGCGAGCCAGAAATGCAGTTCGACCTGTTTCATGCTGGCCATAGTGGTACGCCCGTACAGGCGGGGAATAAGGTAATACAGCGACCCGAAAATCGTCATGGACACCCAACCCAGCGCGCCCGCGTGCACGTGCCCGACCGTCCAGTCGGTGTAGTGCGACAAGGCGTTAACCGTACGGATGGACATCATCGAGCCTTCGAAGGTGGACATCCCGTAGAACGAGAGCCCCACCACCAAAAACTTGAGGATCGGGTCGGTGCGCAGCTTGTGCCAGGCCCCCGACAAGGTCATGATGCCGTTGATCATGCCGCCCCACGAAGGCGCCAGCAAAATCAATGAAAACACCATACCCAGGGCTTGGGTCCAGTCGGGCAACGAGGTGTAGTGCAAGTGATGAGGGCCGGCCCACATATAGGTAAAGGCCAGTGCCCAGAAGTGCACAATCGACAAGCGATACGAATAAATGGGGCGCTCGGCCTGCTTGGGCACAAAGTAGTACATCATGCCCAGAAAGCTGGTGGTCAGGAAAAAGCCCACCGCATTGTGGCCGTACCACCATTGCACCATGGCGTCTTGCACACCCGAATACGCCGAGTACGATTTCCACATCGAAACCGGGATTTCGATGTTGTTGAAAATGTGCAAAATGGCGATGGTAAGAATGTACGAGCCAAAAAACCAGTTAGCCACGTAAATATGGCGCACCCGGCGTTTGACAATTGTGCCGAAAAACACCACCGCGTAAGCTACCCACACCAGGGTGATCAGGATATCGATAGGCCATTCGTATTCGGCGTATTCTTTAGTGCTGGTAAAGCCCATGGGCAGAGTCAAAAAGCCCGCCAGCAAACATGCTTGCCAGCCCCAAAACGTAAACGCCGCCAGCTTGTCGGAAAACAGCCTGACCTGACAGGTGCGTTGCACGACGTAGTAAGACGTGGCAAACAGCGCCGTACCGCCAAATGCAAAAATGACGGTGTTGGTGTGCACCGGCCGCAAACGGCCATAGCTTAGCCATGGCGTATTGAAATTGAGTTCCGGCCAGAACAACTGCGCCGCAATCAATACGCCCACCGCCATGCCGATAACACCCCAAAATATGGTCATGATGGTGAACTGCCGCACCACACCATAATTGAAGGTCTCGGCCTGTTTCCCCAGCGTACCGGAAGTGCCCATGAGAATCCCCTAATTACAAAAGTAAAACAAATATTGTTGTTAATTAAAGCGTGTCGCCCGGCTTGCCGCCCTCTTTGGGCGCTACGGTCGTGTCGTCATCGTCGAGAATAGACCGCGCGGCCTCGTCAGCGTCGTCGAACTGGCCCGAAAAAATGGCCCACCAAAATGCAATACCGATAACCACCACCAAAACCAGCGAAATGGGCAACAACAGATACAACGCGCCCATAGTATTGCCCTATACCTGAACAGCTGCTGACAACCGCAACGATGGCGGCACCGACATACGCCGGTACAGGCGCCAGGCATTGGCAGCTACCGCCAACGACGACACCAGCATGGTGATGGCAGCCAACCACGGCTGGACATAACCCATGGCCGCCAATGGTGTCAGCAGCAAATGCCAGGCCATCGACCCGTAAAGACTTTGATTGGCGGTTCGACGAGTGGACAACACCAGCGCGTCGAGCTCGGTTTGTGTCAGGTCGGGGCGCTCGAGGGCTACGGCATGCGCGGCCGACACAGCTGTAGGCACAGACATAGCCAAAGCGCAGGGACAGCTGATAACCAGCAATGCCACGGTGACGGCCACGGCATGTTCGGGTGCATACGAAAGCCAGAAGGCACCCGCGGCAAAGGCCAGTGCCAATTGCGCAATGGTGAACCACAGCGCGACACGATCGGCGCCTGCCGACATTAGCGCGCGGGCCGACTCGATGTGCCGATGCACAGGGCCCGATTGTTTACCAGCCGGGCCGGCGGCCTGACGGGCGCAGAATTCCAGATAGCGGGCTGTGAGCAAAAAGGCCACAAACATGGTGACCGACTCGAAGTAGACTTCGCCCTGGTTGACCCAGGTGGCATAGGTGCTGGGAATGAACGCAGCCAAAATACCCAACGCCACCGGGACATCCATACTGACCGACGCCTGGCGCAGCCGCGCAAAAGCGCCCCGCCACACAGGCCAGGCACAGTACAACACTACGGGAACGGTAAGAACCAGACTAAGCCAGTTAAGCAACACAATGGCTTCGTCAAGGAAAGAGAGGTCTTCGGGGGACATGGGCCGGTGGCGCACATACCCCGGGAACGCGAACATCATGACTTGCATCATGCCGAGCCAGGCCAGCCCCAAACGCGCGAGCATGTGACGCCGGTCGTTGCGATCGGCATCGGACAAGTTTTTAGGGGGGGCGAATAGCGTCCAGGGTGACATGTTTAAAACCGTACATGAAAGATAGGTTTAGACGCTTGATCAAAATCAAGACCCGCTACAATGCAAAAACTTTGGCCTATAGGGCCTGATCACCGTTTTTATATTGTCACCATGAGCCATTCCGACCTTGTTAACGCGCCGCTGGGCCATGACGTTGTCTACCCCACAACTTACGATGCCTCTTTATTGTTCCCGATTGCGCGGGCCAACAACCGGGCCGGCCTGGGCAGCCTGCCGGCCTGGCACGGTGCCGACATCTGGACGGCCTACGAACTGTCGTGGCTAAATGCCAAGGGCAAACCCGTCGTGGCCATGGGCCGTTTTACCCTGCCCCACAGCACGCCCTTTTTAATCGAATCCAAGTCATTCAAGCTGTACCTGAATTCATTCAACGAGAGCCGCTTCGCGCACATTGAAGACGTCAAGCAACTGATGCAAAAAGACCTTGATGCAGCCAGTGGCGGGACAGTTCAGATTGAAATCGAACCTTTGCAAGCCGGCCTCGAAGTGTCTTGCCGCGCCATGCACGGCGAAAACATTGACGATATTGATGTAGAAATTACCCGCTACCAGCCCGCGCCCGACCTGCTGCAGTGCGACCGGGGGCAAATCGTTACCGAAACACTGACCTCTGACTTGTTGAAATCGAACTGCCCGGTAACCGGCCAGCCCGACTGGGGCAGCGTGCAAATTGAATACACGGGCCCCAAGCTAGACCGTGCTGCCTTGCTGAAATATATCGTGTCGCTGCGCCAACACAACGAGTTTCATGAGCATTGTGTTGAAAAAATGTACTGCGACCTTTGGCACCTGTGCGAACCCAGCGCATTACAGGTTTATGCGCGCTACACCCGTCGTGGCGGGCTAGACATCAACCCCTGGCGCAGCAGCAACCCAACGGCCCAGGTCTTGGTGCAACGCACGCCACGCCAGTAAGTAACTACCGCATTACTTTAAGCGCCGGCAAGGCGCTTAAAGAAACAGCCTGAACAAAGTGGCGACGCTTAGCCGCCACGTGCCGCGGTAGAGCGACCAATAACAAGGGCTGCTGCAGCCGCAATGACAAATGCCGCTGCACCACCCACCCATGGGCCCTTCACGTAGCCCAGGTCGAGCATGATGCCAAAGGCAAGCGGCGCCAGCGATGCGCCGACATCCATACCCGAATACACCAGGCCATACACCGTACCGGTGGCCCCTTTGGGCGTGATTTTGCGAATCAGCATGTCGCGCGAGGGTGTGGAAACACCGGCGCAAAAACCACCTGTGGCCACCACGACCATGGCCAGCCAGGGGGAGACAAGGCCCGATGCCAACACCACCAGCAACACACCCGCCAGCACCAGAGACCCGGCGATGGTGAGTTCGGTACGCGGATTGGCGCTAACAAGAAAACCGCCGGCGATCATGCCCAGTGCCGAAGCCAGCATATAGGCCGACAGCGCCGTACCCGCCAGCACGGCATCGATGCTGTAGACGTCGCCCAGCATGGGAATACTGTAATTTTGAACGGCCGACAGCGAAATGGACGTGAGTGCGAAAAAGAAAAACGCCCCCCACAATGCTGGTTGCCGAGCCAGCGTAGCGAGGGTCTGACCGACCGACTTGGACGCCAGCGACCCTTCTTTGTGGGCCTGACCGGCGGCATGCTCGACGTTTTTACCCGCCAGCAACTCGCGGCCTCGCCAGACAAACACCAGCACAACCGCCACCAGCGCGCCGGCGCCAATGGCCGCAACCCGCCAGTTGGCCAGGTAAATAAGCGCCGACATGAAGAGTGGCGTGAGCGCCCACCCCAGGTTGCCGGTAAAACCATGGGTACTGAACGCATGCCCCAACCGGCGCGCACTGACCCGATGGTTAAGAATGGAGTAGTCGACAGGATGAAACACGGAATTGCCAAACCCGCCAATAAGGGCTGCCAGCACCAGCATGGCATAACCGTTAGCGAGCCCGATGAGCATCCCGGCCACCACAAAACTGGCCAGCCCGAAACGCAACACAGGCGTGGGGCCGATACGATCAACAATAAAGCCCGACGACGCCTGCCCGACACCCGACGCCACAAAGAAAATCGCTACCAGCAGCCCCAACTGGCTGTAGCTGAAACCAAACTCGGTATTCAGTGCAATGAATAATGTGGGAAAAACAAGCTGGAAAAAGTGCGAGCAGGAATGCGCCGCACCGATAAGCGTGATGATTTTCCAGTCGCGACGCTGGATTTGTGGCGAGTCAGCGAAATGCTCGACGGTTGTTGTGGTCATGACGTTAGCAGAAACGAATAAAAACGATTGGGCTCGATCGGGTCATTCGCCCGATTTGGCGCGAATTTGCGGCCAGGCACGGCGCAAATAATAAAACATTGACCATACCGTAAGAATGGCGGCCACAATAATAAGTACCTGGCCCACCCAATGCAGGGGCACACCATACAAGGGTTGCCAAAACAGTAGGCACGGTATGGCGACCATTTGCGCTGCAGTTTTGAATTTACCCAACCAGTGCACGGCCACACTGCCGCTCGCGCCGATTTTGGCCATCCATTCGCGCAGCGCCGAAATTGTGATTTCGCGGCCAATAATAATCAGTGCGATAAACACGTCGACTCTCTGCAGGTCGAGCAAAACCAACAACGCTGCCGACACCATGAGCTTGTCGGCAACCGGGTCGAGAAAGGCGCCAAACGACGATGTTTGATTCCAGCGGCGCGCCAGCCAGCCATCGAACCAGTCGGTCAGGGCCGCAACAATGAACACCACGGCCGCCGCGGTATCGCGCACAGGTACCGACAGCCAGCTTTCGGGCACATAGTAAAACGCAACGAACAGCGGAATCATGACAATCCGCAGCCACGTCAGCATCATTGGGAAATTGGTCGGCATAGGCTCAATACTAACTTATCGCAAGGCGAAATAAATGCGTTCAGCCAGCTCGCCGGAAATCCCGTCGACTGACCGCAGGTCATCGATACTGGCGGCGGCAACCCCCGAAAACCCGCCAAAACGGGCCAGAAGCTTTTGCCTGCGCTTGGCGCCGACCCCGTCGATCTGTTCCAGGCGCGACACATTACGTGCTTTGGCGCGCTGCGCGCGCATACCCGTGATGGCAAACCGGTGCGCTTCGTCGCGAATTTGCGCAACCAGCATCAATGCCGCAGATTCTACCCCTAAAGCCACAGGCGGGCGGCCATCGGCAAACACCAGCGTTTCAAGCCCCACCTTGCGCCCCTCGCCTTTGGCCACGCCAACCAGCGCCTGGGTATCAAGCCCCAGCTCGGCAAACACCTGGCGCGCTACCTCGACTTGCCCTTTACCGCCATCAATCAACACAATACCCGGCATCTCGGCCTGCCCGTCGGCCACACGGGTAAAACGCCGGGTCAACACCTGGCGCATGGCGGCGTAATCGTCGCCAGGCGTAATGCCGGCAATGTTGTAGCGTCGGTACAGCGATGGCTGCATTTCGTGGTGACGAAACACAACGCAAGAAGCTTGCGTGGCCTCGCCTGCCGTATGACTGATGTCGAAGCATTCGATATGCAAGGCATCCAGTGCGGGCTCGTCTGTGTCCAGACCCAGCGCCTCGGCAAGCGCCAGAGTGCGCGCCGCCCGTGCGCCAGACTCGGTGAGCATGCGGGCCAGTGCCATTTCGGCATTTTTAGTAGCTTGCTCCAACCACGATTTGCGCACGCCCTGAGGGCGGGTCAGTATCCTGGATTTCGTTCCGGTTTGCGCGTGCAGCAAAGGCATGAGGTCGGGGTCTGACAACACGTGCGAGCAGACAATGACTGCGGGCATCGGACGATCGAGATAATGTTGCGCGACAAACGCCGACAGGACTTCGCCGGGTGCATCGCCGTCGGTGTGTGTGGGGAAAAAGGCCTTGTCGCCCAAATGACGGCCGCCACGAATCATCGCCAGATTGACACACACGCGCCCCCCGGCCACCACCACGGCAATCACATCCACATCGTCATTACCGATTTCTTCCATGGTTTGTTGCTGCAATACCCTGGCCAGGGCCCCCATCTGGTCGCGCAGCACCGCCGCCTCTTCAAACGCCAGTTGCTCTGAGGCCGCCTGCATGCGGCGCTCGATGTCGGCCATGACTTCGGATGCCTTGCCATCCAGAAAACGTACGGCGCGCTCGACATCGGCCTGATAGGCGTCGATGCTGATGGCCCCTACGCAGGGGGCCGAACAGCGGCCTATTTGGTTTAAGAGGCAGGGGCGCGACCGATGGGCATAAACACCGTCTTCGCACGTGCGCAAACGAAACACCTTTTGCAGAATCTGGATGGTTTCGCGTACGGCCCAGCTGTTGGGATACGGCCCGAAATACCGCCCTTTTCCGGCCGTGCTGCCCCGGTAATAGGCAATACGCGGGGCCTCGTGGCCACTGATGTGCAGGTACGGATACGACTTGTCGTCGCGGAACAAAATGTTGTAGCGGGGGTGCAGACGCTTGATAAGGTTGTTTTCAAGCAGCAGCGCTTCGGCCTCGGTGCGTGTCACCGTGACCTCGATACGGCTGACCCGCGCCACCATGTGGGCAATGCGCGGGCTTGCCAGATTTTTCTGGAAATACGACGACACCCGTTTTTTGAGGTCGCGCGCCTTACCTACGTACAAGACCTCGTCGTTTTCGTCGATATGACGATAAACGCCGGGCAAGTTAGGCAGGTCAGCCAGAAATGATTTCAGATTGAAGGTCTCGGGCATACTGATAACGGGCCTGACTTTGCAACGTGGCCCAGTCGGGCGACACAACGCGGGGCATGAGCGCGCGAATGCGTGCAATAGATGATTCTGACGGCGTATGCTCAAGCCGGCCCAACAGGTCGTCGGCCAGGTCCGGGCGATTGCATACCAGCACCATATCGCAACCAGCCGTCAATGCCGCCTTGGCCCGCGCCAGAATATCGCCGGCCACGGTGGCCCCTTCCATGGTCAGGTCGTCTGAAAACACCACGCCGTTATAGTTCAGGTGTTCGCGCAAGATCGTGTTGATCCAGAACGAAGAAAACCCGGCCGGGTTGGGGTCAACCTGCGAATAAATGACGTGCGCAGGCATAACAGACGGCAGCACCATATCGCCCAGCCAGCCATACGGGGCGGCGTCTTCACGCATGATGTCTTCCAATGGCCGGTCGTCGACGGGGATTTCGTGGTGCGAATCGGCTTGCACATAGCCATGACCCGGAAAGTGCTTGCCGCATGCGGCCATACCCGACAACATCAGGCCCTGAATAAGCGCGCGCGCCAGCATGGCCACGATTTGCGGTTCGCGATGAAACGCGCGGTCGCCAATGACCTGGCTGCCGCCGTAATCAAGGTCAAGTACTGGCGTAAAGCTCAGGTCAACCCCACAGGCGCGCAACTCGGCACCCAGCACATAACCCGTTTCGGTGGCCAGACGCATGGCGGCCAACGAATCGTCCATCCAGATTTCGCCCAGGCGGCGCATGGACGGCAAGGTCGTGAACCCGTCGGACTTGAAACGCTGGACACGACCGCCTTCGTGATCGACGGTAATTAGCAGCGGCTCGGTGCGTGCGGCATGAATGGCCTGGCATAACGCCGTCAATTGTTCGCGACTTTCGAAATTACGCGAGAACAAGATAACGCCGCCCACCAGCGGATGCTGCAAACGCTCAATTTCGTGGGCCGTCAGGGTACACCCCTGAACATCGACCATTAGCGGCCCGGGAGGCAAAATTGCTGCCATTATGAAGACTCCTGCTGCCCGGGGGCAGATTGTGTTTCGACCACCACAAACGCGGTGACCATATCTTTTTCGTCGCTGACCGACACGTGAGCGGCGCCAAAACGCGCCGCGTACCACGATGCCAGGGGTTCGTTCAGCCACACCTGGGGCTTGCCGCCCGGCGCGTTGATCACTTCCATGCGCCGCCAGCTCATGGGGCTGTGCATACCCAGCCCAATGGCCTTGGAAAACGCCTCTTTGGCCGCAAAGCGCGTGGCCAAATAGCGCATGCCACGCTGCAGGTCGCGAGACTTTCTTCGCTCAAACACCGGCCACTCGTGCTCGCCCAGAATGCGCCGGGCGAAACGGTCGCCATGGCGCCCATACGCCGCAACAATACGATCGACCCGGGCAATGTCGGTGCCAATGCCGGCAAGCGCCGCCGGAGCAACGGTTCTAGACACGTTCAAGCCTATTGCCCCTTGAAAACCGGGGGGCGCTTGGCCATGAACGCGGCCACGCCTTCGGCGTAATCATCGGTGTAACCCAGCTCGCGCATCAGGTCGCGTTCAAGGTCGAGCTGCTGGTCGAGTGTGTTGTTAAGGCTTTGGTTGATGGCCTGCTTGGCGGCGGCCAAGCCTTTGGTGGGTGCGGCGGCAAAATGGGCAGCCAGCGCATCAAGCCGCGCGTCGAACGCGTCGTCGGCCACGCACTCCCAAATGAGCCCCCACTGCTCGGCCTGACGGGCGGAGATTTTGTCGCCCAGCAATGCCATGCCCATGGCGCGCGCGCGCCCGACCAGACGCGGCAAAATATAGGTGCCGCCGGTATCGGGCAACAGGCCCAACCGGCAAAAAGGCTCGATGAAGCTGACCGACTCGCGGGCAATGATGATGTCGCCGGCCAACGCCAAATTGGCGCCGGCACCGGCCGCCACCCCGTTCACCCCCACAACCACCGGCATGGGCAAGGCGCGCAGACGCCTGACCAGCGGCGCATAATTCTTTTCAATGCTTTCGCCCAGGTCGACCCTGGCCTGCCCCGGCGTTGCCACACGCGCAGAAAGGTCTTGTCCGGCACAAAACCCGCGGCCGGCGCCTGTCAGCAAAAGCACACGGGCGCCCTGGCTTTCGACCTGGGTCAGCGCCTGACGCAAGGCTTCGTGCATCTCGGCCGTAAAGCTGTTGAGCTTGTCGGGGCGGTTTAATGTGATACGGGCAATGCCGTCTTGCAAGGTAAAAAGAATGCTGGAGTCACTCATGAGCGGTATCCGTCAGATCTTGATAAAGTGTTCGCGATAGTGTTTGAGTTCGTCGATAGACTCGTAGATGTCGGCCAGCGCCTCGTGGCGGCTTTTCTTGACAAAGCTTTTATACACTTCGGGTTTCCAGCGTTGCGCGAGCTCTTTCAGGGTCGAAACGTCGAGGTTCCGGTAATGAAAGAACGCTTCAAGGCGTGGCATATACTTGACCAGAAAACGGCGGTCCTGGCCCACCGTGTTGCCGCATAGGGGCGACTTGCCCGGGCTGACATGCTTGGTCAAAAAAGCCAGAAGCTCGGTTTCAGCCTCTTCTTCGTTAATGGTCGACGCTTTAACCTTATCGGTCAGGCCGCTTTTGCCGTGGGTGGACGTATTCCATTTGTCCATGGCGTCCAAAATTTCGGTCTTCTGGTGAATCACCATGACCGGGCCTTCGGCCACCAGGGTCAGGTCGGCTTCGGTCACTACCACAGCCGCTTCAATAATGCGTTCTTTTTCAGGGTCCAGACCTGTCATTTCCAGGTCAAGCCATACCAATCGCTGATCTTTATTAACCGCCATATAATCAATCCTTAAAACGCTGATTTTCGCATACCTGCGCGGAGCCTATGTTTACACTGCTGTTTCTGGTCTTTCTGTTTGCCGACATCGCCCTGCGCCTTTGGTTGGGTGTGCGTCAAATCCGGCACGTCGCGCGCCATCGCGGCGAAGTCCCGCCCGAATTCTCCGATCGTATCAGTCTGCGCAGCCATCAGCGCGCCGCCGACTATACCCATGGCAAGGTTCAAATCAGCCTGGTCGAAACCATCACCGAGGCTGCGGTGTTAATTGGCCTGACCCTGCTGGGCGGGCTGCAGTTCATCGATATCAAACTCGGGCAACTGATCGACCACGAAATGTGGCGTCAGCTGGCGCTTGTCGGCAGCATCGTACTCATTATGGGCGTTGTGGGCCTGCCCTTTACCTTGTGGCGCAAGTTCGGCCTCGAAGCCCGTTTTGGCTTCAATCGCATGTCATTCGGGCTATTTGTAAGCGACACCTTAAAAGGGCTGCTGGTGGCCGTTGTGCTGGGGCTGCCGCTGGCTGCCGGGGTGTTGTGGTTTATGGGCAATACCGGCGCCTACTGGCATTGGTGGGCCTGGGGGGCCTGGGTGGTGTTCAATATCCTGGTCATCTGGCTGTTTCCCACCGTTATTGCCCCGCTGTTCAATAAATTTACCCCGCTCAACGACCCCGAACTGGCCCGGCGCATTAACGCGCTGGCGCAGCGCTGCGGCTTTTCAATCAGCGGCCTGTTCGTCATGGACGGCTCAAAGCGTTCTGCCCACGGCAACGCCTACTTCACCGGCTTTGGCCGGTCGCGGCGCATCGTTTTCTTCGACACGCTGCTGTCAAAACTTACAGGCGATGAGGTCGAAGCCGTGCTGGCCCACGAACTGGGTCATTTCAAGTACCGGCACATTGCCAAGCGCCTGGTAATCAGTTTTATCCTGGCCCTGGTGTTTTTTCAGGTGCTGGGCTGGCTGTCGCAGCAAGTCTGGTTTTATACCGACCTGGGGGTAATTCCACAGCTGGGCCGCCCTAACGATGCCCTGGCCCTGATTCTGTTCTTCCTGGTCATGCCGGTGTTTACATTCTGGATCACCCCGCTGGTCAGCCTGATGTCGCGTCGCGACGAATTCCAGGCCGACCAGTTCGCGGCGCAGCAATCGTCGGCGCCGGCCCTGATTTCGGCCTTGGTCAAGCTGTACGACGACAACGCCGCCACACTAACGCCCGACCCTGTTCATTCGGCGTTCTACGACAGCCACCCACCCGCCGCCCTGCGCATCAAAAAGCTGAAGCATGCCCACTGAACCGACTGTCCAGGGGCGCGTCGTCGCCGTACATGGCCGCCACTACGGCGTCGAACTGTCCGACGGCCAGGTGCACAAGTGCTTTCCCCGCGGTAAAAAGGCCGATGCCGCTGTAGGCGACTATGTGCAGGTGCGCTTTCAGGGTAACGAAGAAGGTGTAATCGAAAAGCGGCTGGATCGTAAAAACCTGCTGTACCGGTCTGACGAAATGCGCACCAAGCAGTTCGCCGCCAACGTCGACTTGCTGCTGCTGGTTGTGGCCACAACGCCGGCATTTTCCGATGACCTGATCGGGCGTGCGCTGGTGGCAGCACGTGCTGCCGACATCGACACGATCATCGTTTTAAACAAAGCCGATTTAACCGAAAGCCTGGCCGAGGCGCGTGCCCGCCTGGCACCGTTTCGCGATGCAGGCGTACCCATTGTCGAGCTTAGCGCCCTTGATACCGCACAGACCAAAGCAAAACTGCTCGAACATATAGGCGGGAAAACCGCGCTGCTGCTGGGGCAAAGCGGCATGGGCAAATCTACCCTGCTTAATGCCCTGGTCCCCGACGCCGCAGCCCACACCCAAGCGCACTCGGTAGCGCTTGATGCCGGGAAACACACAACCACCGCCACACGGCTTTATCATCTGCCGCAAAGCGGCGACCTGATCGATTCGCCCGGTTTCCAGAATTTTGGCTTGTTTCACCTTGACCCCACCGCCATCGAGGGTGGGTTTGCCGAATTTGAGCCCTTTTTAGGGGACTGCCGTTTTTATAACTGCACGCATCGTCACGAACCGGGTTGCGCTATTTTGGCGGCCAAAGCTGCCGGCAACATCAAGCCCGAACGCCACGCGCTTTACGAGCGCATTTTGGCCGAGAACGAGGCGCAGCAGCGGTATTAGCTTTGGTAAAGCCGGCTGCCGCTGGCAGGCTTTTAAATACACCGATATCGACCCCAACACCGCAGCATGAAAACCGCCCGGTAGCTATTGGCCCGCGCCAAAAGCTTACCGGCCCGACATCAATTTATGGGCGGCGGCCAGATGGTGGTACAAATTACGCACCAGGGCTGCGGTTGCACCCCAAATAAAATACTGCCCCCAGGGCATTGAGTAATACAACCGTTGGCCACCGCCGGGCAGTTCGGCCCGATGCAGGCGGTGATTGGCCGGGTCCATCAGAAAGGCCAACGGCACCTCGAACACTTCGGCCACTTCGGTGGCGTCGGGTTTGAAGACAAAGCCAGGCTGCACCAAACCAATAACCGGCTCCATCGAAAACCCCGTAGCCGTCAGAAAACACGGGTGCGTGCCTATGGTTTGAACAAAATGCGGCTCAACGCCAATTTCTTCGTGGGTCTCGCGCAGGGCAGCCGCCAGGGCATTGGCATCGGTGACTTCGATGCGCCCGCCAGGAAAGCTGACTTGCCCGGCGTGGTCGTACAAATGGGCAGCGCGGCGAGTAAATATTACATTCAGCCCGCTGTCTCGTTGTACCAGCGGCATCAGCACCGCTGCCTGCACCACCTGGCTGAGCGCATCGGCATCGATACGGAAAGCGTCAGAGAACACCGGCTCGACATCCCACTGAACAGGCTGGGAAAAAGCTGCCTTGATGAAGTCGAGATGAAGGGCCTGTTCGGGCAACGGGCCAAGCGCCGAAAGCGGCGGCAACACCGGCTGGATTTGAGGATCAAACCCTGGCGTAATAATTTTGCGCTTGCGCGCCGGTAATGGCGGAGGATTTTCTGACATGACAAAAAACAAAGGCACCGCTCGGGTGCCTTTGCTTGACTGGCTTTACGCCAAAACTGACTTGCCTGCTTACGAAGCTACTTTGTCGGCTTTGCGAACCAGCTTTTCTTTGATGCGAGCAGACTTACCCGAACGGCTACGCAGATAGTACAGTTTAGCACGACGGACATCGCCACGACGCTTGACTTCGATGGAAGCGATTTGGGGCGAATACAGCTGGAAAGTACGCTCGACGGCTTCGCCGGACGAGATTTTGCGTACGATGAAAGAAGAGTTAAGGCCGCGGTTACGACGGGCGATAACAACACCTTCGTAGGCCTGTACGCGCTTGCGGTTACCTTCGACAACGTTAACGTTGACGACGACGGTATCGCCAGGAGCAAATACGGGCTTGGCTTCGCCGTTGGTAAGACGGGCGATTTCTTCTTGTTCAATTTGTTGGATGAGATCCACGGTAGGCTCCGATAAACATCATGAAAGGCGCATTGTTGTTTGGTGTGGGCAAAAGGCCAACAGCCTGTAAAACAGGGGTTGCCGGCCAACTTACCCAAGGTGCTGCTAACGCCGCCAGAGGATGCAAGTTGCAAAGCCCACGATTATATAGCCTTAGCCAAAAATTTGCAAAATAAACAGCAAGTTGCATGGCTATGCCTAGAAGCCGCCGGCGGCGCCCAACCACATTAAGCCCGGAATGGTGGCACCCCACAGGGCCACCAGAAAAATGTCGGCCAATATGGCACCACGGCTAAGCCTGGCCCCGCGCTTAAACCGCGCCGCACCACCCTGACTGAACCTGGACCCGGACGCTTTTGATACGTTGTTCATGCTAACCCCCTGATATAGACACATGGCGCAACACATTGGCGCGCACCAAATACTGTTTTTTCGTACAGCTAAATTTACTGTACAAAAAAACAGCTATGTGCGCAAGCAGTTTTACAACCCTGTGCAGCAACGGGTCTTGAAACCCGACGACTCCCCCGCAAGCCACTGTCGTATCTGCACCAACCCAACCCAACCCAACCCAGGCCAGGCCCGACCGAACCAGACACACAAGAAAAACCCCGCCGGGCACAAATGCCGGGCGGGGCTCAAGGCTTGGCAGCGGCAGGACAAGCCTGCCAGCTGCCGGGCAAAACGAGTTACAGCGCGTTGGCCAGTTCGGGGACGGCCTGGAACAGGTCGGCCACCAGGCCGTAATCGGCCACGCCGAAAATCGGTGCTTCGGCGTCTTTGTTGATGGCCACAATGACTTTGGAGTCTTTCATGCCGGCCAAATGCTGGATGGCCCCCGAAATACCGACAGCCACGTACAACTGCGGCGCAACAATTTTGCCGGTTTGACCCACTTGCCAGTCGTTGGGCGCATAGCCGGCATCAACGGCGGCGCGGGATGCGCCCAATGCCGCACCAAGCTTGTCGGCCAGCGGCTCGAGAATTTTGAAGTTTTCGGCGCTGCCCATACCACGACCACCCGACACCACAGCAGCGGCACCGGCCAGTTCGGGACGATCGCTTTTAGCCAGCTCGCGACCCACAAACGACGACAACCCGGAATCGGCGACAGCAGCGGCCGATTCGACAGTGGCCTGGCCGCCTTCGGCAGCGACGGGGTCGAAGGCCGTCGTACGCACGGTGATGATTTTGACGGCATCTTGTGATTGCACAGTGGCAATGGCGTTGCCGGCGTAAATGGGGCGTGTGAAGGTGTCGGCGGACTCGACCGAGATGATGTCGGAAATTTGCGCGACGTCGAGTTTGGCCGCAACGCGAGGCGCAACGTTTTTACCGTTGGCAGTTGCGGGGAACAAGATGTGCGAATAAGACGACGCCAATGCCAGGACCTGCGCGGCTACGTTCTCGGCAAGGGCTTCGGCCAGCGACGCACCGTCGGCGGCAATGACCTTGCTGACGCCGGCCGCTTTGGCGGCCTGCTCGGCAACGGCCTGAATGCCGGCGCCGGCCACCAGCACATGGACGTCTGTGCCGATTTTCTGGGCGGCAGCAATCACGTTGAGGGTTGCGCCCTTGAGTTGGGCATTATCGTGTTCAGCAATAACAAGTACAGACATGATCAAACCACCTTCGCTTCGTTCTTGAGTTTATCGACCAACGCAGCCACATCGGCCACCACGACACCGGCGGAACGCACAGGCGGCTCGGTGACTTTAAGGGTCTTCAGGCGCGGGGCAACATCGACACCCAGTTCGTCGGGCGTGACGGTGTCGAGCGGCTTTTTCTTGGCCTTCATGATATTGGGGAGCGTGACATAACGGGGCTCGTTCAGGCGCAGGTCGGTGGTCACGATGGCAGGCAATTTCAGCTCGATGGTTTCGAGGCCGCCGTCGATTTCGCGGGTTACCTTGGCCTTGTCGCCTGCAATTTCGACCTTGCTGGCGAACGTAGCCTGGGGCCAATCGAGCAGCGCGGCCAGCATCTGGCCAGTTTGGTTGGCGTCGTCGTCGATCGCCTGCTTGCCCAGAATAACCAGTTGCGGCTGTTCTTTGTCGACCAGGGCCTTAAGCAACTTGGCCACGGCCAAGGGCTGAAGTTCGACGTCGGTTTGTACCAACACAGAGCGGTCGGCGCCGATCGCCATTGCAGTACGTAAGGTTTCCTGGGCTTGTTGAGCGCCGCAGGATACGGCCACGACTTCTGTCGCCGCACCGCTTTCTTTAAGCCGGGTGGCCTCTTCGACGGCAATTTCGTCGAAGGGGTTCATCGACATCTTGACGTTGGCGATATCAACGCCGGTTTGATCGGACTTGACGCGTACTTTGACGTTGTAATCAACCACACGCTTGACAGGCACTAATACCTTCATCGAGCTTCCTCCGGGGAATTGAACATAGACCGCCCTGTTGCTATGCGCTATTTGGCACAGTGACACCGCAGCACTACTGAAAATTAAGAAAAACCTGACTATTCTACAACTTTGCCAGCACCTTCAAGTGGGCAACCACGCTTCGGCCCAAGGCCGACAGGCTGTAGCCCCCTTCAAGAAAGCTGACAATACGGCCCTGGGCGGAGTGTTCGGCAACCGACACGATTTGCTGGGTAATCCAGGCATAGTCGGCTTCGACCAAACCCAACTGAGCCAGCTCGTCTTCGCGATGGGCATCGAAACCCGCCGAGACAAAAACAAACTGCGGCTCAAATTCAAACAAATCAGTCATCCAGCGATCTTCGACCAGTTTCCTGACCTGCTCACCCGACGCATAAGCCTCAACAGGTATGTTTAACATATTTTTGGGCTGATTTTGAGTGTGTACGTTAGGAAAAATTGATTCCTGGAAAAAACCACACATCAAAACCCGCTCGTCGCCAGCGAACATTTCTGCGGTTCCGTTGCCATGGTGCACATCGAAATCGATAATTGAAATACGTTCAAAACCGTATTTTTCGAGTGCATACGCTGCAGCTACAGCAATATTATTGACAAAACAAAACCCCATCGCCAAGCTTGGGCGTGCGTGATGCCCCGGCGGCCGAACGGCACAAAACGCGTTTTGTGCATGGCCCGCCATAATGCTGTCGACCGCCAAAATGCCCGCACCAGCCGCCTTGCGCGCGGCATCAAGCGTATGCGGGTTCATTAGCGTATCGGGATCAATCTCGAAATACCCCGACTCGGGAACGCTTCGCTTTAAAAAAGACCAGTAATCCGTCGCGTGTACACGCAAAATGTCGGCATCGGTAGCGTCGGTAGACTGTTCGTGCAACAGCAGACCATCTATACCGCTGGAAAGCAACTGATCATTGATGGCGTCCAGCCGTTGAGGACACTCCGGATGCCAGTCTCCCATTTCGTGCAGGTGGCAAGCAGGATGAGTAATATATAGGGTCTGCATAAGGATGATTATGTTCAAAGCCGCAAGACTTTTGCAAGCCGCCCCCATTTTCGCATTTTTTACCGGCTGCGCTTCTGTACCCCCCGCTGTCAATACCGCCCAGGCCGACGCAGTCACGCCACGCCCCGAAACGTTCGCCCCCGCGCCATCCGTCGTGCAACCCAGGGCGCCGCAGGCGTCATCCATAAAAACCGGTCAGTCCGTCCCGGGCGTGGGCGCCTTCACCACACCCGAAGGCCATTTGCAGCCCGATATTCAAGCGTATGCGCGTGAAGTCGCCGCTACCCGCCATGTCCCTCTGGCACACGTCGAAAAACTGCTGCTTCTGGCGCGCTTCGATCCGCAGGTTGCCCGCCTCATGACACCTTCGGGCAAACGCATCAAACGCAGCTGGGTAACGTACCGGCAGCGCTACGTCGAGCCCGTCCGCATCAAGCAAGGTGTGGCGTTCTGGCAAAGTTACAAAACAGAAGTAGACCGCGCCGCAGCGCAGTACGGCGTACCACCGTCCATACTCGTTTCAATTATTGGTGTCGAAACCCTGTACGGGCGCTACACCGGGAGCTTTTCGGTGCTCGACGCGCTGGCGACGCTGGGGTTTCGCCACCCCGACGTCAATCGCCCCGAGCGCAGCCAGCTGTTTCGCGACCAACTGGCCGACCTGATCGAGCTCGATTACCGTGGCGAACTGAACGCCACCACGGCCACAGGCTCGTTTGCCGGCGCCGTCGGGCTGCCACAATTTATGCCGGGCAGTTTGCGCCGGTTTGCCGCCGATGGCGACAACGACCGGCGCATCGACCTTTACGACAGCGTCCCCGATGCACTGGCTTCGGTGGGCAAATTTTTACGCCTGCACGGCTGGGAACCCGGGCTACCGGTATTTGCACCCGTGCAGCTACCGCAAAATGCCGCACAATGGGTTGACGGCGGGCTTAAACCCACGCTGCGCTGGCAGCAACTAGAACAGGCCGGCGCCTACGTTGCCCGAAGCCCTCGCACAACCATGGCCTGGGCCCAGCACCCGGTAGGGGTTATCGACTTGCTCGACGAACCGCGCGGCCTGGCCGAATACCGCGTGGCCACCCCAAACTTTTTTGCACTGACCGAATACAACCGCAGTTATTTTTATGCGACCTCGGTGGCAGAGCTTGCCCAAGCGCTGGCCGACCAGATGGGCTATGGTGCGCCCGACGGCACCCCCGCGCAATAAACAAAAAACAAGCGCGGGGGTTAACGTGAAAGTGTTGGGTTAAAGCTAAGGCGCCGGGTTGAATACACCCGTCGATAAATAGCGGTCGCCCCGGTCGCACACTATGAACACAATGGTGGCGTTTTCGACACGGGCCGCTACCCGCAAAGCCGCGACCAACGCACCCGCCGCAGAAATACCGCCAAAAATGCCCTCTTCGGCAGCCATGCGCCGTGCCATGGTTTCGGCTTCGGCTTGTTCGATCAGCTCGAAGGCATCGACCTTGGCCGGGTCGTATATTTTGGGCTGATAAGCCTCGGGCCACTTGCGAATGCCCGGAATTTGCGAGCCAGGGGCAGGCTGTGCGCCCACCACCTGGATAGCCGGGTTTTGGGTACGTAAATAGGTGCCCACCCCCATAATGGTGCCCGTGGTCCCCATGGCGCTGACAAAATGCGTGATTTCACCGCCCGTTTGCTCCCAGAGCTCGGGGCCTGTGGACTCGATGTGTGCACGGAAATTGTCGGGGTTGGCAAACTGATCGAGCACTTTGCCCTTGCCTTCGGCCTGCATCTGCATGGCAAGGTCGCGGGCATATTCCATACCGCCTTCGCTGGCCTTGGTCAGAATAAGCTGTGCACCGTACGCCGTCATGGAGGCGCGGCGTTCGAGCGACAGGTTGTCGGGCATGATGAGAATCATCTTGTACCCGCGAATAGCGGCCGTCATGGCCAACGCAATGCCGGTGTTGCCGCTGGTGGCTTCAATCAGCGTGTCGCCCGGCTTGATTTCACCCCGCTCTTCGGCGCGGCGGATCATGGAGCTGGCCGCACGGTCTTTGACCGAACCCGCCGGATTATTGCCTTCGAGTTTGGCCAGAATGACGTTGCCACGGCTGTCGCCCAATGCACCCGGAATACGCTGCAGACGAACCAGGGGGGTGCTACCGATGGTGTCTTCGATGGTCATGTATGTTTTCATAGCCGAAATCATACACCGGCGCCCAGCCCCTGCCGCAAGCGCCTTAACGGATTTTATGCCCCCCTTTCGGGGCGGCTGTATTCACCGGGCTTTTTTCCCGGCCGGCAGGCTCAGCCGCACTCAAGCCACCCTGCACCGTCAAGCCCGCCGACCGCAGCGACGCCACTTTGGCCGGGCCGATACCTTTCACGCGATCAGACAGGTCGTCAAACGATTCGTAACGACCACCACGGGTTCGCTCATCAATGATCGTACGCGCCGTCTTGGGACCTATCCCCTTAATGCCTTCGAGCTGCGAGACATCGGCTGCGTTCACATCAACTGCGTAGACCGTATTGGCAAAGGCCGAGCCTAGCAACACAAGACACACGCCGGCCTGCATGACCGCCTTTCTTAACGTCGTACCAGATGACACTGTCGATTCGACTTCTGGACCTGACGACGGCTGCAATTCGGCGTCTGGTTCAGGCCAGGCGCCGCGCTGATCTGCGGCTACCGGCACTGCAACGGTAGATTCTGTAAACGGATTCATGACACCCCCAAGAAAAAAGACACTGAAGAAAAACTTCAGTGTCTATCGTGGGGCAAATGGGGAAAAACCGGCAGACGTACTGAACGAAAATGTCAGTGCGTAAAACTACGGCATTGCCGTTGGTTCACGCGAAACAAACGAACACGGGCAAGCCTGCCAGGCAATTAATTTACCTACAGGCGCCCATTTTTGAGCATAGCGCGTACATATGCCGCCACACCGGTTTGCACGTCGGTAAACGGCTTGTCGTAACCCGCAGCGCGCAATTGCGATAAGTCGGCCTGCGTGTGACTTTGATATCGCCCTTTAAGGTCTTCGGGGAACGGAATGTAATGGATGTATTGCTGGTCGACCAGGTCGCGCAACGAAAGCTCGGCCTCACCCTTTTCGGCACGCATGGTATTGACCACTGCCGTCGCAACATCATTAAATGGCTGCGCACGCCCGGTGCCGCAATTGAAAATGCCCGACACCTCGGGGTGATCGAGAAAGTGCAGGTTTACAGAAACGACATCGTCAATAAAGATAAAGTCACGCTGCTGCCCACCATCGGGGTAGCCGTCCCAGCCGCCAAACAGTCGCACATGGCCTTCGGTGCGGAACTGGTTCATGTTATGAAAGGCCACCGACGCCATGCGCCCTTTGTGTTGCTCTTGCGGGCCGTACACATTGAAATAACGCAACCCCACCACAGGCGCCTTAAGGCGCTCGAGGTGACGGCGCAATACCTGGTCGAACAGAAACTTTGAGTAGCCGTAAACGTTCAGCGGCGACTCGTACAAAGGATTCTCGACATAGACCGGCCCGGCACCGTACACCGCCGCCGAAGACGCATAGATAAAAGGTACCTTGTGCTGTTGGCACCAGCCAAAAAGTTCGAGCGTTACCTTGTAGTTGTTGTCCATCATGTAATGGCCGTTACGCTCGGTGGTATCGGAGCAGGCCCCCTGATGGAAAACGGCCTCGATGCCGGAAAGACGCCCGGCTTGCAACTGCTGCCGGAAATCGTCTTTATGCAAATAATCGGCAATATCCAGGTCGACCAGATTGCGGAATTTATCGCCTTCGGTCAGGTCGTCGACCACCAAAATATTGGTAATGCCGCGCGCATTAAGGCCTTTGACAATATTGCTGCCGATAAAGCCGGCGCCGCCTGTCACAATAATCATTCGAGTTCTCCTGCGGTAACTACCGATGTCCCTAGTTTGCCCACGGCGACGCCGCCGGCCCGATTTGCCCACCGCACGGCATCGTCCCACCCCAAGCCGGCTGCCCGCATAACGGCCAACGTCGCCAGGACGGTGTCTCCGGCCCCAGAGACGTCGAACACTTCGTGTGCCATGGCATCAACGTGAAAACGATGGCTGTCCTGAAACAAGGTCATGCCTTGTTCGGAGCGCGTAACCAGAAGCGCCTCGAGCCCGAGCTCTTGACGCAGTTTTTGCGCCCGGGTTTCAAGCTCATGCTCCGACGTCCACCGCCCTACGGCATCTTGCATTTCGGCCCGGTTGGGCGTGATGATGGTCGCCCCCTGGTAGCGCTGATAAGCGTGCCCTTTCGGGTCGACGAATACCGGTTTGCCTTGCGCACGCGCCGCCTGAATGAGGGGTTCGACCTGCGCCAGCACGCCCTTGGCGTAATCGGACAAGACGACGACGTCGTGATGCGCCAGCTGCGCCGAAAACAAGGCATGAATTTGGGCCAGGCTGTTGACCGAAGGCTGCTCTTCGAAATCGATGCGCAACAATTGCTGCTGACGACCCAGCACGCGCATTTTAAGCGTGGTGTGCAGCAAAGGATCGACCACCAATCGCGCAGTAATGCGGTCTTCGGTCGACAGGGCTTCAACCTTCAGCCCGGCCTCGTCGTCGCCCACCACGCCCAGCAAGGTCGCCTGAGCGCCCAGGGCAACAATGTTGCGGGCGACGTTCGCCGCACCACCCAGCCGGTCTTCACGGCGGGCGACACGCACAACGGGCACCGGCGCTTCAGGCGAAATGCGCTCGACCTCGCCAAACCAGTAGCGATCGAGCATGATGTCACCGACAACCAGTACGCGTGCGCGCTGGACATCGGCAGCGGGAAATGTAGTCATCGAATTTCTTCCAGACGTCGGGGGGGGTAGGTCTCCCAGGCATTACACCCCGGACATTGCCAATAATAATGACGCGCCTCGAACCCGCAATGGCTGCAGGCATAACGATCAAGGCGCTGTGTATGTTTGTGAATGAGACTGCGCAACAGGCTCAGGTCGGCATCGGGCGCGATGGCGGCACCTGTTTTTGGGGTGTCGTCGCTGGCAAGCTCGGCCTCGAGCAGCCGGTCTAGCCCCAGCAACGACGGGTGAGCGCGAAGCGCCTCGCGTGCAAATGCCCAGGCGGGCACGTACCCTTCTTGAAAACGTAATTCGCGAAACACAACATTGAACATGTCGAGCGTAGGATGACGCATGTAATGCGCCTTGAGCAACGCCAGCGCCTGAGCCGCCTGACCCGTGGCGCGACACACGTTAAGCAGGTCGTTGGCCACCAGTCCTGCATACTCGGGCGCCTGCACCAGCACGGCTTCTAGCCAGGCACGCTCTTGGGCGGGTTGCCCAGACGCACGCGCCACAGCGGCGCGCAACATGGCAATACGAGCCTGCGATGCTTGACTGAAATGTTTTTCGGCCAGCGCGTTGGCCGCGTTATCGGCAGCATCGAGCGCCGCAATGGCCGCGTCGATTGCGGGTGGCCTTGAAGCCAACGCCGTTTGGGCTTGTTCGCACTGGTAATGCACCAATTGCGGGACCGGCTCGTCGACCAGGGCCCTGAGCCGCTTGACCGCTTCGATCGCTTTGGGCCAGTCGTGTTCAGATTCGTAGATGCGAATCAGTGCACGCACCGCCGGCACTGAATAACGCGCCGTATTTTGCACCTGCAAAAATGCCTGCTCGGCGCGATCGAGCATACCGGCCTTCAGGAAGTCTTGCGCCAGTTCGTGCTGGGCATGTTCGCGTTCGGCCTGGGGCAAGTCGGCCCGGGCAAGCAGGCTTTGATGCACACGAATAGCACGTTCCATTTCGCCGCGCCGGCGAAACAAGCTACCCAGCGCAAAATGCAGCTCGGTGGTTTCGGGGTCGAGCTTGGCGACTTCGACAAAAGCATCGATAGCGCGATCGGGCTCTTCGTTGAGAATGAAGTTCAGACCCTTGAAATAAGAGTCGGGCAAGCTACGGGTTTCGGACAGCATCTGGCGGATGTCGACGCGCGCAGCGACCCACCCCAAACCGAAAAGTACCGGCAGCGAAATAAGCCACCACGGTTCAAAGTCCATGAATCAGGCCTCGGGAACAACAGGCTTTCGGCCCGGGTTTAAAGGGGAGACAGCGGCGCAACGGCGTCGGGGGAAACGGGCGCATGAGCCACTTCGGGTGCGGCGGCCGCCTGAAGACGAGACACCTCGCGCTCGAGGCGCTTGATTTCGCGGCGACGACGCAACATGGCCGGCACAATGGCCAGCAGGGCAAACAACACACCCACCACAAAGGCCACCAGCATCACCACAATAAGCGGCACGCCGGTAACAACATGATCGGCATAAAAATTAACATCGACCGGGCCTGTGTTTTTAAGCGCAAACAACAATACGACAATAAACACAACCAAGCGTAACGCCCATACGAGGTATCGCATGACTGAACTCCGAAAATCAGGAATGCCCAATTGTAATGGGAATAATGACCCCGAAAAAACAAAACCCCCGGCTTTTTGGCCAGGGGTTTTGTTTGATACGACACAAACGCGGCGTCAGCCGTGCATGATGCGATCGAATTGATGGTCTAAGGTGAACTCGGCAGATTCGTCATTTCTACGGCCTTCTTGCTCGAATGCCGCATCGACACGCTCGCGCAGTTCTTTACCGGCTTTGAAGTGAGGCACCTGTTTTCCGGGCACCATGACTTTTTCGCCAGACTTGGGGTTACGCCCCACGCGCGGTGAACGGGTCGATAACGAAAAACTGCCAAAGCCACGGATTTCGATGCGCTGGCCGTTGGACAAAGCCTGGGCCATGGCATCGAGCACCGTTTTGACGGCGAGATCGGTGTCCCGCAGCGCAAGCTGCGGGTACCGGCTCGCCAGAATGGCGATCAGCTCTGACTTAGTCACACCAATTAACCGTCGTCGCGAGCTTGGTCGAGCTTGGCCTTGAGCAAGGCGCCCAGGTTGGTTGTACCCGACGAGGCGCTGGCTTCGGACATACGCTGGAGCGTATCGGCGGTTTCGGCGTTGTCACGGGCCTTGATCGACAACTGGATCGAGCGCGCTTTGCGATCAATGTTGATGATCATGGCTTCGACGTTGTCACCAACATTCAGGGCAGTGGTAGCGTCTTCGACGCGGCCAGCCGAGATTTCGGAAGCACGCAGGTAGCCTTCGACGTCGAGGGACAGCGTAACGACTGCACCCTTGGCTTCAACCGACTTGACGGTACCAGGAACAACCGCGCCTTTGTCGTAGGTGGCAACGAAGTTGTTGAAGGGGTCGCCTTCAAGTTGCTTGATACCCAACGAGATACGCTCTTTGTCGGTATCGATACCCAGAACAACGGCTTCGATTTCGTCGCCCTTCTTGAAGTTGCGTACGGCTTCTTCGCCGGTTTCGGACCAGGACAGATCGGACAGGTGAACCAGGCCGTCGATACCGCCAGGCAGACCAACAAACACGCCGAAGTCGGTGATGGACTTGATGGCACCGCTGACCTTGTCGCCACGTTTGAAGTTCATGGAGAACTCTTCCCATGGGTTGGCGCGGCACTGCTTCATGCCCAGCGAAATACGGCGACGGTCTTCGTCGATTTCCAGAACCATAACTTCGACTTCTTCGCCCAGCGTAACCACTTTGCGAGGATCGACGTTTTTGTTGGTCCAGTCCATTTCGGAGACGTGCACCAGACCTTCGATGCCGGCTTCGACTTCGACGAATGCACCGTAGTCGGTCAGGTTGGTGACTTTACCGAACAGGCGGGTATTTTGCGGGTAGCGACGTGCCAGACCGATCCAGGGATCTTCGCCCAACTGTTTGACGCCCAGCGAAACACGGCTCTTTTCTTGATCGAACTTGAGCACTTTGGCTTCGACTTCCTGGCCGACGGTCAGGACTTCGGAGGGGTGACGGACACGGCGCCATGCCATGTCGGTGATGTGCAACAGACCATCGATGCCGCCCAGATCGACGAATGCGCCGTAGTCGGTGATGTTCTTGACAACACCCTTGACAATAGCACCTTCGCTGAGTGTTTCGAGCAGTTTTTGACGCTCTTCACCCATGCTGGCTTCGAGGACAGCGCGGCGCGACAGCACAACGTTGTTGCGCTTGCGATCGAGCTTGATGACCTTGAATTCCATGGTCTTGCCCTCGTAGGGCGTGGTGTCTTTGACCGGGCGCAGGTCGACCAAAGAACCGGGCAAGAAGGCACGGATACCGTTGGTCATGACTGTAAGACCGCCTTTGACCTTGCCTGTAATCGTACCGTTAACCAGCTCGCCGGACTCGAGCGCCTGCTCGAGGGAGAGCCATGCCGAAAGACGCTTGGCGCGATCGCGCGACAGGATTGTGTCGCCATACCCGTTTTCGAGGGAGTCAATGGCCACGGAGACGAAATCGCCTGCCTGGACTTCGAGCTCGCCCTGATCATTCAGGAACTCTTCAAGGGGGATCAGCGCTTCGGATTTAAGACCGGCGTTGACAACGACAAAGTTGTGGTCGATACGAACGACTTCTGCCGAAATAACTTCGCCAGACTTCATGTCTTGGCTTTTTACGCTTTCAGCAAACAGATCGGCAAAGCTTTCACCGCCAAGAGCGGCAGCAGGGGTTAGCGTTGAGGACATTAAATTAAATCCATAGGCCAAAATGGCCGGTAAATACACACCGGGGCAAACCATTTACCCCAGCGGAGTTGACAAAAAACACCCCCGGAACCTACCGGAAAACTACCCGGTATGCGTGCCGGAAGCACCTCTGTTCGACCAAAGGTCGAGTACTGCATTAACGGTTTCTTCAATACTTAATTGCGATGAGTCGAGGGTAACCGCATCGGGTGCGGCCGCAAGCGGCGCATTGGCCCTCGACTGGTCTCGGGCATCGCGTGCTTCAAGATCCCTTGTTAAGTCCGCTAGGTTAGCAGGAAACCCCTTTTCGATCAACTGCTTACACCGTCTTTGTGCCCTGGCGTGCACATCGGCCACCAAAAATACCTTTAACGGGGCATCGGGGAAGACCACAGTACCCATATCGCGACCATCGGCGACCAACCCCGGCAACTGACGAAAAGCACGCTGACGCCCTAAAAGCGCCTCGCGCACACGCCCCAAAGCAGCAATTTGCGAGGCAAAGAGCCCGACGTTCTCGGCGCGGATGGCCTCGGTGACGTCTTGACCGGCCATAAAAATACAACCGTCGACAAAGCGCACGTCGAGTCCGGCAGCAATTTTCGCAGCGCCTGACTCGTCGTCGGGCGCAACGCCCTGGTCAATACACGCCAAAGCCGTCAACCGATACAACGCGCCGCTGTCGAGCACTGCCCAGCCCAACGCATTGGCCACGCGCTGGGCGACAGTACCTTTACCCGACGCCGTCGGCCCGTCGATAGCAATGACCGGAACCGCACACACTTCACTCATTTCTGCACCAATTGACTGAACACTTTGAAGTAGTCTGGAAAGGTTTTGCTGACACAGTCCGGGTCTTGTATCGTGACCGGCACTGGACCAAACGACGCCAAGGAAAAACACATGGCCATACGGTGGTCGTCGTAGGTGGCAATACTGGCCGAATGCCACTGAGCCAACGATGCCGGCGGCGTAATACGCAGCCAGTCGGCGCCCGACTCGACACTGGCGCCAAGCTTTTCAAGCTCGGTGTGCATGGCATGTATGCGGTCGGTTTCTTTAACGCGCCAGCTGCCGATATTGCGCAAGGTACACGTGCCGTCAGCAAACAGCGCCAACGCAGCCGCCGTCATCGCCGCATCCGGGATCAGGTTGAAATCGAAATCGAAGGCGCGCAGTTTCTGGCCGCCGGCAACATTAATGCCTCGGGCCTCGATGAAATTGTCGTGGCGCACGATAGTCGCCCCCATGGCCTCGAGCGTATCGGCAAAAGCGACGTCGCCCTGGATGCTGTTGACACCCACGCCATGCACCCGAACCGGGCCAGCACCAATAGCGCCCATAGCCAGAAAATACGACGCCGAAGAGGCATCGCCTTCGACGTCGATGAGGCCAGGCGCAATATAGGCCGCGCCCGCCGGAATCGTGAACCGCTGCCAGCCATCGCGCTCAACGACAACGCCAAAACGCGCCATCAGATTCAGCGTAATCAGAATATAGGGCTTGGAAATGAGCTCGCCCTCGACTTCGATGACTAGCGGCTGACCTGCCCGGCTGGTATAAATAGGCGCCGCCAGCAGCAAGGCCGTCAGAAACTGGCTGGAGACATTGCCTTTGATTCGCACGGGCTGCGCCGCATTGATCTTGGCGCTGGAAATGGCCAGCGGCGGGTAGCCCGGGTTCCCCAGATAGTCGATGGCGGCGCCCAGCTGCCGCAGCGCCTCGACCAGGTCGCCAATGGGGCGTTCGTGCATACGGGCCACACCCGACAGGCGATACTGCCCGCCCATCAGGGCCAGCGCCGCCGTTAAGGGACGAAAAGCCGTACCTGCATTGCCCAGAAAAATATCAATGTCGTCACGCTCGAAGGGTATGCCGCCGGTAATCTCAACTTCTGTCGTGGCCACCCTGTCGAGCGACACGCCCAGCTTCATCAGGCCGGCCAGCATGACCCGGGTGTCATCCGAGTCGAGCACACCGCGAATAAGTGTCGTGCCGCGCGCCAGGGCGGCAAGCAGCAATACACGGTTCGAAATACTTTTGGACCCCGGCAAAACCACATCGCCAGAGGCGTGGTTAACCGGAGACAACAACAAATCGGGACTGGCCGTCATGACAAACCGCTCCTGCTACCCCAAAAACGACGCGCCAAAGCAGCACGCTCGAGCAAATCAAAAAGTTTCACGCCATCGCCTGCTGCCAGCGCCTCTTCGGCCTGGGCCAGGACATCGCGCACTTGAGCGACCTCGGCCAACACCGCTTGCCGGTTCGCAAGGAAAATATCGCGCCACATTTCAGGCGAACCCGCTGCAATACGGGTGAAATCGCGGAAACCGGTGCCTGCCAGGTTCAGCCGCAAATCGGCATCGTCGGCAGCAGCCACCTGTGCCATAAATACCGACGCCAGAAAATGCGGCACATGACTGACCGAGGCCAGCACGGTGTCATGCTCGGCCGCCCCCATGCTTAAAACACGCGCACCGCAATGCTCCCAAAGCTGGGTCAGCCACTGACGATCTTGCGGCGTGTTTTCGGGTAGCGGTGTAAGAATGACATTTCGCCCCCGATACAATTGCGCATCGGCCGCCTCCGGGCCTGTGCGCTCGGCGCCGGCGATAGGGTGACCCGGAATAAACTGCGAGACGCGATCGCCCAGTGCCTGATAGGCCGCCTGAACCACATCGGCCTTGGTACTGCCTGCATCGGTAATAATGGCCTGCGGCCTTAACGTGGGTAACAACCCCGCCAACAAGGCTGGAAACGCGCCCACCGGCGCCGCCAAAAAAACAAGATCGGCCTGCGCTGCAGCCTGTGCCAACGTGGCGACCTCGTCAATGAGCCCCAGGCGTTTGGCCAAAGCCAGCGGGCCGGGACTACGCCCTACCCCCAACACTTTGTCGACCACGCCTGCCTGGCGTAAGGCCGCCGCAAAAGACCCCCCAATGAGGCCGACGCCAACAATCGCCAGCACACCCACCCTGGGCGTGCGCTGCACCTCTGGGTCAGTCATCAAGCTGCGCCCTTAAATATGTACCGGGTAGGAACCCAGCACCTTGAAGAACGCGGCTCGTTTCTTGAGCGCTGCCAACGTTGCCTGAACCGCCGGCTCGGTATGGTGGCCAAGCAGATCAAGATAAAAATAGTATTCCCATTGGCCTGTACGCGCCGGTCGAGATTCGAGGCGAGACATAGACACGCCATTCTCGGCAATAGGCCCCAGCATCTCGTAGACAGCACCGGCCCGATTGGGCACCGCAAGGATAAGACTGGTTTTGTCTTGACCCGAAGGAAGTGTATCTTGTGCGCCCACTGCCAGGAAGCGCGTGCGGTTTTGCGGGTCGTCTTGAATGCCGGCAGCCACTACCTTAAGCCCCCATGCCTCGGCTGCAACCGCACCGGCAATAGCGGCAACGGTAGGGTCTTCTGAGGCAAGGCGTGCCGCCTCGGCGTTACTGGAGGCCGCGTCGCGCGACAAGGCGGGATAATGCTGCGTCAGCCAGCCCTGACACTGGGCTAGCGCCTGCGGATGCGCCATGACGCGCGTCACGCCATCGAGCGTACCCGAACGCGTCATGATGCAATGGTGGATACTCAGCGAGCGCTCGCCCAACAACTTGAGCGGCGAGTTCAGCAAAAGATCGAGCGTGCGGTTGACTGCACCTTCGGTAGAGTTCTCGACTGGCACCATGCCCACATTGGCCTGCCCTGCCTCGACAGCACGGAAAACTTCGTCGAACGAGGCACAGGGCAATTTGGTAATGGCATGGCCAAACTGTTCCAGCGCTGCCTGTTCTGAAAACGAACCCTGAGGACCCAGATAAGCCACCGTCAGGGGGCTTTCGAGCCCCCGGCAGACAGAAATGATCTCTCGCCAGACCGATTCAATGCCAGCCTCGGTAAAGGGGCCGGCATTAAGCTGTTGCAAGTGGCGAATAAGGCTGGCCTCGCGCTCGGGCTTGAGTACAGGGCCGTCGGTATCAAACGCCGCCTTGACCTGCCCCACCGCCTGAGCGGTTTGAGCCCGCCGGTTCAACAAGTCCAAAATGTCTTGATCGATACGGTCAATGTCTTCGCGCAAAGGCTGAAGCTGGCTTTGCAAAGTGTTATCCATGACGGCGTTCGAATTCCTTCATAAATGTAATCAGGGCCTGGACGCCTTCGAAAGGCATCGCGTTATAGATAGAAGCCCGCATGCCGCCCACGCTTTTATGCCCTTTTAACTGCAATAACCCGGCAGCATCGGCCTGCGCCAAAAACTCGGCGTTAAGCGACTCGTCGACCAAAAAGAACGGTACGTTCATGCGCGACCGGACGTCGGGGTGGACGCGGTTTTGATAAAAGCCGGAGCCATCAATGTATTGGTACAGCGCCTGCGCTTTGCGAATGTTTTCTTGTTCGATAGCCTCAACGCCACCCTGAGCCAACAGCCACTTAAACACCAGCCCCGCCATATAAATGGCATAGGTGGGCGGCGTGTTGTACATGGAGTCGTTCTTTTCGACGTTGGCATAATCGAATGCCGAAGGACACGTCGGCAGCGCATGACCGATCAGGTCGCGACGAATAATAAGTAGCGTAACGCCGGCCGGCCCTGCGTTTTTCTGGGCGCCGGCGTACACGACGGCAGCCTTGGAAAAATCGATGGGACGGGACAATATGTGCGACGAGGCATCGACAACCAGCGGCACCCCGGGTGCACCTACTGCGGCCAGGTCGGGCCATTGCGTGAACTCGACACCGCCAATGGTTTCGTTGCTGCAAAAATGTACATACGCCGTGTCGGGCCTGACTTGCCACTGGCCAGCGTCAGGAAACCAGGTATACGGCGCCTGGTGACGTCCGTCGATGACGGCTTCGCTCGCGCTGGTGGCCACGACAGCCGCATCACCGTACTTGCGAGCTTCTTTGGCAGATTTCTCGGACCAGGCACCCGACACGATGTAGTCGGCTTTGTTGGCGCCGTTACGGCCGATAAGGTTCAAGGGCAATATGGCGTTTTCACCGGTCGCGCCGCCCTGCAAAAACAAAACGGCGTAGTCGTCGGGCACACCCAGCAAGGTGCGCAGATCGGCCTCGGCCTGGTCGCGAATATGCATGAACTGCTTGCCGCGGTGGCTCATTTCCATGACCGACATGCCACTGCCTTGCCAATCGGTCATTTCGGCAGCCGCTTGCTGCAGCACCTGAAGCGGCATTACCGAGGGCCCGGCCGAAAAGTTCCAGGGGCGTGTCATGCCTGCTCACCACCGTCGTTACCGGAAGGGTCTTCGCCGTTGCCGGTATCGTCGCCCTGCTGCCCTTCATTGGCCGACAAGTTGGCCGCATCGTCGGCCCCTTGGCCGTCAATGTCGCCTTCGTCAAGGCCAGCATCGTCGTCGGCATCGCTCTCGACAACGCGGCGAACACCAGACAGGTAGCTGTCTTCGTCGATATTGATGAGCGTTACGCCCTGTGTGGCACGACCCATTTCCCGGATTTCGGCGACCCGGGTACGCACCAGAACGCCCGCAGAGGTAATGAGCATGATTTCGTCGGCGGGGTTGACCAGCACGGCACCGACGACCTTGCCGTTTCGGGCACTGGTCTGGATGGCGATCATGCCTTTGGTACCCCGACCGTGGCGGGTGTATTCGACAATCGACGTACGCTTGCCGTAGCCGTTTTCGGTGGCCGTCAGCACGCTTTGCGATTCGTCGCCGGCGACCAGCAGCGAAATAACCGATTGCCCATCTTCGAGCATCATGCCGCGCACGCCACGGGCCGTGCGGCCCATGGGGCGAACGTCGTTTTCGTCGAAACGAACGGCTTTGCCGGCATCGGAGAACAGCATGATGTCGTGCTTGCCATCGGTAAGGTCGGCGCCGATGAGAAAGTCGCCTTCGTCGAGGGCAACCGCAATAATGCCGGCCTTGCGCGGGTTGGAGAAGTCTGACAGCGGTGTCTTCTTGACGGTACCGCGCGACGTTGCCATGAACACGTAGTGATCTTCGCTGAACTCTTTAACCGCGAGCACCACCGTGATTTTTTCGCCGTCAACCAACGGGAACATGTTGACAATGGGGCGGCCACGCGAATTGCGCGACCCTTGCGGGACTTCCCAGACCTTGAGCCAGTAAACACGGCCATGGTCGGAGAAACACAACAGGTAATCGTGCGTGTTGGCAATGAAGAGCTGGTCGACCCAGTCGTTTTCTTTCATGGCCGTTGCCTGCTTGCCGCGCCCGCCACGCTTTTGCGAGCGGTATTCGGACAAGGGCTGGCTCTTGATGTAGCCCGTCTGGGACAACGTCACGACCATGTCCATGGGCGTGATCAGGTCTTCGGTGTCGAGCTCGGTTGCATTGTGTTCGATTTCGGACAGACGGGTGTCTTTTGCGCCAATGCCGAATTCGTTACGGATGGCGATCAGTTCGTCGGAAATGATGCTGGTGATACGTTCGGGGCGCGCCAGAATGTCGAGCAGATCGGCGATGGTGTCCATCACGTCTTTGTACTCGTTGACGATCTTGTCTTGTTCAAGCCCGGTCAGGCGTTGCAGACGCATGTTCAAAATTTCTTGCGCCTGCGTTTCGCTTAAACGATACATGCCGTCGTCTTGAAGGCCAAAGACTTCAGACAGGCCATCGGGACGATAGGCGGCGCGGCCGCCGGGTGTGTCGCCCTGGTCGGCACGGGCAAGCATTTCGCGTACTAAAGAGGAATCCCACGAGCGGGACATGAGCTCTTGGCGCGCCACGGGCGGTGTAGGCGCGGCCTTGATAATGGCGATGAAATCGTCGATGTTTGCCAGGGCAACGGCCAGGCCCTCGAGGACGTGACCGCGTTCGCGCGCTTTGCGCAGCTGAAACACAGTTCGTCGTGTGACCACTTCGCGGCGGTGGAACAGGAAGTACTCGACCAGCTGCTTCAGGTTCAGCAAACGGGGCTGGCCATCGACCAGCGCCACAAAGTTCATGCCAAAGGTGTCTTGCAGTTGCGTATGCTTGTACAAGTTATTAAGCACGACCTCGGGCACTTCGCCGCGTTTAAGCTCGATAACCAGACGCATGCCGTCTTTGTCGGACTCGTCGCGAATATCGGAAATGCCTTCGATTTTCTTTTCGTTGACCAGCTCGGCAATACGCTCTTGGAGCGTTTTTTTATTGACCTGGTAAGGAATGGCGTCGACGATGATGGCTTGCCGGTTGCCACGCTCGAGGTCTTCGAAGTGGGTTTTGGCACGCATGACCACGCGACCGCGCCCGGTGCGGTAGCCTTCGCGCACACCCGACAGCCCGTAAATAATGCCGCCGGTGGGGAAGTCGGGCGCCGGGATGATCTCGATGAGTTCATCGACCGTGCACTCGGGGTTGCGCAAACAGTACAGGCAGCCCTCGACCACTTCCGACAAATTATGCGGCGGGATATTGGTAGCCATGCCCACGGCAATACCCGAACTGCCGTTGACCAGCAGGTTGGGCAGGCGCGACGGCAACAGCAGGGGCTCTTGTTCGGAGCCGTCGTAGTTGGGCCCGAAGTCGACCGTTTCCTGGTCGATGTCGGCCAGCAATTCGTGTGCAATTTTCGACAGGCGGATTTCGGTATAACGCATAGCCGCCGCGCTGTCGCCATCGACCGAGCCAAAGTTACCCTGCCCGTCGACCAGCGTGTAACGCAGCGAAAAATCTTGCGCCATACGAACAATAGTGTCGTACACCGCCGAATCACCGTGCGGGTGATACTTACCGATAACGTCACCCACAATACGTGCCGACTTCTTGTAGGCACGATTCCAGTCGTTATTCAGTTCGTGCATGGCAAACAGCACACGCCGATGCACGGGTTTCAGACCATCGCGGACATCGGGCAGCGCCCGGCCCACAATAACGCTCATGGCGTAGTCAAGATAACTGCGGCGCATCTCCTCTTCCAGCGATATGGGAAGAGTCTCCTTGGCGAAGGAATCCATAGGGTTCTATATTCTTGAAAGGTATGATCGTGAAGTGGCCGACTACGGGCGAATAGGAAATTCTAGCACTTCCACCTTAGCCCTGAAGACGTTGCCCAAAACCAACAATATTGCAAAACTTACGGTAGAATTACTCATATCTGGACACCGCATGCGAATCAGGCGTCACGAAGCTCACAAAAATACCGTAAGATTCGGCCTAACACGCATGATTTCCAGAGCAATTCTTTGTTTGAAACCATTGCATTGCTATACTGGTTACGTTTTTCAATAATGCGGCGGAGGTTCGCTGCGGTCACTTACCAGCATTAAGCTCAACGAGGAGAAACATGAATAAACCCTCTAAATTCGCATTAGCCCTTGCTATTGCCGCCTTTTCGGCTTCCGGTGCAGCATCTGCGCAAACTGTAGACAACTGGCAAACACCTTACGGCGGCGCCGTAATGAACGGCACGAACGAACTGTGCTGGCGCAACAACTTCTGGACACCTGCTACAGGCCTGCCCGGCTGTGACGGTGTACCTGTTGCTCAGCAAACGCCTGTTGTTGCTCCTACCGCTTCCAAAGTTGTCCTGAACGCTGACACGTTCTTCGACTTCGACAAGGCAACACTCAAGCCCGCCGGCCGCCAGGTCCTCGACCAGGTTGCTGCTCAGGCTCAGTCGCTGAACCTCGAAACCGTTATTGCTGTTGGCCACACTGACTCCATCGGTACTGAACAGTACAACATGGGTCTGTCGCAGCGTCGCGCCAACACTGTTAAAAACTACCTGGTCAGCAAAGGCATCGATGCCAACCGCATCTACGCCGAAGGCAAGGGCGAGTCCCAGCCTGTTGCCAGCAACAAAACTCGTGAAGGCCGCGCACAAAACCGTCGCGTAGAGATCGAGATCGTAGGCGTTCGCAAGTAATTCTTGCAGCAATAAACGCTACAATAAGGGGTGCCTTCGGGCACCCTTTTTTTATTCGGGAAACGTCCATGCAACAGAACACGTCTTCTTCTACCACCCAAAACGTCAGCCAGGCCGAAATCGACAAATTCAGCGCACTGGCCTCGCGATGGTGGGACCCCGAAAGCGAATTCAAGCCACTGCACGCCATCAACCCACTGCGTTTGGGTTGGGTACAAGACATTGCTGGTTCGCTGAACGGCAAGAAAATAGTCGATGTTGGCTGCGGCGGCGGCATCTTGGCCGAAAGCATGGCGGTGGCCGGCGCGCAGGTTACCGGTATCGACCTGGCCGAAAAATCGTTAACGGTAGCCCGGCTGCACAGCCTCGAATCGGGCGTAAAAGTTGACTACCAGTCTGTTAGCGCCGAAGACTTCGCCGCACAGCATGCCGGCCAGTTCGATGTGGTCACCTGCATGGAAATGCTCGAACACGTGCCCGACCCGGCGTCTATCGTGCAGGCCTGCAGCCAAATGGTCAAACCCGGGGGCTGGGTGTTTTTCTCAACGCTCAACCGCAACACAAAATCGTTCTTGTTTGCCATTGTCGGCGCCGAGTACGTGCTGCGTTTGCTTCCCAAGGGCACGCACAGCTACGAAAAATTCATCAAGCCCAGCGAACTATCGCGGGCGGTGCGTCAGTCGGGCCTTACCGTTATGCAAATGGCGGGCATGGAATACAACCCCATCACCGACCTGTACTCGTTGTCCAACGATACCTCCGTCAATTACCTGATGGCCACGCAAAAAAAGGTACTGTAAGGCATGAGCAAGCTGGTTTTATTTGATTTTGACGGCACCCTGGCCGATACAGCCCCCGATCTGGCGGCGGCAGCCAACCGCCAGCGCGAACGTCAGGGGCTCCCCCCCCTGCCCTACGACGTTCTGCGGCCCATGGCGTCGGCCGGTGCACGCGGCTTGCTTAAAGTCAGCCTCGATATCGACCCGGATCACCCCGACTACGAGTCGCATCGGCAACAGTTCTTGTCAGACTACGAGCAGCACATGACGGTGCTGACCCGATTGTTTCCGGGTGTACCCGAATTACTTCAGTCCCTGAAGATGCAAGGCTACCGCTGGGGCATCGTCACCAATAAGGTGGAATACCTGGCGTTGCCTATCGTCAGGCACCTTGAACTTCATACCGAATGTGCAGTCACTATTGGCGGCGACACTGCCGGGCACGCCAAGCCGCACCCGGCGCCGTTGCTGCTGGCCGCCGAGCGTGCGGGGTTTGCCCCGCAGCAGTGTGTATACATTGGTGACGACGAACGCGATATTGTGGCGGGCAAGGCCGCGGGTATGCCCACCATTGCAGCCGCGTACGGGTATTGCAACCCGGCACAGGTCGCCAACTGGCAGGCCGATGCCGTTGCGCATCAGGTTACCGACTTGCTGGGGCATATCAACCGGTTGCTGTAACGGGGGCTGATTTGATGAACTGTATCCGGCTCTGCCCTCAACTAAATTGCCAGTGCCGTCAATAAAGCGGTGTAAGGGCTAGCGCGTTGTATTGGGTTGGCCTTTTTGCATAAATAGCCTCGTTTCGGCGGAACTTTCTGCCAGCCCTTCCCTCTAACCCTGTGTAGTACGTTACAATCTACGTTCTGGGGTCGACTTGGCTTCGACGTGGGTCGCGAAACAGAGTAGGGCATGCCGAGCACCAGTAAGCTCGTTAATCCACTGGAAAACTACAAACGCCAACGACGAGCGTTTCGCTTTAGCCGCTTAAGCGGTAAGCCGCTGCACTGATTTGTCTTTGGGTCAGGTAGGGTAAAACCTACAGCAGCGTCATTTACAAAGAATCGGTTTTGGCTGGGTCACTCAGTCAACGCTTAAATTAATGTGAATCGCCAAGGGATGGCCTGTTAACCGGCATGGCCCGAGGTTAAAACCTTAAAGTTGGTTGACTAAGCATGTAGAACTGCCTGCAGAGGGCTTGCGGACGGGGGTTCAATTCCCCCCGACTCCACCAATATTCAAACCCCAACCTCTCTCGGTTGGGGTTTTTTCTTATGTGCTCCCGCCAGACCCCGCGAACATGCGCGTAACGCTGAGTAGGTTTGCGGACTTCGACAGTCAGGCCTGCTGCCAACCTCTGGCCACCTGGCGCTCTCTCC
Source organism: Pusillimonas minor (assembly GCF_014237865.1). Taxonomy (GTDB): domain Bacteria; phylum Pseudomonadota; class Gammaproteobacteria; order Burkholderiales; family Burkholderiaceae_B; genus Neopusillimonas; species Neopusillimonas minor. The sequence goes on from NZ_JACJUU010000001.1 coordinate 143,215, forward strand.
GGGCCATTCCTCTCTCCTTTCTGTCCGGCTCAAAACTGCCCGAAGTCCGCAGGCGACACGCCAGCAACCTATGTAAATCAACAGCTTGCGCGTTGATTGATCAAACGGTTGTTTGTCGGCATTGGTAAGCAAAGGCTATATCAATCATCCTTGGCCAGTATCGGCACTTGCGGTTTGTCAGAAACTCGACTATATTTTCATACATGAAAACGACCCGCAAGACTGCCGAGCTGATTCGCCAGCGCATCGAGGAGATGCCGGTCGGGGAGCCTTTTACCCCGACGGTACTTCTGGAGTGCGGTACCCGTGCGTCCGTTGATCAGAACCTGTCTCGCCTAGTAAAAGCAGGGGTGATCGAACGTGTGACGCGCGGTGTCTTCGTGCGCCCCGAGGTCAGTCGTTTTGTCGGCAAGGTGATGCCCGAACCACTGAAGGTGGCCGAGACCGTTGCTAGAACAACTGGCGCGGTCGTTCAGGTTCACGGCGCTGAAGCCGCCCGTCGGCTTGAACTGACCACACAAGTTCCAACGCAGTCAGTCTTCGTGACCTCTGGTCCGTCGAAGCGAATCCGCGTGGGTAATATGGAGATTCGTCTGCAGCACGTTTGCCAACGCAAGCTAGCCCTGGCTGGCCGGCCGGCAGGCCTTGCCCTTTCAGCCATGTGGTACCTCGGCAAAACGGAAGTGACACCTGCCCTTATCGAAAAGATTCGGCGCAAGCTGGGCTCGAGCGAATTCGAGGTTCTGAAGTCGGCGACTTCCTCAATGCCGGCGTGGATGAGCGATGCCATTTTCCGAAACGAACGGATGGCAGCTCATGCCTGAACCCTTCCTGCACCTCGACGCTCAAGAGCAGTCCCAGATCTATCGGGCGCTCGCACCGCAACTTGCGCGCTCGCCAGTCGTGCTGGAAAAGGATGTGTGGGTCTGCTGGGTGCTGCAGGCCCTGTTCACCATGCCCGGTCGGCTGCCCATGGCATTCAAAGGCGGCACCTCCCTGTCCAAGGTATTCGGCGCCATTGCCCGTTTTTCCGAGGATGTCGATATCACGCTCGACTATCGGGGTCTTGACGGCTCTTTCGACCCATTTGCTGAGGGTGTGTCAAAGACGAGGCTGAAGAAATTCAGCGAGGACCTCAAGTCTTTCGTGCGCGACCATGCCTTCAATGTTGTGACGCCGCACATCCAGAAGATTCTCGCCGCTGAGTTTGATAGCAACGCCGCTGCGTTCCGGCTCGAACTCAGCGAGAACGGCGAGCAGATGCGCCTGCATTACCCCAGTGTGCTGGAAACGCCGGGGGACTATGTGGGCAACAGCGTCTTGATCGAGTTTGGTGGCCGCAACATCACCGAGCCGAATGTCGAACACATCGTCGAACCGGATATCACGCCGCACGTAACCAGCCTGGCATTTCCGCGCTCAACAGTGAGCGTCTTGTCCCCGGCCCGCACATTCTGGGAAAAAGCGACGTTGATGCACGTCGAATGTCAGCGCAACGAGTTCCGCGCCAGTGCCGAGCGCCTGTCACGCCACTGGTATGACTTGGCCATGTTGGTCGAACATGATCATGGCCAGGTCGCCATAGAGGATCGCGCCCTGCTGGCAGACGTGGTGAAACACAAGAAGGTCTTCTACAACGCGAGCTACGCCAACTACGATGCCTGCTTGACCGGTCAGCTTAGGCTTATCCCGGAAGATGCTGTGCTTGCCGCCCTGCGTGATGACTTTCAGCGCATGATTAGCGCCGGCATGTTCATCGGTGAGCCGCCAACTTTTGATGCCATCGTCGATCGTCTTCGCGCCTTGGAAGCAGCCATTAATGAGCGCTGATTTGATCAATCCCACAGGTGTCGATGTCGGCGGTTTGCAGGTCGACGACCCTGCTATTCAAGGTTTTCTGGCCTTGTTGGAGACTAATATTCAGACAGGATGGCGGCCACGATGTCCGGTGCCAGCGTCGTGAGGTTGACCATCCGGCTCACGTACGCCCGATCCATACCCTCACGCTCGGCAACCTCCGTCAGGTTTTCTGCTTCCCCGGACTCCAGCATCGCCAACCAGCGGTGGCCACGCGCCAGCGCCATTTGAATGGGCGTCGGTTTGTCGTTGATGGGCCTGGGCTTCAAGGTATTGCCGTCGGGAAGTCTCACCACCTTGCGACCGCCACGCCGCTTGATCTGGATCGGCACGGACAGGGTCAGCCGACCATCGCTGGTGCTGACCACATCCTGCTGGCCAGTCTTTTCGATGCGCACCTCGTTCATGCTGTCACCTCCGCTGCTTCCTTGGCCGGCTCAGGCCGCAACTCGAGCACCAGCCGCTCGATGCCGTTCGGTCGCAGACGGACCTCGAGATCGGTCGGCGAGACGATCACCTTCTCGATCAACAATTTGAAGATCCGGGTTTGCTCAGCGGGGAACAGTTGATCCCAGATGTTATCGATGCGCGTCATGGCGACCGTCACCTTGGCCTCGTCCAGTGACGGGTCCAGCTTCGCTGCGCGCGGCAGCCGACATCCAATACCTCAATTTGTAGTGGAGCGTTTTTAAGCGGGCACTATATAAATCAACGACTTACGCTTTTAACTGTCGAACTCGGGTTGCCAGGCACGACTCCTCGTAGGCCTCGATGTCCATCTGCCGGTAGAGCACCCGGCCGCAGAGCTTCAGGAACTTGGGCCCGAGTCCCTCGCTGCGCCAGCGTTCCAGGGTAGCCTCGCTGATGCTCCAGCGGGCAGCCAGTTGTTTTTGATTGAGGTGAACGACTTCCATCTTGGTCTCCTTCCGAATGAGTTGGCAGGAGTCCATGAAGGCGCTGTTCGGCCGACGAGCCAAGCGGTATCGCTGCGCCGATCTATTCACCGCATTTTCTGCGGAGATTGGCCGGCCCATTCGCCGCAACACGGTTTGCAAATTCCCGATCGGGATTATTCTGTTGTCTGTCTCGTTGGATTGAGCAAACATTCCCGAACGGGAATTTTCAATGAGCAGGCGGCACCGATGATTCAGATCGACAGCATTCACACTCTCGGACGATCTCTGCGTGCGGCACGCAGGCAACTCGGCCTGACGCAGGCCCAACTGTCTTTGGCAGCCGATGTCGGCCTGCGTTTCATCGTCGAGCTGGAGGCCGGCAAACCAACTCTCCGGCTCGAACACGTGCTGCGCGTCATCAACACGCTGGGTGGCGAACTCAGCCTTGGCGGACTGCCCTCGGCCCCGAGTGATCCCGTTGCCTCAAGGCCATTGTCGGTCGCTGACCAACCGGCCAGCCACTTTGAACGGCATCAGGCCTTGGACGAACTGGTTGCCCAGGCCCAAGCGCTCAAGATGGGGTACGAGTAGACACACGCGGCGCCAATCACTGGGTTGCTGCCGCCCTGGCCAATGATTCCTGCATCCGCTGCGATTCTTTCCGCGCCTCAGCCAGGAGCTGATCCCAGTCATCAGGCGGATGCCCGCTTTCGAGCATCTTGCGGAATACCCGGTAGGCGTCGTCGCTGCTCTCGTAGGCGCGTTTGGTGTCTTCGTCGTTCACCCAGGCGTAGACGATCACCTTGCTTTGGGCGTGGTAGCGGAAGAATAGTCGGTATTGCTGGAAGAACTTCGCCCGAAACCAGTGCTTGTGATCGTCACCGAGCGTCCCACCTTGGCGGTACTCCGGTCGCGTCGGATCTTGCGGAATGACATCGAACGCCAGTTTGGTGATCGCGGCCAGCCGTTTGCTGGCGTTCTTTTTTACGTACCCGGCCGGGTCCTTCTGCTTCAGGGTCTCGACCTGCCGCGCCAGTGCTTCGATCTGCGCCAGGAACAGTGGATGGGCGAAGACAGTCCAGCCATGAATGACCAAGGGCTCAGGCTTCCCTGCGCTCATTCATCGTCTTCCGACAGGGCGGCATCGAGATCGACATCGACGCCGCCGACCAGCGCCTGGAGGCGTTGGACGAGACCGGCATCCACAGCTTGCAGCCGCTCGGGATGGCGAGTGATGTCGGCGGCCAGGAAGCCGAGGAACTGACTAAGCACCGGGTCATCACCTTCGGATGCTTCGACGCGCGTCAGCACCACCTCTCCGCTGGGGCGAATGGTGTAATGGATCTTGTCGCGCTTGCCCAGCTTGAGGGCACGACGCACGGTTTCTGGCACCGTGGTCTGGTAGCGATCGGTGAGTGTGGATTCGACTTCGAGGGTCGCGACCATGGCGGTCTCCTGCGGATCTGGGTTGATGCTTGAATGGTAATGCAGTCGCATTGTCTTGTCAATGCAGTTGCATTGCCTCCAAGGACACCCGGCTCGAATGGGTGTAAATGGGTATGCATTTGGTCGGGGCGTCGGACGCGGGTTCGATTCCCAAACAGGGAATTGAACTGGCGCCGGAAAGCAGACGAGGTTGAGCGGCCTTTCCGGGCACCAATCAGAGCGAAAAGCCTGTTTGATCGTCCACGGCAGAGATGCGTACAGGCAGGCTTTTCGATCGAGTTCGCACGGGTTCGCAGCAGCCCGCAGCGCTTCGATTCCGTACTTTCAATAGTCGTTTGGTGCGGGGTACCACCCCACCACCAATATTTAAACCCCAACCTCTCTCGGTTGGGGTTTTTTCTTATGTGCTCCCGCCAGACCCCGCGAACACGCGCGGAACGCTGAGTAGGTTTGCGGACTTCGACAGTCCGGCTGCCTGCTTACCCCTGGCCACATGGTGCTCTCTCCGGGCCATTCCTCTCTCCTTTCTGCCCGGTTCAAAATTGCCCGAAGTCCGCAGCCGTCAGGCCTGCGACCTATGTAAATCAATGCCTTGCGCGTTGATTGATCAAGCGGTTGTTTTTTGGAATTGGTAGGATGAGCACTTATGAATCCATCAGGAGAGGTCATGGGAATCATCGATCAAACGACCTACACGCTCACTTGCCCCAAATGTGGTGCCAGTGAATCTCAGAAAGTCCTCGACAAAGGCTCCAACTGGAGCGGTTCATGGTGGCAAAGCGGTGCGAGCTTCACGCACTTCCAAACAACCTGGGATGGCGAAGGCGGGCCTGTTGAGCCCAAGCTGTCCATCGCGACTTGTAAGAGTTGCCAGTCCAAGGCCCAGGTTGCCATCAGCTGACGAGGAAATTTTGAAAGCTGCTTTGGCCCGGTAACCGTAACAATGCGGGTGGCGACTCAGGATTACTTGGTGTTCAAGATTGCCCGCTGCTCACTCCATAACAGCGGCGTCCCCGATGCCAGATCAAACAACGTCACTTCTGACGGCAGCGTTTCATCGAGAATGGCGGCCACGATGTCCGGCGCAAGCGTGGTGAGGTTAACCATCCGGCTCACGTAAGCCCGATCCATACCCTCGCGCTCGGCAACCTCCGTCAGGCTTTCTGCCTCCCCGGATTCCAGCATCGCCAACCAGCGGTGACCACGCGCCAGCGCCATTTGAATGGGCGTCGGTTTGTCGTTGATGGGCCTGGGCTTCAAGGTATTGCCGTCGGGAAGCCTCACCACCTTGCGACCACCGCGCCGCTTGACTAGGATCGGCACGGACAGGGTCAGCCGACCATCGCTGGTACTGACCACATCCGGCTGGCCAGTCTTTTCAATACGCACCTCATTCATGTTGTCACCTCCGCTGCTTCCTTGGCCGGCTCGGGCCGCAACTCGAGCACCAGCCGCTCGATGCCGTTCGGTCGCAGCCGGACCTCGAGATCGGTGGGCGAGACGATCACCTTCTCGATCAGCAATTTGAAGATCCGGGTTTGCTCAGCGGGGAACAGTTGATCCCAGATCGTATCGATGCGCGTCATGGCGACTGGCGCGCCTTTTGCGTTGGCGATGATCTGGTCGAGATTAGCTTCGAATTGACCGATGCCATTCTTGTTCTCCACCGGGCGTGGCATGCCCAGGGCATCGTGGCCCCCGGCGGCGTTGATCAATTCTTTACGCGTAGCCATGCTCAATTGCCTCGTCATGATGGGCTCCCGTCGGCCCATCCGACGGGTAACACATTACATGGGGCAACAGATCATCATGGGTAGCAAATATGATGAGTCAATGCGTGAGGCTCCGCCAACATCATTCATTCGCCTTGCCGGAAGACCAAAAAAGAACTATATTAAGTCTTGTTAAATTGGAGCACAGCCATGCGCTACTCATCACAAGTCAAGCCGATCAGCTATCTCAAAGCCAACGCAGCCGAGGTTCTGACGCAGCTCGCGGAGCAGCGTGAACCGATGGTCATCACCCAAAACGGCGAAGCGAAGGCCGTCCTGCAGGACGTCGCATCGTACGAAGAGACGCAAGAAACACTGGCCTTGCTGAAGATCCTCGCGTTGGGCAATCAGGATGTCGCCGCTGGAAAGGTCAAGCCTGTCGCTGACGTCGTTGCCCGCTTGCGGGGCAAGCGAGCCTCAGTCTGATGGCAGACCCATCTGCCAAGTTCGAGGTCCTGCTCACCGAAGGTGCCGAGCAAGACCTCGAGGCTATCCACGACTACATCGGCGAATTCGACTGCGTGACCAACGCCAACTATGTGTTGGATGAATTGATGTCCGTTGTAGAGCGTCTGTCGAAATTCCCGGAACGCGGCAGCTATCCGACGGAACTGGTCGGCCTTGGGATCAAAGAATACCGCCAGACATTCTTTAAACCCTACCGCGTGATCTACCGTGTCACAGGCAGCCAAGTTCTTATTTACCTGATTGCAGACGGACGCCGTGACATGCAATCCTTACTCGCTCGTCGCCTGTTAGGCGCGTGACCCGCGCCAATGCTCATCAGCGCTCTCGACAGCGATGTATCGAACGCTGACGCAGAGGATGGCGATGAAAATCGGCAGCACGTACAAGTTCAGCGAAGTTCAAGCACGACACTGGGCGCAGTTCGCCGCAGGCGCAGACTTTACCAAGGCTCAGGCCAAACGACGAATTCTGGAATTGGCAAAGTTACTACCAACGACGGCGCGCAAGCTCCAGTCTGACCCCAGACACAGTTTTGCTGACAATGCCTTGGTTGAGCAAATCAATACCTTGATTGAACAACGCTGCGCCCTGACGATTCGCAGGCTCACCGACTAACCCTGTGTGCCAAACGGCCTTTGATCGTTAATATAGAATCAAGCCGCGATTAGGCGGGTGCCCTCGTATCTCAACATTAAATTTTTAAAAAATACCCTTATGAAGACAAATACGCTAGAGCCTCTGTCCGAAGCTGAACTTGCCGAGCTCGACAAGCTGCTGCTGTACGACATTGACACCGATGATGCGATGACGCTGGATATGCTGGATGGTTTTTTGCACGCTATTGCCATCGGCCCCACGACTATTCATCCGGCCAAATGGCTACCCTTTGCACTGGGGTTGGGCGGCCCTATGCCACCAAAGGCGTCAATGGCAGAACTTAACCGTGTCATGGATTTAGTGATGCGGCACTACAACGGCATTATTAGCGGCCTGCAATCCCCACATCCTGAAATGACGCCCACTTGGGCTGCGCAAGAATATCGAGGGAAAATGTACGACACGGCGGAAGGCTGGGCTTATGGGTTTGTCGAGGGCATGAACATGTGTCAGGACGACTGGCAGCCCATGCTGGATACAGAAAAAGGCGCGGCCTGGTTTCGCCCTATTGGGCTGCTGGGCGCAGACGACTTTTCACCCGATCAGGACGATCTGACGAAAACCCCTGCGCAGCGGGCGAAAATCACGCAGCAGATCCCGCCTGCCGTACTCAACATGTACTTGTATTGGCTTCCCTATCGCGAGGCTATTTATGAGCGGGAAATAGCCAAGGCGTCAAAGCCCAAAGTTGGCCGAAACGAACCCTGCCCGTGCGGCAGTGGAAAAAAATTCAAAAAATGCTGCGGTGCAGGTGATGCCTTGCATTAAAGCCAGTAATGCCCTTCAGGCGTGATTTAAACACCCATAAAGGGCCCCGGCCGCGGTTTGCCGCGTAGAACACTGCAGCACAGCCTTTCGCACTTGGCCTGCTCCAAACGGGCTGTCATATCCGGGTACTACGACAGCTGCTACACTGCGCCGGCAGTCAAGATCCCCTTCCACTTTAAAGAAAGCATTCCCGGCATGACCAGCACCCTAGCCATTGTTGTTTCGCTTTTACTTCTGATGTACCTGGCCTACCGGGGCATTACTGTGCTGCTTCTGGCGCCGCTCATGGCAGCGCTGGCGGTGCTGCTGTCGGGCGAAATTGGCGTTTACCTGCCCATCTATACCGACACCTTCATGAAAGCGCTGGGCAACTATGTCATTCAGTTTTTGCCTATCTTTTTGCTGGGCGCTTTGTTTGGCCAACTGATGGCTGACTCGGGTGCGGCGCATACGATTTCCCGCTGGATCGTCGACAAACTTGGCGACAAGCACGCCATTGTCACGGTGGTGCTGGCTTGTGCGGTACTGACGTATGGCGGTGTGTCGCTGTTTGTGGTGGCGTTTGCCATTTACCCCATTGCCAAAGACCTGTTCCGCGCGGCTAACATTCCCAAGCGGCTGATACCCGCAACAATCGCATTGGGCTCGTTCACGTTCACCATGACGGCGCTACCGGGGACACCGGCCATCCAGAATGCCATCCCCATCCCCTACTACGGCACCAATGTGTTTGCCGCGCCGGGGCTGGGCATTATTGCGGCGGCCATCATGTTTATTGGGGGCATGTGGTGGCTGCGTGGCCGGGCGGCCAGCGCGCAGCGCGCCGGCGAGGGCTATGGCCACCACGAAGACGACACCGAAAAAGATGCGCTTCAGGGGGTGGATAGCGGTGCGTTATCGCATATGCCGCTCTTCCTGGCGCTTTTGCCGCTGGTCCTGGTTATTTCGGTCAACGCCCTCTTCACCTATGTCGTTTTTCCGCGCGCCGACATGAGCTTCGTTACCGAACGCTTTCCGCACATTACGCCTGCCAAGGTGACGGGTCTTTGGGCCCTGATTATTGCACTGGCCACGGCCTGCGCTACGCTGGTCGTTTCACGCCTGGGTCACTGGCGCAACCTGCGCGACACGATCAATAAAGGCGTGTTTGGGTTCATGCTGCCATTGTTCAATACGGCGTCAGAAGTGGGCTACGGTGCGGTCATTGCCGGCCTGGCCGGCTTCGTGGTGATCCGCGATGCGGTGCTTAATGTCACCCCCGGAAACCCGCTGATTTCGGAAGCCATTGCCATGAACGTGCTGTCGGGGATCACCGGCTCGTCGTCGGGTGGCTTGAGCATTGCGCTGCAAACCCTGGGGCCAGACTATTTGCGCATGGCACAAGAAGCGGGCATTAGCCCCGAACTGATGCACCGGGTGGCCGTACTGGCGGCCGGCGGGTTCGACACCCTGCCCCATTGCGGCGCCATTATCACCCTGCTGGCTATCTGCAAACTGACACACCGCCAGTCGTATTTGAATATTGCCGCCGTGACCATGGGCGCGCCCATGATTGCGCTGATTGCCGTTATTGCATTGGGCACCGTGTTTGGCAGCTTTTAAGACAAACCCTACAAATAAAAACTAGTCTGACAGATTGATCCCGATCCTGACGACAAAGACCGGCACCAATCCTGTAGTGTCGTCAGTGACGCCAGGCACCGGCGGCCTCTGAACATCGAAAGCCCCGCCTGCAAGGCGGCATAACGCGATCAAGGCCGCATTCAGCGCACCGCGTTGCGGCGCAGTCTTTCTAGTTCGGCCTGGTTTAGCCGGGCTGCTTCGTATTCTGCATAGGCGCGTTCGCCCGATTCGTATTGGCCTTTGTGAATGCAACTGCGGGGGTTAACGCGGCATTGGTCAGAGCCGGCAACCGGACCAGAAGCACCGATGCCGGACGCCCGTGGGCTGAACAGGCCTGGCCCGCTGGACGAACAGCCGGCAAGGGCGAGCCCCAAAAGTACCAGCGCACCACAACGACTAAATTTACGAATCAACATGCCCTGCCCCCGAAGTTAACCTGCCTATTCTATAGCAGGCCATCGCCGTAGGGGGTACTCGCCATCTAACGGATTGCGCACCCACTGTTAGACACGCAAGCTGAAAGAACTTCAGTTGCCATGCGCGAGGTAAGTTATGCCTATGCAACCCAAAATCGCAGCCCTGGTCCGCGTAGTATCGACGCTGGTTGTCGCCTTCACTCTTCCTGTGGTTGCCCAGACCGGTGACTTCCATGCACCTTCGCTCTATTTTTCTTACCAGAATCAAGCAACGGCGGATGCGGCGTGGACGCCTACAGACCAACGCGGAGCGTGCGTATCTGGGTCTGGCAATGACAAGCCTGCCACACCAAGCCATGCCGTGCGCATTGTTGCTTTGTCAGGTGCACACCGGATTATCAACTGCAATCAAGAAAATATTGTTGCGTCCAAAGCCCATATCGCTGCAGCTATTGAAGCATTTAATGCCGACGAAATCGCCAGCGCCAAAGCTGCGAGGTCGGCAATGGATGGGGGCATCCCCAACTTCAGCACCGATGCCATGCTGATGAATTTGCTGAAATACGCCCCCGACCCTTTCAATGAGCAGGCATGGCTGGCCACGACAAGAGAAGAAATTACCCGGGCTCAATATGCCAACACTTACGGCGCGACCGTGGGGAAAAAAATAGTCGCCAACTGGGTGTTTCCACCTGAAAGCCTGCGAGACCGAAACCCAGACATTGCTGCTCAAGAACTGCTGCCGCGCTTCAAAGCGGAAGCTTTGGCACGAGCCAAAGAGGCTCGGGCAACCTTTGTCATGCGCAGTGTGGTTGGCAACGTCAAGTACGACCTGGCCAGCGGCGTGCTTCTTTTTGGCAATGGTAAAACTGCCGACAGCCTCATCGTCTTCAAGCCCCCCATGAATATAAAATTCAACGGCAAGCCCGTTTATGCCGTCAACGGCCCAAATGACGGCATATCGAAGCACACCGACGACACGCCGCTTACAATTGTCGGGTTTCGAAGCATTGTTGCCGCCGGGCGTCATCCGGGCTTGGTGACCGACCGGACATTGCTGGCACGTGCCATCCGTGTGCCGCAAGAGCAGGCCGAAAAACTGCTAAATAAAACAAATTTATTGGTCGTCAATGTGGTCATGACCGTCATCGGGGCCGAACGCCTGAAGAACCAGAACGGGCTCGCGCTAAGCGCGAGCAACGGCGTGTTGTTTGCCCGGGTAGACAAAATGTTTGTAACCGATATGACAGGCATGCCTTTAACAACATACGCGATTGACACTTTGCCAGTCGCAGACGCAGCCACGGTAAAACCGCAAAAGAAAAACACGAGGTCGAACTAAAACACCACGTGAGTCAACCCGCCGACTGCACCGCACCCCATCACAACCAGCCAGGGCGGCAGCTTCCAAAACATTAATGCCACCCAGGCAACCAATGCCAACGCAATGTCCTTGGGCGCGTGGATGGCGCTTGTCCAGACGGGTTGATACAACGCGGCAAGCAACAGCCCGACAACGGCGGCATTTACCCCGGCCAGCGCCGCCTGCATGCGCAAATTACGTCGCAGTTGCTCCCAAAACGGCAGCGCCCCCATGACCAACAAAAACGAGGGTACGAAGATGGCGACCAGGCAAATCAGGCCGCCGGCCCAGCCGGCAGGTGCCTGGGTCATGGCGGCGCCCAAAAACGCGGCAAAGGTAAATAAAGGGCCAGGCACAGCCTGAGCGGCCCCGTACCCAGCCAAAAACATATTTTCGTCTACCCATCCCGCGGGCACGACTTCGGCTTGCAACAAGGGCAGCACAACATGGCCACCGCCGAAAACAAGCGCGCCGGCTCGATAAAAGGCATCAAACAAAGCCAACATCTGACTTGGCATTGCGCTCGCCAGCGCGGGCAAGGCAAAAAGCAATACAAAGAACAGGCCAAGCATGACAACGCCGGCACGTCGGCTAACCGTCATCGGCAAGACGTCGTGGGGGGCCTGTGGCGGTAGTTTGGCCAGCCATAAGCCCAACAGCGCCGCGATCACAATAATGACCATTTGCGTCCATACATAAGCGGCCAGCAAGGCAACGCAGGCCGACGTCACCATCATGGTTACGCGCGTGGCATCTGGGCAAAGGTTGCGCGCCATGCCCCAGACGGCTTGGGCAACCACGGCCACCGCAGCAATTTTCAGCCCGGCAAGCAAGCCCGCCGGAACAGATTCACCATAAGCAACAAGGCCGTTTGCGAACAGAATCAAGGCGATGGCAGACGGCAGGGTAAAGCCAAGCCAGGCGGCGAAGGCGCCCCGGTATCCCGCGCGCGACAACCCCAAGGCAATACCAACCTGGCTGCTGGCCGGACCGGGCAAGAACTGACACAACGCGACCAGATCAGCATAGGTACGTTCGGTCATCCATTGCCGTCTCGTCACAAATTCATCCCGGAAATAACCGAGGTGGGCGATTGGCCCGCCAAACGAGGTCAGCCCCAAACGCAAAAAGATCAAAAATACGGCCCAAGGGCTTTGATCGGAACTACGGGCAGTTTCAGGCGTCATGGTTTATTTAATAAAAATAACCGGATATTGAAAAGATAACCCTACATTGAGGACACTTGCCCCCTACACGTGCACCAGCAAGAAATACCGGTGCACAGGCTTGTGACCTCTGCTGCACGCCGATACGATGCCTGACCAGATCACACCGCGTCTTAATTTTCACTGTTGAGTTTTCCGAGCCTGCCATGTCTTATCACGTCGTTTGGTTCAAGCGCGACTTGCGCCTTCATGACCATGCGCCCCTGGTTGAAGCGGCTCAAAGACGCTGGGTCTGATCGAGCCGCCGCCGGCACGCCGCCAACACGGCGGACGTGAGCGTGGGCTGGCCATGCTTGATCAGTTCCTGAGCACACGCAGTGCGCAGTACCGGGGCGGCATATCATCGCCATTGTCGGCGCCTACTGCGTGTTCGCGTCTTTCTGCACACCTGGCGTACGGTACGTTAAGTTTGCGGGAAGTGGTACAGGCCACGCGGGCCCGTATTAATGCCCTGCCCGCTGTGCAGGCGGCTAAAAGCCAAGTCGTCGAGAAACATGCCTCGCGCAAACGTAACGACACCATGGCACGAAAGGCGACGGCCAAGAACACGGCCTCTGCGTCAATGCGCAATCAACTGAGCCTGGACTTTTAACGGCCATGAAGATGCGAAAAAAGTCGGCGCTGCCCACCAGGCAATGCCTGTGTTGCGGCCTGCCGTTTACATGGCGAAAGAAATGGGAACGCGATTGGGCACAGGTCAAGTATTGTTCGGAGCGGTGTCGACGGGCCGGTGCCAAACCGCCGAAGTAGCGACACGACCAGCCACGCCAAGCCAAGCCACGCCAAGCCAAGCCACGCCACGCCACGCCACGCCACGCCACGCCACGCCACGCCAAGCCAAGCCAGTCAAGCTAGATTAATACGCCCAAAAATCATCATTGGCGGCAAGATCGCCAAAAAGTAAAGCGTACCGGCTTGCGGGCCGAGCGCCAAATTTGGTTAACGAATCAAACGTAATTTCCCGCCCGACGAAATGTTTTGCGCGATGGCATTGCGCACCGCCTCGAGTTCGTCTGGCGAGTACAAACGATTGTCGCTGGAACAGGCTTTAAGGGCCGGGTCGCCGGCACCGTTCAAATCGACCACCAAAATCTTGATGCCGTCTTGCTTGATGGCATTACAGACCTCGGCGGTATACGTAGACATGGCGGGCCAACCCGACGTGTTGGGGTTCAAGTCGTCTTCAGCCCGGTTCTGGTCGTACTTGTAGGGGTTGGGCATAAGTAAAGACGTGGCCGGGTACTGCCAGTAATACCAATCTTTTTTAGGTATGTTGCCGGGTTTGACCCCAGGTACATAGGGCGGTTGTACGTGCGATACATTTACTGCATCACCACATTCGACTTTCTTGTTTTTGCCGTCACAAACCTGGCCCAAGTAGCTCAGCACGAACGAAAAGTCATTGTCATGCAAATCCCAGAGGTTGTCACTTTTATGAATAGGGGGGGATGGAACGACATTTATATCATTCCAATTTGCATCTAGACCATTGGCAAACAACACTATTGTTTTGGCTTGCGTACCGTCACCCACCACCTCAAGCGCGCTATCATCCCAGCCATTTCCACCGCGCCAGTTCGGGTGTAACATTCGCCATGACCACAGCAAGCCGGCCGAATGCAAGGTATCACCCTGAGCCGGCTCCGACGCAATATCCGACAACGAGGCCTCAACACTGTCGGCGTCGTTCGTCAGAAAGCGCACCCGATTGGACACAACACATGTTTCGGGTTCGAATGCACCGAAAATAAAAATGCTGGCACCAGATTTATTCGGATGATCTCCATACCCTCCAAATTCGGCCCATAAACGTCTATCGTACTGCCCCGACCCGTTGGGCAACAGATCGATTATTGCGCCAGCTGTGTAATCCGATGCCACCTGAGCACCTCCAGAGCTAATCAACTGTCTATCCTCTTTTTCGTCGCTCTCGTTTTTCTTTGGCCAGTCGTATTTGTTGGGCTTATTGGACTCATAGAGCTCGGTCACCACCCGCATAAACACCGGCTGAAACCGGGCATTTGGCGACAACACGCCGAAGCTATCAGGCTTATTCCAGGGCTCGGGCTCGGCAATGCACCCACGCCACACCTGTTCGGTGTAATCCCGGTTGGTATCCCTTACGCGCCATCGATCGGCGTTGTCCCAATCGTAATCAAGCCATCTGGCTACCCACGGCCGGCCGACCTCGCCGACGTTTACCACTTCTGAAAATGGCACCAGCCCAATGCTGGCACCGGGGACGGCCAGATCTTCGTCTTGCATAAGCAACTCGGCCAATGACTGGGCCGTCGATACGGCAGCCAAGGAATCAAACTTCTTGTTTCCGTTGCCATTACCTTTATTGCCCTTTGACCCTGTCGGATTCGCGCCTTTGTCGATGGCGAAAACGACTTCAATGGCACTGACGCCCGGCAGCTCAACCACGGCCGCCGAGGCCATGTTAAGTGAGGATACGTCAAGGAAACCGGTGCTGATCAAGGGCAAGGCAGCGTCTACCGTGGCCGCCAGGGTCCCCCCGCCCTCGCCTAGCTGCAGCGAAACGGTGCCCCCCCGTAAACCGCTGCCGAGGTAGCCTTCGGGAAAGTTGGCATCGAAATACGCTTGCGCTTCGGCGGTTAATGCCGCCATGTCGCCCGTACCTTGCACCGAAGCCAGCTGCCCTGCTGCCAGGGCTGAGTTGTCGAGTGCCGCCTGCAAACGCGACTTGGCCGTGGTGTAGCGGATTAAATCGATAGCGCCCAAACTCACGCCAAACACCAGCCCCGCACTGACCAGAAACATGGGCGTTACCGCGCCGCGCTGATTTTTACGCAAACGCCGGCCAAAACCGGCCATTCTGGATCCTAATTCGGAAAGCATCGCGAAACGCATCATGATTATTACTCATCGGTGGGCTGCAAAGCCCGTAAATCGCCGTTTAGCGGCCGCGCCACAGCACGGCTGTACAGCGTACTTTCGCCAGTCACCAGCTTCCAGAAGCCGCCACTTAATACAAACGGCGTATGGCGATACAAAGTCTCTACTACGATAATACTGTCCCCGGCACGCGCGGGGGGGAATCCGGCCGTTGACCCTAGATTCGTGTGGTTTACCGACGACGATGACGGATAACTGACCGACCAGCCATCGGCAACGTTGTCGCGCACCCAACCTGCCCCGCCGGCACCACCAGGAGCAGCGTACCAAACCGATATGACAACTCGACCATTGGCATCGAAGCCAAACGGGCGATACAAATCGGCTGCGACTGACTCGTATACACATACGACATTACCGGCCTGGCAATCGTTACCCTGGAATAGCGCGGGCTGCAACGCCACGCTTTGGGCGATATTGGTCGCCACCAGATCAACCTGGGATTGCGCCCGGTATTGCTGATAGAGCTCGAACGTACCGATAATGAAAAAAATAAAAAACGGCAAAATAACCGCGGCCTCAAGCGCGGCCGCACCGCGTGCTGACCTGAGCAAAGAATGACGGTTTCGCTTAGCCATGATCAGGGCCCATTTTGCACAACCACGCTGCGTTCAAAGCGCATCACATTAATACCCAACCAGTTCAGCACCCCCGAAAACCCCGGGCTGGTAAACCCCATTTTGTAAACCATCAGGGCACCGGGCTCGCCGGCATTGCAACGCGGTGCGCTTGACTCGTCTTCAGGAAACGGTGTGCCGTAGTCGCCCGGGTTGTAAACGTTGACCAGCTCGACGTTTATATCGCCCTCGTCAAATACCCAGCCGCCCATGCCCGCAGCCAGCTTGCTGCGAATGCTGCCGGCACAATCGCTGCTGGTCAGTTGCGACATTTGCCCCTGACGCGCAATGTCGTTGGCCACGCGCCCCAGGGTGGCGTCGGCCATCATCAAAATACCGGCTTCTATCGCGGTAAACAACACCAGAATGACGGTGGGCGCAATGACAGCGAACTCCAGCGCACTAACGCCGCGTTGGCCGTGGCGGGCGCGCCGCGCACGTAGCACACTCATTGCATCTCCATGCGCTGGCGCACTTCACGATAAAACGTCAGGTTGTCTTGCACCGTTTCGCGGGGCAAATCGCCCAGCAAAATACTCTCGGCCGCATCGTCCCGGCCCATTAGGCCATAGGCCAGCGCCAGATTTTGCCGCCCCTGCGGCAACGACGAAGGCACACCCATAACGTCCAGCAGCACATTGACTGCATCCCGGGGCTTGCCGCTAAGCGACAACGACAACCCAAAATTACTACGCAACGCCGGGTCGTCGGGGTGCGTCTTCAGGCCTTGCCGGTACACGGCCTGGGCTTCCTGGTGTTTGCCCGACAAATCGTATGCTGCGCCCAAACCCGCCATAACGATGGGGCTGTCGGGCCATTGCTCGCGCATACGCTGATATCGTGCAATCGCTTCGGGCAGACGACGCTGACGGATATCCATGCGGGCCAGCCCCAAGTGCGCATCCAGTTGGGTGGGGTCGATATCGATGGCTTTTTGGTAGGCCTGGCGCGCCAGCGAGATATCGCCCGACAAATACCGCGCCGCCGCCAAACCAAGCCAGCCGTCGATCATGGTTGGTTGCGAGACGGTAATGCGCTCGTACAACGAAATGGCGACATCGAGGTCGCCGCTGGCCAAAGCGCTGGCAGCAATACGCAAGTCGCCGGCCCGAACGGCCGTTTCATCAATCGCGGTTTCAGCAGGTTGGACCTGGACCGTACGCATCGGCGAACAGGCCGTGAGCAACAGACAAATCCCCGCTAGAGCCAGTCGTTTCATATCTTTCCCCTTAGTTACTCATCGATTTTAAGGAGTTCATCAGACTGATAAATGCCGGCCCGCCCACAATCAGCATCACGGTCGGCAAAATAAACAGCATCATGGGTAATGTCATTTTGGTTGAAAGTTTGGCTGCGGCCTCTTCGGTCCGCATGCGGCGCGCAGTGCGTTCGCTGGCCGCCAGAATACGCAGTGCCTCGCTAATCGGCGTGCCATACTGGCGCGACTGGCTTAAGGTAGACACCAGGCTGCGCATCGAATCGAGCCCGATGCGATCAGCCATTTCGGTCAATACTGCGGTGGTATCCCCGCTAATCTGCAACTGCGCGGCGGTCAGCGAAAACTCGTCGCTTAGCTCGGGCGCCAAAAATTCAATTTCTTGCGCCACCCGTAAAATTGTTGCATTAAGCCCCAGACCAGCATTGGCGCAAATCACCATCAAGTCCAAGGCATCGGGGAAGCTGTCGGAAATAGCCAACTGACGACTTTTAACCAGTTTATCGAGCACGATACGGGGCAGCATAGACCCCAGGTACATGGCCACAATTACGCTTAAGCCTTTTAGCAGGGTTTGCCCCGGGCCCATAAGGGGCCATAAAAAAACAGCAACAAACAAGACTAGCGCCAGACCGCAAAACGCCGAACTGCCCATAAGTACCGATAAGGCACCGGCCTGCCTATAACCGGCCGCCATTAATTGTGAACGCATTTCCCGGCGCTGCGCCGAATTGAAAATAGGCGCGCGACGCCCCAATACCGACATCCAGCGAATCAGTTGCTCTTTTACCGACATGCGCCGTTCGCTGATCATGTCCTCGTCGCGACCCCGAACAGCGCGGTCAAGCCGCCGCAATACCCGCGCCCGCGTTCCGAATTGCTCAATGGCGAACCACATCAGGAACAGCGCCCCAACAAACAGCACCATCAAGCTTAGCAATACCTGGGGTGTCAGCATGGCTTATATCCTTAGTTTGGCCAAGCGGTTAACCAGCAACAAGCCCAGGCTAAGCATGACGGCCGCCATGCCCAGCACATAATTGCCCTGGGTGGTGGTAAAAAGAATACTGAGATAATCGGGGCTGACAAACCACAGCATGAGCAGGATGCAAAACGGGATGGCGGCGATCACCTTGGACATGATGCGGGCCTCAGCGGTAAGGGCTCTGGCCTTCAGGCGCAAATCGCGGCGCTCGCGAATGACATTGGCCAGGTTGCTTAGCGTAGCGCTTAAGCCACCGCCCGTCTCACGTTGCAACAACAAGCACACACACAAGAAAGAAAAGTCGGCAATACGAATGCGCAGCTCGGCCTCTTCCAGCACGGTCGCCATATCGTTACCCAACTGCAAGTTTTGGCCAATACGCCTGAACTCGGGCCCCGCCGGCCAGCCGTAGATATCGCCTACATTACGAATTGCCTGGGTAACGGGCACCCCGGCCTGGCTGGCCCGTGTGATGGTGTCAAGAATATCGGGCATTTGCGTCAGGAACGCACCACGGAAACGCTCGACAAGCATGCTATGAATGAGATAGGCAGTAATGACGGGTATGGCAACCGCCAGAATCGTTTCGAACCACCACGGGAACGGCAACAACAGCCAGTTGACCAGCAGCGCAAACACAAACAACGCAGGCACGGCCACCAAGGTGGTGTATACCCCTTTACGCCCGCCTAAGGCCTCCATGCGGGCGACATAAACCCCAAAAACCCCCATGGATGCCCGCAAACGACGACGGCGCGCCTCGCGTTGCGAGCGCGCCATTTCGGCTGCAGAACGTGTTTCTGCCTCGAGCGGTGTACCTTGGGTTAAATGCATGAGCCGGTCGTAGATGTTTTCTTTTTCGGACTTGCGCAACAAACGCAAGGCGAACAAGATCAGCATGCCACCAAAAAGCAGCACAAAGAACACCAGTATCGCGACGCGGTCGGCCTGCGTCATGATTTCATGGCCTCCGATAACTGCGACTCGAGCCCGTAATAACGAGCCCGGTCGCTAAAGGCCGGGCGAACGCCGGCACTGTCGTACGACCCTTGTATCTCGCCCGCGTAAGAGGCTGCCTCGAAATTGAACTTGAACAGCTCCTGGGTCACGATCACATCGCCTTCCATACCCATCAGTTCGGTAATGCTGGTAATACGCCGGGCCCCGTCACGCATACGTTCGACCTGCACCACCATATGCACAGCACTGGCGATTTGGCGCCGAATGGCGTAAAGCGGCAAGTTGCCGTTGGCCATCATGACCATGCTTTCAAGACGCACCAGAGCGTCACGCGGCGTGTTGGCGTGCAGGGTCGTCATCGACCCGTCATGCCCGGTATTCATGGCCTGCAAAACGTCGAACGCCTCAGCGCCCCGCGTCTCGCCCAGAATAATGCGGTCGGGCCGCATGCGCAGCGCGTTTCGCACCAGATCACCCTGATTAACCGCATTGCCGCCCTCAAGGTTCGCCGGCCGGGTCTCGAGGCGAACCACGTGCGGCTGCTGCAATTGCAATTCAGCCGCGTCTTCAATGGTGACAATACGTTCAGTGGCGTCAATAAACTGCGACACGGCATTAAGCAATGTTGTTTTACCTGACCCCGTCCCGCCCGAAATAATCAGGTTCAACCGACAGGCCGAGGCAATCTGCAACAGCTTGGCCATCGCGGCCGACATACTCCCGCCCGCCGCCATTTTCTGCAACGACAACTTATTGCGCGAAAACTTGCGGATAGAAATAGAAACGCCGTCGAGCGCCAGGGGTGGCATCACCACGTTAACGCGGCTGCCATCCGCCAGGCGCGCATCGACCATCGGGCTGCTTTCATCGACGCGACGCCCTACCGCCGCAGCAATGCGCTGGGCGACGTTAACCAGGTGGGCGTGGTCACGAAACTTCAGACTGGTCAGTTCCAGCTTGCCCTTGCGCTCTACATACACCTGGTCCGGGCCATTCACCATAATGTCGTTAACGCTTTCGTCAGAAAGCAGCGGCTCAATCGGCCCAATACCGAACATGTCGTTCAGTATCTCGTCGGTCATCTGCGATTGCTCTTGCTGCGTAATGGGCAAGCGGTCGCGCAGCGCCAGTTCGGAAATGAGGTTTTCGATTTCTTCGCGTACCCGGTCGCGCGACATGGTCAGCGCAGCCGACACGTTTAGCGTCGAAAACACGTATTGGCGGGCGGTGGCATAGTGCTCTGAACGCACAATAGTGCGCGCAGCATCGACCCCCCTTAAACCCGAATTACCCGGCGCGGCCGACCGACGAGGCGACGTATCGTAGGTGTCGGGCGGCGGCGCGACAGGCGGGGGCGGCGGCGCGACAGGCGGGGTCGCCGCTCGCGCCGCCTGCGAATGCGCAGACGAATGGGTACTTTGGCGCGGCGTTAATGCTCCAGGTACAGGTGACGCGTCAGGAACCTGCCGCGCTGGAACGCCGCGCTCAGGCGACGCCACCGGTTCGTTACGCTTGCGTCCGAACATCAGGCCGCCCTCTTGAACAGGCGGCGAATCCAACCCTTACCCGCATCATCATCAACCACCTCACCGGTAAGCGTGCGGGCCAGTCGGGCCACAGCCTTGGCCATCTGACTTTCTTTAGCCATGCCCTCGCCCAGGTCTTCTGCCAACGCCGGAAACTTGCCATCGTAGGGAATAGCAACCGTGACAGGATGCCCAACCGCCTTCGTGAACTCGCGCGGATCGACTTGCGCCTTGACCGGCGGCCGAACCGCATTAAGCACAACGTGCACCACCGTGTCGTGGCCATAGCCGCGGACATGTCCAATAAGCGACGCTAAAACCCGGCCAGCATGCACAGAGGTATCGGACACGAGACAAGCAAAATTGGCTCGCGAATAAACCTCGTTGGCCACCATACCGCCGGCATGGGGCAAGTCGACAACCAGATAGTGAAATTGCTGCGATAACGCTGTCAGCATGGCCGCCACTGCACCCGGCTCGGGTTGGAAGGGTTGGTCGAACGCGTTGTTGAAGCCCAATGTGTACATACGATCGTCGGTCGTTGTGAGCACGCGCGCCAAAAACTGGGCATCGAGGTTGGCTACGCTGTCGAGCACCTCGGGCATGGCATGGTTGCTTTGCATGCCCATAAGCGTTGTCCCGGCGCCACCGAAAACATCCATGTCAATAAACACAACCTTGCGCAACGCACCGCCCGCCGACAGCTCGCGTGCCAACTGGCCGGCAACCGACGTGGCACCGACGCCGCCGCGGGCGCCCGCCACGGCAATAATTTTGCCGCTGCGGGCCTGACGAACGCTGTAGCCGTCGCGATCGTCGAGCCAAAGGCGCAATGCGTCGACGGTTAACGGCTTGTATCGGTAATCGGTAATACCCGCCTGCAGCAACAGCCGATACAAGGTAACGTCGTTCTTCTCGCCCACGGTATACACGGTGACTGAAGGGTCACACGCATCGGCCAACTGATCAAGAGCATCGAGCGGCTTGTCGAGCCCCGAAATGTCGACAATCAGGCGCTCGGGCGAACGCTCCATTTTGCCCAGGTGATCTATCAGGTCATTGATGGTGCCGACAGCAACATACGCGTCGCTGATATTCAGTTGTCGCAGCGCCTGGATAACCTGCTGGCGCCCGGCCTCGTCGGCCATAAACACCACCAGCGTCGCATTCAGCGCCGCCTCTTTTTGTTCTTTATCGAAAGCGTCCAGTACGCCCATCAAAACTCCTTGTGTCGCCTCGACCGTACCGAGAAATCAGTTGTTTACGCCCGCATCGGTGGTATCGGTACCCCTCAAAGGGGTGACCTCGTTAGTGCGATACCGTTCGACGGCCGCCCCCGCCGTATCGGCCGATTGCCCAGGGTATCGCTTGGGCGCCACCAGATCTTCCGGGCGGGCCAGTTGGTTGGCCAGGTTGTTATAGGTGGCACAACCAAAGGCAATCGACATACGCAGATTATCTGCCTTGTTATGCTGCGAAGGCTGAAGCAGATTGTTGCAATCAGGCCCCTGGGCACGATAACCGTTACCCTCGTTAACAACCTTGATGACGTCTGGCCCGGGCACGCCCGAAAAGTCTTTGCGCGGGAACGCGCAGCCCGCCAGCAGCAGCACGCCCAGTAAAGCCACCAACTGGGTAGCAGAAACGACTTGTTTGTTACACGCGGATTTCATGATTTCACCTGGTGAGTGGCGCAAAACAACACCCGGTAGCGCCCCATTGCGTTGGTCGGGCTTGCTACTCATGGTCTTAATACACAAAGCCGGCCGAGCCCGTCAGACGAGGCACCTTGCCATCGATCGGGTCCAGACCAATTTTGTCGTACAAAATATATTCAATGTCGGTACTGGGCCGCATGCTTTCAAGCGGACTGGCCATTTGACTGCTGTCAGTGGGTTTAACCAGATACGGCGTTACGATGACCACCAACTCGGTTTTATTGTTCCGGTAGTCGGAAGATGAAAACAGCCGGCCCAAAATCGGAATTTGCCCCAAGCCCGGTATTTGCGAAGAGATGTCGCGGATATTATTTTGCAACAAGCCGCCAATGGCAAAACTTTGCCCACTGGCCATTTCAACCGTGGTTTCAACCCGGCGCACCGACAACCCGGGTATTACCAAACCGTCAAGAACAATACTGTTGTTGGGGTCGATCTCGCTGATTTCGGGTCGTACCTTGATGCTGATACGATCATCAGACAATACCGTGGGCGTGAAGTCGAGCGCCACCCCGAAAGGTTTGAATTCGACCGTCAAGCTATCGCTGTCGCTTTGTTTCACCGGGATGGGGAACTCGCCCCCCGCCAGAAAACTGGCCGTTTCGCCGGATACCGCCGTCAAGTTAGGCTCGGCCAGCACGCTGATGAGACCTTCCCGGTCGAGCACGTCGATCATGGCCTGTACAGACCGGCCGCTGTTGGCATAACCGCCCAAAAACGAATACCCCCCGCCGTCGGCCCCACTATAAGCGCTGGCACCACTGAACGCCGCCCGGCCCGCCCCTTCGACAAAGGCACCTGTCAGGTTCTGAAAGGTACGGCCGCTGATGACGCCGGCAAAAAAATTACCCGGTGTGGTAATGGCCGACCAGTTGATGCCTAGTTGCTGGGTCACGGCCTTGGACACTTCGGTGACGCGAACCCGCAAATACACTTGTGTCGGGCTATTGATGGCCAAACGATTAATAAGACTTTCGTCTGGCCCCAAATAAGACTGGGCGGTACGCACCACCGCGTCGATGGTGGCTGCGTCGGGCACATTGCCGCTGATCATGAGCGAACCTGGCGCAGACTCGAGCATGAGCTTTAGCGCCGGAAAACGTTGCCGCAGCACCTGACCCAGTTCGGCGGTGTTGTGGCGCACCGCCACGCTTTGCTGCATTAACGACTTGCCCCCGTCATCGAGCACAAACAACGTGGTTTGCCCGGACTTTTTACCCATGACCAGTACGGTACCATCGGCAGGCACCTGCACATCGGCAATGGCCGGGTCTGCCACAAACACCGATGCGGCTTCACCGGCATACCGGAGCAACTGTGCTTCGCCTACGGCCAGGGTTGCCGCCCATGCCGGCAAGGTCATCAGTACGGCAACAACGCCCAAGGCGCGACGTGTGAATCTGTTGTTCAGAAACTGCAAGGTGTTGTAGGTGGCCTGGGCCATGCCTTCCCCGTTTTAATTGGTTGTTATCAGTTTGCCATTGCGCCCAGGGTTTGGGTACTTTGCTCAGAACCCCGGTAAATTGTGATGTTGCGTGAATGGACGTAGGCCGGCTCCGACGCATTGGCGGCGCCGTCGCCCGAACCGTCGTTTGCAGGTGGTCGGCGCGAGGTGCTGGCAATCGCACGCGACACATCTCCGGCCCACAAGGGGCCATCAGCCGCTTTTTCGCCTTCCCAGGTCACGCCAACATCATCTCGGTTGGCCTCGCGATCAGTTACGGCAAAGCTGCGCAAAGCCAAGGTAATGGTACCCAAGCGCGAAGCCACCGCAATGGCTTCAGCCGCGCGCGGCTGTACCTCGAGCGTAATGGTACGCGCCGCATTACGGCCGGTGTCTTTGCGAGCACTGCCTTCTTCCGGGTACTGCAAAAATTCTGAACCCACCGCAATCACGCGGGCTTTCTCGACCACGGTTTCGCTGACCACCGAACGCGCTTTGGCCTCGACGGCCGGGAAACCGAAACCCGACGCATTACGACCCGTGGTTTCTTGGACCAGAATCATGTCAACGTAATCGCCTGGCTGAATCAACCCGGCATTGCCCGATACACTGTCGACGGCCACTGAAACCGCCCGCATGCCCGGCTTGAGCACGGCCGACAAGAAACCCGGGGCATTGGGGCGAATGATGTCACGCTCGAGGACGGGCGCGCCCGCGGCGATGTCGCGACGCACCATGACGCCGGTAATGTCGTTGGCGGCCTTGCTGCCTTCAACCACAGCGCCAGGGGGTACGGCCGACTTGGCAATGGGGCGCCAGTCAAGGTCTTCGTTGCGCAGCAACAAACCCGCGGGCAAAGCATCGGCCGCGACGCGCACTTGTACGGTAGGGTCTGAAGGCACAGATGCCGACGTGTTGAAAAGGTTGTTGTATAACGACCGGGTCGCCAGCGCCACGGCCACCGCCCCGATCAGCAACAACACCAGTTTCAACGGGGTGGACATGGTAGAAATTTCCTTCAATAGATGCCGTAAACCTATGGCTTAATAAGAATTTTGGTGACCTAGTTTAACGGCATAAGCGCTTTAGCGTAAGCGTAAAGCACAAATACGCCGGCCAACGACAAGGCCACCCCGTAAGGCACGCCACGGTCGGCAGACCATAAACGCAAAAATTTGCGCCCTGCGCATTGGGGCGAACGGCGTAACTGCCACCGCGCCAGCCATGACAACATCCCCACAATACCACCGGCAAGTGTTGCAATAATGACCACGGGCAACGCCAAATGCGGGCCGGCCCACAGCATTATTGCCGCCCACAGCTTAACGTCGCCCCCGCCCATCCAGCGCAGCGCGAAGAAGATGGAAGTAACGACAAAGGCAATGGCCGCAGCCAATACATGCCAGCCTAACTGAGACCAGCCAAAACCGGAAAAAATAGCAAACGGGAGAAACAAAAAAGCATAGGCGCCAACCCAAATGTTGGGAAGGCGCCTATGTTTTAGATCAAAACCTGACAACGAAAAAAGAAGCGTTGCCGATATTACAGAGAGCAACCCTACCATGAGCAACGGCTTTTAAGCTCAAGCGCAAAACCGACCATGGAGATAGTTCTCGTTCAACTAGAAAACTTACAGATTCCTGGCTAAAAACAATCTAGAGTAGAAGAGTCTAGTCTGGATTAATAGCATCACCGATACCAGTAAAGGCTGCCGCGATATCAGTATCCAAGCCACTGACAGCTAAAGAGATCGCAGCCAGAACCACCGCACCCAAAATCGCATACTCAAGCGCGCTGACGCCACGCTCGTCACGACGCAAAGCTTTCAAAAAATTCAACATCAACATCTCCTTGGTAAATAAAAATACTGCAATCTTTACAGGCCCCACTTGCTTGTTTGACAGGTTACCCGACAAAAACGCGGAAACCTGAACTGAAGGTATTAAACCAAAATACCGACCTAGGCTAAACCCTGATTGACGGGCTTTTAACCTTCAACACGCAACGACCTTAGCACGATTTCATCGTAGCACCAACGTGATGAAAAACGTTTGTATTTGTACCGGAAACTTGATCTAAATTAAACACTTCGTTGTTTTTTTGTATAGTTTACTTAAGGTTATGACACTTGTAAAAACATTCACTTACACCGCCTTAGGGAACCCTGCTTTTTGCGGCCACAAGTTGTTAAAGGCATGCACCGCAACGCTGCCATACAGGCCTGCCTTGTAAAACGGCTCGTTGGCCAGCCATTCGTGCGCCTCGTCTCGCGACGCAAAGTCCAT
Source organism: Pusillimonas minor (assembly GCF_014237865.1). GTDB lineage: Bacteria > Pseudomonadota > Gammaproteobacteria > Burkholderiales > Burkholderiaceae_B > Neopusillimonas > Neopusillimonas minor. The sequence goes on from NZ_JACJUU010000001.1 coordinate 169,377, forward strand.
TACCAGTAAGCTACCCAGCATGGTTTGGCCGTCGTCGTGCGTTAAAGGGCCGGCAAAGGCGATATGGTCTTGCCGCTGCGCAAGGTAGGCCTTATGTTCGGGCCGCACACGTAAACGCAAGTCGGCCGTACCAGGCTTGTCTAACAATACAAAGGCAAACAGCATGGTTATTTCCTTTTAAACAATCCGTCTACAATCAATACCATACACATAAAATTTCAGGAGTTACGCATGTCAAAACTGGTACCCGTTGTCGACCCCGATGGTTTGCTCGAATATTCGGTGGTGTACACCGACCGGGCACTAAACCACATGTCAAACCTGTTCCAGGGCGTCATGAACGACATTTCGGCAACCCTGAAAGAAGTGTACGCTGCGCAGGCCGCTATTGTTGTACCGGGCAGCGGCACATTCGGCATGGAGGCCGTCGCCCGCCAGTTTGCCACGGGTAAACGCTGCATGGTGCTGCGCAACGGCTGGTTCAGTTATCGCTGGACGCAAATTTTTGACATGGGCGGCATACCGGCCGAACATAAGGTGCTAAAGGCGCGCCAAATCGAAAGCGGTTCGCAAAGCCCCTTTGCCCCTGCGCCCATCGACGAAGTCGTGGCGGCCATTAATGAATACAAGCCCGACCTGGTATTTGCCCCGCACGTCGAAACCGCCTCGGGCATTATGCTGCCCGACGACTATTTAAAGCAGGTTGCCGACGCGGTCCACGCGGTTGGCGGGCTGTTTGTGCTCGACTGTATTGCGTCGGGCACGGTGTGGGTCAACATGAAAGCTGTGGGTATTGATGTACTAATAAGCGCGCCGCAAAAGGGCTGGACAGGCGCCGCCTGCTGCGGGTTGGTCATGTTGGGCGAAACCGCTCTGCAGCGCATCGAACACACGACCAGCACCAGCTTTGCCTGCGACCTGCGCAAATGGCTGCAAATCATGCAAGCTTACGAAAACGGCGGGCACGCGTACCACGCGACCATGCCTACCGACGGCCTGGTCAGCTTGCGTAACGCCATGGCCGAAACCCGCGCCAGCGGCTTCGACACCATGAAAGCCCGCCAGCTTGAGCTGGGCAAAGCCGTTCGCGCCCTGCTGGCTAAACATGGTTTCAAAAGCGTCGCCGCCCCCGGCTTCGAGGCACCCGGTGTCGTGGTCAGCTACACCACCGACAACGACTTGCAATCGGCGCGTAAGTTTATCGATGTCGGGCTTCAGGCTGCCGCGGGGGTACCATTGCAATGCGACGAGCCGGCCGATTACAAAACATTCCGGCTGGGTTTGTTCGGGCTCGACAAGCTTAACAACATTGATCGCACCGTTCAGTTACTAGAAGCTGCGCTAGCCAAAATTTCAGGCTGACATTTCCGGCCGGCGTGCGGTCTATATAACCAAACAGCACCGTACCCAGGCCGTTTTTGCCAAATCGCTCCTTATGACCCCGGCAATGCCTTTATATAACCATTAGAAATAAGATTATTTTTTTATATTAGTTCTGATTCTATAGGCGCATCTCTAGAATGAACGGAAAGAATTTTGATAAACCTCTTTCTGTGAGCATCCATGAGCCGCCTTACTATTCACTCGATCGAATCTGCCCCAGAAGCCTCCAAAGAGCGCCTGGAAACTGCCAAAAAGAACAATGGCTTTTTGCCCAACCTGATTGGTGTGCTGGCAAACGCCCCTACCGCACTTGAAACCTACCAGGTCGTCGGCGCTATTAACGCACGCACCGGCCTGACCCCCGAAGAGCGCGAAGTAGTGCAAATTACAGCGGCCACCCTGAATGGTTGCGGCTTCTGCGTCGCCGGCCACACCGCACTGTCGCGCAAAAAACTGGGCATGCCCGAAGAGGTCATCCAGGCACTGCGCAATACGCAAGCCGTGTCCGACCCCAAGCTTAACGCGCTGGCGCAATTCACAATTGCCGTCATCGAAAACAAGGGTCAGGTCTCTGACGACGCCTTGAAAGCGTTCTTTGACGCCGGCTACAGCCAGGCTAACGCACTTGAAGCCGTACTGGGCGTCAGCCTGGCCACACTGTGCAACTTTGCCAACAACCTGGCACAAACGCCCATCAACCCCGAACTGCAGCCGCACGCCTGATACAAGGCTGCAGCCCCGGCGGCACGTGTCGTCGGGGCGCGGCAACACAATTTGCCCCGAATCGCCCGCACCACCCAAGGAACCCGGTCATGACCCAATCTGCCTCTACCCTGATCAACGCCATTGCCCAACACGCCAAGTCTGATCTGGCGCCCATGGTGACGGCCATCGACCAAGGTCAGTACCCAGAACAATATCTGCGAAAACTGGGGCAGCTGGGTGGTTTTTCGGCCAGCGTACCTCAAGCGCAGGGCGGTCAGGGCCTTGATCTGTCTGTTCAAATCGACGCCACCACTTTGGTAAGCCGCGAGTGCGGTTCGACCGCTTTCATGGTGTGGTGCCAGTCAACCTGCGCGTGGTACCTGCTGAACGCCGCCAACAACGCCGTCCGCGAACGCTATCTGGCCCGGGTAGCGTCGGGTGAGTTGCTGGCCGGTACCGGCATGTCAAACACCGTCAAGCATCTGGCCGGCATCGAAAAAATCAATCTGCGCGCCACCCGCACCGAGCAAGGCTACGAAGTTAACGGCTCCTTGCCCTGGGTATCCAATATTGGCGAAGACCATCTGGCCGTTGTTGCCGCCCATGTTGAAGACGAGGGCTACATTATGTTTGCCGTACGCTGCAACGCGCCCGGGGTCACGCTGCGCCGCTGCCTGCCGTTTTCGGGCATGGAAGGTACCCAGACCCTGAACGTGCGCTTCGACAAAGTAACGGTGTCTAACAACGACGTTATTGCTCACCCCTTGCAATTCAAGGCGTATATCCAACGCATCAAACCCGGGTTTGTACTGGGCCAAACGGGCATGGGCCTGGGCATTATCGAAGCCAGCATCGAATCGATGCGCGCCACCAATCAAACGCATTCACACGTCAACGTCTTCCTGGATGACCAGGCCGAAGACCTGGCCGCTGAACTGCAAACACTGAAAGCTCAGGTTGCCGACCTGGCTCGCCAGGCGCAAACCGGCGAGGCACCGCTTCTCGACGTGCTCAAGGCACGCCTGGCCACATCAGAACTTGCTTTGCGTGCCACGCAGTCTGAAGTACTGCACACGGGTGCCAAAGGCTACCTGATGAACCACGGCGCGCAGCGCCGCCAGCGCGAGGCCGTATTCGTCGCCATCGTGACGCCGGCCCTGAAGCACTTGCGCAAAGAAATCAACGACCTCGAGTTACTCCAGGCAGAAGCGGCCTGATCATGAATCAAACCACCCACCGCCCGCTCGTCCTCGAGGCCCGCGACATCCAGCTGACCTATACGGGCAAAGGCAAACCTCGCAACACGGTACTTACCGAGTTTTCGTTGCAGGTAGCCCAGGGCGAAACCGTGGCCATCCTGGGCCCAAGCGGCGTCGGCAAGTCTTCTTTGTTGCGTGTACTGGCCGGGCTTCAACAGCCCGAAACCGGTTGGGTGCGCATACACGGTGAAGCCCTTAACGGCCCCCACCCACGACTGGGGTTTGTGTTTCAAGACCCAAGCTTGCTGCCCTGGCTCAACCTCGAGCAAAACGTCGGCTTCGGGCTCGACTTCAAACATCAGCCCAAAACCGGCGAGGCCGAGCGTGAAGCCCGCGTGGCAGCAGCCATCGGCGAAGTGGGCCTGTCGGCTGCACGCCACCGTTACCCGGCCGAGCTTTCGGGGGGGATGGCCCAACGTGCGGCGCTGGCACGCTGCCTCGCACGTCAGCCCGAAATGCTGCTGCTCGACGAGCCCTTCAGCGCGCTTGACGAAATTACACGCACCGAAATGCAGGACCTGCTGCGCGCCATTACCCAAAAACATCAAGCTGCCGCCGTAATGGTGACACACGATATCGACGAAGCCCTGTTGCTGGCCGACCGCATCTTGCTGATTGGCCACCACCCGGGGCGCCTGATTGGCGAATGGCACATTACTTTGCCTCATCCGCGCGACGAAGCGATCGACGAACTCGAGCGCATTCGCCTGGAAATCGTGCATGCCTTGCGCAAGGCACGCCAAAAACCTGCCCAGACACACTGAAAGAGCCCCACCATGACAACCTTTAACGACACCCCAGCCACGAACGAAGCTCGCCGCCAGTTTCTGAAGCTTTCTTCCTTGTTTACCGCCATGGGCGCACTGCCTTTGCTTGGCATGCAGCGCAAGGCTTTTGCGGCCGACCCGAATGCCCCGTTGCGCATTGGCTACCTGCCCATCACCGACGCCACACCTTTGCTGGTGGCGCACAACAATGGCCTGTTCGAAAAGCAAGGCTTGCAAGTCGAAAAACCGCGCTTGTTCCGCAGTTGGGCCCAACTGGTTGAAGCCTTTCTGGCCGGTCAGGTCAATGCCGTTCACCTGTTGTCGCCCATGACCGTTTGGGCGCGTTACGGCAGCCAGTCAAAAGCCAAGGTCGTCGCCTGGAACCACATGTCGGGTTCGGGCTTGACCGTACAACACGACATCAACGACGTCGCACAGCTAGGCGGCACGACGGTGGCCATTCCTTTCTGGTATTCAATTCACAACGTTGTGTTGCAGCACTTGCTTAAAGGCAAAGGCCTCGAGCCCATTAGCGACGGCGAACCCACCGCAAAACAAGTCAAGCTGGTGGTCATGGCGCCGTCCGACATGCTGCCCGCGCTGGCCAACAAGCAGATTTCGGGCTACACCGTGGCCGAACCGTTCAACGCCTCGGCCGAACTACTCAAGGTTGGGAAAATTTTGCGCTTTACCGGCGACGTCTGGAAAGATCACGCCTGCTGCGTCGTGCTGATGCACGAAGAAGATACCGTGAACCGGCCCGAATGGACCCAGGGCGTAGTCAACGGCATTGTTCAGGCGCAAGCCTGGATCCAGGAAAACCGCGAAGAAACGGCGCGCATTCTGTCTAAAGACCACGAGCAACGCTATACGCCCCACCCGTTCAACACGCTGGCTGAAGTATTGGTACCCGCGAAGCTGGATCGCGCCCGCTACGAAGCAGACGGCGCCATCGTTAATAAAGCGTGGCAAGAAAAGCGTATCGACTTCCAGCCCTACCCGTTCCCCAGCTACACCGAAGAACTGGTGCGCCGTCTTAAAGACACGCTGGTGTCGGGCAAAAACGAATTCCTGGAAACACTGGACCCGGCCTTTGCAGCCAAAGACCTGGTTGATGACCGCTTTGCGCGCAAGGCCATCGAAAGCGTTGGCGGCATGAGCGTTTTTGGCATGCCACCGGGCTACGAGCGCCAGGAAACCATCACCGCTTAAGGCAAAACGTTCATGCGCAAGATTTTCTTTTTCGCAGCACCCGGCAAGCGTATGTTGCTTAGCGTGGCCGGGCTGCTGGTGCTGATCGTGCTTTGGGGCATCGGTATCGAGTTTTTAAAACGCGATATCGGCATGGCCGAACTGCTCAGCCCGGCCGATACGCTGTCCAGTTTGTACGCTCTTGTCAGCGACAACCAGCTCACCACCCACACCCTGACCAGCTTGAAGCGTGTACTGGTGGGGTTGTTCTTTGCCTTGCTTATCGGCATTCCGGTCGGCCTGGCCATCGGTGGTTCGCGCATGCTCGAAAACAGCACCAGCAGCGCGTTCCAGTTTTTACGCATGATTTCGCCGCTGTCATGGATGCCTATTGCGGTCATGATTTTTGGTATTGGCGACGCGCCCATTTACTTTCTGCTGTCGTTTGCCGCCGTCTGGCCCGTTATCTTGAATACAGCTGCGGGCGTCAAGCAGCTTGACCCTAAATGGTTGATGCTGGCCAAAAGCTTAAGTGCAACCCGAAGCGAGGTCTTGCTGCGTATTGTGATCCCTGGCGTATTGGGCCACATTCTTACCGGCGCCCGTTTGGCAATAGGTATTATCTGGATCGTGCTGGTGCCCTGCGAAATGCTCGGGGTCAGCTCGGGGCTGGGATACTTTATTTTAGACACCCGCGACCGTCTGGCCTATTCAGAACTGATGGCCGTGATTGTGCTGATTGGCGCCTTGGGCTTTTTGCTTGACCTGGCCGCCCAGAAGCTTTACCAGCGCTGGACACACACCAACCAGACCTGACTTCAACCAGACAGGCCTGACGTCAACTAGACAGACCTGATGTCAACTAGACAGACCTGATGTCAACCAAACAGGCGCCGATGCAAATGCAACAGCGCCTGTTTGTCGGATTGCAACGTTAACGCGTGCGTTGCCCGCTCGAATGCAAGTTGCGCGTGTTTGCGCACAGCCGCCCGAGCCGATGCCGGTACATTGCAGCTGAGGGCATGCAACACTTTTTGTACACGCACCTGTACCTCTATCATGCCCGCGCCATCTCGCGAGATAGGCGTAAAAAAATCATTGAGCATATCGTCAAGCGCCAACGGCGGCACCCATACACGCGCATGCTGTACGGTATCCGATGGCGTGACCGGCGCAAAAAAAGAGATTAATACCCGCGCGCCACGCCCCAGGACATCAATGGCCGTACCCGGGTCATTGACGGCAGGCGACAAGGCACGTGACGCAATTTCGGCCAGGACACACAGACCGAAGCGAGGGTCTTGGTCGAAAGAGCGTTCGGGCGCCAGTGTGTAGGCCGCACGCATCGCCTGAATTAACGCACTGCCGGGCGTAACATCGACCCACAGCAGCGGCGTACGCGGATGCACAAACGCCCCGGCAACCGCGTCAACATAAACGGTACAGCCGAACTTTTCGGCACATTCATCCAGTTGACCAACATCAAGATGCTCAACATAGGCCACGCAATCGGCGTACACCGGCGTCGCGCAAGTCGGGATAGTGCTTTTGGGGTTTAGCAACACTTGTCCGCCCATCGCGGGGCAACGTCGCCAGTAATCAAGGGCGTTGGCCGTGGCCGTCTCAACGCGCTCGGTGGTGTCGCCCACGCGACCAAAATGGGTCAGGTGGGAAATCCAGCGCAGCAATGCCAGTACCACCAACCCAATAACAACCAGCGACACCACAAACAAAACGACGCGGCCTCGGGGCCCGTAAACCCCGGCGCTAAGGGCCACAATACCCACCAGACTGAAGAGAAACGACCCCAGAAACGTGGACAATACATTTTGGCTGGTGGTGTCTTGCATGAGCAGCCGTGTAGCGCGCGGTGTAACGCTGGACGTTGCGGCACTGTAGGCCGACACCATAACGGTTAACGAGAACGTGGTCACCGCCAGCATGCTGCCGGCCAGGATATCGAGAATATGATCGACAGCATCGGCGCCAATAATGCCGGCCAGCCCTTCGGGAATGAACGGATCGAGCAGTACCGACAGCAACGCCGATGCAATGGCAAGCAATGAAAATAAAAGCGCCCTGACCCAAAGGGTGCGCGTAAGTTGTTTAACCAGCCATTGCCATTTCGACAGCATGATTTCCCCCAATTGGCCCGCTTGCGTACAAAACAAACCGGCTACCGTGCGGCCTTGGCCTCGTTATTATTCGCCTGGATGAAGGTAGGCGACCCACCTTGGCGGTGAACGCGGTTGCGCCCTTCAAGTGCGCCCCTTTATGCACTTGCCTGTACGGGGCGCGTCATGACCAAAGCTGTTTAAAACGTATCGAACGGGCTGTAAGGCAGGGCCCGCTTGTGAGCCGTTGCCCGATAAATACCGACGATTTTTTCAAATACCTCGGCTGAAACTTGCTTGCCCTCGAGGAAATCATCGAGTTGATCGTAGGTCAGGCCAAACGCCTCCTCGTCGGGTTTAAGCGGCGATAGCGATTCGAGGTCGGCCGTGGGCACTTTATAAACCAGGGATTCAGGCGCACCAAACCGCAACGCCAACGCCCTTACACGACGTTTTGAAAGCCCGGTCAACGGGGTAACGTCGGCGGCGCCATCGCCGAATTTGGTGAAGAAACCTGTCAGGGCCTCGGCAGCATGGTCAGTGCCCACCACAATGCCATCGTAAGCACCACCTACAGCAAACTGAGCGATCATGCGCTGGCGCGCCTTGATATTGCCCAGCAAAAAGTCTTGGTGGGCAGGGTCGCGAAACTCGGCGCCCCCCTGAATAACCGACGCCAGCATCGCGTCGCTGGCCGGCTTGATATCGACGGTAATCAGGCGGTCGGGCCGAATAACACCTAGCCCGGCCTGCGCATCGGCTTCGTCTTTTTGTACGCCATAGGGCAAACGCATGGCAATAAATTGCGCCTGGGCCCCGGCGGCACGCACCCGCTCGACAGCGCGCTGCGAAAGACAGCCCCCCACCAGTGAATCGACCCCGCCGCTGATACCCAGCACCAGGGCTTTACGGCGCGTGCGCAACAGATAGTCGGCCAAAAACGTGACACGCTTTTCGATTTCCTGGTCAACATTGAAGGTATCGGCAACACAAAGTTCTGAAATAATCTGCTTTTGCAGAGCGGTCTGGTCAGGAGACAACACGGCGCTTCCTCTTTATGGCGTCAAGATCAGGCTTTATGATAGCTGATGCGGTGCACAATCCGGGCACCGTCACCACATTGGAGATTTCGATTCTATGGCACTCAAGCTTCAGGTAATTATTTGCAGTACCCGCCCTGGCCGCGTTGGCCCGTCTGTGGCCAAATGGTTTGCCGACTATGCCAAGGCCAATAGCCAGTTCGACATCGAACTGATTGACCTGGTCGACTTCAAGCTGCCCGTTTTTGACGAACCCAATCACCCGGCCATGCGCAACTACCAGCACGATCACACCAAACGCTGGAGCGCCAGTGTTGATTCGGCCGATGCGTTTGTATTTGTGACTCCCGAATACAACTACTGCGCACCGCCCTCGTTCTACAACGCCTTGAACTACCTGGTTAAGGAATGGGCCTACAAACCTGCCGGGTTCGTCAGCTACGGCGGCGTTTCGGGTGGCCTGCGCGCTGCCCAGCAAGCCAAATCGCTGGTGACAACCCTGCGCATGATGGCCATTACAGAAGGCGTGATGGTACCCATGGTGGCCACCATGCTCGACGAAAACAAAAATTTCAAGTCGAATGAACTGATCGACAAATCGGCCGAAACCATGCTGGGCGAACTGCACCGGTGGGCCGTTGCCCTGAAAACCATGCGCGCCTGAACCGGGTACGTAACAGTAAGCAGGTCAGCATAAAACCTGCAAACGCGTAATTCAAAACACCCCAAATATCAAACTGACGTCCGATTTTTGGGGTGTTGTTTAATCTGGCAATGGGGTCTTTTTATTGCAGTTGGATTTGGGCCGCTGCATTGCAGTTGAACGTGTGCCGCTGGCAAGACCAGACATCGGCCCGCCGATTTAGCCAAAATACGGTTTTAATTACCGGCACCCACCATGAAGTCACCCACGCCCAGCAGCGCCAACACACCTAACACGGCAAAAATGGCAGCCGCAATGCTGTGCACCAGCCGCATCGGAATCTTGGCGGCAAATTTATTCCCCACAAAAACGGCAGGCACATCGGCAATAAGCATGCCCAACGTCGTACCGGCAATCACCAACACCGGCGCAGCGTAACTGGCGGCCAGGGCCACTGTCGCAATCTGCGTTTTATCGCCCATCTCGGCCAGAAAAAACGTCACAAACGTGGCGCCAAACACCCCAAGCCTGCGGGCAATCTGGGTTTCTTCCTCTTCGATCTTGTCCGGGATAAGTGTCCAGATAGCCATGGCCAAAAACGAGAGGCCGAGGACCCAGCGCAAAACATCGGGGCTGATTACGGTCGTGACCCAGGTGCCGACGGCGCCGGCCAGGCCATGGTTAAGCAAAGTTGCAGCCAAAATGCCCAAAATGATGGGTACCGGCTTTTTGAACCGCGCGGCCAGAATAAACGCCAGCAACTGGGTTTTGTCACCCATTTCTGCCAGTGCGACGACACCGGTCGATACCCACAATGCTTCCACAATGCTACCTTCACCTATAATTGACCCGGGCGGTATTGTATCGTCCTAAACCTGTCGCAGGCCTGACGACCGCAGCGCATTTACCAACCCCTGTTGCAGTGCTCACCGTGCCCGCCACATCGCGGCCCTCGTCCCGAACACTTTGTCACCCTCCCCGCCTCAAGGTAAACACCATGCCGATGATTCCCGTCAAACACGCCGAAATCGTGACCTCACCCCGCCCGATCGAACGCCTGATTGTCGGGCGCCCCACCTCCGACGGTGCCGGTGTCAAATTGACACGTGTCCTTTCGGGCAGCCTGCAGCGACGCCTCGACCCGTACCTGATGCTCGACGCCTTTGGCAGCGACGACCCCGACGATTACATTGCCGGCTTCCCCAACCATCCGCACCGGGGTTTTGAAACCATTACCTACATGATTGCCGGGCGCATGCGCCACAACGACAGTGCCGGCAACGAAGGCATTTTGCAAAATGGCGGCGTGCAATGGATGACGGCCGGGCGCGGCGTTGTGCACTCGGAACTGCCCGAGCAAGAAGAAGGCGTAATGGAAGGTTTCCAGTTATGGCTGAATCTGCCCGCCGCCGACAAAATGTGCGCACCCGGGTATCTCGATATCCAGAATGAAGAGATGCCCGAAATTGCACCGTCGGCCAACGTCAACGTACGGGTCATTGCCGGGCAAAGCCACGGCGTTGCGGGGAAAATCCAGCGCACAAAAACCCGGCCGCTGTATCTCGACATCCACTTCAGTGGCCCGGGGCAGTTTTCACAGGCCATGCCGGCATCGGCAAACGCATTTGTTTATGTGTATCGTGGCGAGGTTAAAACGGGTAACACGCCCGTCCCCTTGCAAAACATGGGCATCTTTACCAACACACCGGGTACCGACGGCGTTGTTATCAGTGCAGACGGCCCGGCCCGCGTATTGCTCATCGCCGGCGAGCCCCTCAACGAGCCTATCGCCCAATACGGCCCGTTTGTCATGAACACCCAGCAAGAGCTCATGCAGGCCGTCAGCGACTTCCAATCAGGACAATTTTAAATTTATGACCACACCTACGGGTTTCCACACCCTGCCGCTACCAGACACCTTACTGGCCACACTCGACGACCTCGGTTTTACCGACATGACGCCGATTCAGGCGCAAACCTTGCCTTTGGCCCTCGACGGTAAAGACCTGATCGCGCAAGCCAAAACCGGTTCGGGTAAAACAGCGGCATTTGGCCTGCCCTTGCTGGCAAAGCTCAACCCACGCTACTTTGGCACACAGGCACTGGTACTTTGCCCCACCCGCGAACTGGCCGACCAGGTCAGCCGCGAACTGCGACGACTGGCGCGCAACATCGAAAACATCAAAATTCTTACCTTGTGTGGCGGTGCGGCCATCAAGCCGCAAATCGAATCGCTGCAGCACGGGGCCCATGTTGTTGTAGGTACGCCCGGCCGCGTGCGCGACCACCTTGAGCGCGAAAGCCTGATTTTGCCCGGGCTGCAAACCCTGGTGCTTGACGAAGCCGACCGCATGATCGACATGGGTTTCTATGACGACATGGTAGCGATTGCATCGCATTGCCCGCACAAGCGCCAAACCTTGCTGTTCTCGGCCACGTACCCCGACAACATCCGCAAGGCCAGCGCCCGCTTCCTTAACCGCCCGCTCGAAGTCTTCACCGAAGCCCTGCACAGCGCCCACCACATCGAACAACATTTCTACGAAGTCAACGACGACCAGCGCCTCGACATTGCCGTCAAGCTGCTTTCAAAACACCGGCCTGGCTCCACCCTGATATTTTGCAACACCAAGGCGCGTGTCACCGACATGACCGACGTGCTGCGTGAACACGGTTTCAGCGCCCTCGAGCTTCACGGAGACATGGAACAACGCGACCGCGAGGACGTGATGATCCAGTTTGCCAACCAAAGCTGTGCTGTGCTGGTCGCCACCGACGTCGCCGCGCGGGGTCTAGACATCAAAACCCTCGATGCCGTCATCAACGTCGATATTTCGCCCGACCCCGAAGTGCACGTTCACCGCATTGGCCGTACCGGCCGAACCGACCAGCCCGGCCTGGCCATTAGCCTGGTAGGCACCAAAGAAATGCATTGGGCCGAGCGCATTGCGCAGTTCCAGAAGGCGCCTTTGGTATGGAAGCCGGTTGAATCCGTTAAAAAACAAGCCATTAAACCGGTGGGTGCGCCCATGGTCACCCTGTGTATTCAGGGGGGCAAGAAAAACAAGCTGCGCCCTGGCGACCTGCTCGGCGCCCTCACAAAAGACGCGGGCTTGCAATTCGACGATGTCGGCAAAATCACTATTCTTGATTATGTGGCTTTTGTCGCCTTAAAGCGCGAAGTTGCCGACGACGCCTACGCCCACCTGGCCAATGGCCAGATAAAAGGCAAGCAATTCCGGATGCGCTTCATGAGCTGATGCCGTACCCGGCAGCCTGCTGCGCAACCCTTACGCGGCAGGTATCAGCGGCGAACTACATAGCCTGCAGCCCGAATGGCTAAAAGAAAAATGTACGATCTATCGTCGGGTTGCGCTACCCGGCACCGTTGAACCGGGGCGGAAACTATTCTTGCTCGTCGACCGGGGCGTGTGTGGCAAACCAGTGGCCGAGCTTGGCGGCCTTGGTTTGCAAATACCCCTCGTTGTAGCGGTTCCGATTCACCTGCAAAGGCAAACGCTCGACGACATTAATGCCGGCTTGGGTAAGCGCGTTGACCTTTTTGGGGTTGTTGGTCATTAAACGCAGCTCCGACACCCCGAAATGCGCCAGCATAGGCTTGCAAATATCGTAGCGACGCATATCGGCAGGGAAGCCCAATTGAACATTGGCCTCGACGGTATCGGCGCCCTGGTCTTGCAACTGGTAAGCACGGATTTTATTTACCAACCCAATGCCACGACCCTCTTGACGCAGGTAAAGCAACATACCCCGCCCTTCTTTGGCAATAACTTGCAGCGCGGTTTCTAGCTGGGCGCCGCAATCGCAACGCTGGCTGAACAAGGCATCGCCGGTCAGGCACTCGGAGTGCACACGCGCCAGCACAGGTTGCCCGTCGGCGACATTACCCAACGTCAGGGCAACGTGCTCTTTTCCGGTGTCGGGGGAAACAAAGGCGTGAAGCGTGAAAACAGCCCAAGGCGTGGGCAACTGACAAGAATCGACGTAATCCAATTTGAGATACTCTGCGTATGCGCTGAAACAGCCGCAAATAAATGCAAGATTAACACTGTTTGCCCCGCGCAATGCCAGACAAGCGCTAGGCGACGCGTTTATAGCAAGTTCTGGAAATCGATCTCGCTGGGGTTTTCGTCCCAGGCACCCGAGGACAGCGCCGACCGGATACGCGCAATGGCTTGAGACCGCAACTGAGAAACGCGACCCTCGGTTACGCCCAGCACCGCCGCGATTTCTTTCTGGTTCAGGTCTTGCTCGAACTGCAGCGACAACAACAATTGCTCGCGCTCGGGCAGCCGGGCAATGGCATCGACCAACGCCGAACGCAGGCCCTGAGACATCAATAGCTGCAACGGGTTGGCCCATTGGCTATGCGTTTCGTCGGGGTCGCCGACGTTTTCGCCGGCATGGCCCGCATCATTCTGAAAGCGGGCAAGGTCTTCGTAGTGCACGACCTGAACCCCGCGCGCGTCTTCAAGCATGCTTTGGTAGTCGTCAAGCGGAAGATCGAGCTCGGCCGCAATTTCGGCCTCGGTCGCCGGACGCATGAGCTGCTGTTCGAGCTTGTGAACGGCCTGCTCGATGGCACGCGCCTTGGTACGTACGCTGCGGGGCAGCCAGTCTTGGCTGCGCAGCTCGTCGAGCATGGCGCCGCGAATACGCGTAACGGCATAGGTTTCGAACTGGGCATCGGGCACTTGCTGGTAACGCCGCACAGCATCGAGCAAGCCCATCATGCCGGCCTGCATCAGGTCGTCGAGCTCGACACTGGGCGGCAGCTTTGAAATAAGCTGCAAGGCCAGACGTCGCACCATGGGTGCGTATTGACCAACCAGTTGATCTTCCGAGAGCGACATACTTGTTTTAAACGTTGAACAGGGGAACAATAAGCCCGTTGCGCCAATTATCGTAGTTTTTTTGCTACAAATTCGCCGGATCAAGCCGGTATTCGCCGGGTTATTCTGTAATTTGAGCCATTGACCTAAAGTTGACCCGACAACTGCCGTTAAGCACGTTATCCGTTAATAATAACCTGCCTGGTCATATCGCCTCGGGAGCATGCGTCATGATTAACCCTTTATCTTCGTCCCCGCAAACCACCGCCGTGAACATTCAGGCGCAAGACGCGGGGCGTGTTGTCAGCCAGCCCGAACCCGCCCGCGTGGTTACCGCACTCGAAAGCGCCCTAGACGCACGGCTTAACGCACAAGACCAGCAGCAACAGCAACAAGACACCTCGGCCCGAGGCCTGGACGAAACCCTCGAAGACCTGAATGCCCGCATGCAGGCCTGGTCTACCGGGTTGCGCTTTACCGTCGATGAAGACGCCCAGCGCGTTGTGGTGTCCATCGTCGATAACAACACCGGCGAAGTCATTCGCACGGTGCCCAGCGATGCCGTCCTGAAGGTGGCAAAAATGATTGTCCAGTTGCAAGGGCAGGTCGTTGATACAAAAGCGTAAGGCCCGCAAGGCCACAACGCCTCAAACCGACAAAATAGACCACATTCTGTCGGTTGCACACGGGTTTACACTAACCCGTAATCGGTAAAAATAACCCCAAGGAGATTCAAAATGGCTATTACTTCGATCGGTGTTGGTTCGGGGCTTCCGCTTCAGGATCTGCTGGCCGATCTGCGTGCCAGCGAGAGTCAAGCACTTACGGTTATTAAAAACCGCCAAACTTCCGAACAAAATCGTTTGTCGGCTTATGGCCGCATCAAAAGCGCAGTCGAGGCCCTGCAAGGCGCCACAACCGCGCTCAGCAAGCCCGAAGCCTTCACGACCCTTAAAACGTCAGTTAGTGGTGGCGACGGGTTGTCGGCCACCGCATCGGCCGACGCCATTGCCGGCAGCTACAAAGTCAAAGTCGAAACCTTGGCCACAACGCAATCGCTGGTCACCCAAGGTGTTGCCAGCCGCACCGACGCCCTGGGCGAAGGCGGCGTCATCACCTTTACCTACGGCGATGGCAGTACCAAAACGCTCGACCTCACCGGCGAAGACACCTCCATCGACGGCCTGATTGCCGCCATCAACGGCGACGACACCCTGGGTTTGCAAGCCACCGTACTGAACGACGGCTCGGGCACCCCGCACCGCCTGCTTATTACGTCAACAACCACCGGTACCGATGCAGCGCTTACCAACATTAGCGTAGCCGGCAACACCGACGGTGGCGGCGGCGAACCCCTGGCCGACCTGCTCAATTTCGGCAACGCCGGCTCTACCGTTAGCGAACAGGCCGCCAGCAACGCCAAAATCGACATCAACGGCGTCGCTATTACCAGCCAAACCAATACGGTTGAAGACGCCATCGAAGGTGTAACGCTTACGCTTAACGCCGAAGATGCCAGCAAAACGCTAAACCTTACCGTATCGCGCGACGACGAAGCCGCCACCAAGGCCATTACCAACTTCGTCAATGCCTACAACAGTCTGCAGGGCACAATCCGCTCGCTCACGTCGTTCAACACCGAAACCCAAACGGGTAATGTCCTGACCGGCGACTCCATGGCCCGCCGGGTGCAAGACCAGGTACGCGGCATTCTGACCGTCAGCAGCAGTTCGGGCGACATCCGCTCACTGGCCGACATGGGTATCGAATTCAACTACCAGAACGGCGAACTGAAACTCGACACCGCCGAGCTGGCTAAAGCCATGAAAGACAGCCAGGGCGATATCGCCAGCTTCTTGCAAGGGCCGTTGGGCATAGCCGAACGCATGACGCAAATTACCGACAACTTGCTGGGTAGCAACGGGCCCATCACGTCGGCAACCAACGGCGTTAATCAGACCATCGAAACGCTTAAAGAACAGTACGACACCGCCTCGGCGCGTATCGATTCGCGTATGGCCATTTATCAAAAGCAGTTCTCGGCGCTCGACACCATGCTTGCCGAAATGAACTCGGTCAGCAGCTACCTCACCACACAGTTGTCGGCCCTCGAAAACCTGAGCAACCAGACGAAAAAATGACCTATTCCATGCCCCGTGGCCCACGTGCCAATCGCTCGGTTCAGGCGTATGCCAATATCGGTCTCGAAACCGAAGTGCTCAGCGCATCGCCCGAGCGCCTTATTACCTTGCTTTACGATGGCGCGCTGGCTGCCATTGCCAAGGCAAGGCTATATATGGAAAACAACAACGCGCAAGGGCGCGGCGTGGCGCTATCCAAGGCCATCGACATTATCGAATCGGGCCTGAAAGCCAGCCTTAACATGGAAGCCGGCGGTGACCTGGCCAAGAACCTGTCGGCCACCTACGACCTGATGATCAGCCACCTGATGCTGGCCAACTTGCGCAACGACATCAGCAAGCTCGACCTTGCCGAAAACATGCTCCGCGAAATTGCCGATGCCTGGAAGACTTCCGTCGACACGCCCAAGGCAAAAAATGGTGCTGCAGCAGCCTGATACCCCCACCCCTGCGTCCTTTAAAGGCGCAGGCAACTTAAAGACCACGACATGCTCGCCGCCCACACAACTATGACCGAACCTACGCCCACGCTGCGCCAGTACGAACTGATCGCAGAACTCTCCGACAAAATGGTCAGACTGGCGTCCCAGAACGACTGGGAGTCGGTCATTTCGGTGGGGCAAGAGTATTGTCAGGCCGTCGAGTCACTACGCGCGCTCAGCCCGCTCGACGACGAAGACCGCATGGCCCGCAAGCCGCTGCTTACCAAAATTCTCAACGACGACGCACGCATTCGGCACCTGGCCGCGCCAGAGCTCGAACGCCTGGGCAACATGCTGGGCAGTATCAAGCGCCAGCAAAATGTAGTGCAGGCCTACCTGGCGCAGCCTAAAACGCAATCATGAGCGTCGGAGGCCCTTCCGGCCTGGGAACACTGCTGGTGCAGCGCATCGACGCCGCCCTGGGCACGACACTGGCGCAACAAACCAACCTGGCCTCGGGGGCACGCCCAGACGCTGTTTCTCAGGCCGCCGAAGCCGTACGTGCCGAACAACTTCAAAACCAGGTCAATCGCCAGCCGCGCGAAGCCGTTGACCGCGCACAACTGCAAAACGAACAGCAGGTTCGTCAACAGATCGAACGCGGCAAACTCGAGGCCCACAAAGGGCTGCTGGGCGCCGCCAAAGAAGGGCCAAACACGGGCACCACGCCATCGGCCCCCACCACACTGGGCAATGCGGCACGTACCATTCTTGCTTTGCTCATGAACTTCCCCGAGCAGCCAGCCCCTGTTCAAGGCCGGCAACCTTTGGTCCCGCCGCCCTCCGAAGGCGGGCGCCAGCCGGCGCAAGGCCAACAAACGGCAGCGTCAACGGGCGGCGCACCAGCACAGCAGGCAAACACCGGCACCAGCGCCCCGGCAGCCGGCGCACAGCAAACAACCTCGTCTGGGCCAGGCACGGGCACACCGGCACAAGGCACAGCCCAAACAAGCACCACAGCACAAGCGCTTTTTGCCCAGCGTGTTTCGGTGCAAGCCTTCAGCCAGGCGCTTAGCAACGCCCTGCAAACCAGCGGCTTGTTTTACGAATCGCACTTAAGCAATATGGCATTTGGTAAAGCCAGTCTGCCCACGGTACGCCAAGAGCCACAGGCGCAACTAACGCAACAGGCCGCAAATGCCGCCGGCAATACATCGGGCACGCCTGCTGCCGGGCAAAACGCCGCCGCAACCGCAACCAACACAACGCAAACTGCACCAACTGCGGCAAATGCGTCTGCCCGCGCCGACGCAGCCGGCGCACCGGCTGGCACAACGGCAAATTCAGCGGCTAGCTCTCAGCCAGCGGCCGCCACCCCACAACCGCAAGTCAGCACGGCCCTTAGCGGCCTGCACCCCGAAACACACCTGCTGGTTCGCCAACAACTCGAGGTTTTGGCCAACCAGACCGTGGCCTGGCGGGGCGAAGCCTGGCCCAATGCCCCCATGGACCTCGAAATCCAGCGACGCGAACCCGGTGAAGCGGCTGCAGATAACCAACAACACTGGGCCACACGATTGACGCTGCATTTACCCAACCTGGGCGAAGTTCAGGTGCGTATTAATTTGGTTGGGCAGCAAGTCTTGATGCATATGGTCGCCCCCGATTCGGCCAACATTCTGTCATCAAACAGCGACACCCTGCGTGCCAGTTTCAATGCCTCGGGCCTGGCGCTCAGCCAGTTCGTCATCGACCAAAACGACCCGGAGCGACAGCATGATTAAGCCCGGGCCAGGCGACCTGCACAAGCACCGGCCATCGGCCGTAGCGGTAACCTACGACGCACACGACACAGCGCCCCGGGTGGTGGCAAAAGGTTATGGTTCACTGGCCGAAACCATCATCCGCACAGCTAAAGAAAACGGGCTGTACGTACACGAGTCGCCCGAGCTGGTGGGCCTGCTCATGCAGGTCGACCTCGACCAGCATATCCCGCCGGAACTGTATCAGGCAATCGCCGAAATTCTGGCGTGGCTGTATGCGCTTGATTCCCGGAAAGACGAATTCAAGCCCGAATGAAAAACACCCCAAGGTCGGATTGATGTCCAACTTTTGGGGTGCAGTTCGTAACGCGGGCCAAACTTTTTAAACCAATACAACGGCGGGCTTTACGGTGCCGTACCAGCCTGCCGCCAAGCGCCCGGTTACACCGGCATGCTGGCGATTTCCTGGTAGGCCGCAACCAGCCGGTTACGTACCTGCACTGTGGCCTGGAACGCTACGCTGGCCTTCTGCATGTCGATCATGACATCGTTAAGCGCGATGTTAGGGTCGCCCAACTGAAACGCTTTGGCTTGCGCCGTGGCAGAGTTTTGCATTTGCGCCACGCGCTGCAAAGAACGCTGAAGCTCGTTGGCAAAGCCACCCGGCTCGATGGCGGGCGCGCCATTATTGGCCGGCTGTGCCTGCGCCGCCTGGGCAACAGACCGCATTTGGGCCAGAACGTTTTCTATTGCAGAGGATTGTTGAATAGCCATAACAAATATCTTGATGGTCGACACGCGGGTGTCAGTTGTGCCACTATAGCCCGGCGCCATCATGCCAAAGGCCAACAATAAACCGATTTATCCCCGGCTTTTCTTGCGTTTCAAATCTAAACAAGATTTGTTCCTAGCTATCAAAGCATTACAAGAAAAATAAATAGAAGCGGCGACCTAAACTTTGCCAAAAGATTGCCGTTAGAGCGAAAAGGCACCCAAAAGCGGTGCTTTTCGGCGCTTGCGACCACCGGCAGACAAGTAATAATCTACGCTCCGATTATTAACGTCTAGTCGAATGCGTAACTTGCACTCTGTCCGATCAACCGCTTTACCCGTAGCACAAGTGTGTCGTCCCCGAGGTCTTCAATGAGCCAGGCCGCCGCGTTTTTGGCTCGTTTCCCCATGCTGTCAAAATTGGGCGCCATACCCAAGCCCGCGCTTATTGGTGCAGCTTCGGTACTGGTTGCGCTTATTGTGGTGGCCTTTCTGTGGTCACGTCCGCCCGAATACCGCACATTGTTTTCAAACCTTGAAGACCGGGACGGCGGTGCCATTATCACGGCCCTGACGCAAATGAACGTGCCGCATCAAATCTCCGACAACGGCACGTCGATCATGGTTCCGGCCGACATGGTGCACCGCACCCGCCTGCAACTGGCCGAGCAAGGCTTGCCCCGTGCCGGCGGCGCGGGCTTCGAACTGCTCGACAATACCCGGTTCGGGGCCAGCCAGTTCACCGAACAAATTACCTATCAACGCGCCCTCGAGGGCGAACTGGCCAGCTCGGTCGAGGCCGTTCATGCGGTTCAGTCGGCACGCGTACACCTGGCACTGCCGCGCGAAAGCCTGTTTGTGCGCGACCGTCAACCCCCCACAGCGTCAGTTCTGGTCACGCTGTATCCAGGCCGTACACTCAGTGAAGCCCAGGTTGCCGCAATCACCTGGCTGGTTTCTTCCAGCGTCCCCAATCTCACCTCCGACAGCGTTTCCATCGTTGACCAAAATGGTCGACTGCTAACCTCGCCCACTGGCGAAGCCGGCCTCGAAAACTCTCGCCGGTCTTTGGTCAACGACATCGAACAACGTACCGTTCAGCGCATCATGACACTCCTGACGCCACTGGTGGGCGCCGGTAACGTCAGGGCCCAGGCCAGCGCCGATGTCGACTTCTCGGTGCGCGAACAAACCTCCGAAGTCTATCGCCCCAATCAAAACCCGGGTGAAGCGGCCGTGCGCAGCGAACAGCGCAGCGCGTCAGACCAGTTCGACAACCTTCCGCCCACCGGCGTGCCGGGCGCGCTAACCAATCAGCCCCCGGCCAATGCCGCCGCACCCATTGTCGTCCCCCCGGGCGACAACCCTAACGCACAACCCGGCGACAACGCCAATGCAGCCGCCAACCAAGACGACGCTCAGGGCGCCGACGCCGGGCCGGCCAACATCCGGCGCGACTCGACCATCAACTACGAAGTCGACCGCACAATCAGCCACGTCAAAGACCCTGTTGGCAAACTGCGCCGGCTGTCTGTCGCCGTCGTCGTCAACTACCAGCCCAATGCCGAAGGCGAATACGTTCCCCTGTCCCAAGAAACACTCGACAGCCTGAACAGCCTGGTGCGCGATGCCATGGGCTATTCGTCCGAGCGTGGCGACACCGTCAGCGTCATCAACAGCCCGTTCAACGAAAACACCACCGTTGCACTGCCGGTCTGGAAAGACCCCGAATATCATGCGCTCGCGCTCAAAGGGCTCGAGTACCTGCTCATCGCTATCGCCTTGTTCATTGTCTGGCGCAAAATCGGCAAGCCAGCCATCGACAGCCTGACCGCCAAGCGCGAACAGGTCGTTCTGGCCGGCGCGGCCGGCACCCAATCCGACGGCGAAGACGATGTCCTGAAACGCGCATCCGAAATCACTCGCTACGAAGACCACCTGAAGGCCGCGCGCGAACTGGCCGAAAAAGACCCGCGTGCAGTCGCCATGGTCTTGCGCTCATGGATGGAAAAAAATGGCAAACCTTGAAGACCCCTCTGAACGCTGTGCCATTCTGATCATGTCGCTGGGCGAAGACGCGGCGGCCGAGGTGTTCAAACACCTCTCGCCGCCCGAAATCCAGCAAATCAGTAGTTCAATGGCCGGCATCAAGCAGCTCACGCGCAGCGATGTCGACAAGGTTCTGGCCGACTTCCGCCAAGAGGCCGACCAGTTCATGGCCGTCAGCCTGGGCTCTGAAGACTACATCCGCTCGGTGCTGACCAAAGCGCTGGGTACCGATCGGGCAGCCGGCCTGATCGAAGACATCCTCGACGCCGAAGCCGGCGCCGGCGGTATCGACGCGCTTAACTGGCTGGACGCTGCAAGCGTCGCCGAGCTCGTCGCCGACGAACACCCGCAGATCATCGCCACCATCCTGGTTCACCTGCAGCGTGACCGGGCATCCGCTGTCCTCGAGTTACTCAACGAGCGGCTCCGCAACGACGTCATGCTGCGTATTGCCACGTTCGGTGGTGTGCAACCTGCGGCCTTGGCCGAACTGACCGACGTGCTTAATAACTTGCTGTCGGGTCAGGGCGCCAAACGCAGCAAGCTGGGCGGCGTTCGTACCGCAGCCGAGATTCTCAATTTCATGACCTCGTCGGAAGAAGATGCCGTCATGAACAATCTGCGCGAACTCGATGCCGATCTTGCCCAGCGCATCAGCGAAGAAATGTTCGTTTTCGAGAACCTCGTCGACATCGAAGACACGGCAATCCAGCTTATTCTCAAAGAAATCAACACCGACAGCCTTACCATTGCACTCAAAGGCGCACCCGAAGAGCTGCGCGACAAGTTCCTGGGCAATATGTCCAATCGCGCCTCCGAAATGCTGCGCGACGACCTTGAAGCACAAGGTCCTGTTCGCATGTCTAAAGTCGAAGAAGCCCAGAAAGGCATTCTGGCTGTGGCACGCCGCCTGGCCGAAACAGGCCAGATCAGCCTGACACGCCTGGGCAACGACGAGTATGTCTGACGCCAATCACGATCACAACGACCCTGGCGCATGGCAGCGCTGGGAAATGACCGACCTGGGCAACAGCAAACCGGCTGCACCTGCCCCAGGCGGCCGTCTGGCGCGTCGCCTGGCCGAAGAAAAAACCACCCAAAAGGCCGCGCCGGCGCGGCAACCGGTTAAAGCCACCAACGACATCCCCGAAGATGTCGTCGCTCAGGTCGCCCGCATCGGGCAAGAGGCGCGCGAACGGGCCGTTCAGGAAGGCCGTGAAGCCGGACAAAAACAGGGACACGCTGAAGGATTTGCGGCGGGCAAGGCCGAAGGCCTGAAAAGCGGCCACGACGAAGGATTTCAGGCCGGGCACCGCGAAGGCTACGAAAAAGGGCTGGCTGAAGGCCGCGCCATCAGTGCTGCCGAAGTCAGTCAAATCCAAAGCGTTGCCCAGTCTTGTGCGGCATCGGTCAATGCACTCAATAACCAGGTGGCCGAGTCACTGGTTGATCTGGCCCTGAATATTGCCCGACAAGTTATCCGCTCCACCCTGGCAGCCACACCGGAAACCATCCTCGACACCGTACGCGATATTCTGGCCACCGACCACGGCGAAGGCAACGGGCTGATGCGTTTGCGCATGCACCCCGAAGACCTGACGCTGGTCAAACGTCATTTGTCAGACGACCCTCGCATGCATCATTGGCACCTCGAAGCCGACCCACGCATCGAACGCGGCGGTTGCTACGCCGAAACGTCATTAGGCGATATCGATGCCACGCTCAAAACGCGCTGGGAACGTATTGCCGGCACGCTGCGCGAATCTCCGTCCTGGGACACCGGCCATGACTGAAGCCAAGGCTGCCCTGCCACAAATGGCCGCGCGCTGGAGCAATCGGCTGCAAAATGCTTCTCGCCGCATCTCGACCATCGAATCCTGGAACGCCAGCGGCCGGGTAACCCGTGCAACAGGTATGGTGCTCGAGGCAACCGGCTTGCGACTGGCCGTGGGCGCCGCCTGCAAAATCGAAATATCCCCCCGGCATAACCATTGGGCAGACGCCGAGGTGGTAGGTTTTCACGGCAACACGCTTTACCTGATGCCGCAAAGTGATATTTCCGGCCTGCCCCCAGGGGCCCGCATTATTCCAGGCGAAACCACCGTCGTCCAGGTCGACGACCGCACGCCCGAAGAAGCCGACGAGACCCCGCTAACGTCGCAGGCCCGGCACCTGCCAGTGGGCGACGCCCTGTTGGGCCGGGTGCTCGACGCCGCCGGGCGCCCGCTCGACGGCCTTGGCCCAGTCAACCACGTCTCGCAAGCCTCCCTCAACGCACACATCATCAACCCGCTGGCGCGGGCGCCCATCGACACTGTGCTAGACGTTGGCGTGCGTGCCATCAACGGGCTGCTTACGGTTGGGCGCGGGCAACGCATGGGGTTGTTTGCAGGTTCCGGGGTCGGTAAAAGCGTCTTGCTGGGCATGATGGCGCGTTACACCGCAGCCGATATTATTGTGGTGGGCCTGATTGGCGAACGAGGCCGGGAAGTTAAAGAGTTTATTGAGCACAATCTGGGGCCGGAGGGCCGCAAGCGCGCCGTTGTCGTTGCTGCGCCGGCCGACGTGTCGCCACTGCTGCGCATGCAGGGCGCCGTATACGCTACCCGATTGGCCGAATATTTCCGTGATCAGGGCAAAAATGTATTGCTGATCATGGATTCACTTACCCGCTACGCCATGGCGCAGCGTGAAATCGCCCTGGCCATTGGCGAACCGCCAGCCACCAAAGGTTATCCGCCTTCGGTATTTGCAAAACTGCCGGCGCTGGTCGAGCGCGCAGGTAACGGCGCGCCTGTCGGCGGCAAACCTGCAGGCTCTATTACCGCGTTTTATACGGTACTAACCGAGGGCGATGACCAGCAAGACCCTATCGCCGATTCTGCCCGGGCCATTCTTGACGGTCATATTGTGCTGTCGCGCAAGCTGGCCGAAGCCGGCCATTACCCGGCCATCGACATCGAAGCGTCGATATCGCGTGTGATGAACGCCATTGTGCCCCAGGCCCAGTTCAGCATGGTGCATCAGTTCAAGCAAATGCTGTCGCGCTACCAGCGCAACCGCGACCTTATCGCCGTAGGCGCTTACCGCCAGGGCAACGACCCGAAAATTGACGAAGCCATCGAAAAATACCCATGGCTTGAAGCTTATTTGCAGCAGAGCATTAATAGCCGGATCGACTACACGCGGGCCAGCAAAGAGCTGGCCGGCCTGCTTGGCCACCCGGCCACTGGAGACGTAAATGGCAAAGCATAACCCCATGCACACGCTAATTGACCTGACCCAGAACCAGGCCAACGAGGCGGCACGACAATTGCAAAACCTGAATGCCTCGCGGGACGACGCCCAGGCGCAGCTGTCTACACTGTACGTTTACCGGCAAGACTATGTCGAACGCCTTGAAAAAGCCACGGCGTCTGGCATATCGGCGGCGAACTATCACAATTTTAGGCAGTTTATCGCCACTTTGGACGAGGCCATTTCGCAGCAAAATAAGATAGTGGCCCAGCTCGACCAAAAACTCGAACAGGGCAAGCAGCGGTGGTTCGATCACAAACGCCAGTTAACATCTTACGAAACCTTGTTGTCGCGCCAAGAGCAAGAACGCATCCAGCGTGACAACCGGAAAGAACAAATCATGACCGACGAGCTATCCAGCAATCAGTTTCGTCGTCATCACAACACCCACTAACAGGGTAACGCCATGAACGCACAAAATCCGGCCTCGGTACTTAACATGATTTCTGCGCCGCCTGCAAAGGCCAGCCAGTCTTCGCCCGACGCCAATGCCAACGGCCCCCGTTTCTCCGAAGTTCTGGGTTCGCAAAAGGCCGCTCAAGCGCCCGCCAAAAAGCCGGCGCAAAGCAACGACAGCGCCCCGGCCCAAAAAAATACGGCCACCCAGGGCAATCAGGGCGGCAACGGGGCACAAAACGCCCAAGGTAACAGCAACCAAAGCACAGGTAGCACCGACAGCGCTCAATCGGGCAAACCGGCCGACACCCAAGCCAGCCAAGACACCCAGACAGCAGCCAACGATGCCGCCCAGGCCACGCCTGCAGCAGGCGCCGACACGGCCGCGGCAATGTCAAGCCTTGCCTTGGCTGTGGCCCAGGTGCAGCTGGCAGCACGTAACGCGCAAACCGACACCGATGGCGCCCCAACTGTCGGCCGCCAAAACGCGGTTGATGCCGACACAATTGCCCTGACATCGCAATCGCAGCGCACATCCGCACTTGCCGACGAAGGCGTTCGTGGTAACGCTGCGCGGCTTAACGATGCCAACCTGGTCGCCGCCACGGCTGCCGGGCGTCAGTCAGAATCGCGCGACACATCGCAGCGTTTTTCCCTGACCAACAGCACCGAAGCAACCGATTCAACCGAACGCAACCCTGCCGACACCATTTTGCGTGCGCAATCGGCCCGCGAAACCAACACGAACAAAGCCGGTGCCGCCATCACCCTGGCCGACGTCAGCCAACGCGCCGACCACCTCGACCGGCAAGCACGCCTTAACGCCGGCGCACGTGACGTTTTGGCCAACAAAATTGCACAAAGCCAGGGCACCGCCGACGCAACAATCGCCACTCGCGTTGCCGCCACCGATTTCAACGTGCAGGCCGCCGACGTACGCGGTACCGAGCCGCTTCCCCTGAACAACGCCTCGCAGACCGGCGCTATGGTTGCGCCTATGCCACTCACTGCGTCTGGCGCACCGGCTTCGGGGGCTTCACCGCTCGTCGCGACACCGCTTGGGCACCCGCAGTGGGGCAACGACTTCAGCCAGCAAGTATCGCAAGTCAGCCAGTCACTTAAAAACGGCCTGCAATCCATCGAATTGCGCCTCGATCCACCCGATCTTGGCCCAATCCGCATTTCCATCAATATCAACGACGGCGTGGCCCAGGCCATGTTTGTTTCGCCTCACGCAGCAGTACGCTCTGCGGTCGAAAACGCCCTGCCGCAACTTCAGCAGCAAATGGCACAAGCGGGTATTTCGCTGGGTCAAACATCTGTCAGCGATCAAGGCCAGGGCCAGCAGCAGGCAGAAAACGGTAATAATTCGGGGCGCGCCGGCCTGTCTGGCACAGCCCAGAATTCGGGTACAGCCCTCGATCAATCCGACACGGCGCTGGCATCACGCCCCCAAAGCACGCATAATGGTCAGGTTGATACATTTGCCTGATTAAAACGTTAAAAAAGCCGACCCTTAACCAATGAAACTGCTGAAACTTGCGTTACTTGTTATTGCGATCATGGCGGTCACCCTGGGTGCCACCTTCTACTTCCTGAAAACGTCCGGTATGCTGGGTGCACCTGCAGACAGCGCCGAAGTGGTCGAAGCCAAACCACCGGCCAAACCCATCTTCCTGCCGCTCGATCCTTTCACCGTAACGCTGCGCGACAATCACACCTCGCGCATTCTGTATGTTGAAATCACCCTTCGGGTCGACGACGAGGCTTCGCGCGAACACCTGCGCGAATACATGCCCGAAGTGCGCAACCGCGTTATTTCAGAGCTTACAAAAAACACGCCAAGTTATGTCCAGGGCAACGAAGGTCGTAACCAGCTTGCCGCCGACATCGTCGCCTCGCTGACGCAACCTTACTTCCCCAACCCTAATCAGCCAAAAATTTCAAACGTGCTTTTCACCGCGTTCGTCATCCAGTAAATGTCGTATTCGAATTTTCTATCTCAGGATGAAGTAGATGCCATCCTGGCAACGGTCTCCGGCGAAGAAACTCCCGCTTCGCCGTCGTCCGACGACGCGCACACGGGGGTCAGGCCCTACGACTTAAGCTCACCCGACCGTGTCGTGCGTCATCGCATGCACACGCTCGAGCTCATTCACGAGCGTTTTGCGCGCCGTTTGCGCACCGTCTTGCTTAACTTCATGCGACGCAACGCCGACATCACCGTGTCGGCCATCAAAATCCAGAAGTACTCCGACTTCGAGCGCAACCTGCCTGTGCCGGCCAACCTTAATATGGTGGCCCTCAAGCCGCTGCGCGGCACAGCGTTGTTCACCTTCGACCCAAACCTGGTGTTTCTCATCATCGACAGCCTGTTTGGCGGTAGTGGTCGTTACAACACCCGCATCGAAGGGCGCGACTTTACCACCACCGAACAGCGCATTATTGGTCGTTTGCTTAACGCAACGCTCGATTGCTACAAAAGCTGCTGGGACAACATCTATCCGCTTGAACTCGAATACATCCGTTCCGAGATGTACGCCAAGTTTGCAAGCATCACCAGCGGCAACGAGGTCGTTGTTGTGTGCTCGTTCAACATCGAATTGGGCGCATCGGGCGGCAACCTGAATATTTGCCTGCCCTACTCCATGATCGAGCCCATCCGCGATGTCCTGTCGCGCCCGTTGCAAGACTCGTCATCCGACGCGGTCGACCGCCGCTGGACCAACCAGCTCGCCAACGAGGTTCGCAGTGCCGACGTCGAAATGGTCGCCGAATTCGGCCAGATTCAAAGCACAATCGGCCAACTCATGCGCATGAAGATCAACGACGTTCTGCCGCTTGAACTGTCCCCCACTATTACCGCCCACGTGGGCGGCGTCCCGGTCCTCGAATGCAGCTACGGTACCTTCAATAACCGTTACGCGCTGCGTGTACAGAAAGTCCTGGCACCAATAGAACACGAATTAACCCGAGCAAGACACCATGACTGATCCGACTCAAGATCCCGATAAAGAAAACGCAGCCAACAACGGTCTGTCCGACCAAGACCCAGCACAGGCCGGCGGTTTGTCAGAAGAGCTTGACGACGACTGGGCAGCCGCACTGTCTGAACAAGCGGCCGCCTCGCGCAGCCCCACACAGGCCGATGGCTTGCAAGACGATATGGATGACTGGGCCGCTGCGCTGGCAGAGCAAACCGCCGCCACACAGTCGGGCGTCGCCGAAGACCAGGACACCGCCGGCGCATCGGCCGGCAACGACTTTTCGTCGCCGGAGCCCGCTGCACCCGTTGCAACACCCGCAGCCCAGCAGGTATTCCAGCCACTCATAGGTTCGGGCACCGGCGGCAACAGCGATATCGACCTCATCATGGACATCCCCGTCCAGCTTTCGGTCGAACTGGGGCGCACCAAGCTCACCATCAAAAATATCTTGCAGCTGGGGCAAGGTTCGGTGGTCGAACTCGACGGCCTGGCGGGCGAACCCATGGACATTTTCGTCAATGGCTACTTAATTGCCCAGGGCGAGGTCGTCGTGGTCGATGACAAGTACGGCATTCGCCTCACCGACATCATTACACCCTCCGACCGCCTGCACCGACTCAACAGCCGCCGTTAAGCCCATGAATGCGCCTGAAGTCCTGCAGCCGATTCTGGCTCTGCTATTCATTCTGGCGTTAATTCTGGGCGGCGCATGGCTGGCCCGACGGGCCGGCCTTATCCGTGGCCGCAGCCAGCAAGACATCAAGGTTGTAAGCTCGTACAGCCTGGGCGGCCGCGGCTTTATCACCATTGTCGAGGTCGAAAACACCCGGCTGGTGCTGGGCGTCACGCCTCAAAATATTTCGTTGCTGCATACGCTGCCCCCGGCAAGCGCCGTGCCCCCCGAAACCCGCGTGACACAAGACTTGCCATGAACACGCCCTTATTGTCGGTCTGCGCGACTCAGCTGTCCCGAGTCCCGTTAAAAGCCCTATTCCTGGTTGTCCTGTTTATTGTAGGCAGCACTTTTGCCATTGGCGCCGCGGCGCAGGGCATGCCGGCATTTACCGCCACGCCGGGTGCGAACGGCGAACAAACCTACTCTCTCAGTCTGCAGACCCTGTTGCTGCTGACCATGATGTCGTTCCTGCCGGCCATGCTGCTCATGATGACCGGCTTCACCCGCGTCATCATTGTGCTGGGTTTGCTGCGTAACGCCATGGGTACCGGTGCGTCGCCCCCCAACTCGGTACTGATTGGTCTGGCATTGTTTCTGACCTTGTTTGCCATGGCGCCGGTCTTCGATCAAATCTACGAACAAGCCTACCTGCCCCTAAGCACCGGCGACCTGTCCTTCGAGGCCGCGCTGCAAGCCGGGTCGCGGCCCCTGCATGCTTTCATGCTCAGCCATACCCGTGAGACCGACCTGTCACTGTTTGCCAATATGGCCAACATCGGCGATATTCAAACCCCGCAAGACGTTCCGCTTCGCGTGCTGGTGCCGGCGTTCGTCACCAGCGAACTAAAAACCGCCTTCCAGATCGGCTTCACCATTTTCATTCCTTTTCTTATCATCGACCTGGTCGTTGCCAGCGTCTTGATGGCCTTGGGTATGATGATGGTTCCGCCGGTAACCATTTCGCTACCGTTCAAGCTCATGCTGTTTGTTCTGGCCGATGGCTGGCATCTGTTGCTGGGTTCGTTGGCCCGCAGCTTTTCCCAGTAGCACAACGCAAGGCAAGCCCAATGACCTCTGAAACCGTCATGTCGATGACCTACGTGGCAATGCAAGTGGCCCTGATGATGGCAGGCCCACTGCTGTTCATTACCCTGATTGTCGGTTTGGTGATCAGTATTTTCCAGGCGGCGACACAAATCAACGAGATGACGCTGTCATTCATTCCGAAGCTCCTGGCTGTAGGCATCACGCTCGTACTACTTGGGCCGTGGCTTATCAGTGTCATGGTCGACTACATCCGCCAACTCATCCTGTCACTGCCCGGGCTGGTTGGCTAGCGGCTGCACGCGCCATGGTCTCCATCGAAGTCGAACAGCTTTACACCTGGCTAAACGCCTTTCTATGGCCGTTTGTAAGGCTTCTGGCCTTTTTAAGCACGGCGCCGCTGCTGGGCGAATCGTCTATACCCACACGGGCAAAAGTGGGTCTGGCGGCGTTCTTGTCCATCATCATCGCGCCTACGCTCCCCACGCCACCCGCCATATCACCGGCGTCCTACGAAGGGCTGTTCATTACGCTGCAACAGTTTCTCATCGGTACCATACTGGGCCTGGTCATGCGCATCGTATTTGCCGCCGTACAAACCGCTGGCGAATTCATCGGGTTGCAAATGGGGTTGTCGTTTGCCTCGTTCTTCGACCCGCAAACGGGTGCCAACACAGCCGTTCTGGCACGTCTCATGAATATGATCGCCATGTTGCTGTTCCTGGCGGTTAACGGCCACTTGCTCATGCTGGCCGGCTTCATACGCAGCTTCGATCTGCTGCCCATCAGTTCCACCCCTATCCAGTCAACCGGGCTGGGTGTACTGTTTGACTGGTCTGCCCAAGTCATGATCTCGGGCATGCTGCTGGCCCTGCCTTTAATTATCGTGTTGCTGTCCATCAGCCTGGCGCTCGGCATCCTGAACCGCACGGCCCAACAGCTGTCGGTTTTTGCCGTCGGCTTCCCCATCAGCCTGCTGGTGGGGTTGATTTTGCTGTGGGTTGTATTGCCGCAAATTGCCCCGTTTGTACAACAGCTCTTTGACTCGGGATATGCGGCAATGGGTCGAGTCATTAACGCGCTTTAGCAGCACACAGAAAACACAAAACACGCGCCGGCTATCTTGCTGCTTTGCCTGCACCAGGCCCCGGCAACGCTGGCAAAAACCTGGCCCCGACGGCGCCGTTATGATTAGTAGGTGCCCCGAACCGGATAGGTCACCGACTGGGAATGCAGCGGCTGCTCGAGTTCGGGGTTGGGCTGGCGCACCGGCGATGGCGGCGGCGGCATGGGTGTGGTGACTTTTACGGGTGTTGGCGCAATCGTGGCGCTCATGGTGGGGTCATCGTAAACCTGACCATTAGCCGGCATCTTCTGGCCGCCGGGCTGGCTTAGCACATTCACGCTGTCGACAACGCGTTCAAACCGCCCGTCGGGGCTAAAACGCAGCATCAGTTCTTGCCGAAAATAAATAGCGTCGGTCAGCACAGAGTTTTTATGCGCCCACCGGGCGATCATGGTGCCGTTAAGCTGCGAGTAGGTGTTTTCCGGCTCAGACCCCAACATTTCGACGGCCTGGGCATAGGTGGTTTGGCCCGGTACAAAATTAGACAGCGCCATGCTGTTAAACGAGCGGCCCGTTGTTGAGCAGGCGGCCAACAAAAAAGACGCGGACAAGACTGTCCAGCGGCATACCCGGTTGAAACGTTGTTTGACTGTCATTCAGAATTCTTCCCAATCGTCTTCGCGATGGCTTTCTTTGGTGCTGGCGCTAACGTAACGTGCAGGCGCGGGCGACGCTGCGCGCGATGCAGCGGCTGCCTCTGGGCTTGCAACCGGCTTGCGCTGGGCGGGCGTTGCGTCGGCATCGCGTGCTGCAGATGCCGTCGTTGACGACGCGGGTTTGCGCGCGATCGCCGGGGTTCGGGAGGCAGCCGAAGCTGCCCCAGCGCCTGTTGTTGCTTTCGAGGCTGCCGGCCGAGCATGCGTGGCGGCCAATGCCGGAGCCGCGCCCGTGGCTTGCCGCGCTGCACCCGCAGGCAGACGGGGCGCATTTGCCTGCGCCGTCGTGCGATCGGCCTTTGCCGACGAGGTGTGCGCCGCCGTCATGTCAACAACCGCACCCTGTTCAACCTTAAAACCCAGCAGCGCCGTGCTGACCTTGCTCACGCGACCATCAAGATCTGCGGCAACTTCGGTAGACCGATTTACGAGTTGCGCGTTCTGACGTGTCATGCCGTCCATCTGGCCAATGGCCTGATTGATCTGGTCAATGCCTTCGGCCTGCTCGGTGGTTGCCGCAGAGATCTCGCCCATGATGTCGGTAACACGGGCCACCGAGGTAACGATTTCTTCCATAGTCGCGCCGGCCCGTTCGACCTGGCCCGAACCCTCAGTGACCTTCTTGACCGAATCTTCGATGAGGTCTTTGATTTCTTTCGCCGCATGGGCGCTGCGCTGGGCCAGCGCCCGCACTTCGGAAGCCACAACAGCAAAGCCCTTGCCCTGCTCGCCGGCACGGGCGGCCTCGACGGCGGCATTTAATGCCAGGATATTGGTCTGAAAGGCGATGCTGTCAATAACACCCACGATGTCGGCAATTTTGTGCGAACTGGTCGAAATACCGTGCATTGTTGCCACCACTTCGCCAACCGCGTCGCCGCCGCGCTGCGCAACCTGCGACGCCGTCACGGCCAACTGGTTTGCCTGACGGGCATGATCGGCATTTTGCCGAACAGTACCTGACAACTGCTGAATACTTGACGCCGTTTGCTCGAGCGCCGTAGCTTGCTGCTCGGTGCGTGAGGTCAGGTCAGCGTTGCTTGAGACCAGTTGCTTGATATCGTGATTGATATAACCTACACCTTCACGCACAGTGCCCACGGCGTTGCTCCAGGCCTCTTGAAGCGCCTTTGCATTGGCAAACATCAGACCGGGTTCATCGGCACTGCGTACCGAAATTTTATTTGTCAGGTTACCTTGTGCAAGGTTGGCCAGCAAAGCGGCCATACGGTGCATTGGATCGGTTGCCTTTCGCACAACG
Organism: Pusillimonas minor; assembly: GCF_014237865.1. Classification (GTDB taxonomy): domain Bacteria; phylum Pseudomonadota; class Gammaproteobacteria; order Burkholderiales; family Burkholderiaceae_B; genus Neopusillimonas; species Neopusillimonas minor. The sequence goes on from NZ_JACJUU010000001.1 coordinate 201,921, forward strand.
GTCAGGTAAGTTAAAAGCGCAAGCAGCACCGCCAGCACGGCAACCATGATGAAAACATAAGTGGCCTGCTCTTGGCGCTGAACCCATGCCGCAGATGCCGAACCTGCTTCAGCAGCGGAAGGCATGGCGTACCAACCCATCGCAACAGCCAGCAGGGTTAGAGCCAGCATAAAAAACAGCAACAATGCCAAACGTGTTTTCACCTGCAATTGCGCGCGCATCTTTTTTTAGATCTCGAAGAAAAGGTAAAAGGAAACCGCAAATAGAGCTGACTGAAAAGGGCGCTTGATGCGCCCTTGGTTTTTATCAGTTGTTCATGTTGAACAGACTGGTTGCCTGAATTTTCTTGAAGGCCATAGACGCGGCCTCGAGCGCTGCAGTGCGCAACTGAAGTTGCGCGGTGGCTTCGTAATAGTCAACGTTTTCAAGGCGCGACAGATCTTGTTCGTAACTTAAACCACGCAAGCTGGCGTTATCGTCGATGGCGGCGATTTCCGCCATACGAGTACCCACCGACGAACGTACGGTAAGCACCTGGTCGTAGACCACATCGACGCGCTGCATGGTAGAGGCCAGAACGTTACTGAACATCGCACGCGCGGCTGGATCGGCCACGGTGGGCCGTTCAAGGGCCGCAATCATCGCATCGATGGAATCGAAAATATTCAGGTTGGCTGGGGCTTCTACGGGTTTGACCGTAAAGGCGTCACCGTTGGCCGGCACGCCGGACAACGCCACTTGCATGCCGCCGCCCAGGTCGAGCGGGTCGCTACTGTTAGAGTCGTACTGACGCGTCGTGGCTACCGGCGGCGTGCTGTTATCGGTGACGGTGTAATCGTAAATACCCGAACCAGGCGCGGTTTCGGCCCCGAAGACAACGGATAGTTCGGCGCTGACATTGGCGCCGGCAGGGTCAGTAACCTGCGGCTTGCCCAGGGTCGCACCGCCCGACCAGCCGGCCGAGGCAGCCGCCACGTGAGGGTTGCTAAGGAATACAGGCTCGACACGGAAGGTATCACCGTCGGCCGGGACACCCGAGAACTTGACCTGAACACCACCGGGCAAGTCGAGCGAGGCGTTGTCAGGCGAATAATTAACCGGTGTTGTCGGGCCTGAAAGGACGTTGCCGTCGGCGTCAAATACCTGAAAGCTGTACTGCATGGTGCCATCGCCGGCTTCGGTAAAGTCGATTTGAAACGACTCGCCCACATACGCCCCTTTAGGGTTCGTAATAATGGGGGACTCTATTACCCCGGTGCCGGTATTGCCCAGGTCGGCCATAGTGATGTAGTCGCGCGCACCGGGCGCGGCACTCATGAAAATTTCGCTACCGGTATCGGCGGAATCGAGCTGGCGGGTTTGATCGACCTGAATTAAACGGCGGCCTTCGTCGCCCTGATAGCTGACAGCGCCCGTTGAACTGGCCACAAAGGGCGGGCGACTGCCGGCATGCCCGGAAAACAGATATTGCCCGCTGCCGTCGGCGGCATTGGCCAGACCCAGCAGGTTGTCTTTGGCGTTTGACAAAACGTTGGCCAGTACCGTGCGGTCGGCGTCAGACAACGTGCCGTTACCTGCTTCGACCAGCCGGGTTTTAATACCCTGCAGCAACGATGAGACCGACGTCAGGGTGTTTTCTTCTGTGGCCAAGGCCGTTTTGGCGACCTGACGGTTTTCGGTGTAGCGCGCATTCAGCGATTGCGACTGCGCAATATTAATGGTTTGCGCGGCCGCCAAGGGGTCGTCAGACGGCGTAATCATGCGCTTGCCCGTACCGATTTGCTGATACAAATGCATCAGGTCGGCCTGTTGGGTATTGATGGTTTTTACACCCGTCTGGAAAAACAAAGATGAACTGACACGCATGACAACCGCCTATAAATCGGGGACTGTGAACTACAACTAACCCAAAACCTAAATTACTGCTTCAGACCCAACAGGGTGTCGAACAAGGTACCACTAACATCGATAAGCCGTGAAGCCGCCCGAAACTGCTCTTGGTAGCGCTCGAGGTTGACGTACTCTTCGTTGAGATTGACACCCGAAATAGCCTGTTGAGCGGAAAAATTTTGCTGCACCAGCGTAGACTGCGCTTTTTGCGCCGTGATGTTTTGCTGGGTTTGAACACCAATATTGTTGACGATCTGCGAGAATGACTCGTTCAGGCTCATGGTGCCCTGCCCCAGCGTTTTGTTGGTTTGCAGTTGGGCCATAGCCAATGCGTTGGCGTTATCGGCATCGCCAGAGTCGGTGCCCGCTGCGGCAAACCGCGCAGGGTCAGCCAGTTTCAGGCCCAGGTCTGAGGCTGCATTGCGGGTAGGCGTCAATGACCAGACGTCACCGGCAACCGGCGCACCCGAGGTTGCCGAAAAGCCAATTTCGAGGCCATCGATAACTTGAGGAAAGCCGCTGCCGTCGCCCTTGTACGCCAGTGAACCTTCGGGAACGCGAATGACCGAATAATTGGTGCCGTCGTAGGCAATTTCGTAGTCTTGCGCGGTCAGCTGGTTGGCGTCGGAAAACGAGGCGGTGAAAGCGGCTGTGCCTTTGTTGGTGACCGCTGCGCCCACAATGGGTTGGCGCATCGAAAAGAACTCGCCGCCGGGGTTACCATTTTGGTCAAAACCCTGCGCATGCGCCTGGTTAACCGACATGGCCAGACCCACGGCCATGCGGCCCAAATCGTTTTGAATCGGGTCGAGCGTTTCGGAACGATACTGCATGAGGCCGCCTAGCGCGCCACCACGAATATATTGGTCGTCGATTTCGACCAGCGTGGTTTTATTGTTACCCACCGGCATGGTGTACGACACCACCATACGTTTCGGGTCGTTGTCGGACGGTTTGGCGGTAAGCGGATACATGGTGTCGGCGCTGAGCAACACTTGCCCGCTGCCAAACGACAACCCGAAACGGTCACCCTGCTCAATAACGGTAACACCCACCAGCTTGTTCAGCTCAGCCACAGCCTGATCGCGTTGGTCGAGCAGATCGTTGGGCGCAGCACCTGCACCCGCCGCCTTGGCGGTGACGATTTGCTGGTTAAAACCATGAATACGTTCGACATAGCTATTGATTTGACGCACGGTGGTGCTGATTTGCGTATTCAGGTTATTGCGCTGGTCGTCGAGAAACGCGTTGGCGTCGTTGATCTGGCCCACCAGGCTTGAAGCGCGGCCCAACAGCTCTTTGCGGGCGGCCGGATCGGCTGGCGCAGAAGCCACCGCCTGAATGCCGTCGAAGAACTTTTGCAAGGCCGGCGAGATGCCTACGGTACGGTCGGCAAACAGGTTATTGATTTGCGTAATTTCTGTACCGTAAGACGCAAGCTCGGACTCTTTGCTTTGCGAATTGACCAGCTGCCGGTACAAAAAGTTGTCGTAGGCGCGCTCGATCGAGTCGGTTTGCACGCCCATGCCAATGTACCCGCGCCCCATGCTTTGCGCACCAGCCGTCGACACATTGACCGACTGACGGTTGTAGCCGTCGGTATTGGCGTTATTAATGTTATGGCCGGTGGTCTGGAGACGGTTTTGCGCAACGTTGATGCCCGACAGACCCAGATTCGCTAAATTCATTGAGGTTCCACTAAGAAAACAGGGTAAATAACCTTATGTCAGGTTAACGGCCGAAACTGCCGAATGTTTAGCGCCTTAGCCGGGATCGGCAGGCGACACAGGGTTTGCGCGAGCCAGCTGGGGCGGCCCCAGGCGGTCATCAAGGTAACCCATGATAGAAATCAGTTTTTCTGCATATTTCGGATCGGTCGCGTAACCCGCCTGCTGGATGCGTACTGCGGCCGCTTCGGCATTGGGCGCCGTCATGACCTCGCTGTAGCGTTCAGACTGACTTATCAGGCGCGCATAGTCGGCAAATGATTCGGCATACGAGTTGTAGGCACGAAACGGCTGCACCATTTTTTGCGGCTGGCCGTCGACGTATTCGGTGGTCGTTATATTGACAACTTTGCCTGTCCAGCTTGACGTGGCCTTGATGCCGAACAGGTTATAGCTGTTGCTGCCGTCTTCGCCACGGATTTCACGCCGCCCCCAGCCTGACTCGAGCGCGGCCTGGCTAAGAATCAGTTTGGCCGGGATACCGCTACTTTCGGCGGCCTGGCGTGCCGCATCGCCCATTTTCGCGACAAAGTTCTCTATGTGCGAGGGCGAGCCTTTAATGGCGGTGTACAAGGCTTCGGTTGTGGCTTTGGCCTGTTTGACTACGGGCGTATTGCCCAGCAACTCAAGCAGGTCAGAAATTGAATCGAATTTGTTCTGCGACCCCGTGCCCGACGACTGAAGGGCGGCAGCCGCAGCCAGACCGCGATCGTGGGGCAAACGTGGGTCGAACGCGGGTTGCATTTCACCCCGCAATTGCGACAGCAGCGCCTCGGCCAGCCCCAAACCTGACTTGGCCAGCATCTGGGCCGACTGCTCGTCAGACAGACTCTGGGCCAAACGCGTTTGATCACTGTCGAAAATACCTTCGAGACCCGGCGTTGCGGCGCGGGCTTGCTTGAGCATTTGCTGGATGAACAAGGCCTCGAACTGCTGAGCAACCTCTTCTTGCGCTTTGGGGTCTAGCGCCCCCATACCCTGCACGTCGCCGCGCAAGCGATTCAGATGATTCATGTCCATCGAGGACACTTGATCGGCAGGACGGGGCAAATAAAGCGGTGCGTTCATGGCATGCAGGCGTCAGATGATTTCGAGATCGGCGCGCAGAGCACCCGCGCTTTTGAGCGTTTGCAGAATCGACAACAAGTCTTGAGGTGTGGCACCCAGGGCATTTAAGGCACTGACCACGTCGGCCAGCCGGGCGCTGGTGCGTACCCGCTTGATACTGCCACCGTCGGTGCGCATCTCGATTTGGGTATTCTCGGTCACCACCGTTTCTCCGCCCGCAAAGGGCGTGTCGGGCTGATTCACCTGCTGCTGGTTGCTGATGGCAACCGACAGATTCCCGTACGCAATGGCAGCTTCTTCGATGGTTACTGTACGGTTCATGACCACGGAACCCGTACGTGCATTAATAATGACTTTTGCCCGCGCAGGCGGCAAGGTCACCTGGATATTCTCGACTTGTGACAAGAACAAGGCCTGACGTTCAGGGTCGGTGGGGCCACGCAACTGGACAAGACGCCCATCGAGAACAGACGCGGTACCGGCGCCCAGCTTGCGGTTTACGGCCGAGGCAACGTTTTGGGCGATGCCAAAGTCAGTCGTATTCAGTTCAAGGTTGATGAAGCCGTCGCGAATAAACGTTGTGGGCACCCCGCGCTCTACGATGGCGCCGTCGGGAATAGTACCGCCGTTAAGCTGGTTAACCTGAACACTGGACCCACCTGATTGCGCACCGGCGCCGCCCACCAGCAAATTGCCCTGGGCAATGGCGTAAACCTGGCCGTTGGCCCCTTTAAGGGGCGTCATCAACAGTGTGCCCCCGCGCAGGCTTTTGGCGTTACCCATAGAAGAAACCACAACATCAACAGCCTGCCCGGGACGGGCAAATGCCGGCAAACGCGCTGTTACCATCACGGCCGCCACGTTTTTGACTTGCATGTTGGTGCCCTGGGGCACGGTCACCCCAAGCTGCGACAGCATATTGGTAAGACTTTGCTGCGTAAAGGGCGACTGACGCACCTGGTCGCCGCTGCCGTCCAGGCCCACCACCAGACCGTAACCGATCAACTGGTTCTCGCGGACGCCTTGTATTGAAGCCAGATCTTTGATGCGATCGGCCTGGGCCGGCAACATCAGCACCAGCGCAACTGCAGCAAAGACATATTTAAAGAGTTTCATGCGTATGACCGGGAGAAATTAAAACGGCGAAATATTGAGGAAGAAACGCTGCAGCCAGCCCATTTCCTGCACTTCATCCATACGACCCTTGCTGCGGTATTCGATCTTGGCGTCGGCAACCTGGGTGGACGGCACTGTACCTGCGCCAGAAATGGAGCGCGGGTCGACGACCCCGGAAAACCGGATGTACTCGGAACCCCGGTTAATGGCAATTTGTTTCTCGCCGGCAATCTGTAAATTACCATTAGGCAACACGCCTATAACGGTTGTGGTCAGCGTGCCAGAGAATGTATTGTTGGCCTGGCTTGAGCCCCTGCCTTCGGCATCGTTGTTGCCACCCATATCGAAATTCTGCTGCGGGCCGATATTGGATGGCAAAATTGCCGGTGCCAGTTCGATGCCCAACCCGGCACTGCCCGAACGACTGGACTCGGTCGCGACGCTTTTGGCGGCATTGGTGCGTTCTTGAATGATGATCGTGACGATATCACCCACGTTGCGCGGACGGCGATCTTCGAACAACGGATAGTTGCCATAAGCGGTCGGCTGATAAATCGACCCGTTGGGCTCGGGCATAACCGTATTCATGGGTGGCGGCGGTGCCGTCAGCGGCCCCGTAACAATGGGTTCGGGCGGCACCAGCGCGCAACCCTGAACCACAACGGCCAATGCCGCTACCACATACCCACGAAAACCACGAAGCAACATCAATGTTCCAGACAAATAAAAATTACAGCTGAGTCAAACGGGCAAGCATCTGGTCAGATGTCTGGATGGCCTTGCTGTTCATTTCGTAGGCACGCTGCGACGTAATCATGTTCACAAGCTCTTCGGCCACGTTCACGTTAGACGTTTCAACGTAGTTTTGCATCAACAAACCCGCACCATCCAGGCCAGGCTGGGCAAAGTTGCCCGGGCCGGAGGCATCGGACTCGGCGTAAAGGTTTTCGCCCAGGCTTTGCAGGCCGGTGGGGTTGATGAACGTTGTCAGCTGAATTTGACCCACTTCGACGCTGGCACCAACAGCACCGGGCTGCGTAATGGAAACAGTACCATCGCGGGCAATGGTGACGCTCAGGGCGTTGTCGGGGATGTTGATGGGCGGCTGAATCGGGTAGCCCCCGGCAGTAACCAACTGACCGTTCTGATCGACCTGAAGGCTGCCGTCACGCGTGTAGGCGAATGTGCCGTCAGGCATTTCGACCTGCAAAAAGCCACGACCCTGAATCGCCACGTCGAGCTGGTTGCCGGTTTCGCGCATATTGCCTTGCGAATGGATGCGCTCGGTGGCGACGGTGCGCACCCCCGTACCCAACTGCATACCCGAAGGTAACTGGTTGGCTGCCCCCACCTGCGCGCCCGGCTGGCGAATGGTTTGGTACATCAGGTCTTCGAAGACGGCACGGCTGCGTTTGAAACCCGACGTGTTGACGTTGGCCAGGTTGTTTGAAATGACATCGAGATTGGTCTGCTGGGCTTCAAGACCTGTTTTGGCAATCCATAACGAACGAATCATTGCTTTTCCTTTGGGGCGACCTTTGCGTCACCCTGCTTTACATTAACCGTTGCTCGACAAAATGCTGTTCGCACGCTCGGCGTTACGGTCGGCATCTTGAATAATCTGCATCTGCATCTCGAACATGCGGCCGTTACGAATCAGGCCGATCATGGTTTCGGCGGCGCTGACGTTGCTTTTTTCGACAAAGCCCGACACCATGCGCACGGCGGGGTCTGCCGGTGCAGCCGCAGGGCCATTGCCGGCATCGAAACGAAACAGGCCGTCATCGCCACGCTGCATGGCTTGCGCCGGCGGGTTGACCAGCTTGAGCTGGCCAATGACCTGGATGTCGGCCGGATTGTCGCCGGCCCCCAGTGCGGTAATGGAACCATCGGACGTAAACGTGATGCTGCCCCGCTCGGGTACCTCGATGGGTGCACCGTCGTTTGACAACATGACGTGGCCGGCCTGATTAACCAGCTGGTTGTTTTGATTAACTGCCAGATCGCCGGCACGCGTATAGGCTTCTTGGCCATCGGGCCCCTGTACGGCAAACCAGCCATCGCCCATCACGGCCACGTCGAGCGCATGACCGGTTTCGGTCATGGCGCCCTGGCCAAAATTGCTGCCCGGGGTTGACGCAATAGTGGCGACCCGGGTGGGCGAGGTGTTTTCGGCATTGATAGGTACAGCGCGGTAATTAACGAGCTGTTCACGAAAGCCGGAAGTACCCACGTTGGCCATGTTGTTGCTAAGCACGGACTGCTGCTCGAGCACCTTGGCCGCCCCGCCCGCTGCGATATACGCGATACGATCCATAATTAAACCGGTTAGCGCATCGAGATCAGATTCTGGACGATCTGATCCTGGGTTTTAATGGTTTGGGCGTTGGCCTGATAGAAGCGCTGGGCAATAATCATGCGCACCAGTTCCTGGCTCAGGTCGACGTTGGAGTCTTCGACCGCCTGGCCTTTGATAGATGCCAGACCATTGGTGCCCGGACGACCCACGATAGGCTGACCCGACTCGCCGGTTTCGACCCAGGCATTGTCGCCGGAAGGTTTAAGGCCATTGAGGTTGTTGAAGTTGGCCAGGGCAACGTAGCCTGTGGTGCGCATTTCGCCATTGGTATAGCTGGCAATGACCGCGCCGTCTGTGCCGATAGAGATGCCGGCATATTCGCCCGTGGGGAAACCGCTGGGCGTAAACGTATACGAGAACGCGCCACTGAACGATGTGGATTTGTCGTAATCGAAAGCCAGTTCCAGATCGGCGGCAGGCGCTGCCAGGCCGCCGACATTGGTGATGGTAAACGTGTTTTGCTGGCCAGACACCAACTGACCGCTTTCAGAGAAACGCATCTGGTGCGGTGCTGCCGCGTTGGTAACGTTACCGTCCATAGCATAGTAGACGTCCCAGGCGGTTTCGCCACCCACCGATTCGCGCTTGACGAAATACTGAATGAACTGATGGGAATTACCCAGCGAGTCGTAAACAGTCAGGGGCAACGAGTGGGTGTAGCTGTTGGCGTCGGTCGTGCTGAACGGACGGGCAACGATGCCGTCGGTTTCACCGACAGATTTGATTGCAGCAGTGTCAGCAGGCGCAACTGCATTACCAGCCACTACGAACGGACCTACTGATCCTGTACCGGACGCATCATTTGCAAACTCATAATTGCCATCGGCAAGCGTCGCTGGCGAGCCGTCCGCATTGCTCCATGACAAGATGTTGCCAGAAGCACTATCCATACGATAACGGAATTGATTCCAGGTTACTCCACTATCATTACTTGCATACACCAACCCGATGGTATCGCCTTGTTCGTAAACAACATTGGCGTTTGCATTCAGGTTGGTCATCGTCGCAATATCGGTGGTTGCCGACGGGGGCAAGTTACCCAGCGGCACTTGCAACGGCGCCATGTCGTCGCCGATTAAGCCAAAACCGGTCAGGCGCTGGCCTTGTGCGTTAACGATAAAGTTGTTTTCGTCGGCGAAGAACTGACCGTTACGGGTGTAAAGAACATTGCCGTTGGGGTCTTCGACACGGAACAGACCCTTCATGCCGTCGATGGCGAGGTCAAGCTGGTTACCCGTGTTTGTAATAGAACCCGTCGTAAAACGCTGGTTGACGGCGGCCAGCTTGACCCCCAAACCGACCTGCGAATTGGCGTAGACGTCGGAGAACACCACCGACGATGACTTGAAACCAACCGTACCCGCGTTGGCAATATTGTTGCCGATAACATCGAGCTCTTGTGCGGCAGCATTCAGACCGCTTAAACCTTGACCGAAACCCATGATTATTCCTTGTCCTGACCGTTAACTTAACGAATGAATTACATAATTTTGCGAATGTCGAACAGCGAGCGCGACCCCACGAGACCGAGGTCGAGCCGCACGCCGTCGGAGGCATACGCAACACTTGAAACTTTGCCGTAGGTCAGCGCTTCGCTGCTGACCGCTACGCCTTCGGCGCCTGTGGCGGCAACCTGCACCGAATAAGCGCCATCGGCCACCGGCTGACCGGCGTCGTCCAAGCCGTCCCATTCCATAGAGAGAACGCCTGAGGGAGTGGCACCCAGTTCTATAGTGCGCACCGCACGACCGCTGCCGTCTTGAATAGTGACAACAACCTTTTGAGCAGACGAAATGAGATCCACCCCGAACGGTGTCGCCACTTTGACCGTTTCGCCATCGACCTGCGAGCTGCCCAACGAAATCTTGTTACCCGTCACCAGGACGCCCTTGCCAATCAGACTGGCAGCCTGCATGGACTGGGTCATGTCGAGCTGACCAGACAACGCCAGCAACGTATTGTTCAGCTGTGTAATGCCGTTTACCGTCTCGAGCTGAGCCAATTGCGAAGTGAACTGCGCATTGTCCATTGGGCTTAAAGGATCTTGGTTACGCAACTGCGTCACCAGCAGCGTCATGAACTGGTTCTTGGCGTCTTCGGCGCGCTTGGAAGCCGCCGCGGTTGCCGCCGCCAATGACGCCGAATTAACGGCGGGAGCGTTGGGATTAACTGTAGCCACGGTTCAATCTCCGTATCGGGGCCAGGCACAAACGCCTGGCCGTTAAAACTGTTACTGACCAATCGACAACGTACGACTCATCAGGCTTTTGGCCGTATTGATGACTTCGACGTTGGCCTGGTAAGAGCGCGACGCTGAAAGCATATTGACGGTTTCGGCAACGACATCGACATTGGGCAACGTGACATAGCCATCGGCGTTGGCCAACGGGTTTTTGGGGTCGTACTGCATCCGCGGGGGTGCGTTGCTTTCGATGACACGAGAAACCTGCACACCACCCACCGCTGCCGCGCGGCCGGCATTTTGGCCGCCCTGCGGCACCATTTCGAAGACAACCTGACGGGCCTTGTAGGGCTGTCCGTCGGGGCCGGCAACGCTGTCTGCGTTGGCCAGATTGCTGGCCGAAACGTTCATGCGTTGCGACTGCGCGGTAAGCGCAGAGCCGGCAATTTGAAAAAGACTTAAAGAAGACATGGCTTAACCCTGATTACTGCTGCAACGCGGCCATCAGACCCTTGATACGCTGGGAAATGATGGTGAGATCGGTTTGGTACTTGGTGGTGTTTTCGGCGAACTGCACGCGCTCGATGTCCATATCGACGGTATTGCCGTCGAGGCTGGGTTGCAAAGGCTGGCGGTAAAGCAAATTGGCGCCCGCAGGCGATTGCGCCAAACCCGGAATATGCCGCGCCGACGTCGTTGCCAGGGCAGTATCGGGCAAGCGCTGATGACCATTACCCATGGCTTCTTTCAGGGCGTTGCCAAAATCAAAGTCGCGGGCTTTGTAGTTAGGCGTGTCGGCATTGGCAATATTTGCGGCCAGCACCTCCTGGCGCTGCTGACGCAGCCGAATGGCTTCCTGGAAAAACTTGAAATCTTCGCCGATACGATCAACCATGACCCAACCTGTACAATTCAGAACACAATTTTTTGATTACCGGCCTAAAGGTTTTGCCCACACAGCCGTTAATCGTCAGGGTCTATAGTAGACGCGCGGTTCGCAAGACAAACTTTGAAATAAGGTGCAATTTGTCGGCCAATTCCCCGATTGAATTGCGGCCACCGGGCAAACCAGCTATTGGCGGCACCTTGAACGGGCCTTAAAATGGGCTCATGTCAATGTTAAATGCCCTATGGCTTGGCGCCCTGCTTTTTTTAGCCCCCGGCTGGGTTGCGGCGCAAACAGGCCCTGCCTCCCCCGAAGCCCCTGCCATCAGCACCGATGCCATCGTGTCCGACATCGAGGCGTTCTTGCAAGACTTGGCCGCCTCCTGGCCCGGCGTGCCCGCCATATCGGTCTCCGACCCCAACCTCGAACGACAACCGGCCTGCGCCGACTACGAAATCTTCTTGCCCGGGCGTCAAACCTTGCGCCCGCGGCTCAACGTTGGCATACGCTGCCTGGCCCCGCAGCCATGGGTTAGTTACACGCAAGTCAATGTGCGCATCGACGGCGTGTATTACGTTGCAGCCCGCAGCGTTAATGCCGGAAGCGTACTTAGCCTTGATGACATCCTGCCGCAAGAAGGCGACCTGCTTCGCCTGCCCGCAGGGTCGTTGCTCGACCCAGGCCAGTTGGTTGGGTACATTACCACCCAGCGCCTGGCGGCCCGACGCCCAATCAAGGCGTCCGCCTTGCGTAGCCCCGATTCTATCGAGCGGGGCCAGCGCGTTAAAATAGAAGTCCGGGGGGTAGGCTTTATTGCCAGCAGCGATGGCCAGGCCATGCAGGGCGGCGAGCCGGGCACACAAATCCAGGTCAAGACAGCATCGGGCCAAATTGTTACGGCCACCGTGCTTAATGCCCAAACCGTCATTATCCCGATGTAAAAATCTTGCTTTAACGGCTAAAGTTTTGTCTCGTGCGTCCGTTACCCTCTATACTTAGGGCTCAGACGCCCTGTTACACCGGAGCAACCCGTGAAAATCACACCGTCGCTGAACAAACCTGCCGTTAATTCAATCGCCCCCCAGCGTGCGGGCGTACCTGCGCCTCAAAACAACGCAGGCGCAACCGGCAAGTCTGCTGTCGACCTCAGCAGTACGGCACGGCATTTGTCCAGCCTCGAAAACAGCGATAACGACATCAACATGGAACGCGTCCAGCAAATCCGCGATGCCATCGCTGCCGGCGAACTCAAAGTCAACCCAGAACGCATCGCCGATTCGCTGCTGGCCAGCGCCCGCGAACTCCTCAAATAAACTATCGCCATGTCAGATCAACCCGACGCACTTCAAGCACTTATCGATTGTCTTGACACCGAAGTGCGCCTTGTCGGGCTGTTTATCGACACACTAAAAGCAGAAGCCGGCATTCTTGAATCAGGCCGTCCCGACGAACTGGTTGCCTCAAGCCAGAAAAAAGAACAACACGCCGAACATCTTGCCCAGGCCACACAGGCCCGTGACACCGCCCTGCAAGTACTCGGGTTTGCACCAGGGCATGCCGGCTTGCAGGCAGCAGCAAAGGCATACCCCGAAACCTCTACTTTAGCGGCACGGCTAACCGATCTGGCCTTGCAGGCTCGCAGCCTGAATGAAACCAATGGCGCAACCATTGGCGTGCTGCAACGCCAAAACCAACAAATGCTGGAAGTACTGCAACGTCTGGCAAACGCCGGGGCTGGCGCAAGCGAAGTCTACGACGCCAGCGGGAAATCAAAACACCTCGATACTCCGGGTGGCGGCACCCAGCCACGGCTTAAGCCCGTAAAAGCCGGCTAACGCCTGGTAATCACAAGCGCCGCTTAGCACCGGCATATACGCTTAGACCGTCATTTCTTTGAGGGTAAACAACTTCATCATGGCCGACACTGCGGCCACCTGTGTGGGCTTTTGGCTACCTGCCAGGCCCAAAAGCGCCTTACGTAACCCAGCAGTTTCAATACCAGCCAAGGCATGCCACGTTGTGAGCCCAACCTGTATAGCAGTCAGCGCACGCTTTTGAGACGCGTCGGCCCACTGCCGTGGCGCCAGCATGGGCCACCACCGCGCGGCCAGACGGAAAGCGGCTTTTTGTTCGGCAGCCACCAACAGCGCCATTGCCAGACGCTCGGGCGATGCGGCAATGGTGGTGGCGTGCGCAAGGCCATGCACTGTACGTAGTACCGTGCCGCTATCACGGTCGACAACGCGAGCGGCGACCAAAAGCACCGGCAAATGGCCGGCCTGCCGGGACACCAGCTCAACCGCCTGAACACCGGCCCAAACAACCAGTCGCCCACGATCTATGCTTTGGATTTCGGCCAGGCCGAGCAGCTCGTTAAGCGCGCCAACGGGATGGTAGTCGACGGCCTTGGACAACGCCCCGACGGTTGTGGCGCAACCCTGTTCGTACACTTTGGTTGTTGCAGGGCACGGCGACAACCAGGCCGCACCCGACGCAGACACCGCATGCCAGAGCGCTTGCGTGGATTGGTCGAAAACATGCAACACAGGCACATCGGCAAGCGACTGCGCTACCCAACTGATCTGGTCAAGCAAGGCCTCGATGTTGCCGGGTGCCTGAAGCGCAGAGCTACCGTCAGAAGCTCGCCAGCCGTCGGCCAGCGTGAGCTGCTGATACGGCGACGCCCAGGGCGTGCCGGTTTGACTGCACAATACCGTGGCACGCAAGCGGCCAGCCGAACGGTTGTCGGATTCGCGCAGCGCAATTTGATCGTGCAGCGCCAACATGTACTGCCCCTGCTGGCCCACGAACTCGTTTTGTGCCGCCCGCAATAAATGCAAACCCAATGCCTGGATGCCGTCGGTGATATCACCTTTAAAGTAGCGGCGCCAGAGCTCGTAGGTTTCAGAAGCCAGAAGATCGTCATCGATCTGCGCGCACGCCCCTTCGATATCTGTAAGCTCGACACCACTGCCCGCGCAGCCGGCAACCGTTAACAGATTGGGCAATAATTGGCGACGTTTTTTCTCGATATTCTGCGGTGTTTCTTCGGCCGGTTTGGCCATTGACATCAGGGCAGCAAAATCGGCCTCGGATGGCGCATACAACGCCTGAGACTGCGGCTTGACCATGGCCCGGTCGACCAGATCGGAGGCCGACAGATACGACAGGTTTTGCGGGACTTTCTGGCCGTCGGATATATAACAAACCGGCAACTGATAGCGGATGGCCGTGTCAAGGGCCGCGCCCAAACGCGTTGCCTCGTCGACCTTGGTAATAATGCAACCGCGCAAACGGCTGCCGCCGTCGTTGGTATAGCTGCGAGCGACTTCGTCGAGCGTGTCGCCGTGGCTTGAGGCGTTGAGCACCAGCAAACGCTGGATATCGCGCCCGGCCTGGCCCAGCATGGCGGCTTGTTCGGCCACGTGGCGGTCGCGTTGGCTAATACCCACGTTATCGATAAGCACGGTTTGATGCACACCCACCCCGCCCAGAATACGGCGCAATTCGGCGGCATCTTGAACCACGTGAACCGGCACGCGCATCATCTGGCCGTAAATACGCAACTGCTCGTGCGCCCCGATACGGTAGGTGTCAGTTGTGAGCAACACCACGTTTTCGGCACCCAAACGTTTAACGCAACGCGCGGCCAGCTTGGCCACCGTCGTGGTTTTGCCCACGCCGGTCGGCCCCACCAGCGCCACGACTGAACCGGGCTGCCAAAGCTCGTCTTCGTTCTCGAGCACGGGCAAATGGCGCACCAGCTCGTTGCGCGCCCACTGAAACGCCGCCTTGGCACCCATGTTTTCGGGTAAACGCTTGAGCATGGCACGCAGCAATGCCGTACTGAACCCAAAACCCAGCAGGGTTTGAAAAAGTGAAATGGCCTGGGGCGCCCGCCGTAACTGGCTGCCCCATAAAAGTTCGTCGATACGGCTTTCGAGGACGCCCTGCAGGGCGCCAATGGCCCCAAGGACATCGCCGGATGACGCCCCCGGCCCGCCCATGGCTTGCGCCAACGCAGCCGGCGCAGGACGCAAACCCGTTGCCGGAGGTTGGCGCAACCCCGTGGGCGGCAGACCACCCGCAGACGACCCCGCCCCTGCCGGGCGTGAACTGCCTGTCGCAGCGGGCGCGTGCCCGGCCGAAGCCCCGGCACGACGCGGGTCGATGCCTTGGGCAGGCGCAGGCGATGCCCCGGACATCCCCGGATAAGACGCAGGCCCTGACGCCTGATCGGGGCGGCGAAAAGCGGTGCGCATGGTCACCGGCCCCTGCTTGGCGGCGGCCTCGGCTTCTTGGGCTGCAATCTGCTGCACGACATTGTCGGGTAATGCGGTTTGATCGGTGGCCAGAATTTCGACACCGCCGTTGACACGACGATTGGAAATGATCAGTGCATCAGGCCCAAGCGCCAGACGAACCTGACGCAGGGCTTCGCGATTCGTCGCGCCGAAAAAACGACTAATGTTCAACTAGGACTCCCGCCAATTACTGAAGTGATACGCAGTATACGTTCTTCAGGAATCTCGAAGTTGGACAAGACGCCCAACTGCGGAAAATGATGTCGCAAGAACCTCGACAACGAAGATCGCAACACAGGCGGCACAACCAGCACTGCCGCATCGCCACGTGCTTCTTGCGCATTGATAGCGCGCTGTGCGTCATTGAGCAGGGTTTCGGCAAGACCGGGTTCGAGCGCGCCGCTTGTGGTCAGCGCCTGGGTCAGCACGCGCTCGAGCTTGGGGTCGAGGCCGATGACACGCAAGTCGCCGTCGCCGGGGAACCACTGCTGAGTAATTGCCCGGCCCAGGGCAATACGAACCTGCTGCAACAGTTCGACCGGATCCGGACCGGTACCACTGGGGTTCAGGGCCGCCAGACGCGGCGCATGCTCGGCCAGACATTCGATAATAGTGCGGACATCTCGAATGGGTACTTCTTCGTCGAGCAAGCCACGCAATACTTTTTGCAAGGCCGTCAGACTGATGGTCTTGGGCACCAGATCTTCGACCAGCTTGGGCGATTCTTTAGCAATATGGTCAAGCAACTGCTGGACTTCTTGACGGCCCAGCAACTGGGCACCGTAGCGATGCATCAGATGATTAAGGTGGGTGGCCACAACAGTACCTGCATCTACCACGGTGTAACCGGCAATTTGCGCCTGTTCACGCAACGACACGTCAATCCATACGGCCGGCAAGCCGAACGCCGGGTCAGTTGTGGGCGTGCCAGGCAACTTAGTTGCCACCTCCCCCGGGTCAATTGCCATCCATTGGTCGGGCATGGCCAGACCGCGCCCCACTTCAACGCCCGACAGCAAAATACGATACTCGTTGGGTTTGAGTTCGAGGTTGTCGCGAATGTGCACCACGGGCGGCAAAAAGCCGACGTCTTGCGCAAACTTTTTGCGCAAGCTTCGAATGCGGTGCAACAACTCGCCATTTTGAGAGTGGTCGACCAACGAAATGAGGCGGTAACCCACCTCAAGCCCTAGCGGATCAACTAAAGCAACGTCATCCCAGGTGGCCTCGGCAGCAGCAGCTTCGGCAGCCGCCTGCTGCTGGACGGGGTCGGGCGCAGCCTTAACGGCTTCTTCTTGCTGGCGCTTGTAAAGCACCCAGCCCGTACCGGCCAACGAAGCGGCCAACAACAGAAATGCAAAATGCGGCATGTTGGGAATAAGGCCCATGATGCCCAAAATAGCCGCCGTGATAAACATGACGGTCGGGTTGGCCAGCAATTGGCCCACCATTTGCTGGCCGATATCTTCGTCGGTGGCCACACGCGACACCACCACACCGGCCGCTGTAGAGATCACCAACGCCGGGATTTGCGCAACCAGACCGTCGCCAATAGCCAAAATAGTGTAAACCTCGGCGGCATCGGCAAAACTTAAACCGTGCTGGCCAACACCCACGATAAGGCCGCCGACAATATTGATGACCATGATCAGCAAACCGGCGACGGCGTCGCCGCGGACAAACTTGCTGGCACCGTCCATCGAGCCATAAAACTCGGCCTCCTGACTCACCTCGGCGCGACGTCGGCGCGCCTCTTCCTCACCAATCAACCCGGCATTAAGATCGGCGTCGATAGCCATTTGCTTACCCGGCATGGCATCGAGGGTAAAGCGCGCGCCGACTTCAGCAATACGCCCCGCGCCCTTGGTGATGACCATAAAGTTGATGATGACCAGAATGATGAACACGATGATACCGACGGCAAAATTGCCGCCGATAAGAAAGTGACCGAAAGCTTCGATAACCTGGCCGGCCGCGTCGGGGCCCTGATGCCCGTTCATGAGCACAACGCGGGTCGAGGCGACGTTAAGCGCCAGCCTTAACAGAGTGGTAAACAACAACACTGCCGGGAAAGCTGCGAAATCGAGCGGCTTTTTAGTAAACATGGCCACCAGCAGCACCATGATCGACATCGCGATATTGAACGTAAAGAACAAGTCGAGGACGATAGGCGATAACGGCAGGATCATCATGGACAAAACCATGATGATCAAAATGGGGCCCGCCAGCAATCGTGCGTGCTGCGAACCGTTGGCTTTAAACAGGGCGAGTAAGTTATTCATTAAATTCAGGTGCCTGGCTATTTAGCCGACAAAGGGTCGAGCTCGGGCGGTACCGGCAAATTGTCGGGCACAAGGGGTTCTACACCCGTGCCATTGTTCCAGCTTCGCAGCTGGAACACCCAGGCCAAGATCTCGGCCACCGCTTTATAGAGTTCGACAGGAATTTCGTGCCCCAGCTCGACATGCTCGTGCAAGGCACGAGCCAGTGGCGGCGCGCTGAACATGGGGACTTTATGTTCATCGGCAAGCATGCGTATGCGTGCGGCGATCAGGCCGCTGCCCTTTGCCACCACGCGTGGCGCACCCGTGCCGCCATCTTCGTACTTTAACGCTACGGCATAATGCGTAGGGTTGGTGACTACCACATCGGCCTTGGGAACTTCGGACATCATGCGGCGCCGTGCCATGGCGCGTTGCTGCGCCCGAATGCGCCCCTTGACGTGAGGATCCCCCTCGCTTTCTTTATGCTCTTGCTTGACGTCTTGACGGCTCATGCGCAGCTTTTTATGGTGGCTGTACAACTGCCAGGGCGCATCGATGAACACAATAAGCAATAAGGCGGCAACAATAAGTGCACTGCACAAAGCCACCAACCGCATGCCATTGACCAAGGCCGCAGTGGGCGACGCGTAGGTCAGTGCCAGCATGTCGTCGCGGTAAGCCCAAATGACCGCGGCCGAGATCCCGCCGATGACCGTTGCCTTAAGCAGGGTTTTAATCAATTCGACCAGGGTTTGCGCCGAAAACATGCGCATGACGCCTTTCAGAGGGTTCATGCGCTCGAACTTGGGTTCGAGGGCTTTTGTGGAAAACAACAGCCCACCAAGCGAAACCGACGAAAACACGGCCAGTATGATCAATATTCCGAAAATCGGCAGCAAAATCAGCAGCGCGTTCCAGGCCGAACTGACGGCCTGTTCGGTCATGACCCCTGTATCTTTAGCGACCCGCTGGTCGAACCACATGCCCGCCCGGATCACCCCGGTGAGGGTACGGTAGAGCTCGCCGCCCATGAACCATAAGCCAGCCACGCCTCCGGCCAGCAGCATAAAGGTATTGAGCTCGCGCGAACGCGCCACCTGCCCTTCTTCTCGCGCCTTTTCCAGGCGCCGGGGGGTGGCTGATTCGGTTTTTTCGAGGTCGCTATCCTCTGCCATGGGTTAAAAATGCTGCCGGAAAAAATAAAAGGTAAAACCTGCCTGCCCGGAGTATAAGGGCTGGCCGATTTTACCTAAGTGGCAAGCAACGCCGAGAAAGGCGCTTAATTCAGGTCTAAAAACCCAGGCTGGACAGCAAATCGTCGACCTGATCCTGGCTGGAAACAACCTCAGGTTTGCCTTCGGGCTTGATCTGCGGACCATTAAGCAAGGAGTCCATTTCTTTTTGCTTGGCCTGACGCTGATCTTCGGGTAAGTAATTAATAAGCACCTGAACGAGCTCGGTTTCGATGGCACTGATAACGCCAAGCATCCGCATAATGACCTGACCGGTCAGATCCTGGAAGTCTTGCGCCATGATAATTTCCATGAGCTTGTCTTGCGAGACCCGGGTTTTCTCGGGGATATCGCGCAACAGCGCACGGGTGTCATCAACCAACTGGCGCGCTTCGGTCAACTCGGCCGGATGCTTGAACCATTCTTGCCAACGCGCATCAAGGCCCTCGGCCTGACGCTGCATCTCTTCTTGCAAAGGCCGGGCCTCTTCGGCCGCGTTCAGCACGCGATTGGCCGCCTGTTCGGTCATTTGAGCGACGTAATCAAGCCGGTCACGTGCGTCGGGGATGGCTTCGGCGGCCTCGGTAATGGTTTGATCCAGGCCAAGCTCGCGCATGCTTTCGCGCAGCATGCGCGTAACATGCGCAATTCGCTGGATAAGCTCGGGGTGCTGCTCGGGGCTGGCGTCAACCGCACCCGGGTCTTCGGTCGTCATGGCAAACCCCTTACGCGTTGATCTTTTCGAAAATCTTGTTCAGTTTCTCTTCGAGAACCGCCGCTGTAAATGGCTTGACCACGTAACCGCTGGCACCGGCCTTGGCGGCCGCGACAATATTTTCTTTCTTGGCTTCGGCCGTGACCATAAGCACGGGCAAACTGGCCAGCGCCGCATCGGCACGAATATGCTGCAACATGGTCAGGCCGTCCATATTGGGCATATTCCAATCGGACACGATAAGGTCAAAACTACCATTACGGATTTTATCCAGGCCCATCTGGCCGTCCTCTGCCTCATCGACATTATCAAAGCCCAGGTCTTTCAGCAGGTTTTTGATGATCCGGCGCATTGTGGGAAAGTCGTCCACAACGAGGATCTTGATGTTTTTTTGAACCACTTTACTCTCCGATTGAATTTATGACTGCCCGCCTGGCAGCTTATACGCGATGCCCGTAGGCACCCGCGCTGGACAATAATTTTTCGCTTATTTGTTGCAACGGTACGGCCTCGTCGGCAGCACCAATAAGCAATGCTTCGCGCGGCATGCCAAACACCACGCAACTGGCCTCGTCTTGCGCAAAAGTCGCCGCGCCGGCCTGTTTCATGGCCAGCAAACCCTGGGCGCCGTCTTTGCCCATACCGGTAAGCAGTGCGCCAACGGCGTTCTTTCCGGCCACCTGGGCCACAGAATGAAACAGCACATCAACAGAGGGCCGATGGCGGTTGACGGGCTCGGTTTCTTCGAGGCGCACCACGTAATTTGCGCCCGAGCGCGCCAGCTTCATGTGCGCCACGCCACCCGGTGCAAGGTAAACATGCCCGGGTAACACACGCTGGCCGTCTTCGGCTTCGTGGACGCGAACCGCGCAAAGATTGTCGAGGCGCTGCACGAACGACTTGGTAAACCCGGCGGGCATATGCTGCGTAATCATAATCGCCGGGCTGTTGGCTGGCAACGGCACCAGCACCTGACGAATGGCCTCGGTGCCGCCGGTAGAGGCCCCGATTGCGATGATCTTTTCGGTGGTCGAGAACACCGCATTCAGGCGCTTCGCTGGTGCGCCAGGCGTCGCTGCAGGACGCGGCCGGGGGCGCGAACTGGCTGCCGCGCGGATTTTATCGGCGATTAAATCGCTGTATTCCATCAGACCATCACGCAAACCCAGCTTGGGCTTGGTGACGAAATCGACTGCACCCAGCTCGAGGGCACGAAGCGTCACTTCGGAATTGCGTTCGGTCAGTGACGACACCATCACAACAGGCATGGGCCGCAACCGCATCAGACGCTCCAGGAAGTCGAGCCCGTCCATGCGCGGCATTTCGACGTCCAGTGTCAGGACATCGGGATTATGTTGCTTGATTAATTCGCGAGCGACCAACGGATCGGGGGCGACGGCCACGACTTCCATGTCGGGCTGCTTGTTGATGATCTCGGTCATCAACCCACGGACCAGAGCCGAGTCATCAACGCATAACACCCGGATTTTCTTCATGACTTTGGCCTTTTGTATATGTGCTACTAAAAATCTTTTTAACCTGCAGGGCTGCTAACAGGCATTACTGCTTATCGAACAACAACGTACACCGTTTGACCTTGCAACTTGAAGGCCTTGGTCAGGTAGGTGAAGTTCTCGGAGTGACCGGCAAACAACAAACCGTCGGGCTTGAGCATGGGGGCAAACCGGTCGAGAATTTTGGTTTGGGTTTCTTTGTCGAAATAAATCATCGTGTTTCGGCAAAAAATGGCATCAAATTTTTTGTCGGCTGGCCACTTGGGCGCGAGCAAGTTTAACGGCTCGAATTTGATCATGTCTTGCAACAGGGGCTTGACCCGAACCAACCCCGACTTGGCATCTTTGCCGCGTAAAAAATACTTGCGCAACAGGGGCTCGGGCACCGTTTTAACGCGTTCAAGGGTGTAAACCCCTTTCTGGGCGCGCGCAATGGCCTGGGTGTCGATGTCGGTGGCCCAAATTGACGCCTGACTGGACGCGTTGGGTATGGCCTCTTGCAAAGTCATGGCGATTGAATAGGGTTCTTCGCCGGTTGATGAGGCGCAACACCAGATACTTATGGGGCCGCGCCGCCCTTTGACAAAATTTCGCAGCGTCTCGAAGTGGTGCTGCTCGCGAAAAAACGCCGTGTGGTTGATGGTAAAGGCATTGACGAAGTCTTCCCATTCGGATCCGTCGGAGCTTTGCTGCAGAAACCCCAAGTACTCGGACACCGTATTCATACCCAGCTTGCGCGCACGCATGCTAAGGGTGCGGGTGGCCATCTCGCGCTTGTGTTCACCCACCACAATGCCTGTGCGTTGATGCAGCAGACGCGTCGCCCGCTCAAATTCTTCTGGCGTCACAGGCAATACTGCCGGCGACATCTGCGCAAAAACCGAGGTTGTCAATTGATTATCTTTTTAGACAATAGCCTGTTCGACCAGCGCCATTTCGCTGCTGGTCATCAGCTTTTCGATGTCGACCAAAATCAGCATGCGCTCGCCGACGGTGCCAATGCCCGTGAGGTATTCGGTGGAAAACGCCGTGCCGAACTGCGGCGCTGCGCTGATTTGCGACGGGCGCAACATCAACACGTCGGATACGCCGTCGACAACCACCCCGACCACGCGGGTTTCGAGGTTGAGAATAACGACGACTGTCTGGCTGTTGTATTCAACATTTTCAAGGTTGAACTTCAAGCGCATATCGACGATAGGCACGATGACGCCGCGCAGGTTTGTTACGCCCTTGATAAACGACGGTACGTTGGCAATGCGCGTTACGCTCTGGCTGTCGTAACCGCGAATCTCTTGCACTTTAAGGATATCAATGCCGTACTCTTGGGCGGCCAAAGTAAAGACCAGAAACTCTTTACCGGTATCGTCGACCTGTTGCGTCTTGTTATTTGTTTCGTTAAGCATTTTGTTCTCCGAGAACTTTCATAGCGGTAGCCTGGGTTCCTTTGCTGCACGTCATGCGCATCAGGGCAAAGACATCGACAATCAGTGCAACGCTGCCATCGCCCAAAATAGTTGCTGCCGAAATACCCGGAATTTTCCGGTAGTTCGATTCGAGGTTTTTGACCACGACTTGCTGTTGACCGACGAGATGATCGACCAGCAGCGCAAAGCGGTTTTCTTCGGCCTGCAAAATAACGGCAATTGATTTTGAAATATCGGTTTGGGCGTTATCGACACTGAAGACATCGTGCAGGGCCACCAGCGGCAGATACTCGCCGCGCACGTGCAAAACCTGCTCGGTTTGCGAAATGCTGTGAACCTGCTCGAGCGAGGGCTGCAACGACTCGGTAACATGACTGAGCGGCAACACGAAAATTTCTTCGCCCACCTGCACCGACATACCGTCCAGAATGGCCAGGGTCAGCGGCAAGAAAATACGGGTTGTCGTGCCCTGCCCAGCGCGTGACGACAACTGGATATGACCACCCATGTCCTGAATATTGCGACGCACGACATCCATGCCGACGCCACGACCGGATATTTCGGTCACTTTTTCGGCGGTTGAAAAACCCGGCGCAAAAATCAGCTGCCACAACTCTTCGTCGGGCGTGCTGTCGCTCACCGGGAAGCCCGAACTGATGGCTTTTTTAAGAATGCGTTCGCGGCTCAGGCCCGCACCGTCGTCGGAGACCTCGATGACAATCTGCCCCCCCAGGTGCTGGGCCGACAAAGTGAGCGTACCTTCGGGCTTTTTGCCTTTAGCCACACGGGCCTCGGGGGTTTCAAGCCCGTGGTCGATACTGTTACGCACCAGGTGGGTCAGCGGGTCGATAATGCGCTCGATGAGGCTCTTGTCGAGCTCGGTAGCCTGCCCCTTCGTAATCAGGCGAATTTCTTTGTTGAGCTTGAGGGCGTTTTCGCGAACCACCCGCGGGAAGCGACTGAAGACGTAGTCCATGGGCATCATGCGGATAGACATGACAGCCTCTTGGAGATCGCGGGCGTTGCGCTCAAGGTGTTCGATACCATTAAGCAGGCGATCGTGCAGCACCGGGTCGAGGGTGGATGCCGTTTGCACCAACATAGCCTGGGTGATGACCAGCTCGCCGACCAGGTTGATGATCTGGTCAACCTTTTCGACCCCCACACGCAATGTGCCGGCTTCTTTGTTGGCTGCCTTGCCGGCGTCGCGGTCTTTGGCAGGCGACGGTGCAGACGCAGCGGCAGCAGACGGCTGCGCAGAAGCGGCGTCGGGTGCCGCTGCGGTGTTTACTTGTTCGGGCGACTGAATTGCCGGCGTGGCCTGTGCAGCCGCCACGGATGGGGCAGGTGCGGCATGGGCGGCCGGCACGACCGGCGACTCGACTTGCGCTGCGGGCGCGGAAGTATCGGCCTGTCCGGGTACGGCCTGTGCGGCCACCTTGACTTGCTTGCTATCGACAACAAAACAGCATACGGCCTCGATATCGGCAGCCGACTCTGTTGTTTTGATCCAAAGATCGAGCGTTTGATCGCCCTTGACCTGATGCAGTATGTCGCCCATGAGCATCATCTCTGCCTGCAAAACCTCGGCGTCTTTCTCGTTGAGATTGATCAGGCTGACGTGCAAAGGCAAGTCGGCAGATGCGCCATTGGTTGCGATTGGCGCTGATTCGGCCGGCACGGCAACTGCAGGGGCGGCTGGCTTGGCGCTGTCGGCAGCCGGGGTTGCAACAACCTGCGGCTGGCTGGCGCTTGTGGCCATCCCCCCAGCGGGGCTGGCCGGCACTTTGCCGCCCTCTTGCAACGCCAACTGGCGCAGTTGTTCACAAATTCGCTCGTAAGCTTCGGCATCGGGCTGCTCGCCATTGCGATAAGCAGCAACTTGATCGGAAAGCACGTCTTTAGTTTCCAGGAATAGATCTACCATGTCTTTGCGCAGGGTCATTTCACCCTGGCGCAAAGCATCGAGCAGGTTTTCAAGTAGGTGGGTGGTTTCGGCGAGCTGCCCGAAGCACCCGAACGTGCCAGCCCCCCCTTTAATAGAGTGGGCGGCCCTGAAGATGGCATTCAACTGATCCATATCGGGCTGACCGATATCCAGCTGGAGCAACGTCTGCTCCATGTCGGCCAGCAGCTCGTCGGCTTCGTCGAAAAACATGTCATAAAACTGACTAAGGTCGACCCCTTCGCTCATTGCCTTTCCTTCTGGTTCTTTAGTTGTTATTGCCCTGATCCGCTGCCGGCGACACCGGGTCGGGCGCAGCGGATGTTGCGTTGTCGGCGGGCATAGCCTGACCTGCCCGAAGACTTTGTTCGAGTGTTTCGACGATGTTGCCTTGTGCATCAACATCGAAACTGTCGGTAGCGCTTTCAAGATCCATCCGACGCTCAGACCGGGCGTTAAGCACAACCAGGCTGATCCGTCTGTTAACGGCCGCATACGGGTCTTCTTTAACCAGGCTGACGGTAGAGGACAGCCCAAGAATTCGTTTGACCTTTTCTTCGGACATACCGCCCGCGATAAGCTCTTGGCGCGCCGCGTTGGCACGATCGGCCGAGAGTTCCCAGTTACTGTAGGCGCGTTCACCGCGCGCATACTGTGTGGCGTCGGTGTGGCCCGATATGGTCAGCGAGTTTGGCAACTGATTGAACAGCGGCCCCAGTTCGCGCAAGATTTCGCGCATATAGGGCTGCACAATGGCGCTACCTGTTTGAAACATCGGGCGATTCTGCTGATCGACGATCTGGATACGCAAACCTTCGGAGGTCATGTCGAGCAACAATTGGGGCCTGAACTGGCGCAGAACCGGATCGGTATTGATGAGTTCTTCAAGTTGACCGCGCAAGTCTTCAAGACGTCGTGTATCGCGCGTGTCGGCCTCGTCGTCGACAGGCGTTTGCCGCGACTGAATAGGGTTTTTGTTGGGAATGACACTGGGCGACTGCCCCGGAATGACCGAACTGTTGTCATTCAGGGATTTGCCCCCGGAAATCGCATCCATGAGCGGCATGCGGAAGTACTCGGCGATTTGCCCGAGATTTTCTTTGGGCACCAGTGACAACAGCCACATCACCAGAAAGAAGGCCATCATGGCCGTGACGTAGTCGGCGTAGGCAATTTTCCAGGCACCGCCGTGGTGCGCGTCGTGGCCCCGTTTTTTACGTCGGATAACAATGCGGGGGGCGTCTGTACTGCTCATGGCACGCCCCGGTTACGCTTTCTTGACCGACTTGGTCTGACGCACATGCTCTTCGAGCTCGCTGAACGACGGACGTTCGGCAGAGAACAAGACCTTACGCCCGAACTCGACCGCCAGCTGCGGCGGATAACCGTTCATGTAGGCCAGCAGCGTCACCTTGATGCACTCGAGCACTTTGAGCGAGGCGTCGTTGCGTCTTTCCATGGCAGAAGACAAAGGCGATACAAAGCCATAGGCCAGCAAAATACCTAAAAACGTGCCCACCATCGCCTTGGAAATGAGGTCGGCCAGAACGGCCGGCGGCTGATCGACCGACGCCAGCGCCTTGATAACCCCCAAAACCGCCGCCACAATACCGAACGCGGGCAAACCGTCGGACACCATCGCTAGCGCCCTGCTTGGCACGC
The DNA here is from genome assembly GCF_014237865.1 of Pusillimonas minor. Lineage (GTDB taxonomy): Bacteria > Pseudomonadota > Gammaproteobacteria > Burkholderiales > Burkholderiaceae_B > Neopusillimonas > Neopusillimonas minor. Next base: position 228,212 of record NZ_JACJUU010000001.1, read on the forward strand.
TGGCCTCTTGGTGGTGCGCATCGAGCTCTTGATCCATGAGCGTCTCGATTTCGAACGGGCTCATGTTGCCACTGATCATCAGACGCATGTAGTCGGTAATGAATTCGACCAGATGATGATCTTTGAGGATGCGAGGATACTCGGCAAAAATGGGGCTCTTGTCTGGCTCTTCGATGTCGGACTCGATGGTCATGAGGCCATCGCGACGCGCTTTATTTAAAAGCACGTACAGCAGCGCCATCAGCTCCATGTAGAGCGTTTTGTCGTAAGGCGACTTTTTTAATACGGCGGGCAAAGCCTTGAGCAGTAACTTGATAGAGCGCCCGTTATTGGCAGCAATGTAGGCCCCCAGGGCCCCGCCGCCAATAAGCACAAGTTCGAAGGGCTGATACAAGGCGCCCAGGTGACCGCCCAGGGCCACATAGCTACCAAATATACATACTGTAACAACAACGAAACCAATAAGAATCAGCACGAACGAACCTTTTTTAACTTTTAGCCATGACCGGTATGATCGCCGGTTTTGAGCGCCATAAAAATGCCCGTTAACGGGCATTTTTATGGCTAAATCACCGCGCTAGCATACCGCAGTTTGATACAGCCTGACAGATTTTGAAAAGCCGGGATGCATCAGGAACTGGCGGGCGTAAGCTGTTTGGCGCGGGCGGCCCGTTGATTTCGCGTTTTGCCTGCCCGTGGCGGCGGACGACAAATAGCGCAAACAAAATCGTGCTGAGGATCGTGAGCGTGCGCCACAAAATGACCGGTACAGCGCACACAGGTAGACAGTTGCAACAAACCGCTTTCAAAGAAACGCACCAGCATCCAGGCGCGTGTAAAACTAAGCACCGGTTCGTTGGCGTCGTCGGGCAAACGACCAGCGGCAGATTGTTCGATGTAAAGCCGGTACGCCTGAATAAGCGCCTGAGACTTTTTGGCAGGCGTGAAACGGTCGAGGTAACTGTATATGTTGTAGAACAGGCTTGAATGAATATTGGGTAGCCAGGTCATGAACCAGTCGACCGAAAAAGGCAGCATACCTTTTGGGGGCGACGCCCCTTTGATTTCGCGGTACAAGCGTGCCAGACGGTCGTAACTTAGGGAGGTTTCGGCCTGCAAAACCTGCAGGCGCGCACCCAACGCGATCATTTCAGAGGCAAGAATAATTTCTTCTGCTTCTTTGGCGACGCTTTTAGAGGCCATGACTAACGAATGCCACCCGCTTACGCGGTTTGCGTTGTACGGTTGGAAAGCAGGATAGTGGCGTGCGCTTGCTGCAGAACGCCATCGAGTACGTCGCGCGTTAACGACGACAGCAGGCTGTAGTCGTCGAGACGGAAGCCACACACCAGCGAACTGGAGCTAGCCAGCTTGACCAACTGGGCCGGAGAGAGTTCGAGCAGAATACCCGCAGCGTCTTCGCCAATACCTAAACGGAACATGCCTGCAGCGAGGTTTTCGCGCAGCAAGCGCTGGGCCAGCATGAGGTACGACAAGTTAACTTCTTGAATATCCTGCAACAATGCAGTTGTTTCTTTCGTAGACACTGTCAAATTCCTTAATTTTGTGTCACATATGGGCTACAAACTGCGCATGCAACCTGAACACAAGCTTAGCAACAGTTTATGAGCCCTATATGACAGCTACAAGGGCATATAAAAATAACAAACCGTTACCAAATACCCCACTACCACCCGCTTACAGCCGCACAACCAGCAAATACGGCCTACGCCGAAAATACTAGCCCGACTCTATATAACAACATAGCCCGGAGGATTGTGGTCTTTATTTCATATAGTTCTATTGATTAATGTCAAAACAGCAACAAAACCCGTCGAAATGTTGAAAAAAAGCCGCAAACCCAAAAAACCACCTGGCAACCCGCGCAGCAAACACACAAACAACACCGAAACAAGCCGCCTAACCTAAAATTAGCCCTGCCGGTCTAGGCCGTGTAGCGGCAGGAAAACGCGCGAACACGCAAAAAAACATTTACCGGCATTTACAGCCCCGGCGAAAAACACACACACAACAAACAGCAAACTATTGATAATAAAAATATTTTTTAGGTAAACCCAAAAAACAAGAAACGAATCTAGTGACAGTTTGTTGCGGTTACCAAACAAAGTTTACATCGACAAATAAAAAAAGGGTCTAGGAAGAAAAGCCTATTCCTAAACCCATACTTTTATTGATAAACTGAAAAGTTATTTAAAAAATATTAAAACCATGGCCTACCTGTTAGCCCTCGACCAGGGTACATCAAGTTCGCGCAGCATTATATTCGACTTGTCAGGCGCCCTTATCGCCATCGAACAATGCGAACTTTTGCCCGCAACGCCAGGGCCAGATCGGGTTGAGCACGATCCGCTGCGACTCTGGCGCACCCAGCTTGAAACGGCCAGGAAGGTCATTGCGAAAGCAAATATCGGGCCGCAAGAAATACTCGCCATTGGCATCACGAACCAACGTGAAACCGTCGTTGCATGGGACACACACAACGGGACACCACTTTGTCCCGCAATTGTCTGGCAAGATCGGCGCACACAAGTGCAGTGCCAGCAGCTTATTGACGCCGGATACGAAACGACCATCTCGAGCGCTACCGGCTTGCGCCTCGACGCCTATTTTTCTGCCACGAAAATGCAATGGGTACTTGAAAACGTCCCCGAGGCAAAACGATGCGCCGACGGCGGGCACCTTGCGTTCGGTACCGTCGACAGTTGGCTGCTTTGGCAACTGTCCCGGGGCAAGTCCTTTGCCACAGATGTCAGCAATGCATCGCGCACCCTGCTATTCAATATACATACGGGCCAATGGGACACCGACCTGCTGGCCTTGTTCGGCATCACCGCCCAATCGCTGCCCGTCGTAATGCCCTCCAGCGGCTTGTTCGGCTACGCCCGCAAAGACTGGTTCGGGGCCGAAATCCCCATATTCGGCATTGCCGGCGACCAGCAAAGCGCCCTGTTTGGCCAGGCATGCTTTTCAGACGGCATGGCCAAAAACACCTATGGCACGGGCTGCTTTGCGCTAATGCACACCGGCGTTACCCCAAAGCCATCGGCCAACGGCCTTATTACAACCCGGGCCGCGCAACCGTCAAGCCAACCTGTATTTGCCCTTGAAGGCAGCGTGTTTGTTGGTGGCGCCATCGTGCAGTGGCTGCGCGATGGCCTGAATGCTTTTGAGCGCAGTGCCGACATTGAGGCCTTGGCCGGCAGTGTTGACACGGCTGGCGGCGTTACCGTGGTGCCGGCATTTTCGGGGCTGGGTGCGCCCTACTGGCAACCCGACGCCCGCGGGACAATTACCGGGCTGACGCGTAGCACGACGTTAGCGCATATAGCGCGGGCAGCCCTGGAAAGCATCGCCTTTCAAAGCACGGCGCTATTGCTTGCCATGAGCCGCGATACCGCCCAGCAAGGCGGACAGCCACTATCCGAACTTCGAGTCGACGGCGGCGCCAGTGCAAATAACTTGCTGATGCAGTTTCAGGCCGACTTGCTTGGCATCCCGGTCGTCAGGCCCACCGTTACCGAAACCACCGCACTTGGCGCCGCCTGGTTGGCCGGCCTGGGGTGTGGCGCCTACACCTCGCCAGACGAACTGACCCAACTTTGGAAACCAGAACGCACCTTTACGCCGGGCATTTCAACGGCACAGGCGCAGGCATTAATGCAACAATGGGAACACGCCGTTCGCCAGGCCTGCGTACCACAATAAACACAACAACTCATTACTAATGCCACTGCCCGCGCCCACTGTTTTACCTAAAAAACCACAAGTTGCCCATGACGGTTACGGCGCAGACGATGCGTTCACGTGGTTCTCGCAAGGCGGCTCCCTTGTTTGGGAAGGCGACTACCACCAGGCACGGCAGTTACTTGCCGCACTGGCCAAACGCATCGACAAGCGGCGCAAGCCCAAAGCCGACGATGCCGTCATGCCACCCAAAGAGGCCTTCAACCGTTATCGGCAAGCGCAGTCCCGACGCACCGAGCTGCTCAACCGCTTGCTGGTGCCCGTCGGCCCGGGTTATACCCTGTCGCTACGGCGCGCCCCCGACATTGCCGAAGCCTGTCACGCCGCGTTCGAACCGCTTTCACACGACGCTCTGATCCCGCTCAGACAAATTTTGGGCGCAGTCAGTGCCTACGAATGGCGAAAAAAAGGTGTCGCTATCGACGGCCTGCCCGAACCCCTGCATGTTCATTACGGGGTGTTCTCGCCCATACGGGGCGAATACCTGGACCTGATCCGGGCAACCCCGCTTCCGAAGGGCGCACACCATGCACTTGATTTAGGCACGGGCAGCGGCGTCATTGCAATGCTGTTAGCCCAGCGGGGCATCGAACACGTCGACGCCACCGACAACAACCCCGTAGCCCTGGCGTGCGCGGCCGAAAACATCCAGCGCCAAGGGCTTGCAGGCCGCATCAATGTAATGGCCTGCGAAGGCTACCCCGAAAACACGTATGACCTGATTGTTTGCAACCCACCCTGGTTGCCCGGTCGGCCAACGTCGGCGCTTGAAACTGCGGTGTACGACCCCGACAGCCAGATGCTCAAGTGGTTTTTACAAGGGCTCGCCCCACATCTGGCGCCCAATGGCGAAGGCTGGCTGATTATGTCGGACCTGGCCGAACATTTGGGCCTGCGCGAGCCCGATGCGATTGAGCAGTGGGCGGCAACCGGCGGCCTTGTGGTCACGGCGCACCACGACATCCGGCCCCGTCACCCCAAAACCCTTGACACAACCGACGCGCTGCACGCAGCCCGGGCCAAAGAAGTAACTCGGCTCTGGCGTTTTCGGATCGCATAAGCGCCACGTAAACCCGTTAAACTAAGGCGCACTGCCCCTTGAACGCCTTGGGGTCCAGGCAATTTTTCAGGCACAGAGTCCAAATGATGCAAAAAATACTCATCCCGCTCGCGGTGTTTCTGGTTGTATTGATCGCGCTTACCTTTGGTGAAACCATCGGGCGCGAACTGCTGTCGTGGGTTCAGCACTTAACCGGGCTGGTACTGCATAATTTTGCCGACGTGTTTTACGCCGTTAAACACTACATTGACCAAAACACGACAAAAATTCTTATTGCGCTGGTCGTGACCATACCGATTAGTATCTGGTTGCTGCGCAACCACGGGCAAGCCCTGGTCAAACGCACCAGCCAACGCAAAATAGCCATCGTGCTGGCGGTGTTTTTAGGCTGGCTGGGTGCGCATCGCTTTTACCTGGGCCAAATTGGTTGGGGTATTGTTTACCTGGTTATTTTCTGGGTCTTCGCGCCCTTGGTGGTCATCATTGGCCTTGTTGATGCCATTCGTTATTTTTTCATGACCGAAGAAGAGTTCACCCCCTTGCGTCAATAGACTCTGGCAAACCCCGATACATTTCTGACAACAATATCTATACAGTATGTGTCCAACCTTGCTAAGCGATTCCCCAAAAAGGCCAGCCATGATTATGGTTTTACCGTTCATCACACTTACCATTGCCATCTGGCTGGGCATGGCCGGCCGCCGTGCAGCTTGCATATGGGCCTGGGTCGTCAGTTTTGTCATTTTTGCCGCGTGGTGCAATTTTCACATAACCGACCCGCTCGGTTTGTCGTTGTAAGGCGGCCCCATGAAAAGCTATCAGGCCAGCGCCGCGTTTACGCTTCCCCGGTTTCTTAACACCCTTGGGCTGGCTGGCATTTGTGTCGTGCTGGGTTTTGCCTTTGCCTGGCAATTCGCCTACAACGAACTGCCCTGCCCGCTGTGCCTCTTGCAACGTGTCGCGTTCATCCTTGTCGGTGTGGGGTTTTTGCTCAACGCCCGGTTCGGTTCGTCGCCGCTGCACTACGGGGTCATTATCTTGTCGGCGCTGGGCGGCGCCTTTGCTGCCGGCCGGCAAACACTGTTGCATATTGGCCCGGGCGACGCCGGCTATGGCAGCCCCTTCCTGGGCCTGCATTTTTATACCTGGGCGTTTGTCGCCTTCGTGTTAATCATTATTTTTTGCGCGCTTCTTTTAATGATCGACCGCGCGCAAAGCGTACTGTCCAGCAGCGCCTCGCCCAACGTTTTCGTCAGGTTGGTCATGTGGGTTTTCTTGTTGCTGGTTGCGGCAAATGGTGTGTCTACACTTTTAGAATGCGGCTTTGGCGCCTGCCCCGACAACCCCACCAACTACTTGTGGCTTAAGCAAACCCTATAACGACAAAGGTCAGCATGGAAACAAAAACTGCGCGCCTCACCGTATTGCTCGACCCAAGAAAAAAAGAAGCATTCGAACAACTCTGTGCCAGCCAGGACCTGACACCCTCACAAGTTGTTCGGCAGCTTATTCGGGGTTACCTGGCCGAACACGGCGTTAACTATCTGGCCGAAACAGATCCGCCAAAGAAGACACAACACTAACCCCAGTTAAAGACGGCAAACCCATTTTCTTGATTTTTTCGCCGACGCGCACGTTGGCTTCGGCCAGCAAAACAGTTGCCCCTACCGTCGTCATGCGGCGCACCTGGCCTTCCAGGGCATGCAGCCCGGTAGCATCAATAAACGGCACCCGCCCCAACCGGATCACAATCGTTTCGCCCGCCACCGGCTTGTGCCCCGAAAAGCCATCGGCAAAGGCATCTGAGGCGCCGTAAAACAAGGGCCCTTCGACCGAATAAACCTGCACGCCGGGCAACACCCGAGACTCGGCAACCCCGAAGTCACGCGCCAGTTGCGCCGACGACTGCCGCGTGACAGTTACGCTGTCGGCCATGCGCCGTAAAAAATGCAGCATGGCCACCACCACACCAATATTTACAGCTACCACCAGGTCGGCAAACACCGTCAGTGCAAATGTCAGCAACAAAATGACCACATCGGCCCGTGGTGCCCGCTTTACCAAGCGCACAAAATGGGGCAGTTCGCTCATGTTCCAGGCCACCACAAACAATATGGCCGCCAGTGTGGCTAACGGTACATTTTTTGCGTATGGGGCCAAAAACAGAATAATCAGTACCAGCGTGACGCAATGGACAATGCCTGCCAGCGGGCTGTTGCCCCCATTGCGGATATTGGTCGCCGTACGGGCAATCGCGCCCGTTGCCGCAAAGCCGCCAAACAAAGGTGCGGCCATATTGGCCAGACCCTGCCCGATCAATTCTTGATTAGAGTTATGACGCGACCCCGACATCCCGTCGGCCACCACCGCCGATAAAAGCGACTCGATGGCGCCGAGCATGGCAATGGCAAACGCCGGCCCGATCAGCTCGACCATGCGCAGCAACGTAATGTCGGGCCAGTCGAATGTGGGCAGGCCTCGGGGCAGTTCGCCGAAAACGCTGCCAATGGTTGGCACGCCCTGAAACTGAAACACCGACTGCAGCGTTGTCATGGCCACCAAAGCAACCAGCGGGCCAGGTATTTTTGAAAAGCGCGGCACCCGGGGAATAATCAACAACAGCGCCAGCGATACAACGCCAAAAAGTGTCGCAACCGGGCTAAGGCTGGGTAATGCCTGCAGCATCTGCAAAACTTTCTGATGAAAGTGTCCTTCGGGCGTTATGGGCAGACCAAAGAAGTCTTTCCATTGACCTACCCAGATAATGACGCCGATACCCGCGGTAAACCCCACGATGACGGGCTGCGGAATAAACCTGATGACGGCGCCCAGCCGGGCAACCCCCAGCAAGAGCAGAATAACCCCGGCCATCAAGGTGGCAATCTGCAACCCCTGAATGCCGTGTGTTGCCACAATACCCGACAAAATGACAATAAAAGCACCGGTAGGCCCGGCTATCTGGACGCGACTCCCCCCAAAAACCGAGACCAGCAAACCGGCAACAATGGCCGTGTACAACCCCTGTTCGGGCTTGGCGCCGCTGGCTATTGCAAACGCCATGGCAAGCGGCAACGCCACCACACCCACAATGACGCCGGCCACAATATTGGGCAGCCAGTGGGACCGGTCGAGCAGCCCGGATCGATAAGCCTCGAGCAATGCAAACATGGCCCCTCCGCTAAAAAGCAAATTGAATCAATATGCCGAATATTATAATTTGATGATAATTAAATTACCCTAAAAGCCTGTTTCATAGGCCTTACTGCATAAAACGATTCCATCTCCGTCGCTATCGCTTTACAGATTTAACTTCATGGCGACGAAAAAAACTACAATGTTCAGCTTGTTAATTCTTTACCCGAGACAACAGTGAGAAAAGTAGTCGCCGGCAAACTGCATGGCATTCATGTCACAGGCGCCGATCTTGAATACCACGGTTCTATTACGCTTGACCCCGACCACTGCGAAGCGGCGGGCATTTTGCCCATGGAGTTCGTGGACATCTGGAACAAGCACTCCGGTGCGCGTATCAGCACCTACGTCATTTATGGCGAACGGGGCTCGCAATGTTGCATTTTGAACGGTGCGGCGGCCCGCACCTGCCAAAAGGGCGACGAGATCATCATTTGCAACGCGGTTTACGTGACCGAGCAAGAGCTGGAGCACATCAAACCTGTCGTCCTGACCTTCCACCCCGACAACTCCATCAACGAGCGCCTGGGCTACGACGTCAGCCGCGACGAACACAATCGTCTGGCATTCAACATCATCAAATTCGACTAGGCTGGCTTTTTTACACAGAGCCAGTACAATTTGGCGCTTCGCTGGGGGTGCCGCAATTTGCGGCTGAGATAGTCCCTTTGAACCTGTTGAGATAATCCTCGCGCAGGAAAGCGACGTCAACGCTGACGCTCGAAGTCCATCCCGATTTTCAGTCAGCCTGTTTGTCGCCCCTGCCTTTTTTGGGTCTGCCATGACAAACAGTTCTACGCCTCATAATCAGGCACTTACACCTATACCTCAATCCGACCGCGTTTTTGGCTGGCACGAGCACGCCTCGCTCTGGTTCAGCCTGGGGGTCGGTCTGCTTGTAATGCAGGTAGGTGCTTACCTTGTGCCGGCTATTGGCACCAAAGATGCCGTGACGGCCATTTTGCTGGGTTCGATTGTGGGCTCGGGCTTGCTGGCCTGGGTTGCGCGCACCGGGTGCAACTCGGGGCTTTCCAGTGCGGGGCTGATCCACTGCACCTACGGCAACGCGTTCGCCCGCCTGCCCGTCTTGCTCAATATTATTCAGCTTCTGGGCTGGACGACATTCGAGCTTGTCATCATGCGCGAGGGCACTACCGCCATTACCCGGCAGGCCTTTGGCATTGACCTGAGCGGGCCGCTGGGCATCGTGCTGGTGACGTTGTTCTGGGGTGCCATCCTGATGGCATTGCTCGCCGGCTCAATGATCACGCTCGTTCGCAAATTCATCAGCCGCTTTGGTCTACCCCTGGTTGTGCTGTCGCTTATCTGGCTAAGCTGGCAATTTCTGGGGCAATTGCAAGCTCAGGGCTTCGAGGCCATGTGGAACCGGCCAGGAAACGGCTCGATGGGTCTGTTTTCTGCCATGGACCTGGTGATTGCCATGCCGGTGTCGTGGCTGCCCCTCGTGGCCGACTATGCCCGCCACGGCCGCAGCGGCCGGGGCGCCATGGGCGGCACGTGGCTGGGCTACACCATTGCCAATATCTGGTGTTATGCATTGGGTGTGGTCGTGGTCAGCGTAGCCGAACCCAATACCAGCCTGGTCAGCGCCTTGCTGCTGGCGCAAGGCGGCCTGATCGCACTTGGCCTGATCATGATTGACGAGCTCGACAATGCATACGGCGACCTGTATTCGGGCTCGGTATCCACGCACAGCCTGATGCCACGCTGGAGCATCCGCAGATGGGGCTTGACGCTGGCCGTTGTCAGCATGGTGCTGGCCACACTGCTGCCCATGCACACACTCGAACCCTTCCTGCTGATGTTGAGCTCGGTATTTGTGCCGCTATATGGCGTCATTTTGGGCCGCCAGGGCTTTGTAAAGTCTGAATTGCGCCCGGATGGTCGCGCCATAGACTGGACAGCCGCCGCGTTATGGATTTTGGGGATTGCCTGCTATCACGGCATTGGCCAATGGGCACCCGGGTTCGGTTCGGCATTGCCGACGCTGGCCATTACCTTTACGTTGGCTGCACTGACCCGAAAATAAGTGCAACAGGCGCATTTGTAACAATGCGCCATTTTTTTGCATGATTTGATGAAGAAAGATACGCCTGACAGGCATACACTGGTGCTGTCCATAACAAACGGGAGGACTGTCATGAAAATGTCTTCAGCATGGCGTGGCGCTGCGGCGGCACTGGCTATAGCCGGGTTACTGGCTACAGCCCCCGCCTCGGCCCAGGTGCCCGACTTCGTGCAAAATGGCCCTGGTGCCGGGCAAGGCAAGGGGCCAGGCAATGGCCAGGGGCGGGGTGGCCCGAATATACAAGGCACGCCCGGGCAAGGTCCTGGCGCGGGTCAAGGCAAAGGGCCGGGGTCTGGCCCGAAATACGGTAATGGTTCGGGCCAAGGCCCTGGTAGCGGCCCGGGCATGGGGCAAGGCAGCGGCCCCGGGTCGGCCAATGGCATGGGCCAGGGCGGCGGGCGGCAAATGGGCCCAGGCACGCGCGGCGGCGCCGACATGTCAATACGCTTCAGTTTCAATGACGATCAGCGCCGGTATGCACACGACTATTTCCGGGACATGTATCGTGCCGGCAACTGCCCGCCGGGCCTGGCCAAGAAAAACAACGGTTGCATGCCTCCGGGCCAGGCCAGGCAATGGCGACGCGGTTACCCGCTAGGGGCCGATGTAATGTTCTATGAACTGGACGGCCCCCTGCTGGCCCGCATAGGCCCCCCGCCGTCAGGCCACCGCTACGTGCGGGTAGCGTCGGATATTTTGATGCTGGCCGTAGGCACCAACCTGGTGGTTGATGCCATTGAAAACCTGGGGCAGTAAACGATACGGCTACCGCCGGTGCAAAACAATGGCCATGAAGCCATGGCCATAAGCACCGACAACATCATGCCTTTTAACGGCCCGCCTGACGGGCCGTTTTGCCGCCCGCCATACCGACGTTAGTGCTTGGCATATCGATAAGCCACACACGCACGTCGTCTTCGGAAATACCGGTTGCCTCGTGAGCGCTTTTGCTTAAACCGGCAATAAGCGCTGCTTTTTGCTGCTCGGTGCGCCCTTCGATCATGTCGACACGGAAATTGATAGCGGGGGTGTCGAGCTTGCCTTCGGCAAGGTAGTGGCCGCCTGGCAATTCATGTAACATCACGCGGACTGATTTCAAAGACGCCCCTACCGCTTCGATGACAGCATCGCTGGCCTTATGAAGCAAGGCTTTCTTTTGTTCTTGGCTAAAGCTTTGAGTGGCGGAAATAGTGATGAATGGCATGAACAACCCTTGTAGTGAATGATGACAGATCATTATCGCTGTCGTGATGCCAACCTGACAAGCATCGTCGCACAGCGCCCCAAAAGTCATTTTGCATGCTGGATAGCGGCAGCATCGAAGCACAATTTGTGCCTTATTAAATAACCACAACACCAAAGCGCAGGACGTGAATGGACTGGACTTCAGAACTCATCAGTAGCGGGCTGTGGATCGCCAAGACCTACGCCATTACCCTGGTTTGCTTCGCGCTCACGGTATGGCTGCTGGCCAAGCGCACCGTCTGGGGACGACAGTTCTGGCAACTGTCGGGCGCGTACTTTTCGCCCAAACGCGGCTTGCGGCCAATATTGGCCGTTGCCTTCATCCTGTTTTTAACGTTGGCGGGTGTGCGCCTGCAGGTGCTGTTTTCCAATTGGTACAACACCATGTACAGCGCACTGCAAGACCTGAACGAAGCCGGGTTCTGGCTGGCCATGTGGCTGTTTGCCGCGCTGGCCACGGTGCACGTGCTGCGATCACTGCTTGACTTCTACGTACAACAAGCCTTTACCATCCATTGGCGAACCTGGCTGAACGAGCAAATGCTTGATCGTTGGCTGGGCGGCGAGTCGTATTACCGCACGCAACATCTTAAAAAAGGCATCGACAACCCCGACCAGCGCATCCAGTACGACGTTACGGTGTTTGTTGAGTCTTCGTTGACCTTGTCGATGGGTGTGGTCGATGCCTTGGTATCAACCGTCGCGTTCACACTGATTTTATGGGGGCTGTCGGGCCCGCTGGCCCTGTTCGGCACCGAAATCCCGCGGGGCATGGTGTTTTTAGTGTTCATTTACGTGTTGGTGGCCACTATTTTTGCCATACGCATTGGCCGCCCGCTGATTTTGCTTAACTTCTTGAACGAACGCTTCAACGCCGACTACCGTTATGCGTTGGTACGTCTGCGCGAGTACGCAGAAAGCATTGCGTTTTACGCCGGCGAGAAAGTCGAGACCGCCCTGCTCAAGCATCGTTTTGCGCAAGTCATCAGCAATGCCTGGGCCATTGTTTATCGCTCGCTCAAGTTTCTGGGGTTCAACTTTTCGGTTACCCAGGCCGCCGTTGTGTTTCCGTTTATTATTCAGGCCCAACGTTTTTTCTCGAAACAGATCAGCCTGGGCGACCTGATGCAAACCGCCCAGGCTTTTGGGCGCTTGCAAGACAACCTGTCGTTCTTCCGAAATGCTTACGACAACTTTGCGTCTTACCGCGCCACACTAGACCGTCTGACCGGCTTTACGCAGGCTATCGACGATGCCGCCAAACTGCCCAAGCCAGAAGTGCAGTCTGCGGGCCAGGCGTTGAAGCTGGACGGCCTGACCGTGCGGACACCTGCCGGCAAGCTGCTGATAGAAAACCTGACTACGCAAGTACACGCCGGGCAAGCGATGTTGATCCGCGGCCCGTCTGGTTCGGGCAAAACCACTTTGCTGCGCGCTATTGCAGGCTTGTGGCCCTACTGCGACGGCGCAATTACCCGACCCCAAGGCCAAATGCTGTTTCTGGCACAAAAGCCCTACCTGCCCCTGGGCAGCCTGCGCGACGCCTTGCATTACCCTAATGCGGTTAGCGGCGCGCTTCCTGAGAATGCTGGCAATGCGGATACCGCAACGCTGGAAGCCGCTGCCGTTGCCAGCGCAGGCAGCGCGCCCCAGAACCTTGACCGTCTGGTCGCCAACACCCAATTCGATCACGCGGATACACCAACCACAGAAGCCCCGAGCGCGCCCGATCGGTCGACCGGAGCAGCACTGCAGGCAACCCGTGACCAGCGCGCCCGTCAGGTGCTTGATGCTGTGCAGCTTGGCCACCTGGCCGACCGTCTTGACGAAGACGCCGACTGGAGCCGGATATTATCGCTGGGCGAGCAACAACGACTGGCTTTCGGCCGCTTGTTGCTGGCGCAACCTGCAGCGGCCTTTTTAGACGAGGCTACGTCGGCCATGGACGAAGGCCTTGAAGACGCCATGTACCGCCTGGTCGCCCAGCACCTTCCAGACACCTTACTGATCAGCGTCGGGCATCGCAGCACGTTGGTCAGACACCACCCTGTTCAACTTAACCTTAAAGGAGACGGCGGTTGGGACATCAGCACGCGCTGACCCGACTGCCCTTGCATTCTATGTCGTACCTGGCACTCAAACATCTGCACACCACAGCCGCCGCACTTAGCCTGCTGTTTTTCGTCATTCGCGCGTACTGGTCGGTTATTGAGTCGGCCGCATTACAAAAAAAGCTGGTGCGGATCGCCCCGCACATCATCGATACCGTACTTCTGGTTTGCGGCGTTGCCATGGCCGTGCAAATCGGCTTTTTTCAAGACTGGATCATCGCCAAACTGATTGCCCTGGTGCTGTACATTGTCGTGGGCACCATTGCCATCAAGCGTGGTAAAACGCCGGGCAGTCGGGCCGCCGCAGCCATTATTGCCGTGGTGATTTTTGCCTATATTGTGGGCGTGGCCATAAAACACAGCCCGTTGTCTTGGCTGGCGTAAGCGCAAACTGTTGTCGCGCCTAACGCACTTTGGGGCGCTTGCCCAATACCAGCACCCCGGTCAGTACAAATGCCGTGCCTACAAGCTGCAACGGCGTAATGGCTTCGCCCAGTATCCACGCGGCCAAAAACAAAACCGACACCGGCCCGATCAAACCCAGTTGGGCAGTCAGCGGCGCACCAATGCGCGCTACTGCCCACATGATCATGAAGGTGGGCACCACTGTATTTAAGGTGGCATGAATGAAAGACAACTGGTACACGGGCCAAGGCAATGCCAGCCCTTGCCATGAATACACCCAGAAAAACTGAACCAACGTAAACACGGTGGATACCAGCATGGCATAGGCCACCAGGCGCGTCGCCCCCACCCGGGCCATGATTTCGCCCGAACCGATCAGATAGACGGAATAACACAGTGCCGAGGCCAACACAAGGCCCGCACCCAAAACCACAGCATCGCCACTGAACGACAGGTCGTTAAGAAAAACACACACGACCCCGCCATAAGACAGCGCCAGCGCCAGCCACTGACGTGGCGCAATGGGACGCTTGAAGTAAAACGCGGTGATAAGCAGCACAAACGTGGGCGATAAAAACAGCACGACACGCTCGAGCCCGGCTGAAATGGTTTGCAGGCCCAAAAATGCCAGAAAACTAGACAGGTAATAGCCAATGAAGCCCAAAAACACAAGCTGCAGGCTGTCTTTGCGGGTTAAGCGTGGGATTAGCCCCCGCTTTGCCTTGCGGGCCTGAAACCACGCCACCACCATAAAAAACGGCGCGGCCAGCAGCATGCGCAAGCTGATGATGGTGATGGCGTCGACCCCGGGATACCGGTACGTGAGCTTGACCACAATACCCTTGGCCGAGAAGAAAACAGCCCCCAGCAGTGCAAAAGCAAACCCCGCCCAGAAAGTTGCCCGGGGTAAATTGAGCGAAGACACGTTTAACGAAGACCCTGCAAAAATATTAAGGCCAGGCCGCTACAACAGCACCAGGCACGACACCAGCAATACCAGCACATACAACACGGGGTACACCAGGCGCAACCACCGGTTGAGCCTTTGGGCATGCGCATTATTGCCATCGGTAAAGAATGCGGCCACGGCACACGACGCCAGCATCGCCAGGCTGAGCATAATGATTGTCGTGTTGAACATGACATCGGACAGCGTCAGATAATGCAGCACGGGCAGTTCGTTGTTAAGTGCAAACTTGAGCGCAATCGTGGTCAGAATAAGCGTAACGATGCCGGCAATACGCGGCGACGAAAACGCCGGCTGCACCAGGAAGTTCATCCAGAGCAACCCGCACGAGGCCAAGCCAACGATTAGCAACGGCAACAATATTTTGTGAACACCATCGACGAAGTCGTGCTCGACCTGAATTTGGACATTAATTTGCGGCAGCTTGCGGTTCGGCTCGTCGGGCATCGTCACCGAGCCAGTCGCCCACTGCACTTTTAAAGGGTCCCAGTTGCCATGCAAAACGGCATCGACCCGGACCAGGTCTTCGCGCGGGCTGAGTTCGCCCAGCTCAAATGCAAGCTGGGTGTCATCCATAATGACACTGGAAATCGTCAGATCGAGGTTTAAACGACCGAAGGGAAAATACTCGAGCTCCCCTGCAAAGCGCGGCGAGGTGGTGAACTTCTGGCGCAACGACACCAACCCGTCGGGGTATACCGACAACGAATGGATGGTATTGGCACTCAGGCCCTTTTCTCCACTGATATCCAACGTAGGGTGCCAGATCGTTTCGAGGTAACGTTCGGCACGCGTGCCCATCCAGACCTTGGGCGTGGCATCGGGCTGGTCTGACGATGCAAAGGCCAGACGGGGGTCATGCCACTTAAGCACCAGTTGCGCCGTCATACTGTACGTGCCCGTTGTTAACTTGATGTCGTTGATGTCGTCAAGGTAAAGATAAGCGCGAACAACGGTTGGTTGGTCGGCGCGGGGCGGGGCGATGTCGGCCAGCACCCGGCCCGACACCCCAAACAACACCACAACCAGCAGCAGCGCACACAAACGACACCATAATTTCAGATCAATGCGCATGCTTGCCATTCCCGTTGTGTTTTTCAAGCGCCCTTTCAAGGGCATCGACTATTGTGCGCAACACGGTAATGCGCGCATGCTGTTTGTCGTTGGCCGAAACGACATGCCACGGGCAAACCGCCGTACTGGTTTCGCGAAACATGTCGTTTGCCGCAGTCACGTAGTCGTCCCAGCGTTCCCGGTTACGCCAGTCTTCCGGGGTAATTTTGAAACTTTTGAATGCAGAGCGCTTGCGATCGTTAAAGCGTTCGAGCTGCTCTTCTTTGGTAATGGCCAACCAAAACTTGAGCAATACCGCCCCTTGCTCAACCAGCTGGCTCTCGAATTGATTGATTTCTTCGTATGCACGACGCCATTGCGGCTCAGTGGCAAAGCCCTCTACGCGCTCGACCAGCACACGCCCGTACCACGACCGGTCGAAGATAGCGATACGACCACGTTCGGGGATACGACGCCAGAAACGCCACAAATAAGGGCGTGCCAACTCTTCGTCGGTAGGCGCGGCAATAGGAATGGCGCGGTACTGCCGTGCATCGAGCGCATGGGTAATACGTCGAATGGCGCCCCCCTTGCCTGCAGCATCTTGCCCCTCGAAGGCCAAAATAAGCGGTATGTGCTTGAAGCGCGCGTCGCGCACCAACCGTGCCAGGCGCGCCTGAAGCTGAATCAGCAGCGGCTCGTATTCAGACTTTTTCATGCCGGTCGAATAATCGACCTGATCAAGCGAAACGACGCGCGATGCGCCGTTGCCGTTGGCAGGCGACAGGTCGGCCATAGACAACAACGCGTCGGTGTCGGGCTCGGGCAATGCCTGGTCGGGTACGCGTTCATGTCGGCGCAACGCCGCCAAAACCGCCTGTCCGGCGCAGATGTGTCGGGTGTTTTCGTCGGCTGACGGCACAACCACCCAGGGGGCATGCGAATCTTGCGTTAGCGTCATTGCCAGCGCCCCCACCTTTCTGGCGCGATCGAATTTTTTGCGCACTTCAAGATCGATAGGCGTGACTTGCCAGGCAGTATCCGGGTCGGACAACAAGGTATCGACCCGGTTTTGCTGGGCTTCTTTTGACATGTGAAACCACAGTTTGACGATCTGTACACCGTTGTGGGTCAGCATGGCTTCGAATTCGCGGATTTCACGCGCAATATCCAGCACACGGGTCTCGTCGATGCTCTTTTCGGCCAGGGCCTCGAAGAGGCGCTGGTACCACGAGCCAAACACGACACCCGTCGTACCTTTGGGCGGCAGGTGCTGCCAGTACCGCCAAAGATAAGGCATCTGCGCTACGTGGGCCGCCGGCTCGCCATAGGCAAGTGTTGTCACATGGCGCGGATCCATCCATTCGTTAAGCATGTTGATACAGCCGCCCTTACCCACGCCGTCGATGCCGGTAATAACCACCAAAACCGACTGTGTCGCTTTTTTCAGGTGTGCGTACTGAGCTTTTAGCAACTTGATGCGCAAGTCGGCAATGATGGCTTTAGCCTTGTCTTTTTCCAGGCAAGGGTCGGCTTGGGCCTCGTCAAGAACAAGATCGAAGTGATGAGACGCTTTGAGTATTTTTGACATGCTGGATGTAGGGTTTAGCCACGCAACAAGGCGCCGGTGTTGCATTGTATTTCAGGTTATTGTTCATGGGCACCCAGTAGCTTTATACGCAAACACAGCCCGGTGTCCCTAACATGCCGTTGGTGTTTTAACTATGCCGGTGTAAACTCGCCAATTTGTAAGCGCCTGTTACGGCCATGCATTTACCCACACTTCTCATCCTGAACATTGCCCTGAGCGTCGTGGTGGGGTTGACACTGGCGTATACCGCCAATCGGCGGTTCAAAGAACTATATTTATGGGCTGGGGCAATTGGTATCCAGGCGTTAGGCTACGCCTTGGGCATGCTACACGGTCAGATCGACGATATATGGTCGATTGTGTTGGGCAATTGCGCCTTCGCAATCAGCCTGGCCCTGATGGCCGAGGGCATCTACCACTTCCAGAAAAACCGGCCCTTGCGTTGGCTGATCTGGCCCCCGGTGCTGTTCACCCTCGTTGTTTTCAGTATTTTTATCAACGATATGCGGGCCCGGTTGCTATACGGCGGCCTGCTTCTTGCAGTGCAAATCGCTTTGGTGATCTGGTTACTGGCCCGACGACACCGACAAACCGCCGGACGAGGCCAGTACGTCATGATCCTGGGGTTTCTGACAGCGTTGGCCGGCCTTGCGCTAAGAGTTTCGCTCGCCATTAACAACACCGGGCCTTCAACTTTTCTGGACCCGAACCACTACTTCAACCTGATTTTTCTGGGCAATATGCTGAGCCTGCTGCTGGTCACGGTCGGCGCCATCATGATGGTTCAAGAACGCATTCAGCACGCCTTGATGGCCAGCGAGAACCGTTACCGACAACTGATTGAGTCTGCTCAGGAAGGTATTTTTATTTTGATCGACGAGCGCTGCATTTTTGCCAACGCGCGCGCAACAGCGCTGCTGGGTATCCCAGAAAAGCAACTATTGGACAGCATGCTGGCAGACCTGGTTGACCACGCTGACCAGCCCTTGATGATGATGTATCGCCAGGCCAGGGCACTGGGTGCAACCCACGGCCAGACCTACGATGTACGACTGCACACCGCTCACGCCGGCGTTCGCTGGTTCAGCATCAGCAGTGTCGGCCTGCAATGGCAAGGTGAAGACGCTACCCTTGTTTTCTTGAGCGACATCCACGAACGCAAGCTAATGGAAGAACAGGTGCGTCAGTTAGCCTACCAGGACGAACTTACGCGCTTGCCGAATCGTCGTCAGTTTATTGACCGGCTTAAGCAAGTGCTTGACCTGCACCGACATGTTGGCGGCCACCTGGCGCTGATGTTTATTGACCTGAACAAGTTCAAGGCCTTGAATGACGAATACGGACATCATGCCGGTGACCAGGTCTTGATAGAAGTTGCACAACGTCTGCGTGAAGTTGTACGCACCAGCGACCTGGTAGCGCGATTGGGCGGCGACGAATTCGTCTTGCTGCTGCAGGGCTTAAACGAAGAAGCATCAGCCGCACGCGAACAAGCCAGCCAAATCGCAAATACGCTTTACAAAACGCTGGCTGAACCTTACGAACGCATTTTTAGCAACGAAACCCATCTTTCTATCACCTGCACCCTGTCGGCCAGTATTGGCATACATCTGTTCAAACGTACCCACAAGTCTGCCGAAATACTGTTAAAAGCCGCGGATGCCGCGATGTACCGCGCCAAAAAGACACCTGACAACGGCGTGCAGTTTTTTGATGCTAACGACGCCGTTTAATGGCCGGCGTCGCTTAACAGTTCCCTTTCTTGGCCTGGCCCGGCGGGCAAAAACCGCCATGACCGTAATTGGGATCAACAATAACCGACCCGCCCGGCGTGTGGACAGCGCATGCAGACAACACTGTCGCTAGCGCGCAAATCAGAAAAACCCGTTTCAACTTCAGCTCCGTTTATTTGTAACACCGGCATTTTGCCCGAAGACTGATCAAGAGAAACTACCGAACGTAACGACAAGTGTGTTGACGCAACCCGCAGCGGCCAGAGGCATTAGCCTGACCGGCACCAAAGGGGCGGAAAGCGGCTTACCGCTGAACTCAGTCAGCTCTCAAACAGTGACAGTAGACGAAATGCTGCACTGAGCCCCAGGGAGTTTTGTGTTCTTCACTCATGTGTTCAACCAACTCGAACCTAGGTCCAAACTCTTGGTGCAATTCGCCCGGCGAATACCTTACCACCGGTAACCCACTGCATTGCTCTGGACCATCAGGAGCAAATGTCGCAACAATCACATGCCCACCAGGCCTGACCGATTTCATGACTTGCTGAATATAAGCAGTGCGATCGACGGGGTCTGTTAAGAAGTGGAAAACCGCGCGATCATGCCAAACATCATATTTTTGCTCCGGCAAAACAACGCTCCGGACATCACCTGCAATCCATGTCACGCTGCTCGCCGCTGCCCCAAGCCGGTCTCGAGCAACACTCAGGGCACAGGCTGACAAATCTAAAACCGTCACGTTCTTGAAACCGCTATTCAACAGATCATCAACCAGGGTGGAAGCACCTCCTCCAACGTCAATTAGATTGGCATCGATTGACTCCCCAGTCGAACGGATGATGTTCAACGATTGAGTGGCATGCTCTTGAAACCAGCTCACGGCATCGGACTGTTTAGTCTTGTAGACATTTTCCCAATGATCTTGTGGGTTTTGCATAAAATGACTCTTCTGGCGGACGATAGCTTTAGCTGATTGTATCGTTTGCGCGCCTGCCCCAGGAGGCTCAAAATGCTTACCGCAAGCCAAGCACGCAGCGCCACCAAGCGCACAACCGATGTCTCGCTGGCCGAAGACATTCTGACCCAGGCCAAGGCCCTGAACGATAAAGGCAAACGAAAAGAGCTACCAGCCAGAAGGCTCATCTGCCTCGCGCGGCACCCCGGCCCGCGGTCTTTCGATCGTGCCCCGACTTCGCGCTCTTAATACCACCACCAGTCCCCTGTCCGGGCCAACGCGCCTGTTTCAGAGCAGGCTTCGCGGCTGCTGGCTTCGCTTTCTCGGGTGCTTTGTCTTTCGTATCCATTTCAATACCTCATGGTCATGCAGCGACAGCACATTTGCTATCGCCAACCCACCAGCATAGGCCATATCCACGAATAAAGCCCGTCTTAGTTTTGGCTACCAGAATTTCTTCGTGGCTGATCAATGAACGAAGCCCTGTTCGAACTTACACCGCCAAGAAGCACATCGATGGGTTTCGGCAATTGGGTGATTGGCTGGGCAGTGCACACTCTCAACACGCCAACGGTCAAAAAAAATAGCTTGCCGTCGTGCCCGACTAACATGGCCGCCCGCCCTTCGGGCCAACTGTTGCCTAAATGGAAACAGTTGGTTTGATAAGGAGATACCTGCGTGCATGACCAGGCTTGCACAATAAGCCTTTGGCCAGCGCAGAAAAGCAAAACGCCAACCCCGAAGGATTGGCGTTTTGCTTGAATTTTTGGCTCCCCGAACTGGGTTCGAACCAGTGACCTGCGGATTAACAGTCAGGGGGACCATAAAAACAAACAAACACAAACCTTTTTTAATCAACAAGTTGCAGCGCCAGCCTGCAGTGACTTGTGAATAAATATACCCCAAATTAAGCCAAAATACCCATGTTTAGGGCACGTTTTGGGCACACTCAAGGGCACAACAATTCGTACCGTGCCCGCTCATGCTCCAAATGCCGAAACGGCCGATCCGGCGTCTGCTCCATTTCGTCTACCGACCACCACTCGAAAGGCGGCAGCGCCAGTTCGCAATAGTTACCTGTTGGCGGTGTTGCGCAGCCGCTCACGAGCCCGATCACGAAGATCGTCAGTAGGTATCTTGTCAAATTTTTGATCTGCTTCACGAGCCACCCCTCTGGCCTTTCGGCTTTCCTGTTCAATTTTTCGTTCGACCTGGTTAACGCCAGATCGCTTGCCAGCCACGAAAATGCCAATGATGCCGGCAATAAAGGCCACCAAAGTCGCCGCATAGGGCAATATTGATCCGATGATTTCAGTCACACGCCCTCCCAAAGGTTAGGCGCCAGACGGCCAGCTTCGAGCTTAGCGGCGACCTTTGCCGCCGCCTCATTCTTTTTGATAAGCCCGTCCTTATTAGCGTCAAGCCCGGCGTTTTGCCGGTAGGTCGTCGGCATAGTTGCCTTTGTCCACAAAACATAGTCTTCCGGCTTGCCGACGGCCTTGGGCCAGAGAACGGCCATGTAGACATCTGAGAGGGTTTTCATCTTGCCCCGGTAAGGGCGAAAGTAAGCGTGCACCCAGTCGAGCTGCTCGAGCACCGTCATCTTGGCCAGCGCCTCAACGCTTGTGCCGAGGCCGCGTGCGGTGGCCGGCATGAACTGAATCAGACCGGTCGCGCCAGATCCGGCAAAGTTTTTAATATCAGGCCGAAACGTCTCTGCGGATTCGAAGGCAATCACAGCCATAATGTGATCAGGTTCGGTCACCAGGTCATCTGCTATCGAAAAAACTTTATCCCGGCAGGCTGGTGACATTTTCCGGCCCCAGGCCAGCTGGCGCAGCTGGGGCTCTTCGATGGGCTCGATGTCTGGCCAAGAAAAAGCCGATTTAAGCCAATTGATCAGCTTAAGCATCGCCAGCCCCCTGATCAATAAACCGGCCAATGATGCCGGAAAAGCCCACCACAATCGCCGTAACCAAGACCCACTTCTCCGGGATGGCTACCTTCATATCGTCAGGCATGGCTACCCAGGTGCTCAATATGGCCGTATTCAGGCTAGCCGCCTGGACTGACCGCCATGTCCAACCCTTCTTGGCGTCCGGCACCAATTTAGGTTTTTTGAATTTCACCTTGTGATCTCCATTTTCAATGCCGTCCATACGGCGTAGCAGACCCACCCCATGCCGGCAACGCCGCCGACCTTGGCAGCGTGGGCAAGGGCCTCTTTAACCATTCGATTGCGCGTTTCGCGCCACTCGATCACAGACTCGTGATACCGACGATGTGATTCGGGGTCGCCCCCAGGGAAGCCAGCGGACAGGGCCTTTATCTCTGCATTCATCTGTCGCTGGGTTTCGCAGATTGCCTCGATCGAACGGCGCGTCTCTTCGAGGCGCTGATTGTCAGTCGTAGACCTTGAGCGCTCTAAACGCTCTATTGCTGCAATGATTTTTTCTGTATCCGGCACTGACACGTCGCCGCCCCCGTTGTATTTGGCTGGATTGATTATCGGGGGCAGTGCTTTATGTGCTGGATTTTTGTTCGATTTGCCGTTAAAAGACTCTCAGAGGAGAATGAAATGAAAAAGACAGCTTTTGTACTTTGCGCCCTAGTTGCGCTATCAGGTTGCGCTCAGTACAGTAACCAAGCAAATGGCTATGATGTGATGGCATCAGTCGCAAGCAATAACTTTGAAATTGAGTCAAACAGGCTGGAAAAGCTCCAAGCGTCCGGCCAAATATCGCAGCTTGAGCTATCCAAGGGGCTGCTTGCCGCACAGCAAAGGTACATACCAAATGAGACGGCATATGGCCTCTATTTGGTGCAGCGGCAAAACATCGCTCAAAAACTCTCAGATGGGGCAATCACTGATGACCAGTTTTCGGCGTTAAACATGGCCCTGCATAACGACTATGCCAGCCAAGTAAAAAGCCAAGCCAACCGAGCAGCTGCACAGCAAAGCGCAGAAAATTACTACAAGGCGGTTATCGGAGCGCAAGCCATTCAAAATTTGAACCTTGGGCGCAAAAGCAGTTTTCAACCATTAACCCCGGCATTAAATTGCACCAGCACGCCTTTCGCTGGCAGCGTAACCACGACCTGTTACTGATATGAAAGATGGCACTCTTTGGGGCATGAATCCCATCTTTCTTGGCTGGCTTGGTGCTGCTTTAATCTTGGCTTGGTGGAATAGTCGAGGCTCCAAATAGCGAACCATAGACCGACGCCGGCACGGCGAGCTGCGATAGCGGCACCCGCTGCGCCGGATTGACCAGCGACGGGGCTACCCTTTGCGCCGCCCCCTGCCGAGCCCCCTGAATTACCCCTTGGATCGTAGGACCAATTCCCAACAAGGGAACCTTAGAGCTCACGGCATCCAAGAAATCAAGCCCACGACCAAGCACAAGCGCACCAGAATTCGAATTATTAACGGCGCTTCCCGCTGGCTGAGTTGTCATGTAGCTCCCCACTCTCCCTATGGCGCGTAACTGCTCGATCTCTTGCTGATCGAAAAAAACCGACAGTTTATTGCCGCCCAGCGCCTTCAACGCCTTGTTGTAATTCGACGCGCTAAATTTCCCAACCTCATCTGAAGCGCCACTTAAGGCCTTTTCTTTTAACCACGTCGCGATGTACGAACGAATCGACTGCAGCGCCTCCGGCGAGTCGGCTACTGCGCGCTTGATCGTTGCCATATCTTTTGTGCTTACACCCGAACCAACCAGGAATTTATTCACAAACTGATCAGGCGTGGCTTTCCCCTCGTACACAGCTTTTATCGCTGGAGACGACTCAACCCATTGCATCATGCTGCGGTTCGCCGCCCTGGCCTTGTTAAATGCATCGATAGCATCTTGGCCAATGGTAGTGTCGTCGACGACGGCCGGGAGATTGCCGGGGTTTACGGCCCTGGCGCCCTGGGCCGCAGTCTGCTGGCCAAGCGGGAGCGGCGGGGCATCATCCAGAGCGGAGCGCACCAGCCCAAGGGCATATCGAGCATTGCCGTCAGTAGCCCCACGCTGCAAGTTGCCAATAACCGTTTTGAGCTGTTCGGCGTAATCAACAGTAAAAGGAACCTCGCCAGCACTGATCTTATTGAGGTGCTCTCGGATCTGAGGAGGCAAAAACCCGCCAGCAAGATTATCGTCGAGCGCCTTGATGGCATTGTCGGCAAAAGACCGGCCATCGAGCGGAAAGCTTCGACCTTGTGAGTCGCGAGCGGCTGAATATAGCGCGTCTATTTGTGACTTCCGAGAATCCAGTCCGCCCTGGATCTGATCAATTGCGCGCTGACCTACTGCATAGGCATCGTCTGCCGTATCAGCCCCTTGCTGATTCAATGCTCGAATCAAGGCAGAGTTGTTCTCGTTCTCGATCCTGGCCAGCCCCTGCAGGCCCGTATCGCTCGAGTTTGCGGCGCTCTTGGCCAAGTTCTTTTCCCGTGTTAACTGAACCGGGTCTAGCGTAAGCGTCCCGCGCGTCGGTTGTGCGCCATCCACGCGAGAAAAGTCAATCAGTCGACGAATTGCGTCGGCATTCAGGTCGTCGCCTGTGCGCAACGCCTTCGCCACTTCACTTCGAACCTGCTGACGAACGCGCTCGGGCACTGCGCCCCAGTCAACCCCGGAGCGCTCCATTGTCAATTGGATGCGTTGCTCGACCTGGCCCGGGCTTGCCGATCCGACCACCGGCAAGCGTCGACCAATTGCAGCGACGCCGCGCTGTGCGGCATTGGCGGCAACCGGCGCAGCAATGCCGCCGGCAAGGCTGGCCACTGCTTGGGCTACTGGCCCGCCGCCAGCCTCTCGAACGGAGCCACCAGCGCCGCCGGCGCCAGCTGCCGAAATAATTTGTTGGCCAGGATTCATGCCTAAAGCGCTAAGCGCCGACTGGGTAACGCCTGTCGCGCCCTGCGCAAGTTTATTTGCTGCGCCCGACACGCCGCCGGCGCCAGCCATCAGCCGCGTGATATCGCCAACAACCCGCTCATTCGCACCTTGCGGCGAGGGCAATCCTAATGTATCGGCAACTGATGACATTACCTGGCCTGTTGCCGATGCCTGGGGCAGCCCAAGCGCGTCAAGCGCCGGATTAACCGCCATGCGGATGGGCTCGGTCAGTACCTGCGCGGCCTGGCCAACCCCCTCGAGGCCGTAGCGGGCGGTAAGGCCAACTTGTCGCGGAATTTCGCGAAGCATGCCGCCGACATTCTCGACAAATGACTTTTCATCGCCCTTGCTTTCATCGTCCAAGAATCGAACCTTGGACATATCCAGATCGGGAAGCTTGGGCTGTGCAGCCGGCGCAGCTGTTGCAGCAGAGTTATCGGCAAAATTGACCTTAGACATATCCAGCTGCTGCGAATCGTCCAGAAACTTCACCTTGGACATATCCAGCTGCGGCAAAGTCCCCGCCTGAGCTGCCGGGAAAATGGCTGAGGCAATCGTATCCATAACGCCGGGTGCGCCGCGTACCGTCTTTGTAACGTTCACCATCTTGCGTACGTAAGCAGGGTCTTCGGCATAGCCGCCAGCCTGTAAAGCCTGAGCGAACTTCAGAGGGTCTTTCCCCGAGCCGATTGCGCCGGGGTACTTGCGCTCAATCAGCCCAGCGTAATGATCGGCAAAGGCGTCCGGCGTCTCAAACGCTCGATAGTTGTCGTTCGAACCAGTCATATTGTCGACCGCAGCCACCCCACCCCCGGTAAAGTCTTTAATGTTGCCCAGGTTGTTGGTACCGGGAACTACAGACTTGCCCCACCCAGTCTCTAAGCCCCATTGACCTAAAAGAATGGCGGGATCGACATTGAGGCGCTGGCCAACGCGCTGCGCGATGCCGCCGTACTGTTTAGCAAAAGTTGCTGGATCAGCCATTTCAGTTCACCCACTCGTAAGAACCGTCTTGATACATGATGCCGCGTCGGCCTTCGTATTCGAACTGCCGGCCCGGGCCCTTGGCTGTGTTCGCTGGCTGCGCCGGGCCAGAAACTGCCGAACCAGCGCTTTCAAACAGAGGATTCTGATTAGCGTACTGCCTGACAGCCGCATTAAACCCGGTGTCCAGTCGGCCATTCTTTTCAATGTAGTCATCCGCGAGTTTCGATAGCTCGATCTTGCGTTTTTCCATAGCGCGGAACGCTTGCAGCATCCGACGGTTGCCCTCTGGGCTGCGATCAATGCCAACTTGCGAATCCTTCAGGAACTGAATATCTCGATCTGAAAGGGCGCCGGGCATGCCCATGCCACCATCTGGCGAGCGCATCGCAAGCGCCATTCGGTTCTGTATTGCGCGGATCAGTTCGCCGCCAGCAAGCTTTTCAGGGCTTGTATCTATGCCCAATGCCGCGCCAAACTGCCGAAGCCCAATCTCTGTATCCGCCCCAAAGCCGGTTCGAACGCCGCTATCAAGCGCTTGCTCCGCGAGGTCATACATGCCCATCATTTGTTGGGCGTTCATCGCCCCGGCAGTAATGTCGTCGTAGCGTTTCGCGAAAAGCTTTGCGCTTTCGGTATCCCATGCCTTATCCCCGGCCCCAACATTAACCGTTGTCCCCTGCCGAGTGCCATTCAGAACCGCCTGCTGGTACTCGGGAGTTCCAGGAACAAACCCGGCTGCCGCGAGGTTCTGCATCAACGTCGTAGGCTTGACATTGCTCATGCCAGGGGCGCTACGTGTCATCCCGCCAGTGCCGCCGTCAACAACGTAGCCTGTCTCACCCACGGCCTTGAAGGGCTCGTAAGTTTTGCCCGTTGCGGCCGAAACCAGACGGTTCTGCCCAGGCAGGTCGCCAGCATTGCCGCGCTCAACGCCTTGGCCAGTGAGATCAGCGCCTTGAATTTTCGAGAGCATGGTGGCAATGTCGCCCTCGCCCGTCGCACCAAACACGGCCAGCCCAGTTCGCAGCGCGTTCGCATAGCTTGGGTTTTTGCTGATATATTCCGCAATCTGCGGGTCATTCAGCACCGCAAAAGGGTCTACCCTTGCATTGTTGGTCATGGCAAGCCCGCGAGCATTCTCGCCAGCCTCTGCCGTCTTAGCGCCCATCAGCGCGCCTTGAGCACCTGCCATGATCGAGCCGCCCTTTGCTTGAGCAAATGACTTAATAGCAGGCCCAAGCGTAGCAGCAAGGCCGCCAGCGAAACCGCCCCCGATCGGTAATGTAGTTTTCATGAGATCCTCCTAAAAGCGCAGGCCAAGGCCGCCCTTGCCATTGAAGCCGAGGCTACCTTTTCCGCTCAGCCCCACGTTGTTTGTTTGAGGCACAGCGCTGGCACCAGACCAGCCGCCATTACCGGACCAAACGCTCGACTCAGCGCCGCCAAGCCCCTCAAAACCGCCCATCATTCCAACCTGGCCAACGCCTTGCAAGATAGACCCGGCCAACATAGCGCCGCCGCTTGGCGTGCCGGCGGCCTGAATCCCAGCCTGATCTGCCGCCTGCTGACCTTGCGAGAAGTTGCGCAGCATGCCGATCTGGTTAGCCGTATCGCCAAGGCCGACAGCCTCGTTTTGGCGCAGCTGGGTTGCAGATCCAATCTTGCCGAAAATTCTGGCCAGAGCTTCAGCCGTTTTGGCCTGTTGCGCCATAGAAGAAGCGCGAGCGGTCGAGTAGTCCTCGGAAACGTCGCCCTGAACGCTCGGGGCTTCGGCGCGCACTGCCGCGTTTTCTTGTACCGGCGCCAACATTTCAGTTGTCAGTTGCTGTTCGATGGCCTTTTGCTTTTCGAGTCGGTCATCTGGGCTGAACTCGTTAGCCTTTCGCAAAGCCGCTTGCTCGGCCTGTCGTTGCAATTCCTGCTGACGCGCAAGAGAGTCCTGAATTGCTCGCTGTTGACGGGCTGCGGCGCTTTGCTGAGCTTGGTTCTGAATGAAGGCCCCGCCGATCGCAGCGACGAGGCCAGCAATGGTAAACGGATCCATGCCTCACCCCCTCGTTAAACGACGCGGCCGGCAGTGCCGCCGCTTCGAACGGACGCATTGCCAATGCGCTCTTGGCGATATGGCGCCATACCCTGCTGGAATGCCTGCATTTGCTGGTTGTACATGTAGGCATTGGCCAAATCGCCAAACAAACTGCCCACCTGCGCCCCTGATGCCGCGCTGGCTGCATTTGCAGCGTTGGCGCTAAGGCCGGATAGCGCAGACTGAGCGGCCGCCCCAGAGTCGATACCAGATTGAGCCATGCCGATCAAAGATTGACGGGTGCGCTCGTCTTGCATGCGCAGGTCGGCTGCCGCATTTTGGCCGATGCCAACCGCTTTCATAATGCCTTCATCAGCAATTCGACCAATTTCCGCATTGCTGTCGACATCTACGGAGCCGCCAGACAGGCCGGCCCGAGCCAGCCCAAATCTGTTTTGGCGCTCAGCGTCTTGCTGCTGGCGTAAAACCTCTTGCTGGTTGAGCTGGGTAACCGCCTCTTGCTGCTGCTGATAAAGCTGGTCGCGGTTTGCCGAGTTAAACACGTTATTGATTGCCTCAAGCGCGGCGCGCTGTCGCGCCTGGCGGTCTTCTTCAGCTTTTGCTGCACCGCCATCGCCGCCCCCGCCGCCTTTGTGCGGGCGCAATTTCTCGCCCCGTCGAGTAGGCCAAGCGCCAAGAGCTGGGCCGCCAATAATTAGATGATCTGCGCTTTTCATAAATCGCTCCTGACCTGCTTGTAAATTTCAATAAACCCGTAAGTACGCAAAAGCCTTGCCATAGCGCCGCTACAAGAGGCCTCGATACAGTCTGCCCCGGCCGACCTGCAAAACGCCTTGAATGCGTCAAAAAACTGCCCTGCTACCGCCGACAAACCATGCCCCGCCAGAGCCACCACATTGACAGCAACGAACTTCGGGTAATGCCTGAACTCGAACGCTATGGCCATTGAGTAATCAGAGCAAAACCCCAAGGTCAGCCGACCATCAATCGCCAGCTGTCGTAAATCATTGGCATCAAACTCGCCGTGCGCTGCTGTTTCGGCAACCTGTGAAAAAAGCTTTTCCAGATGTGGCCATTCTGCCTCTATCTCTTCAGCGCTCCGGATAAAAGTCGCTTTCACACGGCCCCCAACGCCTCGTAGTACAGCGTGACCGAATCGAGCCGGAAAGGCTTTCTGTTTAGGCACTTGAAGCGCAGCGAAAACTCCGTGCCGCTGCAGATCATCGGGATCATGCCCCCCGGTCTGGTGTTACCGCGAATCCGAACTACTGGCGTGTAGCAATCAGGGTTTCTCACATCAAACCCAATGGAAAAGTCGCACTCGCCATCCATGACGATATCCACCCCCATGATTTGCTTAAGCTGGCCGGGGGCCTTCAGATCCATATATGGCAGCTCGAGCGAAACCTCGAACGGCTGGCCGTCATCGTCGTAGGCATCAGGCGCAAAACGGTAAACCGTGTCGCCAGAGCGAAAATAAAGCGTGCCGTTGAGCTCGGCAAAAGCATCTACCGTCGACGGGATTGTGTAGCGTGACCAGGCGGCAATCTTTGACGATCTGGACAACGAGTAGATAAAAATTACGTTGCCCACAATGCACAGGTATTGCCCGGTGCCGTAATGGAAAAATGAGGTCGGAACAAATGGCGTGTTTCGAATGACCGGTTTGACCAGATCGTCAATTGGAGAGCCGACGTCGGAGTCAGCCAGGTTGTTCGTCCATTGCTGCGTGGTAATTGACCTAAATCCAAAATCAGACAGGAAGTAGAGGTCGCCCGAGACGTTGGTAACGGTCTTTGGGAAATTGGTGCCCACGTTGTCGACAGTATCGGCCAGGGCCATGCGCGTCGGATCCGGATCAACGGACCAAGTCTGCGCGCCGTCCTGTGTAAGCACAACCAGATTGTTTCGGTAAATGCCCAGGGCCTTTGCGTCTCGCGCCCCTTGAAAGCGAATACCCGTCGGCAAAAACCCGGCATCATTTGCGGCCGTCCAGTCTCGGGGTTTGTCGGTTGCGCAATAACGAACTGTCTCGCCGTTGGCGGCAAAGATTTTGTTTGCGGTAGAGGCCTTGATTACTGCCTTGGAATGAGGGCAGTTGCTATCAGAAATCACGGTAGTCGCAACGTCTGTGTAGTGATGCTTTACAACGCCGTCCTCATACTCTACCGATGCATAAATCTTCCCGTTAAAGACATCAGAAAACCACACCTCTTTAATTTTTCCTGCATACCCGGTGAGCTTCACCGAATTAAACAGGCCAGCGCCAAGGTTAATCGTGCCCTCGGAATAAAAGCAATTGAGTTTTCCGAATGCTGCGAAAAGCCCCTTGGTGCCCGGCGGCAAATCAGCGACCTTGACCAGACCGGGCCTTTTTTGAGTGGCCAGACCCGTCGTCACAAACGCGTTTGTCATGTCGCGCAGGCGGTTGGCATCAGAAACCGATGCCCCTTTGCGCAGATCGATGCCGAGATCGAACTTGTCGAAGGTAATAGACCTGATCGCCATTAGCCCACCCTTAGCCGATAGCCGTTGGCAGAGCGAACCACCTGAGCAGGGCGCTTGCCGGCGCCGCTACCACCCATAAAATGGCGCTGGTTCTCGTGCTGATCGGCTTTGAATGTGCGCAGCCGGCGCTCAAACATGCCCCCGTACGCCTGGGCATCTGGGTGCCTGAAGTGGGCCTTGCCCATTGCAATGGCATACATCAAGACAAGGCTACTTGGCACGCTGGGTCGATCAGCGTCTTGCTCAAAACGTGATTTAGGCGCTACATACCAAACGATAAGGTCGTATGCCTGGTCTGGGGTTGGCCAGACCTCTATCTGGCTGGCCGAGTTATCCCAACGCGTCGGGAAAGACAAAAAATCAATCTGAGCCCGGTCGATTTCGCTGATGCCCTGTTCAAGCTTGATGGGGTCATCAGACCCGTACTGTATCCACATGCTTTCAACGCGAGTCGGGTCGATGTCTTCGTCGAGAACATCGTTTACCCAGTCGTACTTGCTGGACCCTTTGGTCAGCCTGATCATGCCCCTGCGGCGCATGGCCTTAACGTCGACCTCTTCGCATATGAGGTCATGCCCCTCTTGCAAAAAGCTGTTCATCAGGTCGCGGTTATTCAGAGCGCCAGGCCCAGAAGAAATGAAGCCCAGCCGGGTTTGCAACTTGGCGCGCAAAGCGCCCAGCGTCTCGTAACGCTCATCAAATCCTGTTGTCATGACGATGTGCCTGTGATTTTGATTTCGGTGCCAACGACGGACAGCTCCAAAGTGATTTGGGTCTTGCCAGTTAAGTCAATAACTACGGGGGTCGGGTCGACGGTCGCAAGCTTAGAGGCTGCAGTGCCGACGGGTTCAAAAAGCGTTCCTATGTCTGCGCCAGTGGACAACAGATAACCCGTAGTGGCCGCACCGCTACCACTCGAAATAAAGTCTTTTGCTTGGAGCCCCTTTAGCTGCGGGGTGGTTTGGTTGGTGGCCACGCGCAATCGGCCGGACGCGACATCAAGCCTGGTGTCCTGCGCAAACAGGTAGTACTGGGCCTTGACGGTTTGGGCCGCCTCGAGGGCTTGCAGGTTAAGCGATCCCTGCATCGTCTGCGGCGCTACCTGGTCATTGCGTATGACCTTGGTGTAGTCCACGGCGCCAGGCGGTCCGGCAGGCCCAGTGTCGCCCTTATCCCCCTTGTCGCCCTTCAGTCCGCGCAGCCCCGTTAAGCCTTGCGGCCCCTGAGCACCAGTATCGCCTTTATCGCCTTTGTCGCCTTTTCCAAAGGCATAGCCTATGGACCAGTCGCCGGTTGCGCTCGAAAGCTTGAAATAAAGCATGCCGGTATCCAGCGCAAGAAACGCAAACCCGGCTGTCTCGTTGTCGTAGTTTGCCCGCTCTGAATAGAGGCCCTTTTCTGACTCGACGAAGGATGCTCCGACCTCACCTTTGTCGCCCTTTGGGCCGGCCGGGCCAACAGGGCCAATATCGCCTTTGTCGCCTTTTGGCCCAGGCGTGGCAAGCCCTGCTTTTGCTTCGTCGGTTAATTGAACGAGCCCAACAGTTTTATGCTCAAGCGTTCCATCGTCTCGTTGGAGCAGCGCTTGGTTAGCCCGAATCGCATTAATAGACGTCGAGACCTTGTCGAACTCGGAGTTTAGTGCAGCGTGGTCCGTTCGATCACCGGAGTTGTCGGTGAAGCTTTTTGTACGGACATAAGAAGGGGCTTGTGGCATGGGGACACCTTGCAGTAAGTCGTTCCCAGTATTTTGAGCCGCCAGGGCGGCGGCTCCGGACAATTGTATTGACGCAGATCAAAGCAAAAATGAGGGTGCCAGCCTGAACAGGTCATCAAGGTCTTGCTCCGTCAGACCAAGTAGCGCAGCGATGGTGGCCATACTCTGGCTGTGCCGCTGCCAAAGCGTTGTCTTTCGATAGGCGATCTGGGCGGTGTATCGCTGAGCGGGGTCGGTGATGCCTTCGATTGCCGCCTCAATATCAGCCTCGGTAATCCCCTTGAGCTGATACAGGGCCATGAGGCCTTGGGCGGGAGTGGCGCTTTCTGGCACCGGCCCCGGATCATCCTGCACGTCCACCACTTCCAAGGCGTCGCCACGCCAGAAGCACCCTTGCGCGACCGGATCATAAAGAGGCGCGTCGACCCCAGCTCGGCCCATCCAGGGCGCCGGGTTGTCGGTGATGATGTGTTCGCCAGTATGCGGGCTGTAAACGTCGTTCATGTTGCGGCTCCAATAAACTTCATGAGGTTGTGGGCGTCAGCCCATTTGGCGTGCCCCATCCAGGACGCCAGAAAGCGGTTGAGCTGGTCGTGCAGGCCGAGGCGGCTATACCGCGCGATCTTGCGTTTTGCGCGCAACACAGAATCGCGGCGCAGCAATTTATGCGTATCCCAGATGCGGTACCCGACGAAGTTGATACCGCGCGCGGCGGGCTGGACGCTCCATTTAGAAAACCGCATCCCCATTGTCGCTTCAGAAAACCACTGCATACCCATGCGCAGCATATCCAGCGCCTCGCGGCTGTGGCCCAGCACCACAATGTCATCCATGTACCGAAAAAACCGGGTAATGCCCACCTTGTGCGCCAGCCAGCGATCAATGATGTGGCCGTAGATATTGGCCGACAGCTGGCTGGTCAGATTGCCAATTGGCAGGCCCACGCCCGTGGCGGGAACGATCTTGCCCAGCAGTTCCAGCGTCGGCTGGCAAGACAGCTTGCGTCGGTATTCGGCGTGCAGCACATCACGCTTGACGCTGTAGAAGTACCTACTAAAGTCAGTCTTGAGCACCCAAGGCTTGACGCCATTGCTTTGCATGCGGCGCAGCTCTGCCTGCACGGCAACCGCAGCCGAGTGCGTTCCCTTGCCTTTGCGGCAGGCATGGCTGGCGGGCAAAAACACCTGGTCGAAAATGGGCTCGATGACGTTGCACAGAGCATGTTGGGCTACTCGGTCCATGAACGGCATCGCGGTAATTTCCCGTGGCTTGGGCTCATATACCCAGAACAAATTGGGATTGCCGGGCTGATATTCGCCACTGGCCAGCGCCTTGCGCAGGTTGGCGATATTGGCGGCAAGGTTCTGCTTAAAGATCAGGTGGCCTCCCGTGTATAGCTTGCCCTTTGCCGCCTTGTGGTACGCGCGGTAAAGGTTGCCTGTCTCGATAATGCGAGGAAACAGGTCTTTGTGCTTCTTGCCCATGACTTCCTTATGGTTGAAAAGTTGCTGGCGCGGCTTTTGATTTTCACTACTCGCCGTTCCCCAGACCCATGAATGTGTTCGCCGAAGCAGGTAGGCCGAGCTGACCATCTGAAATGTGGCCTGACCGGGGTGCCGTAGCTGCCCGGTCGTGTCATAGATAATCGTCACCGGCGGCCCGAACGCTGATGTTCCAGTTCGAGTTCGAGAGCGCGTTGTTGAAGTTCGCGCACCGAGAACCGGAGATCGCCGCGTTGTCACGGTTGCCGCTTTCATCTCGATCTACCCTTTTGCGTTTTGGTGATCCACGCGCCCAGCATGGCGCCTGTTTCGGCCAGATGCACTTCAGCCACTTCGTGCTGGTGCCTGGACAGCAGTTTCCTTGCTGGGCTTGCGGCAAAACGCGGTGCTTGGCTGGCCAGTTCACGACCATGGGGTAAACGTAGTTCACAAACCCCATGTACTTTTCAGTGATGGCCAGGCCCCGCGTTGATGCGCGAACCTCGATGACGGTGGTTGCTTCTGTCATTTACTGCCAGCGCTATCGCGCTGCCCTTCCAAGATTCAGGTGGTCACCGGCGGCCCGAACGCTGATGGACCAGTACGAGTCCGAGAGCGCGTTGAAGAAGATCGCGCACCGAGAACCGGAGATCGCCGCGTGGCCACGGATGCCGCCCAGCAAGACCAAGCCAGACGACCCATACCAGCTACCGCGACCAATATCGGCCCAAGCCGATCCGCCGACACTTTTGATCGGCCCGCCGATGACCCACTGATGCCCCGTCGCCTGCTCGACCCCGATCCGGCTGGTATAGCCCGGCTGTCGTGCTGTAGCCGGGATAGTGGATGCAGCGCCGCCCAGCGACTGCGCCTCTGTCACGCCAAAGGCGAACCCCATGAATTCTTCATATGTTGGCAATCGCAGGCCAAAGGCCGACACCAGCTCGTGCGCCTCGAAGGCCGACAGGCGCGAGTACTTAAGCACGCCGTTGCCGCCCCACTTGGCCGGGATATACGGCAGCACCGTGCCCGATGCCACGTTGGTGTTGTAAGCAGACGGCCCATGAATGTGGGGGCTGTCTGACATCAGATAGATGCCCGCCCACATCTGCTTGATCGGGTCGAAGGTCATGCCGCGCTGCTCGCCAGCACACCGGAAAGTTAAATCCCAAATCGAAAACTCATTGATGCCGGCCAGCTTGTCGACATCGGACTGTGTCCAGCCGAACGAGCCGCCGCCCGAGGTGATGCCGGCGGTTGAAAAGCTACCCGATGCTGGGGTTGTGCCCGAGGCGATGAGGCCGTAGTGGAAGCCGCCGATTTTTACCGCATTGGCAGCAGGCGCTGCGGCCGGTGCGCTGAACGGGTCGGCAACCGCCTGAGCGGTACCGTCTTCCAGCACCCAGACCGAGTAATCAGCCCCGGGGGTGAGGGTTGGCATGATGATGGGCGTGTCGACGGCGAACGTCTTGGCGACCAAGTTAACGATAACCGTGGTGCCGGCCTGAATCACTGCCGTGCCAGCGCCGGTCTTTTTAATGGCCAGGCCGTCGTAGTTCTTAACGAAGAAGAAGGGTTGAGTCAGCGATTCGACGTAAGACTGGGCCGCGGCTTCTGATGCTGCCGCATTGCCCTCAGACAGCGCCGCTGCGTTCGCCGAGCTGGCGGCATTGCTTTCGCTGGTGGCTGCATTACCGGCGGACAAAGATGCGGCGCCGGCCGAATTGGCCGCGTTCTGCTCGCTGGTTGAAGCGTTACCTTCGGAAATGGCGGCTGCTTGTTCTGAGGCAAGTGCGGCCTGGGCCGATCCGGCCGCATTGTTCTCGGACTGCAGCGCATTGGCCTCAGAAACGCCTGCCGCCTGCGCGCTGGCCAAAGCATCATTTTTGCTCTGCAATGCGGCAGCCGCCGAGTTTTGGGCGCTGATGCGGCTATTGTCGGCAGAGGTGGCGCTGCCGGCGGCATTAGAAGCTGATTGTGCGGCGGCATTTGCTGAGTTTAGTGACGCTTGGGCATAGGTATCTGCCAAAGAGGCGGCGTTAACAGCCTCAGACGCAGCCGCTTGGGCCTCTTGCACTTTGTCGTCAATACCTACGCCAACGGACGCAATGATTTGGTCTTGCAGCCCTGGCGCGAGCGATTCCTCGGTGACAATACCGTTTGCCAGCCCCCCGTCGTCACGCTGGACAAGGGCAAGGTTTGCACGGATCGCGTTGACTGAGCTTGAAACCGCGTCCAGCTCTGCATTCAATGCGGGATGATCGGTGTTATCCCCATAATCTTCCGCAAAGTCCTTGGTCCGGTTGTAACGAGGGGGCTGGGCCATGGCTTACTCCTTATCCCCGCTATCCCGGGCTGTCGTTTTCTTGGCGCCGGCGGCCGCGTTGCTCTCAATGGCTTTCTCAAGACCTTTGGTTGCTCGCTTGCCATAAACCTGCTCTACAAAGACGCCATCTTCATTGCCGCCATACTTGGAGGTCAGGCGGTCAAATTCGGTATCAGCCACATCAGTTTGCCCGGCGGGCTCTGCCGACTTCAGATAGTCATCAGTGATGAGCTTTCCCTCGGGCGTCTGGATGCACTCCTCGCCAAAAATGGTTTTCAAAATTGGGATTTCATGCTCGGTCACGATCGTTGGCGTAATCGTGTGAGCATCGCGGCGCACAAGCACGCTGAAAAGTTTTGCTTTCATAGCTTTCATTTCGGTATTCCTTAAAAAGCCCGTCGAGGCCGAAGCCCCAACGGGAAACCCAAGTGGATTGATCAGGCGATAGCCAGTACGGAGTGGGCGTTGGACCGCTTGAGCACCAGCGCCAAGCGCAGGTTGATCATGTGGTACATAGCCAGGACGTCGTGAGGACGCACGGGGGTGACGATGTCCATGTCGTCATCGCGCAGTTCCATGAACCGGGTGTTCAGGAAGTAGCAGCGCTTTTCCCATGGGATCAGGGGGGTATCCAAGGCATCGAGCGTTTCGAAGTTCGGATCCCAGACAATGGGCACACCCTTAAAGAACAGGCCCGTATCGGCACCCGTACCGACGCCGACGTCTACGCGTTTTGCCGAACCAGATTCAGCGTTTTGAGTGATGGTTACGGTCTTGCGATAGGCGTCGATAAATGCCGAGCCAGCCAGGATGAAGTCAGGCGTGCCGCCGTTTCGGATGCACTTGCGCCATTGGGCTTCCATGGCATCAGCCAAAGCGCCTGCCGTGCCACTGGCAATTGCTGTGGCGGTGTTGTTTCGCCAGTAAAGGGCTGTTGATCGGTCGATGCCGCCGACGGTGCCGGTGGCCGGGGCGGTCGCGATCAGCCCGTCCAGACCTGTCACCGCGTCGGAAGATGCCGAACCGTCTCGGTGCAGCTCAAGATCAAGCTTCTCGAAAAAGCCCAGCTTGAAAGATTCCATTTGCTCATCGAGCAAGTTAACCAGCTGGATCTTCTCGCTTTGTTCCAGCTTGTATTGGCCGCGTTCGCCCTCGCGGACCTTAATGCCGTTGCCGAAAAGGGTGTCGTGAGAAATGTAAAAACCGTCGACCGCACGGCGCCAAGGAAAAGCGGCTTGGTCTGTGGTTTGGCGTTTGTTAAAGCTGACCGCAGTTTCGCCATAGGCCCAGGCAAAGTTGCTGTCGTAGCTCTTGCGAACGTTAACGACCACGTTTTGCTTGGCGCCAAGGAAAAGCTTGCGCTTGGCCATGAGTTTTTTGAGTAGCGGGTGCTCTACGCCGATCTGATCGACCGGGGTATTCCGCATGTACTCATCGAGAGATACCTTGCCAAGATAGGCAAGGTCGGGTGCTGAAATAGGCATATGTCGCTCCATTGCGAAAGTTAGAAATCAACTTCCACACCGGGCCCGAACACCAATCGAGCGATTCCCCGTTCCAGGCTTACCGTGCGTGACTCTCGGCTTTCTACGACTGAACCCTTTGGGATGGTGCTACCGGACGCGACCCCGGCTAACAGCGACAAATTTCGGTGGGTAAGCCCTTGTGACTGGGCTTAAACGAATTATGCGTCGCCCGCGTAAGCGCCCTGGATTTTTGTTCAAATCCCCATCGAATCAAGAATTGAAGAAAGCTTCTGCACGGGATCATCGCCAGGGCGGCCCATTGGTGAGCCGACCGCCTGGGGCCGGGCTCGGATGGGCGACGGCGACGGGCTGCGCGGCGCAACCTGAATGTTGTCGTACATCCACCTGATGGCTTGCGACATTTGCTCGGGCCGATACGTGCGAACAAACTCCTGGATATTGTTGGGGTCTTTGAAGTACTTGCTCAGAACTTCCATTCGCGGCTGGTGGTCAACTTCATGGGCCCGCGTATTCAGGTACGACTCGACCTGCGCCAGCGACGATTGAAGCGCCTGGGTCTGTTGCTGCTGCTCTTGCTCGGCCTGGCGCTGCTGCTGCTGTGTTTGCTGGGCCTGCTGTTGCTGCCGGCGGTACTGGGCCAGCTCAAGCGCGGCTTGGCGGTCCAGCTCGAACGCATTCACGCGCTGCGCCAGATCAGGGAAGTCGGCCAAAACATCAACGCCCGGCGCGTCCTGACCAAGGCGCTTGTAAATATCGACGCGAACCTGCTCGATCATTTGTGCCGCAAGCTGCAGACTCTGCGGATCATTGGAATTGGCCAGGCGTGAAAATTCTATGTGCTGGGCAAACTGGGTTGCATCCATCCCGGCGCCCTCAAGCACCGTACGCACCTCAGCCATGCTGCGATCAAGCTGCTCGGCCTTTGCCCGCACCTCATTACGCTCGGCAATCAGTCGTTGGACTCGCTCACGGCCGCGTTCTGACTTAATGCCTTCGAGCAAATCCGCGTCTTCGTCTTTCGGCGCGCTCTTTTTTTCTTCCGTGGTCGGCTTTGCAGCTTTGGGATCGACTGCCGCGCCGGCGTCGTCAACTGCTTTTGCGCCGTCAGCGGGTTTGGGTGCAAAGCGGCCTTGTTCGTCGCGCAGCGGGCTGACGTCGTGCCCCTCTTCATTATTGACATTTGTGTCGCCTTCTTCAGCGGTCAGCGTGTCGAGAAACGCCGCCGCCTCGCTCGCCCGTTCCTCTGGTGGCTGCTGGTGATCTACCTGGGAATGATCGACTTCGGTTTGGGCTGCGCTTTCGGCTGCTGCCTGGTCTTCGAGTTCTTTGCTCATTTATCAAGCTCCTTGGGTTAAAAGGTTTGCCATTGCTGGCGGGGGTGGCGGTAATCCGCTCTGGTCTTCTTGAATTGGGGGCTGTTCTGGCTGAGCTGGTGAAACGCCCTGCATGGCCATGGCTTGCTCTGCAGCCGCCGGCTGTGCGGCTGGCTGGCTTTGCGGCATAACGGGCAAGAACTCTTCAACGTCCACGCGCTCATCGAACCGGCGCAGCGTCTCTTCGAGAATGGCGCGCAGTGGCGAGTAGTCAATGCCTTGGGCGGCCAGCTGCATGATCTGGCTGATAAGGTTCATGATGATTGGCAACGCCTGAGCCCAGTTCTCTTGCAGGCGCAACTTGTCGGGGGCCCCGGTGGTGCCGGCGCGAATCTCCAGCTGAACCATGTCGAACACCTGCTCTCGGCTCAATTGCGGCCAATCAAAGCTGGGCTCGTAAACCGGCATGCCCGTCATCTTGTCAACGGTAGCCTTCCCGGGCCCCATATACCTAGCCACCTGCTCGGGCGTCAGGTTCATTAGCAAGATTTGCGCCGAGTACTGGGCGACCTCTTGCAAGAAGTCTTCCATTCGGTCGCGCATTTCAGAAACCCGACCAGAAAGCGACTGCTGCATAATTGACGCCTCAGTCGCGGTCTTTGGCGTGACGACAGTCGAACGCGCGGCGTCTTGCAGGCCGGTAACTTGCTCCCAATCGGCTCGAATAGAGCTGGTGTCGTAGTCAACCGGGTTAATCGGCACAGATGGGCGCGGCTGGATGATTTGGTTAAGGGGCTTTGCCGAGTCGGTCTTGAGAACAACGACCTCGCCAAGGTCAGACTCTGTCACCTTGGTGATGTTTTTCTCGCTGATCTCGCCGCCGTCTACTACCAAGCCAGGCTTGTTCAATTCGCGATGCTCTTTGAACTTGTCCCGTGTTTCGTTGTACTCAAGCTCTAACTTGCGAGTGAGGTCGACAAAACAGGGCGCGATAAAGTCGTTGTCGACCGTGGCGAACGGAAAAAGAAAATAGGGATACCAACGTTCGCCAACGGTATCCGGGCTATAGGGGTCGCGGCACCAGAACTTGCAGCCGTCGGCCATGGTGTAAATGCGTTGCGATTGCCGATCCCAAATTTCAAAAATGACAATCATGGGGTCATCGCCGGTGTCTTTGCCGGGCATAGAGGCAATGCGCCGATCGTGGGGGCCATCGTAAGCCCCTTCTTTGTAAACCAGCGCCTTGGAAAGATCGACCTTGTACTTAGCCTGGGCGTCACTGCGACGCATCGGGATGATCTGGGCCATCCAGCGCGCGTTGGGGTATTCGTCAAACTCGCAAACATCAGGGTCGATTAGCAGCTGGTCGGACGGCACCTTGTCTATGGCCAGCCCTTCTGCCGCCACTACCTCGGTCTGCTGCTCGAGCGCTTTCATCGTTTCGCGCAGCTCGGCTAGGGTCGCTTCGTGCTCTTGTGCCCGCTCAGGGTTGTCGGCTTCCTGAATCAGATGCTCCAGGCGCACGATGTTGTCTTGGGTGTCGTTAATCCGGTCTCGGATGTAAGGGTCAGTGTTGATATCCCGCTGGTAGGTGACCTTAATCACCCCGTGATAACAGGTCATGGCGGCCGTCAGCAGCGACTTTGCCCGCTTTTTTAGGCCGGCATCGACCAGCGCCCGATTCGTGACTGTTTCAAGGGTCTGGCAAAACAGCT
Source organism: Pusillimonas minor (assembly GCF_014237865.1). Lineage (GTDB taxonomy): Bacteria > Pseudomonadota > Gammaproteobacteria > Burkholderiales > Burkholderiaceae_B > Neopusillimonas > Neopusillimonas minor. Next base: position 268,848 of record NZ_JACJUU010000001.1, read on the forward strand.
TGAGGTCTTTGTTGACGTACTTGGCCGTTACACTGATTTCAGGGTTTTTGGCGTAGACATTTGGAATTGTTGCCGTCATCGTCGACAGCATCAGGTTCGCTCGTTTCGTGGTCGGCCCGCCATCGCGCCCGAACTCGAGATCGCGCACCTCTTTGCGGTTTTTCCGCATTTGCTCAAAGACCTTGTCCCAGTGCTTTTTGGCAGCCGCGATTTTCTTTTCCCATTTGGCCGCAAGCTCGTCGGTCTCAGGCGTTGCAAGCCCGGACCCCTGCTGGTTGCTGTCGTTAAACATGTGGTTCGATCCTGTGGTTTCCATAGTCATCAACAGTATGGCCAGGGGTTTCGGCGTCATCGGATTTTTGTTCTTCTTCGGGGTTGCGGCGTCGACGCATCACCCCATAACGCAACGCGTCGACGGCGTGGTCTTCGCCGCTGGAGTCATATTTCTCCGGGTCAAGGTCGTCTGGGCCAATGGCCGGCAGCGTTCGAATCAAATGCTTGCAGGTGCTGAATATCTTCAGCTTTCCCTCGGCCAAAAGCCTAAATAGCTCTTGTGAACCGTTGGCAACTGAGCCGCGCGCGTTCCAGGCAGGCTGCCAGCGCACGCCCTTATCTTTGAATATCTGGCCGATTGATCGGTCGGCTCCGATCTTAGAAAAGATGCTGGGGTCGGCCAGATTCATGCGGTACTCGTACCCGAGGCGTTCGTCATGCTCTTCGATCTTGCGTACCTTGGTAGCAACCTTGTCGGCCGGCTCTTTGGTGCCTTCGCCCTCTTTCTCGCCAGCGCCATAAAGCTCACGCCAGATGTATATGCAGCCGTCCGGGTCCATGGCCAGCCACAGCACGCAGTAGGGCGCGGCAAACCCCCAGTCCATGGACTTCCACACATTCCAATGACTCGGGATCGGGAACGGCTCGACAATGTGGCGCTTTGGGTTCCACACGGATTCGAAGAATGCGCCGACGTGAATGTCCCAGTCGCCTTCAAGCCATGCTTTCTTGCGATTCGGGTCTTTCAGAGCTTGAAGGGTGCGGACGTACTCGGGGTCATTCTTAAGCAAAATGACGTTTTCGGTAATGGTCGAGTGGATGGCCACCCGGGGCTTTTCGCCATCTTCACGAATAACAGTGCCTGGGCGAACGCCGCCGGTACCGAGCTTGTACCGTTTCTTGACGACGGCGTGACCAACGCCGAACGGGTTGCAGGTTGCCCGCACCATGCGAGGCATGCCGGGCTCGGCAGAACGGCAGGTAGAGTGCATGGCCTCAAAAAAGGCTAACGAGCGCCAGTTCGTGAGCTCTTCGAAGCCCAGCCAGGGGTATTCGTGCCCGTGGTAGTTCCAATAGTCGTCTTCTTTGGCGCCGTACCGGAACAACAGCATCTCGCCGTCTGGCCATGTCCATGAATAATCTGACTCGTTAAACCGGGCTTTGGGGAAAATGCGCTTGAACCACGTCTTCGACTTTTTGACCACGTCCGCCAGCTGCGGGTAAGTCAAACGGAAAAGTGCCCCGCGCCAGTGCTCACCAAAGCCGCGCCCGACATGCTGGGCGTACGACATCAAAAGCGCGTCTGTTTTACCGCCGCCGCGCGTGCCCTCGAGCAGCGCTTCATATATTGGGCAGGTTAAGAAGCTGGTCTGGCTGCCCGGCAGTGGGCGCCAGATTACATTGGGTGCTGGCATGCTAGCAGTATGCCCAGCGCCGCGTGGGGCGCCGGACAATCGTTCATCCCTGCTGTTGCTGCTTTTCCCACTCTGCTTCGCTCATGGTGCCAGGAACAACGAGAACACCAGAGTTAATTTTGTCGCCGCCCGAAGTGATGTCGAGTCTGTCGTTGAACATTCCAAGGTGGCGCGCGACATTCTCCAAGGCCTTCTCCCTGTCGGCAGCAAGCACCTGAAGGCCATCTTTGCCGATTTTTACGCCAGCAAACGCCATTCGGGCAGGGCCGGACAGCTCCCGAGAATCTTTAACGTGTATCTTGCCCAGGCCCTCGCCTGCGCATTCTGGGCAGGCCGGGTTAGGCGCTCGGTTCGACAGGTAGCCGAATCCTCCAGAACAGTCGGGCGCAGGCCTTTTCGAGTTCTTGGCCAACCTGGACTCTTTGGCATATTCCTGTTCCGTCCATTGGTATTTAAAGCCTTTGCCCCAGCAATGACGGCAGCACTCACGGCGGTATTCAACCAGCTCGTTCATGTCGACGTTGGCCAATTGCCACCAACGCTGAAGCACCATTTCTTGCGTGATGTTGGTTCGTTCAGACAGTTTTTTCTGGGCAGCTGCTACTGCAGCGGCCACCTTGACATTTGATAACAAACGGCTGGACTGCTCTTGCGCGGTCTTTTCGCTGTACCCGGCGCGAACCGCCGCCTGTTTTGCATTCAGGTCAATCAGGTACTCTTCGACAAATCTAGCTTGTCTTGGACTTAGACTCATGACACACCTATCAACATCAACTGCCCGTTTACGCACAGGCGGGGTTCATCATCGTTCAGCATTCGCAGGTACTTTGGCTGCAGCTGCACTACGTCTTGTCGGTCGCCGCCGTCCAGCTTGATCATGACCCGCATGAACGGGTCGAATTTCGACTCATAGCCTTTGTGCGCGACAACAACGCCGGTTTTCCCCGTTGGCGTGACGACAACGGACCCGATTGGGAAGTCCTCGACGTCACGATCTTGGCTTTCCATAGATCCACCCTGCGTTAGGCCGGGTATCGCTTTGCAATGCCGCGATTTTTGGTTCATCACGTTGTGCACGCTCTTGAATGGCGCGCATTTTGGGGCTGACCTTGTAGCTTGGCCGCGCGATGGGGTTGTTGCCTGGAACATATGGATTCTTCACGCCTTTGCCTCTTGCGTTACGGCCCAGTCCAGAATGGCCAGCGCGTCGGCCGAGTTGTCGCCATCTGGGCGAAAGCCGCGGCGCTTGGCCTCGGCGATCATGTCTTCTTTCTTGGCATTGCCTTTGCCGGTCCAATGCTTTTTCACGGTCCCCACGCCGACCGGCTGCAGGGTCAGGCTGTGCGAATCGGCCAGCATTTCGACCAGGGCGAGAAAGGCGCCGTAGACGTGCGCCGCATCGGTGCCGACATGTCGCTTTACGTCCTCGTACGCAATGTGGTTCACCTGGTGCTGCACGATGGCTGTGCTTAGCCAGCTGCGAAAGCGTTGCCAGCGCTGGCCGGGTGTCCACGACTTGCGAGGTGTGAAAGCCTCGGTGCCGTGAATGGTTTTGCCGTCTCGGTTGCGGATGGCGTAGCCCGTCTTGGTGCCCAGATCCAGCGCCAGAATGACGATGTTGCTTTCCGGTTTTGTCACCGGGGAAAGAGGCGGGAAAGGGTTCGTGCTTTCAAACGCCAGATCGTGAGTGGTTTCGGTTTTCATACGTCAAACGCTCCCACGTAATCCGATGCTGACGTCCAGGTTTCGTTCGGCCTTTTTTCTGGTTCTTGCTTTGGCTGTAGCGTTTTTTGACCTGGCCGGCATTCGTCGTCCAAAACTTCGAACATGTGTCGACCGATACGCTGCACCGTGACCGGCCCGCCCTTGCAGTTCAGCAGGTCTTCACGTCCATGGCGCTTGAGCGCTGCCCGAAGCTCTGGCGGTACCGGTCGTCCTGGCGGCACGTTTACGCACCGAAAGGCCAAGCGGTAGAGCCGGTGCCGGTTGTTGGCCAGCGCCGTGATCTGCCCGTTTTCGCTGTACTGCGCGCCAAAGTGCAGGCGGCAAAACCACTCCGAAGAGCCTGTTGTGCTCGAGCTGATCGTGCCGGGCAATTCACAGCCGTTGATGCAGCACAGCGAGGCTGGCTTTTGGTCTGCGTGCCGAGGCTCTTGCGGCTGTTGTCGAGGCGTTTTCACGCCAGCGGCTGCGGTTGCGTAATCGCTCATTCTGCGGTCTCCGATGGTTCTGCCTCACGGCGTCGGATTTCTTCGAAAATCCGGTCTTTGAAGCTGGCGTAGTCTTCGCTGGGTCGGGCGAACATGCCCATTTCTCGGCCCTTTCGGTCAATGCCGTTGTTCGACATCCACCAGCGGTCCTGCGGTTCGGCCTTGCCCGACTTTCCGGACGTCTGGACGTCTTTCGGCTCTCGAAGGTCGGCAAGAATCGTGTCGAGGTATCCGGCGTTGACGGGCTGCGGATTGGCCTGCGTCTGTCGACGTTGCTGGGCGAGCTCGAGGGCTTGCAGTGCCTGGGCGTCGGTTACCCCCGTCTCGGCCCATTTCCGGACTCTGGGGTCCGATGCTTGCAGCGATGCGCCGCGTTTTCGCAGCATGGCGGTCAGCTCGATTGCTCGGCCATGCATCGGGTCGGAGTTAAGGCCAGTTTCTTTTCCTTCGGGCGGCGCGGCAACGGTTTCGCGCTGTTGCGTAGATGTAACACTTGTAGATACTGCCGCTTGCTCCTGTTTCTGTTCCTGTTCCTGTTCCTGTTCCTGCTTCTGGCTTTGAAGGGGCTTTAAAGGGGCTTCGGTGGGGCTATCAAATGCAGCGTTTTCAGGCAGGTGATAGGCGTTGCTGTATTTGGCATAAAAGCCTTGTTTTATCGGGCCTTCAGGGAGATTTTCGTATTGTTTTTGGATGTCTTTGACGCGGTTATCCGTCGCCTTCAACGAGTCGCCGATCTGAAACTTTGCCATTTCGTGGATCCAGACCATTTCCGAATCTTCGTCGTACGTACAAAAGCCCCTTTCTATAAGCTTTTTAAGGCCCTCATAAGCCCCTTCAAAGGGGCTGCCAGTTTCGTGAGATATGTAGATAACAGGGCAGTTGAAAACCCCGATCATGTTTGAGTGAGGGCTCGTCATTAGATACAAGGCGACAATCTGCGCTTGCAAATCGCCTCGCAAAGATCGTCCAGTTTTTCCAGTCCAAAACTGGGCTGAGACTTTAGAATAGTCACGCATCCTTAATTCCCTTCCTCGTGTTGCAGGTAGTGCACAGAACGCGCAAATTCGACCTGTCGTTCGTCCCTCCCTTGGCCTTCGGAACGATGTGATCAATGCTCAGATACACCCCCTCGGTATGCGTGTAATAGCCGTACCCACCTCTTGGAAAACGTTTCTCAAAACCTACAATTCCGCATGAAGCGCACTTGAGTCCGTCCTCGCGGAAAACACGCCTTCTAAGTGATGTCGGCACACCTGAACCGTTAGGCATGGTTGCCCCCATACGCGAATTGCCGGCGCAGCTCGTGAAAGCGCTTGGCGGCCGTTTCGCTCTGATCCAGTTCGCGCCGTGAAATAACGCCGCACTGCTTGCGCACATAGGCAGCGGCCTTCTCTGCGCTGTTCACGCCAACATGTCTTTGGAAGGCCGGGTTCGCGCACAGAATGGCGGCCGTCTTGGCTAGGGTGTGTGTCTGGGCCATCAATTGCCCCCCCTTCGGCCTGTGGCCATGTCTTCGGCCCAAATGCGCCGTTCACGCTCTTTGTTAAGCTGGGATTCAAGCTCTTCGATACGTCGCTGCGCTTCGGTCTTCAACATCACAAGGCCATATCCCCGATGGCTGGCCAACCATTTAAGCGGCGCTTCGTTGCCGCAAAGGTCCATGAGGTCGCACAGCTTGTTAACCGGGAAGTGGGCATCGCCCTTCATGATTCGCGACCAGTGCCCGGCATCAATGCCCAGAGACAAATACACCTCTTTGTCTTCCAGGCCAGATACCTGCACACACAAAGCAATGGCACCGGCCATGGTCGACTGGCGCTCGATCAGCTGCATCGGCACGTCTACTTTCTCGGCCTTTCGGGCTAGGGCCAATTCCGGATACGCAACGGGGTTCATATTTTTAGACCGCATTTGACTGTCCCCTTTGGGCAAAAAAATACGAAGATGACGTCAAGGCTGGGCTGATCACATCGCCTAGGCCGATTGGGATGCGGTCGTCGCGCTTGGGGATGAGATGGTCATCCATGAACGACCTCGGCGTTAGGCGGGGGGGATGTGACCAGCTCTGGCCAGATCTGAGCCCAGTCATCAGGGCGCAGCTCTTGGCGCGTTACGGCACCCTTCGTGGCTCGTTCGATGGCGGAGCACTTCTCAACCGGCAACCGGCGCTTGCCGTCGCGGTAGAAGCAAATTGCTTGGGTGCTAACCCCAATTTCACGGGCGAGCGCCGAAGCACTTCCCGCGATTTCGATAGCTTTGTTAATTGCATTCATGCCTAAATTCTACAAGTGTAGATTTATTAAATCAACAATTGTGTTTGTGCATGTTTCTACGATTGTTTAAATTGCTGCAATGTCACTAGGCTCTCAAGTCCGTAAACACCGCAAGCTCAGGGGATGGACCCTGGAAGAGCTTGAAAAGCGTTCCGGCGTTTCGCGGGGGACGATCAGTGCGCTCGAAAATCGCGATAGCAGCAAATCACAATATGCGACGGACCTAGCTGCAGCATTTGGCCTGACAGTCCAGCAGCTGCTTGAAGAAACAACGATGGACGCCAAAGGGTCCTTACAAGAGCCTACCCCGAAGCGACAGGTGTCTAATGCTGGTGAGTTTTTTTTGCTTGAAGATGAGGCAAGGCTTGTCAAAAGCTATAGAAAGCTCACCAAGCCTGAAAAAGCCTACATTTTGGCTAAAGCTCAAGAGTTCATTGACGACAGAGCTACCGAGGCCGAATCGCCAAAAAAATCCGCGTGATAGATGGCGGTATAACGGCTACAAATACAGTCATTATCAGCACATCAAAAATGAAAGATAAGCCTCCTAATTTTTTGCGCCTAGTTTGGAGCGATGGCATTTTTTTAGGCCAAAGGTAACTGTATGAAATTTTTATTACCGTTAGTTTTTTTGCTGATTTCAGGCTGCTTCGATAGCGAACAGTGGACCGGTTTTGTATATCCAGACCGGAATAACATCCCGTTCGCTGGCGAAGTCCAAAACTTCACAATCGGCAAGTTCCCAGACCTACAGAGTTGCAGAGCGGGCGCCAATGAAACGATGCGCTCAATGGGCGTACGCGGCAGATTAGCCGACTATGAGTGCGGCTTGAATTGTCGGGAAAAAGAGGGCTTTGGCGGCTTGTTAATTTGCGAAGAAACAAGCCGCTAATTTAAGCGGCACAATTCACCCACTACTAAAAGGAGAAGTCATGCGTAAGTTTTTCTTGACAATAATGCTCGTTGTTTTTGGCGCCTCATCGATTGCGCCCGCCTTTGCCCATAGCGGCGGAACTGATCGATACGGGTGCCATCGCGATAACAGTAACGGCACGCGCCACTGCCATTAACACCAGCAAAAAATAACCAACCCGCTGCATGGCGGGTTTTGTTTTAGAAAAAAATCTACGATTGTTGACATAAATAAATCTACACATGTAGAATTATCCCATCAACACACCAAACCGGTGTTTGATCGGGAAGCCCGCCAACGTGAGGTGGGAATGCGGCCAGTGCTGAAAACTGGTGACCGGATGACCTGGCAAACCGATGGAACGCAGCCAGCGACGCGAGAGGGTGACATGCCAAGCATGTATTCGGAATGGCCTGGAAACAGGCCCATAATCAAGGCGGCGGCGTGGAAAGCAGACACGCAGCAGAAAGCTATATGCGGAACGTAAACGGTTAGTGACCGCCAGACAAGGCCAGTCTGGTTAAGTTCGTGTGTTCCAGCCGGGGTAGCGTCCGGCCCGCCTTGATGATGGTGTCCACAAGCGTGGTGCAGCGCTAGGAGTAGCGAAGAACCTGAAATCTCCTGAGCTGGTTTATCCAGCCAATACCAAAAAGGCGGCGGGAAAATAAGCGGGAGTAGCGCCCCGGTGCCATCACTCCCGGAATCTCTTGGAAAGTTGGGAGTAAAGATACAGCAAGAGTGACGCCCAGGAAGAGCACTGGGATTAATCGAAGCGGATGCGGGAACACCCAGGTTGCGAATACGCGCCCTGCCTGTGCAGCCTCGCGACTGGCCCACGATACGGGCCACCCCAATTGCAGACTACCCGAAGGCAACAAACCCTTCGGGCCTGCGACTCGCTGGCAGACGAGTGATAAAGACATTGCTTGTGCGCCTTTGTGGCAGGGCCTGGCAAGCCGCACATGAGGCCAACTAGACGGTCAGCTGCCAACTGACGCCGGAATAACGTAACCGGCACCCTATTCCGCAGTAGCTCATGGAGAGCACCCGGTACTTAACCGGAAGGCGTGAGTGCGACGGCACTTTGGTTCGATTCCCGCCTGCGGCACCCTCAAGCAGTGGCGTTCGGTACAGCGTCTTAGCCGCGCTGATAACGACTCCCTCCCGTTGACCCTAACCCCGGGGCTTTACACCGGGCCCGAGCGTCACTCCTTGAGGGCTGCAGCGTTGCGGCTTGGCCCCGCAACAACACAAACCATCTGACTACGTGAAGGCGAACGACGCTGCCTCAAGCGAAGCTGCCTGCCCTCACCCTCTTTTCTTACTCCCCCAGGAGCCCCCATGACCTACGTACTTGACCGGGACGGCATAGCTGCCTGCCCCGATGATCCGTTGCGCGTCGGCGCCCCCACTTACATCGACATCAACTACGAACAGATCGACGCCCTGGCCGCCGATTACGAGCACGAGGTTTACCAGGTCATCGACGGCTATCGCTCAACCGCCAAGATCGCTGGCGACAGTTACGACGTTACCGAGCTATTCGAACTGATTTTCATGGTCGATAACCCGGAAACCATGCGACTGCTGATGGCCTACGACCGCGCAACAAAAGAACGGCTGATCAGCGCCTGGTGCAAGAGCATGGCCGAAAAACAAATTTTAGGGGAATGACATGTCCGCAACCGATTACGCGCTGATGCTTATCGCCATGGTGGCCTTATCCGGGCTCATCGTCTTTGTGTGGGAACGGTACCTAAACCCGCCACTGATTAAGAAGTACGACGGGCAAGGCGCATGGGCAAAGAACAGTTCAAAAATTCCCTGGTACGCATGGCTATTGTCGCCAGCAGTATTAGCACTCTTTCTTTTTGGGCCGACTGTGGCCGCACGAATTATAGGATAAGAAAATGTCAGATAACAAAAACGCCCTTGCCGTCCGACAAGAATTCGGCGCATCGGAAAGCTCATTTGCTGTAGTGGAAACCGCATCAACCGCCATAGCAGCGCAGTCCAAGGCGATGGTCGAATCGCGCTACATCATGGCCATGCGCAACCCACGCAACTGGGACGCCGTGCGTCAAGACTTGATCAAGGAGTGTCGCCGCCCGAGCTTCGCCAACAACAAGAGCGCCTACTACATCAAGCCGATCGGCAATGGCGTGGAAGGCCTGGGCATCCGGTTTGTGGAAGTCGCGCTGCGCTGCATGAAGAATGTCCTAGTGGAAACCACGATGATCTTCGAGGATGACATTAAGGAAGTGCACCGCGTTTCGGTGACCGACCTGGAAGCCAATATCACCTACCCGCTAGATGTGCGTGTCTCCAAGACGGTGGAGCGGTCCCGCCCAAACAGCGACGGCTCGTACATCAGCGTTCGCAAAAACAGCTACAACAAGGACGTTTACACGGTTGTCGGCACCGACGACGACATTCTGAACAAGCGCGGCGCCCTGATTTCGAAGGCGATCCGCACCATCGGTCTGCGCATCATCCCCGGCGACCTCTGCGATGAAGCGGAAGAAATTATCAAAAGCATTCGCCTGGATGAAGCAGCGAAAGATCCGGACGCCGAGCGCCGCAAGATCGTCGATGCGTTTTCCGATATCGGCGTTACCGCGACCGACCTCACCGGCTACTTGGGTCACGACCTGGGCAAATGCTCGCCGGCCGAGATCGTGAAGCTGCGCGGCATATATGGCGCCATCAAGGACGGCGAAGCCACTTGGCAGACCGTCATGCATAACGAGGCCGAGCAGCAGAAGACACCTGCCACCGACGCCGCCAAGCCCAAAATATGCTCTCAAGAGTCCTTCGAAAAGAAGAGGGCCGGCTGGAAGGCAGCCATCGAAGGCGGCAAAAAATCGGTTAATGACCTCATCGCCACTATTGAATCCAAAGAACTGCTGACCGAAGACCAGAAGATGGAAGTCGCGTCGTGGGCAGTCGCCAAAAACCAAGGAGAGTAACGTGCAAATCCATAATCTCGTCCAGGGCACGCCCGAGTGGCACCAATTCCGCCTGGAGCACTACGGTGCCAGCGAAGCTGCCGCAATGCTTGGCCTATCCAAGAAAGTGAAGAGGACCGAGTTGCTACACATGAAGCACACTGGCAACGCAAAGGAGTTCAGCGATTGGGTGCAAGAGAATATTCTGGACCACGGCCATGAAGTCGAAGCGCTGGCCCGCCCACTCGCGGAAGACCTGATCGGCGAAGATTTGTACCCGGTTACCTGCTCGGACGGCAAGTTGTCTGCATCTTGCGACGGCCTGACCATGTCCGAAGCCATCGTTTTTGAGCACAAGCAATGGAATGAGGCGCTAGCCGCATCAGTCCAGGCAGGTATCGTGCCAGACGAACACATGCCCCAGTGCCAGCAGCTACTACTCGTGACCTCAGCCGAAAAGGTCATCTTTGTAGTATCGGACGGCACGGAAGAAAAGCGTGTCTTTACGGAAGTTTTGCCATCGCCGGAGTGGTTCGACCGCATCCGTGCTGGCTGGGCCCAGTTCGATAAAGACCTTGCCGAGTACCAGCCTGTCCGGTACGCCGAAAAGCCTGTTGCAGACACCATCATGCAATTACCCGCCCTCGCTGTGCAGATCCGCGGCGAAGTGGTCCTAAGCAATCTGCCCCAATTCAAGGCGGCGGCCACCAAGTTCATTGCCGACATCAAGACTGATCTTGAAACCGACGAGGACTTCTCCAACGCCGAGGCTACAGTCAAGTTTTGCGAAAAGGCGGAAAAGGATCTCGAGCTCACCAAGTCGGCAGCTCTGGGGCAGACAGCCAGCATTGACGAACTCATGAAGACCATCGACTTCATCCAGGCGGAACTGCGCACCAAGCGCCTGGCACTCTCCAAACTGGTCACCAGCAAGAAGGCCGAGATAAAGGATGGGGTCATGCTTCGCGCTGGCAGGGCATTTGCCCAGCACATCGAGTCGCTCGAAGCCGAAATCAAGCCTATCCGCCTGGAATACAGCCGCCCGGACTTCGCCGGCGCGGCCAAGAACAAGCGCACCCTGGCCAGCCTGAATGATGCCGTCGACACGGAGCTGGCGAACGCCAAGATTGCTGTCGACGCCGTCGCCAAGGGCATCCGCGCAAAGCTGGCATGGCACAAGGAAGCCGCCAAGGATTACGACTTCCTCTTCAATGACCTGCAGCAAGTCATCTTCAAGGCTGACGACGACTTCCAGCTGCTGGTCAACACGCGAATCGCTGAACACAAGAAGGCCGAGGAAGAAAAGGCAGAAGCCGATCGCGCACGGATCCGGGAGGAAGAAGAAGCCCGGGCCCGGCAGACCGTCCAGGCGGAACAAGCACCAGCATCGGCTCAAACTGCGCCGACCGAGGTGGAAGCTCAGCCCTCTGAGTCTAAGTCGACGGGATGGAAGACCATCGCCACCTTCTCTTCCGGCAAAGCGACTGCGCCCGCCGCGAAAGCATCACGCCCGACCGACAGCGAAATCATCGAGGCCCTTGCCCTTCACTACCGCGTGCACGAAAGCAAGGTTATCGAGTGGCTGCTGGATATGGATCTTGAGCGCGCCAGTGAACAAATGGCGGCCGCATTCTGAACACCCCAGAGAGGGAAAGCCGCCGCGTATCCAGGCTTGACTTACGCCGGATAGAGAGAATCCGGCATCGATTGCCCCACTACAACGGAGAGAAAAATGGACACTAATATCACCGCCAAGCCAATTATCGCTATGGATTCGGTCGAGTCCTCGCAGGTCGCCGCCATCGGCCATGACCCTGAAACGAACACTCTAGCGATCCGGTTTCCCGAGAACCGCAAGGGCGTGAGCAGCGTCTATCACTACGCCAACTTCACCGCCGAACAATTCGATGCCTTCAAGAACGCCGAATCGAAGGGATCGCATTTCGGCAAGTTCATCAAGCGCAATGTGGAGCAGTTCCCGTATGAAAACGTGACCGCGCTGTACGCTGATGTCGGCACAAGTGCGGACGCCACTGGTACGGAAGTTTAAGGAGCCGGCACCATGGCATCAGTCAATAAAGTCATTCTCGTTGGAAACCTGGGCCGCGATCCCGAAGTCCGCTACAGCCCCGACGGCGCCGCAATCTGCAATGTATCCATTGCCACCACCAGCCAATGGAAAGACAAGGCCTCTGGGGAGCGCCGCGAGGAAACCGAATGGCACCGTGTGGTGTTCTACAACCGCCTGGCTGAAATCGCCGGCGAGTATCTGAAGAAAGGTCGCTCAGTCTACATCGAGGGGCGCCTGAAAACCCGCAAGTGGCAAGACAAAGAAACCGGCCAAGACCGCTACAGCACCGAAATTGTGGCCGACCAAATGCAAATGCTCGGCGGCCGTGACGATAGCGGAGCGCAAACGGCGAACCATGCGCCACAACAGCGCCAGCAGAGCGCGCAGGCTCCACAAAGGCAGCAAGCGGCGCAGCACCAATCATCCGCAAGCCTCGCCGATCTAGACGATTACATTCCGTTCATGCGTCACGGCCACGGCGCTGTGTGGCGCGTGATTTAACCCCCTTCTGACATAGAGCCCCCAACCACCACGGAACCCGCGCCCCTAATAAGGGCGTGGGATAGACCTGTGCGCGAAACCCATATTCATCAGGCCCGCGTCTATCTAGCCCAGGCGCGGCACTTCAGGCAACACCCAAGATTTCACGCAATGCTTCTCGACTGGGCGGCCCGCCGGCGCAGGGCCTGCAAGGGAGCCAAACAACTGGAGTTATTTACATGACAGACAAACCACCGGAGCCAGTGCCACGCCTGCGACACGTCAAGCCCGGCCAGCGCGTCCTGCTGGTGGGCGACAAGATGATCCGAACCTTGGTGGTCAAAGACGATCATCACGGCTATTTCGATGGCTTAAAGGCCAGCCTGTGCCACCCGGTCGAGCCAGCGCTCATGCAGTTTGGCGATGGGGGTGGCTGGCGGGTACGGGAGGCCACATGAACGGCCGACGCTGGACTGAGGACGAAAAGACGTTCCTAAGAAAGCACTACCCGGACACCCCGACCAACGCCATTGCTCAGGCCTTGGGCCGACCAGTCAGTCAGGTGTACCGCCAGGCCGAAGCGCTAAGTTTGAAGAAATCGCCGGAGTACCTGGCCAGTCCGTATGCCTGCCGGCTACGTCGCGGCGATCAAGTCGGAAAGGACACCCGCTTTAAGAAGGGTCAGACGCCCTGGAACAAGGGCAAGCCAGGCTCAACCGGGCATCACCCAAATTGTCAGCGCACCCAGTTCAAGAAAGGCCAGATGAGTGGCGCTGCACAACGCAACTACCTGCCGATTGGCTCGATCAGGGTTTCTCGCGACGGGATTCTTGAGCGAAAGGTTACCGATGATCCATCCATATACCCGGCCCGACGTTGGGTTCCGGTAGCTCGGCTTGTCTGGGAAGCGGTCAACGGCCCGATCCCGCCCAAGCATGTCGTGCGCTTTAAGCCTGGCATGACAACGACCGTCGAAGATGAAATCACGATCGACCGGCTTGAGTGCATCAGCATGGCCGAGAACATGCGGCGCAATAGTCTGCACCGATACCCCAAAGAAATTGCCCTCGCCGTACAGCTGCGCGGGGCCCTAAACAGGAAAATCAACCATGTCCAGAAACATAGCCGACCTGCGTGAAGGTCTTTTTGATGCCATGGAATTGCTCAAGAAAGGCAAGCTCGACGTCGACCAAGCCAAAGCCATCAGCGAAATGAGCCAGGTCATCATCAACAGCGCCAAGGTCGAGGTCGACTATATCAAGGCCAACAACGGCGGCGAGACGCCTTTTCTTGAGTCTATCGGAGATAGCAACCTGCCCGATGGAATTGTCGGCCGGCGCGTGCATCGGTTGAAGTAGGCATCGACTTATCCACACAAACTATGAATAACCCAATGGATAACCACATGACAACCAAAAAAGACGCAAGCAGCACGCTGGATTACGTTGGCGTGGTCGATTCGGGCCCATTCCCGCCGATCAAACGCTACGACCTGGGCACCCGCTTTTACAACAGCCTTTCGGTACCGGAGATTGTCGAAACACCCGACGGCAAGTACGTCACGCACGACGATTACCTGATCATGGTGAAGATTAACGACTACCTACAGGCCCGGCTGGCCAAGCAGGCGGCAGAGATGGAAGCGATTGGTGCTGGTGGCGTGAGCGGCAAGCGCATTACTGACGACGGGGCGCTACAGGCGCTACAGGAGTACGAGAAGGCATATCACCGGATGATCGTCAGCGGTACGCCGCAGGACTGTCGAGCGCACGACGCGGCGCGGGTAGCGTTCTGGCGTGTGTTTGGGGGTCAATCATGACCGACCAATACAAAGCCCTGCGCGATGCGCTGGCAGCGGGGCCGTTAGAAGGCCCTTGGGCTTTTGCGCCATATACAAAATCCAGTTTTGGATTGGGAACACGAGGTGATTGTGCGACGTATTTGGTCAAGTGTCAGTACGGTGACACAAGGGATGAGAAGTGCATCGCTGACGTTCGGTACATCGCCGCAGCCAACCCCGAAACCGTTGCTAAGTTGCTGGCCGAGCGGGATGCTCTGGCAGAGTCGATATCCAAAACGGAAGGAGAAAAGTCATGAGAATGCAACGCTACTGGATGGCCCACGACTGCCCCAGCTGTGGGAAAAAGGACGAGCACGACCAATGGGGCGGCGCTCGCATGTGGTCGACTGAATGGGGGCACGGCTTTAGTTGCTGTTCAGAATCCTGCGGGGTGGCTTTCGCCGAAGTAGTCAAAGAAAAAGAACAGACAAAGAAGGGTCGCAAATGGCTGGCCTCGCTGTGGGAAAAGCTTGAATCCCAATCAGATGCGCGCTTAACAGGCGAGCCCTATAGCGGGTACAGCGCGGAGCGCCAATTGAAAGCACTTGGAAGATTCTGACATGGCACAGCAAACCGTACTCAAAGACGAGCAGATCAATCAAATCCGCCGATCTATGCAGCCGTGGCAACTGATGAATGAATTTGCCCGCGCCATCGAGCAAGCTGTATTGCAATCGCCA
This sequence comes from Pusillimonas minor, assembly GCF_014237865.1. Lineage (GTDB taxonomy): Bacteria > Pseudomonadota > Gammaproteobacteria > Burkholderiales > Burkholderiaceae_B > Neopusillimonas > Neopusillimonas minor. The sequence continues at coordinate 283,951 of NZ_JACJUU010000001.1, forward strand.
GAGGTGCAGGCTTTGCGTAAGGATGCGGAGCGTCTGGATTTCATGATCTCGGAAGAATGCCAGATTCAGTCCCTAAGTGCACCCAATGGGGTAAGACACCGCCTTGGCTGGCCAGACTACGGGGAGACGCAATCCGAATGGTTCACAAACCCACGCGTCGCCATCGACGCAGCAATGGAGAAACAGAAATGAAAACCAAACTGCCAACCCTAAACCCAGACGAAATCTATGTCGGCGCTATCGGCAACCAAAAAGGCGAGCTTTACCACCTCATTTTATTGCCCGGTGACAACAACGAAGCCAGCCAAGCCGATCAATTGGTCTGGGCCAAAAGCATTGGTGGCGACCTGCCGAACAAAATCGAAATGGCCATGCTCTGGAATACCTGCCGGGACCAGTTCCAAAAGGATTGGTATTGGTCAAACCAGACCCATGAAATTTACTCCGAGTGCGCGCGGTATCAGAACTTCGGCAACGGCCACCAGGGCGGCAGCTACGTCAGCGCTGAGTTGCGCGGCCGTGCTGTACGGCGCATTCGTTTTGGAGAAGAATGATGACTGAACCTATCAAACTGCCGCCCGAGTTTCGTAGCGGTAACAGCATACCTGTCGAACGGGCAACCATTACCCGTGAACGTATGGTTGAGATTCTTACCGAAGCAGTAGGGCCTTACATAGAGACTCTATTCAAGATTGGCGAACACTTAGGGATCAATTATCAGGCAGCGCGAACGGCTCCCGGTAAACCGTCTGATGTGTATATAGCCGCCATCGAAGACGCCCCGCAATCGCAGGATCGGGAGGATGCAAAATTCCTTCAAGATGAAGATCAGCACGACCTGCACAGATTCATCGAAACCACCGAAGACGGGCAGGGTTACGACATTGGCAAGGAACGGATTAAGCGCCTTACCGAGCTAGGCGTTGTCAGCAATCAAGGGTTTGGGCGCTACAGCGTCACAATGTTCGGCTATTGGTGCCATGAAAAATACTGGCATCAAAACCCGTCCCTTCCGCTGAAAACCATCGATGAACACAACGCCGTGGCTGCGCTCGACCACGCCCGCCGTGTTGAGGGGAATCATGAAAGAGTTGATTGATCTAGTCGCCGCTTGCCCAACTCATTTGCAGTGCTGCGACTTTCACCATTCAAAAGATGACCAGCATGACAGCGACGAGGACTGCGAACCGCTAAATAGATATTACTCGGCACTAATGCATGCACGTCGCCGCATTGCAAAGGAAAAGAAATGAACACTCACGACATTAAGCGCTACGCCGTCAGCGGTGATATCGCATACCCAATACACGAGGAACCGGAAGGCGACTATGTGACGTACGAGGATCATGTTGCCGCCATCGAAGCAGACCGGCAGGCAAATAAGATAACCGGCGAGACCTCTGATGGCTACCACACCTTCAACGAGCTATACGCGCATCGTGTGCGGCTGTTTTGCCTTCTGATGCACGCGCACAAGAACAACGCATGGTGGAGCCGCAAACACCACGACGGCAGCGCATGGGAAGGATGGGTTATCGCAGGTATTGATACACCAGAAGGAACCGCCACCTACCATTTACCAGAAAGCGAAATCGAGAACTTGCCGGAGGGCATCGAACTGCCAATCGGTAAAGAATGGGATGGGCATACGTCCGATGATGTTTTGGTTCGCTTGCTTTCGCTCCGGCAGGCAAGGGGTGAGCCGGTGGCTTGGTATCTGCCTAGCATTTATGGGTACGACTCAATATTCCGCGATCACTCTACTGTCAAATCATGTACCGGGAACCCGTGGACAGGATGGATACCGCTATACACCGCCCCACAACCCCAACAACAGGCGGGTGAGCCGGTGGCTTGGCTTTGCACGCCCGATTTTGAAGGGGAACAGTTTCTGGCGACCACACAAGGCGCAGCCGATACCTTGGAAAAAGACGGTTGGTCAGTGCAGCCGCTTTACGACACCCCACAACCCCAACAGCAAACCAGCAAGCATGTAAAAGACCGTCGCATTGATGATGTTGTGCGAGGCTTAAAGGCGTCTGTGGCGGTTGGGTCTGATGGCCAATGGGTGTCGGTTCGTCGTGAGGCGCGAGATGCGGCAATTAATCGTCTACAAGAACTGAACTCTGATTGCGCCCATATGTATGAATCATATGTTGAGGCGGCTGCGGGGCCAGCACCACACCCCCAACAAATCCCCGAAGGCTACAAGCTTGTGAAAATTGAGTCAGTTAATGACCTTGCAAACACTCATTGCGAGGGGTGGTGCAAAGAAAATGGGGGCGCTGGAAAGTTTAGTGATTGCTTGGGGTGCGATATTTTACGTGCCATGCTCGAAGCCGCGCCAGAACCGAAGGAGCAACCATGAAACCAGAACTAAAGCCGTGCCCTTTTTGTGGCGAGAACGAAAATTTGATTGTTCAGCACTGCGAAGGAACGATTAACCACCCTGCCTATCGGGTGTGTTGTGACAACTGCGGTACCTCAAATGGTTATACAGACAAGGCTAACCATGTGGAGAACTGGAACCGCCGCGCACCAGACAGAACCGAGGTTAAGCCATGAGCCCAACCCTACACGCCCAAATCCTGACCCTCAAAAAGTACCAAGCATGGCGCAAGGGTGAGGACACGCGAACGATGGACGAGGCCGGCATCAAGCCTGCCGCGGTTACCAGCGCGCTTAATGCCGTCATTGCCATCGCTGAGAACCATTTGCGTGATGGCGTGAAAAAGGCTGAGGCGGTAGGCCGCCTGTGCGACCTTGCTCATGAAGCCGTCGAGGTTCTCGATGGTTTATCGGATGATCCTGGTGTGCAATCCCTGTCGCTCCGTCTATCTAAAGCCGCCGCTGATGCCGGGCAGCCGGCAAATAATCTGAGCGACGACTCTGGGTATGGCGCAGAAGGCAGGCTTTTGCTTGGTGGCAATAGAATTCTTGAGGAATGGAAAAAGTCATGAGCAACATTGAGCGCGTTTACGACTACATCGCTGACCACCCTGGCTGCACGACTGCTGCCATGGCAAATGAGCTGGGCCTAACGTTCAGCGCCACTTATCACAGCGTGCGGCTGCTGATTGGCACCTACGGCGCCGTCGAGGCAACAGAAGTCCCCCAGCACGGTCGGGGCTGGAACAAGATGTTTTTGTTGGAGGTCGTCGACGGGGTGAAATTCCCGCCCAAAGGGTATGTCCCCAGACGTCGATCCCGCGCCAAGAAACTGAAACGAATAGAGGCCTACGGGCCTTTTTCTACATTGATCCAACAGCTGGGCCGATGAATTCAACCATTAGCCGTGCGCCGCCACATCAAAAACAATGCAGCAACGAATCAATAGCGTGCTGAGCCTCACGGCCAGCGCGTGGGGCATACAAGTAAGGAAACAACATGGAAGAGACCGCCATCAGCCTGAAGGAAGCGGCCCGACGCCTGGGGCTGGCTTACCAAACCGTATTCCATCGCCGCAACGAGATCGGCTTTCGACTACCAGGCTGCCGCAAGTGGCTGGTCTGGCCGTCTCGACTTGAAGAAATTTCGCGCCCGCAGTACAAAGTGACACGGCTGGCGCTGCGATCAACAGGAGAATCACTATGTCGATCAGACAGCGTAACGGCATCTGGTGGATCGATTTACGCACGCCAAGCGGCGAAAGAGTTAGACGATCTACTGGCACCGACGACAAAAGGGCCGCGCAGGAATACCACGACCGGCTAAAGGCCGAGCTGTGGCGCGTGGCCAAGCTGGGGGACACCCCGCAATACACCTTCGAACAAGCTGCGGTCCGCTTTCTTCAGGCCTCCGAAGGCCAGAAAGACTACGCAACAAAGGTGCGGCACATCAAGTATTGGCGTGATCAGTTTGCGGGGCGCGCCATCAGCTCTTTGACAACGGAAGAAGTGATCGATGCGTTGCCTACGCATGCGATCTACAAGAACAAGGGGCGGGTCAAGCTCACGCCCGCAACCCGTAACCGTTACCTTGCCACGATCAGGCGCATCATTTCGCTATGTGCTGAATGGGGCTGGATCTCTCACCCTGTCAAGCTCAGACCTGCCAAAGAACCTACCGTTCGGGTTCGCTGGATCACCCAGGCCGAGGCGACCGCGCTGGTCAATGTCATCAACAAAGACTGGCTCAAAGATGTCACCCGCTTCGCTCTGGCCACCGGCATGCGCTCAGGAGAAATCCTGTCGCTCGAGTGGTCAGCCGTTGATCTTTCCCGAAACATCGCCTGGGTGTCGGCCAACAAGGCAAAATCCAAAAAGGCCAGGGGCGTGCCGCTTAACCCGGAAGCGGTCGCCCTGATCAACGCCCAAAAGGGTATTCACCCCACCAGAGTGTTCACCCGAAACGGCAACCCTCAGAAGTATGTCGACCCCAAGATGTTCGCCAGGGCATGTAAAGCGGCAGCCATTGTCGACTTCCACTTTCACGACCTGCGCCACACATGGGCATCGTGGCACGTTCAGGCCGGCACGCCGCTGTTCGTGCTGAAAGAATTGGGGGGCTGGGAAACCTTGGAGATGGTCAAGAAGTATGCCCACATGGACGCCACACACTTGGCACCCTTCGCAAATGCGGTCACGTTTTGGTCACACGGGACACCAGAAAAGAAAACAGCCACCGGCTAGGGTGGCTGTAACTTACTGATTTACTTCTGAATTCTTGGCTCCCCGAACTGGGTTCGAACCAGTGACCTGCGGATTAACAGTCCGTCGCTCTACCGACTGAGCTATCGGGGAATTGAAAGAACATAACTATAGCACATTTATTTTTTGGTGTGCAAGCCAGCCCTAAATTTTTTTGCGTTTAACCTTGCTTGCCAAACCGCTGCGCCTGCAATGGTTAAACGCCACACCTGCCCCTTAAACACCCTTTTACCCGGCAGCAGGCCGGCAATTGGGTGTGGGTGGCTTAATCGCCCATTTTACCGTAAATATCGGGCTCTTGTCAGACGACCATTGCTGTTTAAACTCGCCCTGCAAGGGCGACTTGTCAAACAGGGCCATCAGCTCGCTCGACCAGTACCCGCGGCCGTCGGGTGAGTAAACAACCAGCACACCGCAATCCAGGGCGGTTTCGGGATCAAGCCAAGGTGACTGGAAGTAATCGGCGCTAATAAACACCTGGGTGTCGTCAGAAATATTCATGGCGACGTTGCCACCAAACCAGGTGTCGGACGCGACCAACCGCAATGGGGCGTTGGGCACATGCTGCGACCATACCTGGTTAAGCTGCGCGGCGATTTCGGGGCCCGGGAATGTTGAACGCGTCATGCGCCCTACTTCGTAGGCCACCGGACCGCGTGCCACGGCGTAGCCCACGGCCATCAGCACCTGCAAGACAATGGCTACGACTGCTGTACGACGCAACCAGACCTGGTCGCTACCTTTAAGGCGCCAAAAGGCGTAGAAGCCGAAAAGAATAAAAAACGTTGTCCCCCACGAAGCCACCAGCTTGGTGCCCAAAATGGCCGACACCAGCAGGGTCATCACAAAGGGCCCAAGGCCCACCCACAGCAAGAACGACCTTGCTTCGGGAGACATGGCCTGCGCGTATGTTTGTGTTTGCGCCGAATGCAAAGTGGCTGCCGCGTCGCGGCGCTGCCACCACCACAAGGCAAGCCACAGCACAAAAAGCGGCGCCATCCGGGCCACTTGGTCTACCGAAAAATCGACCATGCTTTTCAGAACGTCGATATAGCCGCCGTCTACGTCCATGGAGTTATCGGCATACCGCATCGGTGCAAAATCGTTGGCAACCAACCAGAGCACATGCGGCAATATCACCACTAAAAACACCACTGTTGCTGCGCCAATGCCCTTCCATACGGCTGGGCGGCGCAAATGCCCCTGCACCAGCATAAAGACAAAAAACACCGCAAACTGAATAAGGGCGCTGTATTTGGTCAGCATGGCCAAACCCGCTACCAGCCCCAGCCACAGCCAGTTAGACAAGCCGTCGTCTCGGAGCGCCCTGAACAACAGCCAGATACATGCGGCAATAGACCACAGCTGCGCGGTATTGTGGTTATATATCGTTGCCCGCAACGAAAAGTACATGGTGACCGACACCATAAGGGTGGCCATCAGGGCCCGGCTTGGCGTCGTGAACTCGCAGCCCAGTAAATACACGAACAACAAGGCCAGCGCCGCCACCAGCTGCCCGGCAAAAAAGGTTAGCCAAATGGGGCGGCCAAACAGTTCGACCAGCACATACATTAACCACGACGGCAACGGCGGGTGCTTTGAATACCCCCACTCCAGGCTGGACGCCCACACCAGCTCTTCCATCCCGTCAAGGTCGGGGGCCTTGTGGCTAACCGCACAAAGCGCCGTCCAAAGCACGACCACCACGGCCAGGTAGGCCAGCAATAGCCAGTGTGTGCTGGAATTGGCCTGACGTTGAAACGACGTAGGGACGGAACCAGAATGTGAAGTCATGAAGACGCCCGAGAGTAAAAATGGGTTAAACGCAAATAATTAACGGTATGATGCTGATCTGATTTTTACGGGATTTTATGTGAATCACGGAGCCCATATGCGCAATAGTGGCATTTACTTTCGAAGCTTTGTAACCCTGCTGATTATTGTATCGGTGGCCTTTGGCTGGCTGCTGCTTCCGTATTACAGCGCGCTGTTCTGGGGGTGCGTGTTTGCCATCAGTTTTACGCCCCTGCATCGCAAGCTGCTGGCAAAAATACCGGCACACCCCAACACGGCAGCGCTGGGTACGCTGCTGCTATGCCTGGTGGCGGTCATTTTCCCGCTTATTATTTTGACCAGTGCACTCATTCGCGAAGGCGCTACTATTTACCGGCGCATCGAAAGCGGGCAGCTTAACCTGGGGCTGTACTACGAACGTATCGTCAATGCGCTGCCCGAATCGCTACACCGCTGGCTCGAAGAGCTCGGCATCGCCGACGTGTTCAGCATTCAAGAAAAGTTATCGGCCGGCGCACTCGAGGGCAGCAAGTTCCTGGCCAGCCAGGCCGTCAATATCGGGCAAAACACGGCCGGCTTTTTAATCAGCATGGCCATCATGCTGTATTTGCTGTTTTTTTTGCTGCGTGACGGCTCCTCATTGGCACGAACCATCAACCTGGTTATACCTTTAAGCGACGAGCACAAGCAGATGCTCATCCAGAAATTCATCACCGTCGTGCGCGCTACCGTTAAGGGCAATATTGTGGTGGCGGCCACGCAAGGCGCACTGGGCGGGTTTATTTTCTGGGTGCTGGGTATCGACGGCGCACTGCTGTGGGGCGTAATTATGGCGTTTTTGTCGTTGCTGCCCGCTGTTGGCGCTGCCATCATCTGGGCACCCGTAGCCGTCTACTTCCTGGTCACCGGCGCCTATTGGGACGGCGCCATTCTGATTCTGTTCGGAGTTCTGGTCATTGGTCTGGTCGACAACATTTTGCGCCCGCTGCTGGTAGGTAAAGACACCAAAATGCCCGATTACGTCGTACTTATTTCCACATTGGGCGGCTTGGCCACCTTTGGCCTTAACGGTTTTGTCATCGGGCCGCTGCTGGCCGCCCTGTTCATGTCGGTGTGGTCGCTGTTCCCCGCCGCCATCAACGCTCAAAAAATGTAACAATTTTGCGGTAATTTGCCGAATGGGGGTTGTTGTGCAAAGCACCTGCCCCAAATCGCCCGCACAATCGGTACAATTTGCCAATTACATCCGGCATGCCTAGGCCATTTTCCCTAAAAAATGTAACCATTTGCACAGGGCTTGTCATTTTGCTGCACTTATAAAAGCATTGCCATGGACAACACCAACACGCTGCCAAACTCGAACATCGACGTCAACGACCCGCACACCATTACGGCCGAGCTCGAAATTCAGTCGGTACTGCGCAATATCCAGCGTCAACGTTCGCTGCTGCACGTGCATGTGTCCAACAGCGTTACGGCCATGATCAGCACCATCCTCGACGTTGATCGCAACAACAACCAATGGATTTTCGACATTTCGGCCGACGCCAGTACCAATCAGCGGGTTCAGTCGGCCAACAAAATCATTGTCGAAACATCGCTTGAAAAAATTCATATCAAGTTTGTCTGCGGCAGCGTAAAACCTTGCGACTTCGAAGGCAAGCCCGCCTTGTGCGCCCCGCTGCCCCAGGCCCTCAGCTACCTGCAGCGGCGCGACTTCTATCGTATCAACACGCCTATCACCAACCCGGTCATGTGCCGCATCCCCGTGCGCGAAAACCAAAAGCTCAAAATGGTGTCACTGCCCTTGGGTGACATCAGCGGCGGCGGCATCGGCGTGTTCGACGACCATCATCTGCCCGAACGCTCCATGGGCACCATCTACGACAACTGCGAGATCACGCTGCCCGATGTCGGCGTCATTACGGTCAGTCTGCGTATTCAACACGTCGTCGAACAAGAACTGCCCAGCGGCAAAACCCGTTTTCGCGTGGGCTGCGCATTTGTGCGGCCTTCTGGCCCTACCCTCAACCTTATTCAACGCTACGTGGGCAAGCTCGAACGTGAACTTATCGCCAAGCGGCGTGGTTTTGGCTAATACCCAGCTATCGCCCCGCATTGCAACAAAAAAACAAAATTCGGTATAATTTTGGGCTTAGCTTTTAAGCTTTAGCCGATATAGCTCAGTTGGTAGAGCAGCTCATTCGTAATGAGAAGGTCGTAGGTTCGACTCCTATTATCGGCACCAAAATACAAAGCCCTTTCTGGTTTTTGCCAGAAAGGGCTTTTTCTTGGGCGGTGTTAGTTAATGGGCCGCCGGCAAACGCGCCGGCTACCCACCGCCACCGGTTGCGTAACCGGCAACGGTTAGGCCACTGTCGCCATTAACCCGGGTTCGATTCGATCGGGGCGTCGTCAACCTCGACGGCGCGGCTGACCTGCACCCAGGCAATACGGCGCTCGGTCACCTCGACAACTTCGAACTCAAGCCCGTGCATAAAGGCGCGCGCGCCGGTCTCGGGCAGACTACCGAAGTGATCTAACAACAGGCCGGCCACCGATGTAATGTCGACATGATCAACCGGTAATGGGTCGATATCCAGGGTCAGTTCCAGATAGCGCAAATCGGTGGCGCCGGCAACACGCCACTTGCCTTCATCCAGCACCTGAATATCGGGCTGCTCGTCTTCGTCGGGAAAGTCGCCCGCAATGGCTTCCAGAATATCAATAGGCGTAATCAAACCCTGGATGGTGCCGTATTCGTCGGCGACCAGCACTAGTTGGCCCCTCGAACGACGCAAGGTCTCCATCGCACTTAATACGCCCGTAATCTCATTAATAATAATGGGCTCGCGCAGGCACGACAGTTTGGCCAGCGAACGGCCTTCCATAATGTCGGCCATCAGGTCTTTGGCGCGGGCAACACCCAACAGGGTATCAAGGTCACCACGGCAAACCGGAAAGAAGCTGTGGGGTGTGGCGCGAAGCATTTCAATAACGCGGGCCGGCTCGTCGTTCACATCAACCCACGACATGTCGGAACGAGGCGTCATGATGGAACGCAATGAGCGTTCACCCAGCGTCAGTACCCCGCTGACCATCGTACGTTCTTCGGCAGCAAAGACTTTGGCCGCTTCATCGCTCTCTTCAGCGGGCGAATCGCCAGAAGACTCTGAAGCGGCTTTGCGACCGCCCAAAATGCGCAGCACCGCTTCGGCCGTGCGATCACGAAACGGGACGGCCGCGCGATTGCGCAAAACGCTGCGCCGCGCCAACTGGTTGAAGAACTCGATAAGAATCGAAAAGCCGATGGCCACGTACAAATAACCTTTGGGGATTTTGAACCCCAGGCCTTCCGCAGTCAGACTCAAACCAATCATGAGCAAGAAACTGAGACACAGCACGACAACGGTGGGATGCGCGCTGACAAAGCGAGTAAGCGGCTTGGAGGCCCACAACATGATCCCGATGGACACGATTACTGCCGCCATCATGACGGGCAGTTCGTCGACCATACCCACGGCGGTAATGACCGCGTCAAGCGAGAACACGGCGTCGAGAACGACAATCTGGGCAACCACAACGCCAAACCCGGCATACACCTTCGACTGCGAATGCTGATGCGACCGTCCCTCAAGGCGCTCATGCAATTCGGACGTGGCTTTGAACAGCAAGAACAGACCGCCCAAGAGCAAGATCAGATCACGACCGGAAAATGACAGCGCGCCGATTGTAAGCAGCGGCGTTGTCAGGGTCACCAACCACGAGACGATGGTCAACAACCCCAGGCGCATCAACAGCGCAAGCGACAGGCCAATGACACGAGCCCGGTCGCGCTGATGCGGCGGCAACTTGTCGGCCAAAATGGCAATAAAGATGAGGTTGTCGATGCCCAGAACAATTTCGAGGACAACCAAGGTAAGAAAGCCCACCCATATATTGGGGTCTAGCAATAATTCCATGACGGACAATTTCCTGAAAAGAAAATATCAATGACTTTAAGTAAAACGTCGGGCGGCAAATTGCAGGCCCGCCGTGTTTGATGCCAACAGCAAAATGCGTTCTCAGGCCCGCCCTCTGGGCGGGTCAAGCATCGGAAACGTCAAGACAGGGAATACGTAGAAAGGGGCAGCGACGCGCTGCACAGGCGGCTCGGTGGCCACTGTGCCAACCGCCCACCGCACAACGGAATCGGACAAGTCAGCGTGAGGGGACTGTGACGCCGGGTCTGCGTACGACAGGGCCTCTGGCTCGGCCGGCAAAGACGAATCGGCCAGAAAGGCAATGATGGCGGCCGGCGCTACCGGCTTTAACCCGACATCGTCGAGCGATTCGTCGAGCAACTGGAAAGCAGTCAGAAAGGCGATGAACAGGACGAAAAATCGTCTCATACAGCGAATGGGGAGTTTCGGAAGTTTCGAGTATAGCGGAACTTCCGCCGCGCCCGATGTCAGGTTAAGCCGTCTGCCAGCCGTTGCGGGTCAGTTGTTGTAACCGGGCGGGGTCGTCGTCAAGCCTGAACAAATGCAACCATTCGTTGTCGACCAGCGCCTTTACCACGGCATGGCGATTGTAGATATCTTCGATGCGTGCCGCCGGGGCGGCCAGATAAGCCGCCAACCGTAAAGGCTCGTGGCGCCAGCGTTTGCCGTCGTGTACCGACTGCAACGGCAAGCCAATGCGCAGGTCTCCGCCATTGCCCTCGAACACGCCCAGATGCCCGCCCACGACATTGTGCAGAATCTTGTTGCCGCTACCGTAATGCCGATGATCGGTAACTGACGCGTAATACTGCATATTGATCCAATGCGCGACCACCATTGGCGCCGTCATGATCAGCTCAAGCACGGCCCCGTCGGCGTCCCGGCGCCAATCGTAATCATGCAAGAAGGCGCGGCCGGCCAGATCGATATGACGCGTCCGTGCGCGCGGCGCGGCAATGAACGCCGCATTGTTGACCAGACCCCATTCGGGTCGTGGTTGCGACCAATCGCGCGCACGCTGCATAAAGCGCTTCTTCAAGATGGCGTCTTTATCGGGTTTGATACCCAGTTGCGGCGCCCGACGACGACGCGCCATGCACGACGCGGCATCAAGCCAGTTTTGTGTTTGCGACGTCAATGTACCGTCGAAGCAGACAATTTCATCGGTGGTTGTGTCGTGCAGTGCAGCGACAAACTGCGTGTCGTCGGGAATGTCGATCGACAAGCCGCGCAAGCCCGAGCGGACCTGGGCGTCATTGAGCAACATGGCCAACACGCGCGCGTTCAGCGCGCCGTCGTGCCCGCCGCACGCGCCACAATCCAGCCCGGCAGCGTGCGGATTGTTCCGGTTGGTGCTGCCATGCCCCACCAGTAATACTTCAGGCGCAAACGAGTCGGTCAGACCCATGTTGCGCAAAATACCTGCAACCAGGGCAACGCGCTCATCCGGCGTCAAAGGCACGCCCCCCTTTTGCAGCGCCCAGGTCACGCCGGCAGACCGGGCCGTATCAGACGCGTGGTCGGACGACGGAAAAAAGCCTGCTTTCAACAGCTTGAAGGCATACCCCAGCCCCAGGCTTTCGACAAGGCTGAACGTCGTCGGCGCCAGACCGTTGCAGTCATGCATACGCGCCCGTCGGTTAAGACGCTGCGCGTAACGTTCGGCGTTATCTTCAGACCGGGCGGGTTGCTCGACGACATCGATTTGCCCTTTAAGCAAACCGGGCAAACGTGGTTCGGCATGGACGGCGCCCAGGGCCCGATAACGGACCGGCAACCCGAAAAACCCGGCGAAACCCGATGTCTGTATGCTTGGGTCCTGGGCTTCGAATGCGCGCCGATAAGGCTCGGAGCGAACGTCGATACAAAACACCGCCTGCACGCTTGGGCGAACCGCCAAGGGCGCTGGAACCGGCATGCGCAAGCGCGCATGAAGCGGGGCGCGATACACGCGCTCTATCTCGGCCTGCTTTTCCCATAGTCGCGCCTGAGCACTGGCATGCCACTGCACCATGTCATCTAGTGCCTGCCACTGTTGTTGCCAGGCCGACTGCAACGATGGCCAGACCGACGGATAAGCCGCCTGGCAATGGCGCCACAACACCAGTTCCCAGGCCAGACGCACGGCCAACAACTGCAGCATCATGTCGTTGCCCGCCCCGGGGGTAACGTCTGTGTAGCGGTCAAAGTAGGCGGTTAACGCCGCCCAACCCTTAACATCGAGCAGCAGCGCATGCAGGTAGTCTTCTGCATTGCCCCCCCGCAAGGTCAGGGCCTCAAATGCCTCGGCAAATAATTGTTCGTGCGTTGGCGCCAGCTGTTCAAACGCGTTGTGCAAACCCGGTTCGCCCATCAAAATCTCGATGCCGCGATCGGCCTGCACAAAGGCCAGCCAGTCAACATACAACGAACACGCAGGCGCTGGTGCAGGCGAAGGGCGACGACGCAGTGCAGCCCCTTGCGAGCGCTGCAGGAACATGGCGCAAAACTGGCTGACCTGATGCGTAACCTCATCCGACCAGGTCATGCGATGGCTGCGGTCTTGCAGGGCGTCGAGCCACGCCGACACGTTCTTCCAGTGCGGCGACGGTGCTGTTGCCTTGCCGGCACCGGCCCCGGCGTCGGGCTGCTGCTTGTCGAACCAGGTCGCCGGCATCAAACAATGCACGTCGCCCAGGGCGGCAAGACGGGCCGATACGCGCTGAAACGGTTCGTCGCGCATTTCCCACCATGGGTTGACGGCAATTAAGGCATCGAGCGGCCAGGACGGCGCAATGCGCGCGCAAGCGTGTTGTGCGGCGGGCCGCCAGGCCGCCTGAACCATCACCGGCTCGGTCAGATCGTTGGGCTTCATTGCGTCACCCCTTCGACCCGCGCAAAATGCGTACGACGCGAACGCGATGGCAACGGCAGCTGTACCGGCCAGATCCGCAATGTAATGCGGGTGGCCCATTCATCCAGATACAGGCCGGCAAACAACCACCGCTGAAAATTGCGACCCAATGGCGTGTCTGGCCAATGCACCAAAACCAAATGCCCGGTAAACAATAAAGCGGCCAATGCCACCAGCGCAATGTCGGCCCAGAAGCCGGCAGCGACAGGGGCACCATGCACCCATTGGCCAAACAGCACTTTTTGGCCAACATACAACGCGGCAATGACAGTGGCCACAAACGCCGCGTAGAACAAGTTGCCAACGGCCGCCACACTGGAACGCTGGGCCACCAAAACGGCCAGTGCCAGGCCCAGCAACACCCAAGGGCCGACCGCACCCTGTGCTCCCGACACCCAGGCCCCTGCTCCGGCAAGCCCTGCCCCCACGGCCAGGGCAGGCAGCCATACCCGGGCTTGCGGTGCTGCAGCAGGCGACATTTGGGTCAGACGATAGGCCTGCACGGCAGCGCCCGAGTTCAAGAATGCAAAGGCCTTGTAGCAAGAGTGCGCCACAAGATGCAGCAGCGCCAGCTCGAACAGCCCCATCGCGCATTCAATGAGCATAAAGCCCATTTGGGCGCAGGTAGACCACGCCAGCCTGACCTTGACGCTGATCCGCGTTGCCATGGACAGCGCCGCCAGCACAACACTGGCACCGGCAACGGTGATGACCAGTATCTGCGCTGCAACCGATTGCAGCAGCAGCGGCCCGAACACAATCAACAAGTACCCACCCATATTGACCACACCAGCGTGCAACAGGGCCGACACCGGTGTGGGCGCTTCAACTACCTGCATCAGCCAGCCATGAAACGGCAACTGCGCACACTTGATCAGGGCCGCCATCGCTATCAATACCGCCGCCCATTGCCCCATCGCAGAGGCGCCGTTATCCAGATAGTGCTGCGCAATGGCGCTGATTTGCCAGGTGCCATGCTCGTGATGCAGCAACAAAAACGCCGCCAGCAAAAAAGACTCGGCCAGACGGGCAAACAAAAATTTCTTGTGCGCAGCCAGCGCGGCACGGGGCCGATCGGGATAAAACCGCAACAGCGCGTGCAAAGAGAAACTGATGGCGACCCACCCGCCCAGGAACACCAGCAAATGGTCAGCCGTTACCGTCACCCCTACCGACAGCAAAACACCCGTTAGCGCCATGTAGTAACGGTGTCGGCGCGGCTCGCCTTGCAAATAATTTTTAGAATATTTAAGAATGATCAGCCCGATGAACGTGATCAGTATCAGCATGACCACAGACACGGTATTAAGTGATTGACCCATGAAACTTCCTGGTGATTGGATGGCGCAAGTATGAAGACGGCCAATCATTCTGTAAAATATATAATTATTAACTAATCGTTCGTTTTTTATTAACTTAAGCCATGGCACCAGGGTTAGCGCGGTACTCATCGCTCTTTCCTGCCCTGGTTGTCCCCACACTTTTGCCATGAGCCGTCTTAACTACCATCATCTTTATTATTTTTGGCGTGTCGCCGTCATTGGCAACCTGACGCAGGCGGCAAAAACCTTGCATGTTTCACAGTCAGCGCTGTCCGCACAAATTCGACAGCTGGAAGACGCGCTGGATGTCACCCTGTTCGACCGTGTGGGCCGCACCCTGGTGCTGACCGAAACCGGACGGCGGGTGCTTGTCTATGCACAAGATATTTTTTCGAAGGGTCAGGAACTTGAGTCGTTGCTAAGACGCGGCCAAGAACCGGCCCTGCAAACTTTGCGCATTGGTGTGCTGTCGACCATGTCGCGTAACTTCGTCGAAGCGTTTGTGTCGCCGTTGATGGACAACCCCAACGTCAGGTTTACCCTGAACGCCACCCATTTCGACAACCTGCTGAACGGGCTGGGCAAACACCAGTTTGACCTGGTGCTGTCCAATATCAGTGCCACGTCGGGCACCGGGGCGGGCATCGACGGTGAACATCTATGGCAAAGCCAGCTGCTGGCGCGCCAGCCGGTATCTATCGTCGGCCCGGCCCACCTCAAACCCGATACCCGTTTCCCGACCGGTTACACCGACAAAAGCTGGATTTTGCCCGGCCGCAACAGCGACATCCGCACCGCCTTTGAAGGCTTTTGCGCCCTAGTCCAGTTTGAACCCAGAGTACAGGCAGAAACCGATGACATGGCCATGCTGCGCCTGCTGGCACGAGATAGCGGGTCATTGGCTGTACTGCCCGCAGTGGTAGTGCGCGACGAAATCCAGAACGGGGTACTGGTCGAATACATGCCGATACCCAACCTTTACGAGCACTTTTATGCCATTACGGTGAAGCGGCAGTTTGTTCCCGCCATCGTCGGCGAACTGCTTTCCCGCCCATTGCAGCAAGTTCTGCAATAGAAAGCAATTACACTAAAAAGCGTTCACTCACGAGGTAACTATATGGCCACCATCACCATCAATGGCAACGTCAAAACCATCGACGTTGCACAAGACACCCCGTTGTTATGGGTCTTACGCGACGAACTGGGCATGACCGGCACCAAGTACGGCTGCGGCATGGCACTGTGCGGCGCCTGTACCGTGCACATCGACGGGCAACCGGCGCGCGCCTGCGTCACACCGGTTTCGGCCGTTGCCGACAAGCCAGTCACCACCATCGAAGGTCTTGCATCAGACCCCGTCGGGCAGGTCGTACAACGCGCCTGGGTCGACAACAACGTCGCGCAATGCGGCTACTGCCAGGCAGGCCAGATCATGACGGCCGCCAGCTTGCTGAAAACCACGCCGCAGCCCACCGAAGACCAGATCGATGACGCCATGAACGGCAATATTTGCCGGTGCGGCACGTATCCCCGCATTCGCAATGCGGTCAAGCAAGCCGCGCAAACCCTCGCCGGGGAGGCCAAATGAACAAGACCACACCGCACATTTCGCGTCGCCGCTTTCTGCAGGGCAGCCTTGGCGCCCTGACCCTGGCGGTCACCAGCACGGGGGTTATTTCTCGTGTGCATGCTGCCCAAGCCCAGAAGTACGGGGCCGATTCCATGCCTGGCGGCACCGTCGATGACCCGCTGACGTTTATTTCAATCGCCGCCAGCGGCCTGGTCACGATCGTGGCACACCGGGCCGAAATGGGTACCGGCGTACGCACCAGTTTGCCCATGGTGGTGGCCGACGAGCTCGACGCCGACTGGCAACAGGTCACTATTGTTCAGGCGGGCGCCGATGAGGCTCGCTACGGCAACCAGAACGTGGATGGCTCGCGCAGTGTGCGCCACTTCTTGATGCCCATGCGGCGCGCCGGCGCGGCAATGCGCCAGATGCTTGCCAGGGCTGCGGCCCAGCGTTGGGGCGTACCGCTTGACCAGGTACGCGCCGACAACCACAGCATTGTGCACGTCCCGACGGGCAAAAAACTGGGCTATGGCGAGCTGGCTGCCGATGCGGCAAAGCTGCCCGTACCCACCGGCGCGGCCCTTTCGTTAAAGAATCCGTCCGAGTTCCGTTATATCGGAAAAGAAGCCGTCAAGCTGGTCGACCTGGAAGACATCGGCGCAGGCCGCGCAACCTATGGCATTGACTTTCATTTGCCCGGCATGGTGTATGCCGTCGTGGCCCGTCCGCCGGTTGTGGGCGGCAAAGTCAAAAAATTTGATGCGAACAAAGCCCTGGCAGTGGCGGGGGTCATCAAAGTGGTCGAGATCCCGACGTTTTCAGGGGCCCCGGCCTTCCAGCCGCTGGGGGGCGTGGCCGTGGTAGCACGCAACACCTGGGCCGCCATGCAAGGCCGCGCGGCGCTTGATATTGAATGGGACGACGGCCCCAATGCGTCTTACGATTCTGCCGCCTACCGCCAAACCCTTGAAGCGGCCGCGCGCGCACCGGGCCAGACCATGCGCAACGAAGGCAACGCGCCACAAGTGTGGCAAGCCGCCACCGACGAAGAACGCGTCAGCGCCGAATATTACATCCCTCACCTGGCGCACGCGTCTATGGAACCCCCGGCCGCCACGGTAAAAATCAGTGATGGTGGCGCCGAAGTGTGGACATCGGTGCAAAACCCGCCGGCCGCCCAAAGTGCAGTTGCGGCCAGGCTGGGCCTCAAGCCCGAACAGGTCAAAGTCAATGTTCTGTTGCTGGGCGGTGGGTTCGGGCGCAAATCAAAGCCCGACTTCGTCGACGAAGCCGCCATTGTGGCCAAAGCCATGCCGGCAGGCACCCCGGTAAAACTGGTCTGGACACGCGAAGACGACATCAGGCACGACTACCTGCATACCGTATCTGTCGAGCGCCTGGAGGCCGTCATGCATAAAGACGGCCACGTGGCGTCGTGGCTGCACCGCAGTGCGGCCCCGACCATCGGCTCGTTGTTTACCGAGGGCGCCCAAGGCGAGCAGTTGTTCGAGTCGGCCATGTCAGCCATCAACATGCCCTACCGTATCCCCAATGTTCGCATCGAAACCGGGAAGGTCCCGGCGCATACGCGTATTGGCTGGTTCCGGTCGGTATCGAACATCCCCCACGCTTTTGCGGCGCAATGCTTCATCGCCGAACTGGCCCATCGCGCAGGCAAAGACCATAAAGCCTTTGCACTCGACCTGATTGGCCCGCCCCGGCGCATCAACCCGACCACGTTGGCCGACACCTGGAACTACTCGGAATCGCCCGAGACCTACCCATATGACACCGGACGGCTGCGCGACGTTATTGAGGCGGCCACACGCGGCGCCCGTTGGGGGCGCGAGTTGCCCAAGGGGCACGGACTGGGCCTGGCGTTTTGCTACAGCTTTGTCAGTTACACCGCTACGGTTGTCGAGGTCGCCGTCAATGCCCAAGGCGAGCCACAAATCGTCGCCGTCGATATGGCCATCGACTGTGGCCCGCAAATCAACCCAGAACGCATTCGGGCACAAATGGAAGGCGGCGCCATTATGGGGCTTAGCCTGGCATTGACCGGCGAAATCAGCTTCAAGAACGGGCGTGTCGAGCAAGGCAATTTCCACGACTACACAGTACTGCGTCACCCCGAGTCGCCGCGCGTCATTCGCACGCATCTGGTCAACAACAACCCCGACGTCCCGCCGGGCGGCGTGGGCGAGCCCCCGGTGCCTCCCGTCGCTCCGGCGCTGTGCAACGCCATTTTTGCAGCAACCGGCAAACGCATTCGCAGCCTGCCGCTGCGCTGAAACGGCCATTTTCGGCGGCGAACGCCGCCAGGTTGACCCCCTGCGTTACCTGTCGAATAATCAGGTATTACTTTGATGCAAACAAAGCACCGGCCTTGACTGGCCGGTGCTTTTTACACCAAGGAGAGACATGGCCGGGGCAAACCGACTAGTTCATAAAACAAAATGGCTGTTTTAGGCTGCAGCTTGCTTAAGTTTGGGTTGGGTCGGCGCAGGTTTGGTCGAAACGATTAAGCTTGCCTTGCATTGACGCAGCATTTAACCCGCCACCGATGGCGCCCAGACCTGGTAACCATTCCGGCCTGCTTCTTTAGCCTGGTAAAGCGCCTGGTCGGCCCGTCGTAGCAAGGTACGCGCCTTGTCGCCATGTTCAGGGTAAAACGCAATACCCACGCTGGTGCCAATATTAATATTGTGCTCACCAACAACAAACGGGCCCCCGATGGCGTCGACAATTTTATGGGCCACCTGCCCGGCGTCGGCCTCTGATGCAATGCTTTCAAGCACCAAAACAAACTCATCGCCCCCCAGGCGCGACACCAGGTCGGAGGCCCGCACGGCGGCACGCAGCCGATCGGCCACTTGCTTCAGCAACTGGTCACCTACCTCGTGGCCAAAAGTATCGTTAACGGGTTTGAAACGGTCGAGGTCGCAGAACAAGACCGCGATTTTGCGCTGCTGACGCGCCGAACGGGTCATGGCCTGCTCAAGGTGTTCGCGCAGCAAGGTGCGGTTGGGCAAACCGGTCAGGCTGTCGTATAGTGCCAACTGCTTAAGCCGGTCTTCTTGCTCTTTTTGGTCGGTAATATCATTGAAAACGCCCACATAATTGACCACATTGTCGTTATCGTCGCGGATAACGCTAATGCTGAGCAACTCGGGAAAAACTTCCCCGTTTTTGCGAAGCGCCCAGACCTCGCCCTCCCAGTGACCCTCGGCCAGCAAAAACCCGGTGACCCGGCGAAAAAACGTGTCGTCGTGACGGCCGGTAGGACGGTGAAGAAGCTCATCCATCAGTTGCCCCCCGGCTTCGGTGTCTGTATAGCCCGTAATACGCGTAAATGCAGGGTTAACCGATACGATCCTGCCCAAGGCATCCAGAATGACCATCGCCTCGGCGGCCTGCTCGACTGCCCTGGCAATCAGACGCAGCTGCGCCTCGGCGCGTCGTCGTTCGGTGACATCTTGCACCATGCCCACCACACGATTCAAACGGCCATGACGATCTGTTTGCGCTTCGGCTCTTAAAATCACCGTTCGAGGGCTACCATCGGGAGAGTTGAACGCGTGCTCGGCCTCGACCTCGGTACGCTGAAAATCTTGCACATCGTCAAGCAGCGCTTTGAACCTGTCGCGGTCGGCCTCAGAGAGCCTTGCGACATAGGCCTCGAGTGTGGGAAGCGGATTGTGCTGACCCGGGTCGAAACCCAGCGCGCGCAAAGTACCGTTATTGATATGCAGTTGCCCCGTCAGGGGGCGCCATTCCCAGTGGCCCATACGGGCAATGCGCTGTGCTTGTGCCAGACGTGCATTTTTCTTTTCGAGCCTGGCCTCGTATTGCATGGCTTCCAGGAAACGCCCGATGTCGCGCCCCAACAGGCGAAACAGCTGACGCATCCCCTCTTCCGGAGGATCGCACTGCGTACTGGCCAGCTCGATAACCCCATACACATGCTGCCCGTGCCGAAGCACAAAAACCAGCACGTTACAGACATTGTTTTCTGCTGCAGCGGCCTTGCGGGTTGCACCGGGCAACTGTTTAAGATCGGGGATCCACAAGACATCACCCGCTTCAAGTGCCTGGGCGGGCGCGTGCCCCTCTTGGGCAAAATCGAGCTGCTGACTGGCGTCGAGGTAGGCGTCCAGATCAAGATCGGGGTCGACCCAATAAAAATGCTGAACCTGGTCGTCGTCGAACAGCCAGGCCTGGGCGAGGTCCCAGCCTTTGGTGCGGCCCAAGGTCGTCAAGACATCGTGCATGGCGTCGTCTATAGACTGCGCCTCGGCCAATATGCCGGCAACCTCGTATTGCAAATGCAAACGCTTGACCAACGCCGAGGCATGCGCAAGCCGCGCCTCGAGGTCTTCGATGGAAGTCGGTGCAGAGGGTTGAACCAAAATAAGCCGCCTGGACGTTAACAACAGGAATGAGATTAACGAGAGAAATTTTACTCTGGGTGGCCCCAATAATAAGCGCCCGCC
Organism: Pusillimonas minor; assembly: GCF_014237865.1. Classification (GTDB taxonomy): domain Bacteria; phylum Pseudomonadota; class Gammaproteobacteria; order Burkholderiales; family Burkholderiaceae_B; genus Neopusillimonas; species Neopusillimonas minor. The sequence goes on from NZ_JACJUU010000001.1 coordinate 304,658, forward strand.
CAAAAAACAGTGGGCGGGCGAGTGTTTGACGCCACACTGACCTAGTCGCGGGGACCGTCTTCCTGGGGCTCTTCCATTTTCCAGGGCAAAATACCCGGCGATACATGCAAGAAATGCAGATACTTCTCGAACTGGTCAAGAATGTCGGAAATAAGATCTTGCGAATCGAACCCGTAGACATCGTAGGCTTGCCCGCCACGACGCAAAAATACTTCGGCGCGATAGTAATGTTCATCGCCATCGACGTCGCGCGACATTTCGGGGTAGGCGAAATCGGGCATGGCATAACCACGCAAACGCACTTCGTATATAAATTCCAGCTGGTCTTTCTTGATGACCTCGAAATGCGCCCGGCAATTTTCTTCGTCGAAGCTGACATTGGCTTCCCAGCCCTGCGATTCAAGCTCGGACTCGACCCGCTGCATTGCCGGATAGGCGACCCCCGAGATAAACCGTACAACATCGTTGCGCGGCGGGAAATCAACCAGATTGGCCAGACGCTTTTTCCAGTAGCCTGGACCCTGCCCGGCTCGATTTTGCACTGACTGCTGCAGGCTGACTTCGTGGTGGCTTTCGATGACCAGGGCGCGCCACATGCCTAATGCCGCAATTAACATAATGACCGCAAACGGTAACGCGCTAACGATAGAGGCTGTTTGCAATGCACTTAGACCGCCAGCCAGCAACAAGGTAATGGCGACAACGCCCGACAGCGACGCCCAGAAAATGCGTTGCCACACCGGGCTTTTGGCTGCGCCGCCCGAGGCCAGCGAGTCGATAACCAGGGCGCCGGAGTCGGCTGAGGTGACAAAAAACGTGGAAATAAGAATGACAGCGATGAACGAGACAATGGCCGACAACGGCAAGCGCTCGAACAATTTGAACAGGGCAACGGCATGGTCGGCCTGGACCTCGTCGATGATGCTGGTGTAGCCCTCGACCATGATCATGTGCAGCGCCGTGTCGCCAAACACCGAAAACCACAAAAACGTAAAAATGGTGGGTACAAACATGACGCCAAATACAAACTGGCGGATAGTGCGCCCGCGGCTGATTTTGGCAATAAACAAGCCCACAAAAGGCGCCCAGGCGATTGTCCAGGCAAAAATGAATAGTGTCCAGTTGCCTATCCAGCTGCTTGAGCGGTAGGCCTGCAGGTTAAAGGTGCGCTCGACAATATTGCTTAGATAGCTGCCGGTGTTCTCCATGAATGTGTTCAGAATGAACACCGTGGGGCCCACAATAAATACAAACAGCATTAACGAAACTGCCAGCACCATGTTCAGTATGGACAGACGCTTGATGCCCTTGTCCATGCCGGCAACAACCGACCCGATGGCTAACGAGGTAATAACGACAATACAAACGATTTGTACCGTGGTACTGACCGGTATGCTGGGCCACAAGTAATTAAGCCCGGCGTTAATTTGCGCCACCGACAACCCCAGCGTTGTGGCAATACCAAACATGGTGCCCAAAATGGCAAAGGTGTCGACAGCGTGCCCCATTGGGCCATGAATGCGCTCGCCAATAAGCGGGTAAAGGGTTGACCGCATTGACAACGGCAAACCGTGCCGAAACGAGAAATACGCCAGCACCAGGCCCACCAGACCGTAAATAGCCCAGATATGAAAGCCCCAATGAAAAAAGGCGATTTGCATGGCCTGCTTGGCCGCATCGACGGTTAACGCCGGCCCCTGGGGCGGCGACGCATAATGCAGCACGGGCTCGGCCACGCCAAAAAACAACAGCGCAATGCCATAGCCGGCCGAGAACAACATGGCAAACCACGCCGGAAAACTGTATTCGGGTTCGGCGTGGTCAGGGCCCAGCTTGATATTGCCCCATTGGCTAAACGCCACTACCACAATAAATACCAGAAATATCGCTACGGCCAGCATATAAAACCAGCCGAACGTTTCGGTGATGTAGGCCAGGGTACTGGAAAACAGTTCGCCGGCCAGCGTGGGGTTGCTGATGGTGCCAATGACCATCAGGCCAATCACAATGACGGCCGGGATAAACACAGGAATAAGTACGGTTGAGCCTTGCAACCGGTTTGCGTCGTTCATGGGAAGCCTTTGCCGTTGCCGGCGTTTAGTCCAGAATACGGTCTAAAAGGGTAACACCATTGTTACGATTGCGTTGCGCCCCGCCGACTAATCGAAACTGAAATGCGACCATCGCGAGGCCTCGTCGGCCGGCATGGGGCGGGCAATATGAAACCCCTGCGCAAAATTACAACCAATGTCACGCAAAAACTGCAGGGTTTCGTGATCTTCGACACCCTCGGCGGTAGATTGAATGCCGAGACTTTGCCCCAAACCCACAATAGCCTGTACAACCTGCCTGGATTCGGAAGACTGCGACGCGGTAATTACAAACGACTTGTCGACTTTAAGCTCGGAAAACGGCAACCTGACCAACTGCAGCAACGACGAGAACCCCGTCCCCAGGTCGTCGATAGACAAGTGAATGCCTTTCATACGCATGCGCGTCAGCAAATCAAGGGAGGCTACCGGATCTTCCATGGCACTGGTTTCAGTCAGTTCGAAAATAAGCTGACCGGGAACCAACCCGCACTTTCTGCACCGGCCAATAATGTCTTCGACGAAAACGTCATCAAGACGTGACCGGGCAGAAATATTAATGGCCAAGCGCACCGACGTGCTGCCGTAGTGCTGGGCGAACCACTCGAGGGACAAGTCGAACATCCGCCGGGTCAGGGCATCGATAAGGCCGGAGTTTTTGGCGCACCCGATGAATTTATCGGGAGGCACCATACCCAATTGGGGATGTCGCCAGCGCATAAGGGCCTCGAAACCGACCAACTGGCCACTGAAACACGATATTTTGGGCTGGTACACCGGAAAGAACTGGTTGCCGTCGAGCCCGGCCTGAATATCGTGCGGCTGGATCAGGTAGTTGCCGCCTGCCGCCATGGCCTGCCCGGGTTGCCTTGGCGCGGGGGCGTCGGACGAAACCCCACTGACCGAGGGTGTGGCAAACATTCGCCGAAGCGCCGACGGCATGAAGGGCTTAGGCAAGACGCCCACAATATTCAAGCCACGCTCGGTGGCAGAACGGCCGGCGGCATCAAGCACACGATGATCGACGCCGCTGGTGACGATAATGCGGGCCGGACACGCGCGCTTGGCCAGCCGCGCCAGCACTTCGACACCGTCCATATCGGGCATGACAAGATCGATGGCCAGATGGTCGGGCTGCCATTCATCGACGAGCCGGAAAAAAGTGTCGGGCGACGAAGTAAAGCGAGTCTCGAGACCGGCGGCCTTCGCGATGAGTTCGATGGTTTGCCCAACCGAAGGGTCGTCATCAAGAATCAGTAAACGACTGGGGGACGAGCTCATGGATAGGCCTCCGGACTGTGTTGTTGCAGTGCCTGACGAACTTTGATGGCCAGTTGCGAGCGACGATAAGGCTTGTTCAAAAGTACTACCCCCGGGTCGAGACGGCCGTGATGCAAAATAGCATTTTCAGTGTAGCCGGACGTAAACAATACCTTAATCCCCGGATTAACCATGGCCACCTGGTCGGCCAGTTGCTTGCCGCTGATGCCACCTGGCATGACCACGTCGGTAAACAGCAAATCGATAGGCTGCCCCGACCGAATGATGCGCAGGGCCTCGCTGCCATTGGCGGCAGGCAAGACCTTATAGCCTAACGCGGCAAGCTGACTGCCCGCGTACTCGCGAACCAACGGCTCGTCTTCGACGAGCAAAATGGTTTCGTGCCCGCCCTGCACCTCGGTTAAGTTTTCGGCCGGGATATTTTCGGCGGCCGCAACCCCGGCTTTGGGCAGGTAGACCTTAATCGTCGTGCCTTGCCCCGGCTCGGAATACACCGATATATGCCCACCTGATTGCTTGAGGAAACCGTAAATCATCGGCAGCCCCAACCCGGTACCCTTGCCCTTGGGTTTAGTGGTAAAGAACGGCTCGAAAATACGATCACGGTGGTGCTCGGCAATACCTACCCCGGTGTCGGACACGGCAATCATGACGTACTGACCAGGCTTCAAGTCGGCATGGTTGCGCACGTACTCGTCGCTAAACCATACGTTGCCGGTCTCGATCGTCAGCCGCCCCCCGTTAGGCATGGCGTCTCGTGCATTAAGGGCCAGGTTCAACAAAGTATCTTCAAGCTGAGACGGGTCGACCAGCGCCGGCCACAAGCCATTACCGCAGATGCACTCAAGACCGATATGTTCGCCAAGGGTGCGTGCCAACATAGGCTTGAGCCCGCCGATAATCTGATTAACGTCAAGAGACTTGGGTTCGAGGGGTTGCTGGCGAGCAAAGGCCAGCAAACGCTGCGTCAGCTGCGCCCCTTGCAAACCCGCCTGCACAATCAATTTGGCCGGTTCGGCCAAATTGGGCTGATCATCAAGCTGTTCACTTAACAGTTCAGCATTGCCCAGCATAACGGTTAGCAAATTGTTGAAGTCGTGCGCCACACCGCCAGTTAGTTGCCCCACGGCATCCATACGCTGCAAATGACGCAAGCGGTCTTCAAGCACCTTACGCGAGGTAATGTCGCGCTCGACGGCCACCCAATGGGTATACCAGCCGGTGTCATCGGCCAGCGGCACAATGTCGATTTCGATCCAGAACTCGTCGCCCGCCTTGGTGTAATTCAGTAATTCGGCCCTGACGGGTTGCCATTGCCTGATTGCTTTTTTAATGCGGTCGAGCTCGGCCCGCGACGTACCCGGCCCTTGCAACAACCGCGGGCTCTGACCGATGATCTCTTCGCGGCTATACCCCGTGCGCCGGACGAATGCGTCATTGACGAAAACAATACGCGGGCCGGGGGCATCGATGGGTTCGGCTTCAGTAATAATGACGACATCGTTCAGGCGGGAAATAGCCAGTTCGAGCAACCTGACTTGTGATTGTGCCGCCCGGCGCTCGGTCATGTCCTGAAAGTAAACCGCCAGCCCCTCGGGTGACGGGTACGCATGAACGTCAAACCAGAGGTCGAGCGGCGCATAGAACTGTTCGAAAACCACGGGGCATTGTTCGACCATGGCGCGACGATATTCGGTTTCGAAGGTTGTGCCAACAGCCGCGGGGAACTCATCCCAGACACACTTGCTCATCAGGTCTTCGCGCGAACGTTTAAGCAAACGCTCGGCCTGCGAATTAAGGTAAGTGAAGTTCCATTGGGCGTCGAGCGTAAAAAAAGCATCGGTAATGCTTTCGAGCGTTGCGCTAAGGCGCCCGGCCAGTTGCGACGCTTTATCGAGCGTTTCTTTTTGGTCATGCACGTCGGTAATCGAGCCATACCATTTAGCGCCGGCATCGGCCGAATCGTTGACCCGCAAAGCGCGCACCAAGTGCCAGCGGTAAACACCGTCGTGCCGGCGCAAGCGCATTTCAATTTCGTATTTTTCGCCGGTTTCTATAGCGCTGGACCAGGCTTCGAGCACTTTGGCCTTGTCGGCCGAATGAATGTAATTGATCCATTGGTCGGCCCCCAGGGTGCGCCCCGGGATACCGGCATACTCGAAAAACAAGGGCGTGACGTAGTCGACATGGCCTTCCGCCGTTGCCGTCCAGACAATGATAGGCATGGATTCGGCCAACTGCTGAAACCGTTGCAAACTGATACGCACGGCATGGTCGGCCAGCTTGCGGGCGGTAACGTCTTGCATGGCCCCTTCAATACGCACGACTCTGCCCGTTTCATCGACAATGGGCTTCCCCACCGCACGCACCCACACCCGCCGCCCGTCAAGGGTGTTGACCTGGGCGTCGATTTCGACGGGTTTGCCTTCGACCCGCGCCCGATGAAAAACAGTTTGAACATAAGCCCGGTCTTCTTCGACATAAAACCCGAAACTGGCTTCGATGGAACTGGGGGTGTAGCCCGGCTCGGCCCCATGGATACGCGCAACGTCTTCAGACCACGTAACCCGGCCGGAGATCAAGTCGATAGACCACCCGCCCAGGCCGCCGACGGCAGAAGCGGCTTCGAGCAGGTGTTGCTGCTCGGTAAGTTCGCGGCTGACCGAGCGCAACCGGTTGTTGACGGCCTCGAGCTGCGCATAGGCATTAACCCGGTAAATAACCAGCCACCCGGTAACTGCCACCGCAACAACCGAAATAACGCGATTAAGCCAGACGTGCAAAATAGGAAAGGCCGGCGGCGCAGGAGGCGATGCAACAAAACCTATACCAATGGCTACCACGGCAGTCACCGCCACCCATAACGTAAACTGAGGCCGACGTACAAGAATGGTGTAAAGCACCACCGATGCATACAAGGCGCCTGTGGCCAGGCCCAACGGGGTGACCAGGTCTAGCAAAAATACCGCCGTCAGCGCCAGGCAAACAGCAAAGACATGCAGTTTTTCGGGGCTGGCGCCTGGGCTTGCCAAAGGCGATGAGTTGTTCTCGGGCATGGGTTCGGTTTTGTAACAAAACGTCAGGTTCGGACGCAGCGCGACACAGCCCCGAGTGTACCCTTGGTAACCTCGCGGTTATCGCACCCGCGAAAAAATAATTTTTGAAACCATCTTTTCGGCTTCGGCGACAAAGAAGACAACCAGACCGATACCAATGACTTTCAGCCAGTCGGTTGCCGACAAACCCGCCGAAATAAAAATAGCTTGCATGAGCGGTACATAAGTAAACGCCAACTGCAAGAAAATACAAAACAAAATGGCCACAAGACAATGCGGACTTCCGAGAATACCTTCGCGGTTAAGCACCGAATCGTAAATATGGCGACTGTTCAATAAATAGAACATTTCGCTGAACACCACCGCGTTCACCGCCAAGGTCCGGGCCACGTCCAGATCGGTACCCTGCCCGATTTCCCATACGAACAAGCCCAGCGCTCCACCGCCCATCAAAACCGATACAAATACGACCCGCCATGCAAAGAAGCCCGACAAGATACGCTCGGTTGGCGGGCGAGGGTCGCGTCGCATGATGCCGGATTCGGGCTGCTCGAAGGCGAGCGCCAACCCAAGCGTACTGACGGTGACCATGTTGATCCAAAGCACTTGTGCGGGCGTAAGCGGCAGGGTCAGGCCCAACAGCAACGCGGCGATCACGATAAGGGCTTCGCCACCGTTGGTGGGCAGCATGAACAAAATGAATTTCTTGACGTTGTCGTAGACTGCGCGACCTTCGCGCACAGCAACCGCAATCGTCGCAAAGTTATCGTCGGCAAGCACCATATCGGCGGCATCTTTGGCGGCCTCGGTGCCCTTAAGCCCCATGGCAACGCCCACATCGGCCCGTTTAAGTGCAGGCGCATCGTTCACGCCGTCGCCTGTCATGGCCACCACATGCCCTTGCTGTTGCAACGCATGCACCAAACGCAGCTTATGTTCGGGGCTTGCCCGGGCAAATACATCGATGTCGGTTACCACCCGGGCCAGGGCGGTATCGTCGAGCAGCGCAATTTCCGCCCCCGTCAGCGCCGGCTTTCCGGCGCCAATAGCAAGCTGCGCGCCAATTGCCTTGGCCGTGTCGGCGTGATCACCGGTGATCATCTTGACGCGAATACCCGCATCGTGGCAGTCGGCCACCGCTCTGATCGCTTCATCACGCGGTAGGTCGATAATGCCGACCAACGCCAGCAACGTATAGCCCTCGGTGACGTCGTCGGGGGCAAGGCTCGCCCCCGACGGCTCGACCTGCTTTTGTGCCAGTGCCAACAAACGCAAGCCTCTGGCGGCGGTGTCGTTCGCCATGCGACGCCAGTAATCGACCTGAATGGGGCGCGGCCCACCCGCCGCAAGCTCGAAACGACACATATCGATAATGCGCTCCGGCGCCCCTTTGACAAACACCCACGACAAACCGTCGCCATCGCGGTGCTGTGTCGCCATATAGCGGTTTTCAGACTCGAAGGGAATGGAATCGACCCGTGGCCAACTGGCATGCCGCTCGGTTTCGGTCCGGCCCGCTTTGCGCCCCAGCACCAGCAACGCACCCTCGGTCGGGTCACCCTCGACCTGCCAGCGTTCGTCTTCGAAGAACAAGCCGCCATCGTTGCACAGTGCACCTACCCTTAGGGCCTGAGACAACACAGCATGCTGCTCCGGGTCGATTTCCCGCCCTTCAACACTAAAAATACCGGTGGGCTCGTAGCCCACGCCACTGACATCAACCGCCTCTTCGGCACACACCACACGCTGGACGGTCATTTCGTTACGCGTCAGTGTGCCGGTTTTATCGCTGCAGATTACAGTGACCGACCCAAGGGTCTCGACGGCCGGTAAACGGCGAATAATGGCCTTTTGGCGGGCCATGCGTTGCACCCCCAATGCCAGCGTAACCGTCATGATGGCGGGCAAACCCTCGGGAATGGCCGATGCCACCAGCGCAACCACCATCATAAACATATCGATGACAGGCTCGCCGCGCACCCACACGCCGTAAGCAAAGGTCAGGGCGGCAATGATCATAATGATCAGCGCCAGCACATAAGAAAAATGATTGATCTGGCGCATCATGGGCGTACTGACCTGCCGGATCGACGCCAGCATCTGGTTGATTTTGCCCAGCTCGGTATGCGCCCCGGTGGCCACAACAACGCCCGTCGCCTGCCCATTAAGCGCCAGCGTGCCCGCAAAGGCCATACCCGTCCGGTCGCCCAGGGCCTCATCGGGGCCGACCGGATGTATGTCTTTATCGACCGGCAACGACTCGCCGGTTAGCGCGGCCTCTTCGATGCGCAATGTCTTGACAGACATAAGCCTGACATCGGCCGGCACCTTGTCACCCGGATTCAGCACAATGATGTCGCCGGGCACCAGCAAACCGGCGTCTATTTCGTAGCGCCGTCCGGCGCGCACCACCGTGGCGTGCGGAGACAACATGTTCCGGATGGCATCGAGCGCGGACTCGGCTTTGCCCTCCTGGATAAAGCCAATGACTGCATTGATAAGCACCGCAGCCAGCAAAACGCCCGAGTCGATGAAATGGTCGAACAAGGCGGTAACCGCAGCTGCCGCGAGCATGATGTACAGCAATATGTTGTGGAACTGAGCCAGAAACCGCTTTAGGGGCCCGCGCTTGCGCGGCGGCGCCAGGCGGTTGGGCCCGTATTGGGCCAGACGTCTGGCGGCTTCGTCTTCAGAGAGGCCGTCGGGGCTGGCTTGAACCCGTTCGCGGGCCTCGTCGACAGTCAGCGTATGCCACAGCGGGGTTTGACTGTTGGGGGGTAAAGCAGGCATCAGTCCTCCGGTGACAACGGCATCGCCCTTGTCGCGTCAGGATGAAAAGAGTTCGATTGCTTTTTGGACAACCGCATACAGCGTGGCCATCAGCCCGATGCCCAACAGCACCATGCCCGGGTTGCGATCGCGAAAACCGACGCCGATGATCAGCAGGAGCACCCCCACAATAAAGATGATCAGGACGGTATTGTTATGAAAAAACATGAGGATCCCCAGACTAGAATTTCTGTATGAGATCGTACATGCAAAATATAACGGGCGCCTGCAAAAAAAGGCGCCCGGGTTGATACAAATCAAGGGCCGGACAACGCCGGCCTGGCGTACAACACTACTGCAGCAGCAACAACGAACCGCGCTGCAGGAATTCGGCCACAGACAAGGCCTGGCCATTGACCACCATCTGCTGGTCTTGATAGCGAATATTTGACGACAGCACGCCATCGGCATAAGCGGCCAGACCGGCACGCTGAAGGCGCCCGGCGTAAACATCGAAGAGCATACGTGCACGCGCATTGGCCTGGGCTTCGGAGGACTCGTCTTCGGCCAACTGGCTGTAGGCCTTGGCCATCATCGACTTGTTCAGCGAGAACGAAAGATCGAGCGTGCCAATGGCTTGCATAAGGATATCTTCGGTGGGGGCATCGATATAAACGATATCGGGCCGGACGAAATCGGCCTTGACCGAGAACTGGCTTTGGCCATCGCCATTGTCCCAGACGACGGGGTCGACCCCCAGCGAGGGCCTGGACTTTAAGGCTTCGAAGAGGTGCTCGCGCAAGCGAAGCAAATCGTTGTGATCGAGTTGCGGGACATCGTCTTCAGACAAGCCCTGTTCGGCCAAAATGTCGTCGTACTGACGGGTTAACGCGCCCAACGCCTGAAGGTCGAGCCGACCGACCTGAAACCCGGCGGCGAACTTGCCCAGGTTTTTCCCCGAAAACGCCACACTGGCGATATCGTAGCGGGCACTACCATCGAAACTATTGTTTTGTTCGCTGCTGTTACCCGTTACCGACAGATCGGACAGGCCAAGCACTTCTTGCTTTTCGGCAAGCAGCCCCAAACGCTGGACATTGAGCTTGAACTGTGTGACGTGGTTACGATCAGTTGCCGCGAACTGGTATGTTTTGTCGAAAACCATAGTGTCGACCAGCACAGATTCGTCGGTGGTGGTGTTTGTGACCTGCAGCTTGGGAAACGAGCCCCGGGTGGTGGCCGAATCGAGACCGCTGCTGAACTCGATGGTCATGTCGCCGCCGGCAAACGACACCTGCATGCCGTCAGGGGAGGTGTGCTCTACCGGTGCAAACGTGGCCTGAGTGGACCCCGCCCCCGAAAACCCGACTCGGGTCGTGATGTCGAGCGGCTTGTCCCCCTTGTGGCTATCGAACCAGGCCTGGGTAGCGGCGTTGGGCACCAGACTGGCGCGGCTTAGCGCCAGCATGGGCGCGAATTGGCCCTGACGCACGGCCGACAACGGAAACGGGCCATGCTCGAGGCGATCACCCAGCAAGTACTCGGTAACCGCACCGCCTTGCCCGACTATTTTCAGCGAGTAAATAATGTGGGACGAAAACAGGCCGCGATCGTAACGACTGACGGACAGTTGCATGGGCTGCGTACTGGCTTCGGCACCGAAAATGCGCCCAAGGTTTTGATTGCCGGTTTGCACCGCGCTTTCGATAACGTCTTGAGCGCGCTGACCCACATACCAACTGGCCGCGCCATAGGCAACTGCCAACACCAGCACCAACCCCACCAACTTCACGCTTTTTTTCATTTTTATTCCTGATCAGATTTGCCGGACAAGCCTTTAGGCAAAGGAAATGCGATGTTTTCTTCGGCGCCGGGCAACGGGCGCACCGAAACAACGCCCAGCGACTTCAGACGCGCTATAACATTTTCAACCAGCACCTCGGGTGCCGAGGCGCCCGCGGTAAGGCCTACGCGACGTGCGCCGGCAACCCACTCGGGCTGAATCATCGCGGGGTCATCGATAAGGTAGGCCTTGGCCCCTTTGCGCTCGGCCACTTCGCGCAGACGATTGGAATTTGAGCTATTGACACTGCCCACCACCAGGACCACGTCGCATTGCGGCGCCATAAACTTGACGGCATCCTGGCGATTTTGCGTGGCATAGCAGATGTCGCTTTTTTTAGGCTCGACAATAGAGGGGAAGCGAGTACGCAGCGCACTGGCGACCTTTTCGGCATCGTCGACCGACAACGTGGTTTGTGTCACAAACGCCAGATTGTCCGGGTGTTTAACCTGCAAGGCCTCGACGTCCTCGGGGGTTTCGACCAAATACATGCCGTCGGGCACCTGACCCAGCGTACCCTCGACTTCGGGGTGGCCCTTGTGGCCAATCATGATGATTTCGCGGCCGGCCTGACGCATTTTGGAAACCTCGACATGCACCTTGGTCACCAGCGGGCAGGTCGCATCGAACACCTTCAGGCCAAGATCGTCGGCTTGCCGACGTACCGCTTTGGACACCCCGTGTGCAGAAAACACAACAATTGCACCGGCTGGCGCATCGTCAAGCTCGTCGATGAAAATGGCGCCTTTTTCGCGCAGATCGTTAACCACATAGCGGTTATGCACGATCTCGTGGCGTACATAGATAGGCGCACCATAAATTTCAAGCGCCCGCTCGACGATCTCGATGGCGCGGTCGACACCGGCACAAAACCCCCTGGGTTGCGCCAGAACGACCTCGGTGGCGGATAAATCGGGATATTCGGCTTGCATTTACAACACCCCCAAAAGCTTGACGTCGATGCGTAAATCGGCCCCTGCCAACGGATGGTTGAAATCGAAAATGGCCGAATCGCCGTCCCATTGTTTACAAATGCCCGAATACCGGCCGCCGTTGGGGGCCGCAAACTCGACGATATCGCCGGGTTCGTATTGCACGCCCGGCTCGGAGTGCGCCTCGAGCATGGTGCGGCTCACGCGCTGGATAAGGTCGGGGTTACGGTCGCCGTAGGCTTGCGCTGCCGGCAGTTCGAGCACGAATTCGGTGCCCTCTTCGCGGCCGACAAGCGCGGCCTCCATGGTGGGCGCCCACTGCCCCATGCCCAGCTGCAGCGTGGCCGGCTTTTGAGAAAACGTATCGACAAAGACTGAACCGGCCGCCGGGCCTGTTATCAAGGTAATGCGATAGTGCAGGGTCAGGTAGGAGTCCGGACGGACAAAAGCATTCACTGGATCTGTAGAAGAAGTCAAAATCTGTCACCGTAGAGGTCATTACTGACCCCTATTTTAGAGCTTCTCATGACGCTTCACAGCAACCCGCAAAACGACGAACGCCCGCGCGAGCGATTACTGGCGCACGGGGCCCATACGCTTACCTCGGCAGAGCTTCTGGCCATCATATTAAGAACCGGCACCAAAGGCCGAAACGCGGTCATGCTGGGGCACGACTTACTGCAAGCCTTCAAAGGCCTGCGCAACCTGCTTTCGGCAGATGCCGCCAACCTGATGCGTGCACCCGGCCTTGGGCAAGCCAAAACATGCGAACTGCTGGCGGTTAGCGAGCTTGCGCGACGCGCGCTGACTGAAGAGCTGACCCAAGGCATTGCACTGGACCAACCCCAGCGGGTGCGCACCTATTGCATCGCCACTATTGGCCACCACAAGGTAGAGCATTGCATTGCCCTATACCTGGACAGCCAGTTTCGTCTGATTACCAGCGAAGAGGTTTCGAAGGGCACGCTTAGCCAGGCCTCGGTCTACCCGCGCGAGCTGGTCAAGGCGGCCTTGCAACATCATGCTGCTGCCGTCATTTTGGCGCACAACCACCCGTCCGGGGTGGCCGAACCCAGCCAGTCCGACCTGAACCTGACCCGCCACCTTAAACAGGCGCTGGCCATGGTCGACATCAGACTGCTTGACCACCTGGTGGTGACCGGCTCGGGGGCCGTGTCGTTGGCAGAGCGGGGGCAACTGTAGTGCCCCCGCAATAACAACCGCACAACAAGCTTTTAGAAAAATTGCTGGCGTGTTAATATTAGGGGTTACCCAGGATACGTAGCCTGCAATTTTGCACCGCATAATTTTTGCACCGCATTAATTCTCGGTGCGCGCCAGGCCGGCGACCCAAAATTTTACCTACAGGAACCTACCATGAAAGAAGGCATTCACCCCGAATACCGCGAAGTCGTTTTCCTCGACCAGCAAACCGGCAACAAGTTCGTTTCGCGCTCTACCCTGAACACCCGCGAAACCATCGAACTCGACGGCAAAACCCATCCGCTGTTCAAGTGTGAAGTCACTTCCGAATCGCACCCCTTCTACACGGGCGCGCAAACCCGCATCGTCGAAACCGGCCGCGTTGAAAAATTCCGCGCTCGTTTCGCCCGCACCGCCGGCACCGTCAAAAAGGGCGCGTAAGCTCCTTATTTGCGCTGGTAAGGCTGCGTTTTTTACGCAGCCCCTGAAGGCAGCCTCAAGGCTGCCTTTTTAATTTAAGATTGCACCTTTATCCGCACCCTTTTCCAACTCGTGGCCGCCCCTGAAAATCGCTCCACGCCCGCGCGCCTGACTGCGCCGGCGACTGCGAAACTACCCCGCCTGTATTTGCTGGTCCTGTGCCTCGTCTACATTTTTGCGGGGCTGTATTTCCGCGACCCCTGGAAAACCGACGATGTCGTCGGTCTGGCGACCATGATGTCGGCCCTGAACGAACCCGGCCTGGCGGCCTGGCTGCCCCAGGTGGGTAACCTGGCCCACGCACAAGACGGCCCGCTCACCATGTGGGTCGGCGCTTTCTTCATCTGGGTCTTCAGCCCGCTGTTTGCCCTGTTTACTACACCGCTCGACGCGGTCTTTGCCAGCTCCCGTCTACCCAATCTGCTGTGGTTTGGGCTCATGACGGGCTCGGTATGGTATGCCACGTACTTGCTGGGGCGCCGCCCCGAGCCCCAACCGCTGCCGCTGCCTTTCGGCGGCGAGCCTACCGTCAAGGCCTACGGGCGCATGATTGCCGACGCCGCCCTGCTGCTTATTCTGGCTACGGCGGGCATTATGTGGCGCATGCACGAAACCTCCGAAGTGCCGGCCATTATTGCGTTTCAGGCGCTGGCCTTTTATTCGGTTGTTCGCATGCTCGACCGCCCCATGTCGGGCGCTGTTACGTTGGGGCTGGCGCTGGCCGGTGCGTTTCTTGCCCGTGGGTTCATCGGTGCACTGCCCATTGCCCTCGCTGTGCTGTGCGCTTTCGTTCCACAATCGGCGCTACGCAGCCAGCTGCGCTGGCTGGTTATCTCTTTCGCCCTGGCCATTGGTATTGCCCTCTTCTGGTACCTGCCGGCCAGCCATTTCAGCCCCTACTGGGTCGAGCACTGGTGGCTTTGGCACACTGACTCGTTCGGCCTGCCCAAACCGACACAGCTGCTGGATATTTTCCGGGACCTGCCCTGGTTCCTCTGGCCGACGTGGCCCTTTGCCATCATGGCGGTCTGGCAATGGCGATCCTGGCTGCGGTCTCCGCACATCTGGTTTCCACTCATGTTTGCGGTCTGGCCGCTGCTTACGCTAATGTTTCTGGCCGACCCCTTCGAACCCGAGTACAGCCTGATGGCCGTACCGTTTGCCGTTTTAGCGGCGTTTGCACTGCCCACCCTGCGCCGGGGTGCCGTCAACTCGCTCGACTGGTTTGCTGTTATGTGTTTTTCACTGACGGCAGCAACCGTCTGGCTGGGCTGGGTGGCGCTGCACGCGGGTTGGCCCGAGCAAATTTCCAATAACATTGCGCGGCAAACGCAAGGTTACGAAGCCCACATTTCTATTCCGGCGCTATTCGTTGCCCTGGCGGGCACGCTGGCCTGGGTGGCGCTGGTACGCTGGCGCCTGAAGCACCGTCCGGCCGCGCTGTGGCGCGGTACAGTACTGTCGGCCGGCGGTATTGTCACTACCTGGCTGCTGCTTGTTACCCTCTGGATGCCGGCCCTCGACTTTGTTCGCAGTTACCGAAGCGTATCGGCCGACCTTGCGCAAGCCATCAACCGGCAAGTAGGCCCCAACGAATGCGTACGCCCGCTGGGCCTGGGCCTGGGCCAACGCGCTGCATTCTATGTCTTCAACGGGCTCACGTTCGGCCCGTCGGGCCAATGCCCGGTTGTGCTGGTGCAAACCAGCCCTCAGGCCCTCGACGAAGGCTATACCCCCCTGCCCGGTCAGTCCACACAACTGATCTGGCAAGGCAAACGCCCGGCCGAGCGTAAAGAAAACTTTTTGCTCTTGCGTATTTTGCCGCAATGAACACCCGCGCCGCCCCAAACCCAACGCTGGGGCACTACTTTAAAGAAACCATACGCCAAGCCTGGCCCGTGCTGGTCAGCGCCTGGGCCAGTATGGCTTTTGCCGTGGTCGACACCACCATGGCCGGTCACAGCAGTGCGGCCGACCTTCAAGCCATGGCTTTGTCGGTGTCAATATATCTGACGGTATTCGTCGGCCTGATGGGTGTTGTGCATGCCCTTATCCCCATTATTGGCCAGCATTATGGCGCCAGGCGCCTTGAAAGCGCCGGAAAAGCCTGGGGTCAAGGCGTATGGCTGGCCCTGGGGCTATCGGCCTGCGGTGCCGTCACTTTGTTGTTCCCCGACGTCTGGCTCATGTTTTCGGGCGACATCGACCCGGTCGTCATGAGAAAAATCAGTAACTACCTGCTGGCGCTTATTGTGGCCATGCCGGCCGCGCTGGTTTTCCGCACGATCTATTGCCTGGGGACAGCCGCCTCCCGCCCGAAGGTCGTCATGGCCATCAATCTGTTAAGCATCCCGTTTAAGGTGCTGTTTAACTGGGTCTTTATTTTCGGGCAATTCGGCGTGCCGGCCATGGGCGCAGCCGGCGCCGGGCTGTCTACCGCCGTGGTCAGCTGGCTGATGCTGGGCATGGGTCTGTGGGTAATAAAACACGATACATTCTTTAAACAGTTCCAGTTGCGACTTGGGCGCATCGACTGGGCCGCACAAAAAGAACTGCTTCGACTGGGCCTGCCCATGGGCGGTTCGTACCTGATCGAAGTGTGCGCCTTTACCTTTATGGCGCTTATGGTGGCCCGCGAAGGGATGTTCGTGACCGGCAGCCACCAGATCATGGCCAACCTGGCGGCCCTGTGCTACATGATGCCCATGGCCATCGGGATAGCCTCGGCGTCGCTGACCGCCCAGGCCATTGGCGCCGAAGACCCGGCGCGGGCAAAGTTGACCGGGCAGGCCGGCTTTTTGTTAGTGCTGGCGGGCGCGGCACTGACCGCCACGCTGCTGCTGGTCTTCAAGCCGCAAATTATTGCGCTGTATACCAGCGACGCACAGGTTGGCGCCCTGGCCGCTCTGCTGCTGCAAATTTTGCCTTTTTTCCATTTGTGCGACGCCATGCAATGCATCAACACCTACCTGCTGCGGGCGTACAAGGTGGCGGTTATCCCGCTGATTATGCAAGTGTTTGCATTAACCGGGGTTGGCCTGGTGGGGGGCTGGGTATTGGGCTTTGGGCCTGCGGCCGGTGCCTTGCAGCCCGTTATTAATACGCTGATGCCTGGCGCCCCGACCGGCGCGGCCACGCTATGGCTCATGGCCGGGCTCGGGCTGGGCATGTCGGCCCTGTTGCTTCGCTTCTGGTACTGGCGCACCCTGGCCCAGTACCAGCGCGAAAAATCGGCCTATTTGTAAATGTAGTCGCGACGCCACGGGAAGGTCAGGTCGGCAGGGTTGTCGAGCTCGTCTTGCCGGCCGGTAGCCTTGTGCTGAAACAACACCTGATGCAACGCGATCCAGCCCTGCTCGAACCCCAACGCACAACCCGCCAGGTAAATACGGTAAGCACGCAACGATTTATCGCCCTGCAAGCCCGGTTTCAGGGTGGCGCGTGCAGCATCAAGCTGAGACTCGAGCGAATCGCTCCAGGCCCATAAGGTACGCGCATAATGCGGGCGCAGGTTTTCGACGTCGACATCTTCAAGGCCGGCGATGGCCGCTTTGGCCAGCTCGTTGCTGATATGGGTAAGCTCGCCCCCCGGAAAAATGTACTTTTCGATGAACTGCCCCATGCCCGCGCCCACCTCGGCGTTGTAAACACCGCCGGCAGTAATGGCATGATTCATGATCAGGCCACCGGGTTTAAGCAAGCGGCGCAACTTCGAAAAATACCCTTCAAGCTGGGCCCGCCCAACGTGCTCAAACATACCCACAGAAGCGATTTTGTCGTAGGGCACCGACTCGTCAAGGTGACGGTAATCGAGCAGTTCCATGCGGACACGGCCGCGTAACCCCTTTTCGTCGATCAGGCGGTTAACGTGGGCGTGCTGGTTTTTGGACAGCGTAATGCCGGTAGCATCGACGCCGTAATTTTCGGCGGCCCACAGCAAAAGCCCGCCCCACCCCGCGCCAATATCAATAAAACGCTCGCCACTGTTCAGCCGCAGTTTCCGGCAGATGTGATCGAGCTTGGCCTCTTGGGCCTGAGCAAGCGTCATGTCCGGCGTGCGATAGTAGGCGCAAGAATAGACCCGACGCGGGTCTAGCCATAGCGAGTAGAACTCATCGGACAAATCGTAGTGAAATTGAATCTGGCGGGCATCGCGCGCGGTAGAGTGCCGGTAAATGGACACCAGGTGCCGAGCCAGGCCGGTGAACCAGTTGCCCCGCGCGGCATCAATCGGTGATTCGTTCAAGATAGCGGCAGCAACATTCATCAGGTCGCGCATCGAGCCCTCAACCTCAAAGCGCCCCTCGACATAGTCTTCGCCCAGGTTGCCTGCCTGCCCGGTTGCAAAGTTGACCAACGTAGCCCGATCGTTCACTTTCATACGTAACCGGGCGTTGGCGTCGCCTATCTTCCCCCCGTCGGGCAATTGCATTTGCACCGACACTGGCAGTGCTGCCAGCTTTTTTTCTACCATGGACAATACCGAACTCACACTTCACTCCCTATGTTTAAAAACTTCTTGAACATCTCTCGTGGTGTCGTGATGCCGATGACACATTTTTATTTGTCCGCCAATTTATCATCAAAAGATGCAAATCGGGGCAGATCGACCTTTTGACGGTCAGCATGCTAATTAAATGCTATTTGCATTACCATAGCAATAATCCGATACACTGTCGCTTCCGACCCGTCGGGCCACTTCTACGCAGTTGCATGTCCACACCCAAAACTTCTTTTATCCCCGGCTGGCTGCTGCTCATGGGCGCGCTGTCGGCGCTTGGCCCCCTGGCCATCGATCTCTACCTGCCTTCATTTCCGTTTATTGCCGAAGGCTTGGCCACCTCGCAAGGCAATGTCGAACGCACCCTGGCCAGTTATTTGTTTGGCCTGTCGCTGGCGCAGCTGGCTTATGGGCCGCTGGCCGACCGCTTTGGCCGACGACCTCCGCTGATTTTCGGGCTGATTCTATTTACGGTGGCATCCATTACCTGCGCGCTTACCAGCGATATCGAACACCTGACGGCGTGGCGCGTGGTTCAAGCCTTTGGCGGCGCCGCCGGGATGGTGATTCCCCGCGCCGTCATCCGCGACCAGATGGACACCCGCGAGGCCTCAAAAGCCCTGTCGCTGCTCATCCTCATCATGGGTGTTACGCCAATTCTCGGCCCCATTATCGGCGGGCAAATTCTGCCCTTTATCGGCTGGCGGGGTATTTTCGGGCTCATGGCCATCAGCGGCCTGATCCTGCTGTTTGCGTCATGGCGTCATATGCGCGAATCGCTCGTCCCCGAAAAGCGCATCCCCCTTAATGTCAAAACCATCGGGCGCAATTACTGGGGGTTGCTGGGCGACCGCCATTTCATTTTTTACGCGCTGGCGGGCAGCTTTGGCTCGGCAGGCCTGTTCACTTATATCTCTGGTGCGCCCCGGGTACTGATGGACGTCTATGACGTCGGCCCAAACTACTTCGGCATCTTGTTCGGCATCAATGCCGCCGCTTTGATAACGATGTCGCAGCTCAGCGCGCGCCTGCTCAACAGGCACTCGCCCGACAAGCTTTTGCGGGTTGCCCAAAGGGCCATTGTGGTTATCTCGCTTACCGGGGTCGTGCTAACCCTGGCCGGCGTCCTGAACCTGACGCTGTTCATGATTTGCCTGGTCGGGTTTATGGCTGGCCAGGGGTTTATTTTGCCCAATTCGGCGGCCATGGCCCTTAACAAACAGGGCCGTCGCCTGGGGGTGGCCTCGGCCCTTATGGGCACACTGCAAATGCTTTGCGGTACACTGGCCGGCCTTGCCGTCAGTGCGTGGCAGTCTGAAACTGCCCTGCCCATGACGGGCCTGCTTGCTGTGTGCGCCGTACTATCGTGGCTTTTCGGACGCATCGCAATGACGAAAGCTTGATTTAATTATGCTTTTCGTATTAGAATAGCTGGCTTACCGGGTAATTTATTGCTTATTACCATAACCGAATACCGCAGAATACAGTCTTAAGGGGCACACATTATGGCACGCGTATGCCAAGTTACCGGCAAAGGCCCAATGGTGGGCAACAATGTTTCGCACGCAAACAACAAAACAAAGCGTCGCTTCTTACCCAACCTGCAATCGCGCCGTTTCTGGGTCGAAAGCGAAAACCGTTGGGTTCGCCTGCGTGTCAGCACCAACGCCCTGCGCACAATTGACAAAAACGGCATCGAATCCGTTCTGGCCGATCTGCGTGCTCGCGGCGAAGTCGCTTAATCAATAACGCTAGCGCTACAAGGAGCTCATCATGGCAAAAGGTATCCGCGAGAAAATCAAACTCGAGTCCACCGCTGGCACGGGTCATTTCTACACGACCACCAAAAACAAGCGCAACATGCCCGAAAAGATGCTGATCAAAAAGTTTGATCCCGTCGCTCGCAAGCACGTTGACTACAAAGAAACCAAACTCAAGTAATTGGTTGCTTTGAAGTAAAAAAACCCTGCTACGGCGGGGTTTTTTTATGCCCGCCCCCTGGCCGGCGCCCGTACGGCACAGCCCGCGCGGGCGTCCTATAATGTATGGTTTGCATTTACCTTCTAAAAGAACACGACATCATGCAGGAACGCTACAGCCCCAACGAAGTCGAAACCGCCGCCCAACACAACTGGCAATCGCACGACGCTTACCTCGTCTCCGAAAACGCCACCTTGCCCGACGGTTCGGCGAAACCCAAGTTTTATGCCTGCTCGATGCTGCCTTACCCCAGCGGCAAGCTGCACATGGGGCACGTTCGCAACTACACCATCAACGACATGATGGCGCGACAGTTGCGCATGCGGGGCTATAACGTCCTGATGCCCATGGGCTGGGACGCCTTTGGCATGCCGGCCGAGAACGCCGCCATGAAGTCCAAGGTACCGCCTGCAAAATGGACATACGACAACATTGCCTACATGAAGAAGCAAATGAAGGCGATGGGGCTGGCCATCGACTGGTCGCGCGAAATGTGCGCCTGCGACCCAAGCTACTACAAATGGAACCAGTGGCTCTTCCTGAAAATGCTCGAAAAAGGTATTGCCTATCGCAAGACCCAGGTCGTCAACTGGGACCCGGTCGACCAAACCGTATTGGCCAACGAGCAAGTCATTGACGGTCGCGGCTGGCGTTCTGGCGCACCCATCGAAAAACGCGAAATCCCCGGGTACTATCTGCGCATCACCGACTACGCCGACGAACTGCTCGACCAAGTCAAGAACGGCCTGCCCGGGTGGCCTGAACGCGTACGCCTGATGCAGGAAAACTGGATCGGCAAAAGTGAAGGCGTACGCTTCGCCTTCACGCACGACATCAAAGACACAAACGGCAGTCTGATTCAAGACGGCCGCATGTACGTCTTTACCACACGCGCCGACACCATCATGGGTGTCACTTTCTGTGCCGTTGCCCCCGAACACCCGTTGGCCACGCACGCCGCACAAAACAACGCTGCCCTGGCCGACTTCATCGAGGCCTGCAAGCTGGGCGGCACCACCGAGGCCGAAATGGCCACGCGCGAAAAAGAAGGCATGCCTACCGGCCTGACAGTGACCCATCCGCTCACCGGCAAGCCCGTCGAAGTCTGGGTGGGTAACTATGTGCTCATGAGCTATGGCGACGGCGCGGTCATGGGGGTCCCTGCCCACGACGAGCGCGACTTTGCCTTCGCCAAAAAATACAATCTGCCTATTCTCGACGTCATCGCCGTCGACGGCAAAGCCTATTCAACCGATGCCTGGCAAGAATGGTATGGCGACAAGCAGCAAGGCCACACCATCAATTCGGGCAAGTACAACGGCCTGCCCCACGCAGATGCGGTAAACGCCGTGGCCGCCGACCTGGTCGCCAAAGGCCTGGGCGAAAAACAAACCACCTGGCGCCTGCGCGACTGGGGCATTTCGCGCCAGCGCTACTGGGGTACGCCCATCCCCATCATTCACTGCGCAAGCTGTGGTCCGGTACCCGTCCCCGAAAAAGACCTGCCCGTCGTCTTGCCCGAAGACCTTATCCCCGACGGTACCGGCAATCCGCTGGCCAAAAACGAAGCCTTCCTGGCCTGCAAATGCCCCAAGTGCGGGGCTGACGCCCGTCGCGAAACCGACACCATGGACACCTTCGTCGACTCTTCCTGGTATTTCATGCGCTATACCTCGCCCGGCAACGACCTGGCCATGGTCGACCAGCGCAACGACTACTGGATGCCGATGGACCAATACATTGGCGGCATCGAACACGCCGTGCTGCACTTGCTGTACGCCCGCTTCTGGACGCGTGTCATGCGCGACCTGGGCCTGGTCAAGTTCGACGAACCGTTCACCCGGCTGTTGTGCCAGGGTATGGTGCTCAACCACATCTATTCGCGCAAAAACGCCCAGGGCGGTATCGAATACTTCTGGCCCGAAGAGGTCGAAAACCAGTACGACGCCAAGGGCGCCATTATTGGTGCAACCCTTAAAACCGACGGCTCGCCGGTAGATTACGGCGGCATCGGCACAATGTCCAAGTCCAAAAACAACGGTGTCGATCCGCAATCCCTCATCGACACCATGGGTGCCGACACGGCACGTCTGTTTGTCATGTTTGCCAGCCCACCCGAGCAAACACTCGAGTGGTCCGATACCGGCGTAGACGGCGCGCACCGCTTCTTGCGCCGCCTCTGGACATACGCCAATGGCCATCAGGCTGCCGTTGCCGCCGCTTTGGGTACAACCCCTGCCTGGCAAGACGCCGACGAGGCCAGCAAAACCCTGCGCCGCGAAATTTACGGGTTGCTAAAACAAGCCGACTACGACTACCAGCGCATTCAGTACAACACCGTGGTCTCGGCATGCATGAAAATGCTCAACACCCTCGAGTCGGCCCAACTGCCCAACACCCTTGTGGCCCAACAGGCCATTACCGATACGCTCGGCGTGTTGTTGCGGGTGCTTTACCCGGTTGTGCCGCACATTACCTGGAAGCTCTGGGAAGACCTGGGCTACAGCAAAACCTACGGCGATTTGCTCGACGCCCCCTGGCCGGAAGTCGACGAGGCGGCGCTGGTGGCCGACGAAATCGAACTGATGCTGCAGGTTAATGGCAAGCTGCGCGGCAGCCTGAAAGTGCCCAACGGCGCATCTAAGGCCGACATCGAAGCTCAGGCCGGCGCGCACGAAGCCGTCGGCAAGTTCCTCGAGGGCCGGCCGGTCAAGCGCATCATTGTGGTGCCCGGTAAACTCGTCAATATTGTTGGATAACGCCACTCATGCAAAGCCTCCTCACTCCATCAGGCCTGTCGGGCCGCTTTTCAACCGGTTTGCGCCTGCTCGCCTGTGTGGGGCTGGTGGCATTGCTCACAGCCTGCGGTTTTCGTCTTAAAGGGCAAACGCCGTTGCCCTTTAATACGCTGTACACCAACATTGCCGAAAACTCCGCTTTTGGCGCACAGCTGCGCCGCTCCGTCATGGCCTCGTCGCCCGAAACCCGCTTCACCAACGACGTAACACAGGCCCAGGCACGGCTTACCGAACTCTCCAACACGCAAACCCTCGAAGAGGTGTCCATCAGTGTTCAGGGGCAAGTCGAAGAGTACGAACTGCGCATCGAGTTTGTCTTTCAGCTGACCGACAATCAAGGGCACGTTATTTTGCCGCCAACCACACTGGTCGCCACCCGCGAAATTCCATACGACTCGGGGGCCTTGCAAGCCAAGCAGGGCGAGATCGGCGCGCTGTACATCGAAATGCAGCAAAGTCTGGTCGACCGCATCGTGCGTCGCATGACGGCGCCCGAAGTGCGCGCGGCCTTCGAAAACCCCGAAGACCTGCCGGTCGACGAAAGCGCGACCAAAGTCCCCGAGCAGCCGCAAATGGGCTCTGGAGGCGCCGCACCTTCTATTTTGCGGATGCCCAACACGAATCCGTCCGGGGCGTTTTACTAAACGCAGCATCATGGGCAAAACCATCGATGCCGCCCGGCTCCTGAACCAGCTGTCGCAGCCCGGCGCGCACTTCGACTCGCTGTACGTCATTACCGGAGACGAGCCACTGCTGCTGACCGAAACCGGTGATGGCCTTCGTGCGGCGGCACGCCAGGCGGGGTACACCGAACGCACCAGCCTGGTTATGGATGCCCGCAGCGACTGGACGGAACTCTCGGGCGCAGCCCGCAATATTTCGCTGTTTGGCGACCGACGCCTTATCGAGGTGCGGATACCATCGGGCAAGCCCGGCAAACCCGGCGCCGATGCCCTGCAAGCGCTGGCTACCGATGCAGCAAACAGCGGCAACGACACCGTCACCGTCGTCACCCTGCCCCGGCTGGACAAAACCACACGCAACAGCAAATGGGCCGGCGCGCTTTGGCAGGCCGCCACCGTTGTCGAACTGGCTAATGTGTCGCGCCAGGCCCTGCCCAACTGGATCGGCCAGCGCCTGGCCGCCCAAAAACAAAGTACCGACCCAAACACGCTGGCCTGGATTGCCGATCGCGTCGAAGGCAACCTGCTGGCCGCCCACCAGGAAATCATGAAGCTGGGCTTGTTGTACCCCGAAGGCCCGCTGCAGCCCCACGATATCGAACAGGCCGTGCTTAACGTGGCACGCTACGACCTGTTTGGCCTGCGCGACGCCATGCTGGCGGGCGAGACAAGTCGCACATTAACCATACTGGCCGGCCTGAAAGCCGAAGGCGAAGCCCTGCCACTGGTATTATGGGCGATCGGCGAAGAGGTTCGCGTGCTGGCACGACTGGCACAGGCCCAAGCCCAAGGGCATAATTTGCAAGGGCTCATGCGCGAATACCGTATTTTCGGGCCACGCGAGAACCTGATCCGCCAAACCCTGGGCCGGTTGCCGGCAACGGTGTGGCCCGCCGCGGTACAACACGCGCACGACATCGATCGCCTTATTAAAGGGGTACCGGTGTCGGGCCGTCTCGACGACCCCTGGGAAGAACTGGCGCGCCTGGCCTTACGCGTGGCGCGCCCCTCAAGAACACCTTAGTTTCAAGTATTGCCATGACACAAGACATCGCTCACGCCATCACCGAACTGGGGCGCCGTGCGCGCGCCGCTTCCCGCGACCTGATGGTCGCTTCCGACCAGGCCAAATCGGCCGCCTTGCTGGCCATGGCCAACCGCCTCGAATCGCAACGCGCCGAGCTGCAAGCCGAGAACGCGCGCGACCTGGAGGCAGCACGCCAGAACAACCTTGAACCTGCCTTGCTCGACCGCCTGACCCTGTCTGACAAGGCCCTGAACATCATGGCCACCGGTTTGCGCCAGATCGCCGCCATGCCCGACCCCGTCGGCAGCATGACGGCGTCAACGCTTCGACCCAACGGCATGCGCGTCGGGCAAATGCGCGTACCTTTGGGGGTTATTGGCATCATCTACGAGTCACGCCCCAACGTCACCATCGACGCCGCCGCCCTGTGTCTTAAATCGGGTAACGCCACCATTTTGCGCGGCGGCAGCGAAGCATTTCACAGCAACCGCGCACTGGGCCGCATCATTCAGGCTGGTTTGGCCGATGCCGGCTTACCCGAGCATGCGGTACAAGTCATTGACACGACCGACCGTGCCGCCGTCGGGCACCTCATTACCCTGACCGATTACGTCGACGTGATCATCCCGCGTGGCGGCAAGGGGCTCATCAAACGCCTCTCTGAAGAAGCCAAAGTGCCACTCATCAAGCACCTCGACGGTAATTGTCATGTTTATATCGACCATGCGGCCGACATCGACAAGGCTCACGATATTGCGGTCAATGCCAAAACATATCGTTACGGCGTGTGCGGTGCCATGGAAACCCTGCTGGTGCACGCCGACATCGCGCCCGTCGCCCTGCCACGCATTGCGCGCACACTGCTCGACAAAGGCGTTGAACTGCGCGGGTGCGACCGCACGCGTGCGCTTGTACCCGAGGCCGTTGCGGCCACAGAAGAAGACTGGGCCACCGAATACCTGGCCGCCATACTGGCCGTGCGCATTGTCGACTCACAAGACGAAGCCATGGCGCATATCGCACGTTACAGCTCGGGTCACACCGAAGCCATCGTCACCGAAAACCTCGATGCCGCCACCCGCTTTCAGCGCCATGTCGACTCGAGCTCGGTGTACATCAACTTGCCGACATGCTTTGCCGATGGCTTCGAATACGGGTTAGGCGCCGAAATCGGCATTTCAACCAACCGTCTGCACGCACGCGGGCCGGTTGGGCTCGAAGGCCTGACAACCCTGAAATGGGTGCTGACAGGCAACGGTCAATTGCGCGGTTAATCGCACGTTTCACACATCACTTTGGTTTTGGCGCCACTTCCATGCTCTGGGTAAAGACCTTCCATCTGTTGTTTGTCATCTCTTGGTTTGCCGGCCTGTTTTACTTGCCCCGCATCTACGTCAACCTGGCGCAGACGCCCGCCGGCGAAACCTATGACACCCTGGTTGGCATGGCCCGTCGCCTGTATCGCTTCATGACCATCCTGGCGGTGCCGGCCGTTGTATTGGGCTTATGGCTGTATTTGGGCTATGGCCTGGGGCGTGGCCAGGGCTGGATGCACGCAAAACTGCTGTTTGTCATCGTTTTGCTGGGCTACCACGCCAGTTGCGCGCGTATCTTGCGCCGCTTCGAAGCCCACGCCAATACCCGCTGCCACCGTTTTTACCGCTGGTACAACGAACTACCGGTCATTCTGTTGCTGATTATCCTCATCCTGGTCGTGACCCGGCCCTTCTAAAACAATAACGACCATGACGACATCGCAACCCAAGAAAACGCTCACGCTTAAAAAGAAGTCTTCCGACGCCACCGAAGCCAGTACTTCGGGCCGACCCGGGCACGGGCCCCGCAAACGCTCGGGCGCACGAGCCCGCCTGGTGGCCCAGCGCGAACTGACACGACGCAAAACCGACACCTTCGACACCTTCGAGGCCGAGCTGGCCGATGCCCCGACGGTCGACACATCGGCCGACACGGCCCGGCCGGCGAAGCCTGAATGGTCCCCCGCCGCCGAGCGTGCGCCGACCAGACGCCGCCCAGCCACAGACCATCCTTCGCAACACGCCGCCACGTCTGGCGTTGTACGCCGCCCCAGGTCCGACGCGCGCAACAGCCCCAGCCGCATCCGGGTTGCCGAAACATTTCGTGTGTTCACCCCGTGCCCGCACGGGCTCGAAGAAGCCCTGGCGGCCGAACTGAATGCCCTGGGGTTTGACGACGCTGTTGCCGATCGGGCGGGGTGCCGACTGACCACCGACTGGTCAGGTATCTTGCGCATCAACCTGTATTCGCGTCTGGCAACGCGCGTCCTTGTGCAGGTGGCCCACCGGCCCGTCAACACCGAAAACGACATTCTTGACCTCGCGTACAACACACCCTGGGAACGCTGGTTCGGTGCCGAACAAACGCTGCGGGTCGATACGTCGGCTATTCGCAGCCCGATGCAAAGCCTGCAATATTGCAATCTGCGCGCCAAAGACGGTATTTGCGACCGCCTGCGCGACAAAGAAGGCCAGCGCCCAGACATCGACACGGTCCGACCCGACGCCCGCGTACACCTCTTTCTCGACGAAACCAGCGCAACCCTGTATCTGGACACGTCCGGCGAGTCGCTGTTCAAGCGCGGCTGGCGCCTTGACAAAGGCGAAGCCCCCATCCGCGAGAACCTCGCGGCCGGCTTGCTTGCGCTTTCGGGCTGGGACCCAAACGCCCCGCTGCTCGACCCTTTCTGCGGCAGCGGCACCATTATTATCGAGGCGGCCTGGATAGCCCTGGGCGTACCCGCGGGCATCTGGCGCCCCTTTGCCTTCGAACGCCTGCGCAACCACGACGACCGCCACTGGAAAGACATCAAGGCCGAAGCCCGTGCGCGCATTGCAACCCGGCTCGACACCCCGCTGGTGGGTTGCGACCTGAACCCGGCCGCCATCGACGCCGCTAAACAAAACCTCGACCGCGCCTGGCTGACGCCCGACACCATCCGTTTTGAAGTCGCCGATGCCCGCAACGTGCTGCCGCCGGCCGATCACGGCTGGCTGGTTACCAACCCGCCCTATGGCGAGCGCCTGGAAGACAGCGACGACGACCTGTGGTGGCAGTGGTCGCAAAACCTTAAGCAGAACTACAGCAATTGGCACGTAAACATTATTTCCAGTGACCTCGAACTCCCTCAGAAACTGCGCCTGAAGCCGCGCCGCCGCATCCCTTTGCATAATGGCGCCCTCGACTGCCGCCTTTTCGTGTTCGACATGGTCAAAGAAAGCTATCGACGCGAAAAGAAGTGAACACACTGTAGTTTTTTGGCACCACACCCACATAAAAAACAACATTTTTACGCAGTGCAGCAAAACCGCTTGCAATTGGCCTAGGGTTTTCCCTATAATAGGGTTAACCCTGAACGAAACGTTCAATTTACTTAAAGAGGCTAAATCATGAACCAACTGCACAGCGACATCCGTCTTACCGATGAACTCGAGCGCCAGCTTATGCAAGCCGCTATCGAAGAGCAAATGCGCATCAAGCCCGGTAAAGCGCTGAAAAACCTGTTCGTGAAACTTAGCGGCAAAGCAGCAAAAAGCGCACCTGCAAAAGTTGTTACCGTACGCACTGCTGAATCAGCTGCCTGAGGTCAACCGCAGTACCCGCTGATTCGCGCCCTTCCGGGTAGAATCTGCCCCCGACGCGATCAGTCGAAGAAAAAGCCGCACTTTGCGGCTTTTTGCTTTTGCAGTCGCCAAGCCGCGAGGCCTGGCGTAATGGGCGATAATGCGGGCACCTATTTATTTTTTCTGCCCAGCAATGTCAAAAAAGACGCGTCCTACCCCCGCAACGCCGACCACACCGGCTTTACAGACACCCAGTCGCCTTAAACGCTTCGCCTGCATGATGTATGAAGGCGTGTTGCTTTTTGCCGTGGTCTTTCTGGCCGGCTACCTGTTCGACACGCTAACACAAAGCCGCAGCGGGCTGACCTTCAGGCATGGGCGGCAGTTTGTACTTTTCCTGGCCATTGGCTTGTATTTTGTAGCGTGCTGGCGTTACGGCGGGCAAACCCTGCCCATGAAAACCTGGAATGTGCGCCTTATTGACCGCGACGGTAAGCCGCCCCGTCTGTCGCGGCTGGTCTTGCGGTACTTGTTGATCTGGCCGGTACTGCTCGTGGCAGCGCTGCTGGTCAAGGGGCTGGGCCTGGTCACGGGCTTTGGTGCCACCGATCTGCTGATTGTTTTTACCCCGTTTGCACTGTTTATCTGGACATGGATTGATCAAGACAAGCAGTTTTTGCACGACCGTTTGTTAGGCACACGGCTGGTATCCGTATAAACCCTTATACCCGGCCAATTGTGCGCGCAAAACATTGCACATAACGCCCGAGTCGTTCATGCTTGCATCGGTAAAGACTGCCGGATCGTCTCCGATGACCTGTTAGGTGTTTCAACGACAATGAACGACCAGTACTCGGCGCTGTACGCTTCCTATAAGTGGTATGTGCCCTCGCAGTTCAATATCTCAGAGGTTTGCATCCATCGGTGGGCCACCAACCCCCTCGAAGGCCGCCGCCCCGCGATACTTGGCGAAGACGAATTTGGCGACACCCTTAGGTGCAGTTATGGCCAATTAGCCGAAACCACCTGCAAACTGGCCAACGGCCTGCTGCGCATGGGGGTAGCGCAAGGCGACCGGGTCGTTGTCGCCATGGCGCAAGGCCCCGAATTTGTCGCCGCCTGCATGGCCATTCTTGGGGTAGGTGGCGTTGTTGTACCGCTCTCATCCATATTAACGGCGCAGCAAGTTACCGCCCGGGTGGTCAATGCGCAGGCCAAAATCGCCATCGTCGATTCGGCCAATATCCCCAGTTTGCTACAAGCGCAGTCGCGCTACCCGGCATTAGGGCAAATCATCGGTTTCGGGTTCCAGCACGAAGCCACGCTCTCTTGGTCCAGCCTGCTGGCGCGCCAAAACAGCAGCTTCCGTCTGGCCCCTACCAGTGCGCAAAGTCCGGCATTCCTTATCTACCCCATGGCCACCGACACGCCCTTGCAAGGCATTATGCTGTCACACAGCGCACTGATCGGCCAGTTGCCCGGCTTTGTCGCCTCGCAAAACTGGTTTCCGCTGCCCGACGACGTCTTCTGGACCCAGTCTGACTGGACCACGCCCGACGGCCTGCTTAACGGCCTATTACCCTGCTTGTATTTTGGTCGGCCCATTGTCGGCCTCCAAGGCAACCACTCGGTACAGCGCACACTCAGTGCGCTTATTGATTACAAAGTCACTAATATCAGCGTGCCCTGGTCGTCGTTGCGGGCCGTCATGGTCGAATCGCCCGACTTAAGCCCAGCGCAGTTTTCACTACGGGCCATTATGGCCACCGGCACACACCCCACCCCGGCCATTCACGAGTGGTGCGAAGCTATTCTGGGCCTAAGCCCCAACCATGTTTATGGCGTAACCGAGGCGGCTTATCTTATTGGCCATAGCCACCTGCGCTGGCCAGCTCGTCCTGGCAGTATGGGCCGCGCCTACCCAGGGCACCTCGTCAGCGTGCTAGACGACACCGGGCGCGTCTGCCCTGCCGGCACAGTCGGCGAAATCGCCGTCAACCGTTTCGACCTTAACGGGTTCCATGACCCGGCCATATTCTTGGGTTACTGGCAGCAAGACGACGAAACCGCCAAGCGCTTCCGACATAACTGGTTTCTGACCGGCGATTTGGCCTCAATAGACCGCGACGGCTATTTTTGGTTCGCCGGCCACAAACAACATTCGCTTGCGGCCAATTCACAAGCCCACGAAAACCAGGCTGGGCCGGTATCATTAAGCCTTTAAAACCATTGCCGATTGTTTGCCATGCCTCTTTACGCGCTTAAAAATCTCATACCCAGCATCGACCCGGATACTTTCATTTTTGACAGTGCCGATATTATTGGCGACGTCACCCTCAAGGCTGGCGTCAGCATCTGGTCCAATGTCAGCATCCGTGGCGACAACGCCCCTATCATCATTGGGTCTAACAGCAACATCCAGGAAAACAGTGTGCTTCACGTCGACGAAGGCATCCCCATGACCATTGGCGACAACGTCACAGTGGGACACCAGGCCATGCTGCATGGCTGCACCATCGAAGACGGTACCCTCATCGGCATGCAAGCCATTATCCTGAACAATGCCCATATCGGTAAAAACTGCCTGATCGGCGCTGGCGCCATTGTGCCCGAAGGCCGTCACATTCCCGATGGCTCACTCGTCATTGGCATCGGTAAAATTGTTCGCCAGCTATCGGAAGAAGAGCTGCACAACCTTTCGCATAACAGCCAGCATTATGCCGACCGCGGTCGCGAATACGCCCAGCACCTGAAACGCCTGAAGTAAAGGCAGCACGGTGGCGCTAGGCTAAAATAGCGACATGAGCAACGAACTTAAAAAATACCTTTTTCAAGACCAGTCTGTCCGGGTGCAGGCCGTGCGCCTGACCGACGCCTGGCAAACCGGGCTGGTGCATCAGCAGTACCCCGCATGCGTCGAACGTCTGCTGGGCGAACTGGCAGCGGCAGCTGTGCTGCTGGCATCCAATATCAAGCTCGACGGTTCTCTGGTGCTGCAGCTGCAGGGCGATGGCCCTGTCGCTTTAATTGTGGTCGAGTGCAACGTCAATCTAAACATCCGGGCCACAGCTACCCTGCGCGAGGGGCACGAAATACCAGAAGACGGTACCTTGCAATCGCTGCTGAACGCCAACGGGCAAGGCCGCTTTATTGTGGTGCTCGACCCCAACCGCGAAACCACCGACCTGCAGCCTTATCAAGGCATTGTCCCGCTTGAAGGCGATACCGTCGCACAGGTGCTCGAACTGTACATGCGCAATTCCGAACAACTCGATACCCGACTATGGCTGGCGGCCAACGGGCGCTGCGCTACAGGCATGCTGCTGCAGCGGCTGCCGGGCCATGGCGGCAACCGACTGGCCGACGCACAAAGCGCCGACGATACCTGGCAACGCGCCGTCATTTTGTCCGAAACACTGCAAACCGACGAACTCCTCAACCTCGAATCCGATCAAATCGTAAAGCGCCTGTTCTGGGAAGAAGCCCTGCTAACCTTCGAGCCCCAAACGGTTCACTGGTTCTGCCCTTGCACTCGCGAGCGGGTCGGGAACATGCTGCGCATGCTGGGCCGCGAAGAAATCGAAAGCATTTTGGGCGAACGCGAAAATATCGACGTATCGTGCAACTTCTGCGGTAAACCGTATGCCTTCGATGCCGTCGATTGCGCCGGCCTCTTCACCGAAAACCTCGACAGTGGCCACGCCAACCCTAAATCGGTCCATTAATTAAGCTCAATTTACAACACAGGCTAATTAATCCAGGCGTATAAGCCGTCGTCGACAACACCCGGGCCCAGGCACACAATGCCTGATGGCCCGTTTTTTTTACCTTCTGGTTCTCTGGCAAAATGCGTCGCTGCCACAAGCAGTCGCTGCCCCCACAACGCGGGCGCGAATTAATCGCGTAAAAAAAAATGCACTGGCTGCTTTCGGCGCGCTGCCCAGGCGTCAGCATTCTCCGCATGAAGTCTGGGCGCCGCAACACGGTACCGGGCTGATCGAATTTTTGCTGGTGGCCATACCTTTGCTGGTAACCGCTCTGGGCGGCATAGAAATTTCGCACTGGATGTTCACCCGGCAAACCATCAGCGTGGCGCTGGTCGAAGCAGGCCGTGCAGGAAGCACCGAACACGCCAACCCATTGTCTATTGCGAACGCCTTCGAAGCCGCGCTAGGGCCGCTTTACCCCGGCACCGCCAACCTGTCGTCAGCCCAGCGCGTTCAACAAGCGCTTGAACGACACCGTCGGCATCACGCAACACTGCCCTGGCACATTCAAATTGTATCGCCCTCGGCAGCAGCCTTCGACGACTTTAAAACAGTAGCGCCAGACGTACGACACCCCGGCGGGTTGCCCACCATTAACAACAGCTACCAATTCGAACAGGACGCCGCGCACCGTCAACAAGGCCGCCCCAACGGCACAGGCCCACGATCGGCCCAGACTATCTACCAGGCCAATGCGCTTATCTTAAGGTTGACGTACCGCTACAAACCCTTACTGCCCGGCCTGGAGGCCATCGTGGGGCATACGCCGGCGCTCACGCAAGAAGCCGTCATTGACATGCAATCGCACCCGGTACTCTGGCCCGATGATCCATCAGGCCGGGTTACGCGTGCACCCGACACCGCAGCACACCGTCATTGGCCCGTCACCGATACCGACGCGCCGCAGCCGCCGGCAGAGCACGGCACCACAGGCCCACCCGCCAACGACTATGGCGAAGGCTCCCCGGAAGGCAGCAGCGCGGGCGCTGGAAACAACGATGGCAGCGGAAGCAGCAACACCGGCGATCACCTGGTGCCAGGGGACGGCGGTGAAGGCGCAAGCGATAGCAACAGTGGCGCAGAAGGCGAGGGAGCCTCGCCTGGGGAGAGTCAGGGGGAAGGCTCGTCGGAGGGCAATATATGCACGAATACATCGCCCTCTTTGACCATACCCAACTCGAATCTGGCGCGCTCTTCGACGGCGGCCGTACCCGATTTAAGGTCTTGAACCTCGGCCGCCAATGCGTTGTTACGCGCGGCCAAGGCTTCGTTTTTCTCTTCTTGACGGGCAAGCTGCTGTTCTAGTTCGCTGACCCGGGCCCAACTGCCCTTACCCCACCACAGGGGGTACTGTATGGCCGCAGCCAATATCACCAGAATCAACAGAACAAGGCGCATCAGCCTGCCCTACAAAAATTAACGCAGGTTGTAGAACGCGTCGCGACCAGGATACGAGGCCACTTCAGCCAGCTCTTCTTCGATGCGAAGCAACTGGTTGTACTTGGCCATACGATCGGAACGTGACAGCGAACCGGTCTTGATTTGCATGGCGTTGGTGGCCACGGCAATATCGGCAATGGTCGAGTCTTCGGTTTCGCCCGAGCGATGCGAAATAACGGCCGTGTAGCCTGCGCGTTTGGCCATTTCGATGGCGGCGAAGGTTTCGGTCAGGGTGCCGATCTGGTTGATTTTGATCAGGATAGAGTTGGCGATGTTCTGGTCAATACCCTGCTTGAGGATTTTGGTGTTGGTCACGAACAGGTCGTCGCCCACCAACTGAACCTTTTTACCCAACTGCTGTGTCAGGATCTTCCAGCCTTCCCAGTCATCTTCGGCCATACCGTCTTCGATGGTGATGATGGGGTACTTGTCGCACCAGGTCGCCAGCAAATTGGCGAAATCGGCGGCTTCGAGCGAAACACCACCCTCGCCGGCCAGGTGATACTTGCCGTCGCGATAGAACTCGGAGCTGGCGCAATCGAGGCCCAGGGCAATTTGCGAACCCGCTTCGTAGCCGGCGGCTTCGATGGCCTGCAAAATAAGCTGGATGGCTGCTTCGTGGTTGGCCACGTTAGGCGCAAAACCACCTTCGTCACCGACGGCAGTCGACATCCCCTGGTCGTGAATCAGTTTTTTAAGGGCGTGGAACACTTCGGCGCCCATTTGCAGCGACTGGCGGAAGCTGGTGGCGCCCACCGGCAAGATCATGAATTCTTGCATGTCGAGCGTGTTGTTGGCGTGTGCGCCGCCGTTGATAACGTTCATCATGGGCACAGGCATTTGCATGGGGCCGCTGCCGCCAAAGTAGCGGTACAACGACAGACCTGAGTCGTCGGCGGCGGCGCGGGCCACAGCCATACTGGCCGCCAGAATGGCGTTGGCGCCCAGGCGGCTTTTTGACTCGGTACCGTCAAGTTCGATAAGCGTACGGTCGACAAAGGTTTGCTCTTGAGCGTCGAGCCCCATGAGCGCTTCGGAAATTTCGGTATTAAGGTTTTCGACAGCCTTGAGTACGCCCTTGCCCAGGTAACGGCTTTTGTCGCCGTCGCGCAGTTCGATGGCTTCGCGAGCGCCTGTCGAGGCCCCCGAAGGCACGGCGGCACGGCCCATGGCACCCGACTCAAGCAACACGTCGCACTCGACGGTAGGGTTGCCACGCGAATCAAGAATTTCGCGCCCGATAATATCTACGATTGCACTCATTGAATGTCCTGTGAAAAAAATAAAATAGCGTTAATTAACAGTAATGGATTGTACTTCGAGCAGACGAACGCCCTTACCGGAGCGACACCTTTTCAAGGTGCTCTACAGCCCGTACCCGCCAGCCCAGCTCGTCTTTAATACGGCAACGCAAGGCATCGGCCGCCTCGGGTTCGCCGTGTACCAGAAACGTTTCGCGCGGCGGGCGCCGAAAGCCGCCAAGCCAGCGCATGATTTCGTCGGCGTCGGCATGTGCCGATAACATCGACAGGTTGTCGAGCTCGGCTTTAACGGGGATATATTCGCCGTGTATTTTAATCGTCTGTGCCCCGGCCAGCATTTTTGCGCCGCGAGTGCCGGCCGCCTGGTAACCCGCAAACAAAATAGATGACCGCGGATCGGGGGCAAACCGCTTGAGGTGATGCACGACCCTGCCCCCGGTGGCCATGCCACTGGCCGAAATAATGATTTTTGGCATGACCGAGGCGTCTAGCGCCTTGGATTCGTCAACACTTTCGATGTATTCGGCAACCTGGTTGACCTCGTTGACTTGCGCCCGGGTAAGTTTTTGCTCGCCGGGATGATCGCGGTGTACACGAACCGCACTTAACGACATCGGGCTGTCGAGGTAAATGGGCATGTTCTCGGGCAGACGGCGTTCGCGCCGTAATTTGTGCAGGTAATACAGCAATAACTGCACACGCCCCACGGCAAACGCCGGGATCACGACAGTACCCCCACGCTCGGCCGTGCGCCGGATAATATCCTCAAGGACGGCTTCGGGGGGGCTGGCGTCGTGACTGCGGTCGCCATAGGTTGACTCGAGCACCAGGTAATCGGCTTCTTCCACCACGTCGGGGTCGGGCATGACCGGATCGTTATACCGGCCTAAATCACCCGAAAACACCAGCTTTCGGCCATCCCATTGCACTTCGACAATAGACGCCCCCAGAATATGCCCGGCACGATGCAGCTTGATTTTCAGTTCGTGGTCAATGGGGTGAAAGGCATCGCGCGCCAGCGGCTGGAACTGGCGAATGATTTTATGGGCCTCTTTGGTGGTGTATAGCGGCAAGGCTGGTTCGTGTGAACTGAGCTTGTGGCGATTGGCGAACTCGGCATCGGACTCTTGAATATGCGCGCTGTCGAGCAGCAAGATTTCGGCCAGATCGATGGTGGGCGCTGAGGCAAAAACAGAGCCCTTGAAACCATCGCGCCCCAGCCGCGGCAAATAACCGGAGTGATCGAGATGGGCGTGAGTAAGTACAACGGCGTTAATGCTGGCCGGATCGACTGGAAAAGGCGCCCAGTTGCGTTGACGCAAGAACTTGAGCCCCTGAAACAGGCCGCAGTCAACCAAAATGCGTTGCCCGTTTGACTCGAGCATGTGACGCGACCCGGTAACCGTGCCCGCCGCACCCAGAAACGATAACTCCATGGCTCCTCCGCCAGGTGATGATCAGTCGAGCTCGAACAGGCCGTTTTCTTTGACGCAGCGATCGATACTGACCAGTGATTTAAGCAAACCCGGCATTTGCCCCAGCGGAACGGCATTGGGGCCGTCGGACAGGGCCTGGTCGGGATTGGGGTGGGTTTCCATGAACAAACCGGCAATGCCAACCGCCACCGCGGCGCGCGCCAGGACCGGAACGAACTCGCGTTGCCCGCCAGACGATGTACCTTGCCCGCCGGGCAACTGCACCGAATGGGTGGCGTCGAATACGACCGGGCAGCCGGTTTCGCGCATGATGGCCAGTGACCGCATGTCGGACACCAGGTTGTTGTAGCCAAACGATGCGCCGCGCTCGCACACCATGATGTTACTGCCGTCGCCGCCGGCCGCAATAGCAGCATCGCGCGCCTTGTTTACCACCTGAAGCATGTCGTGAGGGGCCAGGAACTGCCCCTTTTTAATGTTGACAGGCTTAAGCGTGGCGGCACACGCCTGGATGAAGTCGGTTTGGCGACACAAAAACGCAGGCGTCTGAAGCACGTCGACCACCGCGGCGACGTCGTCGACCTGTGATTGATCGTGGATATCGGTAAGCACGGGCACACCCAGCTGAGCGCGAACATCGGCCAGAATTTGCAGGCCCTCTTGCATACCCGGGCCCCGGAAAGACTTGCCGGAACTACGGTTAGCCTTGTCGAACGAGCTTTTGTAAATGAACGGGATGCCCAGCTGTTGCGTGATTTCTTGCAGGCGACCGGCGGTATCGAAGGCCATTTGGCGCGACTCGATCACGCAGGGGCCTGCGATGAGGAAGAACGGCCGGTTCAACCCGGCTTCGAACCCGCACAGCTTCATGCCGAACCCTTGACCGGACGCTGGGCCTGGTGCTGGAGCGCGGCCTTGATATAGCCCGTGAACAAGGGATGGCCGTCGCGGGGTGTTGAGGTGAATTCGGGGTGAAACTGCACGCCCATGAACCAGGGGTGCGCAGGCAGCTCCATGATTTCGGGCAGTTGTTCGGTGGGGGTACGTGCGCTAATGACCAGGCCGGACTCTTCAAGGCGCGACACATAGACATTGTTGACTTCGTAGCGGTGACGATGACGTTCGTTGACTTCGTCGCCATAAATTTTATGGGCCAGTGTACCCGGGCGAACCGGACAGCGCTGCGCCCCCTTGCGCATCGTACCGCCCAGGTCGGACGTTTGATCGCGGCGCTCGACCTTGCCCTCGCGGTCTTGCCATTCGGTGATTAGAGCCACCACAGGGTGCGGCGTGGACGGGTCGAACTCGGTACTGTTGGCGCCACCCAGCTGGGCGACATTACGGGCAAATTCAATAACACCCAGCTGCATGCCCAGGCAAATACCCAGATACGGCACACTGTTTTCGCGGGCGTAGCGAATGGCAGCAATTTTGCCCTCGGTACCCCGCTTGCCAAAGCCGCCCGGCACCAGAATGGCGTCGAGGTGCTCGAGACATGCCGTACCTTCGGCTTCGATGACTTCGGAGTCGAGGTATTCGATGTTGACGTGGGAACTGGTATGAATGCCCGCGTGCACCAAGGCTTCGGTAAGCGACTTGTACGATTCGGTCAGGTCGACATACTTGCCGACCATGCCGATGGTGACCTCTTTCTTGGGGTGCTCGATGGCATCGACCATGCGATCCCAGACGGTGAGGTCGGCCGGTGGTGGCGACAACGCCAGTGCATCGCAGACGAGGTTGTCAAGGCCTTGTGCATGCAGCATGGCCGGGATTTTATAAATCGAGTCGACGTCCCAGACCGAGATAACGGCATCGAGCGGCACGTTGGAGAACAGCGAAATTTTGGCGCGCTCGTCGTCGGGGATGCGGCGATCGGCACGGCACAACAAGGCGTGCGGATAAATACCGATTTCGCGCAGTTTTTGCACCGAGTGCTGGGTAGGCTTGGTTTTGAGCTCGCCGGCCGACGCAATAAACGGCACCAACGTAAGGTGCACAAACGCGGCATTGTTACGCCCCAGGCGCAAGCTCATTTGGCGGGCGGCTTCAAGAAAAGGCAACGATTCGATATCGCCGACGGTGCCACCGATTTCGACAATGGCGACATCGGCTTCGCCCTGATAGGCCGCCTTGGCGCCACGGGCAATGAAGTCTTGAATTTCGTTGGTAATGTGCGGAATGACCTGAACGGTTTTGCCCAGGTAGTCGCCGCGACGCTCTTTGCGCAACACCGATTCGTAAATTTGGCCGGTGGTGAAGTTGTTGACCTTGCGCATGCGCGTTGAAATAAAGCGCTCGTAGTGGCCCAGGTCGAGGTCGGTTTCGGCGCCGTCTTCGGTGACAAACACCTCACCGTGCTGGAACGGGCTCATGGTGCCAGGGTCGACGTTGATGTAGGGGTCGAGCTTGAGCATGGTGACACGCAAACCACGCGACTCGAGAATGGCGGCCAATGAAGCAGCGGCGATGCCCTTACCCAGCGAGGACACTACCCCACCCGTTACAAATACATATTTGGTCATAAATCAGCGCCCGGTGTCGCCGGGCGGTAGCGGGAAATTGAAATTATAGCCGACGCAACCGGTTTCACAGCGGTTCGGTACGCGCAATCAGCCAGTCGCGCGCTGCACCGTTGACCCTAGGCAACAATGTCTGACGAACGCAGGCGTGATAGTCGTTCAACCAGACCACATCGGCGGGGGTCAGCAGACCGGCGTCAATGCAACGCGTATCGATCGGGCACAAGGTCAGGGTTTCAAATTTCATGAACTCGCCGAACTGTGTTTGTTCTGCCGGCTGACACACCACCAGGTTTTCGATGCGCACCCCCCATTGACCGGGCCGGTACACCCCAGGTTCGTTGGACGTAATCATGCCGGTTGCCATCGCCATGGCCGGCTTGATGGGGGTGCGATACGAAATGGATTGTGGCCCCTCGTGAACATTCAGGAAATAACCCACACCATGCCCCGTACCGTGGCCAAATTCGATACCGGCCTGCCATAAAGGCAACCGGGCGATTGGATCGAGCATGGGCGCGGCAATGCCCTTTGGGAAGTGCGCCTGGGACAAGGCAATCATGCCGCGCAACACCAATGTGAAGTCGCGTTTTTGTTCGGACGTGGGCGTGCCCACCGGCACGACCCGGGTGATGTCGGTTGTCCCCCCCAGATACTGACCACCCGAATCAATAAGCAGCAGGCCGTTGCCTTCGATGCGGGCATGTGAGCGCGGCGTGGCGTGATAGTGCGGCATGGCGCCATTGGCGTTATAGGCGGCTATGGTTGAAAAACTGGGCGAGACAAACCCCGGTCGGCGCGCCCGGGCTTCGGTAATTTTTTCGTCGATTGTCAGTTCGGTAATAGGTGTATTGCCCAATGCAGACTCAAACCACGCAAAAAATTCACATAAGGCCGCGCCGTCTTCGGCCATGGCTTCGCGAACATGGGCGATTTCCTCGGGCGTTTTGCAGGCTTTCAGCAAAATGCTGGGGTTGTCGGCCTCAAGGGGTTTGACAAAAGCCGCCGCCGAAAGCAGCCCCACCGTTGTACGAGCCGGATCAAACAGCAAAGTGTCGGACTCGGGCAAACATGACAAAGCCCCGCCAATGGCTTCATAGGGCTCGACAGTCACACCATCGGCGGCAAGCTGCGCAACCAGTTCGGGCGACAATTTAGAGCGGTCGACGAACAATGTGACGGCGTCAGTCCCCAACAAGACGTGCGCCAGAAAAACGGGGTTGTACGACACATCGGCGCCGCGCAAATTCAGCAGCCAGGCAATGTCATCAAGCGACGACAACCAGTGCCAACTTGCGCCGTGATCAAGCATCCGGGCGCGCACGGCCTGAATATTGGCAACGCGCGACCGGCAGGCATGGGGCGGCTTGTGCGCGAACACGGGCGCACCTGGCAAAGGCGGACGGTTGGCCCAGACTTTACCGACCAGGTCGAGATCGGTTTGCAAACGCAGGCTGCCGCCAGACAATGTGCTTTGCCACTGGCGATGTGCAGAAACGGCCAGCGTATTGCCATCGACAGCCACCTTGGCGCCTACAGGCAGATGGGCTACCAGCCACTCGGCAGGCGTTGGCACGCCTTCAGCGCCGGCCCGCATGGTCTCGATTCCGGTACCGTCCAGGTCATTCACCGCCTGCTCCCAGTAGCGGCTGTCTGTCCAGAGACCGGCAAACCCCGCCGTGACCACCACCGTACCTGCAGACCCTTCAAACCCCGACAACCAGGCCCGGGCCGCCCAGTGATCGGGCAGATACTCGGACAAATGCGGATCGGCCGACAGCACAACGCAAGCGTCTACCCCTTGCGTAGCCATGGCCTGTCGTAAAGCCTGCAGACGAAACTGGGGGGTGGAATCGGGGGTTAAATCAGCCACGGTATTTACTCAATCAAAAATACAAAAAAATAACGGCTTGCCCCGTTAACCAGGACAAGCCGCGTTTAAACCGAAAGGTTCAGGCAAACGCCGATACATCGATTTTGGCCGCTGTTTTGGCCCGAATTTCGTCAACCGTGACACCGGGTGCCATTTCGGTCAGTTTAAGCCCGGTCTGGGTCACTTCCATCACCCCAAGGTCGGTAATGATGACATTGACCACGCCAACGCCGGTCAGCGGCAGTGTGCACTCGGGCAACAGCTTCAGGTCTTCGGTGCCGTCTTTTTTGCGCGCCACATGTTCCATTAAAACCACCACACGGCTCACGCCCGCAACCAGGTCCATGGCTCCGCCCATCCCCTTGATCATTTTGCCGGGGATCATCCAGTTGGCCAGATCGCCCTTTTCGGACACCTGCATGGCCCCCAGAATAGCTAGGTTGATCTTGCCGCCCCGGATCATGGCGAACGATTCAGACGAAGAAAAAATTGACGACCCCGGCAACGTGGTTACGGTTTGTTTGCCGGCGTTGATCATGTCGGCATCCACCTCGCTTTCTTCGGGGAAGGGGCCAATGCCCAGCAAACCGTTTTCGGACTGCAGCCAGACTTCGACGCCCGGTGGCACGTAATTGGCCACCAAGGTCGGCAAACCAATGCCCAGGTTCACGTAAAAGCCGTCTTGAAGCTCTTTTGCCGCACGTGCGGCCATTTCGTCACGATTCCATGCCATGGTTATTCTCCTGCGTTACGTACGGTGCGTTTTTCGATGCGTTTTTCGGGGCTGGTGTTCAGCACAATGCGGTGTACGTAAATACCGGGCAAGTGGACGTCATCGGGGTTGATATCACCGATCTCAACCAGTTTCTCAACTTCAACAACCGTGACTTTCCCGGCCATGGCGACATCGGGGTTGAAATTACGCGCGGTTTTCCGGAAGACCAGATTCCCGCTGCGATCGGCCATATAGGCTTTCACCAGACACACATCGGGTTTGAGCGCCCGTTCGAGAATATAGCGCTCGCCATCGAACTCGCGCTCTTCTTTGCCTTCGGCCACCAGCGTGCCTACCCCGGTGCGCGTATAAAACGCCGGAATACCGGCCCCGCCGGCACGCAGCTTTTCGGCCAGCGTACCCTGTGGTGTGAATTCGAGTGCCAGCTCGCCGGCCAGATATTGACGCTCGAACTCTTTGTTTTCGCCCACATAAGACGAAATCATTTTCTTGATTTGACGGGTCTCGAGCAACTGCCCCAGGCCAAAGCCATCGACCCCCGCATTGTTGCTGACGCAGGTCAGGTTCTGAACCCCCGAATCGCGCAGCGCAGCGATCAGGGCTTCGGGAATACCGCAAAGCCCGAAACCACCGACGCCAATCATTTGATTGTCGGCCACAATGCCCTTCAGTGCTTCTGCGGCACTTGCATACACTTTGTTCATTAATGCTCCACCCTGAGTGTTAAAAACGTCGCGGCCAATACCGGCATCAACCCGGCCAGGGCCACTGCAAACTATACTTTAGCCGACACAGCTAAACAAAAAATCGTGCCAGTCGCTCAAGCTCGAAAGCCGTCCAGGGCGACGATTGCCCGGTTTCGCGGTCGGCCACCACCACCACATTTTTGCCCTTGGCGTATGGCACGCCCGGCTCGCCATCAACCTCGATGGTGACATCGAAAGTCAGGCTGGATCGACCGATTCGGGTCACGGTCATGAGCACAACCACCGTGGCCGGGTAAACCACAGACTTCAGGAAATCGAATGATGCGTGCGCCAGCAACGGTACGCGGCCCTGCGGAAAATAGACCTGCTCGGCTTCGAAGCACTGGGCGCGAGCCTCTTCGACATACTTGAAATACAGCGTGTTGTTGACGTGCCCGACGGCGTCCATATCGCCCCAACGCACCGGCATGACACACCGGAACACGCCACCTACCTTCAAGGGACAAACACTTGTTTCTTCTGACATAGTTAATTTTTTTGACGAAGCTGCTGTTTATTTAAAAAGCGCTCAAGCCGGCATACGGACCGCGCCCCCGCAAGAGGATAACAGTACAAGGCTGGAACGGCTGACGCGAGCTGCACTACAATCCCCACATACAACAGAATAATTCAACACGGAGAATTACATCCATGACTGAACGCGAATCAATGGAATACGATGTCGTGGTGGTTGGCGCCGGCCCCGCCGGGCTATCAGCCGCGATACGTATCAAACAGCTAGCCGCCGAAAAAGACCAGGAAATCAGTGTCTGTGTCCTGGAAAAAGGCGCTGAAGTTGGCGCCCATATCTTGTCCGGCGCCGTCATGGACCCAAAAGCCCTGACCGAGCTGATCCCCGACTGGAAAGAAAAAGGCGCGCCGCTGAACACCCCGGTCACCGAAGACAAGTTCCTCTTCCTTACCCAAAGCGGTTCGCGCTCTACCCCGGCCTGGATGCTGCCCGAGTGCTTCCAGAACCACGGCAATTACATTGTGCGGCTTGGCGAGGTCACCCAGTGGCTGGGCGAACAGGCCGAAGCTTTAGGTGTCGAGATTTTCCCCGGGTTTGCCGCTGCCGAAATCCTCTACACCGACGATGGTGCCATCAAGGGCGTTGCCACCGGCGACATGGGCGTGGCGCGCGACGGCTCGCACACCCCCAATTACCAGCCCGGCATGGAACTCCACGCCCGCTACACCCTGTTTGCTGAAGGGTCGCGCGGCCACCTGGGCCGCCAGCTCATCGAGCGTTTCAAACTCGACCAGGGCCGCAACAGCCAAAGTTATGCTATCGGCATCAAAGAAATGTGGGAAGTCGACCCGGCGCAATCGCGCCCCGGTCTGGTCATGCACACAGCCGGCTGGCCGCTCGACGCCGACACCTACGGCGGCTCGTTCCTGTATCACCTGAAAGACAATATTGTCGTGGTAGGCCTGGTTGTCGGGCTCGATTACGCCAACCCATGGCTGTCGCCCTTCGAAGAATTCCAGCGCTACAAAACCCACCCGGCCATCCGCCCCATCTTCGAGGGCGGCAAGCGTATCGCCTATGGTGCGCGGTCTCTTACCGCTGGCGGGTTGTTGTCTTTGCCCAAGTTTGTATTCCCCGGTGGGGCCATGGTGGGCTGTGAAGCCGGCTTTCTTAATGCGTCGCGCATCAAGGGCAGCCACGCCGCCATCAAAACCGGCGCTCTGGCGGCCGAAGCCGCGGTACAAGCCATTATGGCCGGCCGCAGCCACGACGAACTCACCGCCTACACCACGGCATTCGAAGCCTCTTGGTTGCACGACGAGCTGAACAAGGCCCGCAACTTCAAGCAATGGTTCAAAAAAGGCCGTACCGTGGGTACCGTCATGACCGGCATCGAACAGCTGCTGTTAAAAGGCAAAATGCCCTGGACACTGCGCAATAACAAGCCCGACCACGCCTGTCTGCAACCTGCGGCCGAATGCGCGCGTATCGATTACCCCAAACCCGATGGCAAGCTGACCTTCGA
The DNA here is from genome assembly GCF_014237865.1 of Pusillimonas minor. Taxonomy (GTDB): domain Bacteria; phylum Pseudomonadota; class Gammaproteobacteria; order Burkholderiales; family Burkholderiaceae_B; genus Neopusillimonas; species Neopusillimonas minor. The sequence goes on from NZ_JACJUU010000001.1 coordinate 348,679, forward strand.
CCGTCTCAGTTCGGTGTTTATTTCAAACACCAACCACGAGGAAGACGAGCCCGTTCACCTTACGTTAAAAGACGCGTCGGTACCGGTGTCGGTCAACCTGGCCAAATACGGTGGGCCCGAAGCGCGTTTTTGCCCTGCCGGGGTTTACGAGTTTATTAAAGACGACAGTGGCAGCGATCGCTTGCAAATCAATGCGCAAAACTGCATTCATTGCAAAACCTGCGACATCAAAGACCCGACACAAAACATTGTGTGGGTCACCCCGCAAGGGGGCGAAGGGCCGGTTTACAACGGCATGTAATACCGCCGGCGTTCTTCGCCCTTCTGTCGCTATAAAAATCAGCCTTTGTAAAAGGCTGTCCCAGGCTAAAAATAAACCCCGCTGTTTTTGCAGCGGGGTTTATTTTTTATCGGTCAAGCAATCGGCTGAGTAATGGCAGGTTTTTGTTTTTGTGATGCGCGGAGGTTTTGTTATGCGGCCACAGGCCGCATAACAAGACGCAAACGCCGTTACACCGATTTTGACAACTGGGTAAGAATGGCCGGGTTCTCGAGTGTCGAGACATCTTGGGTAACCTCTTCGCCCTTGGCCACAATACGCAATAGCCGGCGCATGATTTTGCCCGAACGCGTTTTAGGCAGGTTCTCACCAAAACGGATGTCTTTGGGCTTGGCAATCGGGCCGATTTCTTTGGCCACCCAGTCGCGCAGTTGCTTGGCCACCTGCACGGCTTCGTCGCCTTCGGGCAAGTCGCGTTTAAGCACCACAAACGCCACAATGGCTTCGCCTGTCGTGTCGTCGGGGCGCCCGACCACAGCGGCCTCGGCCACCAGCGGGTGCGAGACCAGTGCCGACTCGACTTCCATGGTGCCCAAACGGTGGCCCGACACGTTCAGTACATCGTCGACACGGCCCATAATCCAGAAATAGCCGTCGGCATCGCGCTGGGCGCCGTCGCCGGCCAGGTAATAGCCTTTGAGCTCGGGCGGAAAATAACTTTTCTTGAAACGTTCGGGGTCGCCCCAGATGTTGCGAATCATGGCCGGCCATGGCCGCTTGACGACCAGGAACCCGCCCATGCCGTTTTCAACATCGCCGCCTGCTTCATCGACGATGGCGGCTTCGATACCCGGCAGAGGCAGGGTGCACGAACCGGGCTTGAGCGGTGTCACACCGGGCAAAGGCGTAATCATGTGGCCGCCGGTTTCGGTTTGCCACCAGGTGTCCAGAACCGGGCAGCGCTCACCCCCCACTTCTTTGAAGTACCACATCCAGGCTTCGGGGTTGATGGGCTCGCCCACCGAACCGATAAGACGCAATGAGCTAAGGTCGTACTTGCGGGGGTGGACGTCGGGCTGGGCCTCGGACGCTTTGGTCAGTGAGCGAATCGCCGTAGGCGCGGTATAGAAAACCGTGACTTTATGACGCTGAATCATTTCCCAGAAACGCCCGGCATTGGGGTAAGTGGGCACGCCTTCGAACATGACTTGGGTCAGGCCATTGGCCAATGGCCCATAGGCAATGTAGGTATGGCCGGTAATCCAGCCCACGTCGGCCGTACACCAGTAGACGTCGGACGGCTTGGCATCGAACGCCCACTTGACCGTAAGCATGGCCCACAGCAAATAACCGGCCGACGAATGTTGCACCCCTTTGGGCTTGCCTGTAGAACCCGAGGTGTAAAGAATAAACAAGGGGTGTTCGGCATTAACGGGCACGGCGGGGCAATCGGCCGACTGGCCTTTGGCAACATCGTGCATCCAGAGGTCACGCCCTTCTGTCCAATTAACCGCGCCGCCTGTGCGCTTGTACACGACCACATGGCGTACCGCCTCGCAGCCCCCCATAGAAATGGCTTCGTCAACCGCAGGTTTAAGCGTGATTGCCTTGCCGCCGCGCATTTGTTCGTCGGCGGTAATGACGAGCGAGGCGCCAACATCGACCAGGCGTTCGTGGATGCTTTTTGACGAAAAACCGCCGAACACCACCGAGTGCGTAATACCCAAGCGTACGCAGACATGCATGGCCACGACGGCTTCGATGGACATGGGCAGATAAATAATGGCGCGATCGCCCTTTTTGTACCCCAGCGCCTTCAGGCCGTTGGCAAACTCGCACACGCGGTTGTAAAGCTCGCGATACGTGACTTGCGTGACATCGCCGTTGTCGGCTTCAAAAATAATGGCGGTTTTGTGCTCGGTCGGCGTACCCAAATGACGGTCAAGACAGTTCTCGGAGACGTTAAGCTCGCCATCGCCGAACCATTTGTAAAACGGCGGGTTCGATTCGTCGAGCACTTGTGTAAAAGGCGTTGTCCAGTTCAAGTTCTCTTTGGCCAACCGCCCCCAGAAACCCTCGGGGGAAGCTTGCGCCTCGGCGACGAGGGCCTTGTAGGCTTCCATCCCGGCAATATTTGCTGTTTTGACAAGCTCGGGAAAGGCGGGAAACACCCGGTTTTCTACCAGCACTGACTTAATTTGTGTGGACACGATGGTTGACTCCTTCTTGTTCGTCTGGATGACCCAATTCGCGATAAGTATCGCTCACCTGAACGCCGCGCGCAAAATTGATACGCATCAATATGACAAAACCGACGATAAAAAACAAACCCGTAAACAGCAGCGCCTGGCGATGATTGCCACTGGTTAGCCAGGTAACCAGCCCATAGCTGAACGGGCCGACAACAGCCGCCAGCTGAATGGCAAACGTCCATAAGGCATAGAACTCGGCCAGACGACCAGATGGCGCGAGCGCCCCCACCATGGCCCGGCCTGCGCTTTGACTGGTACCCATGCACAAACCGGCAAGCACGGCAGCCACCCAGAACACGCGGACATCGACGGCCAGATAAGCCACAATGACCATGACCATCCAGCCCACGAGGGTAATGGCCAAGGCAGGTTTATGGCCGACCCGGTCTTGAAAGTGACCAAACAGCAAGGCCCCGGCGGCCGCCGCAATATTGACGACAAAAACCAGCGCCATGGTCTGCGCCATGCCAAAGCCCATGGCCTCGGTGGCATAAACCGCTGCAAGGGTGATGACCACCGCAATCCCTGCCTGGTAAAACGCGCCGCACAACAGCAATAGGCGAAAATCAGGGAAAAAATGGCTGACCTCTTTCCAGGCGCGCGCCAGATGACGCAACGGCGAAACACGCTGCCGATGACTGGGCGCCGAGCGTTCTTGCAAAAAGACAAATGAAGGAATGGCTGACAGACCAAACAATACAGCCGTCAGGAGCATGACCCAGGGCACATAGACCGGCGCCTCGTAACCCTTTCCAGATAAAACCGATACCAGCAACAACGACAGCCCAAGCGCCAGCATGCCGCCAAAATAACCAAAACCCCAGCCCCAGCCCGAGACCCTTCCCAGACTGCCCGGGCGCGCGATTTCGGGCAAAAATGCAGCAATGACCGATTCGCCGACGCAATAACAGTAGTTTGAAACAGCCAGCACCAGCAGACCCGCCAGCACCATGCCTGGCCCGATGCCGGCCAGCAAACACGTCGCCAGTACACAACCCGCCGTACTTAAGAACAACACCCTGCGCTTGCGCCTGTGCGCGTCGGCATAGGTGCCCAGCGAAGGCATCGTGAACATCACCAGCAAATAAGACAACGACAACGCAGAGGTGAGCGCCAGCGTACCCCAGTCTTTACCTGCGGCGACGACCCCGACAAAATAAGTGTTGAAAACCGTAGTCAGTACAACGGTCGTGTAACCGGAGTTGGCAAAATCATAAAAGGCCCAGCTCCAGAACTCGCGACGCTTGACCCCGGGGGCCAACGCGCCCGACAACCCCCGATGGGCGGGGGGTTGTGCTGAACCAGGCCCGACTGCGTCTGGTGCCGACATAGACTAACGCCGGTTTATGCCGTAACTGCGGCAATGCCGGCACGGGCAATAGCCGCGTCGTCGCTGGATTTGACGCCGGCGGCGGCAACGGCGCCTACGACTTGTCCGTCAACAATAATAGGCACGCCGCCCTCTAGCAGGCCTTCGAGCACAGGCGCCGTCAGGAAAGACATACGGCCCTGGTTGATGATGTCTTCGTAAACTTTTGACTCGCGACGACCCAACGCGGCTGCGTTGGCTTTGGCCGGCGCCATGTGGGCTGTAATGGGGGCAGCATTGTCAAGCCGAAGCAAACCCAGCAGGTGCCCGCCATCGTCCACCACGGCGATCGACACCGCCCACTGGTTCTCGACGGCATGCTTTTCAGCGGCGGCCAAAATGGCTTTGACGTCTTCTGCGCTTAAAACGGGTTTTGTTTTCATGATCTGACTCTGAATCTCGTGGAAGTTACAAAACCCAGACTTTACCTGAACGGGCAGATTAGTTAAACTCGGGCACGCGAAAAAATGTCCGGGCATCCGCGGCCCGTTCCTGCCCATGACATCCATATCGATTACACCCGCACACCGTATCTTTAATTCATTTTTGCCCCGCCGGTTCGGTGGGGCTTTATGCGCCGCCATCATGGCCGGGCTGTTGGCCGGCTGCGCCACCACGGGCCAGCAAAGCAACGCCGGCACATCGCTTCGCGGCACCTATCAGGCACAAGCCACCGCCGACCCCCTCGGCGCTTACCTGGCACAAAACGACTACGGCCTGAGCCGCAGTAATAATCCAGATTACGACCAACCCGCGGCAGGCCCACGGGCCATGGCTTCGACGGCACTGCAGCATCTGGGCGTTAAATATTCTTTTGGCGGCGACGCGCCTAGCACGGGGTTCGACTGCAGCGGGCTGGTTATTTATGCGGCCGAAAAATCACTAGGCCTTAAACTGCCTCGCCGCTCGGCCGAAATTGCGCGCTTGGGCACGGCCGTCAACAAGTCCGAACTTAAAAAAGGCGACCTGGTGTTCTTCAACACTTTAGGTCACCGCTTCTCGCATGTAGGTATTTATCTGGGCAACCAGCAGTTTGTTCATGCGCCGCGCGCCGGCTCGGTGGTACGCATCGAAAACATGGACATGGCCTACTGGAAAAAACGCTACAACGGCGCGCGTCGCCTTGACCCTGGTCAACTCGACGACGCGACCACCGCACTTACCCTGAATAAATAATAAACACGCGTCAGGGTTTGCGTGCGGGGCACGCCTCGCAGTACCCGCACTGGCTTAGCGCCTGTTTCATGCAGCATACCGAGCGACGACAAGCGACCACCCTGATGCCGGCGCGCTGTGCCGCTGCACGAAACGTTTTCATGACGTTATGGCCCAAAAAATCAGTTAACAGTATTAATAACTGGGTGCCCGAAGGAAGCTGCGGCGTTTTCTTTTGATGTGCGCTGTGGCGGCCGCTAATGTGCTGCATGATGGCTATGTTATGCCCCTTCAGCAGGTCGGGGATGTTTCCCAGGCGGTCGGCCCCCACTACAACAGCATTGACAGATCCTGACATGATTTCCTCTCGCGGTTAATGTTTTAACGGCTTAACGATAATCATTATCATTTAATATGTCAATGAGAATAATTCCTATTTGATACATCAAGCATCAATGTTCGACTCTCGGTCAATCGCTTCCTGGACAACGTCTCGTGTCAGATTCTCGGACAGCATCTGCAAAAACACATAAACGTAATCACGCAGAAAAATACCCGACTTGATGGCGACACGCGTCACGTGCTCGCCAAACAAATGCCCCACCGGAATACCCACCAACCCCTTGTCGCGGCGGGGATCAAAGGCCATGCCGGCGATAATGCCAACCCCTAGTCCAACATCAACATAGGTTTTGATGACATCGGCATCAATCGCTTCGAGCACGATATCGGGCGTAATGCCTGCATTCGCGAAAGCCTCGTCGATAGCGCGGCGGCCGGAAAACTGGCGATCGTAGGTTACCAACGGGTACTGCGCCAAATGCGCCAACGACAGTTCACGGGCCTGGCTGGATGTGAGCTCGGCCAATGGATGTTCGGGCTTAAGGACCAGGACGTGCTCCCAGGCGTAAACAGGCAAGGCCGCCAGGCCAGGGGTGTGAGCCAGCGATTCGGTCGCAATGGCCAGATCGGCCTGCTCGTGCAAAACCATGCGCGCCAAGGTGGGCGGGTTACCTTCGGCCAAAGACACGCGGACTTTGGGAAACCGCTCACGAAAGCCTGGAATCACCTTAGGTAACAGGTATCGCGCCTGGGCGTGGGTGCAACCTATGACCAGGCCGCCTTCATCGCGCTGGGCGAATTCATCGCTGACTTTTTTAAGATTGTCGACCTCGCGCATGATGCGCTCGATGACTTGCGCGACCGCCGTGCCGGGCTTGGTCAAACCCTTGATGCGCTTGCCGTGACGCTCAAAAATCTTGATACCCAGCTCGTCTTCGAATTCGATGATTGACTTGGACACGCCCGGTTGCGAGGTGAACAGCGCGCGAGCGGCTTCGGTCAGGTTGAAATTGCGACGAATGGTTTCGCGGACGAAACGAAATTGCTGTAGGTTCATGATGTGTCCCGATATTGAGACACAATTATATGTAATAAAGACCCTTTCTAAAATAGCTTTTGGCTATAAGCAATGACGTAACAGTTAGCTATTCCGGGGCGCCTTGACGCGCAACTTACGCCACATCATGAACACCATCAGCCCCAAAAATACGGCATGAACCAGCCAGACACCCACAGAAAAATGGAGCTGTCCGTTACCGATCCAGCCACGCGACAGATTGATTAGATTCATGTAGAGCAGGCCAACCAAGCCTGCAATAAGGATGTCGCCCGAACGCCCCAGCCGCGGGTTAACCGCGCCCAGCGGTATGGCCAGCAGTGCAAGGTTAAGGGCCGCCAGCGGTAGCGCCAGACGCCACATAATTTGCGAATTGGCATGTTCGGTGTTGTCGCGCAATAACTGTTCAGTGGGCCGCGCCTTGATTTGCCGCTCTGCGATTTCGCGCATGGCAGCCGGCGTTGTCGCATCGGCGCTTCGTTCAAGGCGAAAGCCATAGCGTTCGAAATCAAGCAGACGGAACTCGGGCTGCCCAGGTTTCAGATCGTAGCGATGTCCCTCGGTAAGCACCAGAAAACGATCTCCATTGGCCTGGGTCTCGACACGCGCGCTATCGGCGGTAACGACGCTAAGCCATTGTTCGTCGATGACACGAGCAACCACTTTACCCAGTTCATCGCCTTCGTTGACGGGGTCTTCGGCAAAAAACACCCTAGCACCACCCTGCGTTTCGATGAACTGGCCGGCCGTGACTTTGGACAGGTCGGAGCGTTGTTCGTAGCGTTGGCGGTACTCGGCAATTTGCCGATAGGCCCAAGGCGAGGCAAATAGGGTAAGAAACGCAATAATTAACGCGGCCGGGACGGCACAACGCATTACCGGCCCCACCCAGTCTTTAAGTGACAACCCGCTGGCGAACCACACCACCATTTCGGATTCGCGGAAATTTCGGGTAACCGTGGTGAGTACGGCAATAAACAACGACACCGACAAAATGACGGGCAATGCCGTAATACTTGAAAACGTGGCAAGACCAAAAACAACATCGGCCCCGATACTGCCGTTGGCCGCCTCGCCCAGCAAACGCACCAGCAGCACGCTAAGCCACACGACAAGCAATGTAGAGAAGACAACCCCTGCGTGACTGAGAATTTCGGAAACTACCGAGCGTTTGAATAGAGACATAAAGAAAAATGGGAGATAATCAGTAGCACTTTACTGACATTAACCGAGACCACCATGGAATTCAGTACCAATACCACAACAACACTTCATACTCTGAAAACCGCAGCCTTGGCCGTTGGCGTATTTGCCGAAGGACAACTGACTGCCGCCGCAAAAATTATCGACGACGCCAGCAACGGCGCCGTCCGTGAAGCCGTCAAGGCCGAATTCCCGGGTACTGCCGGCACCCAACTGGTGCTGCGAAACCTGGCCGGCGTCAGTGCTCAACGCGTTATTTTAATCGGGTTAGGCAAACAAGAGGCCTACAACGCCAAAACACACGCCGCCGCCGAACAATCCTTTGCAAAATACTGCGTTCAGGCGCAACTTGCCGAAGGCGTATCGACATTGGCCCGCACCGACTGCAAAGACAGCACATTGCAACAACGCGCGCAGGCGTTGGCCGTTGCCGTGGGCCAAGCCACGTATCAGTACGATGCCACGCTGGGTAAAGCCTCTAAAAAAACCGCACCCAAACTTAAAAAAATCAGCGCCTGGGTCACCCGCGCCGAAACCGACGAAGCCAACACCGGCCTGCAGTCTGGCCGCGCCATGGCCAACGGTATGCAACTGGCACGCACACTGGGCGATTTGCCCGGCAATGTCTGCACGCCAACCTATTTGGGCAATACCGCCAAAAAATTGGCCAAAACCCATAAAACGCTTAAGGTCGAAGTCCTCGGGCTAAAGCAGCTCCAGGAACTGGGCATGGGCTCATTCCTGTCGGTAGCCAAAGGCTCCGACGAACCCCCGGTGTTTATCGTTATCAAGTACACCCCGGCGGCAGCGCCTAAAGCACGCGGCAAGGCCAAAGCGCCGGTCGTCCTGGTCGGCAAGGGTATCACCTTCGACTCCGGGGGCATTTCCATCAAGCCCGGCGCCAACATGGACGAAATGAAATACGACATGTGCGGTGCTGCAAGCGTTGTCGGCACGATGCAGGCCGTTGCCGAACTGGGTATCAGCCAACCGGTTGTTGGCCTGATTCCCGCTTGCGAGAACCTGCCCAGCGGGCGCGCCAACAAACCCGGCGACGTCGTCACCAGCATGTCGGGTCAAACCATCGAAATCCTTAACACCGATGCCGAAGGCCGTCTTATTTTGTGCGACGCCCTGACCTACGCCGAACGCTTCAAGCCGGCCGCCGTCGTCGATATCGCCACCCTTACCGGCGCGTGCGTCGTAGCCCTGGGCCACGTCAATACCGGGTTGTTCTCGGCCGACGACGCCCTGGCCGACCAGCTGCTGGCGGCCGGCAAGCAATCGGGCGACCCTGCCTGGCGCATGCCGCTCGACGACGCCTACCAAGAGCAACTGCGATCCAATTTCGCCGACATGGCCAACATCGGTGGCATGCCGGCCGGTTCAGTCACGGCAGCATGCTTCTTGTCACGCTTTGCCAAGGCCTACAAGTGGGCCCACCTCGACATCGCCGGCACGGCATGGCGCAGCGGCAAAGACAAAGGCGCTTCGGGCCGCCCCGTCCCGCTGCTGGTTCAGTTCCTGCTGAACCAGGCTTGATGGCCGCGATGTCCAGGGTCGACTTTGCCTTTGGTGCCCCCGACCGCTTGCGCATGGCCTGCGAGGTCGTGCGCAAGCACTACGCAGCCGGGCGGCCGCTGGTGGTTTATACGCAAAACAGCCAGCTTATGGGCCGATTCGACCGTCTGCTGTGGTCATTCGAGCCCGATGCGTTCATACCGCATGTCGATGCGGCCGACCCGCTCGCGCCGCAAACGCCCGTTATATTTACAACGACGCCCCCCATGCCCGACATGCATGCCGGGCACGCGCAAGCACCTGTCTGGCTAATCAATCTCGACGCCGACATTCCGCCCACGGCCGGCCATTTTCCTCGCATCCTCGAGGTCATCGACAATAAACCCGCCGAAGTCGCCGCGGCCCGACAGCGCTGGCGGGCCTACAAACAAGACGGCCACGAACTTTTTGCCCACGACGTGTCCAACACAGCACCGGCATCCTGATTTACCCACGCCGCGCAAAACCATCGCGGCCGTAGCAAAAATGGCCCGACGATGCTGTCTTCCAGCTTGATTATTCAGCCATATGTCAGTAATCTAAGGGGTGTTATTGTTTTACCCGTTTACCTTAAAGGATCAACCATGAGCGACTTTCGTCAACCCTCATACGCCGAGCAGCAATACGGCGCAGCCGCCGAGGTTGTGCGTAATCGCGTATTGCGCAATACCTACTGGCTGCTGGCGCTGTCATTAATCCCCACCGTACTGGGGGCATTCGTTGGCCTTACCACCGGCATCAACAGTGTCATGGCGGCCAGCCCCGGCATGAGCGCCATCTTCCTCCTGGTAGGCGCTTTCGGGCTCATGTTCCTTATCGAGCGCAACAAAAACAACAGCATGGGTGTTGTCCTGTTGCTGGCCTTTACTTTCTTCATGGGGCTCATGCTGTCGCGCCTTATTGGCTTTGTATTGGGCATGGGTAACGGCGCACAACTTATTATGCTGGCCTTTGGCGGTACGGCCGTGGTGTTCGGCGCCATGGCCTCGGTGGCCAGCACCACCAAACGCGACCTCTCCCATCTGCAAAAATTCTTGTTTATCGGGGTCATCGTGCTGCTGGTCGCCTCGCTGGCCAACATCTTTTTGCAGCTGCCCGCGCTAGTCATCACCATCTCAGTCATGGCTATCGGGCTGTTCTCGGTTTTGCTGCTGGTCGACCTGCAACGTATTATTCGTGGCGGCGAAACCAACTACATTTCAGCCACCCTGGCGGTCTACCTCGACCTGTACAACATTTTCGCCAACCTGCTCATGCTGTTGGGTATTTTCGGCGGCGATCGCGAGTAACCGCTTTAATCTAAACAAGCGTTCGCGCTTAAGCACTTCATCAATGGGGCCGGACACCCGGCCCACCGCCTCGAAGTCGCTTTCTATCTTCAGCAACGCCGACGTCACCACGTCGGCGTTTTGCTGCCAGCATCGGGTCAGCAGTTCGTCCGGGTCAAGCAGCATCAACCCCAGCCCCCTCAGTTCGGCCCGGTTAAAGTCTTTGATGTTGCGTGTCACAACGGCAATACTGGCCGGGCCGATACGCTCACGCACTTTACGGGCTGCCGCCACAACATGCCAGTCTTTAGGGTCGCTACGCTTTAACCCCTCTTTAAACTCGCTGACGTCACCCTGATCGGCATCGGGATACGCCACTTGCAAGTCGCCCCATTGCGTCTGGATATCGTCAGGGCTGGCGTCCCATAAGCGTGCTGCATTGCGACGCCACTCGTCGCCAATGATGGGGCTCCAGGCTGGCCTGAACAACCCGTTGTCGACCAGACGAAGCAACAAGCGACGCACGACATTGGAAATGAGTACGCACGTGTCGATGACAATAATGTCAGGTAAAGGCTTGACCAAAGCGGGCGACACATTTGAAGCAGAAAGATTCACAGTCGCTGCAGCTCCATCAGTACTTTTCGCGTGCGCAACGGCCTGCCTGACAGCAATTCATCCAGCCGTTCACGCAGGCTTCTGCGCAACTCGGGCTCAAGCGCCGGGTCGTTGAAATCGGGAGGAGATTCATCCAGGCCATAACCCGTTTCTTGCAACAGCACCCATTCGAACCGACGCAAAGCGGCAGCTGCGCCGCCACCGGCGGCCAACTGAACCAGCGCAGCATCGTAGGCATCGTAAAGCAATGGGTGCGGGTCTTCGCGCGGCAACAGCCTGAGCACCAGCTCGTTCAGGTACCAGGCCGACATCAAAGCACGACCGGCCAATGGTCGGATACCCAAGGTTTCTGCCCGCGTAAGGGTTTTGACTTCGGCAGCCCCCGTCCAGGACAGCAACAACGGCTGAAAACCCGACAACACCGAACGCAATGTGGAATATGGTCGTTTAGCGCCCTTTGCCACGAGGGCAACCTGGCCGTGATCACGCGAAAAAACCTGTATTAGCAAAGAGGTTTCACGCCACGGTGCGGCGTGCAATAAATACGCTACGGTCTCGTTGACCCGCGTACTTCGCTTACTCATACCCCAGGTCGCGCAGAGCGGCTTCGCGGTCAGACCAGCCCTTTCGCACTTTGATGTAGATTTCGAGGAACACGGGTTTGTCGAGCAGCTTTTCGATGTCTTGACGAGCCTCGGTGGCGATACGCTTCATGTGCATGCCGCCTGCACCCAGCAAGATAGGACGATGACTTTCACGCTCGATGACGATACAGGCCGCCACCTTGACCGAGCGGCCCTCTTCTTCCCATTGCTCGATGACGACAGTACAACCGTAAGGCAATTCGTCACCCACCAAGCGGAATATCTTTTCACGAATCAGTTCGGCCGCAATAAAACGCACCGGGCGGTCGGTCAGGGCGTCGGCTTCAAACATGGGCTCGCCCTCGGGCAGACGCGTGGCAATTTCGTCGAGCAAGGTATCGAGCTGAACGGACTTGACCGCGCTGACCGGCACCACGGCTGAGTATGGGAACTGGGCGGTCAGCTTACTGACGAACGCAAACATGGCGTTTTTGTCTTTCAGGCTGTCGACTTTGCTGATGACCAGAATGGTTTTATTGCCCTTGGGCAATAAGGGCAGAAGCTGTGCATCGCCTTCTGACCACTTGCCTGCTTCGACCACGTGCAACACGACATCGACGTCGGCAAGCGCCTGGGTTACCACGCGGTTCATCATCCGGTTCATGGCGCCGCCATGACGTGTCTGGAAACCGGGCGTGTCGACAAATACGAACTGCTCGTGGTCGCGCGTTAACACACCATTGATGCGGTGACGCGTAGTTTGCGCCTTGCGCGAGACAATGGAAATTTTGCTGCCGATCAGGGCATTGGCCAGCGTCGACTTGCCGACATTCGGGCGACCGACAATAGCGACGAAGCCGCAACGAAAAGGTGTGCTCATTTGTTTTCCTGTGGTACGGCGACGGGCAACGACAATTGTGTATTTTTACGAGCACGCCGACTGCCGCCTTTGGCCGGGCCCATGGCCTGGATAAGCGCAATGATTTCGGTGGCGGCCAACTGTTCTGCCGCCCGACGGCTGGTGCCCGACGCAGAAACCTTGAGGTCGAGCTTGGGAACGGCACATTCGACGTCGAACATTTGGCTGTGTGCCGCACCGCGCGTGGCCACAACGGTATATTGCGGCAAGTCGAGCTTGCGCCCTTGCAACAGCTCTTGAAGCAAGGTTTTGGGATCTTTGCCCAATGTTTTTGGGTCGACCTTGGCCAGCAAGGGCGCATACAACCGCGACACCACCGATTGCGCGGCATCGAAACCGCCATCGAGAAATACCGCGCCAAAAATGGCTTCGAGGGCGTCGGCCAGTATGGAAGGCCGACGGAACCCGCCACTTTTAAGTTCGCCCTCGCCCAGACGCAAGAAATTGGATAAATGCAATGATTGTGCGATTTCAGCCAGCGACGACTGCTTGACCAGATTGGCGCGCAACCGCGACAAGTCGCCTTCGTCGACTTTGGGGAAGCGATCGAAAAGCAAGGCCGCCACCACAAAATTAAGCACCGAATCACCCAGGAATTCGAAGCGCTCGTTGTGGCGCGCGTTATGGCTGCGATGCGTCAGCGCCTGATCGAGAAACGCCTGGTCGTTGAAACGATAACCCAGCGCCGATTCGAGGTTAGCCAGAGATGTCATCAGTTAAACCGGCCAATGCGACCCAGATCGCCGAAATTCATCCAGATGAAAAAGGCCCGGCCCACGATGTTCTCGTCGGGCACAAACCCCCAGTAACGGCTGTCGAGACTGTTGTCACGGTTATCCCCCATCATGAAGTAATGCCCTTCGGGAACCACACAGCGCATGCCACCCGGAAAATACCCGCACTGGTCGCGATAGGGATAATCGGAAATGGCGGACAAATCTTGATAGGCCCGTTTATTTAACAGGATTTTATGTTCTTTGGCACCCAGTTTTTCGATGAACTGGCTGATATAAGCTGAACGATCGGGTTCGTAGTAGTCGCCGTCGCGGACCAGCGGCACTTCTTGCCCGTTAATGAACAAGGTTTTGTTCTGGTATACGACCTCGTCACCGGCCACGCCAACCACGCGCTTGATGTAATCGATGTCAGGGTCTACGGGATACCGGAAAACAACGACATCACCTCGTTGGGGTGAACCCAGCTCGATGACCTTCTTGTCGATGACAGGCAGGCGAACACCGTATTCGTACTTGTTTACCAGGATCAGATCGCCGTTTTGCAATGTTGGCAGCATCGACCCGGAAGGGATGCGAAACGGTTCGACAATGAACGAACGCAGCACAAACACAAACAGAATAACCGGGAAGAAGCTGACGCAGTACTCGATAAACCAGGGTACCCGGTGCGCTTTGTCGTAGGCGGCCTGGCGCAAGCGAGCGGCCTCGATGGAGCCCACGCCGGTGGGCGCGGCGTCGTATATCGCCATTTCGGCCTCGGCACGACGCCGACGACGTGCGCGAAGATAGAAGTAGTCGGTTGCCCAAACCACACCGGTAATCACCAGCAACACAAATAAAATCAGTGCGAAATCCCAGTTCATTGACCTGCTACCCTTGCGTTCATTATTTGTCTTCGACTTGAAGGATGGCCAGGAAGGCCTCTTGCGGGATTTCTACGTTGCCCACCTGCTTCATTCGTTTTTTGCCGGCCTTTTGCTTCTCGAGCAATTTCTTTTTACGCGAGATGTCGCCGCCGTAGCACTTTGCCAGCACGTTTTTACGGAGCGCCTTGACGCTTTCCCGGGCGATGATTTCGGAGCCAATAGCGGCCTGAATGGCGATATCGAACATTTGCCGTGGGATCAGGCCGCGCATTTTGCTGCAGACTTCGCGCCCGCGATAACGTGCATTACTGCGGTGGACCATCATGGACAGGGCATCGACCCGGTCGCCGTTGATAAGCAAGTCGACACGCACTACATCGGACGCCCGGTACTCTTTGAACTCGTAGTCCATTGAGGCATAACCACGTGATACCGATTTAAGGCGATCGAAGAAATCGAGCACGATTTCGGCCAAGGGGATTTCGTATGTCAGGTGCACTTGCCGACCGTGGTAGGTCATGTCGAGCTGCATGCCGCGCTTGTTGTTGCAGAGCGTCATGACGGGGCCGACGTAATCTTGCGGCATGAACAAAGTGACTTTGACGATAGGCTCGCGGATTTCGGCAATACTGCCGACATCGGGCATGCGCGACGGGCTTTCGATCATGGTGACCGAACCGTCTCGTTGCTCGACCTCGTAAACCACCGACGGTGCGGTGGTAATGATGTCCATATCGAACTCGCGTTCGAGGCGCTCTTGCACGATTTCCATGTGCAACATGCCCAGAAAGCCGCACCGGAAACCAAAGCCCAGCGCTTGCGATACTTCGGGCTCGAACATCAGGGCCGAATCGTTAAGCTTGAGTTTTTCGAGAGAGTCGCGCAACTGATCGTACTCGCTGCTTTCGACAGGATAAAGCCCGGCGAAAACCTGGGGCTTGACCTCTTTGAAACCTGGCAACGGCGACGCGGCCGGACGACCGGCCAGCGTGACGGTATCGCCCACCTTGGCGTCTTCGAGTTGCTTGATGCCCGCAATGACAAAGCCGACTTCGCCGGCCGAGAGCTCGGTGCGCGGCAGCGACTTGGGCGTAAACACACCCACCTGCTCGCACAGGTGGGTAGCACCACTGGCCATAAGCAAAATTTTGTCTTTCGGGCGCAGCACCCCATTGACGATACGCACCAGCATGACCACGCCCACGTAATTGTCGAACCACGAATCGACAATAAGCGCCTGGAGCGGTTCGGAGGCATTGCCTTTTGGCGGCGGCACCTTGGCCACAACCATTTCAAGAATTTCGTCGATGCCCACCCCGGTTTTGGCGCTGGCCAATACCGCCTCTGAGGCATCGATACCAATCACATCTTCGATCTCTTGGCGGGCGGATTCAGGGTCGGCCGAGGGGAGATCCATTTTATTTAAAACCGGCAAGACCTCAACGCCAAGCTCGATGGCTGTATAGCAGTTGGCCACCGTTTGCGCCTCGACACCCTGCGACGCATCGACCACCAGCAGCGCACCTTCGCAGGCCGACAGCGAACGGCTGACTTCGTAGGAAAAATCGACGTGACCCGGGGTGTCGATGAGGTTCAGGGCGTAAACCTTGCCATCTTGGGCCTTGTACTGCAACGACGCTGTTTGCGCCTTGATGGTGATCCCCCGCTCGCGCTCGATATCCATGGAGTCGAGTACTTGCTGGGACATTTCGCGGTCTTGGAGACCCCCGCAACGCTGGATCAGGCGATCGGCCAGGGTGGATTTGCCATGATCGATGTGGGCGATAATTGAGAAGTTGCGGATGTGATCCATAAACCAGCAGAAAGTGAAGTTGCCTTGGGGCAAAGGTTTGAAGAAATAATAAGTAAAAGAGGAGCGCATGTTGCGCCCCTCTGGGTACCACTAACGCATTTTAGCTGTTTTATGCGCTTTATTTTGCCGGAGTCACAACCACCCACTGCGATTGCCCACCGCGCTGAACCAGCAACGCAGCAGCACGCGACTTGTCGAGCCCGGAGACCAGTTTGGCAAACTGTTCAGGGTCTTTGACGTCGGCGTCGTTCAGGGTAAGAATAATGTCGCCCGGGGCGATGCCCGCAGCCGCAGCCGGGCCGCCGGCCTCGGTCACCAGTACACCCGTACGCACTTTCTCGCGTTCTTTGACATTGGGCGGAATGACAGACACTTTCAGGCCCAGCGCATCGGCCGCTGTCGCGTCAGGTGTAGCAGCCGCCTGATCGGGGGCAGGTGCCTCGGCTTCGAATTCGCCGACCTTGACACGCAACGTGACTTCTTTACCCTTGCGCCATACTTGCATGCTGGCGCGTGTACCCGGCTTGGTGCCACCGACAACCCGGGGCAAGTCAGACCACTGCGTGATGGGCGTGGATTCAAAACGCGTGATGACGTCGCCCGGCTGTACACCGGCCTCGGCAGCGGGGCCACCCTCTTCAACGTTACTGACCATCGCGCCTTCGGCCTTGGGCAGGCCAATGGCTTTGGCAACCTCTTCGGCGACCGGGCCGATTTGTACGCCGATGCGACCGCGGGTGACTTTGCCGTCGGTTTTAAGTTGCTCGACAATGCGCATGGCCTCGTCGATAGGAATGGCCAGGGAGATCCCCATGAAACCGCCACTTTGCGACACAATTTGAGAGTTGATGCCAACGACATTGCCGGCCAGGTCGAGCAGCGGCCCGCCCGAGTTGCCCGGGTTGACGGCGACGTCGGTTTGAATAAAGGGCAAATAGTCGCCGGTATCACGATTAATCGCGCTGACGATACCTGATGTTACGGTGGACTCGAGGCCAAACGGCGAGCCAATAGCCAATACCCACTGGCCCTTACGCAAGGTTTTAGAGTCGCCGATAGGCAGGGGCTTTAACCCGGCAGCTTCAATTTTGATCAGGGCAACGTCGGTACGCGCATCGGTGCCGACAATTTTTGCTTTGTATTCTTTGCCATCGGTCATGGTCACAAAAATACCGTTGGCGCCTTCAACCACGTGCGTGTTGGTCAGGATGTAGCCGTCTTGGGAAATAATGAACCCGGAACCCACGCCGCGCGGAACCTCGCGCTGCTGCCCATCGGGCGTTGGCGCCGGCGCATTGCGCTGGCGGCCGCCCCCCGGCGGAACGAAGTCAGGGCCAAAAAACCAACGGAACATTTCGTAGGGGTCGTTGCCGGGGCCCATAGGCGACGAACGCACCGAAACGTTTTCGGTGGTGCGAATGTTGACAACCGACCCTTCGGACTTGGCCACGACCTCGGTGAAATCGGGAACAGACAAGACCGGCACGCTGGATTGTGCCTGCGCTTGCGCCTGAGCGGCATGGCCTGCAAATGCAACAACGCATGCGGTTGCTGCGGCAAACACGAATCGCTTCAACGAACTGTCGGCAGTAGTTGAACGCATCATGGAGACTCCTTTGAGGTTTTGATTTATTGTTGCCCGCCCGCCGGCGCAATAAACTGTGTTTGCTCGGCGACGGCCTGCAAAGTGGCAACGGGTACTGCACCCAATGCCGTCAGCCAGTAATCGCCGATACGGGTAGCAAAAACATTGATTGCCCCGTTTTTACGTGCGCCCTTTGACAGACTGCGTGTGGTGCGTGCAGCTTCGAACGGTTCGATGAAGACAGAAATTGCAGCCAGGCCATCGGACAACACCAGATGCTTTACTGCTTCGCCGGATTTCATGGGACGGGAAATCTGGGTGGCAAACTGGAAGCCCGGTGGCGTGTGGATCCGCCACCCCAACTGGGACGCATCGATACTATGCGTGGCGATCTCTACCTGTTTCCAGTTGCCTGTATTCCAGGCAGAGTGCAGGTGTTCGGGAGAGACCTTTTCGCCGACCTGCAGCATGGTGAATGCAATGTCATCGACAATCGTCAAGCCGTTTACCGTTTGAGCCTTGACCAATAAATTAGTTTCACGATCGACGCAAAATTTATAGCCATAGCGATCGGGCGTTTTGGGGTTGACGTGTACAACCGTGCATTCGCGCCCGGCAACCCGACTGGGTTGGGTGTCGCGCATGAAGTTGTAGTGGCCCATCAGGTGACCGGTATCACCCAGGAACATCCCCGGGAACCGATCGGTACGCGCTTCTTCGACCAACACCAGCTTCTTTTCGGGAATAAGACAATACAGGGTGTCGTTATGGCGAATGAACTCGCGCGGCTTGCCGTCGAGCACCTCGAGACGTTCGCGCTCGCCCGTGCCGTCGACCACATGCGTGATACGCGACGATTGCATCGCGCCATTTTCTTGATAGGTGAACACACCGGCGTAATCGGTGGCCCGCGCAGCCTCTTGGGCCCGCTTGAGCAATGCGATGACTTCGTCGGTACTGGCCGGCACTGACTGGGCGCCGGCGACGCCGGCCATGCAAAAACCGGCCAGCACTACAGAAAACACCCTTAACCAATGAACAGAATATCGCATCATGCATGCAGTCATCGGGAGAGCGCCCCCCCGTCGAATGACACCTGACGAATGGGGTTTACCCCTGCGAACTGCCGGTGCGCATCGACGTAGTCGCCCAAGCTGCCGTCGTCGGTAGACGCCAGCACCGGCCCGGCCGGCGCCGATGTACCCGGCTGACCAACGAGGTAAGGCATGGCGACCCAGACGACAGTGGCAACCGCAGCGGCCACGGCAAACCCGGACAAGCCCAGGCGAGCGCCTGACACCTTACGGCGTGGCGCGACAATAGGCGGTTCTTCGTCGATAGCCTTGGACAGCCGCGCATAGAACAGGTCGGACGGCTGCACGGCAAGCTCTTTGCTGCGCATGACGTCGCCAATAAGGTGGTAGGTATCCCAGACTTGACGGCCATAGGGGGTGTCAAGGTCTTCGGGACGGATTTCGCCGTCGCCATCTACCCAGGCCGAAATACTTTCTTCCCAGACTGTTTCGTTATCAGAGCGCGTCTGAACTTGCATATTCAACTCCTTACCACCGTTGCCGGTCGCCGCCGGCCTCTAGAACGGGGCGCAATTGCGCCGCGATTGCTTCGCGAGCGCGGAAAATACGCGAACGCACCGTACCTATCGGACAATTCATGGTTTGGGCAATGTCTTCGTATGTCATGCCTTCGATTTCACGGAGCACAATTGCCGTACGCAGATCTTCGGGTAGCGTGTCGATGGCGGCGTTTACGGTATCGACCACCTGACGACTGGCCATTAAAGATTCTGGCGTACTGATATCGGTTAGGTTGTCGATTTGGTCAAAAGTTTCATTGTCTTCAGTTTCGACAATACTTGACCCCATCGGGCGCCGGTGATTGGCGGCTTGCCAATTACGCGCCGTATTGATGGCAATACGATACAACCAGGTATAGAAGGCGCTGTCGCCGCGAAACTGCGGTAATGCGCGATACGCCTTGATGAACGCTTCTTGGGCAACGTCTTCAACTTCTGACGGTTCGCGAACCATACGTGACAACAACCGCATGATTTTGCGTTGATACTTGAGGACCAGCAGATCGAACGCGCGTTTGTCACCCCGTTGCACACGGGCGACAAGATCGGCGTCGACATCTCGCTCGCTCACACAGAACTCCTGGATTCATAAAACTGAAGATCTTGGGTGACCAGCAGGCACAGGCGTTGCCATGCCCGTGGCCCCAAACCGGCCTTGAACAGGGTGATTTCGAAGGCCTGCACCGACCCGGCAGACGACTGGCTTTGAAACCCCAGCGTTACAAAAGCCGGCCCGAGCCAGGCGCGGGACAATGACACGGCACAAGGTGTACCGGCGTTGGCCCGATAAGACCACCCGGCAGGCGTGTACGCCAGCTGGCCGCGGGCCAGCAGCGCGCGTGCTGCCCGGGTACGCCGCCAGACCAATAAAAAAGCAGCCACCAAAGGCATCAGGGCCCAATGCACCAACCCTAACGCCATTGTTGCTGTCGCGACCATGAGCGCGGCAAATGACAGCAGCCCGGCCGATGGCCGGACCCGCCACGACAGCGGGCCGCAGGCCATAAAGACGTTAGACGCGGCGGACAAGCATGGACCCGTTAGTGCCGCCAAACCCGAACGAATTGGACAACGCAACATCGATGCGCATCGGGCGAGCCTGATTAGCGCAGTAGTCGAGATCGCAGTCAGGATCTTGATTGAAGATGTTGATTGTGGGTGGCGAAACCTGGTTATACACGGCCAGTGTCGTGAAAACGGCCTCGATACCGCCTGCGGCGCCCAACAAGTGACCGGTCATGGACTTGGTGGAGTTGACCACCAGCTTTTTGGCGTGATCACCAAAGGCCAGCTTGAGCGCAACCGTTTCGTTTTTGTCGCCCAGCGGCGTTGATGTGCCGTGTGCGTTGACATAGCTGACTTCGTCGAGGTTGATGCCGCCATTACGCAACGCCATGACCATGCCACGGCGAGGGCCGTCGCTGTCAGGCGAAGTGATATGGTGCGCATCGGAGCTCATGCCGTAGCCGGAAAACTCGCCGTAAATGCGAGCCCCGCGCTTGCGTGCATGCTCGTATTCTTCGAGGACCAGAACGCCCGCCCCTTCGCCCAATACGAAACCGTCACGATCGATATCCCAGGGACGGGAAGCCGTTTCAGGGTCGTCGTTGCGAGTGGACAGCGCACGCATGGCGGCAAAACCGCCAATACCCAACGGCGAAACCGTTGACTCGGCGCCGCCGGCCACCATGACGTCGGCATCGCCGTATTCGATAAGACGAGCGGCATCGCCAATGGAGTGCAAACCAGTGGTACACGCCGACACGACCGCATAGCTGGGCCCTTTTAGCCCAAGCATGATCGACAGTTGGCCGGACACCAGATTAATTAGGGAGCCGGGGACGAAGAATGGCGAAATACGGCGTGCGCCGCGTGCCAGGTATTCGGCCTGGGTTTCTTCGATACGGGGCAAACCACCAATACCCGAACCCACAATGACGCCAATGCGGTCGGCATTGGCTTCGGTGACCTCGAGGCCGGCGTCGCGCCAGGCCTGTACCCCGGCTGCCACGCCATAATGGATGAAGGTATCCATTTGCTTGGCTTCTTTGGACGTCATGTATTGGGTGACGTCGAAGTCTTTGACTTCGCCGGCAATTTGCGCGTTCAGGTCCGAGGCATCAAAACGCGTTACCCGGCTGACACCGGAACGCCCATTGACAATGTTGTCCCATGCGCTATCGATATCGTTACCCACAGGCGAAATAATGCCCAGGCCGGTAATGACGACACGTCGCTTCACGGATGACTCCTAAAAATAAAAAAGCGGTTTAAAGGCAACGCATTGCAGCACTGAACACGCCCTGCAGGCTAATGTCGGTACAACACGCTTTCTAGAAACCGCCCTGGCAATGCGCGCTTGAACGACACCTTGCCGAATCGTTGAAATTATTCTTTGCTGTGCGACGTAATGTAGTCAACAGCTTGCTGAACCGTCGTGATCTTTTCAGCTTCTTCGTCTGGAATTTCAGTTTCGAATTCGTCTTCAAGTGCCATCACGAGCTCGACCATGTCGAGTGAATCGGCACCGAGGTCGTCAAGGAAGGAAGATTCGTTTTTGATCTCGGCTTCGTTGACGCCAAGTTGTTCAGCGACGATCTTCTTGACGCGCTGTTCGATGCTTTCCATGCAGATCTCCAAGTGGGGAAAAATTCCCGCGAATTATAGCCAAACGTTTAGGAAATACGTTGTGACCATGACTAAAAAAACAGTGTTTCCGGACTAAGGCCGCATTATGCAATGCATGCGGCGGGTTGTCATATAGGGAACACCTCTAACAGGAACAGGATTTTACCCTGTTCAGGTAATTACATGTACATGCCGCCATTGACGTGCAGCGTGGTACCGGTGATGTAACCGGCTTCGGGCGCGGCCAAAAAGCCGACGGCATTGGCGATATCGGCCGCAGAACCCAAGCGGCCCAGCGGAATTTGCGTGAGCAACGCGGCTGTTTGGGCTTCGCTGAGCGCACGGGTCATGTCGGTTTCAATAAAACCAGGCGCAACACAGTTAACCGTAATATCGCGGCTGCCCAGTTCGCGCGCCAGGGCGCGGGTCATGCCGGCCACGCCGGCCTTGGCAGCGGCATAGTTGGCCTGCCCCGGGTTACCACTTGACCCCACAACCGACGTGATATTAATGATGCGCCCCCAACGGGCTTTCATCATGGGCTTGATGACACCACGACACAAGCGGAATACAGAAGACAGATTGGTGTCGATAACGGCAGCCCAATCGTCGTCTTTCATGCGCATGGCCAGCGTGTCGCGCGTGATGCCTGCGTTATTGACCAGAATATGTGGCCCGCCCTCGGCGGCCAGCTCGGCAAGCAAGGCGTCGCAAGCTGCGGCATCGTTCACGTCGAGCGCGGCACCTCGCCCCCCCGACGCCGACAACATCTCGGAAATGGACGCTGCGCCTGATTCGGAGGTTGCCGTACCAACGACCACTGCACCGCGGGCAGCCAATTCAAGGGCAATGGCCTTGCCAATGCCGCGCGTTGCGCCGGTTACAAGTGCGACTTTGCCTTCGAGTGATTGAGTCACGATGATTATCCTTGTAGTGTCTGCAACGCGGTTTCGAGCGAAGCAGGGTCTGTAATGGCCAGCCCAACCAGATCGCGATCGATACGCTTGGTCAGCCCGTTAAGCACTTTGCCCGGACCGCATTCTACAACGTGGGTAACGCCCTGGGCCTTCATGGCCTGGACAGTTTCAACCCACCGTACGGGATGCCACGCCTGGCGAACCAGCGCGTCTTTAATGTGGGCAGGCTGTTCGGGCGTGGCCACGTCGACATTATTGATGAGCGGGATGACCGGCGCATTAACCGTAACGCCCTCTAGGGCTGACTGCAATACCTTCGCGGCCGGCTGGAGCAGGCTGGAATGAAACGGCGCGGAAACCGGCAAGACAAGCGCACGTTTGGCGCCCGCTTCGCGGGCCAGCTCGCAGGCGCGCTCGACAGCAGCCTTATGACCGGCAATGACCACCTGGGCAGGCGCATTAAAGTTAACGGCTTCAACGACTTCGCCTTGGGCCGCACGCTGGCAAATATCGCGCACGACGTCATCGTCGAGGCCCAAAACGGCCGCCATGCCACCGGTACCTACGGGCACTGCGGCCTGCATGGCGTCGGCACGAACACGCACCAGGCGCACCGCATCGGGTAACGACAATGCCTGGGCTGCCGTTAAGGCGGAGTATTCGCCCAGGCTATGGCCAGCCACAACAGCAGGCTGGGCGCCACCAGCGGCCTGCCAAGCACGGTACACTGCAACGGCAGCCGCCAGCATGACGGGCTGCGTATTGGTTGTGAGGTTGAGTGCGTCGGCAGGGCCCTGCGCAATCAGCGCGGCCAGGTCTTGATCCAGTGCGTCAGACGCTTCGGCAAGCGCCGACTCGACAGCGGTGTTGCCCGCCCAGGCATCCATCATGCCAACCGACTGCGAGCCCTGACCTGGAAATACAAATGCGACTTTCATGTGATTTGTCTCGGAGTTCTTGAAATGTTCTTACGAAATTTTACATGCGGGCCAACACGGAGCCCCAGGTAAACCCGCCACCGACGCCTTGCATCAGGACGAGATCGCCCGACTTGATACGGCCGTCGCGGCGCGCCGTGTTAAGCGCCAAAGGCACGCTGGCGGCCGACGTATTGGCGTGCTGATCGACCGTGACCACCACTTTTTCGGGCGCAATGCCAAGCTTTTTGCCCAGGAAATTAATGATGCGGATGTTGGCCTGATGCGGCACCATCCAGTCGATGTCGGACAACTGCACGCCCGATTTGGCGCACACGTCTTGTGCAGACTTCGAGAGTGCATTGACAGCCATTTTAAAGACCGCCTGACCATCCATGCGCAAGAACGGATCGCCCACCACTTTGCCGCCACACACATTGCCGCTGGCGTTGAGGATACCGGCCTGACTACCATCGGCATGTAGCTCGGCGCCGACGATGCCCGGGGCATCGGAAGCCTGCAGCACAATGGCCCCGGCACCGTCACCAAACAGCACACAGGTTTTGCGGTCGTTCCAGTCGAGAATATTAGAGAAGACTTCGGCACCGATGACCAGCGCAGTCTTGGCATGCCCAGCCTTGATAAAGGCGTCGGCGGTGGTCAGTGCATATACAAACCCGCTGCACACAGCCTGTACATCGAAAGCGGCACCCTGGCGAATGCCAAGGTTGGCCTGCACAATACAGGCGGTACTGGGGAAGATGAAATCGGGCGTTGAGGTGGCCAAAATGATGAGATCGACATCGCCGGCCGAAATGCCGGCATCGTCCATGGCCATTTGGGCGGCTCGGGTGGCCAACGCACTGGTACGCGTGTCAGCATCGGCAATATAACGCTGGCGAATCCCGGTGCGCTCAATGATCCACTCGTCGGAGGTTTCGACACCCCGGGTCGCCAGTTCGGCGGCCAGATCGTTGTTGGTAACCACGCGGGGCGGCAAATAGCCCCCCGAACCCGTAATCTTGGCAAAAGGCATATTGGCTTCCATGAGGGAATACTAGGCAGCGCGACCCGAAATATCGCTGGATGTCGCGCGCTGAAGGGCTTCGGCTTCTTGAAGACTGCGACGCAGATCGTGGATGGCTGTTGTGGTGCCGTCGAGCAAACGGTTATGCACGGCCTCGCGCGCACGCTGAAGCGCGCACCCGAAAGCATAAACATCGGCGGAGCCATGACTTTTGATGACGATACCGCGCAAACCCAGCAGGGCCGCACCGTTATAACGCCGGTTATCGACCTTGCCCCGAAAACGGTTAAGCACCGGCGACGCCAGCAAACCGGCAAACATGGACAGTGGCCCGCGTTTGAACTCGGCCCGCATCATGGCGCTGACCATGCGCGCCAGGCCTTCCATGGACTTGAGCACGACATTGCCCACAAAGCCATCACAGACAATGACGTCGACCGTACCTTTGCAGATATCGTCGCCCTCGACATTGCCATAAAAATTAAGGCCGCTGTTACGCAGCAGCTCGGCAGTCTGTTTGACGACTTCGTTGCCCTTGATGACTTCTTCACCGATGTTAAGCAACCCGACGGTGGGCCGAGGCCGACCGTAAAGGGCACTGACCAGCGCCGAACCCATGATGGCAAACTGAAGCAAATGCTGCGCTGTGCAATCGACGTTTGCACCCAGATCGAGCATGGTCGTTGCCCCGCCCTTTTGATTGGGAATAGAGGTGGCAATGGCCGGCCGGTCGATGCCGTCGAGCGTTTTGAGTACGTACCGGGAAATCGCCATCCAGGCGCCGGTATTACCCGCCGAAATGCAGGCATCTGCCAGGCCGTCTTTGACAGCCTGGGCAGCCACCCGCATCGAGGAGTCTTTTTTGCGTCGTAGCGCGACCTCGACGGGATCGTCCATGAGGACGACCTCTGAGGCCGGCAAAATTTGATACCAATCGGCCTGAGCACAACCCATGTGCGCAAGCTGGGACTGGATAGCAGACGCATCGCCAGCGAGCAGGAAGCGGGTGTCGGGGTAGCGCTGGGCAAACTGATACGCTGCTGCGACAGTTACCGGCAAACCGACATCACCGCCCATGCAATCGATGGCGATTCGGATGTTGGATATCGACATTAAGCTCGCAATCTGGAACAGATCGCAAATATCAACTTAATTTATTCGTCGTTTTTGGTTTTGAGCACTTTACGGCCACGGTAAACACCGTTGGGGCTGATGTGGTGACGCAAGTGCAGTTCGCCCGTTGTGGGCTCGATAGCTGTCGGCGGATTGGTCAGAAAATCGTGCGAACGATGCATACCGCGCTTGGACGGGCTCTTTTTGTTTTGCTGAACGGCCATGATGACTCCTGAAAGCGAGGGACCGCAAAATTGAACCCTCGAGGGTTGGTTTCAAAACTAGTGTTTCTTTTTTAACTGCTCAAGCACCGCGAACGGTGATGGGCGAATATCTTCGGGCACAGGCTCGGGCTCGGGCGCAAGCGCCACAACCGACGGGCAAACCTCGTGCCGGGGCACATAGGGCACGGCCAAGATGAGCTCGTCTTCGATGAAAGACAAGACATCGAAGCGACGCCCCCCCAGCACACGCTCGGGCGCGTCATCGTCTTCATCTTCGTCGTCGAGGTCGGATTCGCGCGATACAACCTGCACGCGGTTACTGACATTGACGTCGAACACGAAGGGTTCGAGACAGCGCTGGCATTGCAATACAGGCTGCGCCTTGATGGTAACCAATAAAAAAGACTGGCCACCTGAATCGCGCACGCCTTGCAAAGACCACGTTACCCAGCCGTCTGGCTGCTGCGGCAAACCTTCGCCAAACCGGCCAAATGCCTCAAGGCCGGTACGCCCGTCAAGCTTGGCACCTAAGCGAGTAAACTCGGCGGTGTCGATGTACCGACTACCCTCGCCAGTGTTTAACGTGTTTACCATGCTATGTTTACCCTGACTACCAGGCAAAATTAAAATTTGTACCTAAACAGCCGAAAAAATTACATTTGGCTCTGTAGCCACGACATCTGGCCCTACAGCCACAGCATTTGGCCTTACAGCCACAGCATTAACTTTGGCGCCAACTTGTTTTGGCGCCACTTTTGTTTTGGCGCCACTTGTAGCACCCGTTCACTTGTAGCACCCGTTCACTTGTAGCACCCATTTTTGCCGCAGTTTTGTTGCCAATACTTTTGCCTGCCAAGAAAACATTAGATAATACCGCTTTACCGCTATTAGCGTCAAACACTTCGCAGGCCTGACTTCACTATGCGTCTTATTCTGGCATCAAGTTCGCCCTACCGCAAAGAAATGCTGGGCCGACTGGCCCTGCCCTTCGAAACCCGTTCTCCTGACGTGGACGAAACACCACGACCCGGCGAGCCGCCCGCCGAGCTGGCCCTGCGGCTTGCCCAGACCAAGGCGCAAACCGTTGCCCACCAAGCCCCGGGAGCCGTTGTTATTGGCGCCGACCAGGTCGCCACCTTCGATGGCAACCCCATCGGCAAGCCCGGTTCGTTTGACAACGCCAAAGCACAGTTGCGTTTGCTTAGCGGCAAAACCGTCGAATTTCACAGTGCCCTGTGCGTCACTGACGGCCACCGTGTCGAGCTGGACGACATTGTGACGTACTGCACGTTTCGAGCCCTGACCAACACCGAAATCGACACCTACCTGCACCACGAACAACCCTACGATACGGCAGGCAGCGCCAAGGCCGAAGGCCTGGGTATCGCCCTGATGGACAACATGCGCTCAGATGACCCGACTGCAATTATCGGGTTGCCGCTGATTGCGTTGTCGCGCATGTTACGCTCTTTCGACATCAACCCTTTAACCTGCGCCCCACTGTGACTACAACTCGCACCCTGCATCTTATCCCGGTAAGCCTGGGCGAAGCCCCTGCCTCGCGCTGGCTGCCCAACGACGTACAAACGCTCGCCGGGCGGCTCGACACCTACATCGCAGAAAACGCCAAAACCGCGCGAGCCTTCCTGAAGCAGGTGGGCACACAGCGCCCGCTGCAAGACATCACCATTCATACGCTGGCCAAAAACACCAGCGCCGATCAAATCCGCCAATGGCTCAAGGCCGTACCCGAAGGCGGGGAAATCGGCCTGGTCTCGGAAGCAGGCTGCCCGGCTGTCGCCGACCCCGGGGCGCAAGTGGCCGCCGTTGCTCACGCACTGGGTATGCGCGTCGCGCCCTGGACGGGGCCATCGTCTATTTTGCTGGCGTTAATGGCCAGCGGGCTCGACGGCCAACGCTTTGCGTTTCATGGTTACGCACCGGTCGACGCGGGGCAACGCGCCCGCCAGCTCAAACAATGGGAAGCCGAATCACAAAAACAACACCAGACCCAGCTACTCATCGAAACCCCGTATCGTAACGACGCCATGTTCGAAACGCTGGTCCAGACACTGAAAGGGTCAACCCGGTTATGTGTTGCGCGTTCGGTCACCACCGAACACGAGTGGATCAAGACCAAGACCATTGCCCACTGGAAGTCGTCGCCCAAGCCCGACCTTAACCGCCAGCCGACCCTGTTTCTTTATCTGGCTTAAACCCAACTACGGTTGCACCCGCGCCACAGCCGGCGACAGTGGCACCCACGCTACAGCCGGCGACGGCCTGCACCCGTGTTTTTTATCGCCAAAACACGCGTGACCAGCAGCACCGCAAACACGACGACATAAACCCATACGTCGGCGAAATCATTTTTGCCGGCACGCACCAGCCAGAAGTGCCAGATCGACAACGCCACCGCCGGGTAAACCAGCCAGTGCAGCCGTCGCCAATTGCGCCCCAGGCGCCGTACCCAGGCATTGGTTGAGGTTATGGCCAAAGGCGTTAACAACACTACCGCCACTACCCCAACGGTAATAAACAGTCGGGTGACGATATCGACCCACATGGCTGACAATGACCACCCCTGCTCCCAGAGCGCCCAGGCCAGTACATGAAGCACCGTATAAAAATACGTAAACAGCCCCAGCATGCGCCGATGGCGCAAGGGCCACGTCACCCCGAACCACCGCTGCGCCGGCGGCGCAGCCAGCACGAGACACAACCCGACCAAAGCCCATTCGCCGGAAGACCGGGTGAGATACTCGGGGGGATTGGCGGTCAGGCCACCGATAAACCCTTGGGCCAGCCAAAACCCCAGGGGGTACAGGCAAAGCAGAAACACAACAACACGAGACCGCGTCATATCCAGACCTTCAGGCGTTCGATTACCGGCCGCGCAGGACGCTTTCTATACGACAACGTACCCCTGCGCGGGCGGCCGAGCCACTTAGTAGTTACGTACAAGGTCCATCCCGCTGTACAAACTCGCGACCTGATCGGCATAGCCGTTAAACATCAGCGTGGGGACCCGCGGCGCAAAAAATCCCGCACCAATGCGGCGTTCGGTCGCCTGGCTCCAGCGCGGATGCGCCACTTCGGGGTTTACGTTGGCATAAAAGCCGTACTCGTGCGGTGCAATTTTTACCCAGCTGGTAACCGGCTGCTTTTCAACCAGACGAATTTTGACAATGGATTTGCCGGACTTAAACCCGTATTTCCAGGGGACAGCCAACCGGACAGGCGCGCCATTCGACGTCGGCAACGATTTGCCGTACACCCCAAACACCAGCATAGACAACGGGTTCATCGCCTCGTCAAGGCGCAGGCCTTCGACATAAGGCCAATCGATAATGCGGTCGGCCAGGCCGGGCATGGTTTCGGGTTGCATCACCGTCACGAACTCGACATATTTGGCGTTGGCGGTCGGCTCGACCTGCTTCAGCAGTGCTGACAACGAGTAGCCATTCCAGGGGATCACCATAGACCAGCCCTCGACACAACGCAGCCGGTAAACCCGTTCTTCGAGGGGGGCCAGCGCCAGCAAGGCGTCTAGATCGAACGTTTTGGGGCGCAAGACTTCGCCCTCGACAGTCAGCGTCCAGGGCGTGGACTTGAAGGCCCCGCCCCGTGCATCAGGATCGCCCTTACCCGTCCCGAACTCGTAGAAGTTGTTGTAGGTCGTTACGGCGGTCTCGGAGGTCAGCTCGGCATCGACGGCGTACTCGGGGTTGCGTTCCCCCCATTGGGGCGCAGCCGTAACCAGACCCGGCAAGGCTGAACCCGCCAACGCAGGCAGGGCAAGCCCACCAGCCTTCTTTAACCATTCGCGCCTGGCACGCCATAGGGATTCGGGCGTAATTTCGCTAGGCGGAACAACAGGAATCTTGAACTTGGACATAATCACTACCTCGTGATGACGCGGCAGTGACCGTAATTAGTCACACCGCATCGCTGGAACGACCCGGCCGGACAGCCAGTCGTGCATTTCGGTCACGCTATGGACGAGCACCGTGGGGTTTGCCGATTGCAACGTGGGCAAGTCGTGCGCCCCGTAACTGACGGCAATACTGTCTACCCCGGCGTTGTGCGCCATTTGAACGTCGTGCGTTGTGTCACCAACCATCAGCACACGCTCGGGGTCGAGCGACAAAAACCCCATGATGTCGTGCAACATACCCGGGTGGGGCTTGCCATGCGATTCGTCGGCGCAACGCGTAACGTCAAAATACTCGCCCAAACGCGAAGCGGCAAGAACCCGGTCAAGCCCCATGCGACCTTTTCCGGTCGCCACAGCCAGTTTGACCCGCTGTTCACGCAAAACGTTCAACAGCTGGGGCACCCCGTCAAAAAGGGGCGTTTCGCGATCGTGCTGAAAAAAGTGGTGTTTGTAACGCTCGACAAAATGCGGCAGGTCATCGGAGGAAAGGTCGGGCGCCACATGATAAAGCGCGCTTTCAATAGATAACCCAATCACCCAACTGGCCTGACGGCGGTCGGGCACCGGCAACTGCATATCGGCACATGCGAGCTGAATGGCACTGACAATGGCGTGGGTCGAATCCATCAGGGTGCCGTCCCAATCGAAGATCACGGCATCATATTGCTTCACGACTGTTTCTCCAGGTATGACAAAATTCGTTGACACTCGGGCGGCAGCGGCGATGACAAGGCCAGTAACTCGCCCGTTAGCGGATGGGGGATATCGAGCCTGTAGGCATGCAGGAACATGCGCCCGAACCCTAACCTTGTGAACTTATCGCGCACCTCGTCGGGCCCGTATTTGTCGTCGCCCACAATAGGAAACCCGGCCGATGCCAGGTGCACACGAATTTGATGGGTACGACCGGTTCTAAGTTCAGCTTCAAGCAGCGAATAACGACCAAAGCGCTTTTGCAACGAAATAATGGTGTGCGCCGCTTTGCCGGTCGGGTCGACCCGTACCCGTCGCTCCCCCGAAGCCGTCAGCCACTTGAGCAAAGGCTGCCGCATATGCTGCCGGTCATTCACCCAGTCGCCCGACACCAGGGCCAGGTAGCGTTTACGGCCTTTACCTTCACGCATCATGTCGTGCAGGGCAACCAGTGCCGAACGCTTCTTGGCAATCATGAGCAGCCCGGAGGTTTCGCGATCGAGCCGGTGCGCCAGCTCGAGCAGGCGGGCATCGGGCCGCGCTGCCCGCAGTTGCTCGATGACCCCGAAAGACACCCCGCTCCCCCCGTGCACAGCCACACCCGAAGGTTTGTCGATAACCAACAGGGCGTCGTCTTCGAAGACCACCGGAAAATTGCACGGCGGCACAGCCCTGGGCGCATTGGGCGCCGGCATGCGAAAAGGCGGAACCCTGACGGTATCGCCCTCGACAAGCCGGTAATCGGACTGTATGCGTCCTTTATTCACCCGCACCTGACCATCGCGAATGGCTTTGTAAATGTGACTTTTAGGCACGCCTTTGCATATACGCAAAAGAAAATTATCAACACGCTGCCCGACCTGTTCGGCATCGATAAGCAGCATTTGAACAGCAGGGGCAGGCGTGTTTGTGTCTGAGGGTTTGCGCATATGGAAAAGCAGCATATAATCATGCCAGCCTGTAGAAGCTGGGTATCTACCTGCGTAGAGATGCAATGGATGCGTCTCCGTGGGTATTGAAGAACACATTGTACTGCCTTGACACTCAGCTTCTGGGCCATTTGGTCGCCGGGGCAATCTCCCACCGGAACAATGGTGCAGCACAAAACCCATTGCCACCCCGGGGGTGCTTGCCAACCGCGTGCGACGCTGTCGTCTTTGCTAAGTCTAGTCATAAAGTTTAAATGCACCAGGCGCAAGTACAAATCTGCGCCTGCTGTTCCCAGCAATTTATTCGTCAACCACACACCATTGTGAACCTGACCTCCCTGCTGACTGAACCTCGTGCCCAATGGCACGCTGTGCCTGCCTGATGACCAAGGTGGGTACCCTCTGACATTTGTTCAGCCCGGCCCCCTTAAAGCAAATTCCAGCGTCTCACACCGAGTGGTCCAAGGTCGCGCGTCCTGACACGACGCGTCATGACTACGGAGAAACACACTCATGAAACGCATGTTATTTAACGCAACGCATCAAGAAGAGTTGCGCGTTGCGATTGTTGATGGTCAAAAACTCATTGACCTCGACATCGAAACCGCCGGGCGCGAACAGCGCAAAGGCAATATCTACAAAGGGGTTATTACCCGCATCGAGCCCGGCCTCGAAGCCTGCTTCGTCAGCTACGGCGAAGACCGCCACGGCTTCCTGCCATTCAAAGAGGTCGCCCGCAGCTACTTCAAAGAAGGGGTCGATGTACGCACTGCGCGTATTCAAGACGCCCTGACCGAAGGACAGGAGCTGATCGTCCAGGTCGAGAAAGAAGAGCGCGGCAACAAGGGCGCTGCCCTGACCACGTTTATTTCGTTGGCCGGCCGTTACCTGGTGCTCATGCCCAACAACCCCCGTGGTGGTGGCGTGTCGCGCCGTGTCGAGGGCGAAGACCGCCAAGAACTGCGCGACACCATGGACCAGCTCGATGTCCCGCAGGGCATGAGCATCATCGCCCGTACCGCGGGCATTGGCCGCACGGTCGAAGAACTGCAATGGGACTTGTCCTATTTACTGCAGCTCTGGAGCGCCATCGACACCGCTGCGCGCGAAAACGCGGCGCCTATTCTTATTTACCTCGAATCCAGCCTGGTCATCCGGGCCATTCGCGATTACTTCTCGCCCGACATCGGTGAAATCCTCATCGACACCGAAGAAATCGCCGAGCAAGCCACCGCCTTCATGAGCGTGGTCATGCCCGACAACGTCGGTTGCGTCAAAATGTATCGCGACGACATCCCCCTGTTCTCGCGGTTCCAGATCGAACATCAAATCGAAACCGCGTATTCGCGCACGGTCCAGCTGCCCTCAGGCGGCTCCGTCGTCATTGACCACACCGAAGCGCTGGTCGCCGTCGACGTCAACTCCGCACGTTCAACACGCGGCGCCGACATCGAAGAAACCGCATTGCGCACCAACCTTGAAGCGGCCGACGAAGTAGCCCGACAGTTGCGCTTGCGCGACCTGGGCGGCCTGATCGTCATCGACTTCATCGACATGGAAGACAACAAGAACCAGCGCGCCGTCGAACAGCGCCTGCGTGATGCGCTCCATTTCGATCGGGCCCGCGTTCAAATGGGCAAGATTTCGCGCTTTGGCTTAATGGAGCTGTCTCGCCAGCGTCTGCGCCCTGCCCTGAACGAAGGCTCGCACGTCACCTGCCCGCGCTGTAACGGCACCGGGGTCATCCGCGACGCCGAATCCAGCGCACTGCACGTTTTGCGACTGCTGCAAGAAGAAGCCATGAAAGAAAACACGGCCGCCCTGCATGCCCAGGTTCCGGTCGAAGTGGCTACCTTCCTGCTGAACGAAAAACGCAACGACATCACCAAGATCGAGAGCCGGCTCAAGGTCAATCTGGTCCTGATCCCCAACAAAAACCTCGAGACGCCACACCACCACATCGAGCGCCTGCGTCACGACGATCCACGCCTCGAATCGTCAGCCAGCAGCCTCGACCTGGTACAGACGCCCGAAACCGACGTCACCTGGCAGCCCAGCAAAGCCGCCGAAGCCAAGGCCCGCCCCGAAGCGATTGTCAAAAGCATTACGCACGCACAACCTGCGCCGGTTATTGCCGCCCCTGAACCCGTTGCAGCACCGGCTGCAGCTCAAGGTGCAGCATCAGCTACTGGCTTGTTCAAGCGCTTCATGAACTGGCTGACAGGCGCCAGCGCAACCACCGAGGCCTCAACCGCCCCAGCCGCAACCGAAGAAAAACCTTCGGCAAATCGTAATGGCGGTCAACGCGGCAATCGGGGCAACCAAGATCGCAATCGCAATCGCCGACGCGGTGGACGCAACCGCGACGCCGACGAAGTGGTCGCCGAAGGCCAGCAGCGCAAGCCACGTCAACCGCAAGAGCCTCGTGAAAAGGCTGTGGCAGAAACAACCGCTGCTGTAGTTGCCGTCTCCGAGGCACCCGCAACTGCAGTTGAAGGCCAAGAAGAGCGTACAGGTACACGTCGCGGCCGACGTGGTCGTGGGCGCAACCGACGCGATCGTGCGACCGAAGATAATGTTGCAAC
Source organism: Pusillimonas minor (assembly GCF_014237865.1). GTDB lineage: Bacteria > Pseudomonadota > Gammaproteobacteria > Burkholderiales > Burkholderiaceae_B > Neopusillimonas > Neopusillimonas minor. Next base: position 382,851 of record NZ_JACJUU010000001.1, read on the forward strand.
AGACGATATCGCGGCCCAAACGGCTACCGATGTCGAAACGACCGAGACGACGCCACCTGTCACGTCATCCGCTCCGGCTGCTACGGTAATCGCAGAAGCTCCCGAGATGCACGATGCCGATGAAGACCAAGCCATTTCATCGGATACCGATGCTGACGCGGCTGAAGGGGAGCAAACCGAACGCAAACGCCGTCGCCGTCGCAGCCGCCGTGGTCGCCGTGGCAACGAAGCTGGTCGCAACGAAGCCGGTACAGACGCCGACAATGGCGCCGATGACGATTCAGCCGACGACGAAGCACCGGCCGAAATTGCAGCCAACGCCCTGGTCGCCTCACGCCCCCAGGCCGGAGCAACTGCAACGGTAGCCGCTGCAACCTACATCGAGCCCGTATTCGGCGCTGACCTTGAAACTATCCAAGCCAAAGAACTGGTCGACCTGAGCGCCCGCGAAGCCGAACAGGCAGAAGCTGCCAAAGCGGCGGCCGAAGCTGCCAAAGCGGCGGCCGAAGCTGTCACAGCACAGGCCGTTTCTTCGGCAACACCGGCTCAAACCACACAGGTTGCCGAAGCGCCGGCAACCACAGCGCCTGTCGCCACAGAAGCGGTTGCAACAGAAGCGGCCGTCGCCGTTGCTGCGCCATCTCTCTCCGATGCTATTGAAACAGCGCCGATGGCAGCTACCGAAGCCGCAGAAACGGCCTCGGCAGCGTCCACAGCGACCCAGGCCGATGATGCAGTACCTGCGCCAGCTTCATCCACTGATCCGACCCCGGTCGAACCAGCGCCTGTAGCTACCACCCAGCAGGCAGCACCCGCAACGCAAGTAGCTCAGCAAGCCCCTCAAGCTTCGTCCAGCGACAGCGTTCAAGCTGCCATTGCGTCATCCGGCTTGCAGCTGGTCGAAACCCGCGCCGATGTGCCAACGACTCAAGTGCCCGCCAGCGCGCCACGCCTAGGTCGTGCACGCAAGCCCGCGCCTAAAGTCGAGCAAGCGCCCCTCGAGCAGGTGGAAACCCAAAACAGCTGATCTGCTCACCAACGCTGATCGACAGCCATAAAAAAATACCCCGAAACGTTGTTTCGGGGTATTTTTTTGCATTGATGACAAAGCGCCGACAATAAACCTGTGCTGCCTGTTGCCGACCGCATCGCGAAGAACGCAAACGGCCGTGACAAGGCCAAAGTGCCGGGCCTTAAAAGAAGGCCACGACACCTTGGCGTTTATGTCTAGGCTGCGGCGCCCACCACGTCGATAGGCTGCCGCGTAAGCAAAGCCAGCATGTGTGCCAGTTCACTACGCATTTCACGGCGGTCAATAACGCAATCGATGGCGCCTTTTTCAAGTAAAAACTCGGCACGCTGAAAACCTTCGGGCAATTTTTCGCGAACGGTCTGCTCGATAACCCGGGGCCCGGCAAAGCCAATAAGCGCCTTAGGCTCGGCGACGACGACGTCACCCATGAAGGCAAAACTAGCCGATACACCACCCATGGTCGGGTCAGTAAGCACGCTGATAAACGGCAAGCCTTCGGCCGCAAGACGCGTGAGCATGGCGTTGGTTTTAGCCATTTGCATCAGCGAAAATAGACTTTCTTGCATACGTGCGCCGCCCGATGCTGCAACGCAAATAAACGGGCAACGATTTTTGATCGCTTCCTGAACGCCGCGCACAAAACGCTCGCCCACAACCGAACCCATCGAACCGCCCATGAACTCGAACTCGAAGCACGCCAAAACCACCGGCATGTTCAGCATACGACCGCTCATGACCACCATGGCTTCTGATTCGCCCGTTGATTTGGTGGCCTCGGAGACGCGTTCGGGGTATTTGCGGGAGTCTTTGAACTTTAGAGGGTCAACCGGACGGGTATTTTCACCAATTTCGACACGGCCTTCAGGGTCGAGCAATGCGTTGATACGAGCGCGAGCCCCGATGCGCATGTGATGGCTACAATTGGGACACACGTTAAGACTGGCGGCCAGATCATCTTTATACAAAACTGACTCGCAGCCCGGGCATTTGATCCAGAGCCCCTCGGGCACCCGGCGCGAGTTGGCGTCGGAGTTTTTGTTGATACGCGGCGGCAGAATTTTCTCAATCCAGCTCATGATTGTATTTCCTGGTGATATTTGTTTTTAGTTAAGCGCCTGGCGAATACCGCCGAGCCACGCTTTTGCAGCTTGTACCGCAGCCATGTCGACATCTTGACCACTGGCCGATGCGCCAGCAACAGCCTCTTCCATGGTTTCGATGAGTTTGCTGCCAATGATGACCGCATCGCTGACCTGCCCGAGCCGACGAGCACTTTCGGCATCGCGAATGCCAAACCCAACACCCAGCGGGATATCGAGATGCTGTCGAATAGCCGCCAGACGTTGCTCGACGTCGGTGATGTCGAGGTTGCCGGAACCGGTAACGCCCTTTAGCGATACATAGTACACATAGCCCCGTGCAATTTTGGCAACCTTCTTGACGCGATCTTCGGTTGACGTAGGCGCCAGCAGAAAAATCGGGGCAACAGCGGCGGATTCGAGGTAGCGCGCAAAATCGATCATTTCTTCGGGGGGATAGTCGACCACCAAAACACCGTCAACACCTGCTTCGGCGGCCTTCTGGGCGAACACCTCCTGGCCAAAACGCTCGATGGGGTTGGCGTAACCCATAAGCACCACGGGCGTAACAGCATTGGTGCGACGGAACTCTTGAACCATATGCAAAACATGCACCAGCCCAACGCCCTTTTCGATGGCGCGCTGGGTCGCCCGTTGCACGACCGGACCGTCGGCCATGGGGTCGGAAAACGGCACGCCCAGCTCGATGACGTCGGCCCCGGCCTCGACCAGCGCATGCATAAGCGGAACGGTTGCCTGGGGAGAAGGATCGCCAGCCGTAACGTATGGAATCAGTGCGGCACGCTTGCCTTTATTGGCAAACACGGTCGCAAGCCGATCTTGTTGATTCATGTTAGTAACCTATTAAAGGGTAATACCGCTGAACTCGGCAACGGTATGCATGTCTTTATCGCCCCGGCCCGACAGATTGACCAGAATGATTTTGTCTTTAGGCAGCGTAGGCGCCAGGCGCACGGCATGCGCAATGGCGTGCGACGATTCTAGCGCGGGCATGATGCCTTCGGTGCGGCAGCACTTGTGAAACGCCGCCAGCGCCTCGGCGTCGGTAACGCCCACATACTGCGCACGGCCCGAATCTTTAAGCCAGGCATGTTCGGGGCCTACGCCCGGATAGTCGAGACCCGCCGAAATGGAGTGGGTTTCTTGAATTTGGCCGTGCTGGTCTTGCAAAACATATGTACGATTGCCATGCAGAACGCCAACAACCCCCGCATTCAATGAGGCCGAGTGACGATCGGTATCGAGGCCTTCACCAGCGGCTTCGACACCTACCAGCGCTACTTCTGGGTAGTCGATATAAGGGTAAAAAATACCCATGGCGTTAGAACCGCCCCCTACCGACGCAACTACGTAATCGGGTTGACGCCCGGTATTGATGGGCATTTGTTCAATGCACTCGGTGCCGATAACCGACTGGAAATCGCGAACCATGGCGGGATACGGGTGCGGGCCGGCCACAGTGCCGATGCAGTAAAACGTGTTCTCGACGTTGGTGACCCAGTCGCGCATCGCCTCGTTCAGGGCATCTTTGAGCGTGCGCGAGCCAGATTCCACCGGGACGACCGTCGCCCCGAGCAGCTTCATGCGATATACATTTGATGCCTGACGACGCACATCTTCAGCGCCCATGTAAACGACGCACTCGAGCCCATAGCGCGCGGCAACAGTTGCCGTGGCCACGCCATGCTGGCCGGCACCGGTTTCGGCGATGATGCGTGGCTTGCCCATACGGCGCGCCAACATGATCTGGCCGATACAGTTGTTGATTTTATGCGCGCCGGTGTGGTTGAGATCTTCGCGCTTGAACCAGATTTGCGCCCCGCCCAACTCTTCGGACCAGCGACGTGCGTGATACACGGGGCTGGGACGCCCGACAAAATGCTTAAGCTCGTACTCGAACTCTTGAAGAAATTCGGGATCGTTTTTGTATTTGTCGTAGGCTGCCTTGAGCTCGTCAAGTGCATGCACCAGGGTTTCGGCGACGAAAGAACCGCCAAAACGACCAAAATGACCCTGTTCATCAGGCAAGTTATACGGTTTCAAGTAAATACTCTCTGGTTGCGCAGGCGACCGGATTTGCCGCCAGCATTAAAGAATCAGGTCATTTTAACAGTGCCGCCCCTGCCCCGCAGCACACGCCAACCCTACGAACGGGTCGCCGTTACGCCCGGCAATTCATTTAGTGCAGCAAGCGCCCGGGTTATCTGTTCACCATTGCGCACCTCGATGGTAAAGACCATGTGCGCCAGCGAGCGGCGGCTTTGCGTATTGACACTGACCACATTCAGTCGAAGCTTGCCAAACACATCGGTAAGATCGCGCAGCAAACCCATTCGGTCGGGTGCGTGAATACTGATCGAGACCGGATACAACGCGTCGCCGGTCTCACCCCAATCGACGTCAATCAGACGCTCAGGATGCTTCAGGGCCAGCTCGGCATACGCTTTGCAATCGGCACGATGAATGGAAACACCCCGGCCTCGGGTAATGAAACCCGCGATGACATCGGGCGGCGCCGGCCGGCAGCAACGGGCCAGCTGGGTGAGCAGCGCATCGACGCCAACCACCAGCACCCCCGATTTACCCGTACGAACAACGTTATCGTGCCCCGCCGCATACGACACCACGCCTCGCTCCGACAGGGCATCGGATGCCGATACCGGACCCGCCGCGGGCTCACGAAAATGTTGATCGAATGCGCGCAGGCTGAACTCGTCTTTGGCTACAGACACGTACATATCGTCGGCGCGGGCAAACCCCAGCTGGTTGGCCAACTGCTCGAGATTGACCGCAGTTTTTCCCAGCCGCTGCAACTCTTTCTCGACCATGGTCTGCCCCTGGGCAATGCGCTCTTGCAATTCGATGGCATTGAACCAGGCCCGAACCTTTGACCGGGAGCGATTGCTGGCCAAAAAACCCAACTGCGGGTTCAGCCAGTCGCGCGAGGGCCCACCCGACTTTGCCGCAATGATTTCAACCGTTTGCCCGGTTTTCAGGCGCGTCAGCAAAGGCACCATCTGGCCGTCAACCCGTGCGCCCCGGCAACGATGCCCAAGATCGGTATGCAGATAGTAGGCAAAATCAACCGGCGTCGCACCGGCAGGCAACTCGATAACGCGCGCCTGCGGGGTCATGACATAAATGCGGTCATCGAAAAGATTTTTTGCCGCCTGCGTCGCCTCGACGTCACCCCACGCCAGCAACTGACGCATCCAGGTCACTTTGCGATCGTAGTCACCCGCAGCAACCTGCGTACCGCCCTTGCTCCCCGCCTCTTTGTACCGCCAATGCGCAGCCATACCGTACTCGGCGTACTCGTGCATTTCGCGGGTGCGAATCTGCACTTCAAATGTTTTGCCCTCAGCATCGGTCACCACCGTGTGCAACGACCGATAGCCATTGGGCTTGGGTCGGGCAATGTAGTCATCGAACTCGTTGGACACGGGCGTCCACATGGCGTGCACTTGCGCCAGCACGGCGTAACATGCGCGCTCGTCTTGCACAATGACCCGCATGGCACGCAAATCGTAGAGCTGTGAAAACGCCAGATTTTTATTACGCATCTTGTTCCAGATGCTGTAAATGTGCTTGGGCCGCCCCGAGACTTCGGCGGGGATACCCGCCTGGTCAAGCGCCGACTGAAGCTCGGCAACGACGCGCACTATCATCGCCTCGCGCTCAATGCGCTTGTCTTCAAGCTGACGCGCGATATCTTTGTAGGTCTCGGGCTCCATAAAGCGGAACGCAAGATCTTCCATTTCCCACTTGACCTGCCAGATGCCCAGGCGATTGGCCAACGGCGTATACAACGTCATGGTTTCGCGGGCAAATTCGGGCGGGCAAGGGGTTTTGCTGGCGGCGTACCATCGCAAAGACTGCAACCGCGACGCCAGACGCAACATGACGATGCGCAAGTCGGCCGCCATGGCCAGCAACATCTTTCGTTGCTTTTCTTTTTGATCGACGGCGGCCTTGCCTGGGTCGGCAGCCTGAGCCGCCACATAGCCCAGTCGCAGCAACGCACGCACGCCCTGCACCATGGTGGCGATTTCGGCGCCGAACGTTTTAGTAATGGGGTCTTTTTTGGGGGCCGGGTCGAATAAGGAATCGTCGCGCACCACCGCCAGCACGGCGCTGATGCGGGTGGCGGCATCGGCGCCCAACCCGGCCAAAATCAGGGTAACGGCCGCTGCGTGTGCATCTAGCGGTTCGCCGGTAAGGGCAAACTCGCCTTGCAAAGGTGCCCGAACCCGGTCGACCGCCTTGGCAAGCTGCGCGCGTTCGGGCTCGTCAAGGCCCCGGCTTGCGGCCTCGAACCAGACGGCATCAAAGGGCGGGGCCCATTCGGCGAACGGCGCGGTGTCTGACATAACCGTATAGCGTTACTGCGAAACGGCCGCCTTGACGACGATTTCTACTTTAAGATCGGGGTTGGCCAAGCGTGCCTCGACAGTGGCCCGGGGCGGCGCATTGCCAGCCGGAACCCAGGCATCCCAGGCCTGATTCATGCCATCGAACTCTTGCATGTTGGCCATGAAAATCTGGGCCATCAAGATCTGGGTCTTGTCGCTGCCTACGCTGGCCAGCAAATCGTCGATGGCGGCAAGCACTTCTTGGGTTTGGCCGACGATATCTTTGCCGGCGTCGGTGGGCACTTGCCCCGCCAGATAGGCCACACCATTGTGAACAGCCACTTCAGAAAGACGCTGGCCGACTTTAAAACGCTTGATGGCGCTCATAGTTTCCTCTTGAAACAAGTAAGTGAAATAAACAAAAAGAAAAATCAGGCCGGCGGCAACTGAAATACCTGCCGCAAATAGGCCAGATAGGCGGGGTCGTCGCACATGGTTTTTTGCGGCGAATCGGACACCTTGGCGACGGGCTGACCATTGCAACGCACCATCTTCATGACGATCTGCAATGGCTCATGGCCCAGATCGTTGGTTAAGTTGGTGCCAATACCAAACGACACCTTGCACCGGCCGGCAAAACGCTGGGCCAGCTCGATGGCACGCGGTATGGTGAGCGCATCGGAAAACACCAATGTTTTTGTTCGCGGGTCCGTCCGGTTGGCCTTGTAGTGCTCAAGCATGCGCTCGCCCCAAGAGAACGGGTCGCCCGAGTCGTGGCGGGCGCCATCGAACAACTTGCAAAAGTACATGTCGAAATCGCGCAGGAAAGCTTCCATGCCGTATACATCGGATAACGCTATCCCAAGGTCACCCCGGTACTCTTTGGCCCAGACTTCCAGCGCAAAAACCTGCGAATCGCGCAACCTGGGGCCCAGCGCCTGACAGGCCTGCAGATACTCGTGCCCCATCGTGCCCAACGGCGTCACATTGTGCTTCATGGCCATCATGACATTACTGGTACCGGCAAAATGCACACCCATCCGGGCCTTCATCGTGCGGACAACTTCTTCGTGCCACAGCTTTGAAAAGCGACGGCGCGTGCCATACTCGGCAACGCGAAAGTCGGCCAGCGCCGGATCGTCGGTAACCAGTTGCATTTTCTTCTGGAGCCGTTGACGCCCTTCTTCCCAGCCGGGCTCGGTGCAGGTGTTCCGGAAATACACCTCGTTGACGATGGCCAACACAGGAATCTCGAAGAGAATGGTGTGCAACCAGGGGCCTTTGACGGAAATGGCTATTTCACCTTCCGATTCTCCGGGGCCAATATCAATGCATTTCTCGGGCAAATGGAACAAGCCCAGAAAGTCGACAAAATCACTTTTAATAAAGCGCAGGCTGCGCAGATAGTCGAGCTCCGCGTCGGTGAACTTCAGCTGGCACAACGCATGTATTTCGGCCCTGATTTCGTCAAGGTAAGGCGCAAGATTGACGTTGGGCGTACGACACTTGTAGCGATACTCGACCTGGGCCGCCGGAAACTGGTGCAACACCACCTGCATCATGGAAAACTTGTACAGATCGGTATCGAGCAAAGAGGTAATGATCATTCGGACAGCCGGCCGCCTTGGCAATTAAAGTGTGTACCCAATTATTGGGTAAAATGGACCCGGGAAACTTTTCCCCAATGTATCAAAAGTGAGCATTGTAATGTTTAACGGCCTGCAGGTTTGGCCTTGCGCCCTTAAACATCGCCATGCTTGTGTGCTGGAGTATCCATGACCCACGTTGTCACCGAAAACTGTATCAAGTGCAAATACACCGATTGCGTCGATGTCTGTCCGGTCGATTGCTTTCGCGAAGGCCCCAATTTTCTGGTCATCGACCCCGACGAGTGTATTGACTGCGCCGTCTGTGTGCCCGAGTGCCCTGCCAACGCTATTTTTGCCGAAGAAGACGTCCCCCAGGATCAGATGCGCTTTATCGCCATCAATGCCGAACTGTCGCCCTCGTTCGGGCAAATCAGCCGCTCGAAAGGCGGGCTGCCCGACGCCGACCAGTGGAATGGCGTGCCCGACAAAGAAAAGTACCTCGAACGCTAACGCATGACCGACAGCAAATACGCCAAGGCAACCGTACTGGGCCTGCGCGAGTGGGTGCCGGGCAAGCTGCTGTCTTTTACGGTCAGCCGCCCCGAAGGTTTCAGCTTCAAGGCCGGGCAATTTGCACGGCTGGGGCTCCCCCCCGCAGGCCAGCCCGATGCCGAACCCTCGGTCTGGCGCGCCTACTCGCTGGTTAATGGGCCCGATCAGTCTCCGCTCGAGTTCTATTCCATCGTGGTGCCGGGCGGCGAGTTCAGCCCCAGGTTGGCCGAACTAGCCCCCGGCGATACGCTCTACCTCGACCGAACGCTTTTTGGCTTTCTCACCATCGACCGCTTCGAACCGGGCGGTACGCTGTGGCTTATCGCCACCGGCACGGGTTTATCGGCTTATTTATCCATGCTGAACGACCCGGCCACCTGGGCGGCCTTCGAACACATTATTTTGGTACACGGGGTGCGCACATGCCCCGAGCTGGCCTACGGCGATGAAATCGCGCACTGGCAAAGCCGGGCAGGTACGGCGCCATTCAAGGCGCGTTTTACCTATTTGCCCATTCCCACCCAAGACACCTTGCCGGGCACGCCCCAGGCGCGTGTTACCCCCCTTATCGATAACGGTCAGCTCGAGACGCTGGCCGGGGTCAAGCTCGACCCAGCCACGCACAAAATCATGCTGTGCGGCAACCCTGCCATGGTTACCGATGCCCGCGCCTTGCTTAAAGACAAAGGCTTTGCTGTCGGGCGTCGGGGCGTGCCAGGTAATCTGGCCGTCGAAAACTACTGGTAACCCTTTAAAGGCCATAAATCCATGCTCTACGACTTGCACGAATTTCAGCGCGCTTTTTTAAACCCGCTGGCTGCGTTTACCGAGCACGGGTCCCAATTGTTTTCACACCCCTACAGCCCGCTGGCCTACACCCCCGTGTCGCGCCAAATCGCCGCCAGCTATTCGTTGGTGCACCGGTTGGGCAAAGAATACGAAAAGCCGGCCTGGGGCTTGCACGCCACCGAAATCAACGACCGTAATGTCGCTGTTCAAGACCACATTGTGTTGCGCAAGCCCTTTTGCAACCTGGTGCACTTCGAACGCGATGCACACCGCCCCGACGACCCGGTCGTACTGCTGGTAGCCCCGCTTTCGGGCCACCATGCCACCCTTTTGCGCGACACCGTCAAAGCCTTGCTGCCCAACCACAACGTTTACGTCACCGACTGGGTCGATGCGCGCATGGTGCCGCTTAGCGAAGGTCCGTTCCACTTAAACGACTATATTGCCTATATTCGCGAGTTCATGACGTTTCTAGGCGCGGGCATGCACGTGGTTTCTGTCTGCCAGCCCACCGTGCCCGTATTGGCGGCCGTTTCTCTTATGGCTGCCGAGAACGACCCCTGTCTGCCCAAAACCATGACGCTCATGGGGGGGCCCATAGACACCCGGCAGTCGCCCACCCAGGTTAACGAACTGGCCACCAACAATTCACACGGCTGGTTTGCCAACAATTTAGTTCACCGCGTACCCGCCAAGTACCCCGGCTTTGGTCGGCAGGTCTATCCGGGGTTTTTGCAGCATGCCGGCTTCATCGCCATGAACCCGGACCGGCACGCGCAATCGCATTACGATTACTACCTTGACCTGGTCAAGGGTGACAACAGCGACGCCGAAGCCCACCGACGCTTTTACGACGAATACAACGCCGTACTCGATCTGCCCGCCGAATTCTACCTGGACACCATCGACGTCGTCTTCCAGCGCCACTTGCTGCCGCGCGGCGAATGGGACGTCGATGGGCAGCGCGTTGACCCTGCCGCCATCAAAAATGTAGCGCTCTTTACCATCGAAGGCGAACTCGACGATATCTCCGGCCAGGGCCAGACGCGGGCAGCGCAAAACTTGTGCAGCAGCATCCCCAAAACGCGCAAGCAACATTACACCGCGCCGGGTTGCGGGCATTACGGTATTTTTTCGGGGCGGCGCTGGCGCGACACCATCGCCCCTCAACTCGCCGACTTCATACGCGCACATGGCTGAAGCTGTTTTGCATGGCCCCAAAAGCGTCGCCTTGGCGGACCAGATCGACGCTATTTTGCCCCAGACGCAATGCACCCAGTGCGGCTACGAAGGCTGTCGACCCTACGCCGAGGCGCTGGCGACAGGCAACGAAGCCATCAACCGCTGTCCGCCCGGCGGCGAAGCCGGTATTACCGCGCTGGCCGGCCTGCTGAACCGGCCTGCCGTACCGCTCGACCCCGACTGCGGCATGCACACTCCCCTGATGCTGGCCGTCATCGACGAAGACCATTGCATTGGCTGTACGCTGTGTCTGCAGGCCTGCCCCGTCGATGCGATTGTCGGGGCCAATAAAAAAATGCATACCGTCGTCCCCGATCTGTGCACGGGCTGCAAGCTGTGCATTCCGCCGTGCCCGGTTGACTGCATCCAGATGATGCCGGCCGGATACGACTGGACGCCCCAGCACGCCGCCACAGCTCGAGAACGCCATCAGCACCGTCAAACCCGCCTGAAGCGCAAACACCCCGAAAGTCAGGCCCTGGCCGCGCGCACCCTGAGCAATAAGGCCGCGCTAACCTCGGCTGCCGGGGGCGACGCACAGGCCCGGCAAGCAGCCATTGCGCAGGCTTTGGCGCGCGCGCGCGAACGACGCCGTCAAAGCCCATGAACAAATCCAAACGACACGAAATATTCAGCCGTTGGCAAGCGGCCAACCCGGCTCCCACCACCGAGCTGAATTTTGACAACCCGTTTCAGCTGCTTATTGCGGTCATGTTGTCGGCACAGGCAACCGACAAATCGGTAAATATTGCCACTGCACGGTTCTTTCCCACCCATGGCACACCGCAGGGTATTCTGGCCTTGGGGCTTGACGGCCTGACCGATCACATCAAGACGATCGGCCTGTTCAAAACCAAAGCGCGCAACGTCATCGAAACGTGCCGCATCCTGATCGAGCAACACGACGGCCAGGTTCCCGAAACACGCGAGGCCCTCGAGGCCCTGCCCGGCGTGGGTCGAAAAACAGCCAATGTCGTGCTGAACACCGCCTTCGGGCACCCGACCATCGCTGTTGACACACATATTTTCCGCGTCGCCAACCGCACGGGCATTGCGCCCGGCAAGACGGTGCTCGACGTCGAAAAACGCCTTGAACGTGTCATTCCCAAAGAGTTTCTGGTTGATTCACACCACTGGATTCTGCTGCACGGCCGCTATATATGCGTAGCCCGAAAGCCCAAATGCCCGCAATGTGGTATTGCCGACCTGTGTGAATACAAACAAAAAACAAATCCGTACTGACCCTGTCGGGGATTTCCATGTCATGAGAAACCCCCATAGCCAATTGTGCCGGTAAAACACATACTTAAGTCAGGCCCGTTAGCGCCTGACACCCAAAACCACGCACAATAAAAAGGGGGGAAACCTTGGCTCACCCCGCTCTCGAAATCAGCCGGCTTAATGCCTGGTACGACCAATTTCACGTGCTGCGCGGGGTCGACCTGACCGTCAGCCCGGGGCAAGTCGTGTGCCTTCTGGGTAACCCCGGGTCGGGCCGAACCACCGTCTTGCGCGCCATTTTGGGGTTGACCGGGCCACGCAGCGGTTCCATACGCATCAATGGGACTGAATCCATCCATATGCCGGCCAGCCAGATCCGCCATCTGGGCCTAAGCTACTGCCCCGAAGAACACCACCTTGTCGACGAACTAAGTTGCGAAGAGAACCTTTTGCTACCCGTCGAAGGCGCATCGACTTTAGGCGGCGGGATGTCGCTGGCCGATATCTACGATATTTTCCCTGCCTTCAAGCCCTTTCAGCACCAACCCATCGCCCACCTTTCTACACCCGAGCGCCAGTTGCTGGCGGTTGCCCGGGCGCTTCGGCTGGGCACCAATGTGTTGCTGCTCGATGAAATCCACGACAGCCTGAATCCAGTCATTGCATCGGCAATGCACCGTGCCTTGTCTATGCTTAAAGCGCAGCACTACACCATCGTCATGGCCGGCGAAACCCCGGGGGCTGCGGCCAATATCGCCGATCACTACTACGTCATACAAAACGGTACGCTTGCCGACGATTATGCCCCCAGCCCAAGCTGGGCCGACGCCGCGGTACAGGCCGAGCAAACCAGCTGGCGTACCGGCTAAAAAAAACCTGCGTGTTGCACAGTGCAACACGCAGGTTTTTATAAGTTTACTACCTTGCCGGGCCAGCCTGCCCAACACCATTGGTACCGGGCGGCGGGCTAAAAATTACTGCGCTCAGGCCACTTCCGCTTCTTTTTTGTTACCCAAACCCAGGTAACTTTCGATAACGCGCGGGTTGTCGGCCAGATCTTTGGCCGGGCCTTCAAGAACGATATCGCCGGTTTCGAGCACATAGCCGTAGTCGGCGACTTGCAGCGCGGCACGGGCATTTTGCTCGACCAGCAAAATAGACACCCCGGTACGACGCAGTCGGGCAATGATATGGAAAATTTCACGCACGATACGCGGCGCCAGGCCCAGACTGGGTTCGTCGAGCATGAGCAATTGGGGCTGCGCCATTAACGCCCGACCGACCGCCAGCATCTGGCGCTCGCCGCCTGACAGCGTTCCGGCCTCTTGGGTACGCCGCTCACGCAAGCGCGGAAACAGCTCGAAAACCTCTTCGATTTTGTCTCTCCAGCCGGCGACACCTGCACGATACAAGCGGAAACCGCCCAACAACAGATTGTCTTCGACCGACATGCTGCCGAACAGCTCACGCGATTCGGGGACCAGACACATCCCCCCCGCCACGCGCTGCTCGACCTGCCAGCTGGAGACGTCTTGGCCCAGATAACTGACCTGGCCGGCGCTGTGCCCATTGGCGGGCAAAGAGCCCATGATGGAATTAAGCAAGGTCGACTTGCCGGCACCGTTACCGCCAATAACTGTCACGATACTGCCTGGCGCCACCTGAATATTGGCGCCGCTTAGTGCAGTGACCTTGCCATACTGGGTTACCAGGCCGTTAACCTGCAAAACTGCTTTTTCTGTAGTCGTCATGCTGTTCCCCCTGCGGCTGCAGGCGACGGGGCGGCTGCGTCTTCGCCGTCAATATCAAGATCATCGTCAATCCCGCCCAGATACGCCTCGAGTACGGCCGGGTTGGTTTGCACTTCGGAGGGCAGACCTTCTGCGATTTTGGTACCGAAGTCCATAACCACCAGATGGTCGGTCAGGTTCATGACGAAGTCCATGTCGTGCTCTACCAGCAAGATGCTCATGCCTTCTTGACGAAGCTGATCAAGCACTTTGGCCAGTTCTTGTTTTTCTTTGTAGCGCAAACCTGCGGCCGGCTCGTCGAGCAGCAACAAGACCGGGTCGGCGGCCAAGGCGCGGGCAATTTCAAGAATACGCTGTTGCCCCAGCGCCAGATTACCGGCCTGCTCGTAGAGATAGTCGCCCAGACCAACGCGCTGCAGCTGCTTGGCAGCTTCGTGCAGGAGCTCGGCCTCGCTGCGACGGTCGGTATGCAATGTGGCCGAAACCACACCGACTTCGCGGCGCAAATGCGCGCCTATGGCCACGTTCTCAAGTACCGTCATGGTGGGCAGCAGCTGCACGTGCTGGAAAGTACGGCCGACACCCAGCTTGGCGATTTCGCGTGAGGGGAGTTTATCGAGGCGGTTACCCAGGAATTCGACTCGGCCCTTGGTAACAGGCAATACGCCGGTGATCAGGTTAAACGTTGTACTTTTACCTGCACCGTTGGGGCCGATAAGACCCATGATTTCGCCGGCCTTGAGCTTGAAGCTGATGTCGTTGACGGCCACCAGACCACCAAACTCTTTACGGGCGTTTTCAACCTCGAGCACCAATGTGCCGACCTCGGGGCGCGCGCGACGCGGCAGTTCGGCCGCTTCGGGTGGCGGGGGCAGCTTACGCTGAGTCGTTTGGCCGGTAACCGTGCGCCATACCGACGCCAGCATGGGCCAGACGCCATCGCGGGCGTACTGCAATACCAGCACCATAAAAATACCAAACACCACCAGTTCGAAGTTGGCGGTGGTATCGATAATCGCCGGCAACACGTTCTGGATTTGGTCTTTGAGTGTCAGGATGAGACTGGAACCGACAACTGCGCCCCAAACACTGCTGCTACCCCCGACAACGGCCATAAACAGGTATTCGATGCCGTAGTTAAGACCGAACGGGCTGGGGCTGACGGCGCGCTGCATATGGGCATACAACCAGCCCGACACGCATGACAGCAAGGCCGCATATACAAAAATAATAACTTTGTAATTGGCCATGTTGATGCCGAAAGACTCGGCCATGACCGACCCGCTTTTAAGCGCACGAATGGCACGACCGGGGCGCGAATGAAGCAGATTGTGCGTAGCCCACAGCGACAACAGGACCGCTACCCAGATCAGGTAGAAGATCTCGCGACCACTGGACAGGCTCATGCCAAAGAAATTAATGGCCTGAATACCTGCAATACCGTCGTACTGCCCCAGCATTTCGAGGTTACCGAACAGGTAATACAACGACAGGCTCCAGGCAATGGTGCCCAGCGGCAAATAGTGGCCCGACAAGCGCAGCGTGATAGCCCCCAATAAATAGGCGACCAGCAAGGTAAGCACCAAGCCAAACAACAACGCCAACCAGGGCGACCAGGCCATGGCCGTAGTGAGATAGGCCGTAGAGTATGCCCCCAAACCTACAAATGCGGCCTGACCAAAAGACGTAAGGCCACCCACGCCTGTAAGCAGCACAAGCCCCAGAACCACCAGCGAAGCCAGGCCAATGTAGTTGAGTTGGGTAATCCAGAACTCTGGCGTAGACCCCATAAGCGGCAATGCCGCCAGAACAACAATAAAAACAGCAAGAATAAGTCGATTCATGGCGTCAATCCTCGTCATCGTGATGGCCGGCGGAGCCAAACGAACGCCATAACAACACTGGAATAATCAGCGTAAACACAATTACCTCTTTGTAGGCACTGGCCCAGAAGGACGAAAATGCCTCGAGAATCCCGACAAACAGTGCACCGAGGGCGGCCAACGGATAGCTGACCAACCCACCCACAATGGCGGCAACGAAGCCCTTGAGGCCAATAAGGAAGCCGGTGTCGTAGTAAATGGTGGTGACCGGTGAAATAAGCATGCCCGAAAGCGCACCAATAGCAGCAGCCAGCGTAAACGTGAGACTGCCCGACATATTGGTGCTGATACCCACCAGACGCGCACCGCGGCGATTAACAGCGGTTGCACGCAACGCACGGCCATACAGCGTTTTGCCGAAGAACAACCAGAGGGCGATGATAAGGATTGCGCAAGTTACCAGTACAAAGAATGTTTGCGCCGACCAGATGACCGCGCCGAACTGGATTTCGCCTTCCATGAACGACGGCGTACGCCAGCCTTCGGCACCAAAGAACACCAGCCCCAGACCCAGCATGGCAAAGTGAACTGCCACCGAGATGATGAGCAAGACCAGCACGCTGGCCTCGGCCACGGGTTGATACGCCAGACGGTAAATCATGGGGCCCAGGGGGATCACCAGGGCAAGCGCAAACACCACGCTAAGCCACAGCGGCGTGTTTTCGCCGACCACATAGGGTGCCAGCAAATACAGGGCAATGGGCAATACCAATGTACCCAGCGCTGCCTTGGGCAAGCGCTTCCAGTCGTTGCGACGGACGGCAGAGAACAGTTCGAGGGCGAAGGTTGCAACACCGACAATAAGCAGCAAGGCCACCGTACCGGGAATTTGGCCGTTGACCATGAACGCCAACGTAAGCGCGCCATAGGCGACGAACTCGCCCTGCGGAATGAAAACGACACGCGTGACCAGGAAGACCAACACCAGAGCCAGCCCCAACAGCGCATAAACTGCACCGTTAAGCACGCCGTCCTGGAGCAAAATGAAAAAGATTGTTGAGTCCATCTATCGAAACACCAATAAATATAAAGATGGGGAACGCCGGATGCGCATCCCGAAGGCCAGAAATGGCGAAAATGGATCAGCGCATCGGGAAAACATCTAAGTGCATTTTGACTCCTCGTATTAGTAGATTTATGGCGAGCGCGATTGTTAACCGGCCGACTTTTTGGACTTAAACAAACAGCCGCAAAGTTAACATAGTTTGGTGGGTCGGGAATCTAGGGGATTCCCTGCATAAATCGACTTGTTGTTCGACTTTAAACCACCAAAACGCCGTGCAATAAATCGCCGGAATCTTCGCTCGGAAGGAACCAAAATCAATCAGGAAAGTCGATTAACATTGCGGGTTGAGAAATTACAGGCATTCGCGCATTCGAAGGAAGGCAGCATGGATAAAGTCATCAAAACAGAGGCCGAGTGGCAGGCGCAACTTAGCCCCGAAGCGTTTTATGTCACGCGTCAGAAAGGTACCGAACGTGCGTTTACGGGCCAGTACTGGAATACCACCCAGGCCGGCACGTATCGGTGCGTGTGTTGCGGCACGGCATTGTTCAGGTCCGATACAAAATTTGATGCAGGTTGCGGCTGGCCCAGCTACTTCGAACCCATCGACAGCAACCTTATCCGCGAAGAGCAAGACACCAGTCATGGCATGATTCGTACCGAGGTCATGTGCGCGGTATGCGACGCCCATCTGGGTCACGTCTTTCCCGACGGCCCACCGCCTACCGGTCTGCGCTACTGCATCAACTCGCTGTCACTTTCGTTCGAACCCGACGCATGAAAAAATTTCTGTTCGACCTGTTCCCGCTAATTCTGTTCTTCGCCGCCTTCAAGCTGGCCGACAGCATGTATGTCGCCACCGCGGTCGCTATTGCCGCCAGCGTCGCCCAGTTTGTTTGGCTCAAAGCCACCAAAAAAACCATCGAAGCCACACACTGGATCAACCTGACCGTCATCGTCTTGTTTGGCGGCGCCACCCTGGTCTTGCAAAACGACGCCTTCATCAAATGGAAACCCACGGTGCTGTACTGGATATTCGCGGCTATATTGCTGGCCGGGAAATGGTTCTTTGGCCGTAACCTGCTACAAAAGGTCATGGGCACCCAAATCGAACTCCCCCCCAGCGTCTGGGACAAAATGAACTACAGCTGGTCGGCCTTCTTTATTGCGTCCGGCGCACTGAACCTGTATGTTGCGTTCTCAGGCCAGTTCACCGAGTCGCAGTGGGTCAATTTCAAGGTGTTCGGCCTCATGGCGCTTTTGCTGGTATTTGTCGTGGCTCAATCCATCTGGCTCAGCCGTCACATCAAAGACACCTCCGAGCCCTCCTGAACCCTTTTATTTTGCCCCTATGACCAAAGAACGCATCGACCTGGTTCACAGCCGCCTTCAGGCCCTCGAACCCACCCAACTCGACATCATCGACGAGTCGCATTTGCATGCCGGCCATGCCGGCAGCGAATCGGGGGCCAGCCATTTACGTGTCATTATCACGTCGCCACAGTTCGAGGGTTTACGCGCCTTGCAACGCCATCGCCTCGTGTATGATCAAGTCAGCGACCTCATCCCTTTTCCAATTCACGCCTTGGCCATCGTGGCCAACACCAACTAAACGCTCAAGGAAGTTTATGAAGAAGCTCGTCATGTTCGCAGCCGCCTGCGCCATTTCTGTTCCTGTTTATGCACAAAATGTCGCAACGGTTAACGGCAAACCCATTACACAGGCGCAAATCGACCAGTTCGTTACCTTGCTGGTTGGCCAGGGCGCCCAAGACACGCCGCAGTTGCGCGAACAGGTCAAACAAGAAATGATCGGGCGTATGGTCGCCGTTCAGGCCGCCGAGCGCGCACGCCTTGATCGCCAGGAAGACGTCAAGCAAGAACTTGAAATGGCGCGCCAAAGCATTCTGGTTCGCGCCCTGATGGAAGACTACCTGAAGCAAAACCCGGTCACCGACCAGGAAATTCAGGCAGAGTACGACGAAATCAAAAAAGCCCAGGCCGATGCCAAAGAATACAAAGTCAGCCATATTTTGGTCGCTGACGAAGGCAAGGCCAAAGAACTGACCCAAAAAATCAAGGCCAAAGAAATCAGCTTCGAAGACGCCGCCAAGGCCGACTCAATCGACCCGGGCAGCGCCAAAGAAGGCGGCTCGCTGGGTTGGGCACAGGCCAGCAACTACGTGCCTGAATTTGCCGAAGCCGTCGAACGCCTGAAAAACGGCGAAATGACGGCCGAACCCGTCAAGTCGCAGTTTGGCTGGCATATCGTTCGCGTCGACGACTCCCGTGCCGTCAGCTTCCCCGAACTGGCCGAAGTCAAGCCGCAACTCGAAGAAATGATGCGCCAGGAAAAGCTGGCCCAGTACCAGAAAGACCTGATGGACCAGGCCAAAATTCAGTAAGTTCTGGCCAAGGCTCAAAAGTACCTTTAGCTCAGCAAAGCAACACCCCAAAAGTTGGACAAAATCCAACGTTCGGGGTGTTGTTCATTTTTAAAAGCCACTTTTCTGCCACAACGTTTTTCTGCGGTCACGGTTTCTTTGCCGGGGCAGTTTTTTGCTGAAGCGTTTATTTACCCAGACAGCGCTATGCCAAAGCCGCGTTTTTATCCGGCACCCAACATCTCTACCAACTGGGCCTCGTCAATAATTGTCACTCCCAGCTCGGCCGCCTTGGCCAGTTTGCTGCCCGCATCGGCCCCGGCCACCACATAAGCCGTCTTTTTCGATACTGACCCGCTCACCTTACCGCCCGCAGCCATAATCATGCGGGTGGCTTCGTCGCGTGTCAGGGTGGGCAATGTGCCCGTCAGGACCAGCGTTTTACCCGATAACAACTGCTGAACCGGCTCGGCGTCGGCCTGGGCATGCACACCCGCCTGTTCAAGCGCATCGATAACTTCACGGTTATGCGCTTCGGCGAAAAACTCAAGGATGGCCTGGGCCACAACCGGACCGACGTCGGGCACCGAAAGCAAGGCGGCCTCGTCGGCCTGCATGACCGCCCGCAACGCCCCGAAATGACGGGCCAGGTCGCGCGCTGTCGTTTCGCCGACATGGCGTATACCCAACGCAAACAACAACCGCCCCAAAGAGGGCGTACGTGCTTTTTCTATCGCGGCAACCAGATTTTCGGCAGACTTTCGGCCCATGCGTTCGAACAACAACAGGTCTTCGACACGCAACGAAAACAAGTCGGCCAGCGACTTGACCCTGCCCGAGTCGACCAGTTGCTCGACCAGTTTTTCGCCCAGGCCCTCGATGTCGAGCGCCTTGCGCCCGGCCGCATGCAGCAGACTTTGCTTGCGCTGAGCCGCGCAAAACAAACCACCAGTGCAGCGCGAAATGGCCTCGCCATCGGGCCGATGTACCGCCGAACCGCACACAGGACACTGCGTGGGCATCTGAAAGACAACGGCGCCCTCGGGCCGGCGTTCGAGCACCGGGCCGACAATTTCGGGGATGACATCACCGGCACGACGCACAATCACGGTATCGCCGATACGCACATCTTTGCGCCGAATTTCGTCTTCGTTGTGCAGCGTTGCATTAGTGACCGTTACGCCCCCGACAAACACCGGCTTTAAGCGGGCGACGGGCGTAATGGCGCCGGTACGTCCCACCTGGATATCGATACCCAACAACGTGGTGGTTTCTTCTTGGGCCGGAAACTTGTGCGCCAGCGCAAAACGCGGGGCACGCGCCACAAAGCCAAGCACGCTCTGGGCCTGCAGGCTGTTTACTTTGTAAACCACGCCATCGATATCGAACGGCAGCGTGGGCCGCCGGGCCCCAACCCCGCTGTAGAACGCCAGCAAACCTTCGGCGCCGCTTACCACGGCACGATCGGGGCTGACCGGCAAGCCCAGGGTATGGAACCAATCGAGCATACCCGACTGCGTCTGCTTGCCTTCGGTCGAAAGCTCGCCCCAACCATACGCATAAAAACGCAACGGGCGCCGCGCCGCGATGCGCGGGTCAAGCTGACGCAAACTGCCGGCCGCCGCATTACGCGGGTTCACAAAAATCTTTTCGCCACGCGCTTGCTGCTCACGGTTGAGGCGCTCGAAATCCTGGGTATTGATAAATACTTCGCCGCGTACCTCGAGTATGTCGGGCGCATCGCCAGGCAGCTCGAGCGGCACCGAACGCAGGGTGCGAATATTGTGGGTGACGTCCTCGCCCTGAAGACCGTCACCCCGGGTAGCCGCCTGCACCAGGCGCCCTCTTTCGTAGCGCAAAGAAACAGCCAGACCATCAAACTTGTACTCGGCCTGATACTCGACCTGGCCGCCGGCCGGCAACAGACCGCTATCGCGCAACGCGTCTGCAACCCTGCGGTCGAAGGCCTGAATGGCTGCGTCATCGAAACCGTTATCGAGCGACAGCATGGGCACCGCATGGCGAACCGAGGCAAATGCGGCCATTGGCGCCGCGCCCACGCGCTGGGACGGCGATTCGGGCGTTACCAACTGCGGGTACTGTGCTTCGAGGGCCTGAAGTTGCGCCATCAGCCGATCGTATTCGGCATCGGAAACAACCGGCGCGTCGTGCGCGTAGTAACGGATATTGTGCTGATTGATTTCTTGCCGCAGGGCGTCGACCTGCGCCTGCACTTGTGCAGGTACCAACGAAGTCGATGTCACGAGAACAACCTTGCCGTACGCTCGGAACCGGGGGCAAAGCCCGCCTGCGTCAGTTGGGCGTACATGGCCGCCAATTGCTTGTCTATGGTGGCGTCGGACGCCTCGGACACCGGACGTCCCTGATCGTCAACCAGCACGGCGTCAAGACGCTGCGCCAGGTCTCGGCCGACACTGGCCATCCGGCTGAACGCCTGCGCATCGGCCGGGCTGTTCGGGAGATCGAGCAGCAGGTCGATACGCCCGACACGATCGGCCAGAAAAGCCGGGGCGGGAGAGCC
The DNA here is from genome assembly GCF_014237865.1 of Pusillimonas minor. Lineage (GTDB taxonomy): Bacteria > Pseudomonadota > Gammaproteobacteria > Burkholderiales > Burkholderiaceae_B > Neopusillimonas > Neopusillimonas minor. The sequence goes on from NZ_JACJUU010000001.1 coordinate 404,295, forward strand.
GTCGAACATCAGGGTAAACCGGGCGGCGCCAGACTCGGCAACCCAGGCCATATGCGCGCCAACCCGGGCAAACCCAGCCTCGATAACCGTATCGCGCACGCGTGCTGCCGGCAGGGGCGACGGCAACTGCACGGCCAGCCCCACCTGGGCGTCGAGCCCCGCACACGTTGCGTCGAGCGCGGCAGCCTGCGCCACCACATCGTCTTGTTCAGGCCCTTCGACGGCGCCGTCAAACTTTTCGGCCAGCGCCTGGGCGGCCGTCCAAAGCTGCGACCATTCGATATCGGTCATGGGGCCGCTGCGGTTGGCCAGCAGCACGGCTATCTGCAACGAAGCGCACGCCTGGCCGGCAGGTAAACCGGCGCAATGTGCGCCATCGGGCAATTCGGAGAAATAACGCAACGGACGAACGTCGGCCGGAATGAGCGCCTTGGCCGCTTCGGCCAGATCGCCAGATTGCACGGGTTGCGCAAACACAATATCAATAACGGCTTCGCAAACTGCATCAACTTCGTCGGGCTCGGCGGCGACATCACGACGCGTGTGAGTGCCTTCGTGACGTTCCCCGGCAACATCATCGGGCAGGCCAGGCTCTTTGCGACCGACGACCGGGGGCAACCCGCCCAGCAATGGGTCTTCTTCTGTTTGAGGAAACTGGGCCTGCATACGTTTGCGCACGCTGCGATCTTGCCACCAGTTGTACGCCAGTACACCCAAAAGGATCACAACACCCAGGGCAATTAACCCGATCTGAAAATCACTCATGCCATTTCCGCCTAGCGGCCCCTGATTCCTGTCATAGTCATACCTGAGCCAACTGCATGGCCGACTCGATATCGACTGCCACGATGCGTGATACACCCTGCTCTTGCATGGTAACCCCAATCAACTGCCTGGCCATCTGCATCGCGATTTTGTTGTGAGAAATAAATAAAAACTGTGTCTGGTCGCTCATGCTGCCCACCAGCTTCGCGTAACGTTCGGTATTGGCATCGTCAAGCGGCGCATCGACTTCGTCCAACAAACAAAACGGTGCCGGATTAAGTTTAAACAACGCAAACACCAGCGCTGTCGCCGTAAGCGCCTTTTCGCCACCCGACAGCAGATGAATGGTGCTGTTGCGTTTGCCGGGCGGCTGCGCCATGACTTGCACGCCTGCATCGAGAATTTCGTCGCCGGTAATGATAAGCCGGGCCTCGCCGCCCCCAAAAAGCCGGGGAAACAACTCGCCAAAATGGTGATTGACGGTGTCGAACGTGCCCTGAAGCAGTTCACGGGTTTCTTTGTCGATTTTACGGATGGCGTCTTCAAGCGTCTCGATGGCGCGACGTAAATCGGCATGCTGGGCATCGAGATAATCTTTACGCTGACGCGATTGATTCAGTTCGTCGAGCGCAGCCAAATTTACCGCGCCCAGCGCATCGACTTCGCGGGAAATTCGCTGAACCTCGGACTGCAACCACCCAACACGCTGCCAGGTTTCGGGCTGAGTATCCAAAAAACGCCGCAGCTCATCGCGATCGACCTGCTGGGCATCGAGCTGTTCAGAATACTGTTCGACGGTCAGTCGGGCCGCCTGCTCTTGCAACTGAAGCTCGGTAATGCGCGAACGCAAGGGTTCGAGCACACGCTCGTTAGCCAGACGCTGCTCATCGGCCTCGCGCAAGGCTGCCGCCAGGTTATCCATTTCGATGCGCGCCTGGGCCAGGTCATCTTCGCAAGCGGCACGGGTCTCGAGGGCATCTTGCAGGCCGGCCTCGGCGGCCGACGCGTCAAGCTCGAACAACTCGCCCTGCAGCGACTCAAGCTCGTCGGTAGCGCGTCGCGACTGTGCTTGCGCCAGCTCGAGATTGCGCTGAAGGTCGGCCAGGCGCGACTGCAGCGCTCGCGCCGAGAATTGCGACTCTTGCACGCGCCGCTCAAGGTCGCGTACCGCAGTACGCGCTGTCTCGGCCTCTTGAGCAAGGCGCTCGCCCGAGATTTCGGCATCGGCAAACTGTGTTTGCAAGTCAGCCAGCTCAAGGTCAAGTGTCTCGAAACGAGCCTCGGCCTCTTCGCGCGATGCCGCGAGGGTATCAAGCTCGGTATCAATTTCGGCCTGTTCTTCCTGAATACGGCCGGCCCGCTGGCCGGACTGCTCAGCCTGCTGATGCAGCCGGGAATACGTGAGCTGCACATCGTGCGTTCGGCGCGTCAGCTCGGCCACACGGGTACGCGCCGGCGCCATGGCCTGCGACACGCTTTGCCAGGCAGCTTCTGCTCGGACAACCGCCGACAAGGCCTGATCGGCAATCAATTGTTGGGCCTTGATCTCGCGATGCAGGTTTTCAATTTCTTGCTGGCGCGCCAGCATGCCAGCCTGCTCTGAGTCGGCGGCATAAAAACGCACGCTATGCGCGTCGATAAGGTGCCCTTCTTTGACCACAAAAACCCCACCGGGTGGCAACGCGTTTCGGTGAGCCAGCGCCTGACTCAGATCGTCGGCACGAAAAACGCCTGCCAGCCAGCCGTCAAGCAAGGTGCGCAGGTCGGGATCAACTGTTTTAAGCAGCGTGGTCAGGGGTTGCAGCCCCTGCGGCGCGTCGGGTGACGGCGCAGCCACCGGGCGTTGATAAAACGCCAGACGCGCAGGTGGCGGATCTTGGGCAAAAGCCCTGGCATGTTCGATTTGACGAATTTCAAGGCCGGCCAGGCATTCTTGCAGCACCGCCTCGAGAGCAGCTTCCCAGCCAGGTTCGATGTGCAGCTTTTGCCACAACCTGGCCAAACCGGTCAGCTCGTGTTTTTCGAGCCACGGTTGCAATGCGCCACGCTTCTGAACGTCTTCTTGCAGCTTAACCAAGGCCGCGAGTCGGGCTTCGAGACGTGAAACACCTGAAGACTCAGCTCGGGCCGCTTCCTGGGCCTGATGGCGGCGACCGTCGAGATCGGGTAATTGCGCCTCAAGCTCAAGCACCTGGGCTTGCGCCTCTTCGAGCTGGGTTTCGAGCATGCCCAGTTCGCCACGCAGCCGGTCGAGCTCGGCCGTGTCGGGCACGTTCATATCGCGCAGCTCGTTGGTCAGGCGTTCGCGCCGCAGGCGCAATGCTTCGATCTGGCGCGCGGCATCGGCCTGGGTCTGCGCCACCAGCGCCAGATTTTGCTCAACCCTGGACAGCACCTGACGCATTTCGTCGCGCGATGCACCTGCCGCGCGAACCCGTGCATCGATGTCGGGCAGACGTTCGGCAGCGGCTTCAGCTTGTGCTTGCAAGACCTCGGTTTGCCCGTTCAGGGTCTCGATTTCTTCGAGCGTCTCTTCGATTTGCCCGGCGCAGTGCGTCGCTTGATCTTGCCATTCTTGTTGCTGGGCCTGAAGCTGGGCACGGCGTGCCTGAACCCGCGAACGGGAATCTACAACATGACGGATTTCGGCTTCGAGGCGGCTGACCAGCGCGCCGGCTTCGTAGAGCTTGCCCTGCGCAGTATGCACGCGATCGCTGGCTTGATAATGCGCCTGGCGACGTGACTCAAGGTCGGCTTCGGTTCGACGGAGCCCGGCAATCGCACCCTCGAGTTCGGTTTGCGCCTGCTCGATCGCCGCAAATCGCGCTTTTTGATCGCCTTTGGCGGCTGCTTCACGCAACAACCAGAGTGCGCGTTGCTTTTGCTCTCCCTCGGATTGCAGCCCCCGGTATCGCGCAGCCACCTCGGCCTGACCCTCGAGTTTCTCGAGCTGGGTGTCGAGTTCACGCAGAATATCTTCGAGACGGGTCAGGTTTTCACGCGTATCAGACAACCGGTTCTCGGTTTCGCGACGGCGTTCTTTATAGCGTGAAACCCCGGCGGCCTCTTCGAGATAAACCCGCAACTCGTCGGGCTTGGCCTCGATGAGGCGATTGATCATGCCCTGACCAATAATGGCGTAGCCCCGTGACCCCAGCCCCGTACCCAGAAAGATATCGTGAATATCACGACGACGGACCTGCTGATTATTGATGTAGTAACTACTGGTGCCGTCACGTGTCAGGACGCGGCGCACCGCAATTTCAGCATAGGTGCTCCATTGCCCCACCGCCCGGCCATCGGCATTGTCGAACACCAGCTCTACCGACGCGCGCGCCGCCGGCTTACGCTGGCCCGACCCGTTAAAAATGACGTCTTGCATCGACTCGCCGCGCAGCTCGGACGCCCGGGTTTCGCCCAGCACCCAGCGCACGGCATCGATAATATTTGACTTGCCACAGCCGTTCGGACCCACCACACCGACCAGTTGACTGGGTGTAGGTATGACGGTAGGTTCGACAAACGACTTAAAGCCGGCAAGTTTGATTTGTGAAAGACGCACGATGAAAGAAATCGGGGCTGCGGCAACGGCAAAATTTTAACGCCTAATAATACCCCAGCCCTGCATTGTTCAAGCTGAAGCTATACTTCAAATCTTGTTGCCTTTGGCAAACCTTAAAAAGTCCTTAAAATTAGCTCGCCACTCATTTTTCAACCCCCCTTTCACCGAGAACCAACTTGAAAAAAGGCTTTTATCTGGTCATGACAGCCCAGGCGTTATCGTCTCTGGCCGACAACGCCCTGCTCATTGCAGCGATCGCGCTTATTGCCGACCTGCAAGGCCCTGACTGGATGGCGCCCATGATGAAATGGTGGTTTGCCCTGGCTTATGTCGTGCTGGCGGCGTTTGTCGGTGCGTTTGCCGACGCTTTCCCCAAAGGGAAGGTCATGTTCGCCACCAACGCCGTGAAACTGGCGGGTTGCCTGCTCATGTTCAGTTACCAAAGTCTGGGGTTCGAAACCACCGGGCAACTGGGGCTGATTTTTGCGGCCTACACCCTGGTAGGTATTGGCGCAGCGGCCTACTCACCGGCCAAATACGGCATCGTGACCGAAATGCTTCCGCCCGACCAGCTCGTCAAGGGCAACAGCTGGATCGAAGGCCTGACGGTCCTGTCCATTATCTTTGGTACGGTACTCGGCGGCGTGCTTATCAACCCGCATGTCTCCGAAATGCTGCTCAGCCATGCCTGGATCAGCGCGGTCGTCGACACACGCGCTGAAGCCGCCATTTTCATCATCGGTTTCATCTATTTGCTGGCGGCAAGCTGCAACCTGCTTATTCCAGGCACTAATGTCAGCTACCCCAAGCAACAAACCAACCCGGTCAAGCTGGTGCGCGAATTCAGCTATTACGTCAAAACGCTCTGGCGCGACAAGCTTGGGCAAATTTCTCTGGCGGTCACCACCCTGTTCTGGGGTGCCGGAGCAACACTGCAGCTTATTCTTATCGAGTGGGGCGCCCAGCACCTGGGCTACCGGCTTGACCAGGCGTCTATCCTGATGGGGGTTGCCGCAGTGGGTACCATTGTGGGGGCCGTAGTTGCCGGACGTGTACCACTTAAAAAAGCCTTGGGCGTTTTGCCCTTGGGGGTCGTCATGGGCTTTACGGTATTGCTTATGCCCCTGGTGTACGAGCCCTGGGCCGTCTATGCCTTGCTTATGCTGATTGGCGGTTTAAGTGGTTTCTTTGTGGTGCCCATGAACGCCATGCTGCAACATCGCGGCCACGTATTGCTGTCGGCGGGCCATTCTATTGCAGTACAAAACTTCAACGAGCAATTGAATATCTTGTTGATGCTGGCCACGTACAGCCTGATGCTCTGGCTGAAACTGCCCATTAATATCATTATCGTCATCTTCGGCGTGCTGGTTGCCAGCCTGATGGCGGTGTTTATTCGGTGGAACCGCTTAAACCACCAGCGCGACCCTTCGCTGCAAGACCAGATCGGACAGCACGGCCACGGCCAGGCGCTGCACTAGACAGCCAGGGCCGACCTGGCAAGGTGCAAATCTTGCCAGGCGGCCGCCTTGTATTGACCCCGCAACAATAACGACGCGGGGTGGTGCGTTACTACCATGGGGATATCCACCCCACAATCGGTATAACGATGCACCTGACCTCGCAATTGGTCGAGACTGGCCCGCTGCCCCACCAATGCCTGGGCCGCCTGCCACCCCAGCACCAGCAGGCCACTGGGCCGAACCAGCCCGATTTGCTGCTGCAAATAGGGCAAACAGGCCTGGATTTCGTCGGCGCGGGGCGTCCGCCCGCCCTTTGGACGGCATTTAAGCAAATTGGTATAAAACACCGAAGCCTGCGGAAGAATGCCTGCCGCCGAAAGCATGGTGCTTAAAAGTTCGCCCGCTTTGCCCTGAAACGGCAGCCCCAGGTGGTCGTCGTGATCGCCAGGCGCCTCGCCGATAATCATCCAGTGAGGCGCATTGGCCATGCCGTCGCCAAACACCGTTTGATGGCGACTTGCATGCAAACCGCAGGCCTGACAACTCGCCACAGTTTGGGCTAGAAGCGCAAGGTCGGTGGGCAAATCAACCCGTTGCACCGGTTGGGGGGGGACGGGGTCAGCAGGCGAAGTAGCCGCCGGCTTTTGAGGCACGGGTTGCATCGGCTCCCGGTGCATCGGTGCAGCCCCGACAGCCGCGTCTGTACGTCTGGAAGCCGAGGTTCCTTGACCCGCGGGGACATTAACAGGTGCAACGCCGGCCCCTGGCGCAACTCGCGCAGGCGCAAACAGAGCCGACGTATCGGCCAGCGTAGCCAGCAATTTGCGATCGACGCCCAGTTCGGCCAGCCAGGCCGCCTGGGTGGCCGTCAAGGCGACGGCAGGGTGCACAGGCATCGTCATGACCGCCCCGCCAGGGGTTCGAGCCCCTTTTGCAATACCAACGCATCTTCGCGCGGGTGGCTTCCGTTGGGATAATAGCCCTTGCGCAAACCTACTTGAACAAAGCCCCTGTTGGTGTAAAACGCGACCGCCGCCTGGTTGGACGGGCGCACTTCGAGCAAAAGTGCCGGCAAGCCCGCCTGCCGGGTTTCGAGCTCGGCCTGACGCAGCAACCGATAGCCCAGACCCTGACGCTGCATGACAGGCGACACAGCAATAAGCAACAAATGAGCAACATCGGGCGCATGCTGAACCACACTGAAGCCAACGACCTGTTCGCCAAGCAGGGCAACTTTGGCGCTATACCCTGCTTTGAGCGCATCGGCGAAATTGCCGCGCGTCCAGGGGTGAGACTGCACCCGGGCCTCAAGCGCGGCGACTGCGTCCAGGTGCGCTTCAGACATAGACAAAAGCTGAACTTCTGACTGCGTTTTTGGATTGCCGCCCATCCCTTGTTGGCGCTCTGCTGTTGTATACGCCACTTTGTCGCGCACATACAGCGGTGCGGCTTGCGCCGGTTGCACCACCTGCCCGGCTTTTAAAAAACGGCGGGCCTGCTGCGCCACGGCCGCACCGGTTGCACGCACAGGCAAACCCAACCTTACCGGGCGCTCGGTATCGGCCAACGACAGCACCCCCGGCAGCACCAGCCCCGGGTAGGCGTCAAGCGCATCACCAATAATGGCCACCGGGCCAGGCCACGCAACCTGCCACTGACGCGCCTGCCGGCCCAGCCAGAAGACAAAGTCGTCGACACCGACCAGGGTTGCCGCCTGAAGCTCGACCAGATCGCCATTGGGCTCGGGGACATAAACCGCTACATAGATTTCGTTCATGCGGGCGTCTTGCGCCACAACGCGAATGGCATCGTTGTGAGTGTCTGCGGCGGCAGCCGCCAGCAACGAAGGCACCGGCACCACCGGCAAACCCAACGCATACGACAAACCCTGCGCCACACCGCAAGCGACGCGCAAGCCCGTAAAACCGCCCGGCCCTTGCCCAAAGGCTATGGCCGACAAGTCGGTACGGGCAATGCCGGCCCGATCAAGGGCTTCTTGCACCATCGGCAGCAAACGCTCGGCGTGTTCGCCTGTGCCGTCGTGGCTGACGACATGCGTGCTTTCGTGGCCGTCAACCACCGACAGCAAGGCCACGTCGCAAACGCGCGACGAGGTTTCCAGAGCGAGAATATGCAGATTCATACCGTTATTTTAAGGGGTGATTCCCCGACATTTGGCCATCGTCCAAAAATTTGCTACCCGAACCGGCACCGGAGTGCTAATCTTGACTTGCCCTGTAAAAAGGGGTGATCCGTGTGTCGCCAACGTAAAAATGGTAAGCCCCGTTTCTACGAAATCCTTAATGTGTAATATCTTGCTACCGGCCTCTTCACGGGCCCAGCCGACCCTGTTACATTTTCGACCATGAATACTCATACACCGCCTCCTACCCGAAAAATCCTCGTTGTCGACGACGATCCGCGGCTACGCGACTTGCTGCGCCGCTATCTGACCGAACAGGGGTTCAACGTCTTCGTCGCCGAAGACGGCAAAGAAATGAGCAAACTATGGCAGCGCGAGCACTTCGACCTGCTGGTGCTCGACCTCATGTTGCCGGGCGAAGATGGTCTGTCGATATGCCGCCGCCTTCGCGGCAGTCACGACAACACCCCCATCATCATGCTCACGGCCAAAGCCGAAGAAATCGATCGCATCGTCGGGCTCGAAATGGGCGCAGACGACTATCTGTCCAAGCCCTTCAACCCGCGCGAACTTCTGGCGCGCGTCAATGCCATCTTGCGCCGACGCGGGACCGAAGAGCACCCCGGCGCCCCCAGCCAGGAAAACGAGTCCATCGAGTTCGGGCCTTACGTACTTAATTTGTCTACGCGTACGCTCACCCGCGACAACGAGCCGGTCCCCATCACTACCGGCGAATTCTCGGTCCTGAAGGTGTTTGCGCGTCATCCCAAAATCCCCCTGTCGCGCGACAAACTCATGGAACTCGCCCGCGGCCGCGAATACGAAGCCTTCGATCGTAGTCTCGACGTCCAGATCTCCCGTCTGCGCAAACTCATCGAACCCAACCCGTCCAAGCCCGTTTTCATCCAGACGGTCTGGGGTCTGGGTTACGTGTTCATCCCCGATGGCGGTAGCTAATCCGCCGGGCGTGCCGGTTTGCTGATTCATCGTTACATGCCAATATTTCAGCAACACTACGAGCGCCTCAGGTCAAAAGTCCGGCTGGGTCTTTTCAGCCGGTCTTTTTTATTGCTGGCCCTGCTCATGCTGGTCAGCCTGGGGGCATGGCTCGAAGTCTTCTTCAGCATGGAAGAAGGCCCCCGTGCCATCCAGATGGCACAACGCGTCAGCACGTCGCTCAGCATCACCCGGTCGGCGCTTATTTACGCGCCTATCGATATGCGACCTTCGCTGCTGCTCGATCTGGCCACCAAAGAAAGCCTCCGGATCCAGCCGCGCGAGCCGTCAGACGAGCTCGAGCCCTTGCCCAACTCCAACTACTGGAATCATGTCGTTGCCGAAATCAAAAACCGGCTGGGTCCCGACGCTCAGGTCATGTGGTCGGTCAACAAGGTACCCGGCATCTGGGTCAGCTTTGAAATCAACGACGACCGGTTCTGGCTGGTATTCGATCGCGAACAACTTGGGCTGGCCGCGGGCATAGAATGGTTCTGGTGGGGCGTAACCGCGCTGCTGCTGGCCCTGGTTGGGTCGGCGATCAGCGTGCGCTTTGTCAACCGGCCATTATCGCAACTGGCCAAAGTTACGCAGCAATTGTCCCGGGGTGAAATCCCGTCGCCATTGCCCGAAGACGGGCCGCTCGAAATCCAGGAAATCAACATCGCCTTCAACCGCATGACCCAAGACTTGCGGCAAACAGAGGCAGACCGCGAAATCATGCTGGCCGGTATTTCGCACGACTTGCGCACCCCCCTGGCCCGAATGCGGCTTGAAATCGAAATGAGCAATGTCAGCGACGAAACACGGCAAGCCATTGACCAGGATCTGGCCCAGATAGATCACAGCATTGGGCAGCTTATGGAGTACGCGCGACCTGCAACATCGCCGCCCGAAATCGGTGTCAACGTCAGCGAAGTCCTCGAAGACCTGTTCGACCGAGAAAAATCACATACCGAAACGCTGCGTGGGCACCTTAATGGCGAAATTGCCCCGGGCCTTATCGTACGCATTGCGCCCATCGACCTGAAACGCATCGTCAGCAACCTCATCGAAAATGCACGTCGTTATGGCCGTTCACCCATCGATGACACCTGCTATATCGACCTGAACGCGTGGGCCGAGGGCAATAAAGTCATCGTACAAGTGGCTGATCGGGGTTCAGGCATTGCGCCCTCCGAAGTCCAGCGGCTGCTGCGCCCTTTCTCTCGTGGCGAAACCGCCCGCACCGGCGTCAGCGGCGCAGGGCTTGGGCTGGCGATTGTCGAACGCCTGCTGGGCCATGTCGGCGGGCGCCTCAAGCTCAGCAACCGGTCACCCAACGGTCTGGTCGCCCGCATCGAGCTGCCGCGCGGGTAATATCAGCACCTTGGGCATAACCCTGAGATGCCCTTTTTACACGCTTGCTTGCCTTACAATGGGCTAAAACACCCATGTATCGGGCCTACCCGATCACTGCAGGAGCACGCATGAAAACTGTTGGCGACAAACTCGAACCCTTCAAAGTCATCGGGGTCAAACCCGGGTTCACACACCACGAAGAAAACGGCGTTTCGGCCTTCGAGGACATCACCGAAAGCTCATTCCCGGGCAAATGGAAGGTCATTTATTTTTATCCCAAAGACTTTACTTTCGTCTGCCCGACCGAAATCATTGGTTTTAACGCGCTGTCGGCCGAATTCGACAGCCGGGACGCCATCCTCATGGGTGGGTCGTCTGACAACGAGTACGTCAAACTGGCCTGGCGCCGCGAAAGCACCGATCTCGAAAAACTGGCCCATTTCCAGTTTTCAGACACGGCAGGCGCACTGATTGACCAGTTAGGCATTCGTGAAAAACTCGAAGGCGTGGCGTTGCGCGCCACGTTTATTGTCGACCCCGACAACGTTATCCAGCACGTATCGGTTAACAATCTGGCGGTAGGCCGCAACCCGAAAGAAATTTTGCGCACACTCGATGCCCTGCAAACCGACGAGCTGTGCGCCTGCGCACGCGAAGTGGGTGGCGAGACCCTGTAGAGCCCTGTAGGGCCGTTAGCCGTCGAGCGGCAACAGCAAGGCAACGGCGTTGGCGGCAATACCCTCTTTGCGGCCCAGATGCCCCAGGCCCTCGTTGGTTTTGGCCTTCAGGTTTACCTGTGAAGCCTCAAGGCCCAGGTCTTGGGTAATGCACTGCACCATGGCGCCAATGTACGGCGCCATTTTAGGCGCCTGCGCATGAATCGTGGCGTCAATATTACCCACCTGCCAACCCGCGGCCCTAACCCTGGCGTAGGCTTCGCGCAGTAAAACGCGGCTGTCGGCCCCTTTATAGGCCGGGTCGGTGTCAGGGAAATGACGGCCAATATCGCCCAGACCGGCACCGCCCAGCAGGGCGTCTGTTAAGGCGTGCAACAGTACATCGGCATCAGAGTGACCTGCCAGGCCCTTGTCGTAAGGGACACTGACCCCGCCTATGATCAAGGGGCGCCCTTGCACCAATGCATGCACGTCGAACCCTTGCCCTACCCGAAACGGCAATTTCATAACCATTTTTCCATCAGTTCAAAATCTTCAGGCCAGGTGACCTTGAAATTACGCACCGACCCGGCCACAAGCCGTGGCGCAACACCCAGCAGTTCTACCGCTGACGCTTCGTCGGTAATGTCTTTATTACTTTGCAGTGCTGCCTGAAGCGCGCACAGCAACACGCCAGCCTGGAACATTTGCGGCGTTTGCGCCAGCCACAGGCCGTCGCGCGACACCGTTTGCGCCACCACAGCCACTGCCGGCTGGGCCGCAGGCGCTGCCCCCGTCAAGACGCAGGTTTCGGGAACCGGTTGTGCGCCGGCTCTTTTGACCGTGTCGGGTACCGGCTGGGCCAGCAACGCGCCCTGGCCCTCGGCCAGACAAACATCGATAAGCCGCGACAGCGCCGGCAGGGGCAAGCCAGGCCTTGCCGCGTCGTGGACCAATACCCAATCGTCGTGGGCAAGGTCGGCATCTTCGAGAGCGGCCAGCACGGTATGTGCGCGGCTGGGGCCACCGCAAGGCCGAAACACCGTGCGATCAAGACCCTGCAACGCTGCAGCGGCCTGGGGGTCAGCGGCCGATACCGCCACCCTGACCTGATCAACGCGCGAATCGGCCAGCAAAGCCTCGACAGCCCAGCGAAGCATGGGCTTACCTTGTAGCAAACGATACTGCTTGGGCTGATCGGCCGGGTCGCGCTGTGCGCGTTGACCCACACCTGCAGCAGGCACGATGGCAATAATTTTCTTGGACATAGAAAGAGATTTTATAATGGCTGCCACGATGTCGACACAAACCATTTCCCCCGCCCGTCCGGCGCACCCCACTCAGCTTCCCGGCACCCCGGGTTTAATCAACGCCCTCAAGCCTGGTCAGCGCTATGTCATAGGCGCGCCGCCCGGCTCGGGAGACGCGTGGTTGCTGGCCGACCTGGCGAAAACGGCGGGCAAAACACTCCTGGTGCTTTGCGCCGACCCGCTTGCCGCGCAGCGTATTGCCGAAGAGGCCGTGCGTTTCAGCCCCGGCCTGCGCGTGCGCCAGTTGCCAGACTGGGAAACCCTCCCCTACGATAGTTTTTCACCCCACCAAGACCTGATATCAGAACGCCTCGAAACGCTGCATGCCCTCATGAACAATGAGGTCGATATCATTACCGTGCCTGTCAGCACAGCGCTCTACCGGCTTGCACCCCCGTCTTTCCTTGCTGCCTACACCTTTTCGTTCAAACAAGGCGACAAGCTGAACGAAGAAAGCCTGCGCCAGCAGCTTACGCTGGCCAATTATGCGCATGTCACGCAAGTGACCGCGCCAGGCGAGTTCTGCATCCGTGGCGGCCTGATCGACCTGTTCCCGATGGGCTCGGCCGTTCCCTACCGAATCGACCTGTTCGACGACGAAATCGAGTCCATCCGCAGCTTCGATGTCGATACGCAGCGCAGTATTTATCCGGTTCGCGAGGTTCGTCTGTTGCCAGGGCGAGAATTCCCCATGGACGAAGGCGCTCGAACCCAGTTCCGGGCACGGTTTCGCGAGGTCTTTGAAGGCGACCCGTCACGTGCACTGCCGTATAAAGATATCGGCAACGGCATTGCCTTTGCGGGGGTAGAGTACTACCTGCCTCTGTTCTTCGAACAAACCGCCACACTGTTCGATTACCTGAAAGGCGACACGCTGACCGTCACTATCGGCAACATCGAGGGGGCCATCCAGCACTTTGCCCAAGATACGCAAAGCCGCTATCAGTTCTTGAAAAGTGATCGCGAGCGCCCGGTTTTGCCGCCGGGCGAGCTGTTTTTGGGTACCGAGGCTTTATTTGGCGCACTCAAGAATTTTGCCCGACTAGCCATTACGTCCGAATCAACACACCCCGACTTTGCCCCGGCACCTGCCGTGGCCGTCGCGCGCCGCGCCGAAGACCCGGTTGCCCGCCTGCGGGCGCTCGTCAGCGCAGGGGATACACGCGTTGTTTTATGCGCCGATTCGGCCGGCCGACGCGAGACGCTGCTGCAAATGCTAGAAGAGTTCGACCTGCAGCCCAACGCAGGCGCCGACAACCTGCACGATGCTTTCGCACTGAACGCGCCGTTTTGCATCACTGTTGCCCCGCTGACCACCGGGTTTGCTATCCCGGCCCGCGCACTCACCCTGCTGACCGAAAACGACCTGTATCCGGCAGTGGCACATGCCCCGCGCCGCAGTAGTCGGCGTGGTGGCGAAAGCAGCAATGCCGAGGCCATGGTGCGCGATCTGTCCGAATTGCGCGAAGGCGATCCGGTAGTACATGTACAACACGGTATCGGGCGCTATCATGGCTTGGTCGACATGGACCTTGGCGAAGGGAAAATGGAGTTCCTTCATCTTGAGTACGCGTCGGGCAGCACACTTTATGTACCCGTGTCGCAACTGCACCTTATTGCCCGCTATAGTGGCGCCGACCCCGACCAGGCACCCCTGCACCAATTGGGCAGCGGGCAATGGGATAAAGCCCGGCGCAAGGCCGCCAAACAAGTCCGTGATGCCGCCGCCGAGCTCTTGGCCCTTTACGCCATACGCGCTGCCCGCGAAGGCTACGCCTTCAAGTTGCCGCTCAACGACTATCAGGCATTTGCCGAAGGCTTTGGCTTCGAAGAAACGCCAGACCAGGCCGCCGCCATCGAAGCCGTCCTGAACGACATGACTTCGGGACGCCCGATGGACCGCCTGGTATGCGGCGATGTAGGCTTTGGTAAAACCGAAGTCGCATTAAGGGCCGCGTTTCTGGCCGTGGCCAACGGCAAGCAGGTTGCCCTGCTCTGCCCCACGACACTGTTGGCCGAACAGCATGCCCAGACGTTTGCAGACCGTTTCGCCGATTGGCCGGTAAAGGTCGTCGAACTGTCGCGGTTCCGTTCCACGAAAGAAGTCAACGCGGCATTGGCCGGCCTGGGCGACGGCACCGTCGATATTGTCATTGGTACACACAAAATATTGTCCAAAGACGTTGTTTTCAAACGTCTTGGCCTGGTCATTATCGATGAAGAACACCGCTTTGGCGTGCGCCAGAAAGAAGCCCTGAAAGCGCTGCGTGCCGAGGTCGACGTTTTGACGCTGACCGCCACGCCCATCCCCCGCACGCTGGGTATGTCGCTCGAAGGCATTCGCGACTTCTCGGTCATTGCCACTGCGCCGCAGAAGCGCCTGGCTATTAAAACGTTTGTACGCCGCGAAGACGGCAGTACCATCCGCGAGGCGCTGCTGCGCGAACTGAAACGAGGCGGGCAGGTTTACTTCTTGCACAACGAAGTCGAGACCATTCATAACCGGCGGGCTCGCCTTGAAGAACTCGTGCCCGAAGCGCGCATTGCCGTGGCGCATGGCCAAATGCCCGAGCGCGAGCTTGAGCAAGTCATGAAAGGCTTTTACCAGCAAAAGTACAACGTCTTGCTGTGCACCACCATTATCGAAACCGGCATCGACGTACCCACGGCCAACACCATCGTCATCCACCGCGCCGATCGCCTGGGGTTGGCCCAGCTGCACCAGTTGCGCGGGCGTGTTGGCCGTTCGCACCACCAGGCCTACGCGTACTTGTTAACGCCAGGCGAAGATGCCATCACCACCAATGCTAAAAAGCGGCTGGAAGCCATTCAATCGATGGAAGACCTTGGCGCCGGTTTTTACCTGGCCATGCACGACCTTGAAATTCGGGGTACGGGTGAAGTTCTAGGTGAGTCGCAGTCCGGCAATATCCACGAAGTGGGCTTTGCCATGTATTCGGAAATGCTCAACACCGCGGTCAGGGCCTTAAAGGCGGGCGAAGAGCCCGACCTTGAGTCACCCTTTGCCGCCAAATGCGAAGTAAACCTGCACACCCCCGCCCTGCTGCCTGCCGACTACTGCCCCGATGTGCACGCACGGCTGGGCCTGTACAAAAAGTTGTCGCATGCCAATCACGAAGATGACCTGATCACTTTGCAAGAAGAGCTGATTGACCGCTACGGCAAACTGCCGGAGCCCGCGCAAATGCTGCTGGCAACGCACCGCTTGCGCCTTGAGGCCGAAGCGCTGGGTATTGTGAAGATCGATGCCAGTGAGAACGCAGCGCTTGTGCAGTTCTCGGCCAAGCCCAATGTCGACCCTTTGCGTATCATTCAACTGGTGCAAACCCAGCGCAATGTAAAACTCGCAGGGCAAGACAAGCTCAAGGTCGAGTTCAAGGCAGCGGGCAGCACGTCCAAAGAGCTCACCAACCCGGTCAACACCCGTATCAACGCATTGCGTGGCATTATGCGGTCGTTGCATTAACCCGGGCACGCACCTGGCACCTGGCACCTGGCACCTAATCATTTTTATTCGCCGTTATTCATCATGACTCACCTCGTCCTTCAAGCGCCCACACTCGACAACCTGCGCGTCGAAAAAATTGCAGCGCTGGCCCAAGCCGCCTCGCTCAAGCCCATTAACAACACGGCGGTCAAGCTGCAAGATATCGACGCAAGCGCCCGCGCCGACATTGCAGCGCAATGTCACGACCTGGGGATTGATGCCGCATTTCTCGACACCGTTCGCCCACTGGCCGAATGCAAAATTCTGGCCATGGACATGGACTCAACGCTGATCAACATCGAGTGTATTGACGAGATTGCCGATATGGTGGGGCGTAAGGCCGAAGTGTCGGCCATCACCGAAGCGGCCATGCGTGGCGAGATCAAAGACTTTTCTGAAAGCCTGCGGCGGCGTGTAGCGCTGCTTGAGGGCGTTACGGTTGACGCCCTTGAGCGCGTTTATTCAGAGCGACTTCAGTTGAATGCCGGCGCCGAGAAACTAATTAAAACCGTTCAGGCCGCAGGGTTGAAAACCATGCTGGTGTCGGGCGGTTTTACCTTGTTTACCGAAAGGCTGAAAGCGCGCCTGGGGCTGGACGAGGCCCATGCCAATACGCTTGAAATTGTTAACGGCAAGCTGACCGGACGCGTGTTGGGCCCGATTGTCGACGCCCAGGGCAAGGCCGACTACCTGACCGCACTGGCCCAACGAACCGGTGCAGCGTCAACGCAAATTATTGCCATGGGTGACGGCGCCAACGACCTGAAAATGCTGTCTTTGGCCGAGTATTCGGTGGCTTACCGTGCCAAGCCGGTTGTGCGTGAACAAGCCAACTTTGCGTTGAGCTTTTGTGGCCTTGATGCCGTGCTTAACTGGTTTTGCCCGGCCGGTGCCGCATAAGGTAGCGGTAAACATACCCGGGGTACGCCATTACCAAAAACAAGCTAAGCGTAATGGCGTAGAACTCCCAACCCTGAACAAATACATTGCCCATGCTGGCCTCGAAGGCAAAGGCCAACACACCCACCAGCGCATAAAACACCAGCACTTCTACAAGGCGGTCGAAAAACGATTTGCCCGCAGCCGGCGTAGACGCCATTTCGCTGGCGCTGCGCCTGGCCACAACGCTAGGGTAAGCCATGAGGGCCACCACTAAAACCAGCAATATCGCTACGCGCAGCAGCATGCCGATGGGGGACATCAGGCCCTGACCCACCCACCATAAAGTACCTGCACCCAGGCCCGCCAGTACAACAAAAAACAACAGCGACTCGAACCAGCGCATGGGCCCTTGTGCAAAGCGCCCGCCTGGCGCCGCCCAAGGCAGCACCAGCAGGGGCTTGTGTGTGGCAAACGGCAAATTGGCCGTTACCAACGAGAGCAAAATCAGTAGAACGATTGCCAGTGTTTGATCCATGGTGGTGACTTAAAAGCCCAAAGAGCTGTCGATGACCGACACGCAAAGGGCCATGAGGCCACCCGGCAAGATACCCAACACCAAAATGGCCAGACCGTTTAACGACATCAGGCCGCTGGAGACCGTGCCGGTGGGAACTGCGTGCACCTCCCCCTCGGGCTCGTCGAAATACGCCATTTTTACGACACGCAGGTAGTAAAACGCACCAATGAGCGAGAAAATGACGGCGACAACAGCCAGCCAGACCAGACCTGCACCCACCAGCGCCTGCAACACGCTAAGCTTGGCATAAAAACCAACCAGCGGCGGGATACCGGCCAACGAGAACATGGTCAACATCAGGACGCCCGCCAGAATGGGACTGCGTTGATTCAAACCTTTAAGGTCGGAGATCTCTTCGCACTCGAAGCCGCTGCGGCTGAGCAACAAAATAACGCCAAATGAAGCCAGGGTGGTCAATACATACACCACCATATAAAACAGCGATGCCCCATAGGCTTCTGTAGCAATGGGCTGGTTGTCGACCATGCCCGAAAGCAGGCCCAGGAACACAAAACCCATGTGTGAAATGGTGGAGTACGCAAGCATACGCTTGAAGTTGGTTTGTACGATGGCCGTCAGGTTACCCACGGCCAGTGACAACACCGCCAGAATAAGCAACATGGGCTGCCAATCGAAGGCCAGGCCGTGCAAGCCATCGACCAGCAAACGCATGACAATCGCGAATGCGGCCAACTTGGGTGCGCCACCTACAATAAGCGTTACTGCCGTAGGTGCCCCTTGGTAAACATCGGGCACCCACATATGGAACGGGACAGCCCCCAGCTTGAACGCCAAACCGGCCACAACAAACACCAGACCAAAGACCAGCGGCAGACGTTCGGCCTGATCGGATTCGATAACCTGGGCAATACCTGCCAGGTCGAGGAAACCGGTGGCGCCGTAAATCATAGATAAACCGTACAACAAAATACCCGACGCCAGCGAGCCCAGCACAAAGTACTTCATGGCCGATTCGGTTGCGTTGATGTTTTCGCGACGAAGCGCGATGAGCGCATACAGCGCAAACGACATGAGCTCGATACCCAGATAAACCGTCAGCAGGTTACCGGCCGAAATCATGACCATCTGCCCCAACAAGGCAAACAGCGTCAGCGTATAGAACTCGCCGCCGCGCGTCAGCATGTCGCGCTTGAAGGCGTACTCGCGACCGTACACCAGCGTAATGGCAACCGCAATATACGAGGCGAGTTTCAGGAAGTGCGAGAGCTCGTCGACCACGTAAAGGCCGCTGAAGGTTGTGCCCTCGACGCCGTCGCGCCACTGGATTGCCGAGACGGCAGTGACCGCCGCCAGCGAGGCCAGCGTCAGCCAGAACGTTAATGAGCGATCGGACGACTTGCTGAAGGCATCGACCAGCAGCACCAGCACAGCCAGAATCAGCAGCAGAATTTCGGGTAATGCCAAAGCGAATAGAAATTGGTATTGCATAATGATCCGGGCCTACAGTTTCGAGACAGAGACGTGGTCGAGAAGCGCCTGCACCGAAACGTGCATCACGTCGGTAAAGGGCTTGGGATGAATACCCATGTAAAGCACCATAACGGCCATGATGCCCAACAGGAAGAATTCGCGTCGATTCAGGTCGGACAAACCACGGACTTCGTCGTTGGTAATGTCGCCGTAGGCCACACGCTTGACCATCCACAACGAATACGATGCCCCCAGAATAAGCGCCGTGGCTGTAAGCACACCGATCCAGAAGTTGTATTCGACGGCACCCATGATGACGGTGAACTCGCCAATAAAGCCGCTGGTGGCCGGCAAACCGGCGTTAGCCATGGAAAACAGCACGAAGAACGTGACGAACCGGGGCATGACACTGACCACGCCGCCGTAAGCGTCGATACGCCGCGTATGCATGCGATCGTAGAGCACACCAATACAAAGGAACATGGCACCGGATACAAAACCGTGCGACACCATTTGAACGATGGCGCCTTCGATACCAGCCGTGTTGAAAATAAAGAAGCCCAGGGTCACAAAGCCCATGTGCGCAACCGACGAATACGCCACCAGCTTTTTCATGTCGTCTTGAACAATGGCCACCAGACCAATATAGATAACGGCGATGAGTGACAACGCGATCATCAGGCCCGCCAGGCTGTGCGAGGCATCGGGCGCGATGGGCAACGAGAAACGCAGAAAGCCATACGCGCCAAGCTTGAGCATGATGGCCGCCAGCACGACCGAGCCCCCGGTAGGCGCTTCGACGTGGGCGTCGGGCAGCCAGGTGTGTACCGGCCACATGGGGACCTTGACCGCAAAAGCGGCAAGCAAGGCAATAAAAATAAGTACTTGCGGCGTGTAGGCCAGCTTGAGGTCGTGCCAGGTTTGGATGTCGAATGACCCGCCAGAGGCATGCCACAAATACAAGAACGCAACCAGCGTCAGCAGGGAGCCCAGCAACGTGTACAAGAAGAACTTGAACGCCGCGTAGACGCGGTTCGGGCCACCCCAGGCACCAATGATGATGTACATCGGAATGAGGGTGGCTTCGAAGAAGACATAGAACAGCATGCCGTCGAGGGCTGCGAACACACCGACCATCAGACCTGACAAAATCAGGAAAGACGCCATGTACTGTGCAACCTTCTTGGTAATGACTTCCCAGCCGGCAATAACCACAATAATGGTAATGAATGCCGTCAACAGGACAAACCACAACGAAATACCGTCGATACCCAGGTGATAGTTAATCGCGAACGATTCGATCCAGGGTGCCTTTTCGACAAACTGCATATCGGCAGTGCTGTTGTTGAAACCCAGATACAGGGGAATCGTGACCAAAAACCCCAGCACCGCGCCGATGAGCGACAGCCAGCGCGTCAGGCCGGCCCGATCATCACGACCCAACAGCAGCACGACCAGGCCTGCGATGATCGGGACGAAAATCGACAGTGTGAGCCAAGGGAGAGAAGAAGACGCCATATCGCTAGCCATCAGTGAACCGTCAGGACAAAAAAGGTTAAGAACGCCAAAATGCCGATAATCATGGCAAAGGCATAGTGATAGATGTAGCCGGACTGCAGGTGGCGGCTGATGGCTGCCACAACGCCGACCACACGTGCACTACCGTTGACCAGCAAGCCATCGATCAGCCCACGGTCGCCCGCCTGCCACAGGCCACGACCCAGGCAGCGCGCGCCGCGCGCAATAATCTGCTCGTTGATCCAGTCGACGTAGTATTTGTTTTCGAGCACGGTATTAACGCCCGACAAACTACGCTTGATAGCGGCCGGCAGGGCCGGGTTCACCATATAGCAGTACCACGCCACAACCAACCCGGCCACCATCAACCAGAACGGCACGGTAACGAAGCCATGCAAGGCGTATGCCAGCCAGCCACTCCAATGTGACGCCAGCTCGGCCATGGCCGGGTGCTCGGGCAAGACCTTGATGACGCCATCGAAGTAGCTGCCGAAGAGCAACGGGTCGATGAACCAGATACCGGCAAATACGGACGGAATCGCCAGCAGCACCAGCGGCAGCGTGACCACCCAGGGAGATTCGTGCGGCGTACCCCCATGGTGACCGTGGTCGTCGTGGCCGTGCGAATCGTGCCCATGGTGGGCATTACCCGAGGTATCGAAACGCGGCTTGCCGTGGAAGACCAGGAAGTACACGCGGAACGAGTACAGGGACGTGACGAACACCCCAATGAGCGTTGCATAGTAAGCAAAACCGGCGCCCCAGACATTGGCTGCACCCGCGGCCTCGATGATGTTTTCTTTGGAGTAGAACCCGGAGAAGAACGGCGTACCGACAAGCGCCAACGTACCGATCAGGAAGGTGATCCAGGTAATAGGCATGTATTTGCGCAAGCCACCCATATTACGGATATCTTGATCGTGGTGCATGCCGATAATGACCGAACCCGCGCCCAGGAACAGCAACGCCTTGAAGAACGCGTGAGTCATGAGGTGGAAAATGGCGACCGAATAAGCCGAAGCCCCCAAGGCAACCGTCATGTAGCCCAGCTGAGACAACGTTGAGTACGCCACCACACGTTTGATGTCGGTTTGGATGATGCCCAGAATACCCAGGAACAACGCGCCGATGGAACCGATAACGATGACAAACGACAGCGCCGTCGACGACAGTTCGAACAGCGGCGAGAAACGCGCCACCATGAAAATGCCGGCCGTAACCATGGTTGCCGCGTGAATCAGTGCAGAAATGGGGGTCGGGCCTTCCATCGAGTCGGGCAGCCAGGCATGCAGCGGCACCTGGGCCGATTTACCCATGGCCCCGATAAACAGGCAGATACATGCGACGGTCAACAACTGCCAGTCGGTGCCCGGGAATGTGGTAGCCGATAACGTGTCGGCCTTGGCGAAGATATCGCCGTAGTGCATGGTGCCCGTATAGGCAAACAACAAGCCAATACCCAGAATGAAGCCAAAGTCGCCTACACGGTTGACCAGGAAAGCCTTCATGTTGGCAAAAATGGCCGTAGGACGCGTATACCAGAACCCGATAAGCAGATATGACACCAGGCCCACCGCTTCCCAGCCAAAGAACAACAGCAGCATGTTGTTCGACATGACCAGCATGAGCATGGAAAAGGTAAACAGCGAAATATACGAGAAGAATCGCTGGTAGCCCGGATCGTCGGCCATGTAGCCGATGGTGTAGATATGCACCATAAGCGACACCGAGGTGACCACAACCATCATGAGGGCGGAAAGCCCGTCGATAAGGAAGCCGATTTCGATGGGGATATTGCCGATCATGTTCCAGGTATAAACGGTACCGTCGAAGGTTTGGCCGTCAAGCACCTGAAGCAGGACGATGACCGAACCGATGAACGAAACCAGCACGCCCAGAATGGTGATGAGATGGGCGGCCGTACGGCCCACCTGGCGGCCCAGGAAACCGGTACCGAACAAACCGGCAATTAACGAACCGGCCAACGGCGCCAGTGCGATGAGAAGGTAAAGATTGGTTGAACTCATAATTGGCAATCCCATCAACCGTTAAGGTGATCCAGTTCTTCGACGTTGATGGTGTTGAGATTACGGAACAGCAACACCAAAATGGCCAGACCGATAGCGGCTTCGGCCGCAGCAACGGTAAGGATGAAGAACACGAACACCTGGCCCGAGGCTTCGCCAAACCAGGTAGAAAACGCAACAAAATTGATATTGGCCGACAGCAGGATGAGCTCGATCGACATGAGCAAAATCAGCAAGTTGCGACGATTTACAAAAAAGCCGAATACGCCAATACAAAATAGAATGGCCGACAAAATAAGATAGTGTGCAAGCGTAATGGTCATTTCGAAGCGTCCTTTTCTGTCTGCGAAGCCAGATTAACCAGACGCACACGGTCTTTGGCTCGCACTTTGACCTGTTCAGACGGGTTGTTGTATTTGACGTCGCGACGCTTGCGCAGGGTAAGTGCAATGGCGGCAACCATACCGACCAGCAAAATCACGGCGCCAATTTCGACCGCAAATACGTAGTCGGTGTACATCAGCTCGCCCAAGGCGCGCGTGTTGTTGTAGTCGGCAGGCAGATCAGCCGGGGGGCCGGCATCGAGCCAGGTACTGCCCAGCACAAAGGCCATTTCGAGAACCATGATGACGCCAATGAACAGGCCGGCAGGCAAGTACGCCTTGAAGCCCTTACGCAGGCTTTCGGAGCGCACATCGATCATCATGACGACGAACAGGAACAGCACCATGACGGCGCCAACGTACACCAGCACAAGCAAGAGTCCGAGGAACTCGGCGCCGATGAGGATCCAGAGCATGGCGGCCGTAAAGAACGCCAGAATGAGGTTGAGGACGGCGGTGATGGGGTTGGGTGCCGTGATTACACGGAACGCCGCCACCACCAGCACAATCGCCAGCAAGTAGAACAGGACGGTCGTAAATGTCATGGTTATCGGGCCCTGGGATTAACGGTAAGGCGCATCGGCTGCGCGTCGTGCGGCGATTTCGGGTTCGTAGCGATCACCGATGGCCAGCAGCATGTCTTTGGTGTAGTAGAGGTCGCCGCGTTTTTCGCCGTGATACTCGTGAATATGCGTTTCGACAATAGAGTCGACCGGGCAGCTTTCTTCGCAAAAGCCACAAAAAATGCACTTGGCCAGATCGATGTCGTAGCGGGTCGTACGGCGCGAACCATCGTCGCGCTCTTCGGACTCGATGGTAATCGCCATGGCCGGGCATACTGCTTCGCACAATTTACAGGCAATGCAACGCTCTTCGCCGTTGGGGTAACGACGCAGGGCATGCAAGCCACGGAAACGCGGCGATGCAGGGGTTTTTTCTTGCGGATAGCGTAATGTGACTTTGCGCCTGAAGAAATACTTGCCGGTCAGGCGCATGCCCT
Organism: Pusillimonas minor; assembly: GCF_014237865.1. GTDB lineage: Bacteria > Pseudomonadota > Gammaproteobacteria > Burkholderiales > Burkholderiaceae_B > Neopusillimonas > Neopusillimonas minor. The sequence continues at coordinate 427,857 of NZ_JACJUU010000001.1, forward strand.
TGAGCATCTCGGAGAGCAGCAAACTGCCGAAAAAATCTTTAATTGCTTCCATGTTCAGCTCCTGTCATCCCTTATTGCCAGATGTTCCATGGCGTTTGCATCCAGATGGCGACCAGCAGCAGCCAGACCCCGGTAAACGGAATGAATACTTTCCAGCCCAAACGCATGATCTGGTCGTAGCGATACCGCGGAAACGTGGCACGGAACCAGATGAACAGCGATACGACAAAGAACGTTTTAACCCCCAGCCACAGCCAACCCGGCACCCATGTAAACGGTGCGATATCGACCGGTGGCAACCAGCCGCCCAAAAACATGATGGACGCCATGGCGGACAGAAGAATCATGTTGGCGTACTCGCCCAGGAAGAACAGCGCAAAAGCCGTACCTGAGTATTCGACCATGTGGCCTGCCACGATTTCGGACTCGCCCTCGACAACGTCGAAGGGGTGGCGGTTGGTTTCGGCCACACACGAAATCACGTAAATGACGAAGAGCGGCAGCAATGGCAGCCAGTTCCAGGACAGGAAATTAAGGCCGTTGTCGGCGAATGTACCGCGGTCTTGGCCCAGGACGATTTCACTGACGTTAAGCGAGCCCGACACCAGCAATACGGTGATCATCACAAAGCCAATGGCCAGTTCGTAGGACACCATTTGCGCTGCAGCGCGCATGGCGCCCAAAAACGCATACTTTGAGTTGGAGGCCCAACCGGCAACAATTACGCCATATACCCCGACCGATGTAATGGCCATGATGTAGAGCAAACCCGCGTTGATGTTGGACAACACCATTTCGGGGCCAAAAGGAATAATGGCCCACGCCGCCAAGGCCGGCATCAGGGTGACGACCGGTGCCAGGATAAACAGCACCTTGTTGGCCTGGCCCGGGATGACCAGTTCTTTGGTCAGCAGTTTGAAAACGTCGGCAAACGGCTGCAACAGACCACGAAACCCGACCCGGGTGGGGCCCAGACGAACGTGCATTGCACCGATCATCTTGCGTTCCCAGTAGGTGAGGTAAGCCACACAAAGAATGACGGGGACGGCAACCACCAGAATCATGACCAGTGTCCAGACCACGTACCACGCGGTCGGGCCGATAAGGTCGGTGCCGAACGCCTCAAGCATATTCAGCCATTCCATTTAAATTCGCTCCACGGAAAGTTGGCCAAAAGCACTGCCCAGACCCAGCGTTTGCGGGAAAGCAGCAGCCACGCGCACAGCCCCCTTGACCACCCCGTCATCAGCCTGGGCAAGCAATTCGGCCGAGCCGGAAGAAGACTTGACGCGTACCTGCTGGCCCGAAGACACACCCAGTTGTGCGAGGGTATCGGGGTGGGCACGCAAGACCGGGGCCTGCGATGCCGGCGCAGCCTGGAGGGGCTCGGCGCGACGCACGATGGCGTCGGTACGATAAATGGGCAGGTCGGTCACGCGCTCGATCGCCTGCGCGTTTGCAGACGCCAGACCCGGCTGAGACACGACTTGATTTGAAAGACGGTCTTGCACGTTCCCGGCAAACACCGAATCGCGCACGGACTCGGAGGTTTCGTCGTCGAAACCTTGCAGTTCGAACAGATTCCCCATGACGCGAAGCACCTTCCAGCCAGGGCGGGATTCGCCCAGCGGGGCAACGGTGCCACGGAAGCTTTGTGCGCGCCCTTCGGCATTGACAAAGGTGCCGGAAGTTTCGGTGTACGGGGCAATAGGCAGCATGACGCTGGCCCAGGCCTGAGCCGCCGAAGCATACGATGTGAGGGCCACCGAGAATTCGGCGGCCTGCAGGGTATTGACGGCTTGCTGACCGTTATCGGCGTCGAATTCGGGCTCGGCGTGCAACACGATAAACGCCTTGAGGCCTTGGGCAAGCATTTGCTCGGCAGTAAGGCCCTGCCCTTTGGGCACCGCACCGGCCAGGTAGCCGCCAACCGTGTTGCCACCCGGTGTAAGAAAGCCCAGCTTGCCTGAGGCCAATTGAGCAACCAGTTGGGCATTGGCCGCCAACAACGAGGCCTGCGGCGACGTAACCGCCATATTGCCCACGAGCACCGCAACATTACCGCCGGCAGCAAGGCTGTCGGCAATGCGTTGGGCTTCGGGTGAGACGTCGACGCCAGCGAACGCGGCAGGGATGGCTTGGCCCTTGATTTGCGCCAGGGCCGCACCAACTTGTGCCAAAGCGTTAGGCAACTGCGAAGGCGCCGCCGCAAGGCGACTGGCAACCGGGAACAGCGGGTCGTCGTGCGCGGCATCGATAAACGACACCTGCGTGCCGCGCTTGGCGGCTTGACGCAGACGCTGTGCGAACAAGGGATGGTCTTTACGCAAGAACGAGCCCACCACCAGGACAGCGTCGAGATTGTCGAGCTCGGCGACAGGCATGCCCAGCCAAGGCGTACCGGCAATTGCCGCGCCGAAGGACGGGTCGGTGTAACGCAAACGAAAATCGACGTTTTCGGACCCCAGACCACGGGCAAGCTGCGCCAGTAGCGCGAGCTCTTCGGTGGTGGCCATGGGGCTGCCAATAGCGCCGATGGCGCCGGCACCATGTGCTTCGCGAACTTTGTTCAGCCCCTTGACCACGGCCTGCAGGGCATCGCCCCAGGACACTTCGTGCCACTGACCGTTGGCGTCTTTGACCATGGGGTGAGCCAGGCGATCTTCTGTGTTCAGCCCAGCATAGGCAAAGCGATCGCGGTCGCTGATCCAGCACTCGTTGACGGCTTCGTTTTCGAAGGGAACCACGCGCATGACCTGGTCGCCCTTGACCTGGACGACGATGTTTGCACCCACGCTGTCGTGAGGGCTTACGGCGCGACGCCGGGCCAGCTCCCAGGTACGGGCGGTGTAGCGGAATGGCTTGGATGTCAGCGCGCCAACCGGGCAGATGTCGATCATGTTGCCCGACAGTTCGGACTCGACGGCGCGGCCAACGAATGTGGTGATTTCGGAGTGCTCGCCACGGTTGAGCATCCCCAGTTCCATCACGCCGGCGATTTCTTGACCGAAGCGGACGCAACGCGTGCAATGAATGCAACGTGGCATTTCTTCGGCAGAAATGAGCGGGCCCATGTCTTTATGGAACACCACGCGCTTTTCTTCCTGGTAGCGCGATTCGGAGCCACCGTAACCAACGGCAAGGTCTTGCAGCTGACATTCGCCGCCCTGGTCACAAATGGGGCAGTCGAGCGGGTGGTTGATCAGGAGAAACTCCATCACGCTTTTTTGTGCAGCAACGGCCTTTTCGGAGCAGGTGTGGACCACCATGCCGTTGGTGACGGGCGTAGCGCAAGCCGGCATGGCCTTGGGCGCTTTTTCGACCTCGACCAGGCACATGCGGCAGTTTGCCGCGATGGAGAGTTTCTTGTGATAGCAAAAATGCGGCACATAAAGACCCAGCTTGTTGGCCGCATGCATAACCATGCTGCCCTCGGGGACTTCGACCTGTTTGCCGTCGATGGTGAGTTCTACCATTAGCGTATCCTGAGCCTACAAATATTTGGGCACCACACAGCTTTTATGCTCGATGTGGTGTGCGAACTCGTCGCGGAAGTGCTTGATGAAACTGCGTACGGGCATGGCTGCCGCGTCGCCCAGGGCGCAAATAGTGCGGCCCATGATATTGAATGCAACGGAGTCGAGTACATCGAGGTCTTCGGGGCGACCCTGACCATTTTCGATGCGCTCGAGGATGCGATACAGCCAGCCGGTGCCTTCGCGACAGGGCGTGCACTGCCCGCAGCTTTCTTCGTAGTAGAAGTAAGACAAGCGCAGTAATGACTTAACCATGCAACGGGTTTCGTCCATGACGATGACGGCACCCGAACCGAGCATGGAGCCGGCTTTGGCGATGCTGTCGTAGTCCATGGTGGTTTGCATCATGATGTCGCCCGGGACGACCGGCGCACTGGACCCGCCCGGGATAACAGCCTTGAGCTTGCGGCCACCCTTGACGCCGCCGGCCAGTTCAAGCAGCTTGGAAAATGGCGTACCCATGGGGACTTCGTAGTTGCCCGGCAATTCGACGTCGCCCGACACCGAAAACAACTTGGTGCCGCCATTGTTCGGAATACCGGTTTCGAGGTAAGCCTGGCCGCTGTTACGGAAGATCCAGGGCACCGCCGCGAACGTTTCGGTGTTGTTGATGGTGGTGGGCTTGCCATACAGACCAAAGCTGGCCGGGAACGGCGGCTTGAACCGCGGCTGACCTTTTTTGCCTTCGAGCGATTCGAGCAAGGCGGTTTCTTCGCCGCAAATATAGGCGCCGAAACCATGAAACGCATGCAGCTGGAAGTTAAACCCGGAACCCAGGATATTGTCGCCCAAAAAACCGGCTTTGCGCGCTTCTTCGAGGGCTTCTTCGAAACGATCGTAGATTTCGAAGATTTCACCGTGAATGTAGTTGTAGCCGACGCTGATACCCATGGCGTAGGCGGCAATAGCCATGCCTTCGATAACGATGTGCGGGTTAAAACGCAAGATGTCGCGGTCTTTGAATGTACCGGGCTCGCCTTCATCGGAGTTGCAAACCAGATACTTCTGACCTGGCAAGTTACGCGGCATGAAGCTCCATTTAAGACCCGTGGGGAAGCCCGCGCCACCCCGGCCGCGCAAACCAGAAGCCTTGACTTCGGCGATGACATCTTCGGGCTTCATGCCCGACGTTAATATTTTGCGCAGGGCCTCGTAACCGCCGCGTTTAACGTAATCGTCGAGGCGCCAGTTCGTGCCATCAAGACCAGATACGATTTGCGGGTCGATATGGCGGCCATGAAAAATCATGCTGCGCGCCAAGTCGTTGTTGGGCGCGATGGTCAGGCCTTCGGAGAAAGACTGGAGAATATCGGCGGTGGTCATTGGGCACCTCCGTGTTTCTTGAGTTCGTTGATCATGGCATCGATTTTTTCTGGGGCCATGCGGACACACATGTGCTTGTTGTTGACCAGCATGACGGGAGAATCGCCGCACGCCCCCATGCATTCGCCTTCGAGCAAGGTAAACAGGCCGTCGGGCGTCGTTTCGCGAAACCCGATGCCCAATGTCTTCTTGATGTGCTCGGCCGCACCCACGCCGTCGCGAAGCGCACAGGGCAAGTTGGTGCACACGGTAAGCTTGAAGCGCCCGACCGGCTGCGTGTTGTACATGTTGTAGAAGGTGGCGACCTCTTGTACTGCAATAGGCGCCACACCAATGTAGCGAGCAACGTCTTCAATGACGTCGGCTGACAACCAGCCGGTTTCATCTTGGGCGATGGTTAAGGCAGCCATAATGGCCGATTGCTTCTGGTCGTCGGGGAACTTGGTCAGTTCCCGGTCGATCTTCTGGTAGGCTTGTTCTGAAAGCAGCATAATTTAAACCCGGTGTTTACCTTGTTGGCGCCGGTTAGCGGTCGATTTCACCAAACACGATGTCGAGCGTCCCGATAATAGTGACGGCGTCGGCAATCATGTGTCCACGCGACATTTCGTCGAGGGCCTGCAAATGCGCAAAGCCCGGCGCGCGGATTTTAAGGCGGTAGGGTTTATTGGCTCCGTCGGCAACCATATAAATACCGAACTCGCCTTTGGGATGTTCGACACCCGAATACACTTCGCCGCGCGGTACGTGCATACCTTCGGTAAAAAGCTTGAAGTGGTGGATCAGGTCTTCCATGCCCGTCTTCATGTCTTCGCGCGAAGGCGGGGACACTTTATGGTTGTCGGAAATGACTGGGCCAGGATTGTTACGCAACCACTCGACGCACTGGCGAATAATGCGATTACTTTCGCGCATTTCGGCCACACGCACCAGGTAGCGGTCGTAGCTGTCGCCGTTGGTGCCGACAGGGATATCGAACTCGAGACGATCGTAGACTTCGTAGGGCTGAGTGCGGCGTAAATCCCAGGCGATACCTGAACCACGCAGCATGGGGCCGGTAAAGCCAAGCGCCTTGGCGCGGTCGGGGTCGACCACACCAACGCCCACCAAACGCTGCTTCCAGATGCGGTTGTCGGTCAGCAGGGTTTCGTATTCGTCGACACACGCCGGGAACCGGTTGGTGAAGTCTTCGATGAAGTCGAGCATTGAACCCGAACGCGCATCGTTCATGGCTTTGAGCTCTTTGGCACTACGATACTTGCTGGTTTCGCCATACTGCGGCATGGTGTCGGGCAGATCGCGATACACACCACCCGGACGATAGTAAGCCGCGTGCATACGCGCACCGGAAACGGCCTCGTAGCAGTCCATCAGGTCTTCGCGCTCGCGGAAGGCATACAGGAACACCGCCATGGCGCCCACGTCGAGACCGTGCGAACCAATAGACATGAGGTGGTTGAGAATGCGGGTGATTTCGTCGAACATGACGCGGATGTACTGCGCCCGCAGCGGTACCTGAATGCCGGCCAGCTTTTCGATGGCCATGACGTAGGCGTGCTCGTTGCACATCATGGACACGTAGTCGAGGCGGTCCATGTAGGGCAATGCCTGGATGAACGTTTTATGCTCGGCGAGTTTTTCGGTGGCGCGGTGCAACAGGCCAATATGCGGATCGGCGCGCTGGATGACCTCGCCGTCGAGTTCGAGCACCAGGCGCAAAACGCCGTGTGCCGCAGGGTGTTGCGGGCCAAAGTTCAGGGTGTAGTTTTTGATTTCAGCCATGTTAACGCTCTACTCCGTAGCCTGCCTCGCGAACGATACGCGGCGTGATCTCGCGCGGCTCGATGGTAACCGGCTGGTAAACCACCCGCTTCTGTTCGGTGTCGTAACGCATTTCGACGTTGCCCGACAGCGGGAAGTCTTTGCGGAAAGGATGGCCGATAAAGCCATAGTCGGTGAGAATGCGACGAAGATCGGGATGCCCTTCGAAAACGACGCCGTACAAGTCAAAGGCTTCGCGTTCGAACCAGTTGACGCTGGGCCAGACGTTGACCAGAGATGCAATGACGGGGAAGTCGTCGTTGGGCACCCAGGCGCGAACACGCAGGCGCCAGTTGTGCGTAACCGACAACAGATGCAGCACCACCGCGAACCGCTGAGGAAACTTGGGCGCCGGCGCCATGAAGGCGGGCTCGCCGTAGGTTGCGTAGTCGACGCCGCACAGGTCGATGCAGGACTCGAACGCGAGCGCGGGTTTGTCACGCAGCACCGTACAGGCATCGACCCATTGGTCGGCGGATACTTCGAGGGTGAGTTCGCCAAATGCTTCGGTTAGCGCACAGGCCGCGCCAAACTGCGCCTGGAGGTTATTTTTTAGCGTTTCAAGCCGGGTCATGATGTGATCTTTTTACGGTAATGAAAACAGCCGACCGATTAACGGGCGATGGTATTGGTTAAACGGATTTTGTTCTGCATTTGCAGCAGGCCGTAAACCAGCGCCTCGGCCGTGGGCGGACAGCCCGGCACGTAGACATCGACCGGAACGATGCGATCGCAACCCCGCACAACCGAATAGGAGTAGTGGTAGTAGCCGCCGCCGTTGGCACAGGAGCCCATGGACACAACCCAGCGTGGCTCGGGCATTTGGTCGTAAACCTTGCGCAGGGCGGGCGCCATTTTGTTGCACAACGTGCCGGCAACAATCATGAGGTCGGACTGACGGGGGCTGGGGCGAAAAATAATCCCGAACTGGTCAAGGTCGTAGCGCGCCGCGCCGGCGTGCATCATTTCGACCGCGCAACAGGCCAGACCGAAGGTCATGGGCCATAAAGAGCCTGTTTTGGCCCAGTTCAGAAACTTGTCTGCACTGGTGGTGATAAAGCCTTCTTTCAGAATGCCGTCAATAGCCATGATTTTGCCTAAATGCCAAGAGAGGGGAAATGCGGAAAAGACAACGCAGAACGCGGCGCACCCGTTGGGCCGCGCCGCAAAAAAGGCTTACTCCCAGTCGAGCGCGCCTTTTTTCCACTCGTAGAGAAAACCGACGGTGAGCACCGCCAGAAACACCATTACCGTCCAGAAACCCACAAGGCCGACAGTACCGTTTGCAATTGCCCAAGGGAACAAGAATGCAATTTCGAGGTCGAACAAAATAAACAGAATGGCGACCAGGTAATAACGCACGTCGAATTTCATGCGCGAATCGTCGAAGGCTTCGAAGCCGCACTCGTAGGGCGAGAGCTTTTCGGCGTCGGGCCGATGAGGGCCCAATACCCGCCCCACCGTAAGCAGCGCAAACCCGATAGCCGTTGCTACGATGATGAAAAGCAGAACGGGAAAATATTCTTGCAGGTTCATGCCGTGCATCCAATCGTGATAAGTAAACTTCCGGATTGTATCATTTTGCGCGCGGCATTTTTCGGGTTAACCCTGTTCTGATACAAATCTGCTGCAGCGCACCACCAAAACAAAAGCCACCCCGAAGGGTGGCTTTTTACTGCCTTAAACCGTGTCAGACACGATTAGAAGCGGTGACGGATACCGGCAACAACTTGCGTTGCTTTCAGGTCGTCCTGGAAGTTTACGCCGTTGGCATACGAACCCAAAGCGTAGAAGTTGGTACGCTTGGACAGGTTGTAGGTGTAGCCGATGCTGTAAACGTTTTGCTTGTCGGTACCCCAGTTACGGGCACCTTCGTTGCTAGGATCAGCCATCATCCAGTTGGCCATGATCATGCTGTTCGCACCGATAGGCGCGCTAACGCCCAGCGTGTACGAGTTAACTTTCAGGTCTTGGTTGAAACTGCGCGAACCAAAAGGTGTCAGGCCGGTGTCATATGTATCGACGTAGTCGGCACCGATCAGCGAGCTGTTACCCGAGAACCAGCCATTGCGTGTCTGACCGCCACCAGCGTAGACTTTAGCAACCTCGAAGTCATAGCTGACTGCCAGAGCCCAAGCTTTGGCAGTTACACCGCTCTGATTAGCCAAGCCGTTTTCAGAGTTTTTCAACTGATCGTATGTCAGAGCAGCAGCCAAGGGGCCGTTTGCATAACGAAGACCGGTTGTCCAGGCGCGCTGGTCTTGACGCTGACCTTGAGCGTTGTCAGGCGTGCCCGAACCGTTAGCGTTGAACGAGTAACCCAAACCAAACTGGAAGCCCGAGAACTTGGGGGTCTGATACATAACCATGTTGTCATAGCGCATGCTGCCTGCGGCGCTGAAAGCCGAGCCGATATTGGCTTGACCGAAATCAGTACCAAAGGGGCTAGCTACGCCGGCGAAGTACTTGGAAGCAATGTTTGTCTGGCGACCGAGTTCGATCAAACCCCAAACATCAGACTGCAGACCGACAGTGGCTTGACGACCGAAAAGACGGGTTTCGTTGCCAGACACGTTCTGACTCGACTCACCAGTACCCAGATCGAAACCGCTTTCGAGTTGGAAAACAGCCTTCAGGCCATCACCCAGATCTTCGGAACCCTTCAGACCCCAACGACTACCCGAGTTAACGCCGCTTGCGAAACCGGTGTAGTTCGATTTGAAGCTATTGCCTGCAGCTGTTGTGCCTTTGAATTGCTGGTAGTTGATACCACCGTCAACGATACCGTACAGGGTTACCGAGGTTTCAGCTTGAGCAGCTGTTGCAGCAAAGCCAGCGACCAGCGCGGCTGTGAGCAGACTCTTTTTCATTTGTGATTCTCCGTAGATTTGAGTAAATCGGCGGCAAAGTCTGTGTGCTCTGCCGCCTTGTTTAACTCCGCGGTGGGAAGTTGTAGCTATTGCATCAAAAATCGGCCGACCTTGCTATCGCGAATGACAAAAACACGTTTTATTTCGGGTCACCCGTGGCCATAAAACAACAAACCGACGCAAAAACCACCCAAAAACAAGGGTTAACCCTTAGATGATTTGCCGCAACATTTTTGCAATATTTACCCGACCGGATATTAAAAAGTTTTTATAGATTTTCGGTGCAAATATATCGTTAACCAACTGTTTCATTTATAGTTTTCGATATATAAAAACCAAACCGATCAGTCTGTTTATGACCTGAAATATGTTTGTCACAATGCAGCAAAATCGTCTACAGAACAACGATCTACGGGATATTGCCTATAGGTTTTGGGCAACGCACACCCCACTAAACGTTACATCGTGTTAACCATGTCGCAAATGGGCACAAGCAAACCGTTAAGCGCCGCTTGAAAAGCACTTGTCGGAAAACGCAATTTGATAAACGCGGCGGCACATGCCGGCCGGCCTAACCAAGTACCATCTACTCATCACAAACCAACACCGGCAGTAAGACTAGACCCTCTGGTTAAACCCGCCTCATGTGGTTGTCCCAAGACACGTCGGCGTCGCTTGAAATGGATCTGATATTAATAGAAGGCGACGCCCCACCGACTTGACCGGGACCCGCCAACGACACATGACATAACTGCCCTGCACCACTGCTGATCAAGAACCCGCCGCCTGGTGCCTGCGCAACACCACAACCGTCGAACAAGGGTGTTGCCCCGACCGCGGTCCGCTTCGTAGCGTCCCAGAACATAGCTACCCCACCCACCGGACTAGTCGTTGCAATAAGACGACCGCTTTCATCGCACGCTAATGACCCCACATAGTTGTTCAGGGGTCGCCAATGGCCTGACGCACTACTACCGGGGTTCGCAAAGCTGAGCGCCTGACCGCGCTGGTGATAGCCTACCAATGGTGGCGTGTGCGTCGCCGGGCCGGCATATTGCCCACCAAACCACACCACGCCGTTGCCATCCAGCGCCAGGTGTCGAATTGAAAGTTGCTGCCAGGGCTGCGGCACAAACACCTGCTCGAGCAACTTGCCGGTTTGCAAATCGATATAAGCCAGCGAAGGCTGCATACTGTCTCGATTGAGAATAAGCTTTCCGTAGTCAGGATGCGTCAACAACCCCCCATTGGCAACACAAACCGTTCGGCCATCGGGCATCAAAATCATTTCGTGCGGGCCAATGCCATGCGTTGACCATTCGCCTACGCGTGGCCACTGTCCTTGCCCATTGGGTTGATACAGCCCGATCACACCCCGACCCCCATCGTAGTCATTTTCGGTGGCAGCCAGCACATCGCCATCGGGTGAAAACACCCCATGGCCAAAAAAATGGCGACCAGGCGCCGAAGTGATTTCTGTAGGCGGACTATCGTTATCGTCTAACGTGAAGGGCACGGCAAAATAGCCGGGTTGCCGTCCAAACGCAACGACACGACCACGGTTAGCATCAATCGCAAAGCTGTGGCCCCGATCGGGAATCGGTACTGTCTTGACGGCCTGGCCGCTTGCATCAAATACGGCAATTTCGTGTTGAACGCCGCGCCGTCGCGCAGCCAGATACATGCCGTCGCCCAAAGCACTCTTGGCCCCGCCCAAGTCGGATGGCGGCAGTTCCAGGCCCGAAGCCGGCTCTTGCCCTTGTCCGTACCCTTGCCTTTGACCTTGCGCGACTGCCCCCAACGATACCGTTCGGGCGTACGCCGGTGCCCATACCAGGCTACCGCCCCACAACCCCGCACCCAGCATGCGTTTCAAAAAAAGACGGCGCTCAATCGTACTCATAGTATTCCCTGCTTTAATTACTGACACAATGCGCCCTGATGACCCTGCCCACGTGCCGCCGCTACGAGGCGCGGCGCGCGACGTGTACCCACGTCAATCGCCATCCAGCGCATTAAAGCCCAAGGCAACACCGGCTGCCGGCGCAATGTCTTGCACGAGCAACGCACGCGCGTTGTCGAGGATCAACACGACGGCCTGAAGATCTTCCGGCCCCTGCAAAAGGGTTTCAGCACGCTTCAGCTCAGCCAGAAACTGCTGTCCCGCCCATGCCTGGTCGCCCAGACTCAGCTGACCCACCTGCATAAACTCGCGTACCCCTGCCATGCCAGCCCGCAGGGCTGCAATGGTTTGGTCGCTGCGCCAATAGGGCAGCAACTTTACGTTGTCAGACGTTAGCGCAGGCTTGATCTGAATATCGCTGATAAATTGCAAGCCGGTCGACATCGCCTTGATCCCTTCGGACAACACTTCTTCGGTGCTGCGATACGCCGCCGCAGGCCTGGGCTGCACAAACGCACCGCCGTAGCCGCCTTGCAAAGACCAGGCATGCTCAAGTTGCTTGCCTGTATTGGTCAGATTGTGCGCCACCGCAACGGCGTAATCGCACTGGGCCTGCATTGCCTTGTCGGCTGACGCAGCCGATGCGCCGGCTTGCAACACTCCCCCGTCGCGATACAACACATATTCAAGCGCAGGCAGCCCCTGGACCGCCACGCTTTGCGCAGACAGGTCGGGCGCCTGCCCGGACTTGTACTGCGCGATCACCTTGGGTAGTTGTCGCAAGCTGACGTTGCGCACGTCGGGCCAGAAACTGATGCGTTCATAACGGTTAGCCTCGACCAAGGGCCCAAACCGCAAAAACAGTATCCGCGACCACGCAGTGACCATACTATTGAACGCCTCGGCAAGACGATCGCCGCTCTTGCTGCCAGGGACCTCGCATGCCCCTTTAATTTCTATCGCCAATTGATTGGCCGCCTGAGTAAACCGGGCCAAAGCGGGCTGAATATACGCTTCGGCCCAGCGCTGACCTACCTGGTTATTGTCAACAACATGACTGCGCTGCATGTCTGGTGCCGCATTTATTTCATCGGCCCATGACACTGCGGGCGCAAGCCAGAACGCAGTCCCGGCAACACATGCTGCCATCATCACCCTCAAGCTCGACATCTTTGTGCGCGCATTTGCACACAAAGGGCGCACCATGCGCTCAGACGCAACTTCAGTCGACCAACGCAACCTTAACAACACAGCAAACAAGCGTTTCATCACAAAGACTCCAGGAACCGGATCAGATTGGCACGATCTTCGGGGGACATGGCGACCACTCTGTCGCGCGCGGCCTTCGCCTCTCCGCCATGCCACAAGACAGCTTCGAGCAGTGTGCGTGCGCGACCATCGTGCAGCCACGTTGCATTAGGGTTGACCGTCTTGGTCAAGCCAATACCCCACAGCGGCGGCGTGCGCCACTCACGTTGCAACGTCTCTTTGCCATCCTCGTCAGCCAGGCCTTCTCCCATATCGTGCAGCAACATATCGGTGTAGGGCCAGATCAGCTGAAACTGGTGTTCGGGGCGTGCAGCGTCGCGACGCGTGACATACTTGGGCACGTGGCAGGCGATGCAATTCGCTTCATAAAACAGCTTTTTGCCGGCAAGCACTTTTGGGCCAGATACATCGCGCCGCTGGGGCAATGCCAAATTCGACGAATACACCGTAACGAAATCGATAAGGTTCCCAGGTACCTCGTGATCGCCCTGCTCTTTTTGAACACCATGCGGTAAAGCGCGGCACGGCGCTTGTTGGGCGGTGCAATCGCCATAAGGGTCTTCACGCAACGGCGTCGACAAGCCCATGTCCATAAAAAACGCCTCGGCAGATTGGCGCTTGACGGTAGACTGATCAGCCTTCCAACCGAAGCGACCAAGAACCTTTTGACCGGACGCGGCGTCGATCACCCAGTTAGGCCGACCCGACACTGCATCACGACGAGCTTGCGGCGTATCGATATTCTTAAGGATGTCGTCAGGGTGAATGGCGTCGAGCAAACCCAGACCCAGCATCGGCGGCGCCAAACGCGCCGACAACCTGACGTCAGGGTCGAGGGGACCATAGCCCGGCGTGTCGATGGTGTAGTCGGGGCGTTGCAACACCACGGTCTCACCCCCGGTCAATTCAACACTGACGGGTTCATAGGCAATACGCAGTCGCCCCTCGCCCGAAAGCCCGGTCACGGCAAAAGGCTGCAGCTGTCGCCCGTAAACCGGGTCTGGCGCCCCGGAAGGCAACGCAAAACGAATCAGCAGGGCCATTGCCTCGCTTTTATCTTCAGGGTCGATACCGGGGACGGTACCTCGGCCGTCTTTAACATGGCACGCCTGGCACGAGCGCGCGTTAAACAAAGGCCCCAAACCGTCAGACGCCAGTGTTGAAGCCGGGGAGGACACCCAGTCTTTGCGGAACAAACCATTCCCGACCATGAACTCCTGACGACCTTCGAAACTTAAATTGGCAGCCGGATGAGAAAAAATATCGGCGTTGACACGCTTGTCCACTGTACCCGCACCGCCCTGCATTTGCTCGAACGGTTCGGCTCTGGAAAAGTCGGCGGTCGGTGCCGTAACCGCCAGCACGCGTTGTCGATCGGTTTCTGATAAGTCGGAGCGCGGTATCGGCGCAACGCCTGCGGCGACGGCGTCGTGTACAGATGGCCCTGCAGTCAGGGTTAACAACAGCATCAGGGCGGCGCACCCGCCCATCGTCTTTCGACCAAACACAATAGCGACCTGCTTTGTTGAGGTTTTGCTCAGGCGATACTGAACGAAATCGCGGCCCCGAAGGGCCGCCATAGTCATAATTTATTGAAACACTGCGCCGGGTGCATCGAGGCTGTCAGAACCTTCGATTTGAACCCCACCCAGATCAAGCGCGGTGATTACCCGTTCGATAGTTCGGGTTTGGGCAACCAGCTGATCGACAATGGCCTGAATAACGGCGTTGCCTTCTGCGTTGCCTTGCGCAATCATCTGATCATAGGTCTCGATGTTGCGCGCACGGTCGCGCATGACCTCCATGGCGGCCTGGGTCGATTGCAGTCGAGCACGCATTTCTTCGTCAAGCGCCGGATCGACCGTACGGACCAGATCGCTGACCGAAGGCCCCTCAATGGCACCGCCCTCGGTACGTTCGTAACGCCCCAGGTACACATTCATCATGCCGACCTGGTTGTAATAATGTGCATTGTGCGTGTTGTCGGAGAAGCAATCATGCTCTTCTTCTGAGTCGTGCAAGATCAGCCCCAGCTTGATCCGTTCGCCGGCAAGTTCACCATAAGACAGGCTACCCAGCCCCGTCAGCATGGCAACCAGGCCCGTCTTGGCATCAGCTTGCACGGCTTCCCGTGCCTTGCCACCTGGTTGCCAGTACGACACCATTTCTTTCAGGTCGTCGACCAACATTTGGGTAACAACCTGTAGATACCTGGCCCGCCGATCGCAATTTCCGCCTGTGCAATTGGCCAGATCAAAATCAGTGTAGGGACGGTTACCGGCGTGGCGCGCCTGCGGAGAACCTGTTGCTCCGGCGGGTGCCGGCCCCGTGCCGTTAAGGTCTTGCCCCCACAGCAAAAATTCGACGGCATGGTAGCCGGTGGCCACGTTGGCTTCGTTGCCATCGGCCTCGTGTAAAACGTCGCGCAGCAGTTCGGGCGTAATCTGACTTGCATCAACGGTTTTCCCGCTAATTTTTAGCTGTGGGTTGGCAATGACATTGACAACGTAATAGGCGTTCAGGTCAGAGTCGGTGCCATAAGAAGCATCGACATAATCAATCATGCCTTCATCCAGCGGCCACGCATTAACCCCGCCCTCCCAGGCATCAACAATCGGGTTACCAAACCGAAAGGCTTCGGTTTGCTGGTAAGGCACACGCGCATCGATCCAGGCCTGGCGGGCCGCCTGCAAAGCATCGGGACCCGGCGCTTTTAACAGCTGCGCAACGGCCAATTGCAATTTTTGTGCGCCCGCAAGCGCATCTTCGTAATTAGCCTGTGCAATATCGGCATAATTTTTGACCACAGCCGCCGGCTGCGCTGCGCCAGCAGCAGACGCAGCCACCAGCGCGCATACAGCCAGCAAAGAACCCAATATTTTTTTCATGCTTTCCCTTTGCAAACACACCGCCCGAAGGCGACGACCCAACATAACAATAATGCTATTGTAAACGATTTGCATTTGCAAAAATGCAGCAGGCAACAAAAAACCCGCACGGTTTGCACACATGCGGGTTAACTGTATTTGGTGCCGACGGCGAGACTCGAACTCGCACAGCTCTCGCCACTACCCCCTCAAGATAGCGTGTCTACCAATTCCACCACGTCGGCTGTTTTTACTACTGGTACTGCTGTAAAGCACGCAATTATAGCACGCTTAAATTTTATTTGCTTGGGTAAGGTTAATTGCCGCTGGCCGGTGCTGCCGGCACTTGGCCCGCACCGCCTTGAGGCGCGGCAGGTACTGCCGAACCACCTGCTGCAGGCGCTTGACCAGCCTCGGCGCCCGGCGCTGAAGGTACCTGAGCAGAAGACGCCGCACCCGGCGCTGAAGGTACCTGGGCAGAAGACGCCGCGCCCGGCGCTGAAGGCACTGCCGCAGGCGCAGCACCCGGAACCTGAGGCACGGCCGAACCCGCCGCAGGAGCAGTTTCGGCCTGGTAGCCTTGCATAATACCGGTGTCGAGGATGGAATCGCCCGTGCGATGCGACACATAGGCCAAACCAATGGTAGAGGCAAAGAACACCACTGCGGCCCACTTGGTCGTGCGCGACAGAAAGTTGGCGGCACCTGTAGCACCAAACAGGCTGCCGGCCGAGCCGCCCCCAAACGAAGAGCCCATATCGGCGCCCTTACCTTGTTGCAACAAGACCAGAATAATGATGCTCAGCGATGAAATAACCTGAATCGCGAGAAGAAGGGACGACAACCATTGCATGTGATGACTCCGGGCCTTTAAGCGGCCGCAATACTAAGAAATTCTTCGGCAACAAGCGCTGCGCCACCAACCAGCGCACCGTCGATGTCGGGCATGGCAAACAAACTGGCCGCATTCGCGCCTTTAACGCTACCGCCGTACAGTACTTGCACCTGCGCGACGCCCAGCTCAGACAACGACTGGCGAATAAGCGCGTGTACATCTTGCGCTTGCTGGGGTGTGGCGGTACGGCCCGTGCCAATAGCCCAGACGGGCTCGTAGGCAATGACCATTTTTGCTACGGCTTGCGCGCCAAGGGCCAGCACGGGCGCCAACTGGCTGGCAATAACCTGCGCGGTTTCGCCCGCCTCTTGTTGCTGCAGGGTTTCGCCCACGCACACAACGGGCGTCAAGCCGGCATTGAGTGCAACCTGGGCTTTTTGAGCGACCAGTTCGTTGGTTTCGGCGTGATACGTACGGCGCTCGGAATGGCCAACCAAGACCCAACGACAGGCGAAATCGTTAAGCATGGCTGCAGAAACTTCGCCCGTATAGGCGCCAGAACCGTGAACGCTGACGTCTTGCGCGCCCCACGACACCGCACTGCCCGACAAGGCGGCCTGCGCCTGCGACAAATACGGAAACGGCACGCAAACAGCAACCGCGCACGCACCGGCGCCGGCAACGCTTTCGCGCACGCTACCCAGCAAACGGGCGTTATCGGCAAGGTTGCCGTTCATTTTCCAGTTACCAATTACCAGGCGCTGGCGTTCTTGATTCGTATTCATGGGCCTACAGGCTTAGTCGAGAAAACCCGCTATTGTAGCCTGATTTAACTGCAACCGCATAGATCCAACGCTCAATTTACCGTCAGGACAATCTTGCCAATATGGTCGCCGGACTCCATCAGCGCGTGCGCATCGGAAGCCTGAGCCAGCGGGAACGTGGCGTGTACCACTGGCCTGATCTTTCCGGCGGCCAAAAGCGGCCAGACCTTGTCTCGAAGCGCCTGGGCAATTTGGCCCTTGAAACTGACCGGGCGCGGACGAAGCGTGGACCCGGTAATGGTCAAGCGACGTCGGAGCACCTGGTTGAAGTCAACCGTGCCTTTAGGCCCGCCCAGCAACGCGATAATGACGATACGCCCATCGTCGGCCAGACATTTCAAGTCGCGTTCGATGTAGTCGCCCGCCACCATGTCCAGAATGACGTCCACCCCTTTACCGTCCGTAAGCGCCTTGATGCGCTCGACAAAGTCTTGCGTGCGATAGTTGATGCCGGCGGTCGCCCCCAGGGCCTCAACCGCCTTGACGCGCTCATCGGAACCCACCGTGGTATAAACTGGGTGCCCCAACGCAACCGCCAACTGAATGGCCGTAGTACCGATACCGCTGGCGCCGCCATGCACCAGCAACGCTTCGCCGGGCGACAGTCGGCCACGGTCAAAAACATTGCTCCATACCGTGAAGTAAGTCTCGGGCAAACCCGCCGCCTCGACATCGGTCAGACCCTCGGGAACCGGCAAGCACTGTACCGCTGGGGCAACACAGTATTCGGCATACCCGCCACCCGCCACCAGCGCACAAACACGGTCGCCCATGACGAAACCACCGGCCGCCGGATCCCCGCCGACGATTTCGCCCGCGACCTCAAGCCCAGGCAAATCGGATGCACCCGGCGGTGGCGGGTAGTTTCCGGCGCGCTGAAATACATCGGGGCGGTTGATGCCCGCCGCAGCGACCTTTATTAAAACCTCACCGGGGCCTGGCGCGGGTGTGGGGCGATCGGTCAGGACCAACACTTCAGGCCCGCCCGGGCGAACAATTTCTACAGCTTTCATGGTGCGCGTGTCCTTTTAGTGCGGCTTGACGTGGTGCAACTCGACATAGTGTAGTTTGGCGCCGAAGGCCTATGGCCCTCCAGCCGTCGCAATATTGCCTGAACTGGTGGCCCTTATACCTGCACGACAGGCAAGATGACAATTGAAACGGCATAGGCTAAACTTGCGGGCTTGCGTTGGCAAGTATACGGAAGCGTGGCAGAGCGGTTGAATGCACCGGTCTTGAAAACCGGCAAGGGTTTGCGCCCTTCGTGAGTTCGAATCTCACCGCTTCCGCCAACCCCCAACAAACAAGCGCCTTTTAAGGGCGCTTTTTTGTTTTTTCAAGCACCGAACGCGCTTCTAGAATTAGGCCCATGAAAAGAAACTTTACCAAATACATTGGCTTGGCCTTTTTCGTTGCGGGCGTCTGCATTCTCATTTTCGCGTTGTCGACCGGGCAGATTTTCTTCATCCTCTTCGGAGGCATCTGGACGGCCGTCGGCTTCTATAAGTTTTCGCGCATTCGCAAACTGCAAACCAAGAATTTCGCTTGGTACAAAAACAAATACCCTGGGGCGATCAGCGAGCAGGGAAAAGTATCTTGTTACGCTTGCAGCAACCGAAGCGTACGCATACGCAATTTGTTTCAAGGCACCTTCACTCGCGAACACTTGTGCGGTGAGTGCGGGGCCACCCTCTTCTACTCTGAAGAGGGGTAATCCACCTAAATCGCAATGTAAGTTACAGCGCCAAGCCAAACTTATAGCTCAGCTCATTTACCCTGCTGCAGCCCTGACAGTATCGCCCCCATCAGCAATTCGGGCCCATGCGCATGCCCGCTATGACCATGATCGCCGGCGCTGTGTTCCCAGGCATTCAGCATTCTGGATACCGTGTCGCCCATGGCAACAGACATATTCAAGGCGGCATTTTTTGTGTCTTGCACAAAAATTACCTGCCCTTTCTTGATGGTCTGCAAAACTTTGATGTCGGCCAGCTTTTCGGGGTCAATGGCTGTGGGGTCTTCAGATAAAACAACAAAGTCGGCTTGCTTGCCTGGTGCCAACGAACCTTTTTTGTCTTCTTCAAAGTGCTGATAGGCGGGCCAGATCGTCATGGCCTTAAGCGCCGTCATGACATCAACGCGATGTTGCGGCCCAAGGATGTCTCCGGAACGAGAGCGTCGGGTTACCGTCGCCGACAAGACGCGCATCGAGTCGGGGAACGCAACCGGTGCATCATGATGGGTCGAGAACATCATGCCGCGTTCACGAACCCAACCGGTCGGCGAAATATTATCTGCATGCTCGGGCCCAACGGTACGATCCCGATGCCAGTCGCCCCAGTAAAACGTATGCATAGGGAACAACGAGGGGAAGACGTCAAGCTCGTCGAGCAGCGCAATTTGGTCTTTGCGCATGAACTGACCATGAATTAATACCGCGCGCCGGTCGGCCGCATCGTACTTGCCGCGGGCCGTTTTTATGGCCGCAAGCAACATGTCGGACGCTGCCTCGCCGTTGGCATGAGTGATGATCTGGATATTATTCTTGAAGGCCCAATCGACTGCATCGAAGACCTGATCGGGCGTAGCCGCTGAATAGCCGCGATAGTCGGCACGATAACTTTGCGGCGGCTTGTAGTATGGGCGGTCACGATAGGCCGTAAAACCCTGCGGCGACCCGTCGATCGTCAGCTTTGCCCCGCCTACCCGAAAGCCGTTTACGTAATCCTGGCTAACGTTTTTGGCAATGAAGTCTCGATCTTGCAGCACATCGACGTACGTCACGACTTCGATGGGTATTTTTCCGGCGGCGGCAGAAGCCTGCATGAAAGGCACAATGCCAGACGTTGCGCGCCCCTCTTGCCCGGTAGTGTAGCCATACTGGGCCAGCAAATGCGTCCCCGCGACAAACAAGCCTTGTGCTTGCTCCGCCGTCATCTTTCCGAATTGCTTGGCTAGCGACCCGAAAAACGCGGCTTCTTCGAGCACGCCATTAGGTTGTTGAGACCCCTCTTCGCGACGGATCACACCCCCTTCCGGGTTTTTGGTGTTGCTTGAAATACCTGCAAGCTCAAGGGCTTTGCTGTTTAATACGCCCAAGTGCCCCGACTGATGAATCACGAGCACGGGGATATCTTTGGATACCGCATCGAGGTCTTCGCGCGTGGGGTGACGTTGCTCGGCCAACTGGGCGTCGTCGTAACCAAACCCCAAAATCATACCGGCGCTTTTCACCGTGCCTTCATTTTTTTGCGCCCAGCTTTCAAGCGTGGCTTGCAACTTTTTAATATCGGTCACTTCGCCATCGGGCGGAGACAGCAAATTGGCCGAAACAGCCTGCAAACCGATCATGAATGCATGGCCATGCGCATCGACAAAACCCGGAAGCATCGTTTTGCCTTTCAGGTCGATCATTTTGGTGGTGTCGCCTTTTAACGCGTTGACGTCATCCAGCGAACCCAGGCCCAGGATTTTCCCGTCTTTAACCGCGACGGCCTGCACCTTGGGCTGCGCATCGTTGATGGTCAGGATAGGACCACCAAACCAGATTTGATCGGCAATTTGAGCCGCGAGAGTCTGGCCGCACAGCATCGTGCTGCAGGCCAGTGTTATCGCGCTAAGTGATCGGTTTAATAGCATTAATCTTGTCTCCTGCCGGGTGATGAAACGATGTCATAACCCGAAGGATACAGGACCTTGCAAGATGTAGACCTAGCCGTATTTCAGTTCACCCTGGCGGTCATCACCCAATGACGCGGCAACCGGGCAAACCGGATCGAGCACGTTATCGCCCGCCGCATGGCGGATACGCGTAACCAGACCCATACGATTCATTTGGGCGATCAGCGGCGCAGGGTCGAGCTCTTCGACGTTGACCATACCCCCGACATCCCAGACACCCTCGGCAATAAGAAGCGCCGCAGCTACTGGCGGTACACCTGCGGTATAAGAAATCGCCTGACTGCCTACTTCGTGGTAGCTGGCCTCGTGATCGCAAACGTTGTATATCAAGACTTCGGCAGGTTGACCGTCTTTAGTCCCTTTGACCAGATCGCCGATGCAAGTTTTCCCGGTGTAAGCGGGTGCCAAGGACGCCGGGTCGGGCAATACAGCTTTCACGACCTCAAGCGGCACGACCTCTTGCCCCCGCGCCGTACGAACGGGTTGCTCTGACAGCAACCCCAGGTTCTTGAGCACATTGAACACATTAATGTAATGCTCGCCAAAGCCCATCCAGAACCGGATGTTGGGCACACCCAAGTGCTGAGACATGGAATGCAGCTCGTCGTGACCGGTAAGATATGTTGTGCTCACACCAGTGACGGGCATGTCCCAGTCTTTGCGATGCTCGAACATCTGGTTTGCTTTCCAGGCGTTGTTCTCCCAGGACCACACCGTTGACGTGAACTCGCGGAAATTGGTTTCCGGGTCGAAGTTGGTCGCAAAGTACCGGCCATGGCTACCCGCGTTAATGTCGATAATATCGATCGAATCGACCTGATCGAAATGGTGGTCGATGGCATAACGCGCATAGGCATTGACTACGCCCGGGTCAAACCCGATACCTAAAATGGCCGTCACACCCGCGGCTTTGCATGCTTCGCGGCGCTTCCATTCGTAGTTCGCATACCAGGGCGGTGTTTCGCACACTTTAAGCGGATCTTCATGGATGGCGGTATCCATGTAGGCAGCACCGGTGTCGATGCACGCCTGCAATACCGACATGTTTACAAACGGCGAACCGACGTTAATAACAATTTGGCTATGGGTGGCACGAATCAGAAATTTGGTGGCCTCGACATCAAGGGCATCAAGCGCGTGGGCCTGCAATACGCCTTTTGTTTGCATGCTGCCTTTGGCATGAACAGAATCGATGATGGCATGGCACTTGGCCAACGTACGCGACGCGATATGGATATCGCCCAGCACAGCGTTGTTCTGGGCGCACTTGTGCGCCACAACTTGCGCGACCCCGCCGGCACCAATAATCAGGACATTGCGCTTCATAGCATGTTCTCTCTTACCAAAGTGAAAAGGGTGTCGTCAGGACAAGCTGGCGACATAATCATCAAAGGAAAAGTCGCGAACGACGTGGACCGTGCCATCGAGTTCTTTGACTGCAATTGATGGCATATGAATGCCGTTAAACCAGTTTTTCTTGACCATGGTGTAGCCAGCTGCGTCGCCAATAGAGATACGATCGCCCACCTGCAGTGGGCGATCGAAGCGCCCCTCACCAAAAATATCGCCCGCCAGGCAGGTTTTGCCGCACACCTGGTAAACGTGATCACCCTGGGCCTGACCCAGCGGCGCAGTTTCGCGATAGATAAGCAGGTCGAGCATATGGGCTTCGGTCGAGCTGTCGACTACCGCAAGGTTTTTGCCGTTAAAGGCAGTGTCGAGCACGCTGACTTCGAGCGTGGTCGTGTGCCGCACGGTGGCCTCACCCGGTTCGAGGTAAACCTGCACACCGTAGGTATTGGCAAACTGCTTTAATCGCGCACAAAACGCATCCACCGGATACCCGTCGGCGGTAAAGCTGATGCCACCCCCAAGGCTGACCCAATCCAACCGATGCAGTAGCTCGCCGTAACGCGCCTCGACATCGGCCAACAGCGCGTCAAAGCGGTCGAAGTCTTTATTTTCACAGTTGTTGTGGATCATCACGCCGCTGATCTGATCAACAACGTCGATAATGCGCTGAGGATCGGACTCGCCCAACCGGCTGAACGGACGGGCCGGGTCGGCCAGATCGAAACCCGCACAGCTTACCCCTGGATTAAGCCGCAACCCTACGGGCTTACCGCCGGCGCCAGACGCGAAACGATTCAACTGACTGATGGAATTAAAGATAATTTTGTCGCAGTTGGCGACAACCGCCTCTATTTCGTGGTCGGCAAATGCAACGCTATAGGCATGGGTTTCGCCACCAAATTTCTCATAACCCAGTTTGACTTCATACAGCGACGATGATGTGGTCCCGTCCATGTACTCGCGCATCAAGTCAAAGACGGACCAGGTCGCAAAACACTTAAGGGCCAATAACACACGAGCGCCCGACTGCTCGCGCACCCGTTGAATAATTTTCAGGTTACGCAGCAGCGCCGATTTATCGATGAGGTAATAAGGGGTCTGAATCATATAAAAAACTAATCTTTTTTGCCGTCGCGATGCGCAATTTGTACCGGAGGCTGGCCTGGCAGTGTCACGACCAGAGAAAGTTGCCCGCCTATACTTTCAACATAGTGACGCAGCGTGGACAGCAACATGTCATCGCGCTTTTCAAGGCGCGACACTGTGTCTTGCCCAACCCCCAATGCCAACGCCATCTCGTCCTGGGTGTGCCCAGCGCGCTTTCGCAGCTCTTTAAGCGTTAATGTCGGCACGCCCGCAAGGAGCGTTAATTGACGCGTATCAAGATTTTTTTTGGACATAGCGTTATGGTAGAGCCAGGCGTATGATTGTTACGCTTGCGCAAAAATGGCGCAAAAGCCGTTATTACAAACAGCTTACAGTTAACACAAGGGCCGAATTATGGCCTATAAGTCATATGCAGTCAAATGCATATTTACCTTAGGCCTTTTGCCTGGTGTTTAACCTTTGCATTTTCCTCAACATCACAAAGGATCAGCCATGTCTTTAAGAATCAACGACGTTGCCCCCAACTTCACCGCCGACTCGACCGCCGGTCAAATCACGTTTCACGACTGGGTTGGCGACAGCTATGCCATCCTTTTCTCGCACCCCAAAGACTTCACCCCCGTATGCACCACCGAGTTCGGCGCAGTCGCCCAATTGGTACCCGAATTTGTCAAACGCAATACCAAAGTGCTGGGGGTTTCGGTAGATAATGTTGAAGACCATAAAAAATGGAAGCGCGATATCGAGGCCGTTGCCGGCGCCCCGGCCGACTTCCCGATCATTGACGACACCTCGTTGAACGTGTCGAAGCTGTACAACATGCTGCCGGCCGATGCCTACCTGCCCGACGGCCGCACGCCCGCACACAGCGCCACAGTACGCACCGTTTTCATTGTTGGCCCCGATAAAAAAATCCGTCTGACCATGTCATACCCCATGTCGGTCGGGCGCAACTTTGCCGAAATCATGCGTGCGCTTGATGCCGTGCAGGCAACCGACGGCGTACCCATTGCCACCCCGGCGAACTGGGTGCCTGGTCAGGACGTTATTGTGGCGCTTAGCCTGAACGACGAGCAGGCCAAAGAAAAATTCGGCAACCTCGACATCAAGTTGCCCTATTTGCGTTTTGCAAAAGCACCGCAAAAGTAAGGAGTACAGCGGCACCGTCCTAGGGCGAGTGCCGCTCAAACCAGGCATCGGCAGGCTCGGGTCTGCCGAACAGATAACCTTGGTAAATGACTTCGCCGCGCACTCTCAAAAACTCGGCTTGCTCGGGCGTCTCGACACCTTCGGCGACCACATTAAGGTGCATATGGCGCGCCACAGCCAGAATGGATTCGACCAATGCTGCACTGTCGGGGTCGACGGGTGCATCATGAACAAATACTTTGTCGATTTTCAGTTCATGAATGGGCAAATGCTTGACGTAGGTAAGTGATGCATAGCCAGTACCAAAATCGTCCAGCGAAAAATGCAAGCCCAATGCGCTAAGTTGCTGCATTTTTGAAATCACGTCGTCGACGTCCCGGATCAGCAAGCTTTCGGTGACCTCAAACGTTAACTTGCGCGGGTCAACACCGGTTTCTGCCAAAATGGATTTGATCGACGCCACAAAACCGCGCTGATGAAAATGACGCGGACTGATATTGACCGACACCCTGAAGCCGGGAGCGTCGGGGAAACGGCCTGCGGCAATATGCGTACACACCTGCCTGAGCACACAAATGCCAAGATCGGCGATAAGGTCGGATTCTTCGGCTAACGGAATGAACGAAGCAGGCGACACCAGGCCCAGTTCGGGGTGCTGCCAGCGCACCAGCGCTTCGGCGCCCACAAGCCGGCCAGTAGTGTCAACTTGCGGCTGCAAATACACCAGCAACTGGCCCGCCGGGATCGCCTGGCGCAGTTCACACTCAAGCTGAAACTGACGCTCGGCGAGTGTAGACATGGACGCTTCGTATACCGTCACCTGATTACCCCCTGCGGCTTTGGCCCGATGCATGGCGGTGTCGGCCCGACGCAAGACCTCGCCTGCGGTATCGGTATCGGAGAGCGGGAAACAGGCAACCCCGATACTGGCAACCACCGACACCTTAATCCCGTCAATATTGAAGTCGGGCGCGAATGCGCCCTGCATTTGCTCGACCAGCGCGTTAGCCCCGGCCTCGGCCAAAGAACGCGTGTCATAGACTTCGTGGGGCAAAACCAGAAATTCGCTACCGGACATACGCGACAGGGCCCCGCGACCGTCGAGTACGGTGTCAAGGCGCTCGGACATTTGCACCAAAAGTTTGTCGCCAAAAGCATGCCCTCGCGCATCGTTAAAGCGCGAAAAACGATCGACGTGGACCAGCACCAGGACCCCCACCTGCGACGTACCCACGCACTGCGCGACCTTGTCTTGCAGACGCTCGTACAGGAACAGACGGTTAGGCAAACGGGTAAGACCGTCGAAGTAGGCCAGCCTGTGCAGGTTAAGGCGGGATTGTTCTTTTTCTTCGTAGTCTTGAAACAGCAGACAGACCAGCGCCGTTGCCAACGGATAGGCCAGAAAAACCGTGAACCAGATCTGCTTCACAATGATAAAACCAATGCCGGCCGGCAACAGTAAAAACAGCATTAACATGCACGCGTGCACAACAACACCGCCCAGCCAGGCGCTGGCAAAACCAAGCGCGCCGCCCGAACGCAAGCGGATGTAGTAATACACACTGCCGATACTGGCCGACATAAGAATGGTAAGCAGCCCGACCCACATGCCATCACCGCCTAACCAGACACGATAGGCGGCCATAAACAACGCGCTGATTGCCGCAGCCAGTGGCCCGCCAAACACCCCGCCGACAAACAGCAATATGGTTCGTCCATCGAAAATAATACCGTTGCCGTAATCGACCGGCGTCATCATGGCGGCAATACCAGTAAGCCCCAGCAACACGCCGAACAAAACTTTGCCCGATGGCATATCGCGCCGCTTGCGCGACATGGCCACCTGATACGCCACCACCAGGGCAACCAGTAACGCAATATTCTTGACCAGATCAATGATCAGCATGACGCCCCGCCTGCATAAGATGGCGTGGCAGCGCCGCGGGACCGTTTACGTGAATACATTTTTTGGTCGGCATAAGCAATAAGCGATTCGGCATCGGCGCCATGATCGGGAAACAGAGCCACACCCACGCTGGCACTGATTTTGAGTGTGGCTGCGCCGGTGTCTACAGGTAAGCCGGCAATATGCATAATTTTGGCGACAACCGTGTCGATCGCCTCGTGTGACACCGCGTCGTCAAGCAAAACAATAAATTCGTCACCGCCGTAACGGTAAGCTGCGTCTTCCAGGCGTAAGCCGTGCTTGAGGCGATTTGCAAATGCGCGAAGCAGCGTGTCGCCGGTGTCGTGGCCATGCGTGTCGTTAATTTGTTTGAAGTTATCGAGATCTACAAACAACAGCGCCATACGGCCACCCTGCCGCTGGCACCGGGATACCGCGGCGGCAAGACGTTCGTTAAACGCACGTCGGTTGGGCAGACCTGTGAGCTCGTCGTGGCTGGCCTGACGCACAAGGCGCGCCTGCCACTGCAAACGCTCGACGGCCAGGCTGAGCTGGCCAAAGAAATACGGCCAAAAAGCCATGCCCCCGTCGACGTTTAGTACGGTGAAGTCAGCCTGCAAGGCAACCGCCCCTAACAAACGGTTATGCACCATTAGCGGCGCGACGCACCAGCCGTCTTGGATAAAAGCCTGAAACGAGCCCCCCTTAAGCGCTGTGTTGTAAACGGCCTGACATTGATGACGGGCCTGGGCCGCCTGCGCAGCAGGCAGCCGGGGGCCGGCCCCAAAACAATTGAACACCAGATGCCCGGCCACACCGGGGTGGCTATCGGACACTGTGACCACAGCGAAGGTTTCGACCGGAATAACACGGCGTAAAGCGTCGTGCACCTGCTGAAACAACGAGGCGGTGTCGTTGACCTTGCTGGTCGCTTCGAAGAGCGCAAAAGTAACGGTTTGAACAGCCTCGAGCTGGCGACGCTGGGTAACATCACGCGCCACACCAACACGCATCTGGTCGGCCTCCGACCACCGCGCCGTCCACATCAGACGAACGCGACGCCCGCTTTTGTGCAAATAGGTGTTTTCAAAACCTGCCCGCGATTCGCCTGACAAGACGCGTTGGCCTTCGGCACGCGTACGTTCGTGGTCTTCGGGGGCAACGAAATCGAGCAGGCGACGCCCCATAAGTTCTTGCTGGGTATACCCAAGTACAGCATTACAGGCGGCACTAACGTACGCGACCCGACCCTCGGCGTCGACCAAAAAAACGACATCGAGCAACAGGTCGAGATAATGTGACGACGGTTGCGGATGGGGCTGGGTCATGAAAGGTACCTGATGCAGTCGGACTGCGCCAAACGACACGAAACGCCGCCTTGCAAAATAATGCAAACTCGAACAAACAGACGACTAAAGCTTACACCCATTTTTTGACAACAACATATCCGGCAAAGCACAGCCTCGAAAAACAGCCGCAAAAATCAGATAAGCCCCTGACCGTTCGTCGATAAAAAAAGGCCGGGTAGAAAGCTGCCCGGCCACACTTGATGATGCTTGCATACGATAAACGCTGGCCTGCTGGCTAGGCTTCGGCCAGCCGGACGCTGTCGAACCAGGCGTCGTCTATTTCGGGTAGCGGGATGGCGTCAATGAGTGTGCGTGTAATGCTGCTTTGCGGGTTACTGAAGACCTGGTCGCAGGGCCCCGCGTCGACGATTTCGCCATGGTTAAGCACAATCACCTGCGAGCACACCGTACGAATGACCGATAAATCGTGACTGATAAAGGCAATGGTGAGATTCATGTCGGCAGCAAGGTCTTGCAGCAAGGTTAGCACCTGCGCTTGCGAAGACACATCAAGCCCGGACACGATTTCGTCGGCCAGAATAAACGAGGGGTTAAGCGCTATTGCCCGGGCGATACCCACCCGTTGACGCTGCCCACCCGAAAGCTCGTGCGGATACCGGGCGGCAAACGCAGCAGGCAGGCCAACCCGCTCAAGTGCCTCGATGGCGCGGCGACGCGGATTATCGAAGCCGTACCGTTTGAGCGGCGACGCAACGATGCGGCCGACAGTATGACGCGGGTTAAGTGAGGACATCGGGTCCTGGAAGATCATTTGGAGATCACGACGAAGCGGCTTGACCTGCTCTTCGGTAAGACGTGAAATGTCTTTCCCACGGAACAACACCTGGCCCGACGAGACCCCAAGCAACCGAACCAGCACACGCCCGAGGGTCGACTTCCCCGAGCCGCTTTCGCCCACGATACCGATGATTTCCCCGGCAGGCAGATCGAACGTCAGCCCTTTGAGGATCTCGATTCGGGGGGTCGGCCCAAACAGCTTCTTGCGCGACATGTCGGGGAGTGACAGGCGCAAATCTTTGACACGAAACAAAGGCTCAGACATGGGCAGCTCCGTTGGCATCGGCCAGCGCAATTTCTTTCTTCAGGTTGGCAATCAGTTCGGGCGGCACCGGTTTAAGGGGTTCGTCGGGGTGGGTGTAACGCGGCGTTGCCCCAATAAGCGCCCGCGTGTATGGATGCTGCGGGTTGGCAAATACCTCGCGAGTGGGCGCGCTTTCCATGACCTTGCCGGCGAAAAGCACAGTAACCGTTTGACTGATTTTGGCCACAACGCCCATGTCGTGCGTTACGAACAAAACCGCCGTACCGGACTCGGCCTGCAGTTCGCGAATCAGGCGCAAAATCTGCTTTTGCACTGTTACGTCAAGCGCGGTTGTGGGTTCGTCGGCGACAATAAGCCTGGGCTTGGGTGCAAACGCGGCCGCAATAAGAATACGCTGGCGCATACCGCCGGACAGTTCGTGCGGGTACGACGCCATCACTCGTTTAGGGTCGCGGATATGCACCCGATCAAGCAACTCGAGGGCGCGCGCCTGCGCGTCGGCACTGCTCCACCCCAAACGCTTGACCAGACGTTCGGTAATTTGCACGCCAATCCGGCGCGACGGATTCAGGGCGGTTAATGGGTCTTGCGGAATGAGTGACGCCGCCGCGGCCACCGTCTGGCGTCGCTGCGCGGCGCCAAGCGCATCCAGGCTTTCGCCTTGCAGCAAAATCTGGCCCGAGGTCACCTCGATGTTGCGTGGCAAAACACCTAATACCGCTTTGCCGATCATGCTTTTACCCGCGCCACTTTCGCCGACCAGCGCGCGGACTTCGCCCGGCTGCACCGAAAGGGAAACATCGCGCAACAGGCGGCTACCGCCCCTTAATGCGACATTCAGGCCATTGACTTCGAGTGTGGGTTGGGCCGTGTCGGCGCCAACATTGTGTGTACTTAGTGTCATGTTGCTTACCTTGCCAGCGGGTCGAACTGGTCTTTCAGGCCTTCACCCAACTGGCTGAACGACAGCACCGTCAGAAAAAGCACCACGAGCGGCGCCACAAGCACCCACCAGGCAAAATGAATAGAGGCCCGCCCTTCGGCAATCATGCCGCCCCAGGTTGGGGAGTCGGACGAAATAGACAGGTTCACGAAACTGAGAATGGCTTCCACGATAACGGCCACACCCATTTCAAGGGCCAGCAAGGCCACCACCGTAGGCAGCACATTGGGCACGACCTCGCTAACCAGGGTACCCAGGCGCGTTGCCCCCCCGATACGGGCCGACTGGACGTAATCCATGCGTGTCTGAACCATGGTCTCGGCACGGATCACACGGGCGAAACGCGTCCAGTCGATGATGGCAATAGCCAAAATGACAGATGTCAGGCCCGTTCCCAGTACAGCCACCAGCAAAATGGAAAACAGCACCGGCGGAAATGCCATCCAGATATCGATAAGCCGCGAAACCACGCGGTCTACCCAACCGCCAAAGTAACCGGCCAGCAAACCCAGCGCCGAGCCAAAAGCGCATGCCGCTGTGGCGGCAACCAGCGCAACCGTTAACGCAATTTGTGCACCGTATATAAGGCGAGACAAGACATCGCGCCCGAGGCTGTCAGTCCCCAGAAAGAAGCCGGCTTCGTAACCGCTGAAACCGATGGGGGGCAAACGCTCGAGCAGCAAGTCTTGTTCGAGCGGATTATGCGGCGCGATAAACGGAGCCAGCAACGCAGCCAGGACCACGATGGCGATCCAGGAGGCTGACAACCAGAGCCTTAAATTTGTTTTACGTACACGTGCCCGCGGCTCGGCGGGAACGGCGTTTACAGTGGCTTCAGCCATGACGCAGCCTCGGATTAAGGAAGGTGTAGGCAATATCAACTACCAAATTCACCAAAATAAACAAACAAGCAAACATCAGGACAATGCCCTGAATCAGGGGAAGATCTCGATTGATCACCGCATCGATGGCCATATTGCCCAGACCTTCGTAGGCGAAGAGGCGTTCGACAATGACGGTGCCCCCGATTAGAAAAGTGAACTGCACACCGATGAGCGTTAGCGTGGGCAACGCAGCATTACGCAGCGCCTCGCGCAAAATGACCTGGGTTTCGGTAAAACCGCGCACGCGAGCCAGCACGGTGTAGTCGAGTTGCAGCACATCTTTAAGACTTTGCTTAAGCAATTGCGAAATAATCGCTGCCAAAGGCAAGGCCAGCGACAATGCCGGCATCAGCATGTGGGCCATCAGGTCTTGCAGCACGTCGAACCGGAACCGTACCAAGGCCTCGAAGAGGTAAAAATTGGTGGTGAAGTCGAGATCGAGCTGGGGTGAAACCCGACCCGAAATATGAAACACAGGCCAGAGCACGCCAAACAGCAGAATCAACAACAGCCCCCACAAGAAGTCGGGGATCGACAGGGTCGCGCCGTTGAACAAGTCGACACCAGCCTCGCCGGGGCGCCCCCGTTCTTTGGCACCCCAAACGGCCGTGGCGCCGCCAATGGCCATGGCAATTAACAAGGCAAGAATGGAAAGCTCGAGCGTGGCCGGCAACCGCTCGAGAACCAGGCCGGCGACCGGCTGCTTGAGTGTGATTGACGTACCGAAATCGCCCTGCAATACGCCGCCTGCCCAGATAAAGAACTGCTGAAGCAGCGGTTTGTCGAGCCCGTACAGCGCTGTCAGCTGGGCGATATCCGCCTCGGTTGCCCCGGGCGACACCATCATGGCAATCGGGTTGCCTGGCGCGACACGTATCAGGATAAAAACAACAATAGCGACGCCGACCAGCGTCACGAACATCGTGGCTAGCCGGATAAGAATAGATTTCAACATGGGTGCAGCAGAACTGTCGCGGAATGTGGCGGGCGGCCAGAGCGGCCGCCCGGATCAAAAGAACAACTTAGGCGGGTTTCATGGAAGCCGCGGTGACGTCGCCTGTGGCAGCCGCAGGGACAACGACCTTGTCAGAGTGGATGACGGGCAGCACATACTGGAGCAACGGAATAACGTAGCCATTTTCCATAATGTAAGCGCTGACATCTTTCCAACCCTGGATGCGCTTGGCTTCGTCGGGTTCGGCCCACAGTGGTCCGATCTTTTCGATAAGGTCGGGGGAATCCCATACGGAGTGAGGCGAAGGCCCGAACATCGAGTGACCCGTCGATGTGGTTGGGTCACCAATGGCGTTCCCCCAGTTGTAGAAAGCTGCCGGAGCGAGCTGGTCGGCACCGCGCAATTCGAAGTGCTTGGCAATCTCGTAGATTTCGATGTTGGCCTCGATGCCCACCCGACGCCACATCCCCACAATGGCCTGGATCATTTCGTAATCTTTAGGCTTGAAACCACGTGTGGTCTGAATTGTGAACTTGACCGGCTTTTCGGGCGAGAAGCCTGACGCCGCCAACAACTGCTTGGCCTTTTCGGGGTTGTACTCGAACTTGAGGTTGGGATCGAAGGCATCGTATTCGGGGGCCTCGAGCGTTGACAGCGGCACGCCGTAGCCACGCAACAGACGGTCGATAATGAGTTGCTTGTCGATAGCGTGATGCGCAGCCAGACGAACGTTTTTGTCGAGCATGGGGCCGACATCGTTCAGGAAGATCATGGCGATATCGGAAATCGGGAAGGCTTCGCCCTTGAGCCCAGGCTTCTGCTTGAGGCGGTCGAATTCTTCGTAGGGGATTTCCATCGTGACCTGGGCATTGCCGGATTCGATCTCGGCAACGCGGCTGGCGGCGTCGGGGACGAACTTGATGGTGACCACGTCGTAGGCCGGCTTACCACCCCAGTAGTCTTTGTTGGCCACCAGGCGCACATAGGCGCCACGCTCGTAGGCGTCGATTTTGTAGGGGCCTGTACCAATAGGGGCTTTTTCAAAACCTTCAGGGCCGACTTTTTCAAAGTAGGCCTTGGGCAAAACATAACCCGTCAGGAACGCCATCCATTTGAAAATGGTGGGTTCGAACTGAACGACATCGGCCGTAACGACATTACCGTCGACCTTGAAGTTGGTGAGGTTTTTCCAGACGAACTGGCCTGGGTTACCGGTTTTAGGATCGGCGGCGCGTTGCAGCGACCATGCGATGTCTTCGGCCGTAAAGGGCGAGCCATCGTGCCACTTGACGCCCTCGCGAACCACCATACGCACTTTTTTGTTGTCGTCGGTAAAGCCCCACTCGGTGAGCAAACCAGGCTTGAAGCTCAGGTCGGCTTCTTGCTGGATAAAGCGATCGAAAACCGACAGGTAAAGTGCCTGCAGCTTGGGGTTAACCCCGGAAGGCCCCGTGGTTGGGTCCCAGCTGGGTACACCCGTGTTGTAGGCAATAACCAGGTCTTGACCGGCATTTTGTGCATATGCCGGCATACCAATGGCCGAAATACCGGCTGCAGCAACGCTAAGCTGCAGGAAGTCACGTCTTGTATGCGTCATGGTGTGTTTCCTTACGTGGATGACAATGAGCCGGCCCTGAAAAAATTGGTGATAAAAGGCCAAATCATGTTTCGCTTTACATATTAAAGGTTGAAGGTTGAACTACCCACTGGTGTTAACCCGGAACTAACGCACATTTTGGGCCACCATATAGCCCGAACCGGCACCGGTACCCCCACCCGGCCAAACTGCGGCACCCACCATATGCAGGCCTTTGACCGGCGTATGACCGTCGGCAAAACCTCGTACCGGGCGGAACAAGAAATTTTGGGACAAATGATGCGACCCGCAAACCTGATCACCGCCCACCAGGTTTGGATTCTCGGCTTCGAGATCGAGTGGCGATACGATGTGACGCCCGAGCACCAGACCCGACAGGCCCGGCGCGTATTGCTCGATTTGCGCCATGACACGGTCGGCATACGCCTGCTTGATATCGGCCCATGCCCTGCCCTGGATTTGCCCGGCAGCATCACCGCGAATGTCGGCGGGCAGACAACGCACCTGGACCCACAAGGTATGTTTACCCTCTGGCGCCCGTGAAGGGTCGAATACCGTAGGTTGACCCACCACCAGTACCGGCGCATCGGGCAACAACCCGGCCATGGCCTGCTGGTAGGTACGCGCCAGGTCGTCAAGCGTGGGGCCGATGTGGACGTACGCGAATTTTTTTAGCGCCTGGGCCTGCCAAGGCGGCAGATCGGACAGTGCAAGATGAATCATCATGGTACCGGGCGCATGCCGGAACGCCTTCATGCCCGCGTCGAAGCCGGCGTCGCCGCTCTGGCCTGACAGCAGACGCATGAGCGCGCGCGGCGCCACGTTAGCCAGAACATTTGAGGCCTTGAGCGTTTCACCCGAGGTGAGCGTAACCCCCTGAACCTGGCCGCCGACAACATTGATACGATCGACTTCGGCGCCACATCGCACGCTGCCGCCACGCGATTCAATAAGTTGCACCAGCGATCGGGTGACCGTGTCGGCGCCACCCTTGCCAATAACCATACCCATGGCTTGCCCGGCAAAGCTTTCGAGGTAAGGAAAAATAGCCCCGCCCGAGATGTCGGGTGCAAAATCGAGATGCAGCCCCCAGGTTGCCAATGCCGCATGCAGACGAGGGTCGGTAAAGGTTTGCTCAACCCAGTTTCGTGGGGATGACACCAGCAGCCGCATCAGGTCGAGCGCACCAGTAAAGCCCTGGCTGCGCAAAATTTGCCAGCCCGCCCTGGATAACCCGCCTTTTGTCATGCGGGCAGACAATAGCGTGCCCAGCGCGCCGGCCTTGCCTGGGAAAGCAACCAGACCGGCCTTCCAGGCCGCCTGATCTTCGGGGTGGCGAATTGTAGAGAGCGTTTCTTCAAGGTCGGTGGAAACGCCGAAGTAATCACCATCGGGGAAAACTGACGCAAAGGGGCGATCGACCGGCACGAACTCGAGACCATGCGTGGCCAGTACCGAGGCATGCGCCTTGTGAAAGCCCGAGCCGGCAAACATTGACAAGTTCATTGCGGCCACATCGTGACGAAAACCAGGTAACGTCAGCGCTTCGGTTCGCACCGCGCCGCCGGGCCGGTCAAGGCGCTCGAGCACAGTAACCGTTTGCCCTTTAAGGGCCAGCTCGGCCGCCGCCACCAACCCGTTAATGCCCGACCCAATAACAATCACACTCATACAACATCCTGTTTAAACGATGGGGTTTTGGCCGCTGCAGCAGCGATACCAGGGTTAAATACAACTACAAAAACTTGCCTGCCATTATGGCCATTGGCGCCGCCTTGCAGACACACGCAACGCACGTTCAACGCACATGCTGCAACGACTAAAGAAATTTTTTCAGCGCCTCTAGAAAAAGCTGCTGACCAAGGTGCTTGTCACGCTTCCAGGTGTCGACGGCGGCATCGTCGGCGCGATCGGACACGTACTTGAACGACATCCAGGGCACATTATGTTCGTGTGCCGCTGCGGCAATGGCGTAAAGCTCCATGTCGACCAGATCGATGGCGGCGTGATCGAACCACGGGTCGTGCGCCGTTACGAAACTGTCTCCTGTTCCACACGTATGCCCCGAAGACTGAATTGAAAAATACTGTTGCGGCCTTGGGCAATACGGCATTTGCCCGCGTGGTGCCAGCGACGTGACGACGTCGCGCTGCACCACACGCCCGATGGGCAACAAACCCGTCAGACCTTCTTTTAAGCCGCCAGCCGTACCCAGGTTGAGAATGAGTGACGGCCGGGATTCGTGGATGGCCTTTAACGTGCCCATGGCCGCGTTGATTTTGCCCATACCGGTGTATACAACTCGCACATTGGCAGGCAAGCTGCCCGGAACAAGTTCATCGGGTAAGGCGCAGACAAGAAGAAGTTTTTCGCTCATGCAGCGCATTATGTAACCTGACGCGACAACATACAAGACCAGGCTGACGGCTGTCGTGACGGTTTGCGCCATCTCGCCCAGCCATTTATGTCATAATTACGCGCTTGGCGTCCATGGCGGAATTGGTAGACGCAAGAGACTTAAAATCTCTCGATCTTTGATCGTGCCGGTTCGATTCCGGCTGGACGCACCAATAAAATCAAAGGCTTCCGAAGTACTGGCCCTTTGCATATCTGGAAGTGTTCCGCATAACTTGCTGAACACGTTCCGCTTTCTCTTTTTCTCTGAGTTTCATGAGTGTCTTTCATTGCCTATCTGGGCAGACTCTCGCCTGAAACCGTTCTAGTTAGCAATTCGCAAAGTCATCATCTATACCTTGATGTATAGGTGGTGCTGCCTATGGCAATCACGATTTCTGATTGCCTAATTCAATAGGGCCTTCTCATGTACGTACCCAACATACAGGGCGCCGCAACAAGCGCGCGTCCAAACTTCTTGCGTCCGCAATTTCCAGAAGCCATTCGCGCTGCACGTCACGCCGCATTGGTCTGGTTTCAAAGCGAAACGGGCATGACCCTATCGCAATTTCGAGACGTTCGTTGCTGGGAGCATTGCCAGCGCTATAACGATTCGGCCATTCAAAGACATCTTAGGGAGTCGGCCTTTCGTAGCGCCTATGCCGAACAGGTGGGCCAGATCATTGTGGAGCGTAGTGATGGGTAGGCCACTTCTTGAACGACTGATATCAATTCGAATGTCTGACGAGGAACATCAACACTACCTCATTGCGGCCACAAAGCTAGGTATCAGTCTTTCTGAGTACTTGAGGCTGCGCCTGGCCAGCGTGAACGAAAACGATGTTGCAGACCAAATCGCTCAACTTCGCCTAACGATTCTGGACAATCCTAGCGATGTACCCACTGACTTATGGCCAGCCGTGGCTGAGGTCGTTCTTTTGCTGCGACACATTTGTAAGCCAGGCGACGTTCGAGCCGCGCACGCCGAGCTAACCCGATCAGGCGTCACCCCCTGGCGACCTTCCCAAGACCAAAAAACGTAACTCGTCACGGGTCTTGCCCTAATAATCCGGAGCTATTTAGATGCAATTGCACATCAAGGCTGCAGCGTTGATGGCGGCAACGCTCGTCGGCGGGTGCGGATTCGTACCAAAAAAACCGCCCAAGCCTGTAGAGGGACAACGCATACCGATCAATCTGACTGCACCTAACCCCCGTCCGTGGGCTGGCCCAATGCTCGCCCACCCCAGCCAGCCAGAGCTGATCGCCCTTGCCTCGACGCAAACCGTCCAACCGCCGGCAACGAGTAGCGAAATCACAGCGACGAGCGATACAACTTCCTCTCCAACCGCTAAAGGAGACACCCCACAAACACAAGCGCCTCTAATAGAAGAGAACACTCAACTGGCAAAGCTATCGCCACCGGAAGAGCCGCTTGCGATGTGGCCCGTACTGCTGACATTCAATCCAAATGAACAGCTGGACAGCTCTGCTACTCGACTCCCCTTAGAGCGTGTCAGCTTTACCTGGCCAGAGCAACCCGTAAAAGTTGTTCTTCCCGAACCGATGAGCACGCCGGAACCGTCGCCAACCCTCCCTGCACCGAGCGAGGCAAGCGCCCAGCCAGTGAACTTACCCGAGGTCAAAAGCGAGTCCCCATTACATATAGCCAGTAGCCTCCCCTCTGATGCAAAGGCTACAGATCAAGGCTCAAGCGTGAAAACAAGCGTCAAAGAGCAGCAAGACACAAATGGCACGCCGCACTCGAACAGCGAACGGGCCCCAGGCCAGGTCGAGCAAGGCAGCCAGTCCGACGCTGTGGCTCTTAGTAAGACAGACGAACTTGAAAGTCCAGCGCCCCAGACTGGAACGCAACACGAACCCGATCCTGTACCTGAACCTGTGCCTGAACCCGCGCCACCGCTACTGACGTGGTCCGCACAGGCCGGTATGACCCTGAGTGAAATGCTGAGCAACTGGGGGGCTGATCAAGGGTGGATTGTTCGCTGGGCCAGCGAATCGGATTATCGGATCGAAGCGCCCTTCTCTATACAGGCACCGGATTTCCTGGCGGCCGCATCGCACGTATTTAACGCCTACCGCGACGCGGGGCGCTCTTTTAACGTCACGGCCTATGCCAACCAGGTACTGGTCGTGAAAGCTCCAACGGATTAATAAGCCCATGCCTACTTTTAATTATCGGCCAGCTATACGCCTGGTCGCCTCAACGCTTTGCCTTGCAATTATTTCTGGTTGTGCTGCTTATAAGCGCATTGACGATGCGCCAGAGGTTGCTCAAGAAGCCTTCAACATCGCCCTAGAACAAATCGATGCCCATCGTGAAGGGCGCGAGATCATCACGAAGGTCGACGAGCCTTGGATCTCAACCCAGCAAATCAAGCCGAGCACTGAACGGACCCAGAAAATTCCTACCGCGCAGGACTGCCGAGTCCGTCTGATTGCTGATGCGCCCCTTTCGCTGGTGGATTTCACGCAGATCGTAGCGGCCGACTGTCAGCTGCCTATACGTATTAGCCAAGACGCCTGGGCGGCCTTGGCAGGCGGGTCAATTCAAACAAGCGCTACCCCCGCCATGGGGGGCACTGTGCCGATGGTGCCCTCTCTGGGGCCAGCCGCAGCCGCGATGGCACCCGCAGCCAACGCGCCAACCGGCCGAAACTTTGCCTACTCCACCAGTGGTGAGCGCCAGATTCAACCGCTTCGATGGCTGGGCAAACCACTATCTGGGCTGCTGGATGTGGTGACCTCTCAACTGGGCTTGTCCTGGTCGTATCGCAACAATGCGGTCGTGATCCACTATTTAGACACGCGCACATTTCGTGTCGCCCTTTCTTCAGAGCTCGATGTCGAGGCCAATGTCACCAGTGGCGCAAGCCTGACCTCCGGCACGGGGGGGAGTGGCAACGGCACCAGCGCCAGCGAAACAACCTCTGAGACATCGCAACGCACGCTGATGAGCATCAAATCGCGCTTTGGCGCCGATGTGCAACGCGCTGTTCAGGCCATGCTGACCCCAGGGGTCGGACAGCACGCATTTTCTCCGTCCATCGGCACAATTACCGTGACCGACACACCCGATGTGCTGGACCGCATTGGGCAATATATTGAGAACACCAATGCGCGTATGAGCCGACAAGCCATGCTGTATGTGACGGTGGCCTCTGTAGAGCTGACCGACTCGGACAGTCTGGGCATCAACTGGAACATGGTGTGGCGATCATTAAACGGCAGTTTTGGTGCTGGTTTTACCAACGGATTTTCTCCTTTGGAAAGCTCTGCCAGTGTGGGTTTTGGCATTTTGGATACCGCTTCCGGGCGTGCTGGCCAGTTTGGCGGCACCCAGGCTATTTTGAGCGCCCTGTCCAAACAAGGGGCCGTGTCCATCATGCGTCAACGGGGTGTCACAACGCAGCACCTGCAGCCTACCCCGATCCACCTGACTAACGAGCGCCAATATGTGTGCGGCCGCAGTCAAACCAACACGGCTCAAGTCGGTTCTACCGAATCAACGACGCTCTGCAGCGTGGTCACAGGGTTTGCCATGGACATATTGCCGGACATTCATGATGAGCACCTGACCCTTCAGTTCTCGCTGAACATGTCGCCACCGGCTCGCATTGAAATGGTCCCCGGCAACCCCGAGCGGCCGGAATATACCGCGTCTGTGGATCGTCAGACCTTTTTGCAACGGGTTGGGATGCGTTCTGGCCAAACTTTGGTGATTTCGGACTTCCAGGAAGCCAGCGAATCGTCAAACAAGCAAGGTATCGGCGGTACCTCGGCCTGGGCAGTGACGGGCGGTGGTGCCCGTGAAAAGACCCGGCGCGTTCTGGTCATCATTATTTCGCCACGCATCATGCCGACGCAGCAGGACAGTTAGCCATGCCGGTATTTTTCCTGGTTCTTCTTATAGTCATGACGATTCAGGACAAGGTATATGAGGTAGGTCGATCAACACAAACGCTCAACAAAGAGACTCGCGCACGCACGCTGGGAAGCGACCTGCTCGTTGTACGCAACGCACTGGCTGCTTACCGTCGGGACAACCCCGCCGAATTAGGCACGGTCAACCTCGCAGCGCTGGGCTTACCCAACTGGTTCACCCCTTCAGCGCAATTGCACGCTTTGATTGATTCGACCAATGCTTATGTCTATTACACACCGCGTGACGACAAGCCAGACTTGATGGCAATTCTGGGGACGGCCGTCCCCGCCAGCGCGGGCGTAGCACGCAACGGACAGTTGCAATCGCCCCACTCTCATTCTTCTATCCCTTTGCCCGCCGCCATACCGAATGGGAGCATTGTCTTGATGCTTTAGTCGGCTGGCACCGCGGGCGCGTTGCAGGACAACAGCGACATGACGCAAGCGGTCACTCTTTTTAAAACTGTCAAAGGCGTCACCCCGATCAAGGTGGGGCGCCGTATCCTAATTTCTGGCCTGTACTGGCAAGTATTGCCCGGCAGCCAGAATTACATGCAAGAAGCCAAGAAAATTGCGCGACGTGAACGCGAGCGCACCCAACAGGCGCTTGAGGTCGTATTACTTCGTCGCCATACGGATGTCGTACAAGCAGGTTTTGTCGTGCGCGGGGGCCGTGCCAAAAAAGGGACGGTCTCGCTGGC
Source organism: Pusillimonas minor (assembly GCF_014237865.1). Taxonomy (GTDB): domain Bacteria; phylum Pseudomonadota; class Gammaproteobacteria; order Burkholderiales; family Burkholderiaceae_B; genus Neopusillimonas; species Neopusillimonas minor. The sequence continues at coordinate 468,132 of NZ_JACJUU010000001.1, forward strand.
GGCGGTAGCGGCCGATAGTCTTGGCGCAACCTTTATTGCTGCTTTTGCATTGCCCGATGGCCGCTTCGCCTTAGCCGCTGCACTGCACAATGCCATCGTTCCCGACTCTGACGGCGTCTTCGATGCCCAAGAGGCCCAGCACAAAATCCAGGAGCTTTGGAACTCGCTCTCGGGTAGCGTCAGTGCAGGTGAGCTGGTTGTGTATGCGCCACCTGAACTTTGGGCCGACGCCAAGCCAGTTGAGCTTGCCGACCTCATTCCCAATATCCGGCGCAGCCACCGTCTTCGCCAACGCCTGACACTAAACAACCATAACCTCGTGACCTGGGTTGTCTGGGGTGTACTCCTCTTGGCCGCAGCCAGTGCCTGGGGACTTTGGGAGCATCACCAAGCGCGGCTTGCGCAAGAAAGAGCCCTTGCTCGCGCACAGGAGCTTGAACGCTTGCGCGGTCAAGTCGGGTTAAGCGCTTCGGATTTGTCCTTGATGCGTCCGTGGACCTCACAGCCTGCGGTACTGACCCTGGCGCAGCACTGTTCTGATGCCATCGGGCAAGTTCCTTTGACGCTCGATGGTTGGGTGCTGCTCAACGCCCAATGTTCGGCTAAAACCGCCAGTGCCTCATTCGCCCGAACAGACGGGCGCACGGTTCGCGGCTTTACTCAAGCGGCTCAGCGCTGGCGTACCGGCGTTGGCGTTCAGTTCTCCACTGACGGTGACCTGGGCACATTGGATTGGCCCATGGCCATGCCGGCAGGTGGCGACGACGCCTTGGCCCCACTCAACGTGCGAAGTGCTGCCTTTATGAGCTGGTGGCAAGAACGTCTGGTTCCTTTTGAGACCAGCACAACAACCTCCACGCTGGCACCGGGCTACGCCCCACCGCCAAACGTGCAAGACCCGAAACTGACTGCACCGCATTGGAAAACACTGCGCTGGTCAATCAAATCCACACCCCGTAACCCGACATCGCTTCTGGCTGATTTCAACTTGCCGGGCATTCGCCTGCAAGAAATTGGCTTGGCTTTTGGCGGCAATGGGGAATTGAACTGGACTTTAAAAGGTGAACTTTATGGCGAGTAAACATACCGCCCACTTACTGCTGGTTCTCTTTAGCAGTTTGTCCCTACCGACACTCGGTCATGCCCAGACCGACAAGCCGCCGGTAACCGTCAGCGACCTGGACGCCATCTTGCAAGAGGAGATTTTGCTTAAAGCCATGGCCAACAGAGCAAAGCAGCGTGCTGAACTGGGCCGCTTTGATAGCGCAGCGAAAACTGCCGACCTGACTAACCCCACTCTGCCGCAACTAGCATGGCGTCGCTCAACCGCTTCTGGCTGGTTAGCCAAGCTTTATCTGAACGACGGCTCATCAGTGATTGTCTCGCACGGTGAATTGCTGCCTGGCGGTTACGTCGTCGCCCAGATCAACGAGAACGGCGTCAAGCTCAAGCACAACGACGAGCTCATCGACCTGAGTGCCGCCAGTAGCGGCGCGCCCACACCAAGCCAGAACAGTGCGCCGGCGGCCATGATGCCGCCCTCTTTTGTACCTCCCCCACAAGGACGCTTGCCATGAATACGCTGGTGGATGCCGGTCTGAACGCATCAGAGACACTTGACCTTCCTGAACTCGACCGCCTGGTCCCTGAAACGCCCGAAGCGCTGACACAGAATCAGACTGACGCGCCAGATCGCCTGGTCCTTGTATCGGCCATCGACGATCATGATTACCATGCCGTGCCCGCAGTGCGCGCCAAAGCCGCGCTTACGGATGACGGCGTGCTTTACCTGACTGAAGACGCACGCAGCGACATGTTGGTGCGCAGTTACATCGCCAGCCTGGATCGGCGCAAAGCACTCTCAGAAGGCAAAATCGCTCCATATCACACGGTCTATGAAGTGCCATATTCTGAAATTCAGCGCTTGTACACGGCAGCGGCAGATCCAACGGCCACCGGTCTGGCGGGACTTCGGCGCACAGCTGAAGAGAGTTATGCCATTTCGATGATTTCCGAAGCGGCTAAAGAACAGGCCTCGGATATTTTCATTGAGGTCTATCCTGATAGCGCTGAAATCCATTATCGGATTGTGGGTGACATCGAGCGCCGCTTTTCCATGAAGCCAGAGCGCGCGAAACAGTTGGTGCGCACGATCTACGACTCAATGTCTGAAGCAACTGACCCGCATTACGACCCAACTCGGGATCAAAGCGGGCGCATTGCGAAACGTCATACCAGCGGCCTGGGTCTGCATCAGGTGCGAGTGTCGACCGGACCGACCGACGAAGAGCGCCCTTTCATGGCACTTCGGCTGCACTATGACCTGGGTGAACCTCGCTCTTTGGTCAAGCTCGGTTTTTCCCAAGCGCAGAACGACGCGATTAACGACGTGACCGCACACGCATCGGGTATCGCCCTTTTCAGTGGTCCGACCGGTTCGGGTAAATCTACCTCACTGGCAAACTTTATCGGGCTTCGCCAGAAGCTCGATGGTTGCCGTCGCAAGGTTATCGCGCTGGAGGACCCGCCAGAGATTCCAATTTACGGGGTTGTGCAAAAGGCGGTACTTCGCAAAGGGCTGGGACGCGAAGCAGAGGGCCAGGCTTGGATTGCCGGGTTTGAAACCCTCATGCGTTGGAACCCGGACTGGATCATCGCTGGTGAGCTTCGCCTTCGCGAAACCATGGACGCTGCCCTCAAAAGCGCGCTGACCAACCACCTGACCTGGGGCATGCTGCACGCAAGTTCAGCCACCTTGGTACCGACCCGCTTGCAAGAGGCCGGCATTGAAATGGGCTATTTAAGCGATCCGGAGATTTTCCGGCTTTTCGCTAACCAAAGCCTGGTGCCACAACTGTGCCCTCACTGCAGCGTCAGCTTTACCAAAGGCCAATCCGGCTTAGCCGAAGGGCTTGAACGTCGCATCAAAGCCCATTGCACCGCCGATACGGTTCGATTGCGTAACTACTCTGGATGCGATCACTGCTATCGCGGCGTCTTGCGTGTTCGCACCATCTGCGCCGAAGTGATGACAACGGATCACGCTCTACTCAGTAAGTTTCGACATGAGGGCGCGCAAGCCATGCGACGCTTTTGGGTTAGGGAGCGTGGCGGAATCACCAAAGCGGCCCACATGATCGAAAAGATTAACCAAGGTCTGATCGATCCGGCTGATGCCGAACGCATTGTTTCGCCTTTGGATGCCGATGCCCACCTCTGGGGAGATAGCACTTGAATGATCTAGTCCGATACTTGAACGCCAGAGCCAGACGCAAAGCCTTCAAACGTGAGCAGCGGATCGACTTTTACCGGGCCATGTATCTATATCAGCGTGCGGGAGCCAGGAAACTGGAAACCCTGCGCAAACTGGCCGATACCTTTGGCGCGCATCTATCGGCCGGGCAACGCATGGCTAATCGCATGGCGGCGCTACTAGGGGCCAAACGGCCCCCTTTTGTACCGACCATCGCCAAAGTGGCTCAAACCGGCATCTTGCACAGCAATTTACCGCTGTCTGAAGCCTTGCGTGAGTGGCTCCCTTCGGCCGAGTGCGCCATTCTGGCTGCGGGGGAATCATCTGGCAATTTGGCGCAGGCTTGCCAGATGGCTGGCAAGTTCGCCCGCCAGCAAGGCGGCATGTGGCGACAAATCATTGGCGCCTTTGCCTACCCATTGTTCTTGATCCTGGGGCTTATGGGTATTTTGTACATGATCGCTGGCGTTGTGCTACCCAGTATGGAGATCACCCGAACTGATACTTACAGCCCGTTAACGCAACTGACGATTTTTGCCGCCCAGTCGGTGCACGATTACTGGTTGTTAGCCATCACCGTGCCCATCCTGCTGGCCATCGGGATCACGTTATCTTTACCTCGATGGTGCGGTGGCTGGCGCACCAAAGCCGATCGCTTTGCACCGTGGTCGTTTTATCGGCGCATCCAGGGCGCGCTGTTTTTATATTCATTTGCTGTTCTTCAAAAAAGCGGCCTACCGCTTCAAGGTGCGCTGGCCATCCTGGCCAGCACCGCTACCCCGTACCTTAAATCCCGGATCAACGCGGCCATGTATGGCGTTCGTCAAGGCTACAACCTGGGCGAATCGTTTCGTCATGCGGGCCACGAGTTTCCGGATTGGGAGGCGCTACCGGTTCTAGAAAGTATGAGTTCCCAATCAGGCTTTGCAGATGCCCTGATCGAGTACGCCGAGAACTGGCTGGACGACACCACGTACTTCATCGAGAAGTATTCAAAACGCGCCAATAGCATCGGCACGGTTTGGGTGCTTTTGTGGATCGCCCTGCTCATGAGCACCATTTTTGAACTTATTTCAATGTCATTTCGCTAAAAAGGTTTCAACCATGAACTTGCTTCGCTTCATTCTTAAGCGCAAAACAACCGTCAACCCGCAACGCGGTATGTTCACTTTGCCCGCCATGGGCTCGATCGCCCTGGTAGCGCTGGCACTCGCGGCTACCTACGGGATCTATCGCTATATCACCAACAGCTACTCGGTCACGATCGAAAGCACCAATCTAATGTCGATCGTCAGTGGCGCCAAATCCCTCAAAACGAACGGCTCATACGCATCGGTAGATAACGCCGCACTGCAGCGTATTCGCGCTTTTGGGAACATGACCGGCGGCCAGTCAGGCGGCACCGTTCGAAATGGTTGGAGCGGCACCGTGGTCGTTTCGGGCACAGCCAGTCAACTGGAAATTCAGTACAACAGCATTCCCGCATCAGCCTGCGATCGCTTTCTGGCTCGCGCCACTGATAGCGGCGAGTTCGCTGCGCCACTGCCGACCTGCGCCGCAACGGGTAACTCAGATCTGACCTTTATCGCCTATTGACGCCATGTCTAGCTTGCATGACTTGCGATTTGTCGACCTTGTGCTTGGCACAGATTTTTGCGAAGCCAAGGTCGAAGGTCCTGACCTCACTGAGATGATGGATGTACAGGTCTCCCACGGCACCGATGTCGATGCTATCCGAACCAGGTGTTTAGAAGAGCATCTAAAGGCCTCGGAATTCACCCTGCAATATGAAACCCTACGCTTTCGGGTAACCACCATGAACCTGGAAGAGCAACCGGTGTGGTTCCTGTCTCGAATTGACGCGCAGGTTCGTCCATTGGCAGATCTTCCCGTCCCGAAAGACTTTGTTGAATTTATCGAACGCCCAAGGTTGCAAGGCCTGATTCTGGTAACTGGTGGCTTTGGGACAGGTAAAACCACCACTGCGGCCAGCCTATTTTGTCATCGCATTAGTCAGCTGGGCGGCTTGGGTATCGCACTGGAAGATCCAGCCGGTGAGGTACGCATGGCGGGCCGCTGCGGCCACGGGCGCGTTGTTCAAGTACCCGTTTCTGCCCAGACCGGCGGCTATCACGCTCCCTTGCAACATGTGCGCCGCTCACGCGCCGATTTTGTCTTGATCGGGGAGATTCGCGAAGCCAGAACGGCGATCGAGGCGCAGGACATTGCCAACACTGACATGCCGGTGATTGCCACAATGCACGCCTCTTCGGTCGAAGAGGCATTGGATAAGTATCAAACTTATCTGCGGGCTGATAAGGCCAGTAGCGCTGAAGCTAACGCAAGACTGGCGATGACCTTGGCGGGTGTCATTCATTTAACCAAGGATTACACCCGAGCCGCCTCGGGCGAGCCGTTTGCCCGCTACACCCCTCGATGCCTGCTTGTGGATCGTCACAATCCAATCAGTAGCGGGATCATCGGCAAGATCCGTGACGGCAACTTCATGGCACTGAACGACGATATTGCCTTTCAAGCTTCGCGACGGGTGCGCGGCTTTTGAACCTTAACCAAGAGATTGCCAGTATGACTCAATGCTCAAATTTGACGCGGGCATTATTTAACCGCATCACCCAACCTCAACCGCGCAACCAGGCCGGCTTTGGCATGGGTTCCATGCTGGCGGCCGTGGCTATTATGTTTCTCGTCTACCAGGGCTTTAGCGAGCCGCTTGCCCGATACCGGGCAACGCCACGCGTCAACGAAACGGCAGCCCACCTGGAGAAAGTGAGCCTGGCAGCCGCGCAATATGTTCAAGATAACTATGCGCCGCTAACCAGTACGCTGACCCTGAACGGTCCGGCAACCACTGTCACAACGACTGACCTGCGAGATACGGGCTATCTAAGTCAAGCGCTATCAGACCTGAACCCTTACTCTCAAGGGTATAGCTTGCGCATCCGTTACGTTACGCAAGGCGCAGGCGCCAATCAGCGAAATGTCCTTGAGCCGATGGTAATAACTGAGGGTGGGCAGCCGATTCCTGATAATGAGCTACTGCGTATCGCGGGCAAGCTCAAAGCCGGTGGCAGCATTAGATCAAGTGACCCCACCTTGGCCGTAGGCAATAACGGTGGGTGGCAGGTGCCGGTAAATGCTTTTGGTGTTAATCCAGGTGCTGGACATCTGGCCGTGGGCATGTTTTACAGCGATGCAGGCATGTTGGCGGATTACCTGTACCGAAACGCGGTACCGGGACGTCCTGAAGTCAACCAGATGAATACCGACATTGACATGGCGGGAAGCTCGATCCAGAACGCTGAAGTTGTCCAGACGGCCGAAGCGCACTTGACGCGAATCGTCACCCAAGCCACGGCTTGCAGTCCTGACGGGGCCATCGCCCGCAATGCGGCCGGCACACCCATGCTTTGCGAAAACGGCCTCTGGAATCAGAGCGCCACCTTGAACTGGGTCGATGGTGAGGGCCAACGCATGCAAATGACCGCTGCTAACGGTCAAACCATCTGGCTACAGAACCAGAACGGCAAGTATCGCTGGATGAACGGCACCTGGTCATCAGAGCTGGCCAGCGTCGATCAATCGGGCAATTTATCAGCTGCCGGTCGAGTCAAGTCTGGCGAATTCATGCAGATTGACGGTATCGCAGTCGAGGGACAAGCGTGCTCACCTAATGGCTTGATTGGTCGTGATGCTGCTGGCTTGATACTTTCTTGCCAATCCGGGATTTGGAGAAAACCTGAATCCATTTGGTCGCGTTCGGCCGCCACGTGCCCATATGGCACCGTCTATACCGGTGGCAGCTGCGTGGCTATATCAAGTTTTGCGCCGCCAGCGTCGTCCTATAGGTTCGGGGGACTCTATAACTGGATCAGCGGCTATTGGGGATCCCAATGCGGTACAGTAAACCCATTTACTGGCTATTGCTCATGCCCTTCTGGATATGTCGCATCACTGGTTAGCCAAATGGGTTCCGCCGATAGCTCTGGCAGTTTATATCTTTGTCGTTAGGCTAGCTGTATTTGTGCAGGCCTACAGCGAGGGTCGCTAGTTCCAAGACTCACACGCAAATCCATAATAAATCGTGTCCCATGGTGCAGCATAGTATCCGTAGCCAGCCGAAGTTTTGATGGCCCAATATCCGGCAGGGCATGAACATCTACCAGTTATCGCATGTGGAATTGCGCAACCTGAAGAATAAGGTCCGCCAATAGCCTCCATGAATGCTCCGCCGTAGCGCAATGCGCTTTTATCTTGTTTATCCCAAATCCCGGATTGGCAATCAAAAGGCACAAAGGGCTATCGCATAAGCGGTGGTTACGTAGTTAGACACCACTACATATTGGTTAGAGGCAGTTGGGTAACTTGCGAGAGGTGATTTGTCGTCTCCAAGCCATGTATAACTATGCCCACCAGACATAAGTCGTGTCCCTCCTGGGCAGGTCGCAACGGAACTATTCCCACCACTTACCACCGGCCCATTAACTACAAACCAATTTCCAGGAGGTCCCTTTGATTTTGTCCAAATCCCGGATTGGCAATTTGCTAACAGCTAATTGCTTGACAAGCAGTCGTAGTGAATCAGACCGTTATCACCAACTGATCCTGAGGACCAACGGTCATACGCCGAGTATCCAGCGGGACAAGAGCACCAGCCAGTGAATACATTTCCCGAGATGCACGAGTAACTGTAGTTATAGAAAAAATTTCCACCGTACTTATACCTAGCACCTTGCATTTTCCAAGCACCGGATTGGCAAAATGAGCGATTATGAAAGCGTCAATTTGATGCAACCGCACGTCCCTTGAGCCCATATGCTCCCCGGAGCATAAACCGCACAACCAGGGTAAGGATCGGGAGCAGTTACGTAGCTCCACGCCCATGCCTGGCTAAAGTTTACATAGCTACAGTAATAGCCTGTTTTGCCGAAGCTTTTCCACACCTCGGATTGGCAAAACAAACTACAGAATCATGAAGAAAAGAGTAGAACACGGTTGATTGCTGCTGATGTCGTACCAAACGGTACCCGACAAGTAGCTTCCGACCCCATTTTCTTGGGCCCAGAGTATGCAAAAAACATCGTAATGATATCCAGTCGGATAACCATAACTTGACCCATTAGACCGTTGTGTAAGTCCTCTGCTAACTTTTCCCCAGATACCGGATTGGCAAATTAGTCCCCTCGGCAGCACATATATATTGCGCCACCATATTCACCCACATCGCTGATGCGAAAACAGATGTCAGCACCCCGACCGATTCTGTATGGGTATCCGCTGTTTCCATTCCAGAACTGAAATGCATAACAGGTCGAGGACCACCATTGGCCGGGGCTCTGCTCCGTGTTCTTTTTCCACACCCCGGATTGGCAAATTAGCGTCTGGCGTAGCATTGAATGTGCTGCCAATCATTGCTTTGAATACCAATTGGAGTGTAGCCAGCTGGGCAAGAACAACTATATGTTATGGGATTTGGATACACGCAGTTCCCATAACTAATCGAGGCATATCCACCGCCGTACTTTACTAGGCCCGCACCTTGTTCTCGCCAGACACCGGATTGGCAAAAATGCCTCAAAACTTGCGACTTTTGCGTCAAAAAAGTATCAAGCTTCAGCCATGGGGTCCACGATCAGAACATCACAGGCTGGTGTATCGAGCAAAAACTCGTCAGGTGTCGGTAGTTTTCTCCCTTCACGAATTGCTAATAACAAGGCCCTGAGCAGCACATCTCGTGCCGCCGGCACAGCTTCTTCTATGGTTGCGCGATCAATACGCAGCCCCTGATCGAAATCAGGAAACGATAATGCAACTCCTGAAGCGGTGGCGGTGACGATGGCCGGGTACGGGACGATATCACGCATGACGGCTAAGCGAGCCTTGTTCCTATTGCCTTCTAGTTTATGCACCAGCCTGTTAGCCCGAAGGTGGGTGTAGCGCTTTAACATCGACACAGACTTATGACCAGAAATCGCAGCAATTTCCATCATGTCCAACGTCCCTAATTCAAAGAATCTGGATATGGCTTCATGCCTAAGGTCATGAAAATGCAGATCCTCGATCGACAATTTTTGCAGCATGAAACGCCAGGTCGATTTAATACCGTGTTTGGTGTAGGCAAAAATCTTCCCTTGGGATTTTGTCCCCATACGGGCGATAGCTTCTCTGGCCCTAGGGGACAACGGCACATCACGTTTTGATCCATTCTTGGTTTCGGGCAAATGCGCGACACGCGTGCGGGAATTTATATGCTCCCAGCGCAAACCCAGAATTTCGGACTGTCGCATGGCAGTGCTCAAGGCGATGACAACGATTGAATACAGTTCCGGGTTCGAATGCCCTGCAGCATAACGAAGTATCAACCGCTCCTCTCGGGCGGTTAGGCGTCGCTCTCGACCAGGCGGCGGCTTGGGCTTTCGGACATCAGCACACGGGTTGGGACTGGCCGTAAAGCCCCACTCAATTCGCGCCAAGTCAAAAAAGTTAGACAGCAGGGACATTTCAAGCCTGACGGTAGCCGGCGAAATCAGGCCGCCCGTTTTCGTATTGATCGACATCAAACGCGCGTCCCGGTAGCTGGCAATGTCAACGCTTGTTATTTCATGGACAAGCTTTGTGCCCAAATCAGACCGAACAAGCTGCGCGACGCGATAACGCTCTTGCTCGTAACCCTTTTTCAAGATGGACACCACACGTTGATAGTGCCTAAGGCCGTGGGCCAGGGTCACTGGATGCAAAGGCTGTTGTACAGAAGTCATATCCACTCTTCAAACCAATCAAAACCGAACTTATGGAGAACCCATATGAGTCAACCGAAATTATTAGCCGCTCGTATGCTGTTGCTTGCCAGCGCGCTGACCGCTGGCACTGTACATGCACAATCAGACAATGAGGCACTTTTTTCAGGTACGACGCGCTTGGCATGTGAAGCCCTGCTTTGCCTGTCATCCAGCGCAGGCGGTTCTATTGGCGCGTGCAGTCCGGCTTTGTCGCACTACTTCGGCATCAAGAAGCGCAAGTTTTCAGACACCTTAAGTGCGCGCCTGAGCTTCCTGCAGCAATGCCCCGTGGCAAGCCAAACCCCGGCCATGGCCTCCCTTGTACAGGCCATCTCGCAAGGCGCCGGCCGTTGTGACGCCGCCTCGCTGAATCAAGTCCTGCAAACCCTCAAGACGGACCGGCGAGGCCGCGATTACATAGAGATCGGCAATACCCAACCGGGGTACTGCAGCGCCTACACCGGTCACGCGTACACCGATCTGGACGCGACAACCCCAAAATACGTTGGAAAACCTGAAGATGGTGGTTATTGGGTTGAACCTGGACGATATGAAGCTGAGCTCGTCAAATACCAGGCCGCGCTGGAAGAAAAGAAGAAACGAGAGCGGGAACAGTACGACAGCGATTGGTGAGGTTACCCATGATCGAATTTATAGAGTTAGCAAAAACCTGCGCGCCAGACGTGCATGTCACCACCATCACGGCCATCGTTCGTCACGAATCAGGCTTTAACCCATTGGCTATTGGCGTTAACGGTAAACCTGGCAGGTCCATTTTCCCCAAATCTCGCCAGGAAGCAGTTGACGAGGTGCGAAAGCTACAGGCTAAAGGCGCGAGTTTTGATGCAGGCTACGGACAAATCAACAACGCCAACTGGAAATGGCTGGGCATCACACCCGAGAACGTCTTTGACCCCTGCACGAACCTGAAAGCCGCCCAACGCGTCCTGGTGCAGTGTTACGAAGGCGCCAGTAAAGCCCATCAGGGCCAAGCCGCCTTATATGCTGCACTTAGCTGCTACAACACGGGCAACTACACTTATGGGCTTAAAAATGGCTATGTGCGCAAAGTGCTTGCCGGGGCAGGCTTGAAGGTTCCAGCACTGACCAGCGCACCGTCGACGGCTTCGCCAAACACAAAGCCGCAAACCGCAGCGCCCGAACCCACCACAAACGCCCAACCCCAAACTGGGGATGCGTTTTCGCAGCCAAGGCCCGACGCATTTTCACAGCCCCGGCCGGATGCTTTCCAAGGTGCGCAACCGATCCGTCGATCGGTTGGCTCAATTCTTATCAACACCAACCACGTCCGATAGCCCGATACACAGGCTATCAGCACAACCCATTTCCTTTTTTCATTGAATCGGCCGATCGACCTGTGTCATCGGCCTTACCCCCTATTGAGGCATTTATGTACACCACCATGACCGCAACACATTGCACCAACAAACACTTTGACCTGTCACCCGCAACAATGCTCAAGGTACTCGTTCTTCTTGGCCTGGCCGCGCTGCTACTCATCTTGCCCGAGCTTAGCTGGGCGCAAACGTCGGGTGGGCTAACTCGAACCACTAGCACTATGGAAAAGCTTCGCGACTGGCTTTGGCTGATCATCCCTGTTGTTTGTCTGATCGCAGGCGGGTTGCTGGGCGCAGCCTACAGCATGGACTTGATCCGCAAAGACACACTCTACATGTGGACGGGCGGCGTGATTTTCGCAGGCCTGGTTGCCGGCGGCGTAATTGAACTGGTGTTCTGATGGCTGCGCCCAAGCCACAAGTACAGAACACCGACACTCACAACACTCCCGTTTCAGCAATCCCCGAGCATCATGTACGTCTCTTTAAAGGGGCGACTCGGGTTGCCACGATTAAAGGCGGGGTCCCCGCCCGCCCCTTCGTCATCATGATGTGCATTGTCGGTTTTCTGGCCATGTTCACGATTTGGCTATTGCTGCTCATACCCGTCCTCTACCCCATCATGGCCATCATCAGTCGCCACGACGATCGCGCCTTTTGGACGCTGGAACTATGGGTTCGCACCAAATTGTTCGCGGCGAACAAGCGCTTTTGGAACGCCATTTCATTCACACCCACGCCGTATCACCGCCGTCGCGCCTGGTGCCGGCAAAGGGAAGACTCAGACATATGAATCATCCTGCAGACCTTCAGCGCCCGATCTATGAACCCGGGCTCGCCAAGCATGTGCCCTACTCCCACCACGTCACGCCGACAATCATTTCGACAAAGTCTATGGAGTACCTTTCCGTGTGGCGTATTGGTGGACGCACATTTGAAGGCTTTTCCCAGGCGCAAATGGCGGCCTGGCGCGAAGAGCTAAACAACGTGCTACGCGGCTTTCCAAACGGAATTGGCCTATATACCCACCTTATTCGTCGTCGCGCCATGGAGTACCCGCAAAGCGACTATCCGGACTGGTTCTCGCGCGAGCACGATGCGGCCTATCGGCGCATGTTCGAAGGCAAACCACCCATGGTCAACGACCTATATTTGACGGTGAGCCTGCGCATGATGGTGGACTCCTCCATGAAGTTCTTTTCTCGCATGGAGCGCCGATCGGCCAAAGACATCGAGGCCTGGCAGACCAAGGCGATCGAGCAACTGGACGACATCAACCGTAAGCTTCAAAGTAGTTTGAAGCGCTATTCGGGTGAACTGCTTGAGATCGTTGAACGCGGTAATGGTCGATTTTCTGAGCCTGCCGAGTTCCTGGGCCTGTTGCTCAATGGCCAGAAGCAAGCCGTCCCGGTGCTCGAATCACGCTTATGCAATTACCTGCCGGCAGCCCGACCGCTCTTTTCTTTGCATGGCGCACAAGGCGAGCTGCGCGGTACAGACTTCACACGCCGCTTCACGATGATCGAGGTCAGGGACTATCCATCCAGCAACCCTCCCGGGCACCTCAATGATCTGCTCACCTTGCCATTTGAATTCATCCTCACCCAGTCCTTTTGCGCGATGTCTCGCGCCGAGGGCCGTGCCGCACTGGTTCGGCAGCGCCGTTGGCTAAGCGACTCCGGCGACGACTCCAAAACTCAGATCGCCGAAATTGGATTGGCGCTCGATGACCTGGCTGCGGGCAAAATGATTATGGGAGATCACCATGCCACGATGATGATTTTTGGTGAAACGAGTGATGAAACGTTGCGCTATGCCGCTGATGCCATTGGGGTCTTAAGCGACAACATGATCATCGCGCGGCCGGTGGATCGTGCACTGGTGGCTGCGTGGCGAGCGCAGTTGCCCTGCAATTGGTATTGGCGCCCTAGGCCCGCCGCGATCTCCTCGCTCAATTTCCTCAGTTTTTCAGGCCTGCACAACTACCTGTTTGGCAAGCCCAATGAAAACCCCTGGGGGCCAGCGGTCACCATGCTCAAAACCAATAGTGGAACGCCTTACTTTTTCAATTTTCATACGTCGCTGGCAGAAACGGATGAAACTGGGGCAAGACGACTGGGCAACACCATGCTCATCGGGCAGTCCGGCACGGGCAAAACAGTGCTTCTGGGACACTTAATTACACAAGCCAGAAAGTTCAACTACACCTGCGCCGTATTTGATAAAGACCGGGGGATGCAGGTGGCGGTGCAGGCCATGGGCGGCAAGTATTTTGCTCTGCAGTTGGGTACACCCACGGGTTGGAACTACCTGCAACTGACGCCCAACGAGCGCAACATTGCCTTCATGCGCAAACTGACCACGCTATTGGCCAGTAACGAGGGCAAAGAAGCGTCCCTGTACGACCAACGCGCCATAACTCAAGCGATCGACCAGCTCACCAAGTTTGTTGATCATGCAGACCGGCGACTCTCGACGTTGTTGCAGTTTTTGCCCTCGGCAGCTTCTCAGGACGGCACGTCGCTAAGTTTGAGAGAACGACTGGAACGCTGGTGTGCCGGTCACGAAAACGGTTGGGTCTTTGACAACCCTTCAGACGAACTGGATTTATCGCACCACGATCTATTTGGCTTTGACCTGACAGAGTTTCTCGAAGCGGGGCCGATTCGTGACGCCGCACTCACGTACCTGATCTTTAGAACCGAATCGATGATTGACGGCCGACGTTTTGCCTACGTGTTTGACGAAGTTCAGCACCCGCTCAAGGTGCCCTACTTCCAAGACATAATGCAAAACAAGTCACGCACGATCCGAAAACAAAACGGCGTCTTTATCTTTGCCACCCAGGAGCCCGGTGCCATTTTGGACAACCCGGTGGGCAAATCGTTGGTTCAGCAGTCAGCGACCTGCGTGTACTTGCCAAACACCAAGGCAACGGCCGAAGAGTACATCGACGGTTTCAAGCTCAACCAGGCCGAGTTCGACCTGATTAAAAACCTGGGCGAATTCAGTCGTCGCTTTGTCGTCAAGCAAGGCGAAGCCATCGTCACGGCTCAACTGGACTTATCAACCTGCCCCGACGCCCTGCTTGTTTTCTCCGGCTCGGAAGACATGGCACTTCTGGCCGAGGCAGCACGCGCCGAATGCGGCAACAACCCACAAGACTGGCTACCCATCTACTTCGAGAAAGTACGGGCAATCAGTAAAAAAACCTGAGGTAATGAAAATGAAAGCTTTTAAATATTTTGGAAATATTGGAATTGCCTTACTGGCCTTTATTGGAGGCAATGCCTACGCACAAATTCCAGTAACGGACACCGCCAGCATTAGTGCGCGGGCGCTACAACATGCAGAATCTCTGGCCAAGTACCTGGAACAAATCGCAACACTCAAAGCGCAACTTGAAAGCGCTAACCGTCAATACCAAGCACTGACCGGCACGCGTAATTTGGGGGATCTGCTCAACAACCCAGCCATTCGTCGTTCGCTACCCGATGACGTTCAAGCTGTCCTTCGTTCTGGCGAGAATTCTGCAGGTTCCATCGCCCATTCGATCGAACGCATACAAGGCGAAGAGCGGTTAAGTGGCGATTTTTCAGTCGACAACCAAGCGCTCACCCGGCGTGTAGAGAACTTGGGTGTGCGAAGCAAAGCGCTTTTAGAACAGGCCCAGGCCGGGACATTAGCGCGCCTTAACCAGGTCGACCAACTACAAGCCCAGATAAATCTGGCGACTGACCCTAAAGCCATCGCGGACTTACAGGCGCGTTTACAAGTGGAACAGGCCAACATCATGGCCGACCAAATGCGGGCCGACCTGTTAAGCCGGCAGATTGAGGCAGAGAAAGCTTTGATCGAGCGGCAAGCTGCACAGCTATCAAAAGAGTCGTCATTTAGTGTAGAAGCCATTCGAGCGCCGATTCCAAACATTCGATAAGTGAAGTCGCGCTCAGGCTGATTAAGCGACCAGCGCAACTTTTGACTAGCAAATTTCAGCGATCCAGCCCGGTCGCTTTGGCCGGGCGCTACACCTTCCCCAGGACTTCTCTATATGGACACCACGCCATCCATCGCCCTAACCAGTCTTGGCAATATCGTTCAGTGGCTGGATCAAATGATCAACCAAATGCTCTTATCGAGCGTGGCAGGCAATCTTGAACGCGTCATCAGCGCAATTTGGCTACCACTGGAAATCGCTGTTGCCATTAGCCTGATGATTTACGGGGTTATGGTGGCAACACAACAAATCCCGACGCCATTTGGCAAAGCGCTTATCAATATTTTCAGGATTGTCTTTGTGGTGGCAATCATTGAGGCTGGCGGGTTCTACCAGACTCAAATCATGGGCGCAATGCTGGCACTACCGGATGAATTACTACAGATCATGACTGGTGGTCCAGGTAATGTAAGAGATGTACTGGCCGAATTTCATAATGCGGGACTTGAAACTGCGACAAATATCGGCGATCGCTCCCCAAGTGTTTTGGGCGATATGTTCCGAGCCGTGGTTTTTGCGACGGTTTCGATCATTATCGTTGTGTTGTACACCCTGGTCACGATTGTTGGTCTAGTTCTAATGACGGTCGCTAAAGTTGGCATGGCGTTAGTCGTCATGCTTGGCCCATTCTTTATCGCAGCCTACTTGTTTGAGCCGACTAAGAAATTTTTTAACCAGTGGGTAGAACAAGCTCTGTATTTTGCGTTCTATGGCTTGGTCTTCACCATGGTCTTCAGCCTAGTTATGGGCATGCTCAGTTATATCCAGCGCATCATCACAACGATGGTTAGCGCAGATGTCATTAACGTGTTTCAGATTCTTGGGGTCCTCCTATTGGTATCGTTTGTCGCAATCACGCTCCTAAAGCTTCCCGCGGTGATTGTTGAAAAAGTTACGGGTGGAAGAGGGATTGAGATGCCAATTCTTGGCAAACTTTAAATTTCAAACCACTGTACAGCCAGCCAGTTTTACTGGTACAGTTAGTGAACATTTTTCATAACGATCTGTCCTAATGGCGGAGTTTATTATGAGCGACACGTTCAAACCATTTTGGCCCAAAGACGCTCAGAAGAACGAGCTAACCGGCCTAGGCGACAACCCTAAGCGCATTGACTTGGGGAAGCCTGACGCAGCTGCTGCCGAGCTATCAGAAACACTGCAAACCATTGCAACCAACAGTCTGTTCACGCGACTAATGCTTTGGGGCTCTCGAAGTGCCTCTTTCGCCCTAGTTTGGATTGTTCGTCCCTTAGTCTGGTGGCCACTCAAAGCCCTGTTTCACGCGATCATTTGGACAAACACTCCGAATGAAAATTCGCGTCGGAACCAAAAAGAATTAGAGAGAAGGTGGGAAATCCAGCGGCGAGACGAAGACAGTCGCCGCTACAACTAAGCTGTATTTGCACCAGGCGCGACACCTGCTAGCTGTTTTGGCCTAAAACCCAGAAAGTACATTGCTTCGCAACTATGAATCGCAAATTCTTCTTATTGCTCTCGCATCGTATCAAGGCGACGTTAACGGCTTTGGACTCTGCTAATACAGCATCGCAAGTTAAGTACCGTTGGCAAAACGTTGTGGCGGTTTTACAAAGGCTCTAGCCGTCAGTACTTATTAATCTGACACGGTGGGACAAGCTGATCACTCAACCTGCCGCCCCACCGAACACTAATTCGATATTTTTGACAAGTCCTCTGCAGTGGCCTAGCCACTGACTTCATTTGTCGCGCCCGCGACAAGCCCCCTTCCCTTAAACGTATATCAGCCCTGCCCTTTAGCTCAAACGGCGGGCTTTTTTACGTTTGCATTTTCATTTCCAGGAAATACCATGTCATCCGAAGATCCAAAGCTGTCGCTTGACGACGAGCTGGCCCGTGCACGCGGCCAGGAACGTGACCTCTTAGCTGAAATCCTTAAATCTCGTAGAACCGCATGGCGAGTTGCAATCGGTGCCAGCACGTTGGCCCTAGCCAGCGTAGTCGCTGTGGCAGGGTTAACGCCACTGAAGGCAGCGCCCGAACTACATGTTGTGCGCGTTGATAACGCAACCGGGATGATCGAGAACATCACCAGCCTGGCCGATCCTAAAGAAGACTACGGCGAACGCATTGCCCGATTCTTTATTCACCAGTACATCCTGGCTTGCGAGAGCTATGACTGGTACACCATCCAAAGCAACTACGATCGTTGCGCCCTCTTTAGCGACCCGACAGTGCAACGCGCCTATTACGCAAAGTTCAAAGGCGATAAAGCCCTTGACCAACTGTACGGTAACCACACTCGGGTTCGAGTCAATGTGCGATCAATCACGCTCGGGCCAAATCAAAGTGCCACCGTGCGGTTCACGCGCCGTCTGGAAAACAATCTAAACCAGGCCAGCGGGCCTGATGAGCACCTGTTGGCCACCTTAGCCTACGGCTATATCAATGCTGACTTGTCCGAGGCCGTGGGTCGAGAAAACCCGCTTGGCTTTCAAGTGCTCAGCTACACGACAGACGTTGAGGTGGGTGGCAAATGACCTGGCTCGGCATATTTGAATGGCTCGGCGCCCTACTTGGGCTTGCCGGTGCGGCCCTACTGGCCGCAAACCATCGACTTTCAGGCTGGGGTTTCCTGGCCTTTCTTTTGTCTAACGGTTGCTGGATCGCCTATGCGCTTATGACAAGCGCCTACGGCCTGATCGCCATGCAAGCCGGATATATCGTCATCAGCGCGATCGGCCTTTGCCGTTGGCTGCTGATTCCTGCCTTGCCCCCCTCCTCCAGAAAACAATAAGGAGATTGATCATGTCATCGCAAAAAGACCAAGAATTAGCTGCACGCCTAGAACACGCTCACGAACTGTCCAATGCGCAGCGAACCGCGCTCTACAAGGAACTTGAGCGTTACGCTGCACGTGACCTATACGGTGCCAGTCGGTTGTGCAAAGATCACCTATCAAAAGAAGCCGACCTACGACTGCCCTTGTCGATCCAGGTTGCGCCCATGCTGGCCAAGCACTTCGAAATGCGTATGGAGGCACAGCGCCGCGCTGTTGACTTGTACTTTGAGCAAGACAAGCAGATGCGCCAACCTGAGGCCGGCAAACAGTACGTTGGA
This sequence comes from Pusillimonas minor, assembly GCF_014237865.1. GTDB lineage: Bacteria > Pseudomonadota > Gammaproteobacteria > Burkholderiales > Burkholderiaceae_B > Neopusillimonas > Neopusillimonas minor. Next base: position 486,633 of record NZ_JACJUU010000001.1, read on the forward strand.
CCTGTGGTTGGCACCACGCCCAACTGTGTCGTTCAGCTCGATAAAGAAACCGGCGATCTGATCGTTCACGCAAAAACCAGCCTCGTTTGCGCCTTTGAAGCGGCCGAGCGCGATAAAGACCTTTCAATTCACTATCCCAATGTTGCTATCGGTGGTGTTGGCCTGGTCACGCGCGTTGAGCATGAACAGCAAATGGATGCGGGTATGAGCCTGGGTCGAGAACTTACCGCCTCTAAATCTGAACCTTCCATGGAACGCAGCTTATGATCTTGCGCACGTTGACGGCGCTGTGCCTGGGTCTGGCGGTAACGCTCACCCCCGGCCAGTCCCTCGCTCTGGATAATCCCAAGGCCTCCCCTAAAGACGCCCGAATTCGCAGCACCGAATATGACCCGGCCAACGTTATCGCGGTCAATACAGTGGCTGGCGTATCCACACACATTGTGCTGGCTGATGATGAGACCTACGTCACCCATGCCTTTGGCGACGCTTTGGCCTATGACTTTCAGCAAGTGGGCAAGCACTTGCTACTTAAACCCATCGCGGCAAATGCTGACACCAACTTAATTGTCATCACCGACAAACGTAATTACGCCTTTTTGCTTCAAAACGCTGCACCCGGCAAGGGCAAGGAAACCCACCGCATTACGTTGAACTACCCTGAAAGCGAGGCGGCGATCAGCGCCGCTCAGGCCGCGCAGCATCAAATCAACCAGGCCCTGGATCAAACCGGCGTTGCCATTAACTGGCAGAGCTACACCATGAGTGGTGACCAATCATTGGCACCTGTCAACGCCTGGGATGATGGCGCACAGACCTGGCTGCGTTTTGCACCTGGGCAAGACTTACCCGCCGTTTACTTTGTCGATGCTGACGGCAATGAAGTCATAGCCAACCGCCATATGGCAGACGCTCAAACGATCGTCATGCATCGCATTGCGGCCAAGTGGCATTTACGTCTGGGTGAACAGGTGTTGGCGATTCACAATGAAAGTAGCCATCAAGCCCGCCCGATGCCCACACGAACAATCTCACCTGACGTTGAGCGTGTATTGCGCACGGAGGCTTTGCCATGAGTTGGTTCAAATCTGAGCGAGGTTCATCCGCTGCCATCGATGCTGTCGCCCAAATTGAGGCACAGACGCAAACTATCGTTGACGATCAAGGGCCTGCGGACTTTAATGATGCTGCACGACCCATGGCGCCCGGTGCCAAAGCTTTTTTGCTGATGTTGGCCGCAACGGTGCTGTTCTTGCTGGTGTTGCTTATCCTTCGTTTGAACGGAAAAAGCGCTAACGAGGACACTAAAAGCGGCATTACCAGGAGCAAGATCGAGAACGTGTTGCCTGAGTTAAAGCTTAGCCAACCACTCTTACCGCCTGCGCCGGCTCCCACCCCAAAAGTAGAACCGGCCCCTTTGGTTCCTGAACTCGCCCAGGCCACTACCCCTTCAGACCCGCCCAGAGGAAAGCTACTTTTCGAAGACCCTATCGAGAAGCGACGCCTCACCCCTGGCCTGCAAGGTCAACAAAGTGGCCAGACAAGCGCAAACGATAAAAATAGTGCAACGTCCGGTGCCAACCAACAACGGGATGAAGGCCCCATGGCCGATCGCTTGCGCCCACTTCGCCTAGCCATGGCCAAGGCCGGGCTCTTGCAAAACCGAGACTTGTTGCTTACTCAAGGGGCCATGATCGACTGCGTTCAGCAAACCAAGTTCGTCTCAGCTCAGGCCGGGATGATTACTTGCTACGCCACGCGTGAAGTGCGCTCGGTCAGTGGACGTGTCGTACTCATTGATCCAGGCACTATCTTTGTGGGCTATCAACAAGGCGTGCTCGCGCATGGCCAACCCCGAATCGGGATTGTCTGGTCACGCCTGGAGACACCTGACGGTGTGGTGGTGCATTTGGACTCACCCGGTACCGGCGCGCTTGGCGAGGCAGGCCTGGACGGAGAGATTGATACGCACTTTGCTGCCCGGTTCGGCGGGGCCATCATGATCAGCCTGATTGGTGACATTGGCAATTGGGTGAGCCGCCAAGGTAGTGGTAGCAGCAATGAAGGCAGCATCCGCTTTGATAACTCAAGTGATGCGGCCCAACAGGCCATCACCACCGTATTGGACAACACCATCAATATCCCGCCCACGCTTTACCGCAATCAGGCCGGTCGAATCGGGATTTACGTTGCCCGCGACCTGGACTTCAGCAGTGTTTATGCGCTGCGCCCAGCCCAAAGCAATGACCCCATGCTAAGCCAGCGCCGATAGCCGCCTGCCTACGTTCTCCCCCCTTCACGCCGCCCTTGCGCTGCGCGAGCAGTGCAAGGGATACCCACATTTAGAAAGTTGTGAATATGACAACCTCAAATCTAGCCGCCGTCTCAGATGCTCGACCCACTGCACCCGCTCAACCAGAACCAAACTCTAGCAAGGGCCTGGCCTTACGCCAGATGCTCAGACCCGTCTCAATCTACCTTCGTGATGACGAGGTGCGTGAGGTCACCATCCCCAGGCCAGGCACTATCTTTGTGCGTATCAAGGGCGCCTGGCACGAAAAGTCAGCCCCTGAACTTACGTTTGACTACCTCAAAGCGCTCGTCGCTACGATGGCCAGCTACAACAACGTCAACTTTTCGCCAATCATGTCGCTCAAGCTGCTTGACGGGGAGCGCGGTCAGGTCATGCAGCCGCCAGCGGTGCTGGAAGACACGATCTCGATCAACATTCGTAAGCACAGCTCTATTGTCAAAAGCCTGGATGAACTGACTGAGGAAGGCGCGTTTAGCGACTGGCAAGACACCAGTGACCCAATCGGTGACACAACCCACCTCAATGATGTCGACAAGCACCTTCTGGCCCTCAAAGACCGTGGCGATATGCGCGCTTTTCTTGAATTTGCGGCACTTCATCACAAAAACATCATCATTGGCGGCAAAACAGGATCGGGCAAAACCACGTTTGCACGCAGCCTTATTGAGCGAATCCCCGATACCGAGCGCCTGATCACCATTGAGGACGTCCATGAGCTGTTCTTGCCCAACCATCCGAACCGCGTTCATCTGATCTACGGCAAAGGAGTTGGCCAGGTCAGTGCCACTGATTGCGTAGAGGCTTGCATGCGCAGCTCACCGGATCGGATCTTCTTATCGGAGCTTCGCGGCGCAGAAGCCTGGGAGTACCTGGCGGCACTGAACACCGGGCACCCGGGCTCAATTACGACCATCCATGCCAATAGCGCACGGGATGTTTTTGATCGGGTCGCCATGTTGATAAAGCAGTCCGTTGCAGGCAACCAGATTGATGTCAACACGTTGCGTAGCTATTTGCACTCAACCTTGGACATCGCCCTGTACTTTGCAAATTACAAGCTGGCGCAGGTCTACTTCAAGCCGCAGCGGCCCAGTGAAACAGCCTGACCTTAAACAAAAGGAATGCACATGACGCGCACAAGACACGAGCACAGCCTGCGCAATCAGGAAATCGGCCAGGCTTACATGATCATGTTGGATGTCTATGACCAGTGCCGGCGCAATCAGATGAGTGATAGCGCAACGTTAGCGGCAATTAAATCGGCAAACCCTTGGGGGCAAGCGGAGCAATGGCCCCAAAAGGCCTGGCTCATTGCGCTAAGAGAGTTTTGTCGCGATTACAAACTGCCCCTACCGGTCTACGCCCGACATAAACCTGATCCGCGCAAGCACTAAAAATTAGTGGCTTACCCCCTGGCGCCCGCCAATCGTTATCCCGTTGGATAAGCGATGCGACACCTCCCCCATCGGTGAGATATAACCCATGCAAAACCAGCAAACCCCTTTGGACAGAATCAAGTCCATGGCACTTTGCGCCCAGCGTAAACACCTGGACGATAACGACGCTACAGTCCCCCTGCAGGCCCCCAAAAGCGAAAATCAGCCCGAAGTCGCCATGGCATCAATGCTGCGACATGCTCCGGCAGGAGATGCCCAGCGCGACCTCTTCGCCCCACCAATGTGGGACATTTCAACCAAGGACAGCCAGTCCATGATGGATGTTGCTGTGTTTCGCCTATCCAAACGAGACAAACGCCCTGGGGAAACCATCCATTACGAGCTGGCCGATGGGTATATCGAGGTCAAGGCCGGCCCAGACGGGATGGCCTCGGTCTGGGACTACGACATCATTTTGATGGCGATTTCCTATCTCACCGAAGCCATGAACCGGCATAGAGAAGGTCGATGTGAGATGCCTACTCGACTTATCAGGCCCAGTGTCATGGAGATCCTAAAGTTCTGCCGGCGTCCCGTAGGCGGTCGACAATACGAAGAGCTAGAAAGCACGCTGGATCGGCTCAAGAACACAACACTCAAGATTGTCCGTACACGCAAAGGACGTAATGGGCGCGTCATTCGCATGGCTGAGGGTGAAGGGCTATTAAGCAACTACCGAGTACTGTCCTATGCAGAAAACGGCAAAGTTGCTAGTGTTGAGCTGGAAGTCCCCAACTGGATCTACCGGGAGGTCGTCCAGGCCCAGCAGCCTGAAATCCTGACCATTCACCCCGACTACTTTTTGATTGAACCTGGAATCGGTCGATACCTTTATCGACTGGCTCGGCGCGTTGCAGGCCGCGGACGAGCGCGTTGGTCGTTCAAGCTGATCTATGAGCGCAGTGGCAGCACCGGCACGTTTAAAGAGTTCTGCCGGATGCTGCGCAAGCAAATCCAGATCAACGATCTACCCGAGTATGTCTTGACCGAAGAACCGGGCAAAACAGGCCCGATGCTAGTCATCGTGAATCGCGAAGCAAGTATTGACGATAAGCCTGTGGAATCTGAAGAATAAGTACGATCAGTGTGTAATAGACAAAGTTTTTATGCACGCCTGGGCGTGGCAAAAACTCAGAGTGCGGTGTGTAAAAGACAAAATTTCGCACTCAATTTAGCTCAAAAAATCAAACGTCGTCGGTGTGTAATAGACATTACGAGGCTGGTTTTTGTGAGCCAATCAGGGCGCAACACACACGCCAGTGTGTAAAAGACAAAGGTACCCGGTCAAATTCTGTGGATAACTACCAAACCATCGAAATAGCGCTGTCTATTACACACCAAATCCTGTCTATTACACACCAAACGCTGTCTATTACACACCAAATGCTGTCTATTACACACCAGACACATTTTTAAGCCATTGATTTTGTGCTAGAAAAAGTGCTTTTCCACAGCCTAAAACTTATTAAAACATTTAAAACTTATTTAAAACAGGAAACGACCTGTGCACAACTGCACCGCCGTGAAAACAGCGAGCGCTTTTTTCGCGCTTTCGCGCGCCTACCCTTCGGTCGCTGCGCTCCCTTCGCCCCGACGCCTGACGGCGCCGGCCTGTGATAACACCAGTCCCCTTCCCTTCGGGCGGGGAAAGGTGGACCCCTGACAACGGACGCATGCCTAGGAGGCTTACGCCTAGCCCCCCCACCGTTCGTCGACGAGAACAAAAGTCGTTTTTAGGTGACCCAGGGCCAGCCCAGGCCTGAGCACGAACCGACACCTAAGACTGCACCCGCCTGCGCCCCTCGCAGTTCGCCCGGCGGCGTGAACCACCCTGCCAGCAGGTAGCACCCGTTACGGGCTTTGCCCGACATCGCTTCGGCCATGGCGAGGGATCGCTACGGCTGGACAACCCAACCGCATTTCACCGAGCCAATGCGCTCACCCCATAACCACCCAAGGCATCTGGCACCCCTTCGATCGGCGTCAGTGCTTTCACACACCTTTGGAGTTTCCATGCGAATCGCTGTTGTTAATTTTTCCGGATCTGTTGGTAAAACCGTCGTCACCAGCCACCTGCTGGCCCCGCGCATTCCTGAGGCCGAAATCATCGCCGTTGAATCCACCAACGAGTCGGCCGCCGACCTTGGCCTTGACGTCGATCAGTTGCGCGGCGCGCACTTTGGCAAGCTCTTTCGCAAACTGCTGACAGCCCGCGCTGCCATCGTGGACGTGGGCGCCTCAAACATCGAGGACTTTCTGGCCGAACTTAACAAATACGACCAGGCGCAAGCCGAAATCGATTGCTTCGTGCTGCCGGTAGTGCCAACAGGCAAAGCCCAGCGCGAGACCATCAAAACAATCGAAGCCCTCAGTCGAGCTGGCGTCACGCCAGAGCGCATTCGCGTGCTGTTTAACCGCGTCGATGTGAGTGCTGTGGAGGAGTTTGCACCGATCTTCGCCTACGCGCAGCTATCTCGCGCTTTCTTGGCCAACCCGCAAGCCCAGATTCTGGAAAGCGAGGTATTCGACTTGCTGGCCAACCGGCGTCTGACCATCGAGGCCATCGTCGCTGATCAAACCGATTACCGCGCAAAGGTGCGCGAAACCGACCCCAATGACGATGAAGAAATTGACCGACTCAGTGACCTTGCCGCCTTGCAAAGTCTGGCGCGCCCAGTCCACCGCGAACTCGACCAAACGTTCAAAGCCCTCTTCACTTAGACCTGTCTATGCACGTCGAACACGAAACCCCAGCCACATCGCGCTCCAAGCTCGAATACCTGTATCGCGATCTGCTTATCGAAGGCCATAGCCTGGCCCAGCGCCAAGAGGCGATCGGTAAGCAAATCGATGAAGCATCAATGCGCATCGAGAGCTTCACAGGACAGCTGCGTCATGCCACGCATCACGCTACGCAACAGGCTGCAGCGCGCATCGAAAAAGCCGGCGAAGACGCCACCACCACGCTCAACCAGGCCAATCAGCGCCTCTTAATCACACAACAACACCTCACCAGGGTTGGGCAAGGCAACGTGAAAGTCACCGCCGCAATCGCCGCGACTGCCGGCGCACTGGGCGGCCTGTTAGGTGTGCTGGTCACAACGTTGCTATTGGGCTGAACAGTAGCCCGCCCACTCTTACCTCTTCTTGGAGATGCCTCATGGCGCCGGATATACGTCGTCGGATTATCAAGCTCTCGCTCGTCGTTTTGCCCTTCTCTGCATGGCTGCTGACCGCCATGGCTCTGAGCGGCACGTCCATCCAATCGATTAACTTCTTGCTGCTCTCGCACTGGATACGGTCAACCCTTGCGTATCCACCGCTCATGATCGCCCTGGGCGCAGGCCTGATACTGAGCTTTATCCTGGCTATTTCGCTCAAAAAAATCTCTAAGAGCGAGGGCTTTGATGGGGCGGGCTACAAGCGCCATATTCGCGGTACCGAGGTCGTGCCGTTCAAGCGATTGGTTCGTCTATGTACCGAAAAGGGAACCCAGCAAGTCCGTATTGCTGGCGTCCCCATGCCAGCCTCTGTTGAGAACCTTCACTTGTTGATCAATGGTGCGACTGGCTCCGGTAAGTCGGTACTGCTGCGCGAGCTGATGCTCTCGGCGCTCAAACGTGGCGATCGCATGGTCGTCGTAGACCCCAACGGGGATCTGTACAGCAAGTTCGGCCGACCGGACGATGTCATCCTGAATCCCTACGATGAGCGCACCCAACCCTGGATGTACTTTAACGAGGTCAGGGCTGAGTACGATTGGAAGCGCTTGTCATATTCCGTGGTTCCGCTAGGTGCAGATGCCAATGCCGAAGAATGGAACAGCTTTGGTCGCCTGCTCTTACGTGCTGTCTCCCGCAAGCTATTTGAGCTGAACATTCACGATATCAACCAGGTCAACTATTGGTGTTGCGAGGCGCCGTTCAAAGAAATTCAGACATTCCTCAAAGACACCGAAGCTGCATCACTGTTTGCAGGCGCATCCGAATCGACCCGGGCCTTTGACTCGGCGCGGTTCGTGCTGTCCAACAAGCTGTCGGAGCATCGTTCGATGCCCACCGGCGACTTCAGTATCCGGGACTGGATGGAAAACGGCAAAGGTTGCCTGTACATCACCTGGCGCGAAGACATGAAAACAGCGATGAAGCCCCTGCTTTCTGCTTGGGTCGACGTTTTCTGCTCCTCGATCCTATCCATGCCCGAAAGCGCCCACCGACGCTGGTGGCTGCTGATTGACGAGCTGGCCTCGCTGGAAAAGCTGGCATCCCTTGAAGACGTGCTCACCAAAGGTCGTAAGCACGGCGTGCGCGTCGTGGCAGGCCTGCAGACCGTCTCCCAGCTCGATGAGATCTACGGCAAACACATGTCCCAAACCCTACGGGCCAGTTTTCGTAACCTGGTGGTGCTGGGCGGCTCTAAAACTGACGCCGAGACCGCCAAGGAAATGTCCACGGCACTGGGCGAGCATGAGGTTGCCCGACCGGAATACACCGACTCACGCAATCCGGGGGGCTCCCGAGGCACCAGCGAACGACTGGTTCGGCAAACTGAAGCCGTGGTCACAGCCGCGCAAATTCAGGCCTTGCCAGAGCTGACGGGCTACGTCGCCTTTGCTGAAGATCGGCCGATCGCCAAATTTGTGCTCAAGCCCCTTTCGTTTGTCACCCGAAACCCCTCATTTATTGAACAAACAACGCTGTCAGCTCGCCCAGCATCAAACACGACCTGGGATGAAGACGGCGTAGTTACCACGCATTGGAGTAGCAATGATCTCCCTGAAGACCCTACACAGGGGCAACGCGAATAAAGTCGGCCACTACTACGCTGACCAAAAGGACGATTACTACAGCCGGGATGGCAACTCGGCCCAGTGGCAAGGACAAGGTGCCGCTCAGATAGGGCTAGAAGGCAACATTACCCAAGAAAGTTTCACCGCTGCGCTCAAGGGTGACTTCGGCCCAAATGTCACCCTTGCCAAATCGATCCGAAAAGACGCTAAGTCTCGGGCCGGAGAAGACCTAACGTTCTCAGCGCCAAAATCAGTGAGTATTCAGGCGCTGATTGGTAAAGACAGCAAAGTGCTTGAAGCGCATGACCATGCTGTTCAAAAAGCGCTGGAATACCTCGAAAGCGAGCTGGTCAGGGCTCGCCAGAAAGTCGACGGCGTTACGACTTCAGAAAAAACAGCGAATATCATTGCTGCGAAGTTTCGACACGAAACAGCACGCCCTTCCAAAGAAGATCATGCCGACCCGCAGCTTCATACCCATACCATCATCATGAATGCCACCCGCCGTGCGGACGGCAAATGGGTCTCTGTGGCGAATGAGCAAATTTTCCAAAACAAGAAACTGCTGGACACAATCTACAAGAACGAAATGGCGGCGTATCTGGAAAGAGCTGGTTACGCCCTTCGCTATGAAAAAGACAGTTTCGAGCTGGCCAATATCAGCCGCGAACAGATCGAATATTTTTCCAAACGGAGCATGTCGGTAGAAGCCGAGCTGGCCAAGATGGGCAAAACCCGTAAAACCGCCTCCCATGATCTAAAGCAAACCATTACCCTGGCCACACGAAACGCCAAACGCCCTGAAATCACCCGTGACGATTTACAAAAGGGATGGGAAAAAGAAGCCAAAGACCTGGGTATCGACTTTGCGGCCGCAAAACGACCGGTCGAATTCACCAAGCCTGGTCATGACAAAACAATGCCCGGCCAGCCCCACCCTTCTGCCACACCGGATGAAAAGCATCCAAACGCACCGAGCCCTGGGATTACCCCGGAATCACCTACAACTGTTAGCGACCAGCTTCAAAGCAGCATTGCCGACCAGTGCGTGGCATGGGCGATACGGCATCATGCCGAACGTGAGGCTGTCATTCGTAAGTCCGTCCTGACAGAACTGGCGCTCAATCACAGCATGGGCACCGGCATATCGGTCAAGCACATTCAACTGGCCGTTGATCGCTCGCTCAAAGCCGGACATCTAATTCAAGGTGCCCACGTTTACCGCTCCAACGATATCCCCGATATTGGTACCGCCCTATCGCGTGAAGAATGGGTCAAGCGCCTGGTACGAGAAGGCGCTACCCCGTCTGAAGCTCGCCAGAATGTACGACGGGCGATCGCGACAGGAAGCCTTTTCCTTGATGAGGCACGGTATACGACACAGGCCGCACGGGAACGCGAAAAGCGAATTTTTCAGATCGAGCGTGAAGGTCGCGAAAAAGTTGAGGCCATCATGACACCAGACGTGATCAAGCAAAAATTAGCCGATAAAGGTCTCAAGCCTGGCCAACTGGCGGCCGCAGACCTGATCCTGGGGACCAAGAACCGAATTATTGGCGTGCAGGGTCTTGCCGGTGTGGGCAAGTCTTTCATGCTCAACGAGGTCAAGAAAGTTATCGAGTCGGCTGATTACACTGTTAAATCAGTCGCACCCTACGGAACGCAGGTTAAAGAGCTTCGCAGCCTTGGTGTAGAGGCCGTTACCGTAGCGTCTATGCTCGAAGCTAAACAAGGTCGATTCAAACTCGATGGCAAAACGATCCTTGTGATTGACGAAGCCGGTGTTGTTCCAACCCGCCAAATGGAAAAGATCCTGAAACAGGCAGAAAGCACTGGCGCCCGTGTCGTTATGCTGGGCGATAAAGATCAAACTAAAGCCATTGAGGCCGGCAAGCCGATGCACCAGTTGCAAGATGAGGGCATGCAAACAGCGCTCATGGGTGACATTGTTCGCCAAAAAGATCCTCTGCTTCGCAAGGCTGTCGAATTAGCGGCCCAGGGTCGGGCCTCTGAAGCGCTTCACATCATCCAGACCAAGTTAGATTCAGTACTGGAAATCAAAGAAAGCCCAGACCGATATACAGCAATGGCTGATCAATACGTGTCGCTCGATCAGGTAACCCGTAAAGACACGCTGATCATTACCGGCACCAATGCATCACGAATTGCCCTGAACGACCTGGTGCATGACAAGCTTGGGCTCAAAGGCAAAGGTTTCGCGTTCTATCTGCATACACGTGTGGACACGACACAAGCACAACGACGGTCAGCGCGATATTACGAAGTGGGCACCATCATTCAACCCGAGCGTGACTATCGTAATGGCCTGCTTGCGGGCAATCAGTACAAAGTCATATCAGTTGACACGCAACTTAACCGCATTCAGGTTGCTCACCTGCAAACGGGGGTAACCGTCGAGTTCAACCCGTCGCGCACAACCAAACTGTCAATTTATGAACTTCGTCAATCTGAACTGAGCGCCGGCGATAGCGTACGCATCACCCGAAATGATGCCAAACTCGATCTGGTCAATGGCGAGCGCTACGAAGTGCTTGCCGTCACTCCCACCACCGTAACGATAGGAAAACGGGATGACAACGGGTCGATAACCCGGCGACTTATGCTTGATGCCGACAAAACGCACCCTCTGCATATGGATTACGCTTACACCAGCACTGTGCACAGCGCCCAGGGTCTTACCGCAACGCAGGTCATCTTGAATCAGGAAACGTACAGTCGGACCACCAAATCTGACGTTTTCTACGTGGCCATCTCACGCGCAAAAGAGAAAATCAGTGTCTACACTAACGACATGGCCAAGTTGCCGTTTGCCGTCAGCCGACGTGAGGAAAAAGGCGCTGCGCTCGATATCGGCATTGCTCAAGCAACTCGCCAGGCCGAACACAACCATGAATCAACACCCTCTTTGGAGAAACAGCACCATGACCACCAGCTATGAAGATTTTGTTAGCGCCTTGGAGTACCTGGTAGCGATTGAACCTGACCCCAAGGCCTATGACGATGACATGGACGAATATGATCGGATCATGGCACCGTTTGAGGCTGAGATCGACAAAGCCCATGCAACGATCCGAGCTTATGGCCAGCAAATTGCGCCACAAGGCCTGGAACACATGCAAGATGTATTGCAGCGCCTACTGGCACAGCAAAAGGACCAAAAATCAATCTCGATTATGAGGTCCAAGATCAATTGGCATTGGGATGGTTGCGGGCAGTGGCTTGGATAAAAAGCCTTTTCAACCTATTCAGAAAAGATGTCTAAACAATTTAGATAATTTTTATCTGCCTACTAGTCGCGGAAGAATTCTCATCCGAAAGAACGAAGTTTAGAATCGACTAGAAATGATCTTTAATCATTCCCACTCTGACCTGCCTGGGTATAGTCGTCCAGCGTCATCGTGGCCAGCCGCGAGGCAGGCCAGACGGTAAGGAACTCATCCCACAGGGCGTAGTGCTTTTGGAAGTCACTCACTTCAGCACCCCCTCAACCCAATCCCACCGCTTGTCCTTGACCATCACGAACCGGCAACGGCCTTCTGACAGGTTGGCCCACAGGCCACCGATCAGCCGGTCATCCTCAGCCCCGCTCCATCGATCCGCGCCCTTGTATTCAACCGCGAGAATCGGCCCCGTCTGGCCTGCCGTCCCTGGCAACTGGCAGAGGAAATCTGGGTAGAAGCGGCCATCGGCCTTCTGCAAGAAGAATGAACTGCCTTCGCGCCGCACGAGGTTGCGCACCCAGAACTGGATGCGGCCCTGCTGCGCCCACATATCCAACTGGCTGGCGCACTCGAATTCTTCCTTGCTGTCGAAGTCACCCATGCGCCCATAGAAGTGCTTGCGGAAATCGAAGTGCCCAAAGCGTCCATCGTAGTCACGGCTGGGCGCGTAGGCTTGGGCATGAAACTCAAAGGCGTATTGATCCGTCACCGCTACACGCTCAGCCGCGTCGTCAGCGAATAGCGCTTGTTGGAAAGCCTTGCCAACAGCCTGCTTACGCAGTTCACGAATGCGTGCCTCGATCAGATTGCGGATCAGAAACTTCTGAAGATTGACGCGTGCCAGCGTGAAACCTTCACGGCGCAGCAGATCGGAGACCCACGCAGCAACAAATGCCTGCTTGCTGGCGTGCGTCAATGACGGCTCAGGAAGGTTGCGGCACAGCCAGGTGGCGATGCGAACTTCATCCCAGTTTTCGGGTTGATAGACGAGGCCCAGATCGCGCTGCAACTCTGGCAGGAAGCGCGACACCACGTGGCCACCCGCATCGATGTCGATCTCACCGCCTTCCGATACCTTCAGCGCGGCGCCCAAGGCCGTCAGGTCATCGGTCGTCGGTGCGGCATCGTAGGGTGAAAGGTCCCACGGATACTCCAGCACCTCCGGGTCATCAAACAGCGCCAAGTCACCTTGTTGGCCCTGTAAGCGCAAGGCCAACTGCGGCACACGGAAGCGTTCCCCCAACTCCGCAGGCGTCTGGAAGAACTCAATCGCCGTGGTGCGGCTGACTTCGGCGGCCTCCACAATCGCCGCCGCAGCGGTTTCGGATGTGACCGACGCCTTGAGCACCTCGGCTTCATCTTCCGTGAGCGGCGTACTGATCGTCAGCGTATTGAGCTTGCCGTCCCAACTGACTTTGTCACGCACCGGCTTTGGCACGCTCTTCAGGTTGGGCTTTTCGGATAAGGTAATCGCAACTGGCCGAACGACAACGCGTCCGGCGTGGCCCTCCAAGTCCAGTCGGGCCTGCTCGGCCTTAGCGGCAGTCACGAACTCGGCGACTTCGCGCCGCTCGAAACCGGCACCGGCCACCAAACGGTCCCGCAGCGCGCCCGCAGTTTCGGCAAAGTTGCGTGACACAACGAAGGCATAGGACTGATTCAATGCGCGGGCCTGCCGATGGCTGGCACCGGGCTGCCGCAGCACGCGCCCGAGCAACTGCTCCACCGCCGTGGCCGAGGACAGCGAGGCCATGCTTACCAGAATGTAGGCAAACGGGCAGTCCCACCCTTCGGCCAGCGCCTTCTGGGTGATGACGAACTTCACTGGGCAGGCCGGATCGGCAATGCCCAGCTTGTAATCGGCGTCAATCTGCTCCAGCCCCTTTGCCTCGCCAGTGGCCACCACAATTTCGCTGGCGGGGATGCCGTGGTTGGTGATCAGCTCGTTCTTGACCTTCTCGAAATCCAGTGTCTCGATGCCAGCACGGCGAGGTTCCGACTGAATCAGCACCAGCGGGCGCAGGTAAGCCGCACCTGCTCGGCGCTCTTCATCAGCCAGCTTGTGCAGTGCATCGCGTCGGCCAATGGCATCGGCCAGACACTGCTGCCAGTTGGGCTCCGCTTCGAGCACCACCGGCAGCTTGATCATTTCTTCCGCCTTCAACTCGGCGGCAGACACGCTGTGCAGCACGTTGCTAGGCGTGCGCTCCAAGTCAGGCGTGGCGGTCAGTTCCATCACGCCGCTGGGGCGGAAGCGGGCCAGCATATCGAAGGCCAGTTCAGTGCGGCTGTTGTGTGCCTCGTCCACCACGACGAACGGGCGACGCAGGCGTAGCACATTGGCCAGGGAGTACGGCGTAGTGCGCGCGCCGCCTTCACCATCCGTTAACAACTCATCGCGTTGTGTGGGCGACAGGTTGTCGAAGTGATGCATCAGTGCGCCGCTGGACTGGTACACCTTGCGACACTCTTCCTCTTCTACCTGGAAGGCCTGCCGCGTGGCCACGATTACCGTTGTCGACGTATCCAGCGTGGCGCGGGTCACGCTTTTGGCCTCTTCGAGATCGAGCACAGTGATCGGGCCCGCCTCGCGCAGTGCGGCGTGATACGGGTGGCTGCGATCTTTCAGCGCCTTGATGGTCTGCTCTCGGATCGGCTTGCTGGGCACCAGCCACAGAATCACGCTGTGCTCGCAACGCAGCAAGTGCGTGTTGACGAGCTGGACACTTTTTGCCGCCAGCCAGGTTTTGCCACCGCCAGTTGGCACCCGCAGGCAGAAATACGGCATATCGGACGGGAAACCCGACAACGGGTTGTACGGGTTGCCGCGCCCCCACAGGCGTTCGGTGGTGACGGTGAAGGCAATCGAGGGCGACGCCAGTTCGTGGCAGGCCTTGAAATAAGCTTCCACGCTGTCGAGCACTTGCTGTTGATAGATTTTCGGTGCAAATCCGGACATGGCTTAAACCTCTAGCGCGTAAGGGGTTTGCTTGAAGACAATGCCTTCGCGCGCGGTGCGGGCTCCCATGCGGTTGGCAGCGGCGTAAATCACTTTAGAGCCAGCGAACTTGGGCAACACATCGAACACCGGGCCGGTGAGCACGTTACCGCCGCCCACCGACTTATCCTTGAGGATGCCGTTGTAGAGCAGGTAGATGGCGCGGCCTTCGTGGACGCCCAGCAGCGGCGAATCTGCGGTGCCGGTGAAGCCCGTGCCGGTTTCGGCAAACCAGACGAATTCAGCCAGTTGCGCGAACTTCACGTCGCTGCGGATTTGGCCATCGGCGTTGAACAACGGTTCTGCGGACAAGCTGCAGAACTGGAAGCCGCCACCGAGGCCTTCGACGGCTTGGTTTTTGGCGTTGGAATAGCCCTCGGCCACCCGCTTGATCCGCTCACGGGTGACATTCCGGGAGATGTTGTCGTCCATTTCCACAAGAATGAATCGACGGTTGCCACCGTCCTCGGCATTCAGTTTCAGGACAGCATGTGCGGTCGTGCCGCTTCCAGCAAATGAATCCAACACAATGAAATCGTTACCTTGAATCATCGAAACCAGATAGCGCACCAGGTCGACGGGTTTCGGGAACGGGAAGGCAAACCCCATTTCTGCCAGCGCACTCGACTGCGACTGCGTACTACCAACACCGCCAATGACGGTGATGACATGGCTAGCCTGCTCGCGATCCTTAACGGATTCAATCGCACCTGTTCCTGTCACAACAAAGCGTGTGCGCTGCCCTTTCGAATCAAGCACAGATTCAAAGTTGGAGTCGATGAAATTTTGAAGTATCGATTTCGAGGACCATCCGCTGGAAACAGTGACCGGGGTTGCTAGTTTTCCATCCACGATGTTCACATCTGTCGCGTAGTGCGGCCATTGATTCGAGCGCGCTCGGATAACCCCTGCGTCTATGCTGGCCGGGAACCCAGCAGGAAGCTCAATTGAGCTTACGGGGTTCTTCGGGCCATTTTTGACAATCGTGTTTTGAATATGTAATCGATTAAGCTTGCTTTCCTTGCCGATTGATGGATCAACGACAGAAGGGTGCGGAAAGAGGTCTGGGTTGTTTGCGTATGCAAGCACATACTCGTGACAGTTCTTGATCTTTGCCTGATTGTCGAAGTTGCCGTCAGTTCGCCAAACAAATGTCGCCAGTCGCCGTCGGGTTCCGAATAACTCATCCATCAAGGAACGAAGATGGTGCACCTCGTCATCATCAATAGAAACGAATATGACACCATCCTCGTCCAGAAACTGTTTTAGCAATACCAAGCGGGGGTACATCATCGATAACCAGCGGTCGTGACGGTCGAGCGTCTCGCCTTCCTTCCCGACAACTTCGCCTAGCCACTTAAGAATCTCCGGGCTGTTGACGTTGTCGTTGTATACCCAGCCTTCGTTGCCGGTGTTATACGGCGGGTCGATGTAGATGCACTTCACTTTTCCGGCATAGCGCGGCAGCAGGGCTTTCAGCGCGTGCAGGTTGTCACCCTGCACGATGAGGTTGCCCGAGTCTTTACCCTGCGCCGGGCCGCAGGAAAGATCCGCCATCGGTTCCAGCAGGCGAAACGGGACATCCTTGTGATGTTTAACGACTGCTTCTTTGCCGATCCAGTTCAATGATGGCATTCAGCCCATCCCCTCAAATTTTGCGCGATGGCGTCTGGCCATCGCTGCGTTGTTCTTCATCCGCGCCACCGGCGCGCACCCAGCCGTCCACCTCGGACACTTTGAACTTCCACAAGCGCCCCACGCGGTGCGCGGGCAAGTGCTTTCGGTCGATCCATCGGTAGATGGAGTCGCGCGTGACACCCAGGTGCTCGGCAATTTGGTCCACAGAAACCCAAGGTTCAGCAGTCATCGAGCACTCCTGCAGTAGTTTCAGATTGCATAAAGTCGGCTTAAATCGTAAAGAGCATAATTTATCAGTTTGGCAGGTAGTAGACGAGCTCCCAACGCTTTTAGCATCGTCTTTTACTTGGCTTCCCTAAAACTTCTGCGCACGACCTAGAACACGCGCTGCGGTCAAACCACGCTCGAGCTTTGCCAGCGCTGCGAACATATGGAAGATTAACTTACACGCTGCGCTGCCGGTTTCGATCTTTTACGTCAAAATTTCAAAGCCAACACCACGCCACCCAAGAACGGTCACGATCTGTACTATGCCGGGCAAGCTGCACCCTAGCCGATCCAGCAGCCACACCACCAAGGTGTCCCATGCCCGCAGCGCTTTGTGGCACTGTTCAAGCTCCGACCGTTTATTTTTAAGCAGCTAATCATCCGGCACCCGACACACAGCCTATAAGTTGACTGATGGCCGGAGCCAAGACATTGAAAACTTGACGGATAAATGAGCACTTGGAAGCAGCTCTCACGACAAACATTGCAATACTCTCATCTGTTCAGAAAACCACCGTTTGACGAACAAATTTACGCCGCTGCTTGGTTAGCAAGTTTTGACTTTGCTCCGCGAAGTGTCATTTACAGACATAACATGCACCTGCTTTTAACTTTCTTGCTCTCTCAATTTTCTGGCTTGCCGACTTATTTCGTCTAGGTCGATATGCTTGTCCCTGATTTCTCGCAAAGATGCCTTCGTCAATGGCCCCCTCTCATCTACAACACCACTCGACAGAAATGCGGGATTAGACTTTATCAATTGCGATCCGTTTGTAGCTATCTCTCCAGCAACCACTGTCGCCAGCTCTGGTGATAACACTTTGGGCAAAGATTCTGAAATCACTCCGGAACCACTCTTTTTCCGCCAACGATAAAGAGCCTGGCGCAGTGCATGCCCGCCAATATCAAGACCATTGCTTGTCATCATATCGGCCAGATTTTGATAGCTCGCTCGATGCTCGATCAACTTGCTAACAATCGGCATAACGGCTTCCAACTGCGCGCGACGCCCTAATTTTGCCCATTGACTGAGCAATTTTTCCAGCTCATCAACCAAAAGTTGTGGGTTTGTCATAACTGGCACCAGATTCAAGCTACGTTGTATGAATATAGTTAATTTATGTTTTTTTAACTTAAATACAATAAAAAATGTTACGTTTTAGTTAATTAGTGTTGATTAAAGTTTTTTAATAAATAACTTTCGTTATCTTTTGTTATCAAGCGAGAATGTGTAGGTAAATGACAACTCAATGCAGTCGATGTAAGACACGCAAATCCTTTATCCATGCGGGTTTGCGCGCATGTTGTATTACGCGATGCAAACACCCTCTCAAAAAATATCCAATCTTGGCAATGGTTTAAGGCACCCGCAGGGTGCGTACTGTGTGGTGACCTTAAGGGAGAAAATCCAAGGGGATTTGCAACCTTAAGGGAACCAGCCCGTAAGGGCAACGTCCACCCATGGGGCCCCAACTGGCAAAGCCAGGTGGGGAAGCACGACCCCCAAAGATGCCACCAACACCACACCGACAACATACGGACTGCACCTGACACGGCCATCACCGACACGCACCAAAAGATAACGCGCACACACGCTAACCGGCCCAACAAATAGCGACCCCACATAATGCGACGCAGGCTCTGAGAACGTCACAACTTAAGAGAACGCCCCACCCTAAAACCCCATAAAAAAACCCACCGCACGGGTGGGTTAATCAGACTGAGTTGCCCAACACTACGCGGCAATCTTGTAGCCATCACGCTGGTCGACCGTCTTATCGGCAATGTCCAGTAGATAGTCCATTGCAGCACCGGCATGCTTGGCTGCCGTGAATATTGCATTCTTGTCGTTCTTGAGTACCTTGATCCAGCTTGCCATGTATGAGGCGTGGTTCTCAACGGTTGCCGCAACGAATCCAAAATGTCCAACCAAGAACGCGGCCCCCAGTTCTGCCACCAGTTCCTCAAAAGCATAGGACTCGTCGCCAAACCGGGAGGTCTTGGAAAAGTTTCGATCCAGCCGACTGGCGTGCCCTGTCCAGTGGGTTAGCTCGTGTAGCACAGTGGCGTAATAGTTTTCGGGTGTCGTGAAGGCCTCGCGTGGCGGCACGTAAATTTCGTCTGTACTGGGTCGATAAAACGCCCTGCCCCCTTTGTGCGTAATTGCTGCACCGCTAGCAAGTAAAAAGTTTTCGGCCGCACCGCATGGTTCGAATACCTTGGTTGTGATGACTGATTCGTCGGCCTGCAGCTCGGCGGGTAGGTTTTCGATTTGATCTAGATGGGGAGAATAGGGAAAACGGAAAAAATCGGGCGCTAAGCCCTGTTACCGATTCTTGAAGTCCGCAGCGGCCGATATTTTTCTCATCAACCTTCTTGCTCTTCCTTCAAATGTAATATCCGGTCCCGTAGATGTGCTCCCAGGCCAACGAGGACACGAAACTGCAGCATACTGGCGTCGGGGAGCTGCCAGGACCGCGCGCAACCTGTGTCGCCCGCTCCAGAAACACCGCATGCCAAAGAACGATGGCGCCCGTCACCAGGTTTAAGCCGCGGTCGCACATATCACCTAAGAGGCGGTTTAATAACTCACCGGAAACGCATCCGGTGCAGTAATGAAGAGCCGAGCGCGATGAAAATCATCGCTTCCGACACATCAAGGCGCTGCTCGTAGTCCCGGACAAGACGGCGATAGCGCATCAGCCATGCAAACGTGCGCTCGACGACCCAGCGTCGCGGTTGTACCTGAAAGCCGTCCTGGCCCTGTAAGCCACGTACGACTTCGACGGTAAAGTCGAGATAGGCTGCCTTGTCGAGCAAGGTGCGTCGGTCGTAAGCCGCATCGCCGAACAGATGCTTGACCCATGGCCAACGCTTGACTAAAGCATCGAGGACCGATTGCGCACCTGTTGAATCGGCGATGTCGGCAGGCGTCAGATTCACTGCCAGCAGTCGCCCGTCGGTATCGACCGCGATATGTCGTTTGCGGCCGCTGATCTTCTTGTGTGCGTCGTAGCCGCGCTCACGTGCGCCTGGTGCCTTGACGGACTGGCTGTCGACGATGCCGGCCGAGGGGACGACTTCGCGCTGTTCGCACATTCGGTCCAGCATCAATGCCAGATCGTGGATCGTTCGGAAGAGGAAGCGTCGCACTAGCCGACGGAACCAGTAATACACCGTTTGATAGGGAGGAAAATCGTTTGGCAACATGCGCCATTCGCAGCCCGAACGGACCAGATAACGAAGTGCATTGATCACCTGGCGAAGTTCCGTCCTGCGGGGGCGACCAGTACGAGCAGCGCCCGGCAGTAATGGCTCGATGAGTTTCCATTCCTGATCACTCACATCAGTAGGATAACCCTTGCGCTCCTTGGGAACCCGGACCTTATGCCGTGTTCGTTGCTCTGCTGTCCACATGGCGTACTCCTATCGAAGAGGACCATTTGGACATCATAGTTGCTTCCGAGTTTTCAAACCGTCTCTAAGCGATGAATCAAGACCGCTCTGGCAAGCGCATTGCGCGACTGCTTGCCAAGCGTATCAGACTGTAACTTTCTGCAATACCACCAAGTTTCTCGTATTAAAAAAATACAGATCCTCGATTTCTAACGGTAGCCGCTAATCGGGCAGTGCTTCAAACGATGCCGAGCATTTTTATCAGGAAAAAACTGATGACTGCCAACGCCAGCTGCGACAACACGACAACTGCGGCGACCCGGCAACCGGCCCGCATGACTGAGCGCGCATCGACGCCGAGTCCGAGTGCGGCCATCGACATAGTGGTGAGGAAATTCGCCGTCACGTGCATCGGCGCAATTGCCGCCTCTGGAATGGCGCCGAACGAGCGCAAGGTCAGCAGTAGCAAAAAGCCGACGATGAACCACGGGACCATATGCGACAGCGCAGGACGACGACCACCTTCGCGCCGACCAATCAGCGACAGTACCAGCACGACTGGGCCCAGCATCAGCACCCGCACCAGTTTCACCAGGGTGCCGATGTGGACGCTGCTAAGCGATATCGATGAGGTCGCGGCCAGCACCTGGGGCACCGCGTAGACGGTCAGCCCGGCAAAGACACCGAACTGCGTTGGTGAAAACGACAACAGTGACACCGTTAGCGGCAGCACCAGCACCACGACAACGCCAAGCACGGCAGTGAAGGCGATCGCCGCAGCGACGTCCTTTCCATCCGCATCGATAACCGGGGCCACCGCGGCAATGGCAGAGTTACCGCAAATCGAATTGCCGCAGGCAATCAAGATGGCCATCTTGCGCGGCAGACCAAAAGCACGGCCAAGGGCAAAGCTGAGCGCAATCGCGATGGCGACCACTGCCGCGATGCCGCTCATCAGACCGATGCCGTTTTCGAGCAGCGCACCGGCGCTGACCGAAGCGCCCAGCAGCACGACCGCGATTTCCAGCAATAATTTCGCACCGACTTGGATGCCGTCTTCGAAGCGAGTATCGAGCCGATGCACCGTCCGCACGGCGGTGCCTAGAAGAATGGCCAGCACCAGGCTTTCGAGCCATGCGTGGCCAAATAAAGCGCTTTCGATGTTTTCCATTGCGTAAGCTATCGCAGTAACCACAGCGCAAAGTGCCAAGCCTGGCAGCGCGTTGCGAACGAGTTTTAGTGGTTGCTTGACCATTTGCCGCTCCTGATTCTCGAATTCAATAGAACGATTATCAAGTCGACAGATTGTTATGTCCATCTTACAATATCGAATATATCGTTCAATAGAATTGAACAATCAGATGACACTAGAACAATTGCGGATTTTTGTTGAAGTCGCCGAGCGACAGCATTTGACCCAGGCCGCCGCAGTGTTGGCGCTCACCCCTTCAGCGGTAAGTGCTTCGATCAAGGTGCTGGAAGAACGCTATGGTACTGCCCTATTCAATCGCGTCGGCCGCGGCATCGAGATCAGCGAAGCGGGCCGTATTTTCCTGATAGAAGCACGCCGCACGATCGCCAGCGCGCGCGCCGCCGAACTGACATTGGCCGAGCTGGGTGGAATGAAACGTGGCACGCTGACCATTCATGCGAGTCAGACTATCGCCAGCTATTGGCTACCCGAGTACCTCGTGCAATTTCGCCAAGCGCATCCGGCGATCGCACTGAGCGTGACCATCGATAACACCCATAATGTCGCCCAAGCAGTGCTTCAGGGGGGCGCCGACCTTGGCTTTGTCGAGGGCGCCATCGACGAGCCGACACTATCGGTCGATGCCATCGCATCCGACCAGATCGTCGCTGTAGTCGCAGCGCACCATCCATGGGCTTCAGGGAGGAGGCTGCTGCACGCGGATCTTCTTGAGGCACAGTGGATCTTGCGCGAAAAGGGGTCCGGCACGCGCTCGGCGCTCGAGTGCGCACTTCAGGCGATGCATGTCGACTTCGATGCACTCGATATCGCACTCACATTGCCGTCCAACGAAGCGGTCCGCTCCGCTGTGATGGCCGGCAAGTTCGCCACCGCCATGTCGGAACTGGTAGTAGCCTCGCATCTGCGGGCAGGTTTGCTGGCGAAAGCAAACATCGACTTGCCGGAGCGCGCGTTCTACATGTTGCGCCATCCCGAACGGTACAAGACAAAGGCATCTCTGGCGCTGGAAGCGATGATCCGCCTCTCCCAAATAGCGCGCGACGAAACGCCTGCGAAAATTAATTTGAAATAGATGGAATAAATCATCCGCAGATCCGTTAACCTCGATAACACCGGTTTTTTCCGTCCGACTGACCCAACCAGGGAGAATTTCATGAAACAAGCGACCTTCGCCGTCATCCTCGCTATCGCTTCGATCGGCAGCGCTGTCGCCAGCCCGATGAGCGATGCCGCGCAGATTCACTTTAGCGCCATTGGCGCCGGTGACACGTCCGTCATCATGCGTGGCTATGCCGACAACGCCCAGCTGACATGGGTCGGCGGGCCGCTTGACGGCATGTACGCCGGTTCCGATGCCATTCGCGCCACCTGGGAAAAGTTCGGCAAGGCTGTCGGGCCGGCGCGCGTGACTGTGCTTGCTCTGGAGGAATCGGCGAACCCAAAGGGTGCGACGATCGTCGCCAAGGTGCAGTTCGAAGGCAAGGCACAGGTCAATGTGCGCTATGTGCTGACCTACCGCGATGGCAAGCTGGTCAACGAAACCTGGCAGATCGATCCGAAACTGACCGCAGCAGCTTATTGATTAATCGACCGATACTCCAGTGACATCCATGCCCAATTCGCGCGACCAGCTGCTGGCCTGCATTCCCCGTCTGCGCCGCTATGCGCGGGCATTGGTCGGCGATCGGGCCGGCGCCGACGACCTGGTGCAGGACACGGTCGAGCGCGGATGGGGGAGACTGGCGTCATGGGAGGGTGGTAGCGATATGCGCGCATGGTTGTTCAGCATCATGCACAACCTGCATATCGACCAGGCGCGGCGGCCTTCAGTGCCGACGGAAGCGCTCAACGAGGAGACATCGATGGCACTAGCACCTGGCAGTCCTTCAAGCGGACTCGAACTGCGCGACATGGAAACGGCCTTGCGTGCGCTGCCAGAGGAACAGCGTGAAATCCTGCTGCTGGTGGCCTTGGAAGAAATGAGTTACGACGACGTCGCGCAAACGCTCAAGATTCCCATCGGTACGGTCATGTCGCGCCTGTCGCGCGCGCGTGAAAAAATGCGCGCGAATATGGAAGGGAGAGCGTACATCGCACCCTTGAAGGTGGTCAAATGAATACCCTACCCATCACGGAAGCCGACTTGCACGCCTTCGTCGACGGCAAGCTGCCTGCCGCGCGCCGACTCGAGGTCGACGCCTATCTGGCGCAGCGCCCGGAAGAGGCGGAGCGGCTGCGCGCCTATACAGCGCAAAACGATGAACTGCGCGCGCTTTTCAATCCCGTGCTCGACGAAGCGGTGCCGGAGCGCTTAAGCGCAGCGCGACCGCGCCAGTGGCAATGGCAGCGGCTGGTAGCCGGTCTTGCCATCGCCCTGTTCAGCGGCACGACAGGGTGGCTGCTGCATGGCCAGCAGGCAGGCGAGATTCAGTACGCCCAAGGTGATTCCATGCAGGCCAGGCCGGCGCTGTACGTTGCCGGCTTGGCCCATCAGGCCGCAATCGCCCACGTTGTCTATAGCCCGGATGTCAAGCGGCCGGTGGAAATCGGGGCTGACCAGGAAGAGCAGCTAGTGGCATGGCTGTCCAAACGCCTCGGCACGGCAATTCGGCCACCCCGGCTGGGCAAACTCGGCTACGAGCTGATCGGTGGTCGCCTGCTCCCTGGCGCCCAAGGCGCGGTGGCGCAGTTCATGTACCACGACGCGACCGGGCAGCGCCTCACCTTGTACGTGTCGACCGACCAGGCGCACAACAAGGACACAGGTTTTCGCTTCGCCCAGGAGGGACCGGTGAATGTGTTTTATTGGATCGACGGCAAATTCGGCTATGCGCTGTCGGCTGGAATTAACAAGGCCGAACTGGCGCGCGTTGCCACCGCCGTGTACGACCAACTGGAGAAACCGTCATGACCTTAATGAACCGTCCCTTGTACCTTCGACGCTTGGCCACGTTCGCCGTTGCCGCCCTGATTGGCGCTAGTGCTCTCGGACAGGCCATGGCCCACCATCATGGCCAGTCGCCAGCGGCAAAGCCCCCCGTATTTATCGCCAGCACGGCCAAGCCGTTTGCCGCGCTGACGGACGATGCCATGGCCGTCATGGATGACGGCATGAAGCGCGCGCCAATGAATGGCGTTGCGGAACATGATTTCGTGACGATGATGATTCCGCACCACCAGGGCGCCATCGACATGGCGAAAGCGCTCCTGCTCACCACCAAGGATCCTGAATTGCGCAACGTCGCCCAAGGCATCATCACGGAACAGCAAAACGAAATCAACATTATGCAGGCCTGGTTGCAGCGCTACCAATCGGCTCAGGCAAAAGTTGCTCCCACTTCGATCACCAAGAAAGAATAAATCATGCAACTCCGTCACTGCGTTTTCTCGTTGACCGTCAGCAGCCTGCTCACCGCCTCCGCGTTTGCCGCTCCTGGCGCGCAAGACCGCGTCTACACCGCTGACCAGAATACCAATACCGTTTCAGTGATCAACCCGGCGACCAATTTGCTGCTCGGCCAGATCAAACTGGGCAACCAGCGTCCGGACGTGTTGTCGCCGCTATACAAGGGCGAGATCAATGTGCACGGCCTGGGCTTTTCGCCCGACCACAAGACCCTGATTGCCATTTCAAACGGCTCTAACTCGGTGGCATTCATCGACACGGCGACCAACAAGGTCAAAGGAATCACCTATATCGGTCGCTCGCCCCATGAAGGGTTTTTCACTGCCGACGGCCGCGAAGTCTGGGCGGTGGTGCGCGGCGAAGACTACATCTCGGTGATCGACCCGGTCACCTTCAAGGAGAAAAAGCGGATCGAGACGACCGCCGGCCCCGGCATGGTGCAGTTCCTGCCGAACGGCAAGCTGGCGTTCGTCGTCTCCAGCTTCAATCCCGTGGTCGACGTGATCGACATGAAGTCGCACAAGGTCATCAAGCACATTAAGGTCGTCAGCCCGTTCTCGCCGTTCCTTCAGTTCACCCCTGATTTCAAGGAAATGTGGATGACGCACAAGGATGCCGGCAAAGTGACGCGCATCGATACTGCCAGCCTGGAAGTAAAGGGCGTCATCGATACCGGCTTCATTACCAACCACTTGGCGTTCGCGAAGACTGCGGCTGGCACCCGTGCTTACGTAACGATCGGCGGTGAGAATGTCGTCAAGGTGTACACCACCGACGCCACGCCGACGCTGGTTGCGACGATCCCTACCGGCGCGTTGCCCCACGGCATCTGGACCTCCGACGACGGCACACGTCTGTATGTGGGACTTGAAAACGGCGACGCGGTCGATGTCATCGACAGCGCCACCAACAAGGTGATTGCGCGCGCACCGGTCGGCCAGGCGCCGCAGGCACTGGTGTACGTTTCGAACGCCGTGCCGCACGGCGACGGCATGACCAACCTGGTCCCGCGCGCCAACAGCGAGCCAATCAACATTGCGCTTAAACCCGCTGCCGGCGAGGCCAAGGGATTCGTTGTGGCCCGTAACCTGGGCGTGGTGGACGCGCTGGAAGTGTCGCTGTTCAAACTCAAGCCGCAGACCGCGTACAGCGTGTACGTCACCGGCCAGGCCGCGCCGGTGGCCAGTTTCAAGACGAATCCGATGGGGATGGCGAACGGCACTGCGATCGGACCGATGCGCGCCGTGAGCAACAGCCTCAACGACAAGGCCGCGACGGCGAGTCGCATCCTGGTGATGGAAGGGGACGTGGCCGTCGATCCACAAAAAGCCGTATTGAGTAGCGTGCAGTAAGCAAATCACGACAATACTGTGGCAGTATCGAGCTAACCGATTTCACAATAATAACGGAGACCAGTATGGCGAAGAACTCGTTGATATTGACGGCGGAGGCGTTGCGGCGCCGTTCCTTTATGAGGCAGGCCGGCACGCTCGGTGCCGCCGGCGTGTTCGGCAGTCCGGTATTGAGCGCGCTCGCGGCGGAGGCAGGCCACGTCACGCTGCCGTTTGAAAACGGCGAGCGCGAACTGGTCGTGTATCCTCAAAAGCGGCCGCTGATCCTGCTGACCGCCCGTCCGCCGCAGCTGGAAACTCCGTTCAGTGTGTTCAACGAATCGGTGATTACGCCGAACGATGCGTTTTTCGTCCGATATCACTGGAGCGGCATTCCCACCGCGATCGATGCGCAAACATACCGTCTCAAAGTCGGCGGCAATGTTAATACGCCGCTGGAGCTCTCGCTCGCCGACCTCAAGCAAATGGCTGACGCCACCGAACTGGTTGCCGTGAACCAGTGTTCCGGTAACAGCCGCGGCCACCTGTCGCCGCGCGCCAACGGCGGCCAGCTATCGAATGGTGCCATGGGCAACGCACGCTGGACTGGCGTGCCGCTACGCAAGGTGCTGGAAAAGGCCGGCGTCAAGGCCGGGTCGGTACAGGTCTCGTTCAACGGCCTTGACACGCCGCCCGTTGGCGACGGGCCCGATTTCATGAAGGCGCTCAATATCGACCATGCGCTCGACGGCGAAGTCATGTTGGCCTGGCAAATGAACGGTGCCGATCTGCCGATGTTGAATGGCTACCCACTGCGCCTGGTGGTGCCCGGCTACTACGGCACCTATTGGGTCAAGCATCTGTCCGACATTACCGTGACCGACAAGGTATTCGACGGATTTTGGATGAGCACGGCCTATCGCATCCCCGACAATCAGTGCGCCTGTACCGAGCCGGGAAAGGCGCCGACCAAGACCGTCCCGATCAATCGCCTCAACGTGCGCTCGTTCGTGACCAGCCTGACCGACGGCATGCACGTCAAGGTCGGGCGCCAGACGGTGGTGCGCGGGATTGCGTTCGACGGCGGCTACGGCGTGAATGAGGTGGCGTTTTCATCCGACGGTGGCAAGAACTGGCAAGCCGCACAACTGGGCAAGGACCTGGGGCGCTATTCTTTTCGAGAGTGGAGCGCGGCGTTCACGCCGAAACAAAAAGGAAACCACGAACTGCTGGTTCGGGCGGGCAACCGGATCGGTCAAGGCCAACCCGCGAGCGCCCTGTGGAACCCTGCCGGCTACATGCGCAATGTGGTCGAATCGACGCGCGTCGTCGCGGTATAAGGGGAACCACATTGAAACATCCACTGATTTGCTCTCTGTTCACCATCAGTCTGATGGCTGCGGCCCCAGCTTTCGCCCTCGACATTCAGCTTCCGCCTGAAACTGCTGTCTTCAAACCCAGCGAGTTGCCGGGATATGCGCTGGCCCAGCGCAACTGCATGACATGTCACTCGGTCCATTACATCCAGTCGCAGCCCACGACATCGCCGCGCGGCTACTGGGATGCCACCGTGAGAAAGATGAAGAAACCGTTCGGTGCGCAATTCTCAGACGCGGATATCCCGGACATGGTCGATTACCTGGTCAAGACCTACGGTGCCGAACGCAGTAACGCAGTGCCGATTGCGAACGCGGCGATAAAGCCAGCTGCAGTTGCACCGAAGGCCGGCGCCACCGCAGCAATCGATACGAAAGCGTTGCTTGCCGCAAATGCTTGCATGGGATGTCATTCGATCGACAAAAAGGTCGTCGGGCCGGCATTCAAGGAAGTGGTGGCAAAGTACAAGGGCAAGGCAGACGCGGTATCACTGGTGGCGAGGAATATTCGAGCGGGCGGCGCTGGCAAATGGGGGCCTGTACCGATGCCAGCTTTCTCCCAACTGAGCGAGGGCGAAGCGATGGCCTTGGCGCATTATGTCCTGGCGCAATGAATTTGATGCCATCCCCTTCCTGTAGACGCCTTTACTGAGCATGCCCGCCGGGGACGTGCTTCGCGCCATGCCGTCGCTCGCCCCGGCACAGCCGGGGGCCGGCCGGTGCTGCTTTTCAACAACGGGCAAGCGGGCGCTGAGACAAATCAGGCCGGTTTGACCCGCTTACGCAACAGACTGCCGGCCGCGTTATCCTCGAACCGGCTGGCCTCCTCAATGTAGCCATGGACCGTGCCGTCGTGGCGCCAGCCTCCTTGCTTCTTGATGTCGCGGAAGTCGGCTCCGGCGCGGTGCGCGCTGGTGGCCATGCCACGCCGCAGACTGTGACTAGACAGGTCTAGCACGTAGTCGAGTTTGACCAGTGTCGCGCAATCCTCCAGGATCGTATTCACGCTGCCCACGCCCAGAGCGGCGCTGGCCACCGTCCCCCACTTGCTGATAGACCGAAACACCGGTCCGGCCATGATGTCGGCGGCGTCGAGCCAGGCGCGCAACGCCGCCGCCGGGCAGCAAGGGCCGTCGCTGTACGGGATCGCCTTGATGATCCCTTCGCCCAGTTGGTCAGTCTTCGAGCGCGGCAGCATGATCTCGATGCCCTCGGGTGTCCAGCCAATATGTCCGACCTCGATGGCGACCAGCTCGCTGCGCCGCAATCCGCCGAAAAAACCGATCTGCAAAAGTGCGTTGTCGCGCGTCGCCTTCAACGTGCCGGCGCTGACCAGCTGCACCACGATACGTTCCAGGTCCTCGATTGGAAGGGCCTTGGCCCTCTTCTTCGGGCGGCCGTGCGTGCGTGCGATCCCCGTCAGTGTCTTGCGCACGGTCGGTGTCGAAGCCGGATTGGGGAAGCCCAGGTGGACGTGCCACTGCGACAGTGCCGTCAGGCGCAACGCCAAGGTGCGGGGATTGAGGGTCGGCGCGTAGGTGAGCAGGTATCGGATGATCGCCGCTTCGTCGGCCGGCAACACGCCGCCCCACGCCAGGTAGTGGTTTACGGCGGACCGGTACGCCCGGCGCGTGTTGTCGGCCGTGGCGGCGGCCAGGACGGCGCGGTGCTGGGCTGCGAGCACATCAACCTGACCGGGGACTATGTGTGGCGCCAGCAGCGTATAGCCGAAGGCGGGTTCAGGGAGCTGCGCAAGCCCCAAGAGTAGGAAATATTCTAGAAAAGGGAAGATTCAGTTCGCGGCTGCGTGAATCGATTCCCCCGCCCCTCACGCAAGATTCTTAGCTTCTCTAAATAAACCAAGCCCTGCCAGCCTGGTGTGGCCAGATTGAGCCCTGGGTATTGCCGGCGGCAGTTTTCCAGGGCAGGCGACTGAGCATTGCGTTCTTCGTCACGCAGCGCATCCGAGGCGCCTCTGATAATTCGTGCAGCTTCCTCGCGCTCTCGCTGTTCTTCTTGTCTAGCGCGTAAATCCAGTGCTCGGGCATGCTCCAGTTGAAGCCGCTGTACCTCCAGCATGGCAATGAAGCGTTCAGTGTTTTCGGCTAGTAGCTGACGCTCGGCGTCGGTAAGAAGCTGGCCAGCGCTTGATCCATAAACGGGCACCGCCCCGGTGTCATAGGAGCCGTATAGGAGCTTGAAGCACTCGGAGCCGAGGACGGTGAACCGCCCATTCTCCCGCACGATGTGGATGCGTTTGTACACGCTGTGGCGACAGCCGTCGCGCTGACAAATTATCCGATCTTCTTTGTCTACCTCGACTACTGCCATCAGCTGCGCGTTCGACATCTTTTATTTTTCCAAGCAAAGACCGCCCCCGGTCATAAATGTCGACTATACAGTATAGGGTCAGGGCGTTTGCAAGTCGACTGCGCGGAATGGTTTGCGGGCGATATGCTCGGCCAAATCGCCTTAGCGCCCGATTTTTTCCGTTTTCCCTATTCGCCCCTAGATTAAAGAGGTGAAACGACTTTGCCATGGGAAAAAATTGCGCTTCATCGTCCTGGGCTTCTTTCTTTTTGATCATGTCAAAAAACACGCACGTAACCGACTTTTCGCCTTTTCGCACGTTTGCACCAACTGCCTGCGCTTGTTTGTAGGTCATCCATCGGTTAGTGGTGTACCCGGCATCTGCGGTCGCCACCCAGAGCAACAGAATATTGACGCCTCGATACGGCGCGCCGCTGGTGGCGTTGACGGGCATACCGTTTGCTGCGGCAACGGCCCATGTCTTTTGCCACTGAGCCGGTCCGGCTTGCATCAGTTCAATGATTTTGTCGGTAATGTCTTGCTTGAGGTCTTTACCTTTTTTTGGGGCTTGCACTGCTTGTAGGTGAGCCTCGGGGGGTGTGGGGGGAACGCCCACGGTGTTTGCTGTTGGGGTGAGGTTGTGCGTGGTGTCAGTCATGAATACTCCCTTGTGTCCGTTGTGTTGTTCTGCTCGTTGGAGCCGCCTCGACGTAGGAAAAGCGCAGCCACTTTTTCAAGGCCAGGGCGCTGTAAGCGGCCCCGGCTGGCTGGCGCGGCCCGCAGCGAAGCGAGGACACGGGCCTGACGGGGTGAACCCTTGCCTTGAAAAATGGCGCAGCGATACGTCGGTAAAAGGGGCGGCTCTGACGTGCAGAACAACGGGCTGACAACGAACGAAAGGCATGGACTGATCTGCCTGGCGTTTACAACCTCGCCGCGACAGCGTCGGGCTATTGACGCTTGGACTTACTTTTAGCAGTGGCTAGCTTGCACCAATTGGTCGACGACTGGCCTGCATACTTTCAAAATGGTGCACCACGGCCATAAACCGCTTTGGATCATCAGTCGCGCCAGTGGCCCTCCAATGTTCGATTAAAACGGTCTGCAAATGAGGGGGATAGCGACGTAGCGCACGGTTAGCTTTGCGCCAGGATTTATTCAATCTCGGGTGACGTCCATACGGTTCAAGCTTAAGCATGGTGCTGTCTCCTTTGTTGCATCCGGGCGACCTGGACAGCCAGACAACGCAGCATGCGTGCTGTGCCTGGGTTAACCGATTTTCTGGCTGAGATGAGTAAGGTCTTGACCGCCGCTGAAGTGTTGCCTAACGGCATAGGCAGCGGTTCAGTTCGGGGCGTGACGATAATGGCTGACATAAGCAACTCCCAGTACGCAGTCAGGCACGGCCCTAGGGGCCGTACCTGCTTTCATGTTCAGTGAGACGTTTGGGTTTTGATGCGCAATGGTGTTGGCACCCACGGCTTATCGGCTAAAAGCTGCTGCGCTTGCTGGACGGCGTCGGTCTTTTTCATCTTGGCCAAAGGCAGGGCCGACTCGGCACCCAGCACTTCGGTCACGACATTGACCAGCTGCTCTTTGTTGACGTGGCCTAAATAGCTTTCTGCTGTAGCTGTCCACCACTGCGCCGGATCAACGCCCGTTGTATGCGCGAGGCGATCCAGTTCTGTTGGTTTAGTGTCATCTTGAAATTGAATCCCTTGGACGGTGCCAGCGACACAATAGGCCAACAGTTGCAAAAGGGTTCCAGTGTCCTGCTCTAAAGCCCAGGCCAAGACATCGTCACTTAACTCCCCCTGCTCATTGGTGGGCAGCGCGTTAAGCCAGTGGCTGCGCAGTTCCTGCATCGCCTTTGCGGCCTTACTGTCTTTAAAGTCGGGTGCGTTACCCCGTAGGTCTTCGTGCTTCAGCTTGACGCCTAACCCGAACCCACCATAAGCAAAGTAGCCGGTACCGAGAACAGAGCGCGCCAACTGGGCAACGAGAACCGCCAAAGCAATTGTGGGCTTGGTTGCCAGATCCGCGGCCACGATGCCGACTTTGTGGGCTGAGAGTTGGCGAACCAATCGCTCGGCATGAACCGGGCGGGTTTTCGGTACGGGTAACGACCCCAGACACGCGGACTGGCCCAGCTCTTTAGACAATTGGCTTGCGCGTTGCCGATCTTCGGGCCGGATCAAACCTCGGCTAATCTGTACATCACCTGCACTGTTGACGTAAACGACGGCACCGGCAATCGCTTTGGTTGCTGGCGTCCAGACCTCGGCTTCTATTTCAATCTTTTCTCGTGCAGCCCCTAACTTTTCTATTTCTTGCTCAAGTCGTCGCCATAGAACATGATCTTCTTCCTCGTCGCCCAGGTTGTCTCGTTCCGCTTCGATTGCCTGAATGCTTTTATCTATGACCTCGATCGCCGACTGTTGCTCAGGTGAGTACTCCCCTTCTTGCGCGTAGACTCGTCCAAAATTCATCCACTCCGAGTCATAAGCCGGTTTAAATTCAACCCATGACCAGCCTTCCTGCTCGATGTCGGCTGCGACGGTTTGCAATTTTTCAATGGCGAGCCGTTCAAGTAATGCGACATCTTCCAAGTACAGTCCACGTCCATCGTCCTGCGCGAACAGATCCTGATAGCTTCGCCCACCCGCGGCGTGGTAGGCATCTAACCCGACAAACTGCACTACGGGACTCGACGCTGTGATTGCTCCTTGAGTCATGCCTTTACGGATCGCATGTGAATTATTGCGACTCCATTGGTCAAGCGATTGCCAGACCTGAAGCTGCAAGGCTTGATCTTCATTCACAGTAAAAGCCATCAACGCTTCAAGTGACAGCTCGTCGTTGCGATAGGCTTGCATCAACTCAGGGGCTACCTGCGCCAAGCGAAGCCGACGACGCACCACCGCGGGGCTTACACCAAACCGAGCGGCTACGTCCTCGATACTGCTGCCCTGCTCAACCAGTGCAGCGAAGGCTTCAAACTCGTCGGCCGGGTGCATGGCTTCACGCTGTACGTTCTCGGTGATCGAGGCTTCCAAGGCTTGCTCGTTGTCTACCTGCGTTACCCATACTGTGGTCTCTTTAGCCCAGCGGCCGGACTCAATCAACGTCTGCATGGCTTGCAAACGACGGCCACCGGCAATGACCTCGTAAGTGCCGCGTTTTTTGCCCTTGGTGACCACCAAGTTTTGCAGCAAACCTTGTGCTTCGATTGAGTCGGCCAGCTCCGACAGGCTTACCTGCCCGGGCGTCTTACGTGCCTGGTAGCGTGTGGACAGGGTTAATTTGGCAACATCGATTTCAAAATGCGTGCTCATGTCAGTTCTCCTAATCAGTGGTGTGTAATAGACGAAGTGGGAATTGAGGGCGTTGGGTCTTGCAACAGGCTGGCCAGCTGGCCTAACTCGCGCACGCTCATGGCCGGTAGCCGCATGGATTTGCCTTGAAGGTGGGAATTGCGCACAAGTGCGGCAAGTTTGGTAAGATCGAGTTGCATTACTAAAGACTCCCTAAGTGTTTTGTGATGTGCGCCTCTGACGGGTCCAGCCGTCGGGGGCTTTTTCATTTGTGGACGGGTTAAAGAAAAACGGTTCTGCCGTTGTGGTCACGAAACTGTGTTGCTTCGATGTCTATGGCTATCCAAGACTCAAAATCAGGGGTGATTTGCAGTTGCCCTTTACGCACCCGGGCACCGAACGCTCTGGCGCATTCGGTCGATGGGTAAAAGCCTGCACAATATTTTTCGTGGTGCTGATTGAGCCGTTTGGCAGCGCGGGTGAGCCGCTGGGTGTTTTTTGCGGTAGTCATGGACAGTCCTTTAAGCATCTACGGGTGAAATAAATGACAGGTTGCGTGAGACAGTCTGGGCGGCGGCACACATGTCGCGCCCGATCGCACCGACTTCCTGCTCGATGGCCTCGGTTGTCATTGCTGCAAAGCGCTCGGCGTACAGCCGGATCGCCCGAATAACTAAATCAGCCACGTCCCGGTCGTCATCAATCAGACGGGTAACGAATTCCGGGAAAGAGCGAGCTGTGGCGGCGCGGTTCAGTGCCAGCTCGGCGGCCACGGGTGCCACGACGGGGCGCAAGCCATAGGCGCGCAGCTTTTTCATGGATGCGTTCATGATGCGGATGAAGTAAGTACGTACCGCCAAAACCACGAAGCGCTCTTCACGCCGGGCGGTCGTTGCACGAAGCAACAAACGAATTGCGGTATCGGGTTGCAGTGTGGTCATGGTCGGCTCCTACGGATGGTTGTTTGTCTTTGGCCGGTAATCCCCCGGCCTGGGCTTGAATCATCTGGGGCGCAAAGCACCGCCCTAGGCGGCGCTTCTGAGCTTTACACCCTCATTCAAAAGGGATGGCGTCGTCTTGATCGTTGGCCTGGGGTGCTGGTTTGCCTTTGTCGCCCCGCCCTTTGCCACCTTTGGGTGCTGGCTGCTGTTGGCTGGCTTGCGTATCTGTGGTGCCTGAGCCACCCAACATCTGCATTTCTTCAGCAACGATTTCGGTGCTGTAGCGATCCGTGCCGGTTTCTTTGTCTTGATACTTGCGTGTTTTGATGCGGCCCTCGATGTAGACCGAACGCCCTTTTTTCAGGAACTCACCCGCGATTTCAGCCAAGCGGTTGTAGAACACCACCCGATGCCACTCGGTTTCTTCGCGCTTTTCGCCGCTATGGCGGTCTTTCCACTGGCTAGTGGTGGCGATTGATACGTTGCAGACGGCAGCGCCTTCGGGGCTGTAACGCACTTCTGGGTCACGACCGAGATTGCCTACGAGGATGACTTTGTTGACTGATGCCATGGTGACTACTCCTTTAAAAAGTGCTTACGCACGGTATGGTTTTTAGTGCTGACCGGGCCTGAAGATTCGGGAGCCCGATGCGTAGGTTTTCGTGTATCGATTTGTGCGGTACAGGTGGTGCGTTTTGCCGCCAGTCCTGTGAGTTCCTCCGCCCGTGCCGTACTGGATCACGTAGCGACAAACGTAAAGGGGTCGTGGAATAAATAGGGAGCGCAGCGACCGGCTTTATGCCGCGAAAGCCCCTTGCAGTGCAGGCGCGCAGTGATACACGTCGGTGTTTAGGGGCGAGAGGGACTTACAAGGACAAGGCATGCAGCAACCGTGCACATGTCGATCACGGCCGGCGCGGCGAGCGCCCAAGCTGGCTTGCCAGCCAAGTTCGGCCGAATGGCCGCGGGCAAGCGTTAGCGCGCAGCGTCGTTAGACGCGAAGGGGTGAAGGATCAAAGCCCGCCAGGCGGAACGCCTAGGGGCAAGACTGCGAAAGCAGGCTTGAAGCGCAGCACGCGAGCCTGACCCGCAGGGGCACCAAAGGTACGACCTTGATTTAGCGCCCTTTCGTAATAACAAAGAGCGCTATACGGGTACTGGCTTTGAGCGACGTAACCATGTACAGTCAGTCACTGAGTTTCATGAAGTGCTATCGGTACAACTAAAACATCAGTTCAGTTGATAACCAACTTTGAGGTGTCTATGAATCAGATGAACACACATCTTGACAAAACTAGAATGGCAGAACGCCTAGATACGATCGCTAAACGCATCGGTTTTACTCTTTGGCAACTACAAAAGTTGGAGGGAGCAGCTGCAACCTACTACGTGCTCATTGTCAAGGCATCACCTGGCATGGGTATTGACTCCGGCCTGGAGATAGTAGATGGGTACCGAAGCAAGCCGTTTGGTACTACGGTCAAAGCCCTGAAAAGCTCAGATAAAGTACCTTCAGAGCTAATGGCGCGTTTTCAAAAGCTACTTGAGGAAAGAAACTGGCTTGTCCATAACTCAAGGAGCACCGGCAGTTCAGCTGTGCATGATGAGGCTGCATTCGTGCAGTTAATTAATCGAATTGATGCCATAGGTAATGAAGCACTGGCCCTACTCAAGGAGATTGCCAAGCAATCGGAAGCATTTTTATTGAGTCATGGATTTAGCCCTGAGGTTATATCCTCGACAGCACAACAGGCACGCAATCAGGTATATCGCTAGCCCGTCATTGCGCATTTGGCTTTAAGGAGGCGCTCGTGCAGGATCTGGCCGATCAGGTGGAAAAACTAAGAACGATTTTTATACGTTCCAGCACAGCTGTGCCGATGGCAGATGAGGCCGATGCGAATGAGGTATTACAACGCTACAGGAATATTCGGGACGCATCGGATCGTCTCTTTGATTTACTGATCGTCCTGGAAAATACGGGCCAAACGGTTAACACCTTACGCGCTTTATCCAGTCATTTCTTTTTGGCGAATGTATTGGACATGGCAAGCGAACCGATTGCCGAGGCACTCAACAATATTAGGGCATGTCTACCCGGAGTCGTTCAAGCCGATGGAACTAAGATTCCATCCCGACCCATTGAACCAGGCGCACCTGCCATTTCTAAAGTCGATGCCTTCGTGCGGCATTTCGACAATGAGACGGAATGGCAGGAAGCGATGCTCATAGGTCGTGCCTTGGCAGTCCTCAAGCAATATCCATTTTCCAATGCTCAAACGAAAGCTGTTGCAGACGCTGCGACTCGGGTCAAACGGCTCGGCTATTCTTTTTCGATCCACTCCGGCAAATACCACCTAGTCGATGCTGATTTATTCATTTTGGCCGAAAACGGCCATTCAAGACGCTGCGTCACGCCGACAACATGGGTCTTTGCATGACGCTGCGAGGACGGTTTAACCGGTCAGCATCCCCCTCCCACGCCAATGCCGTCAGAATCGTCCTCACGGCGGTGCCTTTTTTCAGGCGCAAAAAAAGGACCTGCAAGAAGGGTACCCCCTTCTTGGCAATCATACGCAGCAACCATTTGAGGTTGTAGCCCGCCGCGCACAACACGGCATGCAACTTGTCGCCTTCTTCACCCTTAAGGTGGCAGCGATCCATCCGGTGATTCGCTTTCAAATGACCGATAATCGGTTCAATGGCTTGTCTGCGTTTCAGCTGCTTTCGTTCCAGCGCCGTCAGCCGTTTGGGCTTGCCAGCGTATTCGGCTTCAGAAAAACTCAATTGGCTCAACGGGGACTTCCGTATCGGGCGATTCTCAACAACCTACATTTTGACAGGTCCGAGGGACTTGTTCAGATCTTCCCAAAGTCTGCCAATGCCAGAATGCCTATGTTGAACCGAAAATGCGGCAATTTCAGATAAGTACAGGGGCAGCTGAACCTATTGCGGAATCGAACGGATCATCGTGGTGCGAAGGGTTGCATCCAGCGGTTTAATTCTTGTTGAAGTAAATTGGCCAAATCAAGCTGCCAGGGCGCCCGCAAGTCAAATCTGCTGATCATCCAGAGTTCGGTCGTCACGTCAGCTTGGGCAGGATCAACTTTTTGCAGGCCCGGGTAATCTACAGCCATCACCGTGGGCATAATGGCAACACCCAGACCGTTTTCACATAACCGTGCCAACATCGAAAAGCTGTCAGACCACGCCACCACTTTTCCGGAAAGCCCAAATTCGGTTCGGTCCAACGACCCATACGTGAACGTATGGTCGCTGTGCGAAAACCCCAGATTCATTCCCAGAAAATGATGTTGCGCTGTACGGTTGGCATGGGCACCACCCATGCTTTGGAGATAACTTTTGCTGGCATACACATTGATGGGGACATCACCGATTTTTTTGATTTTCAGTGAACTGTTACCCTGCACTGGTCGCGCCAGCCTGATTGCGATATCCACCTGATCTTGCTTGAGGTCAACAAAATGCGTTTCGGTGGTGATGTTCAATACCAGACGGGGGTGGCGTTCTCGGAAATTGGTAAAGGCGTTAGCGAAACGGTGAGCAAACGCATCCAGCAACGAAATTCTGATAACTCCCGCATCGTCCTGAACTGCAAGGGAAAACCGCTTGGCCGCTTCTGCCATGTCCTGTGCAGCGTCAACCAGTTTTTGTAAGTCGGCAGAAACTTCCCAGCCCCTTTGGGTACGAATAAAAACCGTGCGGCCCAGCTGCTGCTCCAGGGCTTGAATCCGGCGCCGAAGCGTTGAGTGGTCGATCCCTTCCATTTCGGCAGCAACGGCGTAGTCTCGATGGCGTTCAAGCGCCAGAAAAGTGCGCACTAAATCCCAGGGTACGGCGGCATCTGGTCCGATCTTTCTGGTACTTAAGTGTTTTGTCGGCATTGTGGTTAACCTTGCCGAAAAGACTGCCTACGGAAACCGTATGACAATTTTTTCAGTGCGCGCACGCGACCGGCAAGCAAGAATCCAGCCATCGTCTTCATCATCTTCGTCCAGTACCTCGTTCTCAAGCCGTTCAACGTTACCCTCTACCAGTCGGCACATGCACGATGCGCACTCACCCACCCGGCAGGCGTACGGCACAGGCAAACCAGCCTTCAGCATCGCCGCCAGCAAGGTTTCATTACCTGTGACGATCACTTCATGTGTAGCTCCGGCAATAGTAACTTCAAGCGTCGCCTGTTTGTCAGAATCGGTACTGTCGCCCTGCTCATCATTGGCGGCAAAACTTTCAAGGTGGATGCGTGTTTCAGGAACCCCAAACCCCTTTGCAGCGGCAACTATGGCCTGCATAAACGGTTCTGGACCGCAAATATAGGCGTCACCATGCGCGGCCAACATTGGGCGGAACGTTTCTGCATCAGGCAGCCCTGTCTCTTCGTCGAACCAGTACTGCACATTGAAGCGGTTAGCATAATGCGCCAATAGTTCGTTTAGTGCGTCCAGAAGCATTACTGTTGCACGATTGCGATTCGCGTAAAACAAGGTTACCCGGGCCTGGCTGCGCTCAAGCGCCTGGCGGGCAAGGGAAACAATCGGCGCAATGCCGCTACCCCCTGCAAACAACTGAACGAGGTGTTGCGGTTCTCGAAGTAAAAAGCGCCCGGCAGGCGGCATCGCCCTGATGGAATCGCCAGCACGCAAAGTGTCGCAAACCCAGTTTGACACTAGCCCACCAGGAACACGGCGAACCAGTACATCGATTCCCCCGTCGTTGCGAGGCCCATTGGTAATGGAGTAACAACGCCATTGTGGTGTGTCTTGAGGACCACCTTCCAGCGTCAGGTACTGACCGGGCTGAAAACCAAAAGTGCCTATTTCAGCCGCATTGGGCTTCAGGCTCAGCAAAACAGCATCGGTTCCCTGGGGGGTGATGCGGACAACATTCAGGGTGTGTGCTTCTATCATCTTCGCAACCTGACTACAGGAAAAAGGAGTTATTGCCCTGAGGCGCATCACAATTGAGCAAATTCACCTGCTTCACGACGATCTTCCAATCGTTTTGATAGCGTCGCAAGGCAAAGCCGTACCATCCGGCAAGAGTACGCACATGGTCAGTCTGATGTTCTGCCATCATGAAGTTACATCTCACACGCCATTCGTCGGTCTGACCTGGTGCTGGCCAGATTTCCAGAGCCCCGCAAATTCGGGAGGTTCGTGAAACGGGCCACTGTGAATATGCCAGCCCGGTTCCCAGCCGGGCTACCCGG
The DNA here is from genome assembly GCF_014237865.1 of Pusillimonas minor. Lineage (GTDB taxonomy): Bacteria > Pseudomonadota > Gammaproteobacteria > Burkholderiales > Burkholderiaceae_B > Neopusillimonas > Neopusillimonas minor. The sequence continues at coordinate 525,837 of NZ_JACJUU010000001.1, forward strand.
TCAATCAGGCGACGGCGGTCGTGAAATTCAAGGGTCACCTTCTTGCGCGGGTCAGCGGCATCGCGTTCAGCCGGTATCCAGTACGCACAGTGGTCATCGTAGAGCGTAAGCCAGCGATCAAAGTGCTGGTCATCCAGCAGCCTGCATTCCCGGCTGACAAGGTGCATGATGGCGCGTTCGGTGTCGATATCTACAGGCGCTGTGCATCGGTCAGTGCTATGCCGAAAATCAGTCGATAACTCAACCAGCCAATCATAAAAGCGCTGGTTCACATAGCTTGAATCGGGTTCATATTTCATGCGTGCCTCCTGAATCATAGTTTTGTTTTCTCAACGTTTAAAATGGGTTGTACCGACATCAGTGCCCGCCATTTGTTGAAATAGGCCCGCATATGCAGCTCGGATGTGACCGGATTAGCGATAAGACCCGGCGCTTCTTCTTCATCTTTGCCGGTTTCAAAATGCCGGCTGATATCAATCCATTCGTCATCCGGACTGGTTTCCATACCGCGCTGACACTCTTCAAAATTACTGGCGTCATCCATTTCGCCCATAATGGGAAAGTCTTCTTGTGTCCGCATGCGCATCGACTGCATGTCATCATCAGCATCGGCACGTTGTGTGGCATACCAGTGCACCAGGACGTCATTGGCTGAAACTGGTTGTAAAACTTGGATCTGGTTACCAATAAACAAAAGGTTGGGGAAAATGTTCAGGTTCATACCCGCTCCGACAGCACTGTCTAGCACTGCGCTGACCATTTCCGGTTTGTTCGTATTTCGAACATGAGCCTCGAAGGCTTCGCGACCGGGCTGCGGCCGCTGCTGGTTCCAGGCTGAGTCGTTATGCATGTCGGGGCGCTGGTCAATCAGCGTGTGGCCGTTACCCAAGTCATACAGCTTCATGTTTGAACGATCAGCGTCGGCAAAGTACGACATGTCGCCACCGCCATAGCGATCATTGGTCATTTTCAGCAACGACTGGTGTGAAAACGGCACGTGATAGCCGTCACCTGCATTGTCGTAAACCACTTTCCAGTTGCATTTGAGTTTGAAGCGCTGCGCACCGGCAACGCACAGGTTTTCGTGCCCCCCTTGGTGGTTCAACCAGTCATCAATAAACCGTTTGGCATGGCCGAGGTGTTCTTCCAGTCCGGGTGCCTTGTCATTCAGTGTCGCAAACACCAGCCCTTTATAAATTGCCACTTGCGCTGGACGGGCCAAATGCATGTCACGTGCTTTGAAGGTGTTTCCGTAGGCAGTTTTTCCAGGTACACCAAACAGCTGTCCACGACTGTCGTACTTCCAGCCGTGATACGGACATGTAAACGTAGAGGCTGTCCCACCGGGTTCACGGCACACTGTTGCGGCACGATGTGAGCAACGATTCGCAAATACGGTAACTTTGTTGTCCCCTTTACGGCTGACGACGAAATTACGTGTGCCTATCCATACTTGCTTGAAATCGTCTATGCCCGGGATTTCGCTTAGGTGCAGCAAATATACCCAGTTCGCGGCAAAGACTCGATCCATTTCCAGCGCAAAAATATCGGGGTCGGTGTAAACTCGTCGATGAACGCGATCTTGCTGGACGAGTTCATCTAACGCCAGGGCGTTTGAGCCCGGCCTTATAGCAGTGGTACTCATAATTTTTTCCCTAAATAAATGACGTGTCAGCTCATAGGTGACCGTCTTTCAACAGGCGCCGGATCAGCGCCAAAATGCCCTCCCGGTTCACCGGCTGTGTTGACTCGTGCTCGATGGCTTCCCATTGGGTTTGGTCAAACGCATCCCGGTGAAACGGCATGAACATTTTGCGTAGCCATGACGCATCTGATTCCGGGTGTCCCTGAATGGCCAGAAACCGGTTTTCGGCCAGAAAAATCTCGTGAGCAGCTGACGGTGATGACGCCAGAAGCACACTGTCTGGTGGCAGCTTCAGAACGCATTCACCATGACTTTGAACCAGCGTGATGTCGTCTGTAATTTCGGGCCATTGTTGCGAGATCGAAGGCGACAACCACTTCAGAGATTCCACTCCTAGGCGAAACTGACCGCTTTCGTTACGCCCGACCCGGCCATCTAGTGCCGCCGCCAGAGCCTGGGCTCCGAAACAGATACCCACGACCGGTGCAGCAGAAGTTGCGCGGACGTCACGAATGAAGGCAAACAGGCGTTGAGTCAATGGGGCATCAAGGTCATCTACTACCGATTTTTCACTGCCGCTGATGACATAACCGTCATAATCCTTTACCTGCTCAGCAAAGTTAGGGTCGGCGGGAGACAGGACATCCCATTGCCCCGTACCGTCAGATAATTGACCCAGCATGTAGTCCCGATATTCCAGCAACATGTTGTCGGAACACCATATCAATGCAAACTTTTTCAGGGTATACGGATTTAATGGTTGATGGGGCACCTTCACCCCATCAATCTGATACCACCCTCAGATGGTTGATAGATCGACTCCGTAGTTGAGTTCCTCTGCGAAGTCCGGCAGTCCGTAACC